>NZ_CP031466.1:2412698-3619047 GCF_003368325.1 Paraburkholderia caffeinilytica | reverse complement strand
CGTTCAGATTAGCGCAAGAAAAATCAGACGTTACTGCACCAAATCGTAATAATCAGCGCAATTTTCATAACCACGGAGCTTATGATAGGAATTTGCGCTTACCTTGCTCGTAGGCCTATACGAGCTGCAAATTTCCGCATCCAGTGTGATGGGATGAGCACGCGCTTGCCACGTTCGGGCACCGGCGGGCATTTCGAAGCTGGAGAGTCGAGGTATTTGATCCGCAGGCATCCCGGAATGACCGACGATCGCCCGCGAAGAGATCCAACTTCAGAAAAGCTGATTACCCAGCTCACGCAGGCTGACCCACTTCACAGTGCTCACGAAGGTCCGGCCAGTGGTATCGAGCGATTCGATCATCGCGCGTTGCCCGCGGGCTTCCGCAATGACGCGCACGATGCGCGTCCGGTAACGCAGTAATGCGCCGATCGTTGGGCACGAGATTTCGCGCCCGGTCCGCGATCGTTTCTTTTCCATGCGGATATCGATAGAGACATACAGCGAATCGCAGGGGCCGCAGTACGTCGCGACATCTCGCACTGATGCTACCAGGCCGGCTGGCTGGGGTCTAGGCCTTGCCCGATCACTCCGTGCTGTTGCTGCCGCCAGCATCTGTCGCGGCGATCCGGCCGACGGCTTGCGCCCGGTCTCAGGCGCCGTTCACCGCATCCTTGAACGCCTTGCCCGCCGTGAATTTGACGGTCTTCGCTGCGGGGATCTGGATTTCGGCACCGGTCGCCGGATTGCGGCCGACCCGCGCGGCGCGCGCGCTCGTGGAAAGCGACCCAAAGCCGATCAACTGCACAGTCTCACCTTTTTACGGCGGCCGTGACTGCGTCAATAAACGCATCGATCGCCTCGCCGGTTGCCGCCTTGCTGCCGCCCGTCTTCGCGGCGACCGCATCCGCCAGTTCCTGCTTGTTCATTGCTTTTCCTTTCTGTGGTTGTGAATGTCGCCACCCCACCCGATCTGCACGCCTTTGCGCAATTGGCCGGCGGTCGGACCGATCCGCGATCACAGGCGTTGCGAGCATGTCCCAGGCGTGGATGGTGACGCCGCCGTGAACCCGCGCCTGGGATCGCATCCTTGTGTTGTCGATCGCCCGTGTCAGCGGCATGGATTTGATAACCAGGCGGACGCAGGTCGCTCCCGCGACGCGCCAACTGGGAAATGCGGTCGCTCCCGGCAAGCCCGGGCCCACCCTCGGGTACCTCGGATGATCGCCCGTTGCCGCCCCTGTTGCGTCTACGCACTGCGGGCTGTCCGACGTCCGGGCCGCATCGCAGTGATCCGGTTGCGCGCGCGCCGGTCCTCCGCCGGTGTCCGGCGTGGTCACGCTAGGTGCCATCCGGCGACATAATCGTGTTCCTACAAGGACCAGTGTCCGCAAATGAAGGGGTAGATAGCCCCAATTATGTGGAATTGGACGATTTTTTCGTTGGGAACCAAAACTTGCGAGCTTCGGCCTGCCCTGCGACGATAGGTTTGGAGTTCCTCATATCGCCCAGAAAGCCAAGTCGACCGGCAAATTTCGACCCAACTGAGCCGTTGACCGATTGCGGTCGAGGGACACGTCCAGGCTCGGAAAGAGACATTGGTTTAGAGACGGACGAACCTACCTTGAATCTGACGGCCAGTTCGCGCAGTCCTTGCCCGACCGCGCCATATCGCCTGGAGTTACCTTTGGTCGCCATGTGACCTTTGCTTTCAGGCTTGGAGCGATTCCCTACGCCGCACCAGCCAGCTACCCGATTCGATAGTCTTTCCAACCCGGGCGGCTATGTCTCGTAGTTCAAATCGCATGTGCCACGGCCACCATACTCGATCGAATTATTCTCGGGATCGTCGCTCCCCAGCTTCCCGATTCTCAGCCACGGCTCGGCGAACGGCTTCCAGAAGGTCGGGGCGAGCCTCGGGGTCGGGGACTTCGATCAGCTTGCGCGGAGCCCTGGCTTGGGGCTTAAGCGTCACACCGTAAAGTTTTTGCGGCGCAGTCATGGTTCGTCTCCGGCTTCGGTGACAGCTAATTCGGACGGCAGGCTCGATCCTGCTTCTGGTTTCCGAAAATCAGGCTTTCGGGACTTTACTGAGTAGGGAACTGTGGACTCCGTGCGTCGTGCGTCTCCAGGCTTCGTCGGCGCGTTGCTGGGCCGATTTCACGGTATCTGCGACCCCTTGCTTGCCCTTCGGACCTAGCGAAAACGCCGAAGTCAGACCGGAAAATGTCCGGCGGACGGTCTTGGTGACCATGGCGCGCTCCGCGTTTGTGTCGGAATGGTAAGTCTAGGTCTTTACGTGCAACCCGCGATACTGTACGTTTACACAGTACTTTGGCGAGTCCACCATGGACGCGAGAGGATGCCTCGAACGAAACCGTGCCCGTACGGTCACGCCGCGCCAGGGGAGCCCGCGTCAATCCACTACGCCCTTAAGAGAGTGCTGATGCCGAACCGGCGAGCTTCCCCGATTCGGCATCAGCAACGAGAGCCGGGGCGCACTGGAATCGCTGGAGTGAGTCCAGGAGGAACAGGATGCGTTCGTCCGTCGGGAAGATTGAAATGACAGATGACCTGCGACGACAACTCCGCGAAGTTGAGCAAGCCCTGGTGGCGCTTGAAGGCGTGATTGCCGTGCGAAGGGAGTACATTTCGCTGCTTCAGCGTTTGGGATCTTGTGACAAGGAGCTAGCGTCCCTCGACGCGCTTATGACCGCCTGGTCACGTCTGCAGTCGCAGCGAGACTGCCTTGCCGCAGCTATCGCGAGCGGGGCCCGGTGACTGGCGTCGGGAGTGTCCAGGTCGCATGTCGATTAATATCGATTGTGGTTGGGCACGAGGTGATGGCATACGAGCCCCGGCGTGCTCGACCGTCGAGACATGCAGATCAGTAGCCTTGCACGGTGTTGAAGGAGCAAACGGATCCCGCGAGTGTTAGCGTGACGCGCGCGGCGGCAAAATAAACGCGCTCCGGCATACCGGGTAGCGCCACTTGATCGACAACATCCTTAGTCCGGACAGGCGATCTACCGACGTTTGTGACAGAGTTCGCGCCCCGCGTAGACGGCAGAAAACAGGCCAACGATGACGGCCGCTACGGCCAACGATTCATCCTGTCGTCCGGAGGAGGCCGACGACGTCGCATAAAACCAGAGGCCTATTCCGATTGCCGTCATGAACACGCCAAAGACAAGTCCCCACACCGGTCCCGCCGTATCGGGGCTTCCTAATCTGTGAGACATTTTCATCGCTATACTCCCCGCCCCGCACCGACATTTTTCCTGACTGCCGCAGCCTGCGAGTTCCGCATTGGCACAGTTTGAAGGTAGCGTACGTAGCCAAAAAGACGCCATCAACAAACTAAATTATCATCAAGATTATTTAGAGTCTTGCGATCAAACGGACAGGCACCAATGAACGAGAGGGCAACTGCCGTACGTGAGCGCGTCAATGGTTCGATCATCGATTTTTGAATACGAAAACAATAACCAGGACGGCGATAAGTACCGCAAGCCATTTCAGGCTGACGACGAGCGTGCTCAACCTCTCGACAAGTGCGTTCATCGAGGTTGCGTCACCAGCGTTTGTTTGGTGTTGACCCTCGCGTGAACTGTCGCGTTGACCAGGCACGTCGAAGCTGACTTTTCCGAAGTCGAGCGCGAGATGAACGACATATCCGCTCGCAATTTCCGGCGATTCCATTTCGCTGCCTTCCATTCCCGGTCTGAGAAACAGGTACGACTCCCCCGGAAAATCAGCAAACACCTGCCTCGACACATAAACGTTCTTCAGACACAAACCGACCTTGACCGAGGCAAGGCGGCCAGCCTCAACCCCCTGTATCAGCGCCTTCATGCTGCTTTCCGGCACGTGGCAAGACGCCCACCACTGATCAGGTTCCTGCATCTCCAGGTCCGTCGGGTTGTAGCCGAGCCTTGCGGTGCCCAGTGGGATATCCGAGAACGTCGTACCGAGCACGTCCTGCCATTCACGCAGGCCCTGCCGGTCTGCCGGACGGATTTCCCTGCCCGCGAATGAGATCTGGACCTTGCGGGTGCTATTCCCGTGTTCGCCAATAACTGACAGGCAAGCGTCATCAAAGAAAGCTGTTCCACGGACGCAGGTAGTAAGGGTGGATTGCGCTTCTCCGTCAGCAGGTTCCAGTTGTTGAACGACCTGGAGATCCTGCAAGGTGAGCCAGAGGGAGCTTGCGGGGTAATACGTCTTTGCGTTGCCATCAGAACTGCCGTGTTCTAGCGAGTGGCCGCTGCCCGGCTTCACATCGATTCGCCCGTTCTCCTCACGATAGACCACGTTGACTTTCTTATCGAGGTGCGGATACATCGCTGCCTCGATCTTCCCGGCACCGGGAGACGTCCGGTAAGTCCTGGCTGCGCCATTCAGGCTGTCCAGAATATCGTCATGCGGGCGTACCTCAGCAATGAGCTTGCGCCCACGATCTGACGGTGATGCATGAATGCCCGATAGCATTTCGCCGAAGCGATCGACGAACCGAAGTGCCCTGGGTGCGGTCCCCGACGCTCCGGTTGGAATCCGGCTAGAGGTGGAATCGAGGCACGGCGACTGCTGCGGATCGGCGACTTCTACGGGCGAAGGCAGCAATCGGCTCAACAGGCTCGCATAGAGCGGAAGCATCGGCAGGAATACGCAGGCGAGAGCCACGTTGAAGAGCGTGTGAAAATCCGCAACCACTCGTGCATTGTCCGGTTCCATGGTGACCATGAAGTGGCCGATCGGTCCGAGTGCTGTAAGCGCCAACACAACGCCGGTGACCCGTGTGAGCAGGTTTCCGACCGGCAGTCGCTTCAATATGGGATCGTATGGTGCCGTCCGTGCCAGTACGGGGTTGATCGCGGTGCCGAGGTTCGCGCCCATCACCAGCGCAAAGGCCGTATTGGGCGGGACGACGTTCCGCGCGCAAAGCGAGGTGACAAGCAGGACCGCCGCGACGTTCGAATCTGCTGCCCATGTCAAACCCGCAGCCAGCAAAACATCGACGACCGGTACGGTGGACGCAGCGCCTAGCAGCATGCGAAGGCTTGGTGCATCCTCGTATTCGGTCATCAGATCAAGCAGATGGTGCAGCGCGAGCAGCATCAGGCCCAGACCAATGAACATGCGTCCCAGGTCGTGTGCACGTGTGTTCGATACTTTGCGGAACATCAGCGCGCCGACAAGGATCAGGGCCGGCGAAACGGCTTCCGCGAGGTCGAGTGACAGTAACTGCACGATCAACGTTGCGCCGACGTTTGCCCCCAGCATCACGGCAAGCGCGGGTACAAGTCCGACGAGCCCCTCCGCAGCGAAGCCCTCGACCATGAGTCCGGTCGTCGCGGTGCTCTGCAATGCCGCCGTCGCGCCTATTCCGGCGAGGAAGGCCCGGAAGGGTCCACCCAGCGACCTGGCGAGGAGTGACCGAAGACCTGCGCCGAATGCCCGATGCATGCCGGTTTGGACCATCTGGGTGCCCAGCAGCAGCAAGGCAACGGTGCCAGCAAGATCGATCAGCGTGAACGTCGTTATCATGATTCGGACTCCTGGCGTCCAACCGTTCGCCCACGAGACTTCGGCCCTTCCCCCTTGGTCGGCTGAGCGTCACAGTAAATCGACGCTCGTGGCTCGAACCCGGTTTGAGCATGACCGGCACTCGCCTACCCTGTACGCGGCCCCATGGAGAGTTGTATCAGTAAAAGTTGCCCGACCGCGAGGTGAGCCAGTTTAGCGCGATACCGTGCCGACTGTTAGAGTGGAAAACAACAGTTAATCCCGGATTACCGCGCCAGATACAGCGATGCCTGCTGGTACGCCGCCTAAAAGATTCGGGTGCGGCATTTTCGACAGGATTTACAATGCCGGGAAAAAGTCGCCGGCGCTGCTTGCATTGCCGCAGGTTTCGGCTGATGGTCAAGAGATCAGGTGGGCAGGGAAAGAATGAAAGACAGAGCGACCGTGGTATGCGTGCGGGAAAACCGGATTCTGCTGGTTGCCAGAGAACGATCAAGATGGGCGTTACCTGGTGGGAGAATCTGTCGGGATGAAACGCCCCATGAAGCCGCGCTACGCGAACTGTCGGAAGAAACGACGCTTGTGGCTAATGAGTTGACATACCTCTTTCAATTCACCGGTTTCAACACCTTGCATCACGTCTTTTTCACCGACGTTGCGCATCATGCACGCGTACAGCCCAGCAACGAGATCGCGAAGTGCAGGTGGTTCGCCCCGGTCAAGATAGCGACGCTTTCCGCCAGCATTCCTACTCGTGGAATCGTAGAGCTTTTCTACCGGTATATCCGCACTCTGGAACCGGACGACGTCCAGCGGATGTCGCGGCAGGCGGAACGGGTGAGCCTATGAACCGCACTTATCACTATCACGGATTCGATGTCGAGGTGGCCGTAGAGACTGACTTCAGCTGGCAGGCCGGACGCAGTGCGTTATCCAGCGCGGGCTATGTCGCGGTCGTGAGAATCTGCAAGGCCGGTGCCGCTCTTGCCGTTTTCTCCCCGTTGCGTTTTGGTGAATCTCAAGGCAAGCCATTTTTCAGCGAAGCTGATGCGCTCATGGGTGGCTATAGCGCGGGACGACGTATCGTCGATGATTTGTTCAGTTCATGACACGCGTCCACGCCGTCCCGCAAACATAGCCTTTCATCTAAGGATGATTCAACGACGAGTGACTGCTGTGGGGCCGATGCCCCGTCATTTGTCGGTGCTCCGCGATTGTCTCTTGTTGGCCGAGGGCGTGTGAAAATGCATTGATCGCCTAAACTGAATCAACGCATTCAGACAGGGTGACTCACGAAGCGATTCGTTGAAGGCGATGACCGCAAGCAGGTGGCACTACTTCCCGAATGCATCGATGACTACATTGGACAGGACAATCCGGTCAGGGTCATAGATGCCTTTGTCGACGAACTGGACCTTGCGGAACTTGGCTTCAACGGTACCGCGCTGGTACTGACGGGCCGCCCGTCCTATCATCCAGGCGTGATGCTCAGGATCTATATGTACGGGTACCTTCCTCGACGACGGAGATACGGTGCTCATCAGCGGCTGGGGTGCTAGAAGCCGGATGCCGTTCGCATCGGCTTCGGCGAGTGCCGCGGCGCGATCCTCCCGGCTCGGCCCACAATGTGACGCGCCATCCTGGGCAGCTCTCGCGAAGTCCCTGTTCATCTAGCGGACAGTGAGCATTCGGGGCAAACGACTCGATGGGCAATCGCCGCATCTCTCGCGCATGCGCGGCTTGCGCCGCACGGCGCCTTCGCAATCGAACTACTCTTGGCGTGCAGCGATCGTTTCCGTGCTTCCAGTGCGGCGCCTGCCTGGCAAATCATCTGGCTAGACGCCGAGTATCAGCGTGTCGCTCCGGGCACGCGAAACGCAGATCATCACCGACGACTGCGCACGGCGCTCTACTTCCGACAACACGTAGTCACGATGATCGGCCTCACCGCCGAACAGCGGAGTTTCACACGTACGGCAAAGGCCCTCGCGGCATGCGAACGGCACGCTAATGTCTCGTTGCTCGAGCGTCTCGAGGATGCTCGTGCCAGGCTCGACGCGAAGCCGCTCTCCTGTCGATCGCAGCACGATGTCGAATGCAACCTCGTGGGAGGCGGGCTGAACATTCGAAAGCCCCTTTGTGGAGAACCATTCGAAATGAACGGATTCCGGGGAGCGGCCTGTCCACACCTCCTCTACCGCGTGCATCAGACCACCCGGGCCGCAGCAGTACACGTGTTCCGACGCTACTCCATCAGCGAGCTCGCGAGCGAGGTCCGGAAGCAGGCTGCCTGACTCGTCGTCGAAATGAAACCGCACCGCGGCGCCGAATCCCGCCAAGGTCTCGTAGAACGCAGTGCGTGTCCGGCTACGTGTGCAGTACAGCAATGACCAGCTCTTTTCGTGCGACTGGCACCATCGGATCATGGACAGGATCGGCGTAATGCCTATCCCGCCTGCAATGAACCGGTAATGTCCGGCGTCCCCGACCAACGGAAAATTGTTCCGCGGTGAACGCACCCGCAATGTGGAGCCGACCCGCACGTGCTCATGCATGGCAAGCGATCCGCCGCGACTGTTCGATGCGCGTCCGACCGCAATGACATACCGATTCGTTTCCGCGGAATCGTTGCACAGCGAATAGTGGCGAATCAGGCTACTCGGGGCGCTATCGTATTCAGGCAACGTGATTTCCAGGTGAGCCCCCGGAGCGAACTCCGGCAGTGGCTTGCCACTCGGATCTCGCAACTCGAACGAAGCGACATCGAGCGCCTCTGCGCGATAGCCGGTTACGACGAGCGTCATCGATTCGTTTGCCTTCATGATGGCTGCTCCTCGCGGATCAGCTTATCGACGACCCAGCGAAATTGAGAGAGCGCGGCATCGATGCCGAGCGGCACCATCTTGAACGACGGATCCAGCTCGATATTCTGCTGTTGAGACGTGATCATCTGGCGATCTTCCTCGAACGCGTGCACGATGCCCGCGTGGATTTCCTTCGTGACCTCCGGGCGATCGATCAGGAAATTGTGCGGGTGTGCGAAGAAGTAGTGCGTCGACGTCTCCGTTTCCGGCGTCAACGCCTGGCAACCACGAAACGCGAGAGCACTCTCCCGGTGCTCGACATTTCCTCCCGTACCGGCGGGCATCATTCCGGAATCCATTAGCAGAACCCCCGGCGCAAGAAAGTCGTAATACATCCAGCGATCCACCAGCGCGCCTTCCGGGTAGTTCGCATACTTTGCCGAATACGCCGGCGGTTGCGTACCTTTCACCCATTTCGTCAGGCGGACGCCTCGTTCACCGCGCTCGACTTTCGGCAATACGGATGCATAGTCGGTCGAACCTCCCACTGTCGTGGGGTGCAGGAACGGCAAATGGGAAAAATCGAGCAGGTTGTCTGCGATCAGCAGATAGTTGACGTCGTAGTGAAGATAGCCATCTTGCGAACGCCATTCCGGATGGTCGAGCCAACGAGTATCGGGAATCAGCGACTCATCTGCACGGTCCGGGTTGCCCATCCAGATCCAGATCCATCGATGCGATTCGACGATCGGGAAGCTTCTCACTTTCGCCTGAGGCGGCAGCCTGTCCTGTGCCGGCGCGCTGATGCATTGCCCGGTCCGATCGAACACCAGACCGTGATACATGCATCGGACGCAGTCTCCGCCGTTCTCCTTGCGTCCCATGGACAGCTTCGCTCCGCGATGGCAGCAGCGGTCCTCCAGCGCGATGACCTTTCCAGCCGCGTCTCGCCAGAACACGAGCGGTACGTTGATGATGGTTCTGCTGAGGAATCCTTCATCACCGACATCGTTATCCCATCCCGCGACATACCAGCAATTCCGCACGAACACGTTTCGTCTCCCTTGTTGACCTTGACAACATTGGACAGCACGCCCGAACATTCAACAAGATCATTCTGCGAATAGCTCATATGAACAAAATTCATTTTCCATCGATGGACATGAACCTGCTGCGGGTGTTTCATTCTGTCTACATCGAGAAAAACGTCAGCAACGCCGCCGAGCAGCTCGGGCTGACGCAGTCGGCCGTCAGCCATGGCCTGCGCAAGCTCCGAGAACTCTTCGACGACGAACTGTTCGTGCGTTCTGGTACCGGCATGGTGGCCACCATTCGTGCCCAGCAGTTATTCGAGCCCGTGCATCGAATCATGGAAACGTTAACCGAGCAGGTCCTCGCCATATCGACGTTCGATGCCGGAGCCGCACAACGCGAGTTTTCGCTGGCGATGGGAGACATGGCCGAGGTCGTGTTTCTTCCCCCGCTGATACGCCATTTACGGACACATGCGCCGAACTGCACGTTGCGCGTCCAGAGGATGCACAACGACGCAATGCTGGATGCACTGGAACGCGGAGAGGCCGAGCTCGCCCTCGGCAACCTGCCGGAGGCACACGGTCACTTCTACAGCCAGACCATGTTCCAGCACGGCTATGTCGTGCTGGCATCGACTCAGCACCCGCGTATCAAATCGCGCTTGACGTGGAAAGACTATGCGCGCGAAAAACACATTGTCGTAAGGTCCGGCCTGGACTTCAATCTTCAGGAAAAAGCGCTCGCGCCGCGCGGGATCAAAAGAAGCGTCTTTCTGACCGTCAGTGGATTTCTCTCCGTCCCCTGGCTCATCCGAGGTACGGAGTATCTCGCGACCGTTCCTACGCGCCTGAGCGAGGGAATCACCCAAGCCGCCGAGGTCAAGCAGCTTGACCTTCCCGAATCGATCGAGCCTTACGGACTTCAGTCCGTCTGGCACCCGAGATGGCACAAGGATCCCGGGCATCGCTGGCTGCGCGAGACGCTGTTTAATCTGATGAACCGCTATCCCGAGATGCCCTGACCGCGCCTTCGTGCTCGCGGCTGAATTGCAGCGACACGGTGATTTCGAGTCACGCCACAACATTCCCGCTTAGTTTCATCGCGCTGCGCGACGCTTGCGGCCAACCGAAGAATGAAGGACGTTCATGATGTATATGAGCGGTGCCGCATTGCCAAGCAGATTTTGTATGGATCAAATGCGCCCATTCGTTTGAGCAGGTCTGTAGCTCTACTTGTGCTACTTCGGAATGGTATTGCTGAAACTTCGCATCGGATGAGGAAAGTATGGTCGACGTTGTATCGCAGGTACTCAAGGCGCACCCGTATCAGGCCGGCAAGCCGATTGACGAACTGGCTCGGGAGTTCGGAATCGATCCATCGAAGATTGTGAAGTTGGCCTCCAATGAAAACCCTTTGGGCATGTCACCCAAGGCCCGGCGCAATGCATTGAGGGCGGTGCAGACGTCTGCGCTCTACCCTGACCCGAACGGATTCGATTTAAAGGCTTCGCTCAGCCGGCAATTCGATGTTCCTCAAGCATGGATTACCCTCGGGGCCGGCTCGAATGACATACTTGAGCTAATTGCGAGCGCATTCTTGACGATGGGTAGGTCGGCCGTGTTTGCGCAGTACGCGTTCTCGGTCTACGCGCAAGCGACGCTGCGCACAGGCGCCGACGGCATTGTCGTGAATGCAAGAGACTTCTCGCATGATCTCGATGCGATGAACCGAGCGACCCGCGGCGATACTAAAGTCATCTTCGTGGCAAATCCGAACAATCCCACCGGAACGTATCTTGCACCAGACAAGCTCGAAACGTTCATCGCCTGCATGCGTAGCGATATCGTTGTCGTTCTCGATGAGGCGTACAACGAATATCTCGCCCCCGAGTTTCAGTACGACAGCATCGCGTGGGTAAAACGATATCCGAACCTCATCGTGACACGCACGTTTTCAAAGGCCTACGGCTTGGCCGGGCTACGTGTTGGTTACTCGATCAGTTCCTCGGAAGTGGCTGGTTTCTTGAATCGCATCCGTCCCGCGTTCAATGTAAGTAGTGTGGCGCAAGCTGCGGCAATCGGAGCGCTTGAAGATCAGGATTTTCGAGAGCAAACATTTCGACTCAACAAGCATGGGCTGGAGCAGCTCGCTACAGGGCTTAGAAAGCTCGCCATTCCCTGCCTGGAGTCGTATGGCAATTTCGTTCTCGCCCGATTTGGTGCCAATACCTCGCGCGTAAACGCCTACCTGCTGCGCCACGGAATCATCGTGAGGTCGGTCGACAATTATGGGCTTGGCGACTGGTTGCGCATCTCGGTGGGGTTGCCAGATCAGAACGAGTTGTTTCTTCGCACACTTGAGCGCGCGCTCATCGGAGCCTAATCAGTAATCTCCGAAGCAGCGCTAGCGGTAGTACACGGTCCTGCAATCATCCGACACCCGAAGATAGAAGTCCTCCATCAGCCGCGCCGGCAACCTTCGTACTTGTAGTGCGTCGGCCGCTCGTTGCACATGTTCTTGAGGATCTAGGCTTCATCTAACGATAGACGAATGACGGATTGTTTCGGAACAATCCGGCGTCGCATGCTATCGCTTTTATTCAATGAATCAATTGTCTTTTTGGTAGCGGCAGTGGTAGTTGGGAAGTTCATGTGAAAGCCATAACGCGCGGCTCTCTTCACATATTAAAAATTAGAAGTACCAATTGGAGACTGTATGAAAAACATTCGCAACATGAAGGTGGAGATGATGGCGCTCGCCATTTTCTCTCTGCCATTAGGGAATGTAGCTTACGCGGACGAAGTGGTGCGGATTGGTCATGTCGCGCCGCTAACTGGAGGCATCGCGCATCTGGGTAAAGACAACGAGAATGGCGCGACCTTGGCAGTTGAGGAAATCAACGCAAAAGGTCTGGCGATCGGCGGGAAGAAGATCACGCTCGTACTCGATTCGCAGGATGACGCCGGCGATCCCAAGACTGCGACCCAAGTCGCACAAAAATTGGTCGATGAAAATGTCGTTGCGGTCGTTGGACACCTGAATTCGGGAACGACGATTCCCGCGTCGAAACTTTACAGCGATGCAGGAATCGTCCAGATTTCTCCGTCCGCGACCAATCCCATCTATACGTTGCAGGGCTTCAAAACGACATACCGATTGGTCGCAACGGACGGACAGCAGGCACCGGCGCTGGCTCACTACGTGGCAAAGAAACTGCACGTGAAGTCGGTTGCCATCGTTGACGATTCGACCGCGTACGGGCAGGGCTTAGCGGCGGAATTTGCAAAGCAGGCGACTGCACTTGGGATAAAGGTCCTATCCCACGACGCTACAAATGACCATGCTGTAGATTTCCGTGCGATCGCGACGAAGATCAAGGGAGAGAATCCCGACGCGATTATGTACGGCGGCATGGATGCCACTGGCGGCCCGTTCGCAAAGCAGGCACGGCAACTTGGCGTGCAAGCGAAGTTTCTCGCGGGCGACGGCGTGTGTTCGCCGACGTTGTCAAGCCTTGCGGGCGAAGCGACAGACAACGTGGTTTGCTCGGAAGCGGGGGCAGCGCTGGAGACGATGCCTGAGGGGGCCGCGTTCACGGCAAAGTACACGAAGCGATTCGGTCATCCGCCATTGGTCTATTCGCCTGAGACCTACGATGCCGTCTACATCATTGTCGATGCAATGAAACGTGCGAATTCCACGGATCCCAAAAAAATTCTGGACGCCATGCGCTCTACGGATTACCACGGCATCACCGGCGAGACCGTCTTTGACTCAAAGGGCGACCTGAAGCACGGTGTGATTTCTCTCTACCAATACATAACAGGAAAGAAGACATTGCTCGACTCGGTCAGCATGTAGTGTGATCCAGGATCGTGGCCGGCCTCGATTCATCTTACATGCACGAATCCAGTTGCGAGATAAGACCGCAGCCGAGCTAACGTTCGCGTGATCACAATGAAGTATAACGAATCGTCTACGAGAAATTTAACGGCAATGAAAACGACAGCATTTATTAGATTGCTCGCCGGCACCATGCTGGCTGGCACAGTGCCATATGTTCACGCACAAAGCTCCGTCGCGCTGTACGGAATCGTGGACACCAGTCTGCGCTACTTGACGAACGCGGACGCAAAAAACGACAGTCAACTGGCGATGGGCGTGGGCCCTGTTACCGGGAGCCGGTGGGGTCTCAAGGGAAGTGAAGATCTCGGCGGGGGGTTACAAACGATCTTCCGCCTCGAGAATGGATTCAACCTTTGGAACGGTCAGTTGGCGAGCACCAATACCCTTTTCAGTCGCCTCGCCTATGTCGGTCTTTCGAGCAACCGATATGGCGCGGTGACGGTCGGTCGCCAGAACACCCCGCTTTTCGATCAACTCGGCGATGTGTATGACCCGCTCACAGTTGGCAACTACGATCAGGATGGCTGGCTTCCTGGCGCTCTCGGCTATGGGTTGCGTTCGAACAATGCGATCAAATATAACGGGCAATTTGGCGGCCTGAACGTCGAGGGAATGTACAGCGTGGGAGGTGTACCAGGAAGTCTCGGCGCCAGCAGCATGTATGGTCTGACAGCGTCGTATGTGGTTAATGGCCTTTCGTTCGACGCGGGTTATCAGCAAAACAGCGACAGCGCCAACAACAAGTTCCGAGTGGTCAACGTGAGCGCAGTCTATTCGCTCGATTCGGTCAAGGCATACGCGGGCTGGTTGCACGCGCAGGACAACACCGGCATCGTGGATCTTTACATGGGCGCGACAGGCTCACCGGCGTCTACATGGACGCCGAAGACAAAGACAAATCGAATTGACGACGGGTTCTACGTCGGAACGACGTGGCAGGTAACGTCGCCGTTGCTCCTCACGGCCGCCGGCTACTACGACCACTCGCGAAATGCGCTCAATAGCGACGGCACAACTTTGGGGCGTGGGACTCGATACTCTGCTGCTCTGCTTGCAGAATACTCGCTTTCTAAACGGACGGAGGTGTACGGGACCGTTGACTACATCCGTGGGACGGGGGCGGCGACTGCAGACTTTCCTGGTCGCAACAACCAGACGGGCATTGCAGTGGGTCTTCGCAACATCTTTTGAAACTGCTGGTTTGGCTGACTCTCGATCTGGAATGCACCCCTGCTCACCGTGTGGGAATTGGTAGCGGGGTGCAGACATGATGCTGTGCTGGTACGCATGTCTGTTCCTCGCGATTCCTTTCGTGACCTGGCTCCTGTTTCGTAAATCTCATAGCCGAGACAGTCGGGGTGAGGCACGAACGGTGAAAAGCTGACCGGATTCCGAAACGTGCGCGGCGAAGCACAGCGTTGCGCAGGCTATCTCGCGGCAGCCCTCGACGATGGTCTGGCAACAGCAGCGATCGAAACCTTACCAGAACACGGCCGCACCGCCGCTTCCCGGAATTTGCGTGCCTTCAGGGCGGCCGCCTTCCACAATGCCAACCAGCTGCGGGCCGAGCGTGAAGCTGTCGAGCGTGGCTTTCGTAGCGCCGAAGGCGGAATCCATGTTCTGGGATCAACGACATCGCTCGAAGCGGAGATTAATACACTCACCGCTACTGTGATTTTCGCCGAAAATGAGCTTCTTAGCGAAGACGGTCGACCTTTCACGATCGCCGAATACAAGGATATGGCGGCACACGCAGGTCGGCTTGGCTTCAATGAGACAGGCAAGGCGATCATCCTTGCCGGCCCTAGCCGTAACCAGTAGGCCATCGGCATCGCGCAACCACTCGGCAGCGATCGCAAAGGCATCGTTCAAGCGGTCAGTTATCGCCATGCTTCTTTCCATTTCCGATTTAGTCGGCCGTGTGCCGGCGGCACTCGAACAGCAGCGCCTGCGCATACGCGGGACCTTCGCCGTGTTCTACCATCAGCCTGCCGACAGCGGCCGGATGGGATGTCCGGATTTCGCCGCCCCCGATCTGCTGGGCGGTGTAGCTTTGCTGCAGTCCGATCGCTGAAAACCCACCATGCACTATCTGTAGCGCAAGTTCAGCCGATTCGGCGAGCCTCACCAGCAGATCGGGATCGGCCGCGACGTAATCGGGCTGCCCTCCTTCCGTGACTGGTAGCGACGGCAGTTGCCGTAGCAGATCGCGCAGCGGGCGGCGGATCATCTCGCCTGGATTTGCGATCTCGGGTGACGTGGGAAGCGGGCTTGCATTCATGCGCAGTCTCTCTTGAACGACAAAAGCCGGAGCACAGTGCCCTAGCTTCGTGATGGTTGATCGGTACAGGAAAGAACGACGCGCGCGGCGTCGGAGGATTACGTCAACGAGAACGAATGAGCGGACTCATCGCCGGCGGAAGAGCCCATCGTGACACGTTTATTGTGTAGCGACTGGCTGCCCGGCTAGCCAGCTGTTGATGTCGCTGAGCACCTCTTTCTCGACACCGAGGAAGCCGTGCGGCGAATGCCCGCCGCATTTCTGCGAGGCGTCACCGTTGCCGTCCGTCGAATCGACCGAGACGAAATCGAAGTGGTTGTGCTCGGCCAGACGCTTGCCCGCATAGGCAGGAGACGATACACATTCGTCATGCTCGTTCGAGATGACCAGTACGCGATGCTTGGCGCCGTCCGCTTCGAGGTTGGAGATGGTAGCGCTGCCCTTGTGCGAGACGGTCACCGGGGACGTCAGCACAAACGCATCGGCCAGCGTCGGATCGCGGCCCAGCGCGTTGCCCACCGAAACCGTCTCGGCGCTCGTACCGACCAGCGCGATCTTTGAATTCGGGAAGCGTTGCCGCCACGTCGCCATGACGGCCTGCGTATCCGTGAACGACGCCTTGCTGCGACGGAATAGGTCATCGACGCCTTCGGTATGGTCGGACGGCGTATCGACCAAGACAACCGCATCGCCCCAATCGATCCAGTGATGCGCCGGGCGAATCAGAAAGTTGCCCTTGAGCGTGGTCGCCCCGCTCGCGTCGAGATGTAAGTTGCCCGGCGTACCGCCGAACAGGACTATTACCCATGGCGGGCTCGGCGACGGCGACTCGATAAAGATGCTTTGCGTCACGCCGTCCCGTGTCGGAAACGTCACGAGGTCGCCATGATCGAGCGGGTTGGCGTGGGCGTTCGCGGCGACGAGCAAGGCGGTGACTGCGTAACAGAAGCGTTTCATGCGGATTCCCCGTAAAGTGGTCTAGTCAGCGGGCAGCCCCCGTTACTATCTTCACTCCTCGATAATTGAGGATTTGGCCAGCCAGGCCCGGCATGATTCCCGCCCCCAGTCGCAGTCATGATCCGGGGGGTGTTGTCACCGGGTCTGGTGGGTGGCTGGTGATCGCTAATAGGGGCTCGGCCGGGCACATCTTGAGGCCGTCCGTAACGTGGATGCCGAGACTTGCCACCGATGTTGCAGGCCAACCAGCTCAATCTGCACAAACACTTCGATGCAAGAAAACCAACAACATGACTCCGTCGATGTCTTCGTCGGCGTTGACGTAGGTAAAGGCCATCATCACGCCGTCGCTCTCGATCGGACCGGAAAGCGCCTGTACAACAAAGCGCTTCCAAACGATGAAACCAAACTGCGCGCCCTAATCACCGAACTCAAGGAGCACGGCCAACTTCTATTCGTCGTCGACCAGCCCGCCACCATCGGCGCGCTGCCGCTGGCAGTCGCTCGGGACGAAGGCGTTCTGGTCGCCTATCTGCCAGGTCTGGCCATGCGCCGCATCGCCGATCTGCATGCGGGCGAAGCCAAGACCGACGCCCGCGATGCCGCCATCATTGCAGAGGCCGCCCGCTCGATGCCGCACACGCTGCGCTCGCTTCGACTTGCTGACGAGCCGCTTGCCGAACTCACCATGTTGTGCGGTTTCGACGACGATCTCGCCGCGCAGATCACGCAGACCAGCAACCGCATTCGCGGCCTGCTTACCCAGATCCATCCCGCACTGGAACGGGTTCTGGGGCCGCGCCTCGACCATCCGGCCGTGCTCGATCTGCTTGAGCGGTACCCGTCGCCCGCCGAGCTTGCCGCGACCAGCGAAAAAGCACTCGCCAACCGCCTCACCAAACTTGCACCTCGCATGGGCAAAAGCCTTGCTGCCGAAATCGTTCAGGCGCTCAGCGAACAGGCTGTGGTCGTACCCGGTACGCAGGCAGCAACCATCGTCATGCCGCGTCTGGCCCAGCAGCTCGCGTCTTTGCGCAAACAACGCGACGAGGTTGCCAGCGAAGTTGAACGCCTGGTGCACGCACACCCTCTTTGGCCGGTCCTGACCAGCATGCCGGGAGTCGGCGTCAGGACCGCCGCCAGACTCCTCACGGAAGTCGCCCACAAAGCCTTCGCTTCAGCTGCGCATCTCGCAGCCTACGCCGGCCTCGCCCCGGTCACCCGACGCTCAGGCTCGTCTATCCGTGGCGAACACCCCTCCAGACGCGGCAACAAGGTGCTCAAGAGAGCGCTCTTCCTCTCCGCCTTTGCTGCCCTGCGAGACCCGACTTCGAGGGACTATTACGCCCGCAAGGTCCAGCAGGGCAAGCGCCACAATCAGGCGCTCATCGCTCTTGCCAGACGGCGCTGCGACGTGCTGTTCGCGATGCTGCGCGACGGAACCTTCTACCACCCGAAATCAGCCCCTAATGCTTGACGAAACACATAGGGGCACCCCCCGCCGCGGGAACAGACCATTCGCCTGGGTACAACAATCGCAGCCACAATTCTCTGCGGACAGAAAAGTTGCAAATCAACTACCGTAATTTTCGGCGCAGGGTTCACGAAGCCAAGACACCACGCGGTTCTTCCTCGTTGTCTGGAGGGAATACGAAGGTGCCTGTTAATATGCGAGGTGACGCAGCGACTAATTAATGTCCGCTCGTGACACTCATTCCGGCTACACCGACCTCACGACAGGCAAGAATGTGTTTGTCGCGACAACCTTGGCCAAGGACGGCGCATACGACGATCAATTGCTCCTGTTCGAAAGGGCTGATGCGTGGCACCCGTATCAATCCGACCGTCGCGACCGCCGATGCGCTGCACTCCGCAGTTTCCGTCGCAGCCGTCACTGCCGAATGCCTTTGACAAGACGGCCTTCAAGTTCGTCCCAGCGCTTCGATGCGCTGTCCATCGCATGGCCCTTAACATGCCCAAAGCCCCGTACGTCTGCAGGAAGTTGCGCAATCTGCCCGGCCACGGACATATCCAATGTCTCAGAGGAGGACAGCAGTAATTCGATAAATGCGATGTACCGATCCCGCCATGCCCGTTCGCGCCGGCGCTCGTCGTTGCGGGCGAACGGGTCGAAAGGCGTCTCACGAAGCCACTGCAGGCGCGCGAGAACCAACATTGGCCAGCGCATCCATTGACCGACCATGTGTTTGCGAACGTCCTTACCGGTTCCAAGAGTAGGCGGAGCAAGGTGATAGCTCAAACGAACGCCCTGACCGAACTCCCGTTCGATAGACTTGCGAAAGCTCGCTGACACCAGCATACGGGCGACTTCATACTCGTCCTTGTACGCCATCACCCGGTAGAGCTGGGTTGCCAGCGTCATCGCCAATGACTCGGGCAAGGTACGATTCGCCTGTTCCAGCAGTTTGCGATACCGTAGCGAATACCTCGCACTCCAGTACGCATCGAGGCGTTGCGCACGATCCTCTATCACCTCCACGAGTGATCTCGGCACGGACGGGCTCTCTTCTCCTGCGAGCAGTCGCCCCACGAGTTGCGAGTCGCTAGCGAGATGGCAGCCAATCCGGAACGCTTCCAGATTCTTCGCAACGGCGGTGCCATTGAGTTCGATAGCGCGCTCGATGCTGTCACGAGCCAGCGCAATACGCCCCGATTGCCATCCCATGCCGAGCAACAGCAGATTAGCGAATATCGCGTCGCCGAGCGCGCGCACCGCAACGCGAGCGGCCGGCAATGCGACAACACGCCCATGACTCACCTTTTGATGCAGACGGGTCATGAGATCGCTCACGGGCGCTGACCAGTCACGAGCCTGGATGAACTCAGAGGTCGGGCCTGCGTTCTCGCTGACGATGACGAGCGCGGTGGCGCGTAGTCGAGAAAGTGTGGCGCTGCTGCCAGCCACGACGGCATCCGCTCCAATCAGCAGATCACACTGGTCAGCCGCGATTTTTGTCGCCGAAATTTCATCGTCATCCGCGGCAAGCTGCACATACGAATAGACAGTGCCTCCCTTTTGCGCCATCCCGGCCATGTCCATCACGCGAACAGCCTTTCCTTCGAGATGGGCTGCCATGCCGAGCAAAGCACCAATGGTCACGACGCCCGTCCCCCCCACGCCGCCGACCATGATGCGCAGCGGTGATTTCAGAACCGGCACCTTCGGACTGGACGGCCAGCCCTGTGGCAACCCCTCAAATTTCGCGGGCCGTTTCGTATCGCGTGTATGGACGGTGACGAAGCTCGGACAGAATCCCTCTACACACGAGAAATCCTTGTTGCAACTGCTCTGATTGATGCGACGCTTGATGCCGAGCGCTGTATCGACTGGCTCGACTGACAGACAGTTTGATTTCTTCGAGCAATCACCGCAGCCTTCGCAGATTTCGGTGTTGATAAATGCTCTTTGAGGGAGATCCGGGTATTCGTTTCGCTTGCGCCGACGGCGCTTCTCGCTCGCGCAGGTTTGCGCGTAGATCAGCGCAGTCACGCCCGGTATGACGCGAAATTCGCGCTGCACCGCATCAAGTTCGTTACGGTGCCGTACGGTCACACCAGGTGCAAGACCCTCGGTCTCACCGATCAGGCCCGGCTCGTCGCTCACGATGACCTGTTTGCCGACACCCTCCGCAGCCAGTTGCCGAGTGAGCTGCGCAACGCTAAGCTGGCCATCGACATGCTGGCCGCCCGTCATGCCGACCGCGTCGTTATAAAGGATCTTGTACGTGATGTTCACCTTCGCGGCGACGGCCTGCCTGATTGCCATATACCCTGAGTGGAAATAAGTGCCGTCACCGAGATTGGTAAATACATGTGATTCCTTCGTGAACGGTGCGGTCCCCACCCAGTTGGCACCTTCACCGCCCATGTGAGTGAAGGTCTCCGTACCGCGGTCCATGGTTAGCGCAAGGAAGTGGCAACCGATGCCACCGAGAGCGCGACTACCCTCCGGGACGACGGTAGACGAGTTATGAGGACAGCCACTACAGAAGTAGGCCTTGCGCTCTGCGATGTCGATGATCCGGCGAGAATCGCGCTCCGCCTGTTCGATGTTGCGGACGCTCTCCTCGATGAGACGTTTGATGTCTTCTGGAAGGGTGAACCTGAGCAAGCGTGCCGCAAGCATCTTCGCAATGGGTTCGGGCTGGAGTTCATAATGGGAAATCAGTGGCGCTTCGTCACGGGGCGTGCTCCATTCCCCATGATGATCCGAAGATTTTCCGACGACTTGCGGGCGCAGATGATCGGGTAGCGAATAGAGTTCGTCCTTGATCTGGGATTCGAGGATGGGACGCTTCTCCTCGACGACAATCAGTTCTTGAAGGCCGGCCGCAAAAGCACGAAGTCCGGCAGGTTCAAGCGGCCAGATCATGCCCACACGGAAAAGACGAAGGCCAATACGTTGAGCGGGCTCACCTTCGAGCTTGAGAAGTCTAAGCGCTTCAACGGTGTCTAGATATCCCTTACCGCTTGCCGCGATGCCGATTCGTGCGTTTTCGCATTGCCAGGTCACCTGGTTGATGGCGTTGGCTCGCGCGTAAGCAATCGCAGCTGGAAGCTTGTATTTGTATAGCCGCTCCTCCTGTGCGAGCGAGCGGTCTGGCCAACGGATATTCAGTCCACCGGACGGCATGGGAGCATCGATAGCTATATCGGGTCGCACGCGCTGGAGACTAACGTCGACGGAAGCAGACGTTTCCACAATCTCGCTTACCAGCTTCATGGAGGCCCAGAGCCCCGACCTGCGGGACATCGCCACCGCGTGCGCACCGAAGTCCAGAATCTCCTGCAGGGACGTGGGATAAAAGATGGGTAATCCGCAACCCATCATCACATGCTCAGACTGATGCGGAATGCTCGAAGACTTGCAGGAATGGTCATCGCCGAACAGCGCTACGACGCCGCCATGCTCCGCAGTACCGGCAAGGTTCGCATGCCTGAGCACATCCCCTGAACGGTCTGCCCCCGGGCCTTTTCCGTACCACAAACTGCACACACCGTCGAACTTGCCCTGACCCGCGAGGTTGGCCTGCTGCGTGCCCCAGCACGCCGTGGCCGCCAGGTCTTCATTGACACCGGGTTGAAACACGACGTCATGGCTCTTCAGGTGCTGTCCCGCTTGCCAGAGCGAAGTATCGAAAGAGCCGAGAGGCGAGCCGCGGTAGCCGGAAATGAACCCCGCCGTGCGCAAGCCATTGCGGGCATCCCGCCGCTGCTGGGAAAGGGCCAGTCGCACCAGAGCCTGCATGCCATTCATGTAGGCCTGTCCCTCGTCGCGAAGGTACTTGTCGTCGAGTGAAGTAAGGGGCTGTCCGGTCGTCGGGATAACGTCTGGGTGGGTCATCGTGCTCTATCTTATGTGGGGGCGAAGCTCGGAACGTTAGGCAAACCAAAGTCTCAATCCAGATACTGAATGCATTGGTTTTATGCAACAATAAGATGCAAGGTAAATCATATTTGCGTTATGCGTAAAACTCTGGACGGCGGTCTCCTCCACGCGATGCGTGCCTTTCTGCGGGTCATCGACAGCGGTAGCTTTACCGCCGCGGCCGGGCAGATGGATCTGACCACCGCACAAGTCTCCCGGCTCGTCACCGAACTCGAGAAGCGGCTTGGCGCCAAACTTCTTCAGCGTTCGACGCGCCAGCGCCTCCTGACTGATGTCGGCGCGGACTATGCGGAACGTTGTCGCGAAGTGCTCGCTCTCGTCGAGGAAGCCGACGCCAACGCATCCGGTACAAGTACAACCCCTCACGGTCGCCTGCGAGTCCAGTGCATGGTCAACTTTGGCCAGCACTACGTCGCGCCGATGATGGCCGATTTTTGCGCCAGCTATCCGCAACTGACCGTCGAATACAGTACGTCGCAGTACGTGCCTGACCTGCTCGCCCGAGGTGTCGATGTCAGCCTCTATCTGGCGGAAAAGCTCGCCGATTCGGGGCTGGCGGCGAGACGGCTGGGGACGACGTTCTCGGTCCTTTGCGCTTCACCTGAGTACCTCGAGCGATACGGCGAACCGCAAACGCCCGATGACCTTAACGGACATACGTGCCTGCGACTGGTCAACCCGTCAATCCGCCCCGAATGGAATCTGATCGACGACAGCGGAATGACCCGGAAACTCGACGTGCATGGCAAGTTGATCGCAGATACCCCGGACATGGTGCTCGATGTGGCCATGCAAGGTGCAGGCATTACCTTATTGCCGCTCTTTACCGTGATCGACGCTGTTCGTGCGAGGCGTCTGAAGCGCGTGCTGCCCGCATGGCGCTCACCCGACATTGGCCTCTACGCTTTGCTCCCCTCGCGGCACTTCCTGAATGCCAGGACAAGGGCGTGGCTCGAATGGGTTGAGACGCAAATCGCGCCGCAGGTTGAAGCCGACGCCGCATTTTTTTCCGGAAGGGCCCGATAGCAACGAGGTGCAGCCGCGGATGGCAGTTTGTATGGTCAATTTTTTACAAGCGCGTTTCAGTCCAAAGGATCACAGTATCGGCAATGTTGCGTTGGAAACGTTCGCCCGAAACACGTCGGATTGCGAGCGCTGTTCGCTAAACGAGTCTGGAGGTTGAAAGACATGAAGGCTGCGTACTATTCATCAAAAGGCCCCGCCCGAGACGTTCTCGTCGTTGGCGAACAGCCTGATCCAGCCCCGCAGGCGGGTGAAGTTCTCGTGTGCCTCACACACTCGGGCGTGAATCCTTCAGACGTCAAGTCGCGCTCGGGCGTCACAAGTCCCGCAATGGAGTTTCCGCTCGTTATTCCTCACAGCGATGGCGCGGGCGTCGTCCAGGCCGTTGGGGAAGGCGTTCCGAAACAGTGGATCGGACAGCGGGTCTGGACGATCAACGGCCAGTGGCAGCGGCCATTCGGTACAGCAGCCGAACTGATCGCCTTGCCCGAGAGTCAGGTGGCGCCTCTTCCTGACAGCGTGTCGACCGAGACAGGCGCCTCACTTGGTATTCCGCTCCTGACGGCCTGGTACGCGGTGCATGCTTGCGGAGGGCTGCTCGGCAAGACAGTTCTTGTCTACGGTGCCACCGGCGCGGTAGGCGGCTACGCTACGCAACTGGCCGCGCTCTCGGGTGCAAGGGTCATTGGCGTCGCAGGTAGCCGGGAGAGATGCCAGCTCGCCTCCCGCCTCGGCGCCGAGTGGGTCGTCAATCGCAACGAGGAGGAGGTGGCGGCTTCGGTACGCAAGATCACAGCCGGCAAGGGTGTAGACGCCATCATCGAAGTCGACGCAGCAGCGAATGCCGGTAAATATGGAGAGTTGTTGAGGTTTGGCGGCGACGTGATCATCTATGGCTCGGGGGCTGGATCAATCGAGGTCCCTTTCCGGCCGATGATCGTTGGTTTCGCGAATCTGCGATTTTTTATCGTCTACAACTTGCCCGTCCCGACGAGAAAGACAGCCATCGACGTGCTCACCCCTCTGTTGGAACGAGGCGCGCTGCAACATCCGCAGATCGAAATGTTTGCCCTGTCGGAAATCGCGAAGGCCCACGAACGCGTTGAGTCCGGTGCGAACGCAAAAATCATCGTCGACACACGCGGATAGCACATCGTGGTGCTTGCCAATGGCGGATACCGGTCCGCAATTTACGTATGTCTATAATGTGAACGATGTTGTGGATGGTTCATAGAACGCAGGACAGGTTCCGCCTCGGAGCGACGATTCGCTCAAGGGTACGAGGAAAGTCCTGCAGGAGGCCCTGATGAAGGATCGCGTCGAGTACAAACGCAGCGAGGAGATTCCCGGTCTCGTGCTGAGCGAGGCGCGCTTTTCTGACTTCCGCTTCGAACGTCACTACCATCTGGACTACCATATCGCGCTGGTGACCGAAGGTGTCCAGCGACAGGGATTTCATGGCGAAACACTGCTACTTACGCCGGGCAGCATCCAGTTGATGCCCCCCGGGGAAGTGCATGACGGCATCAGCGCTGGAGACCAGTCTTACACACTCAAAACGTTTCGCCTCTCACCTCAGTTGCTGGACGGGCTCGGAGAGGAAATCTCGGGTCGGGACCGTTTCCCTGCACTCGGTGGCGCCGTCCTTCAGGATTCGTCGCTTGCTGGTCACCTGTCCCGGTTGCACGATGCGCTACGGGCAGCTCCGCCAGGCGCCGCCCCCATTGAAGTGCAGTCCGAATGGCTGACGTTACTTGACCGTCTGTTCATCCAGGCGTGTATGATCAAGCCACAGTTTGTCAAAGGCACACTCACGTCGGGACAGTGGCAGCGAGTCAAAGAGTATTGCGATGTCCACCTGGCGGAAAAGATTACCCTCGAGGAGCTTGCTGCCCTTTGCAATCTCGAGCGCTTCCACTTCCTCAAGCTTTTCAAACGAACCGTCGGCATGACACCGCACGCCTGGGTCGTGCGGCTGCGGCTGGAGCGCGCGTGCTACCTGCTGAGTCACACCGACCGGGCCCCGTCGCAGGTCGCTCATGAAGTCGGCTTCTACGACCATAGCCACTTCACTCGCGCGTTCCGGCAAGCCTTTGGCGTATCCCCGTCGAAGTATTGACATTCCAGATCCCAGCAGACCAGTCAAGACGCTACGCCCGTCGACATCCCCCGCAGCACTCAACGACGCTGTCTCAACACATTGACGTCACGCCGCGATGTCCCTGGCCGCTAGTCCCTGTGTGGCGTCCCGTCCACGCTGGGCGCTCTGCCGGCAATTGAATCGCACAAGCGAAAAACTCAACTTTTTACAAGCGGGACGAGCGTGCGTCCTTTAACTTGGTGTCATGCGGGAAGTGAATTGTCCTTCCCCGAAGGTTGTGCCTCACGAGTCGCCTTTTGCCGGCATGACCGAGACACGTCGGTCGAGTTTTGACATAGCCAGATCACGACGATGAATATGCATTGAGGAATACGAAATGACACAACGCGCGTATTACAACAGCGACGAACTGACCATGCGAACGCAGGTGCTCGACTGTTCGCCCGACCACGACGGCAAGTTCCGGGTAACACTAACCGCGACCCTGTTCCACCCGCAAGGCGGTGGACAGCTCGCCGACCAGGGGACCATTGCCGGCGTGAAGGTCGGACGCGTGATTCAGGAGGGCGACAAGGTGATTCACATCGCCGAGCAGGAGGTTGCCGTCGGCGAGGCCCTGATTGAAGTATCGCCCGAGGTCCGCATGCTGCATGCACGACTTCACTCTGCCGGTCACCTGATTTCCGGTGTCGTGGAGCAGATGGGGTGGTACGCGACCAAAGGGCACCACTGGCCCGGTGAGGGCCGAGTGGTTTTCGAGCCGCGCGGTAACCCACAGCCGCTTACCGCCGAAGGTGTGGAGCAGGCAGTCAACCAGCTCATTGCGGACGACGTGCCGCGTCATTTGACCGAAACAGATGGCATGAGGTCTGTGTGCTTCGGAGACCTGCCGATGCATAGCTGTGGCGGCACTCACGTCGGGTCTGCCGGACAGGTCGGCCCTATCAGGATCCTGAAGCTAAAGGAGAAGAAAGGACAGCTCTCGATCCAATACGATCTCGAATCCTGATTTTTCCGATTTCACTCTGCCGTTTGTGTTACGTGTCGACCCCTACTCACCCTTAAGGAGTTTTTTATGAATCGCACTGAACTGGATGCCCGTCTTGCAGAACTTGGCATCGAACTGCAACCGCCGAAGGCCGCAATCGCCAACTATGTTCCCACCGTTCTGGCGAATGGCTTTTTGCATATTTCCGGACAAGTCGCGTTCAAGGACGGCAAACCGTTCGCGCTCGGCCAGGTCGGCAAAGAAGTAAGTTTCGAGCAGGCCAAGGAAGCGGCACGCATGAGTGGCATGGCGATCCTGTCGCAACTTCGTTCGCAGCTGACGGGCGACCTAAGCGTGATCCGCGTCTGTTCCGTAACAGGCTACGTGCACGCAGACACGGAATTTACGGAGCACCCGGAAGTCATCAACGGTGCCTCGGAGGTCCTCGTTGAAGTTCTCGGCGAGAAGGGCAGACACAGCCGTGCTGCGGTCGGTGTATCGAGCTTGCCATTTCGTTGCCCGGTCGAGGTCTCCGCTGTCATCCAGCTTGGCTAATACCCTTCACTGATGAAGTCCCGCTATGACACTGCATATCGAAACACCGCTGATCAAATCCCGTGCGCTCTCACTCAAGACCGACAGAACGGTGCTCCTGAAGCTCGAAGGGTTGCAACCGAGCGGCTCATTCAAGCTGCGAGGGGTTGGCTTCGCCTGCGAAGAACATAAACGCCGAGGAGCGCGCCGCTTCGTCGCGGCATCAGGCGGCAACGCAGGGTACGCGGTGGCCTACGCGGGCCGGGAGCTTGGCATTCCGGTAACGGTCGTCGTGCCACAGACGACGTCTGCGCGAGCCAAGGCTCTCATTCGTGGTGAAGAGGCAGACGTCGTGGTTCACGGGGCGTCCTTCGCTGAATCCAACGCCTATGCACTTTCGATTCTGGGGGAGGGCGACGCGTACCTCCATGCGTTCGACGACCCTCTGCTCTGGGAAGGCCACGCGACGATGGTCGAGGAGATCGCCCGGCAAACCGAACGCCCTGACCTGCTTGTTTGCTCAGTCGGCGGTGGTGGCCTGCTTGCGGGCGTCATTGAAGGACTGCGACGAGTCGGCTGGAACGATATCCCGGTGCTGGCAGTCGAGACCGACGGGGCTGCCTCCTACAACGAGGCGCTCAAGGCTGGCGAACCGGTCACGCTCCCGAAAATCCAGTCCGTAGCGACGTCGCTGGGTGCTAACAAAGTATCCGCCCGCATCGTAGCGCTCGCCAAAGAGCATCCCGTCCGAAACTGCCTGGTGACTGATGCTGAAGCCATTCAAGGCAGCGTGACTCTTCTCGAAGAGCATCGCCTTCTGACCGAGCCGGCATGCGGGGCATCGGTGGCTGCGCTTGCCCAGGTTCCCCAGCATTTTCCGAATGCACAGCGCATCGTAGTCATTGCGTGCGGTGGTGTAGGTACGACAAGCCAGCAGTTGCTGGAGTGGTCGGATTTTTGCCGGCTGGAAGGCGATCAGATCGGCGCCAGTCGTTCCAATGAAGTAAAAGCCTCCGAGAGTCAACACCCATGAACGACGCTCTTATCAACTCGCTTGGTGACGAACTGTACGCCGCAGCAAAAAACTGTCGCGCGGTCAACCCACTCACCGGCCGCCACCCCGACCTGACGACCGATGACGCCTACCGCATTCAGCAACGCGTGAACGCCCGTCGCATCGAGGCGGGCGAACGCATCATCGGCAAGAAGATCGGTGTGACATCGCAGGTCGTGATGGACATGCTCGGGGTCTATCAGCCCGATTTCGGCATGCTTACCGACGCGATGCTTTACAAGGAAGGCGACGCGATATTGGCCACCTCCCTGATCCAGCCCAAGGCTGAGGGAGAAATTGCCTTCGTGCTCAAGCACGATCTCCAGGGACCAGGGGTGACAGCCGCCGATGTCCTCGCCGCAACTGAAGGCGTGATGGCCTGCTTTGAGATCGTCGACTCGCGCATCCGCGACTGGAAAATCCGTATCGAAGACACGGTGGCCGACAACGCATCGTGTGGCGTATTCGTGCTTGGCAGCCGCGTCGTCGATCCGCGCGAAGTCGACCTGGTCGAATGCGCGATGAAACTGGAGAAGAACGGTGAAGTGGTGACCACAGGCTCAGGCTCTGCAGCGCTTGGAAACCCGCTCGAAGCGGTTGCGTGGCTGGCGAACACGTTGGGCCAACTGGACGAGTCATTGAAGGCCGGTGAGGTGGTGCTGTCTGGCTCACTGGCGGCCATGGTTCCAGTGGCGACCGGCGACAGCCTCAGTGTGTCTATTGACGGCATCGGCGGTTGCTCGGTGCGCTTCGTTTGATCCGCAGGAGGAAACATGGCAAAGAACAAGGTGAAATGCGCATTGATCGGACCGGGCAACATCGGCACGGACCTGTTGGCGAAGCTGCAGCGCAGTGAAGTACTGGAGCCCGTGTGGATGGTGGGCATCGACCCCGAATCCGATGGTCTGAAAAGAGCGCGCGAGTTGGGCCTGAAGACGACTTCGGAGGGCGTAGACGGCTTGCTGCCGCATGTAAAAGCCGACGACATCCAGATCGCATTCGACGCGACCAGTGCATACGTGCATGCGGAGAACTCGCGCAAGCTCAATGAACTGGGTGTGATGATGATCGACCTCACACCCGCCGCCATTGGCCCTTATTGCGTGCCGCCCGTCAATCTGAAGCAGCACGTCGGTAAAGGCGAGATGAACGTCAATATGGTCACTTGCGGCGGCCAGGCGACGATCCCCATGGTGTATGCGGTGTCGCGCGTGCAGCCCGTACGGTACGCCGAAATCGTCGCGACGGTATCCAGCCGATCGGCCGGCCCCGGAACGCGCAAGAACATCGACGAATTCACGCGTACGACAGCCGGCGCAGTTTCGAAGGTTGGAGGAGCCAGGGAAGGCAAGGCGATCATCATTATCAACCCCGCCGATCCGCCGCTCATCATGCGCGACACCGTGCATTGCCTGGTAGAGGGCACACCCGATGCCTCCGCGATCGAAGAGTCGGTCCACGAAATGATCGAACAGGTGCGCAGGTACGTGCCCGGCTACAGGCTCGTCAATGGCCCCGTGTTCGACGGTGAGCGCGTCTCGATTTACCTGGAGGTTGAGGGCCTCGGCGACTATTTGCCCCGGTATGCAGGCAACCTCGACATCATGACGGCCGCTGCGGCGCGCACCGCTGAGATGTTCGCCGAAGAAATCCTGAGCGGTTCGCTGAAGCTCGAACCCGTTGCTCACTAAGGGGAGCCAGACATGAATATCAAAGGCAAGAAGATCGTCGTGCATGACATGACGCTGCGCGACGGAATGCATCCGAAACGTCACCAGATGACGCTGGACCAGATGAAGGCGATTGCTCAGGGTCTGGATGACGCGGGCGTGCCGCTGATCGAAGTCACGCACGGCGACGGACTTGGCGGCAGTTCCGTGAACTACGGTTTTCCCGCTCACACAGACGAGGAATACCTTTCCACCGTCATTCCCCTGATGAAGCAGGCGCGCGTCTCGGCACTCCTGATTCCGGGCATTGGCACGGTGGACCATCTGAAAATGGCACACGAGCTTGGCGTAAACACGATCCGCGTGGCCACGCACTGTACGGAAGCCGATGTCTCGGAACAGCACATCAGCCTCGCACGCAAGCTCAATATGGATGCCGTCGGTTTTCTGATGATGGCCCATATGAATACACCCGAAGGTCTCGTGAAGCAGGCACGGCTAATGGAAAGCTACGGTGCGAACTGTGTCTACGTGACAGACTCCGCCGGCTACTTGCTTCCGGAGGATGTAAAGGTGCGTCTTTCCGAAGTACGCGCGGCGCTGAAACCGGAAACCGAACTCGGCTTTCATGGTCACCATAACCTTGCGATGGGTGTAGCGAACTCCATCGCAGCCATCAAGGTTGGCGCGACCCGCGTCGATGCAGCGGCCGCGGGTTTAGGTGCCGGTGCCGGCAACACACCGATGGAAGTGCTCGTCGCGGTGTGTGAGCGCATGGGCATTCAGACGGGTGTCGACGTCTGGAAGATTCAGGACGTGGCAGAGGACCTGGTCGTGCCTATCATGGACTTTCCTATCCGCGTCGATCGCGATGCACTCACGCTCGGTTACGCAGGCGTGTACGGTTCTTTCCTTCTTTTTGCGAAGCGCGCAGGACAGAAGTACGGCATACCGGCTCGCGACATTCTGGTCGAACTCGGACGCCGCGGCATGGTCGGCGGCCAGGAGGACATGATCGAGGACACTGCGCTCACCTTGGCCAAGGCGCGAAATCTGGAACCGGCCGTCGTGGCCCCGCGTGCGGCTTAAGTTCTGCTTCGAGGGCGATCGCGCGCTTCAATGCGCGCGTTTCTCTCAACGTGCGGACACGGTATCTCGAAGATATACGGCACACGGCAGCGCATCGCTTTGTTGGCCCGGAGGGAGAGATTCGATGGGTTTGAATGGTTTTTTGGATATCCATCCGGAGGTTGCTGAGGCATTAAGTGCAGGGCGACCGGTTGTGGCATTGGAGTCATCGATCATCTCGCATGGTTCCTCCTGGCCGGGGAACGCTGAAACCGCGCTTGAACTCGAAGCCGAAGTCCGCGCCCACGGCGCGATACCTGCCACCTGCACGATTCTGGACGGCCGTATCAAGGTTGGGCTGACACGTGACGAGATTGGTCGCCTCGGTCGCGGCGGTCACGATGTGGCCAAGGTCAGCCGACGCGACATTCCGATTCTTGTTGCGTGTGGCGGTGACGGAGCGACGACGATCTCGGCGACGATGGTTATTGCAGACCTGGCGAAGATTCGTGCGTGTGCGGCTGGCGGCCTCGGCGGGGTACATCGGGGCGCGCACGAGAACTTCGACATTTCGGCTGATCTGCAGGAACTCGCCCGCACGCCGGTGGCATTGGTATGCGCCGGCGTCAAATCGATCCTCGACATCCGACTGACCCTGGAATATCTGGAGACGTATAGCGTGCCGGTGATCGGCTATTGCACCGACAGCCTTCCCGGGTTCTTCACTCGCGACAGTGAGTTCCCTGTCGACATACGTCTCGACGATCCTCAGCGGATCGCTCGCGTCATGAGAGCCAACTGGGCACTCGGTCTGAGCAACGGCCTTGTGATTGCCAATCCAATTCCCGAACCATTCGCGTTGCCTCGTGAGGACATCGATCTCGCCATTGAGCAGGCACTGGCGGAAGCGGATTGGGAAGGTATAAGCGGCAAGGGCGTGACACCGTTCCTTATTTCCCGTGTGAGCGCATTAACTGACGGGGCAAGCGCGGAAGGCAGTGTTCAGATTGGTCTCAACAACGCGAGGCTGGCGGCCGCGATAGCGGTCGCTTATGCGTCGCTTCCGAACAGTGCCGAGCCAAACATGGCAAAGGTGTGCACAAAGCGCCTGGCAGCCGACTTCGACTGGTAACCGTTCGTGGGTGTCGGCTGGGAAAGCGCAGCCGCCTAATGGCGTGCTGCGCGCCTTCATATCAGGGCCGCTGCGACGCTTCCAAATATCTCTTCAGTCTTTGAACTCCTTCATCCAGCCAGTCATGGCTGCTTGCGAAGCACCAACGGAGATAGCCTTCACCTTCGGGACGAAAAGCGATGCCAGGTGCAAGGCCGAGCTTGCCGTCGGAAACGAGTTGTTGCGCAGAGGAGAGGCTGCCGTCGATCCGGAAGAGTAAGTACATCGCGCCTTTTGCAGGCGGCCCGGCTTGCACACCCGGAATGGTTGTCAGCCCCATTGCCAGATGATCGCGAGCGTTTCGGAGACGCTCAGCTGTCACCGTAATTCCAGTGAATGACCGGCAGCAACGGCCGATAACTTGGCGACCAACGCGGCGACGCGAGCGTCCGTTGTACTCCGGATGCGGTCATGGCTGTTTGAGGAGTCGGAACGGCAGTTGTGGGTCGACTTCTGCCGGATGCAGCCGGGTCGACGATGGCCTCCCATCGTCGGTTCAGCATCAGACCGGGTTCGACCAATTTCGGCCACTCGACGTCTCCCGGACAATCGTCGACAATTCGCGCCCCCAAAGAAAAAGCCATGAGGGCGGTATTGCATGACGAAGGCGCTAAGTTACCTTCATGAAGTTTGGTATTGCCCGGCGGGCGCGGCAACTATCTTCCCGCATGCATCCCGCATGGGCCGGACGGAGACGCCGCTCGGAGCCTCAACGAGCCAGGCAGTGAATGGGTATGAACGTTCTGGGCAACGTCACATATTCAGGCGATGAACATTTACTCCGAGTTCATCGGCTACGGAAAATACAGTGCCCGTTACGACGACGATCTCCTTCCCTATTCGCAAGCTATGTATGAACGCCAAGCCGCGTGCTTAAAGTGAGAGTGGCCGTCGTCGTCGGTCGTGCGACGCAGTGCCGGCGGGAGCGGCCGTCGGCTCGACAACGCAGTCGTGCCGGCGTGGCAGTGCGTGTCCAGTCACGTAGAGTGAGTTCAGTGGTGATCCCAGCGGCTGTGGTAGGCAAACTCTGACAAGGGTTTCAATGTCCGCGCACAACGAGACTATCGCCTTGCCGCTGTAACTCCACTTCATCTCCACATGTCCATCCCATTTTGCGAATCACCTCCTCCGGCAGCGAAAGCTGGGGGCTTCCGCCGAAGTCACCGGCAGTCAGCGTCGCGATACAGCCTGTCGCGTGAAGCTCACATGCCGGCCAATGCCTCAAAAGCAACACTACCAGATCGTCATCGGACTCCGGAAGCAGTAACCAACTGGCGCATACGCTTTCCGAATACTCGGACCACGCCCAGACCACTTGCTCATCCGTCGCGACACGCCCTGTTGCCCTCAAGCAGGCCTTCATGCGCTTGATTGCATCGGGAAACTCCGCAGCCAGACTCCGCATTTCCATCAATGACCGTCCCATCTGCGCCTCCACTCTCGCAGTCGCAATTGCAACATCGTCGCATATAACGGAATGCCGCAGCGGCACAATCTCAGCACCGTATCGAAAGTCGAGCTGCACGACAGTCGAAGGGAGTCGGCCCGCCAGGTTTCGAGTGCTGTAAAACCAGAGTTCGCATGGGTACCCAAAATGGCCGGGCGAAGTGAACACAGGATAGGCCCGGCTCGCGGCACTCCTGCATGCGCCGCCCCCAGGCCCTCGACGAATCGGGGCGGCCAAAGTAGCGAGCACCGCCGGAGCGGACTCGACGACTTCCAGTACGGAGAGGTATAGATTGTCACCTGGAACCACCGCGATCGCACGCCGCTGTTACTGTCACTTTTCTCCGAAGATTTCCAGTAACTGTGTGCGCAGAACATTCGTCACCCGATCGATATCTTTCGGAGTGAATCGGTCCATGTAGGCAACGGTCAACAATGTAAGTGGGTGGATTCCAAGCACTCCCGCTAACTTCTCGATCTTTCCCAGTGTGGGCGACTTCAGACCCCGTTCGATCGTACTTATGTACGTCCGGCTGGAGATCAGCCCAAAATCTTCCTGTGTGACATTGGCTATTTCGCGAAGTCGCTTCAGTGCGATGCCGAACTCGGCCTCGGAGCGCATGCAAGTCCTCCCATAAAGGACTTGATGTACTCATTTCGAACACTAAAGAACTACAATCTATAGTGTTCATTTGTTACCATCAGCGATTTCCCATGTGGGACGTACCCGCGCAGGAGACGACTGCCGGAGGCCACGTAGCGAAGATATCTCGTTGCGGGCACTGGTTGCCTGCGGGAACGGACGACGGGTGAATTGCACGACAGGAAGTCGACAGGATGTCAGTTAGTTACCTCAAGGAAGATGGATGTTAATGACGGATGCGACCTGGGCCCAGCGTGACGCGTTCAAACAGCAACTTGCGACGCCCTACCAGGCGTGGGACAGCGTCGGGTGGACGGACGAGCCCCTGAATTTTCTGGTGATCGCATCGCACAAACGACGGGTTGATGCCTCGCTGCCGGCTGGATGGCTATTAGCTGGTTCCGAAGTATTGCTCGAGGCGGTTTCGAAATGCGAGCGAGATAGCTTCCTCGTCTACGTACTGGATCGCGCCACTGATGGTATCGGCCTCCATCTTTACCAGGTTGCCGGCATCTGGCGGGAGCGCAAGCCAAACGCAGGCGACGAACCCTGGAGGTGGTATTCGACCAGTCATGGTGAGCTGAAACCATGCACGCGAATTCGGCGTGATCTCGCATTTCCACCGGAACTGGTCAGCGAGCGGAGCTTTGACACTACCGTTGTCGCTACCAGCCGGGATGCTTAACGTTTTCAGGCCACATCAAGGCTGCTGGTGGCCCCTTTGCGCTCAGATGAGAGAATTTTCGCGCCACGTACACCCGCGTTCCGTGGCAACGCCGCCTCCCGAGCAAACGGGCGGCCAGGTCCTGTACCTGGATTTTGATGGGGTGCTGCATCCGGCAGACGTCTGGCGGCGTCCAGGAATCGGCCCCTACGTGGCATCTCCCCCGGGACATACGGTGCTCGAACATGCCGGTTTGCTCGACGAAATCCTGGCGCCCTATCCAGGCGTGCGGATCGTCCTTTCGACAAACTGGGTTGTTGTCTACGGCAGCGTCCTTAAGGTCGTACGCCGGTTACCGGTACGGCTGCGCGACCGTGTCGTCGGCGCGACCTTTCATGGCGATATGGACGCAAACCGGTTCAGGGAGATGCCACGAGGCAAACAGGTCTGCTCGGATGTAGTGCGTCGACGGCCGCACGCATGGCTGGCGCTCGACGACCACGACGAAGGATGGCCCATATGGTCGCGCGATCACCTCGTCATAACCAACCCTGTGCTGGGCATCAGCGACAGCCAGGTGATGGCGAGACTTCTGGAAAAACTGGCCGGTTTCTTGGAATAGGACAACTGGCGCGGCATCGTCCTTCACGTCGTGCCGCTCGCCAACGACAGGGTCGGTCGTTTTCTTCCTGAAATCCAGGCGTTCAATCGCAATAATTGCGAGTGTCTCTGCATCGCTACATGCAAACTCCTGTAATGAGGGTTGCGACCATGAATACTCAGGCCATTCCTGAGGACTTTCCTCGCGAACCCGCCCAAGGCACCGTCGGTGGGTACCAGCCGAAAGTTCTGCTCAGCCGGGCCGGTGACCAGCTTATCTCCGGATTGACCGATGAAGAGCTCTCCACGCGATACGATGCATGCGAAGACCTCGCCGGACAGCTTGCATCCTACGCCCGCCGGAAACTTGCCGGGAATCCGGTGCAGTCACTGCGCGATACACTTTCCAGGATCGAAACCGATGTAACCAGGAACTTGTCCCCGGGACAGTGGGACATTTCCCCGGCCGAGATCACCTGGATCATGAAGCGTGTTCGCGAGCTGCTGGCAGAAGAACTGCAGAGTGACGGTACCCCTGGAATACCAGAGACTGTGCGTCATGAAGTGAGGCGGCCATGATCCGGGCCCATGACCAATCCACCACAGATATCCCGACGACGGAGCTCGTGCTCAGCCTGCGCCTGCCGGCCGGCACCGACCCAGCCATCGTATCTTCCCTGAAACAGGGTTTGGAGGATCTGGTGGCGGCCGTTCTGACGCAAACGCCCTTCGAGGAAGCGATTATCAAGCGGGCAGATGATCTTGCCACCGCGATCACAGGCCTCTCGGCGCCGGTCACAGCCCTCATCGAAGAGCGCATCTGGCGTCAGGAGGCCATGCGTGCCGTCTTTGCGCGGGGCAACTGGCTCACGGCCGGGCAGATCAATGCGCTCCAGGCCGCACCGCCCGCCAACAGGGCGCAGCCGGCCAGCGGCTGGAAGCGCCGTGGCCACATCTTCAGCGTGTCGATCGGCGGCAAGGAATACTTTGCCGGCTACCAGTTCGACGCCATGTGCCAGCCACTGCCGGTCATCAAGGACATCCTGGCTGCACTCGGCCCGGTAGCCGACTCGTGGAAGATCGCCGCGTGGTTCCATTTCCAGAACGGATGGATCTCTGGTACTGGAGAGCACGAGGGCGAGCCCGTCTCTCCGGTGGACGCGCTCGACCGACGTGAAGCCGTGATTAACGCCGCCAGGCACATGCATGGGACGTACGTTGCCTGATCAGGTAGAAAAAACCTGGGTATCCGCATTTCGTCGTTGATGCCGACAAACTCTGCTGCGTTGCGGAAATTGGAGATGCTGACTACGCGTTGCTCGATGGACGCATTTCGACTGCGTTTCGCGTGTACACGGTGTGTCAATTGACCGTAGCAGCCTCGTTGCCGACCCGGAATCACGCCGGGCAAGCCGCAGCCGCGACAGGAGCGATCCCCGGTGCTGCGGGCCCTCACCGGCGGGACGTAACCGTAGCCAGTCCGCGCCGCGGCCGGGCAATGCATACCTCAGCGCCCGCCGCCCGATGCCGGCCTGGTTGCCATCTCCGGCGCGACAGTCCAGCTGCGTGGGCCATTGGCCGGATGCGCGAGCGCCGACCGGGCCGGAACCCCAGGCCTTGCCAGCTCGATGCTGGCAACCACCACCGCCGCTTCGTCCGGTCCAGCAACACTGCCCCGCTGAAGAGCCGGTTCGCTTAGCTAAGACTGCTTCCTTAGCTGGCCAGCCAGGAAAGCAGTTTCACGCAAACCACTGACCCTGACGTGTCACCCTGTCTGGTGGCCAGAGCATCCCGGACCTGACGGCCGGGCACTGGTGCGGCCGTCAAGTCCGGTGGGATAGACGCCGGTTTCCCGTGATAAGGGGGTTTATCACGGCAACCGGCTCCATTTCTGACCGGAAAACGGTTTTCTGGCGTCAGGCGTGTGCGTAATCTATGCTGGAATTTCCCGCCTGCGCCCGCCTGGTTCTGCTTCCGTCCCCGGGCGCACTGGAGTCCCGCCATGGCCCGCCCCGCCGCCGTCTCCGCCGACCAGATCCGCACTACCGTGCTCACGATGCTCGCCGAGGCGGAGCTGGATCCCGACCATGCCCCGCCGACCAGCGAACGCTTCCGCCGGGTGGTGTCGGTGCGCAAGCTGCGCGCACGGCTCGGTGCCGGCGACCCGGCGATGCTCTCACGCACCCTGAACACGATCGAGGCCGAGGTGGTGCGCGCCGGCCTCGCGCAGGTCGCGATTCCCGGCCTGCCTGACCCGATCGCCGAACAGATGCGCGCGCTGTGGCAGGCGGCGGTGACCGTCCAGCTCGACGAGGTGGTGCAGATGAAGGCCGCCGCCACCGAAGCTAGTGAGGCGGCCGAGGTGGCGCGACACGACGCCGACCTGCGGGTTGAGCTGCTGCGGGTGGAACTGGCTGACCTGCGTGACCAGATCTCGACGCGCGACACGGCACTCGCCACCGTGCGCGCGGAATGCCGTGCCGCCGCCGACAGGATGGCAGAGGCCGACAGGGCGGCCACGGACCTGCGCGCAGGACTGGCCTCCGCAAACGCGGCACGTGACGCCGCGAACGCCGAACATGCGGCGGCGGTCGCCGCGGTTCACGCCCGCTACGAAGGCCTGTCTCGGCAACTGCTGCAGGAAACGGAACACCAGCGGCACGCGCTGCAGGCCGAGCGCGAACGAATGACGGAACAGATCGCCCGGGGACAGGAGCGGGTGGCCGCACTCGAAGGATTACGCGACCGGCTGCTTACCGAACTCGCCAGCGAGCGCAACGCCCACCAGCACGCCGCAGCCGAAGCCGCGGCACTGGCCACGGTCGCTGCTGAGCACCGCGCCCTGCTGGAAGCCGTGCACGCCACTACCCACCGCCAGGCGAAGCCAGCACCAGTCCGGCACCGCAAAACTCCGGCCACATCGACGCCGGCAGCGCCGCCCTCCCCGGCCGGCGCCCCCGCGCGGAGGAAGGGACAATGAACCCTTCCGGCTGGATCGATACCGCTGCGTCGCCCCCGCAACCGCTGCCCGATTCGATTGACGCGGCGCTCGACTACCTCGCCGGCGCGACCGGCCATCCGGTCTACACCCGCTGGACGCTGTCGCGCCTCAAGCGCGGCTGCCCGTCGCTGGCCGACGCGAAACGCGAGCACCCCGCCGTGTTCGCGCTGCTGCTCGAGCACGAGGCCGCCGTCGAATACTGGGACCGCGGCCGCCTGCGGGTTGTGCCGGCGGCTGACGCGCCTCCCCCCGAAACCATCCTCGAACGCGTGCTGCACCAGCACCGACGCCGCTTCCACGAGGTCGCCTACGGCAACGTGCCGGTCACGGCAGGCTCCGGTGCGTCCTCATCCTCGTCCTTGCCCGCGACCGCAACGGCTGCCGTCCGGCTCGCGGCGCTCGGGCCGCCGCCCCTCGCCCAACATGCCGCGCATGCTGCCAGCACCACGAGCTGCGCCGCCGGCGGGTGGCTCGCGCGAGCCGGCCGCTTCGTCAATCCGTCGATGGTCACGAACACCCTCGGCGTCATGGACGACGCCCAGGCCGTGCTGCTCTTCCTGCGCGATCGCGCGAGCCGCTCGCCCCACACACTGCGTGCCTATCTCGCTGACCTGCGCCGCCTGATCGCCTGGTGCGAACGCGAACGGCTCGGGCCGCTGTCGGACCTCACCCGTCACGACCTGCTCGCGTACCGGCGCGCCATTGAACTCCACCAGTGCCCGTCGGGCCAGCGTCCCGACGCTGGCGAAGCGGCACCATCAGGCTCCCGCCCCCGTATCCGTTCCGGTCAACCGCATATCCCACTGGCACGGTCGACGGCCGTGCCCTCGCGCGCCCTCGCGGTGGTCTCGAGCCTGTTCCGTTACTGGCTCAGAACCGGCTACCTGATCGCAAATCCGGCCGCGGACCTGTGCGGCGGCAGCGCCGCCCGCGCCGCGTGGACCCCGTCGCGCATCATGCCAGCAGGCGTCATCGCGCTGTGCGACGCAGTCGTGGCCGGGGCGGCACCGGCGGACCTTCCAGCACTGGTGTGGGCGCGCCGCTGCGCAATCTGGTCGCTGTACCGCTATGGCGGCGTGAGGCTCGCGGAACTGGTGTGGTCGGACGCCACCGGGTTACCCCGGCTCGATGCGGATGCGGACACTGACAGCCACTGGACCCTGCACGTCCTCGGTAAGGGCGGCAAGCTTCGAGCCATTCCGCTGCCCGCCGTCGCCCTGCCGCCGCTGCGCGCGTACCGGCTCGCGCGCGGCCTGCCGCCTGTCCCCGTGCCGTTCGAACGGCTGCCGGTGATCCACAGCGAGAAGCGCGACGCGCTCGGTGCAAGCGGCCTGTACGATGAGGTCAAGGCGGTGTTCCGGGCGGCGGAAAACCGTGTCGCACCCGGTGACGGCGTGACGCGGACGGTCCTGCGCGCGGCGTCGACGCACTGGCTCCGGCACGGCTACGCGCACACGCTGGTGGTCGACCACGCGGTGCCGCTGCCGGTCGCGCAGCAGTTGCTGGGACACGCCTCGGTGCAGACGACTGCGGCGTACGCGAAGAGCGATCTCACGCAGGCCCGGGCGTTTGTGGAGGGGAGTTTTCCTCGCCCCTGAATCTACCCAAATGTTGTTCAGAATCGCAGTTCCGGTCCACCGGACTCTTAATCCGTGGGTCGAGTGTTCGAGTCACTCACCCCCACCAAAGAATTCAAGGACTTAGCAGCAATGCTAAGTCCTTTCTCCTTTTTCCTTGGCTGAAGGCAAATTTTCGCTGAATTTAGACCCTGCATACATGCATAAAATATGTTTATCAGGAATGTTCTCAACGTCGGTCAGCGCTCTTTCAGAGCGTCGATTGTCGGAAGCGTGCGAATGATTTGGTGGAGTTGCGAGCGCCGCCGAGCGCTATTCAAGAGCAGGCGCGCAGGTGTGGCGGTGTGTCTACATTGCTCGGACTATTTTCAGAGATTCCGGAAAATCGGTGCGTTCGGATGCGATGTTGGAGGCGTGCGATATATTCGGTCGGCTCGCTTGATTTCAGTGTCGATCTCCCGCACTAGCCGATTTAGCTGCTTCATGCGGTCGGCGAACGGCCGCTCGTTTTCGGTAGAGGCGCAGCAACGCTTCACGACAGCGCATAAGGATCGGCGATCTACCGACGTCCGCCCACTCTTCGACATTCTGCAACCGTGCGTAGTCGCCGGAGCGTGACGCGTACGAACTCGTCCAAGACCAACCTTTACCGCGCAAGTAGAGACTGCGACAGGTTTCTTTCGTCCAACCGCCGTGTCAGTGGGGAATATTGTCACCATAGCAACGGTCAAGCTATGATGGTATTCGCAGTTCGATATCCCGACAGCATGCATCAACGGTCTTTCCCTCGATAAAATCAAGGACCCGAACAATGATAGTGCCGGATGCAACTGCATTCCTAGAGAGTTGGGCGGACGAATTGGCCTCGCGTTCGAATCGTGTGCGTAATCTGATCGGCGACGCTCACTGGCTATCGGATGGCAACCACAAGGAGGCGCTCCTGCGGGACTTCATACAACGGCATTCTCCCCGGCACCTCTCGATCTCAAATGGATTTATAAAGTCTTCGTCGAATCACGGACGCTGCTCCCCGGAAATCGATATCCTCATCGCAGATGCATCAACACATGCCCCACTGTTTGCAGAATCCGATCTGTATATTACGCCGCCTATCAGCGTCGTGGCTCATATGCAGGTCAAAACCTCATACGCAAAGGGCGAAGTAATATCCGCCCTTCAAAACGTTCACGATAGCCAAGCAATCATCGCCGCCCATGCGCGACCAGCTCGAGTATGGCGCGCAATATTCTTCTACACGGTACCCGACAGTCGAACCCCGGCAACAATAATCGATACTTTAGAAGACTCACTGCGGGAGCTAGCCAAGTCAAACTGGACGACCAACGGTCCGAGCATCGAAGACGTTATACCAACTTGTATTGTTGCGCTTTCCGATTGGGCGATATTTCTTAAGCCAGATGGACTCGAGTCAGTCACTCTCCGTTACTTTCAACTCGGAAAACTGAGTGCAGCGTGCGCAATGGCAGATCTCTTTGGCGCAATCCGCCGCTGGTCAGGTGGCGAAGTCACGGGGGATCTTGACCAAATGATTGAGTCGCTATCGATTCCCACTCCCCTCGTTCGCACAATTAACCTCTGCCCCCTTTGATATGAAAACTATTTCGCTTGAAGCGGCACTGGTTTCTTTAACGCGCCGGCCCGGAGTCATCATCGGTCCCGATGTCACGTGTGCCCCAGGGACGATCTCCAGCGTACTTTCTGGCTCGGTCCGGGTTATAGCACCGGAACAACTCAACATGCTCGAGCAGGGACAACACTTTCGTCCTGCCATCGATGCCTTGGCGACACAACTGCAAGATCGGCTACCCCGTTTGACAGATGAAATTCGGGCGAGAATTCGGGATCTGAAAGCGTCATTGGATTTGCCGTATCTAGCGAAGGCAGGATGGTCGGCATGTATATCTCTTACCGACGACGTATTGTTTGAATCAGCTCTAAGAAATTATTTCGACACAATCCCAAGCTCACTAAGCGCAACGATCATCGACGGACCGTCGCTGATGCCACCGGAGCGCACCATACCAATCTACAAGCTGCTGGGAAATCTAAATAACCGTGATCCAGCTTCCACTCTGGCGATGTCGGAATCGGAATTGCTCGTTCGCCAGCAGATGTGGCCACGAATGTTACGTACGTTCCCAGACTACCTCAGAGAGGGACCGCTTTTCGTCCTAGGCGCCGCATCTGTAGCACCGCTCGTACGAAGCATATTGGGAGCATTCCTTGGCATGGGGCGGCCGAATGTTTCGAAGCTCGTGTTTCTGAAAGATGACCCAACCCTGCGCGACGCCACGGTCGTGGCCCTGTGCAGTCAATTCGATACATCTGTTGTCGACGCAAGCCTCAGAGATCTGTGTACAGCGATTGCCGAACTCAAACCTCAGAGGACCTACGTGCATACTGAGGCACCGAAAACCTCTTCCAAGCTTGATCAGCTACTCGGAAAGCACGAAGCAATTGTGTCGTTAGTACCCTCATCGATCGACGAATCGACACGGAATACACTTCATCTTCCCGCACTTATCGATGGACTCTTTAGGCCTGCGGCCATCGATTGGCATCCATTCGTTATGGGACTCGATCTTAGACGTACGATTACCGACAAACTAAAGCCGTCAATTGTCGCGTCACTCGACGAATCCCTGAACGGTCGTCTACGTCCAGTGGTAGCGCGCGGGGAAGCTGGTATTGGAAAGACGATTCTGTTGAAGAGAACTGCAGTTGAGCTGGCCGCCGACGGCTCTATAGTGCTCTGGTGTCGCAGGTCAGCAGGCCCAGGATGGACTCGAAATTTTCGTGCCCTTGCGAGCGACCTCACGGAGCATTTCAAGTCTGCACCGAAACATTCCGGGGTCGTGATCTTTTGCGATGACCCTTGGGCGTTGCGCATGGATGCCAGTGAACTGATGGGTTGTTTTGATCGATTCCCTGGTCGTATCGCGTTCGTCTTCGCACTAAGAAATTCGGATTTCTTTTCATGGGAGCACAGTACGCTTCCTCTGGGGAGTGGAACGACCAGCGACTACGAGATTCCATACGAACTCGACGATCAAGAATGGAAAGAGTTAGGCGTCATGCTGCAGAAAATCGGAGCGGTGAAGGACCAAGCGGAAGCGGATAGAGAGATGTCGCTCGTGCCCCGCAGGAATGCGTTGGATATTCTATGCAGCCTTTGGTATCTAATTCCTGAGACACGCTCTCAACTCGCGGACTCATTACGGGACGAGTACTGTCGACTTGGTAATGTTCGAGAATCTGTCGCGAACACAGCGCAGGAAATCGCCGCTGACAGTGACACTGCGAGGCAAGCATATGAATATGTGACCGTCACGAGCAATCTCGACATTGGGCTACCGACAGAAGTGCTTGTCCGCGCGCTCGGTATAAATTACGGCGATTGGCTAGACATGATAGTCGACGGAAAACCACTGTGGGGCCTGCTCTATGACGAGCAAGACTCAGAGAGTGGAAATACTGTTTTCCGCACAAGAAACGAAATCGTAACGCGCGTTCTTCTGGATCTGGTCAACGGTGGGGTAGGCCACGTTGGCGAATACAGAGTTTTACGTGACTTGCTCCGTGCTTGCGATGGAGGTTCAGCTATCTATCGAAATTTTGTGGTGGAGGTTTTGGTCAGGAATAGAAACCAACTACAGAAAGTACTGAGTTATGACCAAGGAATGGATCTATTTGATGTAGCCCGTAGCGCGCTCGCACATGACGACCGGCTACTCGAGCATCATAAGGGCATCTGGATAGGCGACGTTGGACGCGACACCTTAGCTGCCTACGGCCAACTCGAGAAGGCACTCAGGACGGAGGTTTATCCAAGCGCCGAGCGCGACGCACCACTTGAGCATATCCACACATCGATGGCGTCGACTATCGTAAAAATGATAAAGGCTGGCCAACAGGACCGCACCATTGGCTTTCAGCTCGTACGCGATCATCTACGTCAAGCATCAAGTTCTACGTACTTCAACGCCCATACCGCGCACGTTTCTGGCAATCTTCTCTTCGAACTGGCCCAGCAAAACGGCCGAGCTGCATCAGACGAGATTGCGATGGCATCGATCAGCGATGCTCTCCAAGAAATTGAACGTGCTTTCCAGTTAATCGGCGCTCGCGCCAAAAATTCCTTCCGCCATGAGAAGAGCATAGCGATGCTCTCCGATTTGCAGCATAAAATAATTCGCTCGATACTCGACTTGACCTCGATGAAGGCGCTCGCACAGAAAATGTTTAACGAAACAAAGAGTCAAGTCGGTTTCGAGGTAGTAGCTCGGCGTTTACTCGTCGAGGCATCAGAGGGCGACAAGGGTCATGCGTACAATGGGGTGAACGAATACATTGCACAATGTTCGATCCAGGTTGAAGCTCAGGGAGCACATCTATCCGCCGAGCTGATTGTGATACGGGTTGACCTTGTTATTCGGTGGAGAATTCAACGTTTCCTCTCGGTGCATTGGGATGACTTTACCAACGACGTCAGATTGGCTTTGGAAAATCTACGTTATCGTGACGATGCGATAAAGCGGTTCTACTACGCGGTCGGGTTGTTTCACCTAAAGCATGTTACGGAAGCAAATGCCATTTTCGCCAGCCTTCGACGACTTCAGCTATCAGCAGGTCCTCGTGAGATTAGGTGCTACTACCTGAGTGACGCTGGCGATGCCCAACGAATGCAAGGGATCGTAGAGCGTAAGCATAACTACTCATATATGTTTGTGACCGAATTGCAATTGTCAGTTCCCATGCGGTCCCCAACTGCGGGGGGCGGGTCGGGTTCGGTGGTTCACGCATATATTGCGTTTGCGTTGAACGGACCGACGGCAGTTCTGGACAAACCCGGACCTAGTGACATCGGACTTCCTTGATTGCGGACGATCCACAAGCAAGGGGATTGACAGGAACAACGACGGAAGAAGCAGAACTAGCGTCGGCAAATCGGTCACGTTCGTCGAAGTCGCTTTTGGCTGTGGTGGCTCGCTCGGTTGGTGTTTTCACGCGCCGAACGCCGCAAGCGGGACACCGCCGGCGAGGCTGCGGAGCTACTTGCTAATCTCCGCGGTGCTGGAGGCTGGGTTGAGCGGCATTCGCCGCATGGCGGCAGAAGGGATTGATCGCCGTTAGTTGCGAATTAGGGTTGGTATTTCGATAGCTCATCCAGCCGAGGCTGAGAACCCGCCCTTGACAGTGCGCTGATGATTTGGCCGTCCGTCGGCCGCAGAGCGATCTACGCTCTCACCATTTCGATATTTCGCATTGCGGAGTGACGTAACACTTTTTATTCGCAAGTGACACTTTTCATTTCTAGGATCAACGTAAACCCTCATTCAATGTGCGTCGCCCGCCCATTTACTTGACATCTAAACTATCGAAGCCTAAATTACTTTCCACAGCAAGGTTCACATGGAGAGTCAACATGCGCATCGTATGTATCGGCGGCGGCCCGGCCGGCTTGTACTTCGGCCTGTTAATGAAGGGCCGGAACCCGGCATACGACGTCACGGTGGTCGAGCGCAATCGCCCCTATGACACCTTCGGCTGGGGCGTCGTGTTCTCCGACCAGACGCTCGGCAACCTGCGCGCCGCCGACGCCCCCAGCGCGGACGCGATTCTCGACGCCTTCAACCACTGGGACGACATCGAGATCAATTTCCGCGGCAGGCAGGTTCGCTCGTCGGGCCACGGCTTCTGCGGCATCGGCCGCAAACGTCTGCTGAATATCCTCCAGGCGCGCTGCGAAGAACTGGGCGTCAAACTGGTTTTCGAAACCCAGGTCACCGACGACGCAGTCTACGAAGCCGACCTGATCGTCGCCTGTGACGGCGCCAACAGCGCCATCCGCCAGAAGTACGCCGCCACCTACACGCCCGCGGTCGACATGCGCGATTGCCGCTTCGTCTGGCTCGGTACCAAAAAACTCTTCGACGCCTTCACGTTCGCCTTCGAGGAGACCGAGTTCGGCTGGTTCCAGGCCCACGCCTATCGCTTCGACGATCAGACCTCGACGTTTATCGTGGAAACACCGGAGCGCGTGTGGCGCGCCGCCGGTCTCGACGAAATGAGCAAGGAGGACAGCATCGCGTTCTGCGAGAAGCTGTTCGCCAGGTATCTGGACGGCAACCCGTTGCTATCGAACGCCGCGCATTTGCGCGGATCATCGCAGTGGATTCGCTTCCCGCGCGTCGTCAACGAGGAATGGGTGCATTGGCGCGCCAACGCCGACGGCACGCAAACGCCGATCGTGCTGATGGGCGACGCGGCGCACACCGCGCACTTCTCGATCGGCTCGGGCACCAAGCTCGCGCTCGAAGATTCGATCGAACTCGCCAACAGCATCGGCGCGCATCCCGGCGATTTGCCCACTGCGTTGAAGCACTATACGGATGTCCGCAGCATCGACGTATTGCGCATTCAGAACGCCGCACGCAATTCGACGGAGTGGTTCGAGCATGTCGACCGCTATACGTCGTTCGAACCGGAACAGTTCGCCTATTCGCTGCTGACGCGTTCACAGCGCATTTCGCACGAGAATTTGCGCGAGCGTGACGCACGCTATCTCTCCACATTCGAAGACTGGCTCGCGCACCGCTCAGGCATTGATCGCACGCCTGACCAACACTCCGTCCCGCCGATGTTCACGCCCTTCAGGTTGCGTGGCGTCACGCTGAAAAATCGCGTAGTCGTCTCGCCGATGGCGCAATACTCCGCCGTCGACGGCATCGCCGGCGACTATCACCTGATGCATCTCGGTGCCCGCGCCATGGGCGGCGCCGGGCTGGTCATGACGGAAATGACCTGCGTGTCGCCCGAAGCGCGCATCACGCCCGCCTGTCCGGGCATGTATGCACCGGAACATCTCACGGCATGGAAGCGCATCGTGGATCTCGTGCACCGTCAGTCCGATGCGAAGATCGGCATTCAGTTGGGGCACTCCGGCGCAAAAGGCTCGACGCGCGTTGCGTGGGAAGGCATCGACCAGCCGCTTGACGAAGGGAATTGGCCACTCGTGTCCGCTTCGCCGCAACAATATTTGAGCGGCGTCAGCCAGGTCTCGCATGAAGCCACCCAGGACGAACTCCGTGAAATCGAAGCGCAATTCGTACGCGCCGTGCACATGTCCGCCGAGGCCGGCTTCGATTGGCTCGAGCTGCACTGCGCACACGGTTATTTCCTCTCGAGCTTTCTGTCGCCGTTGACCAACCATCGCACGGACGAATATGGCGGCTCGCTCGAAAACCGCCTGCGCTACCCGTTGCAGGTCTTCAAGGCGATCCGCGCTGTCTGGCCGCAAGACAAGCCGATTTCCGTGCGTATTTCGGCTAACGATTGGGTCGAAGGCGGCACCACGCCCGACGACGCCGTGCAAATCGCCCGCGCCTTCAAAGCGGCAGGCGCCGATATGATCGACGTCTCGTCGGGCCAGGTCAGCAAGCAGGAAAAGCCCGTGTTCGGCCGCATGTTCCAGACGCCATTCGCCGACCGCGTGCGCAACGAGGCCGGCATCGCAACGATCGCTGTTGGCGCGATCTCGGAAGCGGACCACGTGAACAGCATCATCGCAGCGGGCCGTGCGGATCTCTGTGCAATCGCGCGGCCGCATCTGGCGAATCCGTCGTGGACATTGAACGAAGCCGCAAAAATCGGCTATTTCGATGTGACATGGCCGAAGCCTTACACGGCGGCCAAGTCGCAACTCGAACGCAATCTCGAACGCGAGCGTGCACAGGCCGCCGCGAACGCAGGGCTGTCGCCGCAAGAACGCGCGCATCGCGCCGAAGGAACCACGTGAATACGCCCAGCACAACCCTCGCGGGACAACACGCCGTCGTCACGGGCGGCGGCAGCGGCATCGGCGCAGCGGTAGCTGAAGCGCTGTTGCGCGCCGGCGCGCGCGTTACCTTGATGGGACGCAATGCGCAACGTCTCGATGCGCAGCGAGAGAAGTTCAGCGGGCTCGGCGAGGTCGCCTGCATCAGCGTCGACGTCACGCGCGAAGAATCGGTCGACAAGGCATTCGCCGAGGCCGGCGCAATCGACATCCTCGTCAACAACGCCGGCCAGGCACAAGCCGCGCCCTTCACCCACACCGACATGACGCTCTGGCAGCGCATGCTCGACGTGAACCTCACCGGCGTCTTCCTCGGCACGCGCGCCGTGTTACCCGGCATGCTCGAGCGTGGCCACGGCCGCATCGTCAACGTCGCGAGCACGGCGGGGCAAATCGGCTATGCGTACGTTGCCGCTTACTGCGCCGCGAAACATGGGGTGATCGGCCTGACGCGTTCACTCGCGCTGGAAGTCGCGACGAAAGGCGTCACCGTCAATGCCGTGTGCCCCGGCTACACGGAGACGGAACTGCTGCACGCATCGCTCGAACAGATCACCAGCAAGACCTCCCGCACGGAACAGCAGGCGCGCGAGAGCTTGCTTCGCTCGAATCCGCAACATCGCTTCGTCAGCCCGGAGCAAGTCGCCAATGCCGTGCTTTGGCTCTGCCAGCCCGGCTCGGATGCGATCACGGGCCAATCCATTTCCATCTCCGGTGGAGAAGTAATGTGACCAAGTCATCGAACCTCAAAAAACCCGCGGCGGCTGAAGCAAAGCCGCCGCGCAAAGGCGTCGCCAAACCAGCGGAGAACGTCGTGGATCTGGAAATGAGCACCGGCGCCGATAGTCACATGGGCCTGCGTTTGTGGCTGCGCATGCTGACCACGACCAATCTCGTGCAAGCCGAACTGCGCAAGCGCCTGCGCAATGAATTCGACACCACGTTGCCGCGTTTCGATCTGATGGCACAACTCGAACGTCATCCGGAAGGGCTGAAGATGACCGAACTGTCCCGCCGTTTGATGGTGACGGGCGGCAACGTGACCGGCATCACGGATCAACTCGAAAAAGAAGGTCTGGTTTCGCGCGAGGCCGATCCCAACGATCGCCGCTCGATCAGCGTGTGCCTCACCCCCGCGGGCCGCAAGGCGTTCGACAAGATGGCCGTCGCGCATGAGCAATGGGTTGTCGAACTGTTCGGCGGCTTGAGCCTCGACGAAAAATCGCGCACCCATCAGCGCCTCGGCAAACTCAAGAAACATCTGCTCGACAGTCTGAAAGACTGATCCGCACTCACACCGGGCAACCATCCCGCATGGGACCCGAATAGGGAGACATTCATGACTCGATCCAACGCCGACGCACTGCTGGCCGGCAATCGCCTGACGCTCGCCGGTTACGAGGCGCGGCACTTCGGCTGGTCGGTCGCCGACAAGGTCGCGACGATCACGCTGAACCGCCCCGAGCGCAAGAACCCGCTGACGTTCGAATCGTATGCGGAGTTGCGCGATCTTTTCCGGCAACTCGCCTACGCGACCGATGTGAAGGCGATCGTGATTCACGGCGCGGGCGAGAACTTCTGCTCCGGCGGCGACGTGCACGACATCATCGCGCCGCTCATCGATCTGCCGATGCCGGAACTGCTGCTGTTCACGCGCATGACAGGCGATCTGGTCAAAGCGATGCGCCATTGCCCGCAACCCATCATTGCCGCGGTCGACGGGGTCTGCGCCGGGGCCGGCGCAATCCTGGCGATGTCGTCCGATATGCGGCTCGGCACCGCGCGCAGCAAGCTCGCGTTTCTGTTCTCTCGCGTCGGCCTCGCCGGTTGCGACATGGGCGCTTGCGCGATCCTGCCGCGCATCATCGGTCAGGGACGCGCCGCCGAATTGCTCTTCACCGGCCGCTCGGCGAGTGGCGAGGAAGGCCACGCATGGGGTTTCTACAACTGGCTGAGCGAACCGGCAGCGCTCCTCGCGGACGCACAGAAGCTCGCCGCCGATCTCGTCGCCGGCCCGACCTTCGCGCACGGCATCACGAAGACCATGCTGCACCAGGAATGGAGCATGAGCATCGACGAAGCGATCGAATCCGAAGCGCAAGCCCAGGCAATTTGCATGAGCACGCGCGATTTCGAACGTGCGTATAGCGCGTTTGCCGCTAAGTCTCGCCCCGTATTCGAGGGAGATTGAATTGAACGCCAACAGCAATATGGATCTGCACAGCGCACTGGCCTGGCCGTTTTTCGAGCCGCGCCATCGCGAACTGGCCACGGGTATCGAAGCCTGGTGCCAGGCGAATCTCTCGCATGGGGAACACGATGACGTCGACGCGACCTGCCGCCGCCTGGTCCGCGAGCTCGGGTCGGCAGGCTGGCTGAAATACGGTGTCGGCGGCGTTGCCTATGGCGGAAACGGCGATACGATCGACACACGCGCTGTGTGCCTGCTGCGCGAGACGCTCGCCAAACATTCCGGGCTCGCGGATTTCGCATTAGCGATGCAAGGACTCGGCTCAGGCGCGATCTCGCTCGGCGGCACGCATGAGCAAAAAACACGCTACTTGCCACGGGTCGCAAACGGTACAGCGATCGCCGCCTTCGCCTTGTCGGAGCCGGAAGCAGGATCGGACGTCGCCGCGATGTCCCTCTCAGCACGCGAAGAAGGCGACGCCTACGTACTCGACGGCGACAAGACGTGGATCTCGAACGGCGGCATCGCCGATTTCTATGTGGTGTTCGCGAGAACCGGCGAAGCGCCGGGTGCACGCGGCATCACCGCGTTCATCGTCGATGCCGACACGCCGGGCCTGGAAATCGCCGAACGCATCGACGTGATCGCGCCGCATCCGCTAGCGCGTTTGCACTTTGCCGGCGCACGCGTGCCACGCCGCCAGATGCTCGGCGCACCCGGTGAAGGTTTCAAACTCGCCATGCGTACGCTGGATATTTTCCGTACGTCGGTGGCGGCCGCGTCGCTGGGCTTTGCACGTCATGCGATGGCTGAAGGTCTCTCGCGTGCATCGTCGCGCAAGATGTTCGGCCAGACGCTCGGCGATTTTCAGCTCACGCAAGCCAAACTGGCGCAGATGGCGTTGACGATCGACAGCGGCGCATTGCTGGTCTATCGCGCGGCCTGGCTGCGCGATCAGGGCGAAAGCGTGACGCGTGAAGCGGCGATGGCCAAGTGGCACGCAAGCGAAGGCGCGCAACAGGTGATCGACGCCGCCGTGCAACTGTATGGCGGCATGGGCGTGCAAAGCGGCACGGCCGTCGAGATGCTGTATCGCGAGATTCGTGCGTTGCGGATCTATGAAGGCGCGACCGAAGTGCAGCAATTGATTGTCGGCCGCGATCTCCTGAAGGCCCACGCCGCGGAAGTCGTCAAGGACGCAGCGAAATGAACCCCACCTTCGAAAGACCGGTCCGCATCCGCTTCCAGCACTGCGATCCGGCCGGCATCGTGTTCTTTCCGCAATATCTGGTGATGACCAACGCCTTGGTCGAAGACTGGTTCAACGAAGGTCTGCAGATCGATTACGCACAGATGATCGCGCAACGCCGCGTCGGCTTGCCGATCGTCAAACTCGATTGCGAGTTTTCGCGGCCGAGCCAGATGGGCGAGACGATCACGTTGGCACTCAATGTCACGAAGGTCGGACGCCGCTCGATCGGTATCGAGATCGTCGGCCAGCACGGCGACGAAACCCGTTTCCGTGCGAAACAGGTGCTCGTGACGACATCGCTCGAAAACGGCACATCCATCGACATTCCCGCAGACATCGCGAGCGCGCTCGCGGCGTTTGTTCCACAGCCTGAATCCATCGAGGCGAACCGCTCATGAAAAAAGCTCTCCTTCCCGCCGGCTGGATCAAACCGCGCGGCTACGCGAACGGCGTCGCGGCATCCGGCACGCAAGTGTTCATCGCCGGCCAGATCGGCTGGGACGAGCAGGCGCGTTTTCAGACCACCGACTTCGCACAACAGGCGATCCAGGCGCTCAGGAACGTCATCGCCGTCCTGCACGAAGCGGGCGGCAGGCCCGAGCACCTGGTCCGGCTGACGTGGTACGTCACGGACAAGCGCGAATACCTCGCCTCGCTGAAAGACATCGGCCGTGCGTTTCGCGAACTGATCGGCGACTACGACATCGCGATGAGCGCGGTACAGGTCGTCGCATTGATCGAAGACGAAGCCAAGGTCGAGATCGAAGCCACGGCAGTCATCCCCCAGTAAGCACACGCAATACGCAATATCTAGCCACCCAGCCAACCGAAGCGCATTCAGCCGGCACAACGTCCGGGAGACCATGATGGAACCGTCAGCACACGTCGATACCTTCGCGCGCGACAATCTTCCGCCGCAGGATCAATGGCCTGTCTTTCTGCTCGACAACCCGGACGTTGCTTACCCGGCGCGCTTCAACTGCGCAACGGAACTGCTCGACAGAACGATCGAAGCGGGACATCGCGATCGTCCGGCGATCTGGTCGGACGTCGATGGGAAACCGCAGGCAACCACTTATGGCGAGTTGCTTGCCCTGGTGAATCGCAGCGCGCACGTGCTGGTCGGCGAAATGGGTTTGCAGCCGGGCAACCGCGTGCTGCTGCGCGGACCGAACACTTTGCATATGGCGGTGACGGCGCTGGCCGCGCTGAAGGCCGGCCTCGTGGTGGTGCCCACCATGCCGCTGCTGCGGGCGAAAGAACTCAAGCAGATCATCGAGAAGGCGCAAGTCAGCGCCGCGTTATGCGATGCGCGCCTGACCGACGAACTCGCGCGCTGCAACAATCCTCAGGACGAGTTCTACTGCGCGTGCCTGAAACAAACGCGCCTGTTTCATGACGATTCCGCCGATTCGCTCGACACCCTCGCGATCGACAAACCGGACCACTTCGCCGCCTGCGACACCGCCGCCGACGACGTCTGCCTGATCGCCTTCACCAGCGGCACGACGGGCGCGCCGAAGGGTTGCATGCACTTTCATCGCGATGTGCTGGCGATGTGCGATCTGTTTCCGCGTCATGTTCTGAAACCCTCATCGAGCGATGTGTTTTGCGGCACCCCGCCGCTCGCCTTCACATTCGGTCTTGGCGGTTTGCTGTGCTTTCCGCTGCGCGTCGGCGCGTCGACGGTGCTGATCGAGCGGCTCACGCCCGAGACCTTGCTGCAGACCGTCGAGCGCTTTCATGCAACGATCATGTTCACCGCGCCGACGTTCTATCGGCAGATGGCGCCGCTCGTCGCGCATCACGACATCTCGAGCTTGAAGAAAACCGTCTCGGCGGGAGAAGCGTTGCCGGATTCGACGCGCCGCCTATGGCACGACGCAAGCGGCATCGAGATGATCGACGGGATCGGCGGCACGGAGCTGATCCATATTTTCGTCTCGGCGCAAGGCGACACGATTCGCCCGCACGCCATCGGCCGCGCGGTGCCGGGCTACGTCGTGCAAGCGGTAGACGACACCATGCAGCCGGTCCCGGCTGGCACGATCGGCAAACTCGCGGTACGCGGTCCGACCGGCTGCCGCTATCTCGCTGACGAGCGGCAAGCGAAGTTTGTCCGCGACGGCTGGAACCTGCCCGGCGACTCGGTCTATCTCGACGAAGACGGCTACGTGTTCTATCAGGCGCGTGCCGACGACATGATCGTCTCCGCCGGCTACAACATCTCCGGGCCGGAAGTGGAAAGCGTACTGATGCAACACGAGGCGGTGGCCGAATGCGGCGTGATCGGCGTGCCCGACGAGACACGCGGGCAAATCGTCAAGGCTTTCGTGGTGCTGAACCCAGGTTATGCGCCGGACGACAACATGGTCGCGCAATTGCAGGACTTCGTGAAAAACAGCGTGGCGCCGTATAAATACCCGCGCGTTATCGCGTTCATCGGGGCGCTGCCGCGCACCGAAACCGGCAAGATCAAACGCTTTGAATTGCGTACGCTCGGGTAGCCGCTCATGTAGCCTCTCTTTCCTGGAGCCCCGCCTCGGCACAACGCCCCTATGATGTGACACTCCACAGGCCAACGTCTATCGACCCATGCTGATCGTCCATCATCTGAACAACTCCCGCTCGCAACGCGTGTTGTGGCTGCTCGAAGAACTCGGCGTGCCGTACGAGATCAAGCGCTACGCGCGCGATCCGAAAACGATGCTGGCGCCGCCGGAGTTGCGCGCGGTCCAGCCGCTCGGCAAGTCGCCCGTCATTACCGACGAGGGCGAGACGCTCGCCGAATCCGGTGCGATCATCGAGTATCTGGTCAACAAGTACGGCTAACGCCGCCCAGGAATTCGTAGTTGTGGCTTAAAAGTCGCGGGTGCTAGACTAAAATTTCCCCTTGCCGTCAACGGCTTGCCAACCGGACTTCCGGCTTCGCGCCAAGTGGCGGCAGGTCCGGCATCCGCTTTCACCCGCTTGTATCAGCTTGCGTCTGTTGGCATCTGCTCGCGTCCGATCGACCAGGGCAAAGGAGCCCCCGCATGACCCATTCCCTCCACGGCAACACACGCTGGCTGGCGCTGATCGTTCTGTGCCTCGGCGTGCTCATGATCGTGCTCGATACGACGATCGTGAACGTTGCCTTGCCGTCGATCGCCGCGGACCTCGGCTTTACCGAGACCTCGCTGGTGTGGGTGGTCAATGCGTACATGCTTACCTTCGGCGGCTGTCTGCTGCTTGGCGGGCGGCTGGGCGATCTCTATGGCCACCGCAAGCTGTTCCTCGGCGGCATCACACTGTTCACGCTGGCGTCGCTCGCATGCGGCCTGGCGAATTCGCAATTCCTGCTGGTATGCGCACGCGCCGTACAGGGTCTGGGCGGCGCAGTCGTCTCCGCTGTTTCGCTGTCGCTGATCATGAATCTGTTCACCGAGACCGGCGAACGGGCGAAAGCGATGGGCATATACGGTTTCGTCTGCGCGGGTGGCGGCAGCATCGGCGTGCTGCTCGGCGGTCTGCTGACCAACCTGCTGAGCTGGCACTGGATCTTTCTCGTCAACCTGCCCATTGGCATCGCCGTCTACGCGCTGTGCCTCGCGCTCCTGCCGTCGGCACGCGGTCATGCTCATGGCGAACGGCTCGACGTGGCCGGCGCGGCGACCGTCACGGCTTCGCTGATGCTCGCTGTGTACGCGATCGTGAACGGCAATGAAGCCGGCTGGACCTCGGCGCAGACGCTCGGCCTGCTGTTCGCCGCGCTCGCGCTGCTGGCGGTGTTTCTCGTGATCGAGGCGCGCGTGCAGCATCCGTTGATGCCGCTCGGTCTGTTCCGCCTGCGCAATGTCGCGACCGCCAATGTGGTCGGCGTACTGTGGGCGGCGGCGATGTTCGCATGGTTCTTCATCTCCGCGCTGTATCTGCAGCGCGTGCTCGGCTATCAGCCCTTGCAGGTCGGCCTCGCGTTTCTGCCGGCCAATCTGATCATGGCGTTCTTTTCGCTGGGCCTGTCGGCTCGCGTGGTGATGCGCTTCGGTCTGCGCGCGCCGCTTGCCGTCGGGCTGCTGGCCGCGGCGTGTGGCCTCGCGCTGTTTGCGCGCGCACCGGTCAATGGCAGCTTCGTGCTTGACGTACTGCCCGGCATGATCCTGCTCGGCTTCGGCGCGGGCATCGCGTTCAATCCCGTGTTGCTGGCCGCCATGAGCGACGTCGACCCCAGCGACTCGGGCCTCGCTTCCGGAATCGTCAATACGTCGTTCATGATGGGCGGCGCACTCGGTCTTGCCGTGCTCGCGAGTCTCGCTGCCGCGCGCAGTGACGCGATGCAAGCATCCGGGAACGCGGTGACGGCGCTCAATAGCGGCTACCACGTAGCGTTTTTGTTCGGTGCAATTTTCGCAGCGGCGGCGGGGGTACTGGGCGGCTTGCTGCTGCGCCCGGGGCAACCCGGTGGCGCGAACGCGCATGCGGATGCGGATGCGGATGTGGATGTGGATGCACACGCTCACGAGGGACCCGCAGCAGCGCCGTCGCATGGCGCCGGTAATGCGGCGGCGACCGAAAACTACTGACCTGCTCCACTTGAAACCAGGCCGATCGCGATCAATCGAGCGCCATCCGCAAAACCGCAAACGCGATCAAATGCGCCGCATCGCGCTTGGCTATGCTGGCTTCATGCTGACATGAGAGCCGAAATGAACCCCGTTGGAAAAGCGCTCTGGTTTATCGAAAGCCACTTTGCCCGTGAGTTGACGCTCGACGACATCGCCCACTGTGGATGCGTGTCGCGTTTTCACCTGACCCGTGCTTTCGACGCGGCTACGGGGCTTTCGGTGATGCGCTATGTTCGCGCGCGCCGCCTGAGCGAAGCGGCACGGCGTCTCGCCGACGGTGCACCCGATATCCTGACGGTCGCCATCGACGCCGGCTACGGCTCTCACGAAGCATTCACGCGTGCGTTTCGCGAGCAATTCGGACTCACGCCCGAAGCGCTTCGCGCGCGTGGTCACCTCGACAACATTGCCATCGTGGAGCCGATCAAAATGGACGAAACCCTTCTCACGCATCTGGAACCGCCGCGTTTCGAAGACGGCAAACCGTTTCTCGTCGCGGGCCTGAGCGAGCGCTATACAGGCGAAACCTGCGCCGCGATTCCCTCGCAGTGGCAGCGCTTTGGCGACTACTTCGGCAGAGTGCCAGGCCAGGTCGGCAACGTCGCGTATGGCGTCTGCTACAACGCCGACGACGCCGGCAATATCGACTATCTGTGCGGCGTCGAAGTCAGCGACTTCTCGTCATTGCCTGCCGAACTGGGCCGCTTGCGCATTGCCCCGCAACGCTACGCGGTATTCAGCCACCGCGAGCACATCTCGACCGTGCGGCGCACCTGGAACACGATCTGGAATCAGTGGCTGCCGGCATCGGGACATATTCCCGCCGATGCCCCGAACTTCGAGCGCTATGACGAGAAGTTCGATCCCGTCAGCGGCATGGGCGGACTCGAAATCTGGTTGCCGTTGAAGGCTTGATTAGAAGGATGGCCGGCTTGCCCGGCCATCCCTCGATCGTGACCGCGGCAGTTTCAACACCGCCCGCGACCAGCAACCAAACTCAGCCAAACGTGAATGCGTACGCTTGCACGCCCGGATCCAGAAACTCGATCGAGAACGTGTGATCCGCAACATCGCCGGTTTGCCGCACGAGTTGATAGAGACGCTGCTCGGTAACCGTGCCGCTGCCGTCGGCGGCGACGTCCGTTCCATGTGCCGCGCCCGGTGCGGCGCCATCCACGCTCACGCGGAAGCGAACCGGCTTGCCGTCCTTGCCCGGACCGAGCACCAGATGCAGATCACGCGCATGGAAGCGATAGACGATGCGCCCGGATGCCGCCGCGAGCGTCGCGTGTTCGGCGCCCACATTCCACGCGCCGGCCAGCCCCCAATCGTTGACGGCGGGCTGTGACGGCGCCGTGTAGGTGTGAACCTTGTCTTCCGCTGCGCCGCCAGGCGACGTGAAATTCTCGGCACGCTCGTATCCGATATAGGTCTCCGGCGACTGCATGTCGGCGTTGTCGGCCGCTGCTTGCACGCCTTGCGCGCCCGTGCCGCCGATGCCGATTGCGACCTTCGACGCATTCGCATGCCCTGCCTCGGTCAGCAATTCCTGGATCACCTTCTCGGATTCCGCGTAGTCGCCTTCGCCGAAATGGTGATAGCGAATCTGCCCTTTGCCGTCGACGAAATAATGGGCCGGCCAGTACTGATTGTTCAGCGCGCGCCAGATCGCGTAGTTGTTGTCGATCGCGACGGGATAGTCGACGCCGAGGTCGTGGACGGCCTTCTTCACGTTGTCGATATTGCGTTCGAACGCGAATTCCGGCGCATGCACGCCGATGACGACGAGCCCCTGGTCCTTGTATTTCTGCGCCCACGCTTTCACGTACGGCAGCGAACGCAGGCAGTTGATGCACGAGTACGTCCAGAAATCGACCAGCACGACTTTGCCGCGCAGGTCCTGAACCGTCAGCGACGGTGAATTCAGCCACTGGACGGCGCCGTTCAAGGTCGGCAGCACGCCTTCGACGGGCAATGCAGCCGCGCCGCCTGGTGCGCCTTGCGAGGCACGCATCATCGTACCGGCGCCGCTTGCATCGGCGGCTGGGTTGGCCGTTATCGCAGCATCATTGCCTGATGCATTGGCCGCTGGGTTGGCCGATGCGGTGGCCGATGCGGTGGCCGGCGCGGTGGCCGGCGCGGTGGCCGATGCGTTGGTCCTGTTACCCGCTGCCGGATTGGCCGGCGTTGCACCGGGCGAAAGCGTGTCGACCAGTTTCTGTTCGATGCCGCCAGTGGCGATGGTCGATACGCGCGCCAATACGCCGGTGTCGAGCCCGAACGCAATCGCCACCACGCCGGCCAGCATCGCCGCACCGATCCCGCGGCGAATCCACTCGCCCGCGCCGAGCGAGCGTTTCATCGCCGTGAACACCCGGCCACCGATCAGCAGCGCCACCGCAAGCGAAGTCGCGGCGCCGGCCGCATAGGCCGCCAGCAACAGCGTGGTGCCGACGCTCGCGCCCCGCAATGCCGCACCGGTCAGCACCAGGCCGAGAATCGGGCCGGCGCACGGCGCCCACAGCAAGCCGGTGGCAATGCCCAGCAGAAAGGACGATCCCGCGCGAACCTGTTGACCGTCGCCCTGCGCGAAATTCGACAGGCGATTGCCGGCGCTCACCAGCGGGCGCATCAGATGATCCGCGAAACGCGGCAGCAGCAGCGTCAGTCCGAAGACGGCGAGCAAGGCGATCGCGAGCCAGCGGCCATACTGGTTGGCCTGCGTGACCCAGCCGCCACCCACGGCGGCGAGAGTCGCGACGATGGCAAACGTCAGCGCCATGCCGGCAAGCAAGGGCAGCCCGCTACGCACAAAAGGCTGATCGGCGCGCGCGAACACAAATGGCAGCACCGGCAGGATGCAGGGACTGAGGATCGTCAGAGCGCCGCCAAGATAGGCAAGAACGATAAGTAACATGTCGATTCCGGGCGTTGTTGTAAGTCGGTTAGGGTGGATACGCGCTTGGGTACGCTGCGAATCAGCGGAAAGCGAGCGGAAAGTGCCCACATCCTAGGGCGCGGGGGGTGTCAAAGTCCTCACGAAAAGTTAAATTAAATGTGATAACTCGCCGCCCGGAAATTTTGCACAATGGCGCAACGGCCCGTTTTTTTGCGGGCGCATTCTTTCCACCGCTCCGAACCACGCCCTTACCCGCGGCTACAGCCTTCCATGGACCAACCGAAGCGCATCCTGATCGTTGAAGACGACGTCGACATCGCCAACGTGCTGAGCCTGCATCTGCGCGATGAACGTTACGAAGTCGTGCACAGCGCCGACGGCAGCGAAGGGCTGCGCCTGCTGGAGCAAGGCGGCTGGGACGCGCTGATCCTCGACCTGATGCTGCCGGGCGTCGACGGTCTGGAAATCTGCCGGCGCGCCCGCGCGATGACGCGCTATACGCCGATCATCATCACCAGCGCACGGTCGAGCGAAGTGCACCGGATCCTCGGCCTCGAACTCGGCGCCGACGACTACCTGGCCAAGCCGTTCTCGGTGCTCGAACTGGTTGCACGCGTCAAGGCCTTGCTGCGGCGCGTCGAAGCCATGGCGAAAGACTCGCGCATCGACGCGGGCAGCCTGCAGATCGCCGGCCTCACGATCGACCCGCTGGCGCGCGAAGCGGCAGTCGAAGGCAAGCCGATTGAACTGACGCCGCGTGAATTCGACCTGCTGTATTTCTTCGCGCAGCATCCCGGCAAAGTGTTCTCGCGGATGGACCTGCTCAATGCCGTGTGGGGCTACCAGCACGAGGGCTACGAACACACCGTCAACACCCACATCAACCGCCTGCGCGCAAAGATCGAGACCGATCCCGCCCAGCCCGAGCGCATCCTGACCGTGTGGGGGCGCGGCTACAAGCTGGCTACGCCAGGCATGCCGGGCGATGGACCCGCGCCCGCCGGCGCACATGGGAACACGCCATGAACCTGACGCTGACCCAGCGGCTCTCGCTGGTTTTCTCCGCGCTGCTGCTGGCGTGCTGCGGCGCGTCGGCATGGCTGCAGATCCGTTCGAGCGACCTGCACGAAAAGGAAGTGGTGCAGCGCCTGTCGAAGGATCTCGCCAACCATATCGCGCATCGCACCACGCTGATGGACGCGAACGGTTTGCGGCCCGACGCGGTGCGCCAACTGTTCGGCCAGTTGATGATGGTGAATCCGAGCGTCGAGGTGTACCTGCTCGACAACCAGGGGCGCATCGAGGGCGACGATGCCCCCGCGGGCCACGTCAAGCGCGCTCAGGTGGATCTGGCGCCGATCCGCCAATTCGTCGCCGGTGAGGCGTTGCCGATCCTCGGCGACGATCCGCGCAGCGTCGACGGGAAGAAGGTGTTTAGCGCCGCGCCGCTGCAATTGAGCGGGCAAGCGCCGTCCGGTTATATCTACGTGGTCCTGCTCGGCGAGGAACACGATGCGCTCGCCGCGCGCGTGGCCGCCAGCTCGGTGCTGCGTACCACGCTCTGGTCGATGGGGCTGGTCGCGCTACTGGGATTGCTTGCAGGCTTGACGGCATTCGGCCTGATCACGCGACCGCTACGTCGCCTCACCGACGCCATGCGCCGTTTCGATGCCGATGGCGAGCCGGACACCCAGCCGGCAGTGCCACGCTCGTCGCCTGCTGGACGGCGCGACGAGATCGGCGTACTCGAAGCGACCTTCGCGCAAATGGCCAACCGCATCGGCGACCAGTGGCGTGCGCTGACGCGCCAGGATCAGCAGCGGCGCGAGTTGATCGCCAATATTTCGCACGACCTGCGCACGCCGCTGACCTCGCTGCACGGCTACCTCGAGACGCTGTCGCTCAAGTCCGAGACACTCGGCGAAACGGAGCGCAAACGCTATCTGGCGATTGCGCTTGCACAGAGCGTCAAGGTCGGGCGGCTCGCGCAGGCGCTATTCGAACTCGCGCGGCTCGAACACGGCAACGTGCAACCCGCACTGGAACCATTCTCGCTGATCGATCTGGTCCAGGATGTCTTCCAGAAATTCGAGTTACCGGCGGAGGCGCGGAACATCCGGTTGCGCGCAGGCTTTCCCCCTCGCCTGCCGACCGTCTACGCCGATCTGGGGATGATCGAGCGCGTGCTGACGAACCTGCTCGACAACGCGATTCGCCACACGCCCGCCGACGGATCGATCGATGTCGATCTCGCGCACAAGGACGGCAAGGTATCGGTCACCGTTAGCGATACCGGTCCCGGCATTCCAATGGAGCAACGCGAAGGGCTGTTCGAACGTCCGTTCAACTCAGGTGGCGCGCATCGCGGCGGCGGACTCGGACTGCTGATCGTACAACGCATGCTGCAGTTGCATCACAGCCAGATACGCCTCGTCGAGCGCGCGGGAGCGGGCACGGCATTCTGTTTCGAACTGCCGACCACCGAGAAGCCGGCTGTCGCCGGCATCCCGCTCTGACCGGTCGTCTGGCCGTTTGCCGTTTGCCGTTTGCCGTTTGCCGTTTGCCGTTTGCCGTTTGCCGGCGTAACGGTTGACTGGCGCAATCAGACCAGCAAGTCCTCATAGAACGCCCCGAACGGCCGAGTCGGATGTGCGAGCTGGATTTCAAGAATCCACAGGCCGGCATCCGGGCACTCCGCAAAATCGCCAAGATCTCCCGCTTTGTAGATCGCGTGCGGAAAGTCGCTGACACGGTGGCCCTTGATATCCAGATTCAAACGCCATCCGAGCGCCGCTGCACGCTGCGCCGCGAAGTCATACAGGGCTTTGCCTCCCGCACGCGTCGAGCGCCAGTGATGCTCCACTTCGTCGAACACGGTCTTCGCCGCGTCGGCACAAGCCTTCATCTCCGCATCGTGGCCGACCACGAAGGTCGCGCCCGCATCGCCTTCATGCTGATCCCAGACGACGCCCAGGTCGACGAAGAATATATCGTCTTCCTTGAGTCGTGGGTCGCCATCCGAGCGCTGCTTGAAAGTCTTCAGCGTGTTCTCGCCAAAGCGCACCAGCACCGGATGCCAGATACGATCCATGCCCAACTCGTTCAATACGTTCTTGCATTCGGCCGTCGCCTCCGACTCGAGCATGCCGGGCTGGACCCGCTGCGCCAGCCGCTCCACCACCGCCCACGTTCGGCCCTGCGCATATTTCATCGACTCAAGCACGTATTTGCTTCCGACCGCCTGTTTCGCCGCTGCTTCCATCCATCTTCTCCGGTTATATCCGTCTGAATATAACGATCGAACGCGCCGGTGTCCACGTTCTGTTTCTATCGATTGTGCGTAGTGGAGACGGCCATTTCGTGCGAAATGGCGTGCGCCGGTCCGCTCGGAGCACACGCAGTCGCTATATTCCATGTGATATAACGAGGCGGGCATGTGCAAACGGCATCTGCCGGTATCCAGGGAGCGCCATGTTCATCCGTCAACTTCATTATCTGGTTACGCTTGCGCAGGAACAGCATTTCGCCAAGGCTGCCGAGCTGAGCCATGTTTCGCAACCGGCGCTGTCCTCGGCGATTCGAAGCCTCGAGGCGGAGTTGGGCCTGGTCATTGTCAGACGCGGCAGACGCTTCATCGGCTTCACCGAGGAAGGCGAGCGAGTGCTCGGATGGGCCCGTCAGACGCTCGCGACACTCGAACACATGCGGCAGGACGCGTCGGCCGCCCAGGTGCGGTTGACCGGCACCATCCGCATCGGCGTCATTCCGACGACGATGCCTATTGTCGGCCTCCTGCTGGGAGCGTGCCGGGCGGATCACGCCGCGATCCGATACGCCGCGCGCTCGCTGAGCGCCGACACCATCCTGCGCCAGCTGGACGACTACGAACTGGATATCGGCTTCACCTATCTGGATGATCGCGTACAAGCCGGTTTTGCCGTTCTGCCGCTGTATCGCGAGCGTTACTTCCTGCTGTCTCCTCCCGACTCGCCCGCGAACCCGGCTCTGAACCGCTGGGACGCGCTCGGCGAACTGCCGTTCTGCCTGCTGGGCACCACGATGCAGAACCGGCAAGTCATCAATGCTGCATTTCGCCGCGCCGGCGTTCAGCCAACCGTCGTACTCGAAACGGATTCGTTGCTCGCGCTGTATTCGAACGTGCAACACGCCGGCTTATACAGCATCCTGCCGCACAGCCTGTTGAGCGTGCTCGACTCCCGGACCAGCGTCAACGCAACACCGTTGTTACCCGAACTGACGCGCGAGATTGGCCTGATCACGCGCAATTCTCCGTCGATGCCGCCGCTGGCGGCTGCCATGTGGACTGCCGCAGAAAGACTCGACCTGCAGCAGTCCTTCGATGCATTGCTTCAGAAGGCGGATATCGCGGCGTTGCAATGAACGACGCTTGATAAGCACAGGTTATCAGCCAATCCGTCCAAACGATTGGACCGGGCCCGCTTCCCTCACAGACACTGTGCCGGTCGATGTCACGCATCGATCCACCCGGCAGATGCATGACGCCGGATCACTATTGCATTGAGTGGAGTGAGACAACATGGCCAAGGTGCTTTGTGTACTGTATGACGACCCGGTCGGCGGCATGCCGAAAAAGTATGCACGCGACGACATTCCGGCAATCACCCGCTATCACGACGGTCAGACAGCGCCGACGCCCGAGGCGATCGATTTCACGCCGGGGCAGCTGCTCGGCAGCGTATCCGGCGAACTGGGGCTGCGTCGTTTTCTCGAGTCGCAAGGACATACGCTGGTCGTCACGTCCGACAAGGACGGCCCGGACTCGGTTTTCGAACGTGAGTTGCACGATGCGGAGGTCGTCATTTCGCAGCCGTTCTGGCCCGCCTATCTGACGGCGGAACGCATTGCCAAGGCACCCAGGCTCAAGCTCGCGTTGACCGCCGGCATCGGCTCCGATCACGTCGATTTGCAAGCGGCGATCGAGCGCGGCATCACGGTCGCCGAGGTGACGTACTGCAACAGCATCAGCGTCGCGGAACACGTGGTGATGATGATCCTCTCTCAGGTCCGCAACTATCTGCCTTCACACGAGTGGGTGAAGCAAGGCGGCTGGAATATCGCCGATTGCGTCGAGCGGGCATACGATCTCGAAGGCATGCATGTCGGCACGGTTGCAGCCGGGCGCATCGGCGCGGCGGTGCTGCGCAGGCTCAAGGCTTTCGACGTCAAGCTTCACTACACGGACCGGCATCGTCTGCCGGCGGAGGTGGAACGCGAGCTGGGTGCGATCTGGCATCCGGACGTCGAATCGATGGTGAAGGTATGCGATGTCGTGACGATCAACTGTCCGTTGCATCCGGAAACCGAACATCTGTTCGACGAAAAAATGATCGCGAAGATGAAGCGCGGCGCGTACATCATCAACACGGCGCGCGGCAAGATCTGCGACCGCGACGCGATTGTTCGCGCGCTCGAAAGCGGACAACTGGCCGGCTACGCGGGCGATGTGTGGTTCCCGCAACCCGCACCGCGCGATCATCCGTGGCGCACGATGCCGCATCAGGGGATGACGCCGCACACGTCGGGTACGACCTTGTCGGCACAGACGCGATACGCGGCCGGCACACGCGAAATTCTCGAGTGCTGGTTCGGCAAGCGGCCGATTCGCGACGAATATCTGATTGTCGATGGCGGACAACTCGCGGGCGTGGGCGCCCATTCGTACTCGGCGGGCAACGCGACGACGGGTTCCGAAGAGGCCCGCCGCTTCAAGGCTGCCTGACCCTGTTGCCGCGTGCCGTCAAGCGTGGATCAGCCGCGCGGACGGCACGCGGCCCACGCCGGAGTACCATGCAAAGTCTTCCCGGGTCAGCGGCGGTCGGTTCCCGCTCCGCGTTTCGCCATGTCGCCCTGTCGGCGATACCAGGGTTTCCAGGTGGCCCCCTTGCGATCGGCGTGCTCGGCACGATCGGCAAGCTGACATCCGGCCGGCGGCGTTGACCGTCAGCGCCACCATTGCCGTCACAACGGCGGATCCGCCCTAGAACCTACCTACAGAGAAAGTCTTTTTTGTTCTACGCTATAGGTGCGATCCGCAGCGCGTCCCGATGTCTATCCCGCATCACGGCTTTTTGAGCGCCTTCGAATTTTGCTGCGTCCGCAGATGGTCTTCCGGCACGATACGGCGCAACGTGCCGGAGGGTATCTCTGGTCAGACCAATTGCCACTCAACACCCAGGCAGCCCGGGGGACGTCACGCCGACTTCGGCACGGGCACCTGGGTGCACCCACCCTATGGAGACTGATGATGTCGATTCGACTTGGAGAAGACGCTCCCGATTTCACCGCCGAAACCACCGAAGGGACGATCCGTTTTCACGAATGGATCGGAGACCAATGGGTGATCCTGTTTTCGCACCCGAAGGATTTCACGCCCGTTTGCACGACGGAACTCGGCTACCTGGCGGGTCTCAAGCCAGAATTCGATAAGCGCAACACAAAAATTATCGGACTCAGCGTCGATCCCGTCAGTGACCACAGGGAGTGGGTCAAGGACATCGCCGAGACGCAGGGGCACGCGATCAACTACCCGCTGATCGGCGACTCGGACCTGACCGTCGCGAAGCTCTACGACATGATTCATCCCGAGGCAAGTGGCGGCGGCCCCCGCACCGCGGTGGACAACGCGACCGTACGCTCGGTATTTCTCATCGGGCCGGACAAGAAGGTCAAAGCCATGCTTGTCTATCCGATGAGCGCAGGCCGCAATTTCGACGAAGTGCTGCGGCTGCTCGACGCCCTGCAACTCAACGCGAAACACACGGTGGCAACGCCGGTGAACTGGAAACCGGGTGAAGACGTGATCATTCCAACGTCCGTGTCCAACGATGCCGCGATGCAAAAATATCCGCAGGGCTTCAAAACCGTGAAGCCTTACCTGCGATACGTTACGCAACCGAAGTAAAGCGCTCATTGATTGGAGCGGCAAACGCCCAATAGTGCGAATACGGCGGCCGATGCGGGTCCGGGTGCATTCACGTGCCCGGCTCGCTGAACGGGGTGCGGCCAATTCGACTGCCTGCAGGACAGTTTAGCGACGCCCCATGGGCCGCGATCCTTAACCGCTCGCAAAAGCGGGCCGCGGAGCGAAATCGTGTTGATCTTCCGGCAGCTATTCGATCAGCAATCGTCGACCTACACATATCTTCTTGCCGACAGCGCCACGCGGGAGGCCGTGCTGGTCGATCCGGTATTCGAACAGGTGCGCCGGGATGTCGCCCTGATCGAAGAGCTTGGATTACGTCTGCTTTGCACAATCGACACCCACGTCCACGCCGATCACGTGACCGGTGCATGGATGCTGAATCGCCGCACAGGTAGCCGGATTGCGATATCGGCTGCGAGCGGCGCCGAAGGCGCGAACCGCTATCTGAGCCACGGAGACAAGGTCGAGTTCGGCGCGAGGTATCTGGCCGTACGTGCCACACCGGGTCATACCGATGGATGCATCACACTCGTACTCGACAACGAGACCATGGCGTTTACCGGCGACTGCCTGTTGATCAGAGGCACGGGCCGCACGGATTTCCAGCGCGGTGACGCGCACGCCATGTTTCGTGCGATCCACAACCACATTTTCACGCTACCCGCCGCGTGCCTGCTTTATCCGGCCCACGACTATCGCGGTTTGACGGTCACCAGTGTGGACGAGGAGCGGCGCTTCAATCCACGCCTTGGCGGTGAACTATGTGAAGACGATTTCGCCGGGTACATGACGAATCTGCACTTGCCGCATCCGAAGCAGATCGACGTGGCCGTGCCGGCGAACCTCAAATGCGGCCTGGCGGAGCGCTACCCCGCGCAGATGGCGGAGCCCGATTGGGCGCCGCTGACATGCAGCTTCGCGGGCATCTGGGAAATCAATGCCCAGTGGCTCGAGGAAAACCTGCGTGCGGTCGAGGTCGTCGACGTGCGCGAGCCTGACGAGTTCAACGGGCCGCTGGGGCGCATCCCCGCTGCCACGCTCATTCCATTGGGCGAGCTGGCGAAGCGTGCCGCCGAACTCACGAAGGACCGCCCGATCGTGACGGTCTGCCGGGCCGGCGGACGGTCGGCACAAGCCACGATCATGCTCCGGCAAGCCGGATTCGAGCGGGTTGCCAATCTTCCCGGCGGAATGCTCCGCTGGCGTGCGGAAGGCCGCGTCGTCGAAAACGCCAGCATGTAGCGGCGGTGTCGACTGATGGCGAACCATTGGCCGCGCGGCGGCCGCACTGCCGCTTCAAGCTTGCTCCTGCTTCCATTGCCGATAACGCCGCGTCAACCGGCGCGTGCGCAGTTGATCGAGGATCAAGGTCAAGACCGCGGAATACCGGGCAGGTGCCGTACGTCCCGCGCCGAGCATACGCAGACGGCGTTTGACAAGCGCCATGCGGGCGAGTCCCGCGAGCGCCCGGTCGCGCCATTCAATCGGCTGAATAGGCGCGCCCAGATCGGCGCCTGCCTGCCAGCGCGCGGGCAGATCGGGCATCACGGCGAGCGCCGTCGCCATGCCGACGACGGCGACGCCGCTGTTCAACACCTGCTCGGCGACCGCGCGGCGCCGGATGCCGCCGGTGGTCATGACGGGCATCCTGGCGACGCCGGCCAGATCCTTCGCGAATTCGAGGAAATAGGCCTCACGTGCGAGCGTGCGCCCGTCGGCGGTGTCGCCCTGCATCGCGGGGCTTTCGTAGCTGCCCCCGGATAGCTCGACCAGGTCGACCGCCAGTTCATTCAGCCACAGCACGACTTGCCGGGCGTCATCTTCCGAAAAACCACCGCGCTGAAAGTCCGCGGAGTTCAGTTTGACTGCCACGCAAAAACCCGGCGAGACCCTTGCGCGTACCGCGCGCACCACGTCCAGCAACAGGCGGGCACGGTTGACGAGATCGCCTCCCCAACGGTCGGCGCGGCGATTGGTCAACGGCGAAAGAAACTGCGAGATCAAATAACCATGGGCGGCGTGAATTTCCACGCCGGTGAACCCCGCCTGCTCGGCAGCGTGCGCCGTCGCGGCAAAGCGGCCGATGGTCTCGCCGATCTCGTCCTCGCTCATGGCGCTCGGCTGCGCGAACAGCTTGCTGTGCTTGCCGAGCGCCATCGGAACCACCGAAGGCGCCCACGCTTTGCCGCCCATCGCCGCCAGCACCTGCCGGCCCGGATGATTGATCTGCATCCACACCTGGGCGCCGCGGCTGCGTGCCGCTTGTGACCATTGCCTGAAGGGTTCAAGCGGCGTATCGGCCTCGAGCACAATCCCGCCTGGTCCGGTCAACGCCCGGCCGTCGATCATCACGTTGCCGGTGACGATGAGCCCTGCGCCACCTTCGGCCCACGAGCGGTACAGGCGATGGATGGTCTCGCCAGGCAGTTGTCCGGCGTCGGCCAGATTCTCTTCCATGGCCGCTTTGGCCAGACGGTTGGGCAGCACGCTGCCGTTGGGCAACTGCATGGGGGTGAACAGCGTTGTAGTCATGGCGAAGTCCGCTTGCAGGATGAGCGATGCCGCTATACTAAGATTCAAGTCAACTTGAAGGTCAAGCGTTATGAGAATCGGCGAACTCGCGGAGAAAACCGGCCTCGCACCGTCCGCCATCCGCTTTTATGAGCAAAGCGGCTTGCTGCCCGCGCCGGAGCGCAGTGCCAATGGGTATCGCGTCTACTCCGACCAGACCGTTGGGCGCCTGCGCATGGTGCAGTTGGCGCAGAATCTCGGCTTCCCGCTCGACCGGTTGCGCGAGGCCATGACCGGCGACGAGCAATGTCCGAAAGAGGATTTACTGCACAATCTCGATACGCGGCTGGACGAGATCGAACAACTCATGACGGCCCTGCGCGCGCAGCGAAAAACGCTACGGACGCTTCGCACCACGCTCAGCGAAGCGTGGGCTGCTGGAGATTGTGTCGATGCGGCGGAGTTGGCGGATCGCCTCCTGGCACAGCAACAGGAACCGTTGCGCCGCTCAAAACGCAGCGCTCGATAGTCCGCTCGCCGCAAGGCCGCCCGAGACAGACACGGGTCGACGCTTAATTGAACGGCGCCTTTTCCGGTTCAGCTGCGTATTTGTCCCGGATCGCGTTCACGCAGTGGGTGAAGCGCGTGCGGAAACCGACGGGATCGGTGCTGGGTGGTGTGAGTCCGTCCGAAGTCACGCTCCACCCGTCGGACGTACGGGTGACATCGAGATCGAAGGATGGGCCCGGCTCGTCCTCGAGAATCACCGTCTCGCGCACATCGCGGCCCGCGGCGCGAATGATCGCCATGCAGCCCTGGTGAAGCCGGCCCGCGGCATGCGCGCCGCTGCCCGGCGCGTAGTTGTCCGAGGCCGCGCCGTACATCCGCAGTGTTTCGAATTGGGGCGGCGTCCCGGCAGTCACGAAGGCGGCGTCGGTCTCCGATATCCCGTCGCTACACCCGCCTACCAGGCTGGAAATCGCCGCCAACAGGATACCGGCGGAAGCACGTCGGAAACTCGATGAGGCGTAGCGTGGCATGGTTGGTCTTGGAATGTGCGCCGCGTGGCGGTGGCGACATTCTAGGGCAAATCGGCGTTCGCCCATTCGCGCACTGCTTGCGAAAATAATCTGAGCGCCGTCGGTGGATGCCGGTTGGCCGGATAGTAAAGACACAAGCCAGGCAGGGATGGGCACCACTCCGGCAGCAGACGGATCAATCGTCCGGAAGCTAAATGATCGACAACGTGATAATCCGGAACCCAGGCAATCCCGATCCCGGCCAACGCCGCGTCGACCATCAGGTTCGTATTGCCAAGCGTCATCGGCCCGGCGACGTCGATACTCGCGCTGCTGCCGCGATGCTCGAGTTCCCAACGATACAGCGCGCCGCTGACGAACCGGAACCGGATGCAGCGATGCTGGGCCAACTCCTCAGGCGTCGTGGGGGCCGCGTGGCGAGACAGATACTCGGGCGACGCCACCGCGGCGAACCGCAAGTCGGGCCCGAACTTCACGGCGATCATGTCGCGCGGCACGTCTTCAAGGATCCGGATCCCGGCGTCAAAGCCATCGGCCACGATATCGACAAGCCGCGTATCGACAACGATCTCGACATGGATATCTGGATAAGCGGCGAGGAAAGCCGGGAGAACATGAAGGATCAGTGGCCGGGCTCCGGCTTCCGCCGTACTGATCCTGATCGATCCGGACGGCCGGCTGCCTGCCGATGCGACCTCGTTGATGCCGTCCTCCAGATCGGCAAGCGCGGGACCCACGCGCCGTAGAAGATGCTCGCCAGCCTCGGTCAATGCCACCGAACGGGTGGTCCGGTTAAACAACCGCACATTGAGACTTTCTTCGAGACTTCGGACGGCATGGCTGAGTGCGGGCGGCGAGACACCCAGCGTTCGCGCCGCCGAGCGGAAGCTGCGATGTTCAGCAATGGCGATGAAAGCAGTCAGCTCAGATAAGCCGGCGCGCAGTTGCATAGATGAATTTTCCTTAATACCCCGTGAAATTCTACGCTCATTGTTAAAAATAAAACAACAAACTAGGATGGGGTGAACCCTCCCGTCGGCGGCCTTTCACGGTACGCCGGCGGTCCTCACATCGATTGCCCCTCTGCCCTCTCGCCCGCCGTTGTCTGGCGAAAACCGGGTTCGCGAGGGGTCGAAGGAAAAGCGTATGGAAACGAATATCGAAGGAAAAGTCGTCGTCGTCACTGGCGCAAGCAGCGGGTTGGGCGAAGCGACTGCCCGATATCTGAGTGCGCGAGGCGCCAGGCTTGTACTGGGCGCACGCCGCGTCGAGCGCATTCAAACGCTTGCGGCGGATCTGGCGAGCAATGGCGGTCAAGCGGTCGCAGTCGCAACCGACGTCACCCGGCACGAAGACGTCAAGGCACTCGTCGACACGGCGGTACGGACGTTCGGGCGCGTGGACGTGATGATCAACAACGCCGGCCTGATGCCGCACTCGCCGCTCGAGCGTCTGAAGATCGACGACTGGGACCGAACCATCGACGTCAATATCAAGGGCGTGCTGTACGGTATCGCGGCGGTGTTGCCCTACATGAAAGATCAGAAGAGCGGCCACATCATCAATGTTTCATCGGTCGCCGGCCGTACCGTCCGGCCCGGCAGCGCCGTTTACGCAGCCACCAAGAGCGCCGTCCTGATGTTGTCCGAGGGGCTGCGCCAGGAGGTCAAACCCTACGACATCCGCACGACAGTCATTTCCCCAGGCGCGGTCGCGACGGAACTCCCGAGCAGCGTAACCGAGCCGGATGTCGCCGGTTTTATCAGCAGGTTCTACGAACAATATGCGATTCCCGCCGACTCGTTTGCGCGCGCGGTCGCTTTTGCAATCAGCCAGCCGCCGGAGGTCGACGTCAACGAGATCCTGTTCCGGCCCACGCGTCAGGAAGGTTGAGGATTGCAAACGTTCGATAGGTCGAACAAGACCGCACACCGGCCGTCTCGACGCAGGTGTCTGAAAATCGACTTTGGGAACCCGGCTTGAAGCACCCGTCCGCAGGCGCCAATGCGTGCCCGGACTAAGCGTCGGAGCGCTTCAGCCGCATCGAAACCGAAAAACGTTCCGCCGGATGCACGCTGATCGACACCTCGAACGTCTCGCCCGAGGCGTCGAGATAGCGCCGCACGATCTCGAGCGCCGCCGTGCCCTTGTCGACCTGCAGCCGTTGCGCCATCTCCTCGGAAATCAGCGCGCCACGCACGTCCTGCTGAATCTCCGCGATACAGCGGCCATAACGCGTTTCGATCAACGAACTGATCAGCGTATCCGGTTGGGTTCGCGCGGCCTGGGCAACTTCCGTGTAAGCCGGATCGATATACACATCGGTCCAACCGATCGGCGGACTCTGCCTGTCTCCGTCGATGCGCAGGCTCGAAACGCGCAGCCATCGCGCACCGTCCGCGCATTGCAACGTTCTTGCGAGCTTGCCGGTCACGGCGATTTCCTCCGTCGACTGCACCAGGCGCAAGTGCTCTGAACCGAACTGCACGACGTCGTCGACCGACGCCAGCGAAGGCCTGAAGTCGTTTCTCGGCCGCGCGGACTCGACGCGCGTCCCCGCATTCTTGCGCCGTGAGACAAGACCGAGTTGCTGCAGCTCATGCAGCGCGGCACGCACTGTATGGCGGCTCGTCTGGTAAAGGTCACGCAGCTCCAGCTCGGTCGGCAACACCGATCCGACGGGATAGCGGCCGGATGCGATGCCTTCGGTCAGGTCACGCGCGATATCGGCGAAGTGCGGTCTGTTCATCTCTTTTGCGGATGGAAAGCGGGTTTTGGTACGCCAGGGTAAATCATAGCTTGTTCCATATGTTCGAACATATTAAATTTCAATATGTCCGGACATATTGACGAAGCGCCACATCCATCTGGCCCTCATCCCGTCCGTCCTTTCCGCACTTCCAAGAGGTCGCAATGACGAATCGCACTATTCCGATGGCCAGTACCGTGGTCGATTCCATCCTGTTTCGCGATGCCTTCGGCACCGCGAAGATGCGCGCGTTGTTTTCGGATTACGCGCTCGTGCAGCGCTATATCGACGTTGAAGTGGCCTTGGCGAAGGCCGAGGCGCGCGTTGGGGTGATCCCCGCCGAGGCCGCCGACGTGATCGCGCGCCAATCCAGCATCGAGCGGATCGATTTCGATCACATGCGCGAGGAAACCGACATCGTCGGCTATCCGATCCTCCCGCTCGTGCATCAACTGGTCGAGATGTGTGGCGAAGCCGGACGCTACGTACATTGGGGCGCCACGACGCAGGACATCATGGATACCGCCGTGTCCCTTCAGGTACGCGACGCGCTCGACGCGATCGAAGGCGACATACGCGAGTTGCGCGCGATCCTCGTCGATCTCGCGAAGAAACATCGCGACACGCCGATGGCCGGCCGCACGCATTTGCAGCAGGCGCTACCCGTCACGTTCGGCTACAAGGCCGCAATCTGGCTCGCGATGTTCGACCGGCATCAGGAGCGCCTCGCGCAATTGCGTCCGCGTGTGGCCGTCGTCGAATTTGCCGGCGCGGCGGGCACGCTGGCTTCGCTCGGTGACAAGGGCTTCGAGGTCCAGAAAGCCCTTGCCGAAGAACTCGAACTCGGTGTGCCCGCCACCACCTGGCATGTGGCACGCGACGGGTTTGCCGAAGCCGTCAACCTGCTGGCCCTGGTGACCGGCTCGCTCGGCAAGATCGCGCTCGACATCATGATCATGGCTTCGACCGAATTCGCCGAAGTGTATGAGCCGTTCGTCAAGGGCCGCGGCGCGAGCAGCACCATGCCGCAAAAACGCAATCCGATTTCCAGCGAGCTGATGCTGGCCGCGGCCAAAGCAGTGCGTCAACACGCGGGCCTCATGGTCGACGCGATGATTCAGGACTTCGAACGCGCAACCGGCCCCTGGCATGCCGAATGGATTGCGATCCCCGAGAGCTTCATCCTCTCCGCGGGCGCGTTGCATCAAGCGAAGTTCGCGCTGGGCGGATTGATCGTCGATACGGAGCGCATGAAGCACAACCTCGGCATCAGTAAAGGGCTGATCGTGGCCGAGGCCGTGATGATGGGAATGGCGCCGTTCACCGGCCGCCAGCAGGCCCACGACATCGTCTACGACGCCTGCCGCACGGTGAACGAGCACGGCGGCACGCTTGCCGACGCGCTCGCCGCGCTGCCCGAGGTCACTGCGCATTTCGACCGTGCCGCGATCGACCGCATGACCGATCCCGCCAACTACCTGGGCCTTGCACCGCGCATGGTCGATCGGGCTGTCGAACTGTCCAGCGATATCTGAAGGCGTCCCCAAAGGGCGTGGAGGAGCACACGATGAATAACGCAAACGCATCACACGACGCATCGAACGTCGCGCCACCGAAGAAGCTGCCGTGGTACCGCAAGCTCGGCATGCAGGTGTTGCTGGCGCTGGTACTCGGTATTGCCGTCGGTCTGGTGTTTCCGAAGTTCGGCGCGCAACTGAAAATACTCGGCGACATTTTCCTGGCGCTGATCAAGGCAGGCGTCGCGCCGCTGGTATTCCTCACGATCGTGCACGGCATTGCATCGGCCGGCGACGTGAAGAGTGCAGGCCGGGTCGGCTGGCGTTCGATCGTCTATTTCGAGGTGGTCTCGACCATCGCGCTGATGGTCGGCCTACTCGCCGGCAACCTGCTGCAAACCGGCAAGGGGATGACGTCCGTGAGCGTCGGCGCCGTGCCGGCAACGGCGGCCAAAGCGGCGCCGCAAGGGTTTGGCGAATTCGTCATGCATCTTGTGCCCGACAACTTCATCGGCGCGTTTGTCAAAGGGGAATTGCTGCAGGTGGTCGTCCTTGCGGTGATGGTCGGAATCGGCATTCTCGCGATTCCGGAACGCCGGCGCGTGAGAATTACCGAAGGACTCGATCTGGTCTCCGAGGTATTGTTTTCGTTTATCAACCTCGTGATGAAACTCGCTCCGCTCGGCACGCTCGGCGCGGTCGCCTACTCGGTAGGGAGCAATGGCACCGCGGTGCTGATCGCACTGGCGCAGCTGGTCTTCAGCTTCTATGCGGTGGTTGTGCTGTTCATCGTCGTCGTGATGGGCATCATTGCGAAGCTGGCCGGATTCAGTTTGTGGCGCTTTCTGCGGTATATCAAGGACGAGATTTTCATCGTGCTCGGCACGGCGTCGTCGGAAAGCGCGCTGCCGCGCCTCCTGATCAAGCTCGAAAGACTCGGTTGCGCCAAGCAGACTGTCGGGCTCGTATTGCCGACAGGCTATGCGTTCAACCTCGACGGCACGTCGCTCTTCATGTCGATGGGCGTGATGTTCATTGCGCATGCGTACAACGTGCCCATCACGCTCGAGCATCAGATCGGCCTGCTGTTGCTGATGCTGTTGACGTCCAAAGGCGCGGCGACCGTATCGGGCGGCTCGTTCGTGGTGTTCGCCGCGACCGTCACCTCAACGGGCATTCTGCCGGTGGAGGGGCTCGCGATCATCTTCGGTGTTTACCGGTTCATGTCGATGGCCATCGCAACGTGCAATACGATCGGCAACAGTCTCGCCACGGTGGTGATCGCCAGGTGGTCGCGGACATTCGACGCCGGCGTTGCAGAGCGGCATCTCTATCCCGAGCGCTACCCGGAGACCGCGCGGGCCGATGCCAGTCTCGGGGACGGGAATTTGCTGCCGGAAGATACGAGCGACGCCAATCCGCATCCGGGTGGAATACGGATGAAGACCGCCGGCACTTCGCAGTGACGGTTTTCAGGCAACGAGCGAGCGCCAGCCGTGGGGACTGCTGGCTCCAACCACTCACGCATTGCTTAAGGAAACCTTAAGCAATACAAACTATTACGTGATTTTCTCGCCGTAGCATAAATCGTTGGTGCGTTATGGAATCGAAAGCGTCGATTCATCCGGAGGACTCAATTGCACTGCACATTCATCCCTGATTACCGAATCTTTCGCGACAACCTTAAAAGGATGGGAAATGAAAGCGATCAGGAGATGGAAGCGTGCACAAAGCGCCATTGGCGTGGGCGTTGCCTTGCTGGCCGGACTGTACTCGATGGCCGCAATCGCGGGCGATGACCACGATCACGACCGTGAGTCAGTGAAACACGTTCTGCTGATCAGCTTCGACGGTTTGCATGAGCAGGACGTCGCACGCTGCATCGGTTCGAACTCGTGTCCTAATCTTGCGTTGCTGGCCAAGTCGGGAACGACCTACACCAACGCGCACACGCCTGGTCTTTCGGATTCGTTCCCGGGCCTCGCGGCGCTCGTCACCGGCGGTTCGCCCAAATCCGCCGGCCTGTTCTACGACGTATCGTATGACCGCACGCTCTACGCACCGTCCGATAGCAATTGCACCGGCAAACAAGGCTGGAATGTCGTATTCGACGAGACCACCGGTATCGACGGCGAGAACGGCGGTGCACTGACCCATCTCAACGGTGGCGGCGCGTTCAATCCGCAGGCCATCCCGCACGCATTGGTCAATGGCGTCTGCACGCCCGTCTATCCGCACAATTACCTGAAGACCAACACGGTTTTCGAAGTGGTCAAACGCAACGTGAAAGGCGCTCGCACCGCCTGGGCGGACAAACATGCGTGGGGCTACGACTGGCTCAATGGACCGTCCGGCACAGGCGTCGACGATCTTTCCCGCACTGAGATCAATTCGATCGATCCGGCTACCAACACGAACTACACGGACATCTACACGCACACGGAACAGTTCGACAATCTCCATGTGCAGTCGCTGATCAATGAAATCGACGGCAAGGATTCGACGGGCCAATCCAGCGCCGACGTGCCCACGGTGTTCGGGACCAACTTCCAGACATTGAGCGTCGCCGAGAAGGCAACGGTCGCGTCCGGCGGCGGCTATCTGGACGCGAGCTTCACGCCGGGTCCGCAGGTGACCGGCGCGATTGCCTATCTGGACAGCGCCCTGGGCCGCATCGTGTCCGAACTCAAGCAGCGCAACCTCTATTCGTCGACGGCGATCATCGTCACGGCGAAGCATGGCCAGTCCCCGACCGATCATTCGAAGCTGGTCAAGAACGGCGACACGCTCTCGAAACTGCTTGAAGCGAACAACTATCTGGATCCGAACGGCAACTTCGGGCAGAACAGTACGCAAAGCGGCAACCTCAATGACGGAACGGGGCTCGTCGATACGGGGTTCGTGCAGACCGACGACGTCGGCCTGATCTGGTTGCGCGATCAGAGCCAACTGTCCGCGGTCGTAAAGACTCTGAAAGACAATCTGAGCTGCAATGCGCCTGGCATTTGTGCGGACGGCCCGCAGGCATACATTCTGTACGGCCCGCAACTGAAAGGCTGGTTTGGCGATCCGTCACGCGGACGCACGCCTGACATCGTCGTTCAGCCGAATCCGGGGGTTATCTACACGTCGAGCAAGACCAAGGACGAAGAGCACGGCGGCAACGCGCCCGACGACAGCCATCTGGGTCTCGTGGTCTACGTGCCGCACGCCCATCACGCTGGACGGACCAACGACGAACGCGTGCTGACCACGCAAGTTGCGCCGACGATCCTGCGTTTGCTCGACCTGGAGCCTGAGCTGCTGCACTCGGTCGCTGCTGAAGGTACGCGTGCGCTGCCGGGGTTCGATCGCGAGCACTTTTAAACGAGCTTTCGACGAACCTTAGACGAACGGAAGCACGCCGCGCGGCTCATGCCGCGCGGCGTGCTTCACTGGCAACGCTGTGTTTAATTGCTTTCGGTCGTTTCTGACGACGTCGGCAACGACACAGAGAGCACCTTGATCGATTCCCAACGCGGATGCAGGAGCCGCAACGTAGCGAGGATCGCGCTGTTGGTATTCTCCGACACGGTCACCAGGTCGTTTCCTGTCTGAACTGCTTTCTTGCCGTGCTGGCAATACTGATACTCGACGCGAACCGTTACTGACATGATTACGAATTCCTTCCTATTAAGATTAATATCTCGCGAGTGATCGACGGTTGAGTGCCGCCAGTCAGTCCCGGCTCGTCTCGATCCGATCGACGAAGCCACAATCCAGCAGGATCTGACACAAGGTATCAGGCGAGCAGGATGGCCCCGCCACTTCGCTCATCCGGGCGAGCACATCGGAGAACGAAGCGAGAACGCGCCAACTGTCATAGTAAGCATGCAGTTGCGGTACGACCTCATTGCCCAGTTTTTCCCAGCGAACGGAAAGCATACCCACCGTGCCCCCGCCTTCCACCCGGTAGAGACCGAAGGTGACGGCCGAGACGACGCCCATCACCCGGCAATAGGAGGCCGTGTTTACATAAAATTCACGCCTAAGACGCTCATCGTCGTTCATCGCCTGTCCCCTGCTGCCTGAGCTTGTGCGGTTGTAAACCGTATAACGGCGCGCAAACGCCAAAGCTTGAGCGATGACCGACGGAAAGATCAATAGCTCCGAACCGCCTTGAACTGAGAGCGCAGCAGCAGATAGAAGGCGGCCACATGCGTAATCATCAGCACAGGCACGTAGATGATCGGAATCGCATACGTCGCGCCGAATTCGCCCGCATGCGCGGGAAGATCGGACTGGATAGCGTGGGCGTAGTCGAGGATGAGGTCGGCCGTTCCCACAAGATTGAAGGCGACGACGAACGACCAGAAGAGTTGGCGCACTCGTGCCGTGAGTAGCGCCAGCATCGCCAGAACGCCCGTTGCGAAGTCGCCGTATGCGGCGAACACGGCGAAGCTGGCAGGCAGATCGGGACTGACGACGCCCGGCAGAATGAAGACCAGACCGAAGAATCGGAAGCTGTGCAAGGTGGCGATGGCGCGTTGCGCGTCGAACGGATCCATCGACTTGAGTTTCGGCCAGGCGTAGACGCGGAAGCAAAGCAGCCCGGCGACATACCCCAGAACGAGTTGCAATTGGAAGAGAAGGTCCGGTGACATGTTGCCTCCAGTCAGGTGTTGCCAGCCGCGTTGAGGAATAGCGTAGGTGTACCATGGCCTTTCGCGAGCGACTATTCATCACAATGTTGACGGGCTATGAAGCAGAACTTCACAGTCAGGCAGGGTGCGCTCGACGGCGTGGAGGCGTTTCTGAGCGTTGCCCAGCATCGCAGTTTTCGCCGGGCAGCCGCGGAACTCGGGGTGACGCCGTCCGCCGTCAGCCAGACGGTGCGTGCACTCGAAGCGCGCATTGGCGCAGCGCTCTTCATACGCACCACGCGTAGTGTCGGCCTGACCGAAGCCGGCGAGCGGTTTCTTTCGCAAGCAAAGCCCGCCTTCGAGGAGCTGATCGCCGCGAGCGAGGTTGCGCGCGGACTTGGCCAGCGGCCCGCCGGATTGTTGCGTCTTTCCGTGCCGCGCGCGGTGGTGCCCATCCTGCTGGAACCTGTGATCGCCTCCTTCTGCCAGGCTTATCCCGAGGTCGAAGTGGAGATCGCCACCAGCAAGGAACTGGTCGATCTTGCAGCGGAAGGGTTCGACGCCGGTATCCGGCTGGGTCAGTTCGTCGACGCCGACATGGTCGCCGTGCCGTTGACGCCGCCGTTTCGTCTTGTCGTTGTCGGCAGCCCCGCCTACTTCGCGGGGCGCAGCCCGCCCAGGCACACGGACGATCTGCGCCAGCACGCGTGCTTGCGATGGCGGCGGTCCAGCGGCGCGCTCGCGCTATGGTCGTTCAACGACAACGGCCAGGCGGTCGAGATCGCCGTATCCGGCCCCCTCATCGCCCACGATTTCCCCACCATGCTTGGCGGGGCCGTCGAAGGCATGGGGCTTGCCCAGCTCCCCGAGCCGTTGGTCGCCGACGGGTTGCGAGCGGGCAAACTGGTGCAGGTACTGGAACCCTTCGCGCCGGTGACACCGGGCGTGTTTCTCTACTATCCGAGCCGTCGGCAGATCACGCCGAAGCTGCGCGCCTTCATCGATCATGTGAAGAGCCGCCCGGCGATCTCTTCAAACAAGGCATCCTGAACATCGGACGCCGTCAAAGCAATCACGTACGCGTTATCGACGCGCCGCCATCGACCAGCGAAGCCGTGCCGGTCACAAAGGACGAGTCATCGGACGCGAGATAAAGCACCGAACGGGCGAGTTCTTCCGGCCGTGCGACCCGCTTGAGCGCATGCAATCCGGTCACGAAAGCCTGCGACTCGGCGGTGTCGTTCATGTCGCGATACATCGGTGTGTCCACGGCACCCGGCAGAATCGCGTTGACGCGCACACCTTGCGGCCCATACTCGGCAGCAAGCGCCTGCGTCAGCCCAATCAGGCCGGCCTTGCTCGCGGCGTAGGCCGCGGTGCCCGGGAACGCGAATGAATAACCCACGAACGTCGACGTGAAGATGATCGATCCACCACCTTGCTTCAGCATTTCGGGGATCTGGTGTTTCGCACCCAAAAAGGCGCTCGTCAGATTGGTCGCCAATGCGGCCGACCAGCCTGCTTCCGAGACGCCCGTGCTCGTGCCCATTTCGCCGAGAGTGCCGGCGTTGTTATAGGCGATGTCGAGTCGCCCGAAGCGGCTGACGGCGAGCGCGACCAGCGCTTTCGCGAACTCCTCCGACTGCACGTCGCCCGCCAGAAACGCGACCTCACCACCTTCGCTGACGATCTCGGCAGCGAGCGTTTCAAGTTCGGCTTCGCGGCGCGCCGCGAGCACCACTTTTGCGCCTTCCGCGGCGAACAGTTTTGCGGTGGCGCGGCCAATTCCCGCGCTTGCGCCCGTGACGATGGCGACTTTTCCTGATAAGCGTTGCATGTTCAATCTCCTGCTGCAGTGTGTCGACCAGTGCCCAGTGCCTTGGTCCGTGAGAAGCAATATAGGCTTCAGTCACTCACGCAGGAAGGCTCAAAACATGGGTATATCATTCAGTATTTGTGAATGATCGTTGGGGGGGAATATGGACCGGCTGCGCGCTTATGAAGTCTTCGTGACCGTGGTGAGCCGCGGCAGCTTCACGCGCGCCGCCGATGCGCTCGAGACGTCGCCCGCCAACGTGACCCGCTACGTGAATGAGCTGGAAGCGCACCTCGGCACGCGCCTGCTGAATCGCACCTCACGCAGGCTGTCGCTCACCGAGGGCGGCGAAACCCTTTACGCCCGCTGCAAATCGATTCTCGACGACGTCGCCGAGACTGAGGGGCTTGTGTCGTCGGCATCGGTCGAACCGCGCGGCCGGTTGCGCATCAATGCGCCCGTGAGCTTTGGCATTCTGCATCTGGCGCCGCTATGGCCCGAGTTCATGCGCCGATATCCCGGCGTGGAACTCGATGTCGCGCTGATCGACCGTGTCGTCGATATCGTCGAGGAAGGCTACGACCTCGCCATTCGCATCTCGCGCGCCGGTTCGACGAGCCACGCGGCCCGCAAGCTGGCGACGTCGAGAAACATCCTGTGTGCGTCGCCAGCCTACCTGGCGCGTTGCGGATACCCCGCAACGCCAGCTGACTTGATCGAGCATCAATGCATCGGCTATTCGTACGCCGCCACCGGCGACGAGTGGCAATTGATCGACAGCGACACCAAGGCTCACACCGTGAAGGTCGACTGTCAGATGCATACCAACAATGGCGATACGGCGCGCGCGGCGGCGCTCGCCGGGCAAGGCGTGATCTGGCAACCCACCTTTCTGATCGGCAACGACCTGCGCGCCGGCAAGCTGGTTCAGGTATTGCCCGAGTATCGCCTGCCCGACATCGACATACTCGCGTTGTATCCGAGCCGCCGGCATCTGAGCGCCAAGATCCGCGCGGTGGTCGATTTCCTGGTCGAGGCGTTCGGCGGCGTGCCGCCGTGGGATCGGGATGGCGGACGTTGAGCGGGTGTCACGCCACCTCCGCCCACCATCCGCAATCCGCGATCGCCCAGCAAGGCGAACCTCGATGGCTCCGTCACCGGATGGGTGCCGACTTGCCTGCGTCACGTATCTCGCAGGCAAGCCGTCATTTACCCACTGAACACTTCCGTCATCTGCGCATTAAAGCCATTGACGAAATCATGCTCACCGGGTCCCGGGTTCGCGCGGAACTGCTTCGCGCCTTCAACCAGAACTTCATCCGCATCCGTTCCGAGCACGGCAATCGTTTCGTCGATGAAGGCGCCAAGCGGCATCGCCTGTTCGGCCTCGCGGCTGTTCATCAGATCCGTGCGCACCCAGGGCGGTGCGATCTCGAGCACGCGAACCTTCGTGTTCCGCAGCATGAAGCGTTGCGAGAGAATGTACGAATGCAGCGCCGCCTTGGTCGACGAATACACGGACGTCACGGCCAACGGAACGAAAGCGAGCACCGAGCTCGTGTAGGCAACCACAGCGTCGTTTTTGGTCTTGAGGTGGTCGAGCAGCGCCGACGTCATGCGGATCGGCCCCATGAGATTGGTCGTGATGGTGGACACCATCAGCGCGTCGTCGATGTGGCCGCCCGCCTGATCAGGCTGCATGATCCCCGCGTTGTTGATCAGCACGTTGAGATCGGGATAGTCCGCGATCAGTTGCGCCGCGACTTTCTCGATGCTGGCCGGGTCGGTAATGTCGAGCTCGATTGCAGCCATGCCGGGATTCGCCGCCACCACCTCGTCGAGATGGCCGCGCCGGCGCCCGCTGATGATGACCTTATTGCCGCGCTTGTGGAGCGCCTCGGCAAGCCCGCGGCCAATGCCCGAACCGCCGCCCGTGATGAAGATCGTGTTTCCGGTAAGTTTCATGATCGTAGTCCTGATGAAGTTGATTTGCTGTCGATAAGGCTGGCGTGGTTAGCCGGGGAAGCGGTCGCCGAACATCGGCAGACCGCTCGCTGATTCGGCCCGTGTCGCTTCGTCCTGAAGCACGTCCCAGTGCTCGGCAAGCTTGCCGTCTTCAAAGCGGACGACGTCGGCTGCAATCCACGCAGCGGGCCGGCCGTGTCCCGAGAAACGCCCATGTGCAATGACATAGTCGCCCTCGGCCAGGATCAGCTGGTTCTCGTAACGCAAGGTATCGGGCAGCGTGCGGATCAGGTCGAACAGGCCGTCGCGTCCCGGCGCGATATGGGCGCTATGCTGGATGTAGCGGTCGGACCAGAAGCGCTCGGCTGCCGCGTAGTCGCGCTTGTTGAACAGGGTGTCGAATGCTTCCAGTACGAGCGCCTTGTTCTGCTCAGAAGTTGTCTTCGTCATGCTGAGATCCTCTTTGAGGAGTGAGGTAACGACGCGGTCGGGCGTCGATTAGCCGTTGTGCCTCCTGCCGCCTGGACATTCAGGTAAAGAAGGCTATACTCAAGACAATGGTGAATGACATTGTCATTGAAATGGATTGTGGGCGCCCACCCCGCCAATGTCAATGGTGATCGACATTGTATTTTTTGATGGGTGTTATTGGGTCGTTGTCGGCCGAAGGGAGGGAAAGTGGGTGTTTCGAGGCAGCAGGCAGTGGAAAACCGGCACGCGATCGTGACAGCGGCTGAGAAGCTGTTTCGCGAGCGCGGGGTCGATGCGGTCGGGCTCGCCGAACTGATGAAGGCGGCAGGCTTCACGCAAGGCGGTTTCTACAACCACTTCAAGTCAAAAGACGCGCTGGTCGCCGCGGTGATGGAAAAGGCGATGGAAGAAGGGGGCGAGGCTTACGCCGCCCTATTCGAACACGCGAGGTCAGCTGACGCTGACCCGGTCAAGTACAACATTGAGTGGTACCTGTCACCCGAGCATCGCGCGAATATCGAGGCGGGCTGCCCCTGGTCGGGTTTTGTCGGCGACGCCCGCCGGTTCGACGACGCCGCCCGCGGCGCTTACGCACAAGGTCTCGCGGCGAACCTCGAACGATTCGCCAAAGTCATCGAAGAGACGGAGGGAAGCAGCGAAGCCAGCCGCAAGAAGGCGATCACGCTGTTCAGTCAGATGGTCGGTACGCTGTTGCTTTCGCGCGCCGTTGCAGACGTTGACCCGGCGCTTGCAGACGAAATTCTCGACGAGGGCCGCGAGCATCTCCTCGCCGCCACGGCGTCCGCTGAACATCATCAGAGGCCGTGTTTTTGACGAGCGTCAGGCGGGGGAATCGTCGGCCTTTATGGCGCTCTTTATCGCGGCGTACTCGAGCATGGCTCCGCCGATCACGTTTTCCCCCTGTTCGTTGAGGGCGGCGCCGGCTCCCTGTATATCCCGCACCTCCTTGTTCTGGCTGAGCTTGATCTTCCCGACCAGCCGGGTGATTTCGATCTCGACGCCAACGATCGCCTTGAGCATCGCGTCGATGTAGTCGCTCGCGCTATCCGTCATCTTCCACGGATGGGGCTGGGACGCTTCATGGGTTCGCGTGAGGCGGGCCACCAGTCCGCGAACGTAGCGCTCGTCGTCGCGGATGGTCACCCGGCCATGAGCGTGGACCACCCTGTAGTTCCATGTCGGCACCTGCTTGTGAAACTCGTGCTTGCTCGGATACCAGGTGGGCGAGATGTAGGCGTCGCCCGCGCGGAACACGACCAGCACCTCGTCCCCGTTGGCCACGTCCTGCCAGACCGGATTGGCGCGAGCGACGTGGGCGTGAAGGACGCCACACGCGCCTTCGCCCGCTTTCAGATCAAACGGGATGTGATTGGCGTCCAGACCGCTTTTGCCATGCGTGAACAGAATGCCAAGCGGATTCTCCGCGATCAGCGTGTGCAGAACCTCAGGGCGCGGCTCGTCGAAATGCTTCGGTACGTACATATAGGCTCCGTGATACGTGCAGCGATGCGCTAACCCTCATTTCAGGCAACGCCGGCGCGGCAGACCCGCGTATCGCAGGACCCCACGCCTGCAAAGAATTGTGGAGGCAAACTGGTTTATATTGTAGAACCAGTTTGGATCATTTTCTTTGGACCAGAAATTCATGGCGCGCAAACCGAAAGCGGTGGAGGTGCCGTCGATCGGCATGCTGGATCGAGCCGCGGGTAATTTGGGCCGCCAGCTCGCGCAGGCACTTCGCGACGCCGTTCGCCGTGGCGACCTCAAACCCGGCGAGGCGCTCCCATCCACGCGCACGTTGGCTGCGTCGTTGCATGTTGCCCGCGGCACCGTCGTCGAGGCATTCGAACAACTGATCGCCGAAGGTTTTCTGCAATCGCATCCTGGCGCCGACACGCGCGTGGCGCAATCGTTGACGCCGCCTGCCGACACCCGCGGGCGTTCCTCATCCGTTGAAGCTGCCCCGCTTCCAGAGCGCGCTCGCCTGTTCGCCCAGGTTGCCCGTCAGTTTCCTGCCGTACCGCAAGCGCCGTTCGCTGTTTCGGTACCCATTGGCCCCGCCGCGCCGGACGACGTCTGGCGCCGGCTCGGCAACCGGCTGCGTGCCCGCGGCCCCGGCGCTCCGGCTGGGTATGGCGATCCGCAAGGGGCCCAGGCGCTGCGCGAAGCGGTGGCCGACTATGTGAGGAAATCGCGCTCGGTTCGCTGCGAGGCTGAACAGGTGATCATCACAAGCGGCACCCAGCAGGGTCTTTACCTGTCCTGCCAGGTGCTGCTCGACGACGACGCATCGGCATGGGTGGAGGACCCGGCCTATCGGGGCATTACTGCCATTCTGGAAAGCACCGGCCGTCCGGAGCGCATGATCCGGGTACCCGTCGACGCCGAGGGCCTCAACGTCGATGAAGGTATCAGGCGGGCCCCGCACGCGCGGGCGGCATTCGTCACATCGTCGCACCAGTATCCGTTGGGCATGCCATTGAGCATGGCGAGGCGCAATGCGCTGTTGGCATGGGCCCGCTCAAACAATGCCTGGGTAGTCGAAGACGACTACGACAGCGAACTGCGTTACGCGGGACATCCGTTTCCGTCGCTCCAGGGGCTCGATCCTAACCGCGTGATCTATCTCGGCACCTTCAGCAAGATCCTGTTTCCGTCACTGCGGCTCGGCTATGCCGTTGTCCCGGCGAACCTCGTGGAGGCCTTCTGCGGTGCGCGCGTGCTCATGGATCGCAATCCGCCAAACGCCGATCAACACGTACTGGCGGCCTTCATTGCGGAAGGTCATCTGGACCGTCACATCCGCCGTATTCGTGGCGTCTACGCGGACCGCCGCGCGTGCATCATCGAGACGCTCGAGCGCGTGTTGCCGAGAGAGGTCGCCTGGTTGCAGCCAAGCGATCAGGGCATGCACCTCGTGCTCTGGCTTGGAGGAGGCGTCGACGACCGGTCGGTGGCGTCGTTGGCGGCCGAAAGCGGGGTTGCCGTGCGCGCGGTGTCCCCCATGTATTCCGACGGAAAAGGTCCGATGGGTTTGATACTGGGTCTCGGCGGTTTCAGCGACGACGAAATCGAAACCGCTACTCAACGTCTCGCCACGAGTATCGAGGCCGTCGCAAGAGCGGCTCGCCGCACGAATCCGCAGAGGAAAAAGGTAGAGACGAGTTAGGTGGCGCCAACGGCTTCCGGCCGGCGAGAATCGTCGCCCCGGCGCGCTAACCTTGCTGCGCCTGCCAGCCGATGCCGAGGCTCTTCTGTAGCGACACGAAGTCCTTGAGCAGCTCAGCCTGTCCCGCGACGACACTTTGCTGCGCGGTGAATTCTTCGCGCTGCGTATCAAGCAGATCGATCAGCGTGGCGACACCTGCTGAATAGCGCTGCCGCATCAGCGTGGCCGAATGGCTTGCGGACGCTTCCACCTTTTGCAACGTGACGACATGCTCGCGCTGATGCCCATAGCGCGAGAGCGACGAGTTCGCGTCCTGCAGCGCGCCGAGCACGGCCTTCGTATAACGCGCCTCGGCTTCGTCACGCGATGCCTCGGCCGCGTGAACGCTGCCCAGCGTGCGACCGAAATCGAACGCATTCCATTGCAGATACGGCGCGCCGATCCAGCTGAAATTGTTCTTGCGCACGAGGTGGCCTGGATCGCTTGCGCTAAATCCGATATCGCCGAGCAGCGTCACCTTCGGGAAAAAATCCGCGATGTGTTCGCCGATCTGCGCATTGCTCGACGCAAGCCGCCGCTCCGCCGCACGAATGTCGGGACGTTGCTGCAACATCGCCGACGGATCGCCGATCGCCACCGTCCCGGGCAACGCCGGCAGCGGCCGCACACCAGCAAGCTGTTGGTCCAGTGCGCCGGGCTCACGGCCGGTCAGCACGGCGAGGCGGTCGAGCGAATCGGTCAGTTGCGCGTCGAGCGGAATCAGCGTCGCGCGGGTGTTCTCAACCTGCGTGGTCAGGCGTTCCACATCGAGGTCCGGTGCCGTGCCGCGCTCCCGGCGCTGTTGCGTGAGCGTCAGCATTTTCTGTTCGGTCTCCGCCTGACGCTGCGCGAGTTCGAGCCGCGTCTGCTGGTCGCGCAGTTCGATGTAAGCCTGCGCGACCTCGGCCGCGAGCGAGACCTGGGTGTCGGCGAGGTCGGCGTCGACGGCTTCCGCATCCGCCGATGCCGCTTCGATGGCGCGCCGCGTGCCGCCGAACAGATCGATCTCCCAGGTGGCGTCGAAGCCCGCGGTATAGAGCTGCAGCGGGCCGCGCCCCGACGACGCTGCACTCGAGCTCCCCGAACTGAGCGCGCTCAGATCAGGCGAGCGCATGCGCACCGCGGCAGCATTCCCGGCGACTTTCGGCAAAGCATCCGCACGTTGCTGCTGCAATTGCGAACGCGATTCCCGCAGCCGCGCCTGGGCGATATGGACATCGGGACTGTGTGCGAAAGCGGCGGCGATGAGGTCGTTCAGCTGCGGGTCGTTGAATGCGAGCCACCACTGGTTCGGCGCGGGCGTCGCCGTCGTACCGGCGGCCGGCGTCCGCACGAAGCTCGCGCTGCTGCGGGCATACTGAGCATCCGGCGGCGCACCGTGATAGTCCGGGCCGACGGTGCAACCCGACAAGGCGGACAGAAGCGCGGCGGCGGCCAGCGCGAAACACGAGGGACGATTGAACATCATGGCGAGATGAAAAGACATTAGTGTCCGGCGGAAGAAGGCGGCGGCGCATTCCTGCTCGGTGTTTTCAGAAGCAGCGCGAGCGGAATGCAGGCAAGCAGCGCGATACCGAGCAGATAAAAGGTTTCCGAATAGGTCATCACGATGGCCTGCTGCTGGATCTGCGCGCCGAGTTGCCCAAGCGCGCGCATCTGCGCGAACGCCATGTCCCCCGTATGGGCGAACCAGTTCGCCGCATTCGCCGCGAGGCTCTCCTGCCCGATCAGCGAATTTGCGCTGACGGACTCGCGGATCATCGCGGTATGAAACGTCGTGCGCCGGTCGATCACGGTACCGATGATCGCAAGCCCGATCGACCCGCCGAGGTTGCGCGCCATGTTGTAGAGACCGGCCGCGTCGCCGGAATCCTCACGCGATACGGCTGCCATCGACGCCTGATTGAGCGGCATCATCGCCAGCATCTGTGCGGTGCCGCGTATCAGTTGCGACCAGACGAAATCGTGCCCGACACTCTGCGCCGTCAACTCGATGTCGATCATGCAACTGATCGCGTACAGCACCAGCCCGGTGATCACCAGCACGCGAAAGTCGACTTTGGCGAGCAACCGCGGCAGGATCGGCATGATCATGAAAGCGGGCAGCCCGGAAAGCAGCATGATTGCGCCGGACTGTTCCGCGTTGTAGCCCGCGACCACGCCAAGAAACTGCGGCAGCAGATACGACACGCCATACAACGCTGCGCCAACCGCGGACACAATCACGATCACGCTCGCGTAATTCGGGTTGCGCATCAGGCTGAGGCGGACAATCGGCTTCTTCGCGGTCATTTGCGAGGCGGCGATCAGGATCATGCCGAAGACCGACACGCAGGTGAGCGTTACGATCATCGACGATTCGAACCAGCGCTCGCGCTGACCTTCCTCGAGCACCACGGTGAGTGAACTGAGACCGATCGCGAGACCGACGATGCCGAGCCAGTCCGCCTTGAAAAACGCCTCCCAGTGCGGCCGGTCAGACGGCAGGCCGACGATCAACAGGGTCATCAGCGCAAGGCAGATCGGCAGATTCATGAAGAAGCACCAGCTCCAGCTGATGTTCTCCGCGAGCCAGCCGCCGACGACCGGTCCAAGCAGCGGCCCGAGCAACACGATCAAGCCGAACATGGTCATGCCGACCGGCATCTGCGATAGCGGCAGCCGCGTACGAATGATGGTCTGGGCCGTGGGAATCAACGCGCCGCCGGCGAAGCCCTGCCCGATGCGGCCGACGATCATCATGGGCAACGTGTGCGACCAGCCGCACATCATCGAGAAGGCAATGAAAAACGCTGAGTTCATCAGCAGAAAATTGCGCAGGCCGAACACCCGCGTGAGCCATGCCGCCAGCGGAATCATCACGATTTCCGACATCAGATAGCCAGTCGAAATCCAGGTGCCTTCGGTACCCGTGGCGCCGATTTCGCCCTGAATCTGCGGCAATGCGGAGTTTGTGATCGAGATGTCGAGCGTCGCCATCAAGGCGCCGAGCGCGCCGGCGGCGACAGCGATCCAGTCGCCGACGCTGGCACGCTCCTCGGCACGCGGTGCGGCCGGCGCCGCGGCGGGCGTGGTGGTTCCCGCTTCAGCCACGATGGTTCTCGCTATCGATGCGCGCGTCGCGATCGCGCGCGGAACGCGTGTCGACATCCACCGTCACCGATAGTCCCGGCAAGAGCACGCTACGCGTCTCGGCACCCGTGTCGATGCGAATCCGCACGGGCACGCGCTGCACGATCTTCGTGAAGTTGCCGGTTGCGTTTTCCGGCGGCAACAGCGCGAATTGCGAGCCCGTGCCCGGCGAGAAACTGTCGATCACGCCGTGCAGCGTATGACCGGGCAATGCGTCGACGTGCATTTCCACCGGTTGACCGACGCGCATCCCGCCGACCTGCGTTTCCTTGAAATTCGCCAGCAAATAGGTACTTTGCACCGGCACGACCGTCAGCATCCGCGAGCCGGGTTGCACGTACTGACCAACCCGCACGGTGCGATCGCCGACCTTGCCGCCGAGGACACTGCGCACCACGGTGTTGTCGAGATCGAGTTGCGATTGCTGTGCACTGGCCTGGGCGGCTTCGAGCTGCGCGCGCGCCTGCGCGAGCTGCGCGGTGGCCGAACCGACCTGCGAGCGTGCCGCGTCGACCGCCGCCGAGTTCGCGAGGAGCGTGGCATTCGCCTGATCGCGACTACTGGTCAGTTCCGCCAGCCGTTCACTGCTTTCAGCGCCGGTTGCGACGAGCGGCGCGTAACGCCGCACTTCGTCGCTCGCATGTTGTGCGCTCACGCGCGCCACCTGCTGCTGCGCCTGAGCCTGCGCAATGTTGGACTGCTGCTGTTTGATCTCGGCCTGCGCGCGTTCGATGTCGGCCTTGCGCGCGTCGATCGTGGCCCGCGCCTGGTCGAGCGCGACCTGATACTGGCGGGCGTCGAGATGGACCAGCGGATCGCCCGGCTTCACGACCTGATTGTCCGCGACGTAGACTTCCGTCACGTAGCCGGCGATCTTGGGAGCGACCGTCACGCTGTCAGCTTGCAGATAGGCATCGTCGGTGCTTTCGATGAAGCGCCCAACCGTCCACCAGCGGGCGAGCCAGAGCGCGCCGACAACCAGCGCGACGATGCCGAGCGCGATCAGCACCGTTCGCCGGGTGGGGCGCCGCGCACCCGCTGCGGGCGAATCGTCGGCCGGTATCGGGCGGGAGGGAGAGCCTGCGGTCGCTGACATCGTGTCGGTCCAATTGTTTCCAGGTGACACAATTATTCCAGTCGATAGAATTGTGTCAAGTGATATATTTCTTACGAATTCCCGCAATGGGCCTAATGGAGAAAGATGCATGAGCACCGCAAAGAAGCTGCGCCGCTCGCCGGAGGGCGGCTGTGCACGCGGCGACGAAACGCGCCACCGGATCATCGAGGCGGCGATCGAACTGTTTGGCGAACATGGTTTCGAGGGCGCGTCGACACGCGACATCGCGGCCCGCGCCGGCGTGAACGCGCCCGCGCTGCAGTACTACTTCGAGAATAAAGAAGGGGTGTATCGCGCGTGCGTCGAGATGCTCGCCGACGACGCGTGGGAGACATTCGGCCCGCCCATCGAACATGCGCAGGAAGTACTGCGTGAAAACGCCGACACCCCGGCGCTGATCGACGCCTTCCTCGGTATTCAGGTAGCGATCGCGCACGCCGCTTTCATCAAAGCAAGCAAACCGGGCCGGCGGATGTTCTTCGCACGCGAACAGGCAGGACACGAACCCCAGAGCGCCATGGAGATTTTCGGCGCCCGGATCCGCCAGCCGCTCAACGATGCCAGCACGGCGCTAGTCGCGCGAATTTCCGGGCGTGCGATCGACGATCCGGTCACCTTGATCCGCACCTTCAGCCTGCATGGACAAATGGTTATTTTTCACATCGCGCATCCGTCCAAGCTGTCGATGCTCGGCTGGAAAAGTATCGACGCGGAAAAGGCGGAACTGCTCAAGTCGACCATCCGTGAGCAGACTCGCACGCTGCTCGAACATTGGAGCCGGGAACGCGACGAGGCGCGCACACCCGCCGCGCAAACCACAGGCAGAGGAAAATCACGCAAGCGGCCGTGATCTCAGGGTGTCGCACCCTATGGGCTCATCGCCCCTGGTCATTGGCACGCCCATCGCCTGACGGATCGCCGCGTTAAGCGCCGTCGCGCAAGATGCCTTTACAATCCAGCACTTCGATCCGACAACGGTGATTTGCGCCATGAAATACCTCTCTGCACTGACATTCGCCGCGGTCATCGCTGCCGCGAGCACGGTCGCGACAGCCCAAACATCCGGCGGCAGCGACGCACCCAAACTGCAGTGCGCGATCGGATATGTCACCGGTGTCGGTGGAGCGGCGCAGAGCTTTCGCGACTACCTTGCGACCCCCGACCGGGACAAATATCGCTTTGTTGCCGACAACCCGATCCAATGCAAAGTCTCCGACGAGGGTCGCGCGTCTGGCTGTACCGGCGTAACCAACCTTAGCCGTGAAAAAGTCAGCGTGTACGACGACGTCGACAACGCAACGATAGCGGTAGTCGCGCGCGTGGAGCTCGAGCACGGGGCGACGTACCCGGTGATCATCCTCGTGCGAAGGCAGGATGTGAAGTGCGAGGAGTGAGTGGCTGTTTGCTTCCGCTTGTCAGCCTATGTATGTCTTCCCGGGTATAAGTGCTGAATTTACGGGGCACGCGCTTCGATTTTGCATGGATCGGCTGTACGCCAAGGATGTGTTTCTACGAGTGCGTGCATCAGCGCTGCGCTACCCGCAGTAACGGAGTCTGCTCAGCGTAAAGCGGCCTGGACGACTCAATGCATGTGGGACCGAATGACGGCGTCTTTCGAAGACGTCCGATCTGTGTGTACCTCGTCGGTGGACTCCAACGCATCGATGCTCGCGTCGGACCGGTCGAGCATGGCGCGAGCCGTGTTCATATCGAGCGCCCCTTCCCATCGGGCGACCACAATCGTCGCCACGCCGTTGCCAATCAGGTTCGTAACGGCTCGCGCTTCGTTGAGGAAGCGATCGACGCCCAGCAGCAGCACCAGTCCGGACACCGGAATCTTGTGCATCGAAGCCAGCGTGGCAGCCAGCGCGACGAATCCGGCTCCGGCCACACCCGCGGACCCTTTGGATGTCAGCAGCAGCACGCCGAGGAGCAGCAACTGGTCCCAGATCGTCATGGGGATATTCATCGCCTGCGCAACGAACATCGAGGCCATGGTCAGGTAGATCGCCGTGCCGTCGGCGTTAAAGGTATAGCCCGTGGGCAACACCATCCCGACTACCGGGCGTGAACACCCCAGCTTCTCCATCTTGATGAGCATCTGCGGCAGCACCGCTTCAGTCGATGCCGTACCGAGAGTAATGAAGATTTCGTCCTTGATGTAGCGGAGATACTTCCACAACGACAATCCGCTCATCCGCATGACAAGACCCAGCACAACGACCACGAAGAAAATCGAGGTCAGATAGAGGCACAGCATCAGTTGACCGAACGATGCCAGCGTGCCGATCCCGTACTTCGCGATGGTAAATGCCATGCCGCCAAACGCACCGATGGGCGCGACACACATCACGATTCGCACGACGCCGAACATGCCCTGAAGGAACATGTCGAGCATGTCGACGAACGGCGCAGTGCGTGGACCCAGCCTCGCGAGGGAGACGGCGAGCAGAAGCGAAAAGAAGATGATGGGCAGCATGTCTCCATTTGCAAACGCTCCGACAATGCTGTTCGGCACGATGCTCATGAAGAAATCAAGCATCCCGTGCTGTTGCGCCGAATGGGTGTAGGTGGAAATGGCCGAACTGTCGATATGCGCGGGGTCGATGTTCATGCCGCTGCCCGGCTTGATGACGTTCACGATCACGAGGCCAACCGCAAGCGCAATCGTCGATGCAATTTCGAAGTAGACGACCGCCTTGACGCCAACGCGACCGGCCGCATGAAGGTCGTTCATGCGGGCAATGCCGACCACAACGGATGCGAAGATGATCGGGGCAAGCAGCATCCGGATCAGCTTGATGAACAGATCCCCGAGAGGTTTGAGCTGAGAACCGACGTCAGGATAGAAATGGCCGACGAGGACACCGGCAACAATGCCGATCAGAACCTGTACGTACAGCCTGGAAAGCAATTTTCCGATCTTTGAAACCCGCATGACTGTCTCCTATGCGTGGCATCTTTTTATGAAAGTCAGGACCCGCCACCGCAGCGGGATCTACCGCTGCGGCGAACATGGACCGATTTCGCCTGCGTTCCTTCTGTCTATTTTTATGAACGCCACGCCGACGCTTTTGCCGGCGCGTTTTGTCGCTTGATGGCTTATGCGGACAGCTTTTGCATCTCGGCGAAAAGGTCGGCTTTTCCTTCGAAGCCGATGCCGGGCAGATCGGGCATCGTGATGAAGCCGTTTTCCACCTTCACGCCATCTGGGAAGCCGCCATACGGCTGAAACAGGTCCGGATAGGATTCGTTGCCGCCCAGACCGAGTCCCGCCGCGATGTTCAACGACATCTGGTGTCCGCCGTGCGGAATGCAGCGGCTCGGCGACCAGCCGTGCTGATGGAGCATGTCCAGCGTGCGCAGATACTCGACGAGGCCATAGCTCAGCGCGCAGTCGAACTGCAACCAGTCGCGATCCGGACGCATGCCGCCGTAACGGATCAGGTTGCGGGCGTCCTGCATCGAGAACAGGTCTTCGCCCGTCGCCATCGGCTTGTCGTAGTAGTTGCGCAGCGTGGCTTGCAATTCGAAGTCGAGCGGATCGCCCGGTTCCTCGTACCAGAACAGGTCGTATTGCGACAGCGCCTTTGCGTACTGGATCGCGGTGTCGAGGTCGAAGCGGCCATTGGCATCGACGGCGAGTTTCTGACCGTCGCCGAGTACGCTCAGAATCGAGTCGATGCGGCGCAGATCTTCATCGAGCGAAGCGCCGCCGATCTTCTTCTTCACGACCGTATAGCCTCGGTCGATGTAGCTGCGCATTTCGTCTTTCAGCTTCTCGTGGTCCTGGCCTGGGTAGTAGTAACCGCCGGCCGCGTACACGAAGATCTTACGATCGGGCCGGCCATCGCCGTAGCGGTCGGCCAGCAACTGGAACAGCGGCTTGCCTTCGATCTTCGCCACCGCATCCCAGATCGCCATGTCGATCGTGCCGATGGCGACCGAGCGTTCGCCGTGACCGCCGGGCTTTTCGTTCGTGAACATAGTCGCCCAGATCTTGTGCGGATCGAGGTTGTCGCCGGCATCGTTGACGAGCGTGGCGGGATCGGCTTCGAGAATGCGCGGAATGAAACGCTCGCGCATCAGCTTGCCCTGGCCGTAGCGGCCGTTGGAATTGAAGCCGTAACCCACCACCGGCTTGCCGTCGCGGATGACATCCGTCACCACGGCGACGAGGCTCAGCGTCATCTTGCTGAAGTCAATGTAGGCATTCCGGATCGGGGAGCTGATCGGAACGGTTTTTTCGCGAATTTCAACGATTCTCATGACGGCGTCTCCTGAGTTTTGAGCACGTTCTGCATGCATCTGGATGCAATGGAAACTAGCTTATCCGCGAAAGGAGGGATTAGAATTCACCTGAATTCATTTCATTTTTTACTTTAGGTGAACAACTGAGGTGACAACCGACTCAGTATCCGACTTCGAATTTTTCATCCTCCTCGCCAGACTCAAGAGCTTGTCGGGCGCAGCGCGGGCGCTCGATCTCACCCCGCCGGCCGCGACCAAGCGCCTGGGGCTGATGGAGCAAAAACTAGGCGCGCGGTTAGTCAACAGGACAACGCGAAGTGTCAGCCTGACACCCGAGGGCGAGACTTACCTGCGCTACGCGACACAGATCGTCGGGCAGGTCCGGCAGATGGAAGACGAGATATCCGGGGCTCGATCCGATCCCCATGGACTGTTACGCGTGAATGCGACGCTCGGCTTCGGGCGCACGACCATCGCGCCGCTTGTGTCCGAATTCGCGAAGCGCTTTCCCAACGTGGAGATCCAGTTTGAGGTGACCGACCGGCCTATCGATCTGGTGGAGGAAGCATTCGATATGGCGATCCGTTTTGGCGAACTCCCCGACAGCCGGCTTAGCGCCCGGCGCATCATGAGCAATCGCCGTTTTCTGTGCGCCTCCCCGAAATATCTCGAACGTTTTGGGGCTCCGGAGCGCGTGGAGGACCTCGTTCGGCACCGTTGCATCATCCATCGCCAGAACGACGATGCTTATGGCGTGTGGCGGTATATGCAGGGCGATCACACCGAAGCGTTGAAAGTCAAAGGCGCGCTTTCCAGCAACGATGGCGATATCGTGCTGCGATGGGCGCTCGACGGGCACGGGATATTGATTCGCTCCGAATGGGATCTGGCGAAGTATGTCCAAAGCGGGCGGCTCAAACTGGTTTTGCCGGAAATCGTGCTGCCGTCGGCCGACCTCTTCGTCTACTATCCGAGCCAGCGAAACCAGACCGCCCGCGCCCGCGCATTCATCGACTTTCTGATCGACCGTTTTCAGGCACCGTTCATACCTGTCGAAATCGGCGCTTCGATCTACGATCGGAAGAAGAAGGCGGGCCGCAAGGCATAGGTCGCGCGGACGCGGATAGGGTAGCGGCGCAGTCCGCACAAGCCAACCCGACCTATCACCCTAGTCCGCCCGCTGCATACCGGTCTCGCGTGCCGCACGCCGTTGCCCGCGCTCCAGCCGGTCGGCCTGCAACACCCGCCGCCCAGTGCGCGTAACGAGGACCAGCGTGATCGCCAGCAGCCCCGTGCCGAACAGGTAGCTCGGCGGAATGAAGCGCGCGTTGGTGAAGCGCGCCACCATCGAGATATAGAACGGCGCCAACCCGCCAAACAGCATGACCGAGGTGTTATACGAAATGGCCACGCCGGTGGAGCGCCCTTGCACCGTGAATATCTTGACCAGCATCCCTGGGTGCGCGGCGCCTTGCAGCGTCACGAACAACATGCCGATCACTTGCACGATCATCAGACGGCTGGCAGTGGGCTCATCCAGCAAGTACCAGAACAGCGGAAAGACACACGTCAGCCAGCCCGCGATAAAGAAGCAGAACAGCCGATATGCGCCGACGCGATCCGCCAGTATGCCGAACACCGGCGACAGCACACACGACACGATACTCGTGACGAACACGCCGTGCAGCGACGAACTCAGTGACAGGTGCAACTGGTATTGCGCGTAAGTCGGAAGATAAGCATTCCAGACATAATTCAACGACGTGCCGGCGATCATCACGCCCATCGCGCACACCACGGCATCGCCATTTTCACGCACAAATTCGCGCAGCCGCTCGCGCACGGGCGCCCGCGCCGAGGGCCGCGCCTGCATCTGATGGAATTCGTCTGATTCGCCAACGTGATGCCGGATGTAGAAGCCGATCGGCCCGACCAGCGCGCCGATCAGAAACGGCACGCGCCACCCCCAACTCACCAGCTCCGCTTGCGACAGATGGCTCGACAGGTAATAGCTGCATCCCGACGACAACATCCCCGCAATCCCCAGCGACAGCATGTTGAAACTGCCGTAAAACATCTTCCGCTCGGGCGGCGCCACCTCGTAGATCGTCACGGACGACAGCGCAAACTGCGCGCCCACCGCGAAGCCCTGCACGAGGCGGCCGGTCAGCACCAGCAGCGGCGCAGCCAGGCCCAACGTCTCGAAGCCCGGTGTCAGGCCCAGCAACAGCGAACCCACCGACATCAAGACCATGATCCACGACAGCACCTTCACCCGCCCTGCCCGGTCCGCGACCATCCCCATCACCACGCCGCCAATCGGCCGGACCAGAAAGCCGACAGCAAACGTGCCGAAGGTCAGCAACAGCGACTCGCTGCGATCGGCGCTGGGAAAAAACACCCGTGCGATTGTGCTCGAAAAATGGGAGTACACCATGAAGTCGAACCACTCGAAGGTGCCCCCTATCACCGTCGATACAATGGTCTTCCAGATCTTCGCTGAATCGCTTTGGGCGTCCATGTGTTTATCCTCCGGCCCGCAGCGCGCGCAACACCTGCGCAAGGAAATCCTGAACCACTTCGACGACCTGCATGCCGTTGTGGGCGATATTGGACATCTCATCGAAACGCACGCGAACGCCGGCAGCCTCGAACGACGCCTTCAGCGTGCGTAGCCGCTCCGGACGCGTCGTTCCAGCATCGTTGATACCTGGCAGATACATCGGACTATCCTCGGGCACCGTAATCTCCCAGGTTTCCAGGTCGGCCCGGCCCACCACCATCTGCACCGGCACACGCTGCAAGGCGGCCAGATCGAACGGCTTGCCGAAGTGCCGCTCGAAGCCGCCCGTGCCGAGCCACCAGTCCTTCGTGTGATCGAGCACGGTGACGTTGCCTGGCGCGCCGATCGACGCGGCCCATAGCCGCGCCGGATGCGCGTAGGCAAAGCGGTTCACGTACTGCCCGCCGCCCGAATAGCCGAACAGCGCGAACCTGTCGAAGCGCTTGCCATAGCGCTCGCCCACTTCGGTCACCATGTCGAGCAGCACTTTGTCGTAGCGGATATCGCCTTCGATCAGGCGTTTGAAGCCGCTGCGCTCGCCGTCGCCGCGCACACCTACGGGGAACAGCGGACACAGCACGATGCAGCGGTTCCAGCGGCCGAACGGCGCGAACGCATCGCGATACTGCGTGAACTGACGCCCCGTGCCATGCATCACGACGACCAGTTCCACGTCGTTGCCGGGTGTCAGGACTTCAGACGGCACGTACAGCACATACGGAAAGCGCGGATCGTGGCGGCTCGCGTACACGGTGGTCGAACCCAGGTCGTATAGCGCTTGCGCTTTCTCATGACCCGGAGTGGATCGCGTCTCTGCATCGAACATCTGTCATTCCTCTCTGACGATTTCTGCGGTCTCGTGCATGCCCGGCGCTGCCCGGCACGCGTGCTTATTCACAGCTCACGCCGCTTCGGGGAGCGGTTCGTGGTGCAGGCTGTAGCGGGTGAAGATCCGGTTGAGCGCGGGCATCGGCGCGACATCCATTTCCCCTGCGCCCGGCAACATGACGATCATCGCGACCGTCGCGGTCATCGTGTGACGCGTGCCCGGACGCGGCGGACGGCACACCGAATACGGCGTGCCGAACGCGTCGAAGAGTGCCGCCTTGACCGCGTCGCGATCCACCTTTGGTGCGGCCTTCAGCACCTGACGCACGCGCCAGTCGCGGTAATAGCTGTCCGGCGAGTTCTCGCACCCGGTATCCAGCAGCTTGGTGCGGGCGACTGGGCTGACCCAGTGATTCGCGTGCACGATCATCTGGTCGTCGTCCGGATAGATCGGGAAAGCTTCGTTCGGCGCGCATTCGAAATCGATGCCGAAGCCTTCGGCCATCCCGAGCATGATGTTGTTCGAACACGATTTCGGCGTGGTCGCGATCACCCGCAACGCGTTCGCGAACACCGGCTCTTCCAGCACGCGCCGGCGCAGCAGCGACAGCGGCACGCCCAGTTGCGAGAAGTCGCGCTCCGATTCGAGATAGTTCGCGGTGATCGATACGCCCGCGGCATTGAGCCCGCTGCGCGCGAGGCCGCCCGCTTCGACGAAGGTCAGGAGATCGGGGCCGTCGTCGCTGCGTACGCGCAAGACGATGCCGGTATCGACGCAATCGGCCTTCCAGTCCCAGTTCTGCGCATGGATCAACTGCCCGGTCGACGAGCGCGACGGCAGCACCAGCACGCCGGTACAGCCGTCTTCGTCGTCGGCCTGCAGCGCCATTTCCGCTCGCGCCTTGGCCAGCACCTCGGTACGGGCATTGATCATCACGATGTCCTCGAACGGCACGTCCGCGCCGGCGGCGATGCCGCGCATCTCGTCCAGGTACGCCGGTTGAAACTCGCCGATGACCTGTTCGAGCGAGCGGATCAGCGCCGTCTGCGACGCCTCGCCATAGCCGAGATTGCGCAGCGTCTGACCGTAGCGGGAAGCGCTCAGGCGCACACGCGCCGCCACCGCACGGCCATATTGCAGGCCGCGTTCGTACGGTTTACCGGACACACTGACAAAAGGAAACGGCGGAAACTGCTGGATTTGCGACATGTGTGGGACTCCTGACCATGGGCTGCTGCCGACAACGTCGAACGGGACTCGACACACGCTGAAGCCATCGGCTTGATTTGTGGCAAATCGATTCTCATTGGCCACAAACAAAATAAAAAGCGTTATTTTCTTTATCGAAAGGAAAGAAAAATTTTCGTTTCGTGCGATCATGCAGCGCGCGGAGACGGGAAAAAATCGTGCAATCCGTGCACGTTCCGGAGGCTATGAAGGAGATCCCGCATGAGTGAAATTCGAATGCTGCGGACGTTTCTCGCCATCGAGAAACATGGGACCATGGCGGCGGCCGCCGATCGCATGGCGCTCACGCACGCGGCGGTCGGCGCGCAGATGCGCACGCTCGAGCGCGTGTGCCAGCGCCAGTTGTTCGACCGCAGCGGGCGCAGCATCCAGTTGAACGAAGCCGGCCGCTCGATCATCCAGCAGGCACGCACGGTGGTGGCCGCGTACGACTCGCTGCTGCGCGGCGTGGCTGACGAACTCAGCATCGAAGGCTCGATCACGATCGGTTCGACCGTCTCGTCGATGGGTTTTCTGGCGGCCAACGTGATCCGGCTGCGAGTCTCCTACCCCGGCCTGAAGGTGCGCCTCACGCACGGCAACAGCGGCGAACTGGAGCGCCAGGTGCGCGCCGGGGAGATCGATGCGGCGGTGATCATCAGCGAACCCCGGGCGACCACGCTACCCGAGTCGTGGGAGCGCCTTTACGATGAGCCGCTGGTGCTGCTGGTCAATCCCGCGATTGGGCCACCCGATGCGTCGGTGGCTTCATTGCTCAAGCGACATCCGTTTATCGGCTTCGAAGCCGCATCGCTGACAGGCACGCATGTGGCAAGCCTGCTTCGGCGCCTGCGCGTCGAGGTCAATCCCATTCTGGAAATGAACTCGATCGCCGCGATCGCGGATCTGGTGCGGCAGAACGTGGGCGTGTCGATCGTGCCGCGTCTGCGGCACGCCGCCTGGGACGAAGACCCGTTGCTGTCGGTGAGGCCGATTCCGGGCACGGCGTGGCGCCGGCACATCGGCTGGTATGAATTCGGGCGGCAGCCGCTGGCCACCGCGATCGTCAAGAATCAATTGCTCGCGGCGCTGGCCGAGTAGCGACGGCTTATGTTTTCGCTATGTTTCGAACTGGCTCGACCTTTTGCGAGTGGATTCCAGAGAGTGCCGGCGGATTCCGGTGGACAAGCTACGAACGGAGTCAAAAATTTCCCGTGAAGTGTCCCGGCTGCAACTCGAACGAATCCTCGCCATCATCCGAAAAACTTGGTGAGGTATCGCACGGTTTCATCCGGTTGCTCGTCTGGAATCCAGTGTCCGGTATTGGGTAGCTTCAACACCGTCGCATCAGGGGCCGCCGTGCCAAGGAAAGCCGCGAGAAAGTCATAGCTGATGCCGCCTAGCCCGAGCACCGGGATAGTCAACGGCGCGTAGCCGCCGGCATCGGCGATATCAGTTGCAAAGGAGGAGAACCAGCTATTGGCTGCACGCAGCGCATCCGCGCTGTCATAAGCCGACGCATAGACGGCGCGGTCGTGCGCCGTGATTGCAGTCTTGTCGGCTGCCAGGTAGTCGAACAGCCAATCTTGCACGATGCCGTAGCGGCCCGCGAACACGCGTTCCGACAGTCCGGGAATCTGGTTGAAGGCAAACCACCACGGATGCACCGCACGCGCCGGATTCTCCAGATCGTAGGTGCCCGGTGCCGGAAGCAGTGGGATCTGCTCGAATACCGCGAAGGGATGCGGCGAGTCCATCATCACCAGCTTGCGCGCCGCCTCCGGGTAGTTCGCGGCAAAACTGTAGGCCACCATCGCGCCGACATCGTTGCCGGCGATATTCACCGCACCCAGGCCAAGCTGGATTACGAGGGCGTGGATATCGGACGCCATCGTCTTCTTGTCGTAGCCACCGGCGGGTTTGTCCGAACCGCCCATGCCGCGAAAGTCGACGGCCAACACGCGATAGCGTTCCGCGAGCCGTGGCAATACTCGCCTGAACTGCCACCAGGTCTGTGGCCAGCTCGGCAGCAGAATCAGCGGGTCGCCGGTACCCCCTTCCACATAGTGCAGGCGAATGCCGTTGACGTCGGCGTAGGCGTTCTTGAAACCAGGCAGCGTTGCGACGAGGTCGGCATCGCCGAGCGGGCCGAGCGATGAAGAAGGCATGTGATCTTCCTAGAACATTGTGTTGGCATTGTTGGACGAGGCCGGCACTGGCTGCAGTACATCCCAGTGCTCGACGACCTTGCCGTGGGCGTCGAAGCGGAAGATGTCCACGCCTGCGGTTTCCTGGCCGCCCCAGTCCAGATAGCGCACATGGACAAAAGCCAGATCGCCGTCGACGGCAACGCGCTTGACCTCGCAAGGTACGCGCCCGGCCTGCTTGATGTAACCCATGATTCCGTCGACCCCATTCGGGAAAAGCGGGTTGTGCTGGATGTATGGCCCGGAAACGAGACCCGGCAGCAGGTCGGCTCGACCCTGGTTGAAGACTTGCCCATAGATGGTGTCGATCGCGTGCTGGATGAGATCTCTAGTCATGACTCGGCTCCCGATTTGTCTGTCTCATCATTGAAACAAGCTTTTGGAAGATAAACCATACGCATAAGGCGCGATAACATAGCAATTCGTCTCGTTTTCCAGGATGCAGTCATGGACGCATTGAACAGTTGGTTGAAAGTCGTTCGCGCCAACGGCCTGGTGCTGGTGCGTACGCGCGTGGCAGGTCCGTGGGGGTTTGTCGTACAACCTCGCGACGCGGTGGTATTCCATTTCGTGGCAGAAGGACGCGCCTTCGTGCGCCAATCCGACACGGAAAGCATGGAATTGCGGGCTGGCGAACTAGTCCTGTTTCCGCGTGGTGACGCGCACGAAGTAGTGCATTCGGCTCGCGGGAAAGCCATGCCGTTGGAGGCGTTCCTGGCGAGGCGCGACGGCGTCGTGGATCGCGATCCCAAAGCCGTCACGCTGATCTGCGGTCAGTTCAACATGGATCTGCAACTGGCGCTTCCCGCGTTGCGGGCGCTACCGCAAGCCGTCTCTCTGCGCGCCGGTACCGAACCGGGATGTTCCCCGCTGAGCGACACCCTGCGCATGCTCCGTAACGAAGTGGAGACGCCTAACTTCGGTAACCAGATCGTCGTGCGCAACCTGCTTTCGTCCTTGTTCATTTTCTTCATGCGCGATTGGGCCGACACCACGTTTCCCGCAGCCAACGATTGGTTTGCGGCCGTGCGGTCGCCACAGATGGCGCGGGCTCTCGCGCGCATGCACGAGGCACCCGAACGTGCATGGACACTGGAGGAACTCGCTCAGGAAGCCGGTTTGTCGCGGGCTGCGTTCGCCCGCAACTTCAACGCCTCGGTGGGGGAGCCGCCACATAGTTATCTGACACGCTGGCGCATGGGGGTTGCCGCGCAGTTGCTTCAGGAAACCAGTCTGCGGCTCGGTGAGATCGCATCGCGGGTCGGGTATCGGTCGGAATTCTCGTTCAGCCGCGCCTTCAAATCTGCCCGCGGCATCTCGCCGATTCAATACCGCCACGAAGCGTCGAATCGCGCGTAACCGTCGCGGATGTCTCAGGCTTCTCGCCGACAGCCAGTACCGTTAAAGATAAACGCAACTGTGTTGGTCAGTGCAAGAGCACTGTGCATGTCAAACGAAGGGTTTGACCTCCAGAATGACCAATAGATGTATTGAGCCCGAAAGCATGTCGACGCACGGTGGAATCGCCACTAACAGGTGATAGCTCGCCTACCGCTGCGGCGTGACGGGCTATCCGACGAACATCGTCGCTCACTTCGCCGAGGAAATTCTCATGGGTCGTCCGCAGGCAGTTCCCACGCAGCAGGTAATCAATGAACGCGTGATCGTCACCGAGTGGCGATTTGCGCCCGGCGCCGAGACCGGCTGGCATGTTCATGGGCATGACTATGTCGTGGTGCCACAAACAGACGGCCAACTTCTCCTCGAGACAGCGCAAGGCAACCGGGAATCGCAACTGCATGCCGGGCACAGTTACGCTGGGCTGAAGGGCGTGGAACACAACGTGGTGAACGCGACCGACCACGAGGTGGTATTCATCGAGGTGGAGATTCGCTAAGGCAGCGCGGTGCAGCATCCGCCCCCTCAGGTTTCATGGTCGTGATGGCGGCGGCGCCGGCACTAACCCATACCTGGACATGACCTCCATAAGCTTCGAGCGGTCGGGCGGACCGCCGGCGCTTACGACTGTTGCGACATCACGAAAATACTGGGCACCGATATCGGGCGTAAGGACGATCAGTGCGCGCGCGGTGTCATTGTGCGGGTTGCTAAAGTGATGAACCGACCCGCGTGGGGTAAACATCCATTCTCCCGGCACCAGGTCCCGAACTACCCCGTCGACCGAATACCGAAGCATGCCCTCCAGCACATAGACACACTCTTCGTTACGCGTGTGGCTATGCGGCGGCGGGACCTGTGAACCAGGCGCCACCGTCAATTCGAAAACCCCCATCCCGCCTGTGGCAGTTCCATCGATCAGATACTGAATGCTCAACTTTCCAATGTTGATTGGTTCGATCGAAGCCGCGCCATTAGGTGTCATTTTCGAACTCCTTTGGAATTAGGATTCTCGTCAGCTCACGAGCGTTGCAGGTAAGGTACGTGCCGCTTGCGGCGCGTCCGTCGAACGAACGGAACGCAACTCATCTGGGATTATGCGCCTGTCAGGAACATATGCTGCCCGCGAGCGGCGACACACCGCCTCTGCATGTACTGACTCCCGCTGATTGACCCAAGAAAATCCGTGAGCAGGTGCTTCGGGAAGCAATGCCGGTGCGAGTGGCACCGAAGTTGTCCCATCCACTGCACCCGCAAGCTGACGAAATCGCTAGAATTCAATCGCCTTTGCGCCCGCTTACGCAGGAAATTCGGGCGCCGCCCATCCAGAATCTCAGGAGAGACAGACCCATGAGTGATCAGCCGTTCGGACGTTCCCGTCGTGATTTCATGCGTATCGCCGTTACAGCAGGCACCACGGCAGCGCTGCCGTGGATGCAGGACGCCCACGCTCAGTCAGCGGCCAGCTCCACGACCTCGGCGCCCACTGCCGGACCTGCGGCAAAAGGCACGCAACTGATCCTGCTCGGCACCAAGGGCGGCCCGACGCCCTCCGATCTGCGCGCGGCGCCGGCGAACGTGCTGGTGGTCGACGGTCAGCCCTACGTGGTCGATTGCGGTAACGGCGTCGCACTGCAGTTGACCAAAGCGGGTATCAAACTGCCGCGCATCCGTGACATCTTCCTGACCCACCATCATTCGGATCACAACGCCGACCTCGGCAACCTCGTGTTCCTCGCCTGGGCCACCGGCCTGCACACGCCGGTCAACCTGTACGGCCCGCCGCGCATCGCCAAGATGATCGACGACTTTGTCGACATGAACGCGATCGACCTCGACGTGCGCGTGCGCGAAGAAGGCCGCCCGCCGTTCCGGCCATTGATCAACATCCATGAATTCGACGGCCCTCGCCTCGTGATGGAAGACGACCGCGTACGCGTCACCTCGACACTGGTCGACCACTACACGATCAAGCCGGCCTTCGCTTACCGCTTCGAGACGCGGGACCGCACCGTCGTGTTCTCCGGCGACACGACCTACTACCCGGCGCTAGCCGAGTTTGCGAAAGGCGCTGACGTATTGGTGCATGAAGTGATGTACCTGCCCGCGCTCGAAAAGCTGATGAAGACCGTCGACAACGCGCCGACGCTGCTCGATCACCTCATGAAGAGCCACACCAGCACGGAGCAGGTCGGCAAGATCGCCGCGACGGCCGGCGTCAAGACGCTGGTGCTGAGCCATTTCGTGCCGGGCGGCGATCCCGCGATTACCGACGAGATGTGGGCCGCCGACGCGCGCAAGCATTTCGACGGACAGATCATCGTCGGCAAAGACCTGCAGGTTATCTGAGTGCCGGGGCAAACCACCATGCAAGCCACCATGCAATCCGCCGCAATTCCCCTGACGTTGCTGACGGGCTTTCTCGGTTCGGGCAAGACCACGTTGCTCAATCGCCTGCTGCCGCAACCCGCGCTGGGCCGTTGCGCGGTGGTGATCAATGAACTGGGTGCGATCGGTCTCGATCATCTGTTCGTCAGCACCTCGCGCGACGACACCATCGCGCTGCTGGAAAACGGCTGCCTGTGTTGCGGCGTGCGCGACGAACTGGCGGCGACCGTGGCCGATCTGCTGGAGCGCCGCACGCGTGGCGAGATTCCCGCTTTCGAGCGGATTTTGATCGAGACCACGGGGCTGGCGAGGCCCGGCCCCGTGATTTCGTTGCTGCTGGGCGACCCGGCGCTTGAAGGTCGTTTGCAACTCGACGGCATCGTGACGACCGTCGATGCGAAACACGGCGCCGCGCAACTGGCCCGGCATGAGGAATCGCGTCAGCAGGCGGCCGTCGCGGACCGGCTATTGCTGACCAAGGCCGAACTGGTCGATGCGCCCGCGCTGGCCGACCTCGAGGCGGCGCTTGAGGCGCTGAATCCGGGTGCGCCACGCATCCCGGTTCGCAACGGCGAGATTGACGCACACCCATTGCTCGACATCCTGACGCCGCGTGCCTTGCGCCCCTGGTTGCGCGCCGAGCCTGCGCCGCGCAAGTTGCTGATGCGTGGCGCGACGGCGTCACGCGCAGCCCACCCGGATATCGACAGTTTCTGCCTGACTTACCCGCAGGCATTGCCCATGCAGGCCTTCGAAACCGCGCTGACCGTCCTGCTCGGCTATCACGGCGAACGCATCCTGCGGGTGAAGGGAATCGGCAATTTCATCGGCGAATCGCGGCCTGTGGTGTTCCATGGCGTGCAGCAGTTGCTGCATGAACCGTTGCGGCTTGAAGCGTGGCCGGACGACGATCACACCACACGCCTCGTCTTCATTGTGCAGGGTCTCGCCAGATCGGTGATCGAGGAGACGATCGCGCATTTCCTGCGCGAAGCAGCGGCGGAAGAATCGGTAAGGCGCTAACCGAGGGTTTCACAGGATAAAACTTTCGCCTGTATCCGCCGATAAGTCAGGCAGGAACCACCTGGACGGCCGCCGGACAGTCCACCGGCGCCACCTGGCGCGCCCATTCACGTGCCACTTCGCACGGCAACCTGCGCGAGTTCCATTCGTTTGCAAGAGGACTCAGGATGCACAAGCTCAGTTTTACCCAGAAGCTGTGGCTGCCGTTGATCATCAGCCTCGTCGCGTTGCTCGCCGTTTCGGTGTCGGCGGCGTGGCATTCGCGCGAGACACGCATCGAGGAACGTAAGCACGACCTCACGAACGTCGCGCACGTCGGGCTCAGTATCGTCACGGAGTATGCCGCGTTGGCGCAAAGCGGCGCGCTGCCGGAGGCGGACGCCCGCAAGCAGGCGCTCGAACGCCTGCGCGGCGTCCGCTACGGCGAAGACGGCTACTTCCTTGTGATCAACTCGAAGCCGCAGATGGTGATGCATCCCATCAAGCCGGCACTCGAAGGCAAGGATCTCGCGGGCAGCGCCGATGCCGACGGCCGCCACCATTACGTGACGTTCGCCTCGGCCGCGCAGGCGCCGGACGGCGGTTTCGTCGACTACGTGTTCCCGCATCCGGGCGCGGCGCCGGCGCAGGCGGTCGGCAAGATCGGCTACGTGGTGCGCTACGCGCCGTGGGACTGGATCATCGCGACCGGCGCCTACGTCGACGACATCGACGCGGCGTTCATGGCCTCGCTGTGGCTGCTCGGCGCGATCTTCGTGGCGGTGTCGGCGGTGCTCGTGACGCTCGTCGCGGTGACGAACCGCAGCATCGCGCGCACGGTCGGCGGCGATCCGGCCTACGCGGCAAACGTGGCGGATGCGATCGCATCGGGCGACCTGACCGTGGCGATCCGCACGCGCGACGGCGACACGTCGAGCCTGTTGCACGTCATGCAGCGGATGCGCGACGCGCTGACGGGCACCATCTGCCAGATCAAGCACGCGTCCGACAATGTCGCGTGCGGCGCGAGCGAGATCGCGAACGGCAATGCCGACCTGTCGTCGCGAACCGAGAGCCAGGCGGCGTCGTTGCAGGAAACGGCGTCGAGCATGGAGCAAATGACGGCGATGGTCCGCCAGACTGCCGACAACGCGCGCACCGCCAGCGAGCTTGCCGCCAGCGCCGCGAAGATCGCGAACCGCGGCGGCGACATGATCACGCAGGCTGTCACGGCAATGAAGGGCATCTCGAGCGAATCGGGTCGCATGGTCGAGATCATCGCGACGATCGAAGGCATCGCGTTTCAAACCAACATCCTCGCGCTGAACGCGGCGGTTGAAGCGGCACGCGCGGGTGAGCAGGGCCGCGGCTTCGCGGTCGTCGCGAGCGAGGTGCGCAGCCTCGCACAGCGTAGCGCAACCGCGGCGAAGGAAATTCGCGAGCTGATCAGTCATGCGGTGGGCAGCGTCGGCAGCGGCGCGACGCTGGTCGAAAACACCGGCTCGACGATCGACGAAGCGCGCGACGCGATCATGCGCGTGACCGGCGTCGTGCAGGAGATCGCGGCAGCGGCAACGGAACAGAGCGCCGGCATCGACCAGGTGAATCTCGCGGTCACGCAGATGGACAGCATGACGCAGCAGAACGCGGCGCTCGTGGAGCAGGCTGCCGCCGCGGCGCAGTCGCTGAAGGAGCAGGCGATGAGCCTGCAACGCGCGGCCGCGGCGTTCCAGGTGGCCGACGCCTGACCATCGCTTTTGTCACATGGCCCGCCATACCGGATTCCAGAAATCTGTACGCACGAGACGGCATCGTAGTACCTGTAGTGGCGCAAGCGCCGCGTGCGCCGAGTACCCGCCGGAGTCGTCTCACAACACGGTACTGGGCGGTGCGAACCAGTCTTGCTCAGTTCGGCAATGATCTACAAGAGCCTGCAACTGCAGACTCTCACCTTCGTTTCTGATTGGCTCTAGAACGTATAAGCAACGTTGACGAGGGTAATCAACGGAGTCACCCGGATCTTTGTTTTCGTCACCACTTCGGATCCTGTTGCCGTGGTTGCACGCGTCGTCAACGTTGTCGACAGCGGCATATAAATTAGAGAGGCGCCGACCGACCAATGCTTCGTCATTGAGTAGGTTGCTCCAACGTCCAGCACGGGATTCCATGACGGACTCAGGCTCGCGCTCGTTGAACTTCCGGGACCGAAGTTAGCGGCAATGAAACTGCTATTCGTCAGGTGTGTGTTGGCGAACCACGTGTAGTTTGCGCCAACGCCAACAAACGGTCTGAATTTACTATCGGCGGAAAACAGGTGATATCTGGCCTCCAGAATCGGCGCCAGCGGCTTGGCTTCGCCGATCACGCCGAACTGGCTCAATGACCCGTCCCCGATCAGGTGGCTCGTGAAGGGAGTGCCCATCAGCAACGCGACCCCAATGTTGTCGGTGACGTGATATTCGATCGAAAAGCTTGCCGTGTCAGAGTTGCTGGCATGGGCTCCGGTATCCGGCACATCCTGATTGACCGGCACCCCGCCAGCGCTGACAACGTTGGTCAGGCCGGATTTTCCCTGCGGCATGATATGCAACCAGCCGGCGCCGATTGTCGTACTTCCACTTGCCTGGGCTTGGGCATTTCCGGCAATAACGGCAAGACCGGCGACAGCCGATATGCATACTGCCTTGACGTGTAGTTTGTTTCTCATATCTCCTCCTGATTTATTTCACTAGTAATACTAATTAAATAGAAAACGCTAACCCGTACGAACCTGCTTCGAACGCCTATCGTCGACCGGATAACTCGCCGCACTTACCGACAAGCGAGAACCGGAAAGGGAAGCGCCCCAAGACTTGCGTTGCCCGTTCGGTAAGCGCCATATCGACGAGTTCCACTTGCACTTCAGGTCCCTCGGGCGAGTCGACCATACTTACACGCGCGTCTTCAATCCCGGCCTCCGCAAGTGAAGCCGAAAGCACTTCGAGCGCTTCACGGCGTTTCAAGTCCGGTTTGAAGATTTTTCCCACCGCCGTCAACGGCATTGCATCGATTAGATAGATGCGCTTCGGCCAGGCCGCTCGCTCACCGATCATCCGATGTGCATACGCGGCAAGTTCCTGCTCGGTGGCCTGAGCTCCTGACTTGAGCTGCACATACACCACCGGCAGTTCTCCGGCATGAGCATCGGGTCGGCCGATAGCGGCGGCAAGCGCGACGGATGGGTGACGGTGCAGGCACTCTTCGATCGTTGCCGGATCGATGTTGTGCCCCCCGCGGATGATCAGTTCCTTCTTGCGTCCGGTCAGCCAGAAGTAGCCGTCAGAATCCTGGCGTCCCAGGTCTCCGGTATTGAGCCAGCGTCTCCCGTCTGCCAGATCGACCCACAATCCTTTGTTGTGCTGGGCCTGCGCATAGCCCCTGAAGACATTGGATCCGGATATGACAAGGAGCCCAGTCTCGTTCGGCGCACAGTCTCTGACATACTGCCCGGCTTCGTTCACAACGACCGCTTTCATCAGTTGTCCCGGCATGCGCAGTCCAATCGATCCGAGCCGGCGCTCACCGAGCGGCGGATTCGCACTGCTGACGCAAGCGCCCTCCGTCAGCCCGTAACCCTCCAGGATGCGTACGCCGGTTCGCTCCTGAAAGGACCGGAACACCTCAATAGGCATTGGCGCCGCTCCGCACAAGCCATATTCAAGCGATTGCAAATCATGGCCGGCGATGGGTACGTCAAGCAGAGAGGCATAGAGCGTAGGTACCCCGCTAAAGAAGTTGATGCGGTGATGCTCGACGATTTCCCAGAAACGCTTCACGACCCCTTCACCGCGATAGCCCTGCGGCGTGCCGAGCACGACGTGCGCGCCGCGGGAAAAAGGCACGAGGCCAGTTGCCAGGACCGCGTTGACATGAAAGAGCGGTAGTCCGCAAAACGTGGTCTTGCCAGGGCCGATGCCATCGCCAATGAATTCACCGACGGCCCACGCATTGCTGATTTCGTTGTCGTGCGTACGCATCGCAAGTTTGGGCAAGCCTGTCGTGCCGCCGGTGCAGAAATAGGACGACAGGTCACCGGATCGGATCTTGCGTACACTCGTCAATTTCGCACCGGACTCGCGCGAGATCGCACGGGCGAAATCGTGAACTTCGATGCGTGTGGGGACGGCACCCCGTATGCCGCCGCGACCGTGCAATCGTCGGCACTCCCGACGCTGCAGCGCCTTTGCTGCGAGCCCGCGAATTCCGCGAATGTGCCGCGATAGATCCACCAGCACGAGGTGTTTCAGGGACGGCACCTGATCGAGCACCCCGCTGACCTTGGGCCACAGATCAGTGCCTGGGAACGGTGCAAGCGTCACCAGGACTTTCGCGCCGGCAGCGTTCAGCAACGACGCGATCGCTGTCGCCTCCAGTAGTGGATTGATCGCACACACAATGCCTGCCGCTTCACCACCCCAGATCACAAAATGCGTCTCGGGGAGATTGGGCAACACGTAAGCGACGACTGCATCGCGCTCGACACCGAGGCGCGTGAACATATTCGCGGTGCGCGTGATATCTCGAACCAGCTCGTGGTACGACCACCGCGCCGGACTGCGATGGTCGTCGGCGCGCAGGAAGAATGACAGCGCAGGCGCCGAGGGATCGATCGCCGCGCCGCGGCAGATCATCTCGTACGTACTCGCCGGACGGTCTGCCGGCTCCCCACGTGCCTCGATGGCCTCCACATCGACCAGAGCAGAAACGCCTTTCATGCTGCCTCTTCAACGACACGGTTGCGCTGCGCACCAAGATTGATTGAGCCATCCTCGCTGACGATACGCGACTCGACGACGTCTCCCGGCTTCAGGTACTGGCTCCTTGCGGCCTGTATCTTCATGAACAGGCGCCACCGGCTCGCCTCGGGCAGCAGCGCGGCGACGCGCTGCTTGGCGGGGGACGGCACCGAGAGCGCGCAACCGGACGGCGTTCCCGTTGAAAGCAGATCGCCGGCGCGCAGATCGTGCACGCCCGAAAGCTCCGACAGCGTTTCCGCAAAGCCGTAGACGAGATTTGACGTCGAGTCGTTCTGCCGTATAGCGCCATTGACCGTAAGCGTCAGTCGCAGCTTCTTGAGAAGACCGATCTCACGAGGTTCGAGCAGACACAGGTACGGCCCTACCGGTCCGAAGGTGCGGTAGCTCTTGCCTTTGTAGAACTGCATCTGCGGTATCTGCACGTCACGGGCGGAGTAGTCATTCACGATCACCGCGCCGGCCACGTACTCGTGCAGGTTGTCGTCGGTAACGGACTGACGGGAGGAAATACTCTGCCGAAATACGAGGCCGAGCTCGATCTCATAGTCAAGGAAACGCACATGGCGCGGCCGCACCAGATCGGAATCGGCGGGCACGATGCAGCTCGGGGCTTTGGTGAAGACCATGTTGTACGCCTTCGCATCCGGATTCATGCCCGACTCGATCATGTGTTGACGATAGTTCGCCCCCTGGCAGATGAACTGCTGGTCCGGTGTCACGGGAGACAACCATTGGACGTCAGCTTCCGGGACGGTCGGGCCCGTCAGCGCGGCGAGTTGTCCGAGCGGGTTGGCCTCGATGAAAGCGCCAGTCGAGTCGAAGCTGCCGGGGATAGGCGTTATCAGACCGTTCCTGACGATCCCCCAGTGGGCACGCCCTTCGTGCCGGTAACGCAATACGTTGAGTGACATAGCTATCTCGGGTTGCTTCCAGTGGTCAGGCGAAGATTTTTGCGAGCATGCGCAGCTTCGCGACGGTCAGGTCGGGACTGCGACGAAGATTGCGGAACAGTGCCGTCACTGCACCCAGCGTCAGCTTCGGCTTGGTGAAGCTGCGCGGCATAACGGGTCCCCACTGCGACATGGCATTCCTGCTGACCGGATGAATGCCCATAGGTTTGTCGGCCGTGAACATGTCGCCGTCGCAGTAATGCTCGTGCTTGGCGCCTGTCGGATCCTGCCAGTAGTCGAACACCTGACTGCCGAGTACATGCCGGCCGATGCCCCACGCGTGGGTATAGCCTTTTTCCCGTAGAACCCGCTGCCCCATGCCGATCGCATCGGCATCGATGACTTCATACGCGCTGTGGCTATAGACCGGTGCGAAGCCCTGCGCCAATGCGAGCGTGTGATGATCCGCGGGCGTATCGCCGAGATCCAGCCGCATGAATGCAACGGCTGGAGAGCCGTCGGGCAGCACCTGAACATCGCTCGGAATGAAGCCGAAGTAACGTGTGTACCACGCACAGGTTGCCTGGAAATCGGCAAGCTCGAGAACCACATGTCCCAGTCGCAGAATCTCCGGCGCACTCGCCGGCGGGCGTTGCGTGCTGTTGACCCTGACCACGTCATCCGGCGAATTGAAATGCAACGCGGGGCGGTGCGGCAAGGTTCCCGCAGGCGTCTGCTCGCATATCGCGTCGACGCGAAATCCCGAGGGATCGACAAGCGTCACGCGATGCCCGCCGCCGGGCCAATCGGACGTCTCTATCGCCGATGCACCGGATACCTTCGTCAATGCCTTGAGGTCAGACAGGTCCCGCATTCGCAGACCCAATCCAACGAATCGCGCATGCGTCGATTTACGCACGACATAGCAGAAAGGCGATCCAGACGTGCCCCGGAGAAAGAGAAATGGTTCGTCGCGCACGACGGTGCGCAGACCAAAATCGTTCAGGAATCGCTCCGCCTGCTCGAGATCGGGGCGTTCGAAAATCAGGTAAGCCAGCGCCAATGCCTTCGTAGTCGGCGCCGGATGCCGGGCGGGTTGTTCAGTGATGAGCGTCATAGTGTTATCTCAGGCAGAAGATGCAACCGATTCGGCCGCTGTCTGCCTTGTTCGGGCAGGTTTTCGCAGCAGCATCAAACTTTCCTGCAGGATCCGGTTCGCATCGACGGCAGGCCCGTCGTTCATGACGGTCTTGTCAGGGCGGACGACCGCGACCCAGCCATATCGCACCGCGCCAGGTAGAAAGGTGCCGTGCAGATCCTCCCAGGCGCTCGCACGTGCATCAAGCTGTTGCCCGCGATGCGAGATGTTCACGATGGCGCCGCCGGCCGCGAAGAGCGCAGCTTTTGTACTGGCCTTGAGCGTTGCAGCGGCATCGACACCGAACCCGACGAGCACGAGCCGGTTGCCGAGGGCGTCGTCGCTCAAACACTGCGCGCCGGCGGCGCTGCGCACCCAACCCTGCGGAAGCACCGCACCGCGAACCAGCCGGGATCCGGAACGGCCTTTGACGAACAGTCCGCGCCGGCAGGCATTCGCCGGTTTGATGTGCATTTCCTCGAAGTAGATACGCGCCTTGGGCACGAGCCGCGCCATGCGCATCACGCCATGCGTGAAGAATGCAACGGCGGCATTGCGGGGCATCACGAGCTTGCCCATAAACTTTGCGAGCCGGATCATTGCCCTCACATGGGGTCCACGTTCCTGGTTGTATGTGTCGAGGATTTGGGGTGTGGCATGGCCGTGTATCACCATCGCCAGCTTCCAGGACAGGTTTGCCGCGTCGCGTAGTCCGGCAACCAGTCCCTGCCCCACGAACGGCGGTGTGATATGCGCAGCATCGCCCGCGAGAAAAACCCGCCCTTTGCTGAATGCGCTTACCGTTCTTGCATGGAAGCGGTACACCGCTTTCCGTTCGATGACCATCTGGTCAACGTCTCCCCATGGCGCAAGCAGATCCCGGATGCGCGCGTCGGACTCCATCTCCTCCCTGGTTTCCCCAGGGCGCAGCATGAACTCCCATCGCTCGCGCCCGCCTGGGGCGGTCATGTGAGGAACCGGGCGCCGGTGATCGCAGATGAATTCGACGTGATCGATAGGCCGGGGGACGTGACGCGCGTCCACAATGAGCCAATCCTCGTTGAAGGTTTTGCCGGTGAAGTCCTGACCGATCAACTGGCGCACGAGAGAACTGGCGCCGTCCGCGCCCACTACGTATTTGGCACGAACGCAGTGCGCGCCTGCGGGACCGGCATCCAGCGAGGCCATGACATGGTCCTCATGCTCCACCAGCCCGCTCAAAGACACGCCGAGTCCAACGTGCACCCAATCGAACTGACGGAGTTTTGCACGAAGGCACCGCTCGAGTTCCGGTTGGTAAAACGTCACGAGCTTGGGGTGTCCATCCAGAGCACCGAGTGTGTTGATTCGCCCGAATTCGCCCAGCCACGGCGAGCGCATGCGCACCTGCGATATCGCCACCTTCTCGAAGTCGCCCTCTTCAACACCTGCGAGCTGAAGGATTCGCAGCGCCTCGTTATCCAACGCGATCGCGCGAGGCGCCATGAAGATATCGGCCGCCTTGTCGATGACAAGCACATGCAAACCGTAGACGGCCAGCAGATTGGCGATCGTGGCGCCCACCGGTCCGCAACCGACGATCAGGATGTCGACGGCCGCCGGTAGCGGACCTTGCGGCAGACCGGCAGGGACCCCGTTACCGTCTGCCATGGCGGGCGGGCGAGCGCTTGTCTCCATCCTTTGCAACTCCAGTGATTGATGGCTTTTTGAGTCGACCTCGTTTCGCCGTTTTTGAGATATTGATCAAAACTGATATCTTTGTCAATTATGATTGATGAGGGTATACTCCAGCACACTCACCAAAAAGATTGAGCTCCGATGTCTACGCCACCCCGCCGCAGAACGACCCGGTCCTCGCAATCCGCGCCCGTCGCCTCCGCTGCGCCGCCTGCGGAGACGGAACCACGGGGCTCACGCCGCAAGCGGGAAACGCGCAGGCGCCTCCTTGAAGCTGCGCTCCGGCTGATGGCCGAGAAAGGAATGGAGGGCGTTGCGATCAATGAGATCACCGAGGCAGCCGACGTTGGCTTCGGATCCTTCTATAACCACTTCGAATCGAAAGAGGCGATCCATGCCGCTCTGACGGATTGGGTGTTCGAGCACTTCGCCGATACGCTGGACCAGCTCACACGCGATCTGTCCGATCCAGCAGAGGTCATATCGGTGTCCGTGCGTCATACCGTTTTGCGCGCAAGGAGTGACCCGCTGTGGGGGCAGTTCCTGATGCGTGAGGGGTTTTCTTCGCGGGCGTTGAGCCGCGGGTTGGGGCGTCGCCTGATGCGGGATGTCGAGAAGGGTATTGCGGCAGGCCGTTTTGTGGCGGAAGACCCGCTGCTGACTGTGATCTCCGTTGGCGGAACAGTCCTTGGCGCAATCACAATGCAGTTGGAGTTCGAATCGCCCGAAGAGCCAGGGCCAGACCCGTTCGCAGAATCGGGATTTTCGAGCGATCAGCTCGCCGAACGAGCAGCCGCAGTCTTGCTGAAGACGCTGGGGCTTTCCCGAACCGAGGCTGTAGAAATCGCTTACCGTCCCCTGCCTGCGCTCACCCTTCCAGACGAATCCGCCTGAGTGCCGCAAAGAACTTTGATCGGTGTCGAGGTAGCGCGTATTTGTTCGTTCAACTGGGGAAACGCATTGAACGATACGCCTTCACGGCCTACGCCTCGCAGTCGCGGGATTGTCCGTACATTGCGCCTTGCAACGACGGTATAGACTCAAACCTACACAAATTGTCGATCTACCGCGTGGCGTCGAACCATCACGCGAGGTGCACCTAGCAGGTAATCGGTGTGCCATATGCGTTGCGTCGCGATGCGGCAAGGCACCTGTTCGCGGCCAGATACGCCCAGCAATGACGGAGGCATTCAAATGTGTGATATGTGCGGTGATGCGCAGCACGAGCCTCAAGTGTCGCGCCGGGATTTCCTGAAGACCGGCGCACTCGCGGCGCTCCTGCCGTGGAGCGTGAGCGTCGCCATCGCGGCCGACGCACCCGCACCCGACGCACCGCCGCCACCGAACTCGATCACGCCGGCAGACGCGTTGAAGCGGCTCATGGAGGGCAACGCACGCTACGCCGCCAACGCGCCGAACGAGCGCGACTTTTCATCGGGACGCGCCGCCCGTGTGCAGGCGCAGTATCCGATCGCCACGATCCTGGGCTGTGCCGATTCGCGCGTGGCGCCGGAGTTCGCGTTCGATCAGGGGCCGGGCGATCTCTTCGTGTTACGCGTTGCGGGCAACATCGTGAACCCGGATCTGCTTGCATCGCTCGAATACGGCGCCCAGTTCCTGGGGGTGCCGCTCATCATGGTGCTGGGCCACACGGGATGCGGCGCGGTCGACGCCGCAATCAAAGTGCTGAAGAGCAAGGCGGTCCTTCCTGGCCATTTGCCGGGCCTCATCGCCTCGATCAAGCCGGCCGTCGTCGCCGCTGAGAAAACGCAGACCGGCAACTTGCTGGACAACGCGGCCGCCGAGAACGTGCGGCGGCAAATGGCGCGACTGAAGCACTCACCGCCGGTCATCCAAAAACTCTACGAGAGCAAGAAGATCGACATTGTTGGCGGCATGTATGACCTCGCCACCGGCAAGGTTGCCCTTGTCTGAAGTGACCGATCCGACCTATCACGCGTCCGACTTTCGCCAGCAGCGCACCGTCGGCATAGCGGGCATCGCGGTCGCTTCGCTGCTTGCCGCGGTGCTCTGGTTCGGCATCGATCTTTTGATGTCGCCCCTGCCGGGCATGGCGCTGAGCATGATCGTGCTGCTGTATGTGACGAGCCGGTTCGGGCGTGAGATCGCGGGGACGGTGGGCGCTATCGTGCCGCTCGCTGCATTTTTCGCGATCGAGGCGGTGTTGTTTTGGGGGACGCGGCCGCTGAAAGCGAAGTGATTCAATGGGGTCCGTCGAGCCGGAGCGGGACCGATCACTGACACGAAGAAATCGATATGGACACGAGGTCCATATCGCCCACAAAACGTCGTTGCGTGGGAAAAAAGCTGGCGGGTGGAGTCACCAGCGTATCAAACTCTAATCACGGTCCTTCGAGCGCCGTTAGATCCCCCCACAGCGTGCAGACCCAATCGCGCAGCAATAGAGACTCCGCCCACCGGTCGGTTGTGTCGTTACCGTCACGGCCGATGATCGCGTAAGGTTTAGGTCCCAGTTCGCAGGTGAAAGCAAGCGTGTCGTGCTCCCCTGCCCGCCTGCGCCACGATGCGAAGCCGTAGCGCCACCAGTCGAGAAAAAGGTCGACCCACATCCGGTGTGGCTCAAAAGAAAGCTCGATCTGCACCTGTTCCCGGCTCGCAACGCGGCCGTGAAACGCCCACGACTGATCGAGTATCCGATGCATGAGCCGGTGGTTATCGTCGGATACCGGCCATGCGAATTCGCGTCCCACCAGATAGTGTGAAATGTCGCCGAGCAATCTCAGATCAGGGCGTGCGTCGAGCAGGTCGAGCGTGAAGTAGAGATCGGTGGTCATCCGGTCGCGATGCGTCTCGATGTAGACCGGCACGTCCACCTGTTCGGCGAGCCGCTGCCAGCCGTCGATCAGCGCGAGACATTCCGCGACGGTGCGAGGACGCACGTCGGGCTGCAGATCGATGTGATGCGCGCCGAATTCGACGGCATTCTCGAGCACCGGTTGCAGATCGTCGACCGTGCGCGGAAAGCATTGGCCTTCCACGTCGAGTCCGTAGTCTGCACGTAATTGCGCCAGTCGCCGGACAGACGCGCGATCCGTGTAATGTGCGCTCAGGCCATCGAAGCCCGCGCCGGCGATCATCCGTACATTTTCTTCGAGCGAACGTTCGCGGCCGTCGGTGTGTCGCCGCTCCATCGCCCATAGCGACTGGAACACCAGCAGGCGTTGGCTCATTGCGCCTCCGCGACCATCAGCGAACGCAGCTTCATATCGCGATCGGCGAGCAGCGCCGGTTCGATGCACGCGCGTTGCGCAATGAGCGACTGCGCGATGCGCACGTCGCGCGCTATCTCGCCCGCCGGTCCCACTCCGCTTGCGCCGACCAGCGCGCCGCCGGCATCGAGTGCGAAGAAAATCCGCGACGCCGTGCCTGTTTCGCGCACCACCGTCGCCGTGCCGTATGCGGGAATCCCGGCGATCTGGATCGTCATGTCGTACTGATCGGACCAGAACCACGGTACAGCCGAATAGACGTCGCCATGACCCAGCATGCCGCGTGCGGCAGCGCGCGCCTGGTCCTCGGCGTTCTTCCAGCATTCGAGCCGGATCCGCTGGCCTGTCTGCGGATGCGGAAAGGAACAGACGTCCCCGGCTGCGTAGATATGCGGGTCGCTAGTGCGCAACCCGCCGTCGACCGCGATGCCGTTGTCGATGTCGAGACCCGCCGCCTGCGCGAGCGCAATACGCGGCCTCGCGCCCACGCCGACGACGACTGCGTCGCACGGGACGATGCTGCCGTCGACAAGTTTCACGCCGGTGACGCGCGCATCACCGGTCAAGCAATCGACCTGTACGCCGAAGCGCACATTTACGCCCATCTGTCGGTGACGATCAATCAGACACGCCGCGACGGCCTCGGGCACAGCTCGCATCAGCGCACGCGGCGCCGCCTCGAGCACGGTCACGTCGCAGCCGCGCGGCACGGCAGCCGCGGCAATTTCCAGACCAATGAAGCCGGCGCCGATCACGGCGATCCGCCGGCCCGGCGTCAGTTCGCCGGCGATCGCATGCGCGTCGGGCACGGCGCGCAGCGCATGCACGCCCGGCAGCATCGAGCCTGGCACGTCGAACGGGCGAGGTTCGGCGCCGGTTGCGATCAACAGCCGGTGATAGCCGATCGCTTCGCCATCGGCGAGCACTACCTTGCGCTGCGCACGGTCTATCGCGGCAACCGGCGCATCGACGCGCAGTTCGATATGTTGCTCGCGATAGAACGCCGCGTCGTAGATCGCGCACTGCGCGGCCGTCTTCTGGCCAAGCAGCACGGACTTCGACAATGGCGGGCGTTCGTATGGCAACCGTCCTTCGTCACCGAGCAGCGTAATGGCGCCGTCCCAGCCATGCTCGCGCAACGCATGCGCCGCGCGGGCGCCGCACTGTCCGCCGCCTACGATCACCATTCGATCGGTTGAACTCATCTCACGCTCCGCGGCGACATCACCGGTATTGGCCAGCCAGCGCCGACACCTGGCTGATGTTCTGTTGCGTGATGAAGCCCGGTCCCGAACTGACATTGCGCGCCTCATACACAGGCTTGAGGCCATAGTCCTGCAGACGCTTCATGAACTTCGGATTCTTCTCCAGCTCGGCGCGCGCCTGCAGCACGTCCGTGTTGTGATTCTTGTGCATGATCGCCAGCATCGCGATGGGGATATAGCCCTGCAGATACGGTTGCTGGTCGGTGCAGAACTTGATCGTGCCGTCCTTGATGGCCTTCGCGACATCGGAGTCAATGTCGAACGTCGCGAACCATATCTTGCCGGCCAGCCCCATTTTGGTCACCGCGCGAATCGTCGGATCGGCGGACGTCGGACCGAGCGTCAGCACGGCCTGAGTAGTCGGATGCGCACGGAGAAACGCGCTAACCTTGGCTTCGATGCCGGTGGGGTCCGCGCCCGCGTCCAGCACCGATACCTTCATATCCGCGCCGATGGCATCCGCAAAGCCGCGGCAACGCTCGAACGACAAGGGGTTCGTCGCGTAGTGGTTCACGCATAGAAACGTCTTGATGCCGTCGGCCTTCGCGCGCAATCCCGCCTCCTTGCCCGCCAGATATTCCGGCTGGCCGACGTGCAGCAACGCGCCCAGGTCGGCGCTCTGCTTTTCCGTGCCGGTATTGGTGGTGATGAGCGGGATGTTCTTCGCCTTGAGCTTCGGAAATGCGCTCTTCAGCAGATCGTAGTCGGCGATCGTCGACACGACCCCGTCATAGTTGCGCGCGGCCGCCTGATTGACCAGTTGCACCATGTCCGCGATATCGCCGTTCGGCGGGTTGCGGTAATCGGTCTGTACGTTGAAATCCTCGTCGGCCTGTTTGATGCCGTTCTTGACCGTATTCCACCAGGCATCGGAATCCGGCGCGTGCGAGATGAAATCGAAATGGGCGACAGGCTCGGCAAAAGCACCGGCGCACAGTCCGAAACCCAGCACCACGGCGGCCAGGCGAAACGCCTGGCGAATAGATCGTTTCATGGCTGTCTCCTTGTTTATGATTGGTTTGCCGATGTCGCGCATCGGCCCATCCCGCCTTGCCCGAGTCACGTGAATCACATGAATGAAGGGCGTGGCGTCAATCGTCGGCGAGGCCGATAAAGACCTTGCCGTCTTCGATCCTGACGGGGTGCGTGACGAGGTTCACGCAAACGGGCGCACCTTTCGCCGCGCCGGTGGGAATATGAAAGCGCCCCATGTGCATCGGACACTCGATCACCTCGCCGAACACGAGACCTTCCGTGAGCCGTGCGGTCTCATGCGTGCAAAGACCCGCCGATGCGTAATAACCGCTAGGTGTGTGATAGATCGCGTAGAGCTTGCCGTCATGCTCGAACTCGACGACGTCTTCTTCGTCGATGTCATCGCATGCGCAAACGGGATGCCATTGAAGGATGTTCATGGTGTGCCTCTTCGCTCAGCGCGTCTGCGCCATGAACGGCTGATCGCCGACGGATTCCGCGCCGAGTGCCGCCGCCTTTCCTGGCACGCGCGGCGTCACCATGTAATCGGGATCGTGCCGCTGCATTCTGAACACGAGCATGATTTCGCCCCACGCGCTGAACAGGCCGTCGTAGGCGGGCGGCAAATCCGCTTCGATCGCCTTGCGCAGCTGCGGCAGCGCATGAAACGGCACGTTCGGGAACATGTGATGCTCGACGTGATAGTTCATGTTCCAGTAGAGAAACTGGAGGAAGCGGTTCAGCTTGAGGGTTCGCGTCGAGAAGCGGTGATCCAGTTCGTTTTCGAGCAGCCCGGTGTGCTGCGTGAGCGCCAGCAGTTCGTGCAGCCAGGCGCCGTACGAACGCGGCAGGAGCAGAAACACCACCGGCAGCCAGCTATGCGCGACGACGGCCCACACAATCACGCCAACGTAGAGCGCGAGGATCACGCGCGAGTTGCGGCACATCGCACGATATTCAGTGGGCGGTACGACCGCCTTCGCCTTGTTCGACACGATGCCGAAGCTGTGCAACACGATGTTGCCCAGATGATGGATGCCATGCGAGATGCGCAGGAAATCGGTGGCGAGCTTCAGGTAGTTCGGCGGCCGCTTCACCGCCAGTTCGACATCCGATGGCACCGTCGCCGTCAGATGGGTGTACGTGTGATGTTGGGCATGCGACCAGCGGCTATATACCTGTTCGCGCCACGTCATGAAACAGATCAGCCAATGAACCGCCTCGTTCAACCATTCGCTCCGGAATGGCGTGCGATGACGCAACTCGTGCTCGATCGCTTCGGCGAACGCATAGATCGTTCCGTACAGCAGGAATGCCGGCACGCACCACAGCGTGCCGAGCGAGAACCAGGCAAGCACGCCGCTTGCCACGACCAGCGTGATGAAACCGCCGAAATGCAACAGCGCGTCCCGGTCGTTACGCCGCGTGACTTCCTTGAGCACCTTCCTGTCGAGGCGACATTTGTACCAGTCGTCCATGGTGATTGCTTTCGTGTTGTCTTGCTGTACGGACATGAGCTGCACCCCAGTGCCAAGATGTTTGACCGAGCGATGAAGCGAGTGAAGCATTGCTCATCGTTGAGCCAATTAAAGACTCTTAATGAGCACCGGTCAAAGACTAAAATGACTCATTTTGAGTTATCAAGGGTATTCCAGAAGGTGTTATCTGGCCTTTTCTGTGGCCTAAACATGAAAAAGCCTCGATAGCCTCAATTTGAGGCAAAATGTCGGCTATGCGGGCACCTCGGCCCGTACGCAAGTCTGGGGACATGCATGAAAGATCGACCGACGCTCAAACAACTGATGGAGATCACGCAGCTCAGCAGAGCAACCATCGATCGCGCCCTGAACGATCGGCCCGGCGTGCATCCACGCACGCGAAGCGCCGTTGAAGCGGCGTTGAGGCAACTGGGTGCCGGCTCGCCAGCACGTTCGTCGACGCGCGCGAGGCAGAGTACTTACGACTTCAGATTGCTCGCTCAGGCCGGTGACGCATTCACGGACGAACTGACGAGAACGGCGGTCGAACTCGAACCGGAATTTGCCGCATCCGGCGCCACTCTGACCGTCGTGCGATGTGTCGGCGCCGACGACGACGAAGTGGCTGCCAGCGTTCGCGAAGCGGCTGCCGAGGCCGACGGAATCGGCATCATCTGCACGAACACGGAAACGATAACTGCCGCGCTGCGCGAATGCATGACGGCGGGCAAGCCGGTTGTGACGCTCGTCACCGACGTCGATACCGACGCGCGTCACACGTATGTCGGGGTGAATAACCGGGCGGCCGGACAGTCAGCGGCGTTTCTCATTGGCCGGCATCTGCAGGCGCATGCTTCCCCGGATGTGGCGGTGGTCGTCGCAACGTTCTCCTATACCTGTCACGAGGACCGCGAGATCGGATTCCGTTCCCTGCTAAGGCAACGCTTCCCCAATGTGAATCTCATCGAAGTCATCAAGGGCGCTGATTCCGGTGCCGCGACCTATGAAGCGACCATGCGTTTTCTTGACGAGCACGAAAAGCTCGATGGTATTTACAACGTGGCGGGCGGCAACGAAGGTCTGGCGGCGGCGCTGCGCGAACGCAACCTGACGGGCCGAACGATTTACGTGACGCACGAAGTTAACCGGATAACGGAGCCGCTTTTGCGTTCCGACGCCATCGACTATCTGCTAACCCAGGACCTTCGACAGTTGCTGCGTACCACTGTCGAGCATTTGAAATCCGCGCGCGAAGGACGAGTCGTTCCGGCACAAGCGATCATCCCGATACAGACACATTCCCGATATTCGCTGTATTAGGTTTAATGAAGTTTCCACTCACTCCGGACCCTCAACAGTCAGCCGAGTTTCCCGTAAGCGGCCGCTCAGGAACCGTGCCGAGCAGTCTTGAGCGGCCAACCCAGCGTGTACGAGCGATTTTCGCCGCTTCGCTCATGGAGCCTCTATTGCCGGTCTCGCGGGTTCACTGCAGGTGTTGCCCGCCATTGATCGCGATGTTGGCGCCGGTCACGAAGCCCGCCTCGCGCGAACATAGATAGAGCACCAGCGCGGCGACTTCGTCGGGCTGCCCGAGCCGGCCCACCGGAATCTGCGGAATGATCTTCGTCTCGCGGATGTCCTCGGGCACCGCCATCACCATCTTCGTCGCGATATAACCGGGCGAGATCGTGTTGACGGTGACGCCTTTCTTCGCCACCTCGAGCGCCAGCGATTTCGTGAAACCGTGCATGCCGGCCTTTGCCGCCGCATAGTTGGTCTGGCCGAACCCGCCCTTGGAACCGATGATCGACGACACGTTAACGATGCGGCCCCAGCCACGCTCGACCATGCTGTCGCACACCGGCTTCGTCATGTTGAACACCGAATCGAGGTTGGTGCGGATGACCGCGTCCCAATTGACCTTGTCCAGTTTTTTGAAGCTGGCGTCGCGCGTGATGCCGGCGTTGTTGATCAGGATGTCGACCGGTCCGACCTCCGCCTTGATCCGCGCCATGCATTCTTCGCACGAATCGTAGTCGGCGACGTCGACCGCGTACGCGCGGAATTGTCGTCCTTCGGCTTCCATTCGGGCGAGCCACTCGTTCGCACCAGTGTTGCCCGCTGAATAGGTGACTACGACCGCATACCCGGCATCATGCAGCTTGATGCTGATCGCCTCACCCAGTCCACCCATGCCACCCGTTACCACCGCGATCTGCTTTGCCATCGAATCGTCCTCACAAATACCGGCGGCGTGCCCGTCTGCGGCAACGCTGCCTCTAGTCAAAATTTGATGCATTGAAATGCAGGATCCATATCCAGGATGAATAAAAGGAATCCTACGTATAAACATGGAATGGATTACGCGGACATTGCTGCCCGCGTGAGTCTTCGTGCTTCGCGTTCGCGGCTAAAGCAGCCGACTAGGCGGCACTACGTTTGGCAGCCTTGGACGCTGAGGCCGTGACGGCTTCCAGATTGCTCCCCGCCACCTCCACGGCCTGTTGCCCCGCCTTCTGCAGCGATTCGTACAGCGTGGTGGTGGCGCTGATCGCGGTTTTCCACGCGGCGATCGCCGCTTCGGATCCTGCGGGAGCACTCTTCGACGCTTCCTTGATGAATTCCTGCACGCGCGCGTTGTACCGTTCGTACTGCGTCTGCGCAAGCTGCGCGACCCCAGCCTGCGTCGTTGACGCAATGTCGAAGAGTTGGCGGCCGTATGACAGTGATTTCTCTGCGAACGGCGTGGTGAAACCGGCTTGCAGCGTGAGCCACTGCTGCGGGTTCGGTGTGCCGGGCGCCTTTGTCAGGTTCTCCTGCGACTCCGCCAGCGTAGACCGGACGACCTGCAGATTCAGTGCGACCAGTTTTTCGACGCCTTCAAAGACCTTGCCGGTCAATCCGAAGAACGCGTCGAGGCCGGCCTTCTGCGATGCGGCGATTTGCTCGGGACTCGATAGAGCCATTGTTGAAATTCCTCAGGATTCAGTCCGCCGCGCGGAACGCCGATCGTTCGGATATCGCGCGGCGAATGACGATGATGGATGGACCGAAGCGCAAGGACGCCTGCCGGGCAGCATGCGTCGCGAATACTTCGGAGGGGCGTTACTTTCATTTAGTCCGCTTATGCCGGGAGCATTAATTACCATTTCCCGAAGCGAATAGCGGCAGATAGCGGAAAATATTTCGCTCGCCTTTAAAAAGCAGGTGTTCAGTAAATCCCTACAGAGACGCCATCATAACTTCCCAATTTTCAATTGCAATATGTTCAGTACTTTTTTAATTTGTTTATCTATTCAGCCGACAGCGGCTCACTGCCTCGGCAAGCCGCGCGCAAGCCCTGTAAGCCTTGATCGGCAGGAGTCAAGCCGAGCCGAACGGGTCCGCCATGTCTGAATTGGCAGCCAATCGAGACATAGCGCCGACCACCTATTTATATCTGAATGTGGCGTTTATGGATCAGTATTGTCTTATTCAGACATGAGCCGCTTATGGGCCGATATTTATAACGAATACTTCATCGTATGCGAGTTGCTTATTTTCGCAAATCCAAGTGTCGCAAAAGGCTCAATAATCATTCACTTCTGCTGTCGCGAAGGAACAGAAGATGTCGCCGATGCGATTACGCCCGAACACACGAATACGGCTACCGCGTCATCTGCAGATCCGCGATCGTCGCGGCAAGAAAACGCGCCGCCTCGCCGCCCGTGACGACCCGATGGTCGAATGTCAGACTCAGCGGCAAGATTCGATGGACGGCGGGAACGCCGGCTGCCGCAACGACCTGCTCGTGAATGCGCCCGGCGCCGAGAATCGCGACAGTGGGTGGCACAACAATGGGCGCCGCATATTTACCGGCGATCATGCCGAAGTTCGATAGCGTGATCGTGTTGCCGCGCAGCTCTTCCGGCGGGATCTTGCGTGCCCGGATGTCGGCGCGCATCCGGTCGAGCCCGCCGCGCAGGTCCGCTGCGTCGCGATGCGCGACGTCGCGCAACACCGGCACGAAGAGGCCATCCGGCAGATCGACGGCAATGCCAAGATCGATCTTCCCCAGCACGTGGCGCCGCCCCGTGTGTCCTTCAAACCACGCGTTGAGTCCCGGTTCGGCGCGGCATCCGGCCACTAGCGCGCGGATCAGCCGGATCGTGACATCGGTATGGGGCGGCCATGCATGTATGTCGGCATCGTCGATGACGGTTGCGGCGGCCACTTCGCTCTGGGCGCGCGCCATGTTCTGCGCCATCGCGCGCCGCACGCCGCGCAGCACTTCGGGTGGCCCGAGCTCGGCAAGGACCTTCGCGACGCGCTGCACGTCTGCCGCCGTAACGACACCTTCCGGCCCCGAGGGCGTCACCATCGCCAGGTCGACATCCAGCTTGCGCGCGAGCGCTCGCGCCGCTGGGATCGCCTTGATCACGCCGGCGCCGGCACCCGCGCCGATGCCGCCGCCGGGCGCCGCCGGCGCTTCCTGCACCACATGCTGACCCACCTCCATGTGGCCGACCACGGTGCCGGCATCGGCTTCGTCGCCCTCTCCTTCGAATGCGACAAGCGGCGCGCCCAGATGCACGACGTCGCCCGGCTGGCCGAACAGCTTCGCGATGCGGCCGGATTGAGGCGACGGAATCTCGACGATCGCTTTCGCCGTTTCGACCGACAGGAGCGGCTGATCCGCGCGAACCTCTTCGCCGCTCCCGACGTGCCACTCGACGATCTCCGCTTCCTGCAAGCCTTCGCCGAGATCAGGCAGTTTGAAGACTTTCATGGCTTCACGACGCCTCCAGAGTCTGCCTGACCGCAGCAACGATGCGCTCCGTGCCTGGCATGTATTGATTCTCAAGTCTGTACAACGGCACCACCACGTCGTAGCCGGTGACACGCTGCACCGGCGCCAACAGCGAATACAGTCCACGCTCGGCGATATTGGCGGCAATCTCCGCGCCAACCCCTCCGGTGCGCGAGCCCTCGTGCACGATCACGCAACGCCCGGTTTTCGCCACCGAAGCAAGAATGGTGTTCATGTCGAGCGGCTTGAGCGTCGCCACATCGATCACCTCGGCCATCACGCCTTCCTGCGCGAGCAGATCGGCCGCGGCCTGAATGTCCTGCACCGCGCCGCCCCAACTCACCAGCGTGACGTCCGACCCATCGCGCAGCGTGAAGCAGCTGTCGAGCGGCAACGCTTCGCCGCTATCCTCCACCGGCTGCCTGAAGAGCCGGTACAGTCGCGTCGGCTCGAGGAAGATCACCGGGTCCGGATCGCGGATCGACGCGAGCAGCAAGCCGTACGCGCGTGCCGGCGATGACGGTGTCACGACACGCAATCCAGGGATGTGGGTGAACAACGCTTCAGGGCTTTCGGAATGATGCTCCGGTGCGTGAATCCCAGCACCGCACGGCGCACGGATCACTAGCGGACACGTCAGCCGTCCGCGTGTTCGATGCCGCAGACGCGACGCGTGATTCAGAATGTGGTCGATGGCCGGATAGATGAACCCGCTGAACTGGATCTCCACGACGGGCTTCAGGCCCATCGCCGCCATGCCGATCGCGGTGCCGGCGATCGCCGTTTCGGCCAGTGGCGTATCGAGCACACGCTGCGCACCGAATCGGCCCTGCAACCCGACCGTCGCGCGAAACACGCCGCCGTTCACGCCGATGTCCTCACCGAGCAGCAGGACGGCAGGGTCGTGCGCCAATTCGTAGGCGAGCGCCTGATTGAGGGCTTCGACCATGTTGAGGTCAGCCATGGCGGTTCCCCGCGGCAGGCGCGAAACGTTGTGCCATCGCGAGTTGCTCACGCATCGCTTGCGGCAAGGTTTCGTACAGGTGATCGAACATGGCGGAGATGTCCGGCGCCGGTACCGCCAGATAAGCTTCGACGGCCTGCTCGACCTGGGCAAGACACGCGCGGCCGAATTGCTCGTCCTGCGCCTTGTCCCAGACGTTCATGCGCATCAGGTAGGTGCGCAACCGCAGCAGCGGCTCGTATTCCCATTGCTTGCTGAGCACCTCGGAGTCGCGATAGCGCGTCGCGTCATCGGCTGTCGTGTGATCGCCAAGGCGATAGCTGAGCGCTTCGATCAACGTCGGGCCATCGCCGCGGCGAGCTTTCGCGAGCGCCGCGTAGACCACCTGATGCACCGCGATCACATCGTTGCCGTCGACCTGCACTCCGTCGATTCCCGCAGCGATCGCTTTTTGCGCGAGCGTTTGCGCAGCGCTCTGGCGGTTGCGCGGCACCGAGATCGCCCACTGGTTGTTATTGACCACGAGGACAAGCGGCGCCTGCCACACGCCGGCCATGTTCATTGCCTCGTAGAAGTCGCCCTTGGACGTGCCGCCGTCGCCGAATATCGCCACCGCGACGCGCGCTTCGTGACGCAGCAGGAATGCGTAGGCCGCGCCGGCGGCATGGCATACCTGTGTGCCGATCGGCACACAGTTCGGGAAATCGTAGCGGGGTCCGCTGAAGTCGCTGCCGCGTTCGTCGCCGCCCCAATACAGCAGACTTTCCGTCATCGTGACGCCGCGCAGCAATTGCGCGGCATGATCGCGATACGAAGGAAACAGCACGTCGCCAGGCTGCATTGCACTGGCGACGCCAACGCCGATCGCCTCCTGGCCGACCGACGACGCGAAGGTGCCGAGCTTGCCGGTACGCTGCAGCGCAACCGCCTTCGTGTCGAACGCCCGTGTCAGCACCATCGCGCGATAGAGCGGAATCAGCGCCGCTGGGTCCCGTGCAAACGCAGGCAACGGCTGGACAGGCTCGCCGTCGGGGCCAAGGTATTGCGTGTAGCCGATATGAAAACTGGCAGCCGTGGTCATGACCGCGCTCCATGTTCATTCAGATATCGTATACGCGCCGGAGTTCGCACGCACGAGCGCTACCGCACGAACACGGCTGCCTTGCGCACTCGAACCACAACGCGTGCGAACCGAATCGAATGCCTGGTTATCGCGATGCACCATCGGATGAGCAAAGCCAGGCTGGGGAGCACCGGCTGCCTGTCGTCACCTGACCCGAACGAAGCCCGCGGACACGTCGCAGAAAATGGGCCGCACTAAGACATTCCCGGATCCGCACCCTCCACCGAAAGAGGGTAGTCAGAAGCCACGTCCTATCGTATGCAATAAGTCGCCGACAGATTCGTGCGCGTTAACGGCGTTGATCAGGTCAGCGAGGAACCAGGGCAGATTCAATTGCGTATCGGGATCACTGACACCCACGCTGAGAACCGGTTGCCTCGACGCAGAATCGGCGCGCGTCGCACCGTGGTTAGCGCACGGCATGCATCTATCCGTGTCGGCCGGAACAGGCTGGACGGTCTGCTTGCTGGCGGGCGGCCACGTCGAGGAACAGCCGGCAGCGAGCACGATAAGGGCGGCGAGGGCAGCGGTGGAGCAAAAGGACTTCATGAGGTGACCTCCAGCCACGTTACTTCGACAGGATGGCATCGGAATACCGCCACACTTGTTACTCCCAATGTTCCATTTCCGGTACCACACTACCTCAAGGCCTACAACGACCGATAAGCAGCGAATGGCGTCGCGCTTCAACCAGGAGGCGCGGCAAGTCGCCCAACTTAGGAGATTGCAAAAGCCATGACTACCTCAACCGAGAACGGACGGAACGGCGGACAACCTGCCATGCGCACACCACCTGTCGTGTCGCCGCAGGCGTGGGAGGCCGCCCGCGAACAACTGCTCGTGAAGGAAAAGGCCCAGACCCGCGCCCGTGACGCCCTGGCCGCCGAACGCCGGCGCATGCCGTGGATGGCCGTGGAGACGGCCTACGTGTTCGACGGGCCTGCGGGCAAGGCCAGCCTGCTCGACCTGTTCGACGGCCGGCGTCAGCTGATCGTCTACCGCGCATTCTTCGAGCCGGGCGTGTTCGGCTGGCCCGACCAGGCCTGCCGGGGCTGCTCCATGGTGGCCGACCAGGTCGCCCACGTCGCCCACCTGAACGCCCGTGACACCACCCTCGTTTTCGTTTCGCGTGCGCCTCAGGCGGACATCGCGCGGCTGAAGGCGCGGATGGGCTGGGAGATGCCATGGTTCACCCTCACGGACAGCTTCGACGCCGACTTCGGCGTGGGCGAATGGCACGGCACAAACGTGTTCTACCGCGACGGTGACCGGGTGTACCGCACCTACTTCATCAACAACCGTGGCGACGAGCAGATGGGGGGCACCTGGAACTACCTCGACATCACGCCGCTGGGCCGGCAGGAGGTCTGGGAAGACTCGCCGGAGGGCTATCCTCAGACCCCAACCTACAAGTGGTGGAACTGGCACGACAGCTACGTCGCAGACGCGGCGCCCGACAAGAAGTGGGTCGAGGTGTCCGACGCCGGAGAGGCGGCGTTCCGGGACCAGCAGACAAGCACGAAGCCGTGAGTCATGGCCTGTTCAGGCCCTCTGCAAAATGTCCATCGCCTGTTCGGCATCGCCCAACGAGTCGACCGCGAGATAGGCAATGAACTGTGTGCCGAGCACCGCGGCGGAAACGCCGCGGAGGTTGATCCCCCCGTCGGCCAGCATCTGGGTCAATTGGGCAATGATTCCCAACTGGTCCAAACCCATTACACGGACGGAGTGGAGGCTCGGGGTGACGGTGAAGCCCACCTGAGTCGCGGCCTGGATCTCCCGTTCCCCTTGCAACGGCGCGACAAACACGACCCCCTTGCCCGATGCTTCCGGCGTGCGACGCGCGACGACGAACTGCAGGTCTGCGCCCGCATCCCGCAAAGCGCTTAATACGCGTGCAAGCCCGCCCGGTTCGTCCTCGATGGTAGCGGCCCAAACATCGACGCGTTCTACGTTCAGTTCCATGGCAGTTCCTCCCGCCCGAAGCATCTCCTAGTAAAAATCTACTTCACGGACGGCGCGCGAGCAAGGCTGGCAGCGTATGCGGCACACAGGAATACCCGGAGTCCCCGGGCCGGACCTTCGCGAATCGCGGCGACTCAGGCGCATCGTCAATTCACGCTGAACGGCGACACGACTATTGTCTTCGTCGCACTCACGCCAGTCCCGCTCGACGCAGGCGGCGTCCACCGATAGAGCACGATGCTCGAATCGTTGTAGTTGTCCTTCGTTATTTCATATTCGCCGGTCGAACGCCGATAGGCCCGAAGTCCGTACATGGAGTCCACGTCGTTGCCCACGTCGACTGAGTTCGGATTGCTATTGACGAACGTAGTGTCGAGCTTCCCCGTCGTGAGGTTGAAAGCATCGATATTCGGCACGGTATGGACGTAACCCACAAACAGATAATTCCCCGCGGCCACAATCGATTTGGGATTGGCGCTGGTGAGGTTGATCACCGGGTTCGGCGTGGTCCGGTTGCCGGCCAGCCAGCCGTGATACACCTCGACACGCGATCCGACCGCGGTCCAGTCCGTACTGCTGGTGATCCCTGTGAGAATCATCGTGTCGCTTTCGGGCAGGTAGACGATCCGCGTCAGTTGCGAGATCGTCGCGGGAATCGGCACCGTGACCGCGGCACTCCATAGCGGTTTGCCGCTCGCATCGAAACCGGTCAGCGGATAGTGTGAAATCGTGCCGGTCTTGTCGAGGCCCGCCCAGATATCGCCGTTACTATCGAGGCAGAAGCCGTTGCGGACTTTTGCCGTCGTACCGAAGGACGCTCCCGGCAACGTGCTATCGGGAATCGCAATGTACCCGCTCGCCCGGTTGAAGTGGAAAAAGTAGAAGGTATCGGGATTCTGGCTCGCTGCAACGAGTATCCGGTGTCCGCCCACGCTGGCGAGCTGGGCGAAATGTTCGCCGCGTTCGTGGTCGGCGAGATTGATGCGCGGATCGGACGGGTACGTGATCGGATCGATCGTGTTGGCGATGAACGTGCCACCCACGGTGCCCGAATAGATATTCATACCACCGTAGAAGATCGCTCCGTCGGTGGCCGGGTCCGGTGCGGCGTTGCCTTCAAAGTTCACCGACTGGAGCTGCCAGCGCAGAACCCCCGCGCCGTCGTACGCGTGGATGTCGGTGCCGCCGTTGCGGCCCAGGTCCCACGACCCGCCCCACGGGTTGTTCAGAACATAGAGGTTGCGTGCGGAATCCCTGCCGATGCCGGTGACGCGCGTAAAGCGCCTGTCGCCCACTTGCCCCTTGATGCCGGTGACCGTATTGAGGAAGCCGCCTTGAACACCAAACGTACCCACGGCATAAGGCGCACCGGACACGTCATAGATCTTGATGTTCATGTCCGGACCCTCGTCGCCGATCCATAGCTGCCCACTGGACGCGTCAAAATACAGCGAGGAGGGTTGCGCTTTGGCCGCCAACTGGATGGTGTTTCGGTGTTCGCCGGTCGGGCTGAACTGGATCACCGCGCCCATGCTTTGTTGCGCGACCCAGATGTTGCCGCCCGCGTCCACCGAGAGCGCGCCCGGCCCTGACACGCCGATGTCACGCACCCAGACTCCGGACGTCGTGAACACCCGCACGCGGTTGCCCGGGAAATCGCTCGCGTAGAGCAGCGAGCCGGACGTCGCGAGTCCGGTGACGACGTCCGCGAGGCGTTCGGTGGTCGTGTCGCTTACCGTGATCAGCAGGTCGCGAGTGCGGCTTGTCCGGTCGTATCGACCCACCTTGCCGCTTCCATACGCGGCGTTGAATTGCAGCGCAGCGAACAGCGAGGTCGAGTTGCCGGTGATCGCGCCGCCCTGAAACTCGGCGTGCGCCCCGATCGATCCGATGTTCCGTCCGTTCTGATAGATCGCGATGCCGCCTTCGCCTTCGTCCCACATCGATGCGGTATAGATGACCCCTTCCGGCGCCACCCACATCGAGCGGGCCACATTGCCCACCCGAGTCGTGGCCGTGCCATGGGTGTTGGCGATCCAGCCGGTGGAATATTGCGCTTCGCATACGGACGCAGCCGCTGCGTTTAGCATGACCGCGACGAATGCGGCACAGAGTCCTTTGAAAAACATAGGGGATATTTCTCCGATCGCACGCCGTGTTGTATAGGCGTCCATAGTGCGGTGTTGCCAATCCTGATTAACTTGCAGTCCGAACCCTGATGATTTGAGTCCGTGCGTCGCGAAACGGGCGACATGGCGCGTCGAATCGGTCTGGGATATCGTCTGAGTTAACGGCGGTGCGCGGCGCGGGTTGAGCGATTTTTCAATTGGACCAAGATGACGGGGTTACGAGCGGGAGACTTGCTGATCGCTATCGGTCGGGCGTTCGTTCGTTCGGTAAATTTAGGGCGCTGTAACGACCACTCGATTGCTTCGGATGCACGGCACGCTACGCGCTACAAGAAACAGCCTGCTTTTTGCACGTCTATCGCAAGAATGTCAGCGAGTGGCTTACCGCTCGCTCTTTTTCGCCTGTGCAGCGACCATCCAACAGATCACCGCACCCGCAGCCCAACCGCATGCGAACATCAGTTCAAGATCTAGCAAGCCCTGAAAATTCTCGGCATTTTCATAGCTGCATGTCTGATGCGTTTGGAACTGAATGCAACCAGTCTGCACGTCTTGAAAAAAGACAAACAATTTATACAGACCCAACGCTGTAACCGCCGAGGCAAGAAGAGCGCATTTCTTCGATTTGTTCATCGCACGTTCCGGTGGTTCTTTCCAGGACGATATCAATTGACGACGATCGCCACCGTGAGGACGGTAACAGAATTCATGAATGGCGATGCAACAAATGGACGGTTTAAACCGAGGCCGTGCAATTCCTCCGGCGATGCCAGCCGCGCGGCGACAATCTCACGATTATCAAGCCGCGGCTCGGGTATGCGATCGAGGTGCAGTTCAAACCAATGCTGCCGGTCTCTTCGCCGCTGCATCAGGTGTCTCACCGGGCCGGGCACTGCCGCCGGGGCCTTTCACTCGGCCCGGTACGATGACTTCACAAGCAACAGCGTCCGCCTGGCGTAGATTGCTACTGGCGCGCCCTCATGGCGAGGCCGTCGAAGGTCTAGCAGGCGCGAGCGCGCCGGAATCCGAGGCGAAGCGCCATGTGCCAGACAGAGTCGATAAGCATAAAGAGGTATACGAGGCTCGAAACTCGCCGAACGGCGATCGGCAGCAGGCGACCCGGAACGGCCACTTGGCTTTCCCGCTAACGGACAATCTGAGAGCGAGGAATTCCAATGCTTCGCAGAAATGGCCGGCCGTTTTACCTGCTCGATATACCGACACTGGGTCGAGCTGCGGACATCGCGGACATACTTGCAGCCGCCCCCATATTTACTCGGTGCGGACGTGTCGTCCCTTCAATACCCTTGTGCTGGATAGGAGAATGGTTGAAGTCCACGAATGGCAGGATCGACACGTACGCCAGATTCAAGCTCTGCCAGATAGCGCCGAACCTTGCTGAGAGGATGGTCGGGAAACTGGGCGTCAAACTTCTGATCATCGGCCTGATTGCGCATGAACTCAGCGCGATAGCCCGGGTCGTAGGGGTCCTGAGCCCATCCGATTAACTCACCTGTTACTTCGTCGATCTCTGGTGGCCCCATCAGAACCATAATGGCAGCTTCGCGCATACCGGTGACGCCCTGCTCGACGCTTTGTACCTTGATAACGTAAGAGCGGTCGGCAAAGGGCAGAGTGTAGGAGCCGACAAAGGCGAAACCACGTATCTGGTCCATTCGCGCCTTGAACAGCGTGCGCACGGCGCTCAATGCGGTCAGTTGTGCCAGCTCAGTCTCGACCAAGGCGAGACCGGCAGCCTCGGTTGTGCGACGGTAAAACGCACGCAGCGCATCAACGTCGTCGATTGGAGCCCCAATGTCGGGCACGGCCATAAAGAAGTTGATCGTCAGCACATCGCCCACCGCGTTGCGGAAAACGGCGACGTGCTCATCTTCCTGCTGCAAGGCCCATTGTGCCGGAAGTTCAAACTGTCGGCTCAGCCTTGGGGCGACTGCGGCGTGCTGAACCGAGCGGGTTGACGGTTCCTGACGCTTGCGTCCTAGCAGCGCGTCAACCAGAGATCGGAACGTCATGCTGCTGCTCCTAAGCGGCACGTCGGGTTCCAAATCTTTCGTAGGGCGACGATGCGGACAGGGCCAAGTTTGCAGCAAATTTGGTGCTTGACCCCGCCGTAGGTTTCGTCGATGACGCCGCTTGGCATGAGTGCCGGTAACCAGTTCATCCTTGACCCCGTTGTACACAAATGTTGTGAAAGTTTTTTCCTTGTGCAAGGCCGACCAGCTTTCCCCCGCGCAAGCTTCTACGAATTGTGGCGCGCAAATTGCCCGCACGTTCCTCTCCCGTCAACGCGAAGCTCTGCCATCGGCCTTCTTTCGAGACACCGCGAGGTAGCCTCACCCGCCCCCCGAATTGTCGACGATCGGTGCCTCCGTGTCGAACGGCAGAAAGTGGCCGGTCACGGTCCGATGGTGAATTTCCGTAGCCGACCCACAAGGGACGGTCGGTCGTGCCCGAAGCGGCCGTTCAATTGAGTTCGCTCGTTATTGTTAAACGATGGCTTCGCCGGTCGTGTATTCAAGCCGATAAGTGGTCCGATTGAAATCGACTACCTCGATGCAGTCGGACAGCAAACTGAATCCTTCGGAAAAAACATCGGCGCCGGATGCCGACCAGATCACATCGCCTTGCGGTGTTAGGCGCACAATTTCCAGTTCCCCGTGTGAAATGAGCGCGGCCCGCTTGCCTTCCCAGAAAATACCAAAGCACGTCGCGGTGTCGACCTGCGTTGCCCAGACCAACCGATGGGGAAAATCCAAGGACAGGCAAACGACGTGATCACCAACAGCCAAGTACAGCTTGTCCTTGATCGCCACCGCCGAATGCTCATGCACCGCGGAGCATCCCCCGCTGGCACCGACGACCACAACCCCGAGTCCGTTCAGCTCAACTGCGTGGACCGACGTCAGCGTGCCGTCCGAAAGACGTACTTCAAGCGGATACGTTCGCACATTGTCGTGTGATCCGAACGAGTAGGCTGCCTCATTTACGATTCTCACCGGGCCAGATTGTGTGTGTATTTGCATGCGCACGTTCAACGATTGTTTGTTGGCGGGGGCCTAACTCAACGACTGGTCTTCAGTGCACCGTCGACTGGCAGGCTGTTGGCCTGCCCTGTCGAACGCCTGGCTCGTCGTCATGACAAAACCCGCGCGAACTGCTGGGCTAATCGCTCATTCCTATCGCTGTTCAGAGTTAAACAAAAAAGATTGGTCGCCAGCCGACGACGCCCAGTTCGCGAGTTCAGAACCAAGCCGATTGATTGTTGCAGGCTCAAGCTCAACAGCGAACCGAGATCGGGCGCCTACAAGACGCGTACCATTTCTTTGACACTCGACCTCGAGTGCCGAATGTCCAACCCCGTCAAAAACGAACGCGCGCAGAACCAGCCAGCTATATGAATTCGGAGCATTCGAGCCGTTCTCAAAAACCACTTCGTCTGTCGATGACCGAGGAAATTCATGCAGGGTACGACCGAACGTTTCTATCGTTTCTGGATAGTCGTAGAAATTGACTTCCGCTGCAAAGCCAGAGCCCTGCATGGAAAATCGAAGTTCCAACATGCCGTCGTGATCACGCCATAGCGGCTCAAGGGTAAGTAGCATTCCAACTCCGAACTCATCTTTCCGGGGTGTTTGACCACCTTTTACCATAATCGGCAGGGGACCCAAACATCGAGATTGTTGACGATCTAGCCGGCGACAGCGACTGTCCCTTCATGGCCGAATGTGACCAGCGGCAACTTCAATATTCGAAGGTCGTGGAGTAACGCCCATCACTTCCGAGCTTGAAACGGCAACTGGTGAAGAGGCCTTTGTCTACAGCACTCACCAATCGAGCTAATTCGTGGAAAAAAAGCGCAAGTCGGGGCACACCAGACAAATGCCCTATTTTGCCGTCGTGGGTGCGAGTATAAGAAACGACTGCGTCGACACGGTCGCCGTCAAGCTTGACCTCGGCCACGATCGATACCCACGATTCTCGGCAAGCTGCTGTAAGCGCATGAGCTATAGCTTGCTGGCATTCAACTTGGTCCTTGAACATTCGGCTATCCCATGTAAGTCCAGAGTTACATTGTCGACGATCCGAGTGGTAGTGTCGAAGGTCCGCTCATGGCCGAAAGGAGAAGTCAATCGCCAGCAGCTCACCCGCGAGCACCCTTTCGCGGCGTGTCCAGGAAGCTGACAAGTCGACCTTAGAGAACCTGCCAAGCCATCGAAAGCAACACGTAAACTTAACCCGATCCGTCTGGGATTCGGTAGACACCCTTGGCAGTAGGAGCGGAACACGTTAACGCAGCGAGTTCCCACGCCATCATTTCATCGCACTGGAAGGTCAAGTAGGTCGACTGACAACGATCGACACCTCGATGTCGACCGGCTCAGCACGCCCCATCCGCATCACTCCGCCGCGACGCACGAACAAACCGGTTCACGGCAACCGCGCAAAACCGGTCAATTTAAGCTTCCGCACCAATACGACGCGTCCAGATTAAGTGTATTCCCGCATGCCCGCCAGTTTCTGGTGACGGCCTCGCGGCGGCACGCCCAATATCTTTCCCAAGCAAGCCGAAGTCAAGATATGAGCCTGAATGCCGATATACTCGCTGTGCGTTTGCGATTATGGCAACTTCCTCAGCAGAAAATACCCCGCCGCCAGGTGCTTCCAGGCTGTCCACGGAGAATAGTTTGATTTTGAATAGGCCGTCCATCATCTGGCGCGCGATAACCTTCGTGGTGATCGTGTGCCTGTCGCTCGTTGCACTTGATGGCTGGCGGAGTTGGACTGCACGGGCAGTCGAGTTGGGAGAAATGGATGTCGCCACCTCGAACCTCTCACGGGCAATGGCCGAACAGGCCGACGACACATTTAAGGAAGCAGACACCGCATTGCTGGGTATCGTCGAGCGCGTGCAGCACGACGGAACCGGCCCGGCCGCGCTTAAACGACTGCATGACGCTCTGGTGATGCACCAGCAGGAGCTTCCCCAGCTTGCCGGTCTTTTTGTGTATGACGAAAACGGAATCTGGATCGTCAACTCCACGTCGGCGCCACTCAATCGATTCAACAACGCGGACCGCGAATATTTTATCTTTCATCGACATAACGCTGATCCTGGTCCGCACATTGGCGTCCCGGTAATCAGCCGATCAAGTGGAAAATGGGTTATTCCCGTTTCCAGGAGAATCAATAAACCGGACGGCAGTTTCGGCGGCGTTGCGCTGGCCACCATCGATATTGATTTCTTCAAGGCTTTCTACGATAGCCTTCAGATTGGCAACGCGGGCGCTGTTGCCCTCGTGCTGAATAGCGGCGTGATGCTGATCCGCCGGCCGTTCGATGTCAAAGTGATCGGCAAAGACATGCGGAGCACCGAGCTGTACCGCTACTACACGACGCAGGGTCCGGCCGGAGCGGCCTTCATCAAGTCGGCGCAGGATGGCGTTACGCGGTTGAACAATTATCGTGGCCTCCGGCACTATCCGGTCTTTGTAGCCGCTGCGTTGTCCAAGGATGAGATTTTGCATGAGTGGTGGAACGACACCATCTGGCATTCCGTCGGCGTGCTTTGCCTTGTCATTGTGGTGGGCCTATTCGGCTGGCATCTGATCCGCCAGATCAGATTGCGAACGACTGCCGAGGCGGAGCTGACATTGACGCACGCGTCTCTTGAACAGCTCAATCAGACCCTTGAACGACTCGCCATGCAGGACGGCCTCACGGGGCTCGCGAATCGCCGCCAATTCGATATCACGTTGCATAACGAATTCAGTCGTGCCACGCGTCACGCGAGTGCTCTTGCACTGATCATGCTGGATGTCGACTGCTTCAAGCAATACAACGACATCTACGGGCACGCAGCGGGCGACGACTGCCTGCGAACGATTAGCCATCTCATCAGGAACCTGACCGCCGGACGTCCGGGAGATCTTGTCGCCCGCTATGGGGGAGAGGAGATTGCCGTGCTGCTTCCGAATACCGATGTAGCCAGTGCCGTGGCAATCGCGGACACTATCCGCAGCGCTATTCGCGATCTGGAAATTGAACACTCGGGCAATCCCACTGGCTTCGTCACGATAAGCGCAGGTGTTGACGCGCGAATCCCGATTCGTGGCGTAGACGAACCTACGGCGCTGATACTGGCTGCCGACAAGGCACTGTATGAGGCAAAGAGCGAAGGACGAAATCGAGTACTCGCCGCGAGAGGTAACGTACCCTCTTCGATTGCGGCTTCACACCGCGACTGAGCGCACCAAGCCCGTTGCGTCTCACTACCGCCCTTGCGACAACAACAGCCTTAGCAGGACACTCGACGTTTGACGTGAGAGGCGGCCGAGCCTCGCGAGTCCGTTCGATGGAAGAGTCAGGCCTCGGGTCGGTGGCAAACCACTTCGACGTTGTGCCCGTCCGGACCAATGACAAAGGCTGCATAGTAGTTCGCGTGGTAGCGCGGGCGCAGACCAGGCGCACCATTGTCCTTGCCACCCGCCTCCAGAGCCGCGCGATAGAAAGCGTCGACTTGCTGGCGATTCTCCGCCGTGAACGCCAGGTGAAGATGCGCCGGCTTCTCCTCGGTCTGGTACAGGCACAATGAAGCCTTACCCGGCGGGCTAAGCTCGACACCGTAGGTTGGCGCCCCCTCTCCGACAACCGCTACGCCGAGCGGTTCGAGTGCCTTGAGGAAGAACGCTTTGCTCGCTGCATAATCGCTGACTCCGAATTTGACGTGGTCGAACATGCGTTCTCCTGAGGTGTGCGGGCCTGCGCGAGACCCAACATGATTGAGAGATCACCGCGATGTTGCCACAGCTTGAGCAGACCGTGAATTGGTGCTGCTTACCTCAATGCGCGCTACAACGCGTCGAGGGGAATCTTCAGATAACGCGTCCCGTTTTCGTCGGGTTCGGGCAATGAGCCTGCACGAATGTTGACCTGAACAGCCGGAAGAATCAGCGTAGGCATATCGAGCGTCCGGTCGCGTGCGGTGCGCATCGCGACGAACGTCTCCTCGGCGTTCCCGTCATGCAGATGAATATTGCCCTTGCGCTGTTCGGCCACGGTGGTTTTCCACTGTGGTTGACGCGACGGCGGGGGATAGTCGTGGCACATATAGAGCCGGGTCTCGTCAGGTAGCGACAGCAGTTTGCGCGCTGAGCGAAACAGCGCATGCGCATCGCCACCTGGAAAATCGCAACGCGCGCTACCTACGTCCGGCATGAACATCGTGTCGCCGACAAAAACCGCGTCTCCGATCTGGTACGCCATGTCAGCCGGCGTATGTCCGGGAACGTGTATGGCGTGCGCACTCAGCGCGCCAATCTGAAACGTCTCGCCGGCCGCGAACAGATGATCGAATTGCAGGCCATCACCCGGTACATCGTCACCCAGGTTAAAGACGCGCTTGAACACGCCCTGCACCACACGAATGCTTTCGCCGATGGCAATCCTGCCGCCCAGGCGCGCCTTCAGATATTGCGCGGCCGACAGATGGTCTGCGTGGGCATGCGTTTCCAGCAGCCATTCGACATGCAAGCCATGCGCCAGCACAAATTCCACGACCTTGTCGGCCGATTGAGTCGAGGTACGCCCAGCCTTCGGGTCGTAGTCAAGCACCGAATCGATCACGGCACACGCAGAGCCATCGCCGGCGTGAACGACATAGGTGACAGTGCAGGTGGTTCGATCAAAGAACGCTTCTACCAGCGGTTTCATCGTGTGCCTCGGTCGATATGTTGAAAAACAATATATATTTTTATATAATGATGGTCAACATAGTGTTCGGCAGAAGGACCTTGATCGATGAACACGCCGCTATCTCCTGCCGCGCTCGACGCGCTGCGGCAATCCGCGACGAAGTGCTGCGCCCTTCTCAAAGCCATGGCGCAGGAAGACCGTCTGCTGCTGCTGTGCCAGCTGATCGAGGGCGAACATAACGTCGGAGAACTGGAAGCGGCAGTCGGCCTTCAGCAGCCGAGCCTGTCACAACATCTTGGCGTGCTGCGCGAGGAAGGTCTCGTCAGTGCGCGGCGCGAGGGAAAGTACATGTACTACAGCCTCGCGAGCGCCGAAGTCTTGAGCATTATGCAGACCTTGTCGAAGCTCTATTGCGGCGAAGTCAAAGGGCGCCTGAAATGAACATCGACTTCGCCCACTTCACGCCATTTCCCGCGCTTGCCGGCGGCTTGTTGATCGGCTTCGCGGCGGCGCTACTCGTGCTCGGAAACGGCCGCATCGCCGGCATCAGCGGGATTCTTGGTGGCCTGCTCGACACGACATCCGGCGATCGCGCCTGGCGCGCTGCATTCGTGCTCGGACTATTCGCCGCGCCCTGGCTGTTCAAGCTTTCCACGGCACTGCCGGCCGTCACGATTGTGTCATCGCCGCCTGTGCTCGTTGTGGCCGGCCTGCTTGTTGGCATCGGCACCCGCTACGCGTCCGGTTGCACCAGCGGCCACGGCGTATGCGGCCTCTCGCGCGGTTCGGTCCGCTCGCTTGCGGCCACCGCCACCTTCATGGCCGTTGGCTTTTTTACCGTTTTCGTTACGCGCCATCTGCTGGGGCTTTGACATGCTAATCCTCAACGCGCTGCTGGCCGGGCTGATATTCGGCACAGGATTGATCGTTTCCGGCATGGCCAACCCGGCGAAAGTGCTTGGCTTTCTCGATATCGCCGGCAAGTGGGACCCGTCATTGGCGTTCGTCATGACTGGTGCAATCGCCATCGGCGGCATCGGCTTCGCGATTGCGCGCAGGCTCAAGCGCAGCCTGTTCGACGCGCCCATGTCGCTGCCCACCGCAACCCGCATTGACCGCCGCCTGCTTGCGGGCAGCGCCATGTTCGGTGCCGGCTGGGGCCTGGCAGGTTTCTGCCCGGGACCGGCCCTCGTGAGCGCCGGCAGCGGCGAGTTTAAAGCGATGCTGTTCGTCATCGCCATGCTCGTTGGTATGAAAATTTTCTCTCTGGCCGAGCAGCGCTCTACCCAAACCAACTAACGCTCACCTCGTCCACCTTCGCGCGTGCGTCCGAACAATAAGTCGAATGCAAGACGTTACGGCAGCCATCGCTTCGGACAAGGTTGGCCGACGTCGCGAACGCGGCTAACAGGCCCTTCCTGATTGGTTAGAACGACCAATGCGTCGGACCTCGCCTGCGATCAATCTGATCATTAAGCCGGGCGATCGAATTGGCGAGAAACTCGACTCTCGCATCCAGACGGGAAAGGAACAGCGTCACGATGAGAATCGCGAACGCAAACGGAATGACGGCGGCAGCGAGCCATTGAGGCTTGACGCCGTTCGCGGCGCCGCACACCGACCCAACCGGGAAATTGGCCGCGGCCATACCGGTGTAATGCATGCCTGCGATGGCAATGCCCATGACACAGGCCGCACCAATGCGCTTGGGCATCACATGGCTCTGATCGGCGCCGCGGAGTGTATGCGCAACCCACAGCGCCGCAGTGGACGCGACGATTGCAATGACAATTGACCCGGCAAAAAGAGTTGGCTCGTACTGAATCGCGGGGTTCATCAGCATCGCGGCCATCCCCATGTAATGCATGCTGCTGATACCCAAACCCATCAAGACCCCACCTGCGAGCAAATGGAGCAGCTTCAGACGCTCCCGCGTGACGACGTGCAACGCAAACCACGAGACGAGTATCGCGATGATCAGCGAGTAGCAGGTAACGCCGGAATCGTAGCCAATCGGGATGCTCAGGGAAAACGAGAGCATTCCGATGAAGTGCATTGACCAGATGCCGACGCCCATCGCCAACGCGCCGGCCGCCAGCCATAGGTGTCGGGCACGAGCGTAAGCCAGTATGGAAAGCCGGTCTGCGAGATCGATTGCCGTGAAGGAAGCCAGTGTCGCGACGACAACGGAAATGGCGACTAACGCGAGGTTGTAGTTAGATTGCATAAGTCGGCGGCCCTTTCACAAAAGCTCGATTAGTGGTTATAGCAGCCTCGCACGGCCTCTCCGCCGACGAAGAACTGAGCACGACAAATCGCACTGACCTGTGCGGTTATGAATTCATTCCGAGCCTCTTCCCCCGCCGAATCGCGGCCGCGATATCGATGATGTTTCTACTTCTGCTCAAGCCGCTTTGGATGAATCGAAAATGCCGTCTGTGTAACTGGCTGCGAATGCAATACAGATTACGGTATAGCAACGCCGAGTATAGGGCAAGTTGATTGGGCGCTCGTTGAGTAAGGTCTCCAGAGTCGGGCGCTACGTTTGTGCGGCGTATCCGGCATCGCGGTGCGGTGCCGATGCACAAAGCATGGAGTTCCCGTGGCCCTTAGAGCGGTAATCTGCATCACGCGATCCATCTCAGCCGCGTGGATCGGAAACAGGTCAACGCCCGTCTCGGGTTTGAAGTGAGCATGCAGACGGTACTTCGTCTTATCGACTAATCGGCGTGACGACATGAAGTATTATTTCCACGGCATCGAAGCACCGTTTTGACAACGGATGCTTCGCTACATTCGACGTTCTCTGGTTGTGAATATGAACCGCGTGTCGACGTAAAGGAGATGTGTAAATGGAGACAATCGCGCCGGCGCAAACCGCGCTTGTCGTCATGCATTATCAGACCGACATTCTCGGGCTCTTTCCATCGGTCGCGCCGGCCTTGCTCGCCAATACGCGCAAGCTATGCGACGCGGCGCGGGCCAAAGGCGTCGGCGTCTATTTCGCCAACCTCCGGTTCAGTCCGGGCTATCCGGAAGTCAGCCCATTGAACAAGAATGGGCAGGGCATCAAGCAACTTGGCCTCTTCGTCGACGACAGGACCTCGCCGGAATTAGGTCAGCAGGCCAATGAACCGCTCATCGTCGCGCATCGCGCCAGCGTATTCTTCGGCACCGATCTGCAGGCGCGACTGTTGGCACAAGGTGTCGATTCGCTGATTATGGTCGGCATTGCGTCAACCGGCGTCGTGCTGTCGTCGGTCGCGTATGCGAGTGACGCGGACTTCCGCCTGTATACGGTCAAGGATTGCTGCTATGACCCGGATCAGGTGGTGCATGAACATCTGTTCTCTACCGCGTTCGATTCGCGCACCACAGTGCTGTCGCTCGCGGATGCCTTGTTGCTGCTCGCCTAGATGTTTGACGTCTGCTCTCGAGCAAGCTCGGGCGAGTCGCGTGACCAATAGTGCGCTGATGGAACAGACCGCGATTGAGCGCCTGACGCGCACTCGCAATGGCGACTGATCGCGAGAATCAATCCACTGTCGGCGATAACATCGCCTGAGAGGCGAGTCGTAGTTGGCGTTCCAACGATTCGGACGCGCCGCGCTACCACTCGCCCGCCTCTCTCGACCGCCTGGTGTGGCGCAAACATCCGATCCCAGCTTCGGCGAATGCGCGCTATCCATCCGTCTCGAAGGTATTGAGTTGGCGCAGGGTAGCGCTCTTCATGGTCGAAATTCGTTGAAGGCCGCCAGCGTATACGGGATGCCTGATGCAAACCATAAAATGTTTTAACTTTCACTGATCGCTGTTCTCGCGCAGCATGCACTCAGATTCCGTGAAGACACAACGACTTTTGTGAGACCGTTTGCGCGCCCCCGCAGGTCTCTCGTTGGTGCGATTTCCATTTGACCGACCAATAGCGCTTCATTGCCGACGCACATGCAAGCGATGAAGTGATTCGACTGCGTCATTCAGCGCGCCGCTCGCGCGACGAATTCCAAAACCGGAGATGGAGACGTGTGCCCCATGACGACGTTGAGACGCCGATAGTCGATCGAAATGCCTGAGCGGTCGGGTTGGGTCGGCACATCGCTACCGCGGAAATATCCCGCTGCCTTGAGCGCGCGGATTGCCCCATTTTGCGCGCGAGTTACCCGCAATCCGAAACATCGGACATTTGCGTTGGATACCGAGCGTCATCATCGATTGACTGAGTGACTGATTGGATAAGACCCCGCCGGACGGAGGCGGTCCGCGTAGCAGCACATAGGGAAGGTGGCGAGTAGCTCGAATCGACTGATTCTGCACGTGATTCTCATCGGATCGAAATAGAGGTTTGGGCTGCGATATCTATTTTCCTTATTCATTAGCATTATTAATTAATATTGGAGGAGATGATGAGAATAAGGAATCTGAAGCCGCGTCATGCGGCGGCTTCGCTATGCCTGTTTGCAGCTGGCAGTGTGACCTGTTCGGGAGGAGCATTCGCTCAGGCAACGGCGAAGGATGACGACAAACAAGAGATCCAGTTGTTGAAACAGCAAATGGAAGCGCTCAATAAAAAGCTCGACGCACTGATGGCAAAGCAAGCCCAGCCAGCGAACAGTCAGCAAGCGGTCAGTCCAGCTGTCGCAAGCACAAACGCAGGTACAGGTACTGGTTCAGGTACAAACGCAAACACGGGTACAACCGCCGGCGCGCAAAAAACATCGGATGCCGATACCTCCGGGTGGGGCGCCGGCATGCCGCCCAAGCTCAAGTCGTTGCTGGCCGCGCTGGGCGACATGGAGTTCTACGGCAATCTCGATCTTTCCGTGGACTACGCGACCAAGGGCCTCAAAGACTCGTACGTCGCACCAGGCGGGACCGTCGTCTCGCCAAGAGGGCATATGGGCTGGCAACCCGACGTCTCATCCAATCTTTCCTATATCGGCGTTCGCGGCAAGCGGCCATTCGGTTCCGACGCCAGCCTGGCGTTCGTCTATCAACTGGAAACCCAACTGGACATTTCGGCGACCTCAGGGTCCTCCAATTCGAACTCCTCTCAGGATTCGACCGTCAAGGGCGCCCTGACGTCGCGCAACAGCTTTATTGGCGTAGCATCGCCCACCTGGGGCGCGTTGAAGATCGGCAAGACCGATGCGCCTTACAAAACGTCGACTGCACGCATGAATCCGTTTTCCGGCACGCTCGGCGATTACTCCGTCATCATGGGCAACACGGGTGGCGACAATCGCGTCGAATTCGGTACGCGGCTGGATCATGCGATCTGGTATGAGTCGCCCAGTTTCCATGGCTGGTCGCTCAACGCACTGGTTTCGCCTGGGCAAAATCGCGGTTACGAAAATTCGGTGCAGGCTTCGGGTGAGTCGAGTTGCACGGGCGGCAATGTCCCCGGGAGTGGTGGAACGCCAATCGCGTGTAACGACGGCAGCTACGGGTCGGCCTACAGCGCGAACCTCGCCTATAGCAACGGCCCGCTGTACTTTACGACCGCCTATGAGCTGCACCTCGGCGTGAATCGCTCAAGCGATGTCATGAACACGCCTGCTGCGCTGGCTTCGCCTGATGGAACGGACCCCAACGATATCGGCAACGAATGGGCATTCAAGGTCGGTGCGCAATATAAATTGCCCACCCTCACCACGGTGAGCGCAATTTATGAAGTGATGCGCAGAAAGATTCCGGCCTACCTGCAAACACAGAACGAGCGGAGCCGTAACGGCTTCTGGCTCGCCCTAACGCAGGAAATCACCCCCAACGACAGCGTGAGCGTCGGTTGGGCGCACGCCAATCGCACGCCGGGTGACCCGGGGCAACACAACACGGCTCCAGCCGACCCGAATGCTATTGGTAGCCCGAATCCTTCCAATGGCGCCAATATGCTCACTGCAATGTATAAGCATGCGATCGACAAACATGCGACTGTGTATGCCGACTATGCCATGGTCATCAATCAGGCAGCGGCGCACTATGCGCTGGGCGCAGGCGGGCGAAGCGTCACCGTCGATTGTCATGACGGCAGCTCGATCTCGCAGGGTGCGCCGTTTTGCTACGCAGGCGGCAGAGAAATGGGTTTCTCCGTCGGGCTGAACTACAAGTTCTGAAAGCGCTGCCAACCAGGCGGAGGCGGAGGCGTCAGCAGTCGGGAGCGTGTCCGGGGTACTCAGGATTCGTCTTCCATCGCTGCGGCATCGCCGCTTTCCGCCGACACACACCAGACAAACGGGAAACTCGACCAGAACTGCCTCAAAGACGCGCTCGCGGATGCGACGCACGCGGCGACTGCAAAAAATTCTGGCTCGGCTGAACGACGCTCGCCATGAGCAACGATGCCCTCGCAGCCTTTGCCACCAGGCAACGCATGCAATGTGAATCACAATGAAAGCAATCCGTCAGTAGATTCACACGGCACCGACTTTTTTTCGTCCCCGTATTGTCACCCCCTCCCGATAATTTCTTACCGTCGTAATGATTTGTAATAGAGGCAGCATCTCCACGCAGAGAGCTGCCCGTCGTCTCCACACGCCGCATTACTGCTTGCTCATCCGAGTAACGTCATGGAGGCGTTCGTGAAAAAAATTGCCAATGTAATTAGTATTCCAATGTTTCGAGGTGGCTTGCTTTGCGGTGCCGTTTCCGTCGCGCTTGCCGCGGCGATCTGGCCGACCGTCGCAGAAAGCCAGCAGCAGGCCGCGATAGCGGCTGCGGCAGTGAACACCGCGTCGCCGATCAAGCATGTCATCGTGGTGGTCGGCGAGAACCGCACGTTCGATCACGTATTCGGCGCTTACACGCCACGCCAGGGGCAGACGGTGTCGAACCTGCTCTCGAAGGGCATCATCACGGCCGACGGCCACCCGGGTCCGAACTTCGCGCTGGCCGCGCAATACACGGCCAGTGCCACGGACCCGAAGCGCTTCGACATGGCGCCTGGCGGTAAGCAGCCCTATACCGTGCTGCCGGCGCCGAATACCGGCTCTACGGCAAGCACACCGAGCGATACCAGCCCGCCGCCGTTCGCCACGCTCGCAGCAGCGCAGGCCGCCGAGGGCACCATGATGGAGCCGTGGGACGTCGTGCACTTGACCACCGGTGCGACCGGCTTGCCGGCGCACAGCGTCGATACGCGCTTCGGCTCGAACACGTATAACCTGCCGAACGGACCGTATCAGATCTCGCGCGTCGGTCCCAACTACGACCAGTACATGAACAGCCCGGTGCATCGCTTCTACCAGAATTGGCAAGAGGCCGACTGCAGTCTCGATCACGCCACGCTCGATAATCCGAGCGGTTGTCAGATGGATCTGTTCGCGTGGGTGGAGACGTCGGTGGGCGCCGGTTCGAACGGCAACCCGCGGCCCGCGAACTTCAACGACGAGACGACCGGCGAAGGCGCGACCGCGCTCGGCTATTACAACGTGAACACTGGCGACATGCCGTACTTCACGCATCTCGCCCGCGAATTCACGATCAGCGACAACTATCACCAGCCGGTGATGGGCGGCACGGGCGCGAACAGCATCATGATCGGCACCGCCGATGCGCTCTACTACACGGACGGCAACGGCAATGCCGCGAAGCCGCCGGCCAATGAGATCGAAAATCCGCTGCCGCAGGCGAACACCAACAACTGGTACACGCAGGACGGCTATTCGGGCGGTACGTACAGCAACTGCTCGGACGGTCATCAGCCTGGCGCGGGCGCGCTGCGCCAGTACCTCAACCGCCTGCCGTACAAGCCGGACGCGAAGTGCGCACCGAACACGTATTACCTGCTGAACAACTACAACCCGGGCTACAACGGGGACGGCACGGTCAATACGAGTACGTTCACGATCCCGCCGTCGCCGGTGCGGACAATCGCCGATACGCTGCTCGAGAAGAACATCTCGTGGAAGTACTACGGTGAAGGCTGGAATACGTTTGTGAGCGCACCGGCCACCAGTGTCTACTGCAATATCTGCAACCCGTTCCTGTACGAAACCGCGATCATGACGAACCCCGCGCTCGTCAAGGCGCACCTGCAGGACACGACCGATCTGTACGCGGACATTGCAAACGGCACGCTGCCCGCGGTTTCGTTCGTGAAGCCGGGCGGTCTGCTCGACGGGCATCCGGAGTCGTCGAAGTTCGGTCTCTTTGAATCGTTCGTGCACAAGCTGGTCGACACGGTGCAACGCGACCCGAGCCTGTGGGCTTCGACGGCGATTCTGGTTACGACCGACGAAGGCGGCGGCTACTACGATTCAGGCTACATCCAGCCGCTCGACTTCTTCGGCGACGGCCCGCGCATTCCGCTGATCGTCGTGTCGCCCTACTCGCGCGGTGGCCGTGTTGCGCACCAGTACGCGGATCACGCGTCGATCGTGAAGTTCATCGACCGCAACTGGCGTCTGAAGCCGATCACGAATAGAAGCCGCGACAATCTGCCGAATCCGATCCAGTTGCAGACGCATCCGTATGTGCCGGTCAACGCGCCCGCAATCGACGATCTGTTCGACGCGTTCGAGTTTCCGCGCACGCCGTAAGTAACAATGTGGCATGGACGGCAGAGCCCAATCGGCTCTGCCGTCTGTTATTTCGTCGACCACTCAGTCCTTTCGGTCAGGCAAGCCACCGCATGTCCCTGCTCACACAAGAATTCAAGAAAAAACATTTACATAAATAAAAATAAATATCGAGACTTTCTGGCGCCCCACGAAAATACAAGCAAATCAATTTACCGAATTAAACAAAAACAACTACTTCACAAAACCATATCAAGCCCGACAAAAAATCCGCCTTTAGAAAAACTAAACACGGAACTCAAATCAAATCGTTTGTGCGCCGGCACCGCCGACGCTACTCTGCCCTGCAATGATCTCCGGAAAACATCGCGCTCTGAAGCCGATTTTTCCGCCCACTTCATTTCATTGCATTCGACAGAGGAAATCCAGAATGAATTTGGCGCACATCGAATCTCGACCAGGCAAGATATCCGAAGTCCAGCTCGGAGAATCCGATATTTCGATCGAGCAATTCATTGCCGTAGCCAGATATGGCGCGCAGATAAAATTTTCCTCGGTCTATCGCGAGCGCGTGTTGAATTCGCGCCGCCTGGTCGATCTTTTTCTGAGTCAGAACCGGCTGGTCTATGGCGTGACGTCCGGCTTTGGCGCCAATTCGACACACGTCATCAGCCCGAACGACGCCGAGCAGCTTCAGCGAAATATCGTGCGCTCCCATGCCGTTTCGGTCGGCGAGCCGCTGCCTCGCGAAGTTGTGCGAGCCACGCTCCTGATGATGCTGATCAGCCTCGGCAAAGGTTATTCCGGCGTGAGCCTCGAATTGCTGCAGCAAATCGCCGGCCTGCTGAACAACGACATCACACCGTTCGCGCCGGGCGACGGATCGGTCGGTTATCTCGCGCCCGAGGCCCATATGGCGCTGGTGCTGATCGGCGAAGGAGAAGCGTTCTGGCACGGTGAGCGCATGAGCGGCGCCGAAGCATTGGAGCGAGCCGGAATGAAGCCGCACTCGCTGCGCTGCAAGGAGGGGCTGTCGCTCACCAACGGCACCACCTCGGTGACCGCGATCGGGATGCTGGCGCTTTACAACGCGATCGAGCTTTCGAAGGTTGCGGACATTGCCGCATCGATGTCCCTGCAACCGCTCAAGGCCACCACGCGCTCGCTGGATGCGCGCTATCACGCCGTCAAGAAACATGCCGATCAGAGAAACACGGCCGACAATATCCGGCGGCTGCTGGCCGGCAGTGCGCTATGCGATCGCTTTGCCGATTACCGGCTGCAGGACACCTACAGCCTCCGCGGCATTGCCCAGGTGCACGGGGCGTCCAAGCGGGCGATCAAGGACGCCTACGACTCGATTCTCGATGAAGTGGGATCGTGCGGCGACAACCCTGTCATCCATCCCGACGGCGAGGACGGCACCGCGATATCCGGCGCCAACTTCGACGGCACGTTCGTCGGCATCGGATGCGATCTCCTCTGCATCGCCATGACCACGCTTGCGAAGATCTCGGAGCGCAGAACGGACCGCCTCGTCAACCCGTACTTCAGCGAACTGCCCGCGTTCCTCGCGAAGGATCCGGGGCTGAACAGCGGTTACATGATCATTCAATACACGGCGGCCGGATTGCTGGGCGAGATGCGCACGCTTGCTCAACCTGCAAGCGTCGACAGCGTACCGACGAGCGGCAACCAGGAAGACCCCGTGAGCTTCGCCTATCACGCAGCGCGAAAAGCCTACGCCACCTCGCAGAAGTTGCAGCACGTGCTGGCGATCGAACTGCTCACCGCTGCCCAGGCGCTGGACTTCTTCGATCCCGCCGACGCCTCGCCCGCCACCGCGGCGGTGTATGCGCGAATTCGGCAGGTTGCCCCGACTGCGGAAGGCGACCGGTTCTTCTATCCGGACATGATGGGTGTCCACCGGCTCGTCGAACAGGGCGACTTGCTGAACATCGTGGAAAACATCGCCGGCACCTTGCACAGCTGAAGCCGGTAGCGCCCGCCATGCCGCGGAGTGCGGCGATCCGAATCTTCCAATCCACGCCCGACCTTGATACGACACCATGGAGGTGTAATGTGAATACGATGTCCACCAACGCCCTGAAGGCTTCTCTCGTTACCTTTCTCGGCGTGTTGGCGCTGGCCGGAAACGGCGCTCAAGCAAAGGAATGGAAGACGGTGAAGGTTGCCCTGGAAGGCAGCTATGCTCCGTGGAATCTGACGTTGCCGAGCGGAAAGATCTCGGGATTCGAGCCGGAATTGATCGACAATCTGTGCAAGCGGGTCAACCTGCAATGCGAAACAGTCGCCCAGGACTTTGACGGCCTCATTACCGGCCTGCAGGCCGGCAAATTCGATGTTGTGATGGATGCCCTTGCAATCACGCCAGAACGTCAACAGGTCATCGCCTTCTCCAAACCCTACGCGGCAACACCGGCCGCATTCGCGGCGGTAGACGGGCATGGATTGGCGAACACGACAGGAAAAGCCGCTTCGCTCAAGCTGACTGGCGACCCCAAAATCGACGGCCCGATGATCGCCCCGCTGCGCGATCAACTGAAAGGGAAATCGATCGGCATTCAATCCGGCACGGTGTACACCAAGTTCATCACCGACAACTTCAAGGACATCACTTCCGTACGCCTCTACAAGACCTCGGCCGAACGTGACCTCGACCTGGTCAACGGACGCGTCGACATGGCCTTCGACGACGTCACCTATTACGCCGGCATCGCCGGCAACAAAGACACCGCTCGAATCCGCGTCGCCGGACCGACGATCGGTGGCCCGGTTTGGGGACCGGGAGAAGGGCTGGGGTTTCGCAAACAGGATGCGGATCTGAAAGCGAAATTCGACACGGCGATCACGGAAGCGCTGGCAGACGGCACCGTGACGCGCTTGTCGGAAAAGTGGTTCAAGACCGATGTGAAACCGTAAGCGTGCGGCATTGCATGACGCCGTTGCGCGTCGAGGCGGAGATCAGTCTTTGCTAGACTGGCTTCACGATGGCATTGGCCAGATCAACGACATGAACCGCCTTCCTCCTCTTCGAGCCCTGCAGATATTCGACGCTGTTATTCGTTACGGCGGCGTCGTGGCCGCCGCCGAAGCGCTTCACGTCACGCCCGGTGCGATTAGTCAGCAGATTCGCGTGCTCGAAGACTTTCTCGGGGTTGCGCTTTTCGAGCGGGAAAACACGGGCCTTCGACCGACCCCGCTCTGCGAGCTGTACCACTCGCACATCTCCCGGGGATTCGAGTGCTTTCATAGCGCCCAGGCGACGCTCAAGGCGCAGACGGGCCGCCGGCTCACCCTGATGACGTTTCCGTCAGTCGCGACCCATTGGCTTGCCTCCAGACTGGACACGTGGCACACCATCTGCCCTCACGTGCAGGTCCATGTCGAGGTCGTCGATCACGAAACCAGTATTGCTGCGAGAAGTGCCGACGTCCGGCTAACGTATGGGGCGCTACCCAACGACGGAACGCCCTATCACGTCGTTTTCACGGACAAAGTTGCACCCGTGTTCGCGCCCTCGCTATTGCAGGCGGAAAAACCCATCTCGCAACCGGCGGATATCTTGCGCTACCCGCTGATTCACGTGGAGTGGGGATGGGCCAACATGTCGCCACCAACATGGGAGCACTGGTTGCATGCGGTTGGCGTGCCGCTGCCCGAGGTGTTGGCGCCGCTCACTTACTCCGTTTCCGGCATGGCAATCGACGCCGCGATTCGGGGCAGAGGCATTTCGTTGGGACAGGGCTTTTTTGCCATCGATAGCATCAAGCGACACGAGCTTGTCGCGCCGTTCAAGGTTGCCCTGCCCATGCCGTTCCCCTACTTCATTTGCTGGAAGCGAACTGCGGCAGACTCCCCCGCAACCCGGCAATTTCTCGACTGGCTCATTGAGGAAGCCGAGCAGACAGGACGCGACATCAGAGCCATGTTCGGCGACTGAAGCGCATGGACAGGCTCAACACGTTAGTTCGGCGCGTCAACGGATATCCGTGACACGTGCAGAGAACATAAGGCGCCAGCGGGCGCCTTATGTGTTGTGTGCTTCGCGGCGCCGCCTAGTCGACCGTCACGACGATCTTGCCGATTTGCTCGTTCGATTCGAGGAAGCGGGTTGCGTCCTGGATCTGATCGAATGTGAAAGTCCGCGAGATAAGCGGGACGAGAGCGCCTGACTCCAGACCTTCGTTAATGAATTTCTTGGCGCGTTCGAGAAGCGCGTCGTTGCCGGTGATCTCGACGTAAAGATAGCCCTTGAAGGTAAGGCACTTGCCTAGCAGCGCGAACTGCGGGAACGTCCCTTCGTCCGTGCTGAGTGCGCCATATTCAAGCAGGATGCCGCCGAACGACATGCACTCCGCAAGCTGCGCGATTGCAGGACCGCCGATCGGATCGAAAACCACGCGCGCACCCTTCCCATGGGTGATCTCCTTCACTCGCGCCGCGAGGTCTTCTTCCGACGTGGCAATCACATGGTGTGCGCCGGCATCGCGAAGCGGTTGAGCCTTCGCACTTGTCCGGGTGGTAGCAATCACGGTCGCTCCAACACTCCGGGCGACTTGAATCGCGGCGACGCCGACACTGCTCGATGCCGCCGAGATGATCACGACATCGTCGGCATTCAATTTCGCCTGCTCAATCAACGCACCCCACGCGGTGACGTACTGCATCCACGATGCAGCGGCCTGTTCATAGGTCAGGCTTGCCGGGTGCTTGACGACATATTTGGCGGGAATGTTGATGAGTTCGCCGTATGTGGGCCAGCGCGACATGTCGAGTGTCGGAATGACGCTGACGGCATCGTTTTCAGCAAAGCCCTTAACGTCTGCGCCCAGCGCCTTGACGACACCCGCCGCCTCGTAGCCAAGTTGAGAGGGGAACACCGCTTCTTGCAGATAGCGGCCGGTACGAAACATAACCTCGGCACGATTGAGGCCGATGGCCTTCACAGTGAGTTGAACTTCGTCTGCGGCAGGGGCAGGAACGTCCACGTTTTCAATACGCAGCACGTCGGCATCGCCATATTCATGAAAGCGGACAACACGGGTCATACATGGCTCCTTGGAGGGTAGCTCGGGCTGTGTCGCCGAGCGTTAACTCCATTGTTCGTGTGTGCGCTGTGCGGTGCAATACTACAATTTTTTACATATACTATACAAAAGGGTAGTGTAAAAACGCTGCCTCGCTCTGCCCGAATCCTGGAGATCGTGATGCCGAAGCGTCGCAAATACGATGAAGTGCCGGCGTGCGCAATGGTCGCGACGCTCAACCTCATCAACGGCCGCTGGAAAGGCGTGATCCTCTATTACCTGCAGACCAAAGGTACGATGAGGTTCAACGAGTTGCACCGTCAACTGCCGGGATGCACGCCGCGGCTGCTCGTGAAGCAATTGCGTGAACTCGAAGACGATGCCTTCATTACCCGCACGGTTTATCCCGTCGTGCCGCCCAAAGTCGAATACGCGTTGACGGACGAGGGACGTACGATCGGCCCGATTCTTTCGCAGCTCAACGAGTGGGGAACGGGCTGGCTGGAGCGGCGGGGCTTGCGGCCAAAAGCCGTTGACGCGGCATAGTCAAACGCAACGTTAGCCCATGACGGTGAGTGTTGCGTTGTCGCCAAGTTGCGAGCAACGGTCCAGTGGCCGCTTCTGGCCGGACGGTTAAGAAACGGATGAGGCAAACGTAGACTGCTTCAACGCCAACCCTCCTTCGGCCTCACTCCAGCTCGCGACCCATTCGGGCAACTCCGGCGAAGGTTGCGTAATCTCCGACAGTTGCAGCAACTCGGCCGTCGTCACGACGCCGCCGCTTCGCTTCAGGAACCGTGCTCGCACAACCGACAATGCGACCTGCACATCGTCGCGCACGAACCCTTGTTCGATGAAGATGTGCTTTTCATCCCAACCGATAACACGCGTGCGGACGTTGTAGCGGTCGCCAAGCTCGAGCGACCGGTGAAAACGCATCGTTTCCAGTGTGACGACGGGATACCAGCCTCGTGCCTTCAATTGCCGCCATAGACCACTCCGCATCATCAGATCCACGCGCGCCAGGTCGAGGATCGTGAAATAACGGCCGTTGTTCATGTGACGCAACACGTCGAGGTCGTTTAGCCAGACGCGAAACGGCGTGATACACGTGTCGAGCACGTGCAGCCGGCTCCGGCGACGACTGGCGAATAACAGAATCAGCAAACGAATTAATAGACTCATGCGAAAACCCGATGATAGGAACGCGCCGCGTGCGGCATAGAAACGTGCATGGTAGTCGCGCGAACAAGATCGCGGACAAAGATGGCCCGGCAAATCTGTAGAACACTCACTCGAAAAGAAACGACATGTCGTAGCGCATCACGACATCGACATGGGTTGTCCGCACACGCCTTTCGACAAATGCCCGGATAATGTCGCTCTGGCACGCTAATCAAGGGCAACCCAAGATGACAAAGCCTTCAATCGCAAAACGCCGTAGCGGTGTGGTCAGAACGTTGGCAGCCTTAATGGCGTCGAGTGCGGTCCTATCCGTACCCGTTCCAACGCCCGCTGTCGCGCAAACGAAAGACGCGAGCGCGTCGATGGCGACGGTGTTCGCGCCGAGCGGCACGCTGCGCGCATCGATCAATCTCGGCAATCCTGTTCTCGCCAGTCTTGATCCGGCGACGGGCGAACCGGTCGGCGTGTCTGTCGATCTCGCCACCGAATTCGCCAAACGACTGGGCGTGCCATTGCAACTGGTCGTGGTCAAGTCGGCGGGCGCCTCGGTTGAAAACGTGAGTCAGGACAAGGCGGACATCGGGTTCTTCGCCGTCGATCCGAAGCGCGGACAGGAGATCGCATTCACCAAACCGTATGTGCTGATAGAAGGGTTCTATCTCGTGCGCGACAGTTCGCCAATCGCCGCCAACGAGGACGTCGATCGACCCGGCGTGACGGTCGCGGTCGGCAAGGGCAGCGCCTACGATCTGTTTCTGACGCGCGAACTGCATCACGCGACACTCGTCCGGATGCCGACTTCACCGGCGGTTGTGCAAGGCTTTCTGGATCAGCATCTGGACGTGGCTGCAGGCGTCAAGCAACAGCTCGAAGAAGACGCCGCTAAAACCGGTGGATTGCGGATATTGGACCAGCGCTTCATGGTGATCCGTCAGGCGATGGGCGTGCCAAAGACCAGGGGCGATGAAGCGGTTGCGTATCTGTCGAGGTTCGTCGAGGACATGAAGGCGTCAGGCTTCGTCGCGGCTTCGCTGGCGCGACATCACATCGCGGGCGCGGCAGTCGCCGACAACAACGAGTAGCGTACGACGCGTCAGTGCCCTCGAGGCACAGCACCCCATGCAAGACTTTCGCAGCAACCGGTGAGCAATCGGACACGCGTCGGCGCCCTTGCCCTCGCACTATTCGCCCGCGACGTCCGGCATGACCTGGCCCATCTCCATCGCCTGACTGGCGGGCACGTCCTGAATGCCAACGACAATCTGGTCATCGGGCGCGCCCGTCGCGGTCTGGAACAGTTTCCAAAGACGCTGTATCAATTCCCGCTTGTATTCGGGTGATCGCCCTGCCCGCATCAGGAGCGTGAGCGCGGCAGTTGCAGCGGGTTCTCCCGCAGTGAACCCGCTGCCCGGCGCATAGTCCTGAAACACGACGTGTACCCAGTTTTTTGGCACGCCCGCATAGTCGGAGTGCAGGATTGTCAGTTCCATCGCGAGCCTGGCCTTGGCGTCACTGCTGAGAACGCCGTCCTGAGTAATCAAGGTGTAGAGCGGCATGAGCGCGGCTCCTATGCTGATGTTTCGCGGGCATTCGCATTGACGGCGGCCTGCACAACCTGGCCTCCCTGCCAACTCACAGAACAGTCCCCACGATCATCCGGCGTAGTTCTTCAGAATGCGCAGGTCGGTCACGGAGTACGCCATGCCGAGCCGATAACCTCGCCCGACACGCAAGGGCGCAATCAGGTGCATGTCCTCGCCGTCGACTTCGGGAATCTTCAGTTCCGCCGATCCGGTCCAGACATCCACGATCGCGAGATTGTCCGTGAGCGACATGGTGAGTTCATCGACCGGTGGCTTTTCCTGAAGTCCCGCTGCGAGTTGAGGAAAGTAGCGGCGCATCGTCGTCGGCCGGTTGAACACGGTCGTCGGATCCGCGACAGGTTCATCGAGCTGGATGCGCGCCGTTGCCAGCCGCTCGCCGTGCGCGGACACACTCGCGCCAAAGCGACTGCCTTTGGCAAGCGGCGCAGCGGCCAGACTCGGCGCGGAGAAACTGCGAGTCTGGTAGACGCTGGCGAGTTTCTTTGGAAACCCCTGCGCCCACCCGCGGGCGATGGCCGCATCGTTGTCGACGAAGATGTAGGGGCAGTAGTTGACCGGAACACCTTCGAAGACTGCTTCGACCAGAACGAAAGCTTCGCGGTATTGATAGCGAGCCGGGTCCGTCAATTCGTCATTGGAACCCGTGAACTGCCAATCCAGAAACCAGAAGAAGCAGCGGCCGCCTGATTTCTCGTCCACCGTGACACCTGGCGGGAGGAGCGCCGCGATCGCTTTCTGGTCGGCCCAGTATTCGATGGCGAGGCAGTCGCTGGAATAGTGCCACGGCGGCAGCGTCGCCAGTGCGGACTTGCCTTGCGGAGTAATAGGAACCGAAAACGCTTTAGGCATCTCGTTTCTCCTTGATCGGGGGCGACGGGACGTCGCTACACATGGAATCCCTGCGTTTCCTGGGAACGCCGCGCATCACCTGACGCGGACAGTTCGAGGACGCAACTCGCGGCCACGATGCGATCCGCGTCGCGCTCGATCCGGCGTGCTGGGCGTGAAGGAATAGTGCCGCGCCTCGCCTGCTGACGCTTTCGAAATCGCACGACCGCGCTGCAGATCACAACCCTGCATCGCGGCAACCAATCCTTGCGAACCGGCGTGGGCGTTTCGCTGGATATGCCCTCAGCGAAAACCGTATTCAGGGTTATGCCGATCGAAAATCGATTCGCTCCAGCGGTGAGGCACAACGTCTTCGAAACGGATCATCTCCACCAGGTCGCCGCGCTCGTCCCACGCGGATTCACCACTGGGCCAGGGGTGTAGAAGATCGAACAGCAGTCTCACGCGCTGCGCGTAGTGCGCCGGCGGCCCTGACGGAGCAGTCCACGTCCATGCAAGCAAGCGCGTGCCGTGCACATTCATGAGTTCGATGCGGGCCGGCTTTTCAGTCAAGCCCTCTTCACGAAAGCTGCGGGCGTCGTGCTCAATGGTGCGCGCGATGTACTGCAGGCCGAGATCGCGGACACTATGACGGGATTGGGTGTGGGCGAACGAGCCGTCGATGGCGATCTTGCCTGACAAAATACGCAGCGCGCCGCCCAGATGACCGACGACGCTATCAGGGTCCCTTGTTTCGTCGTAGAGAATCTCCTGCCCCGCATGTGCGCCATCAGGCAGCCATTTTGCGTAGACTTTTCTGGGGCTGTCCTGGTATCGGATAACCATGTGATCGGGTCCGCCGGACCATCTGCCGGCTATGCGTTCCTGCCGGAACATTCTGTATTCGCAGGCGTCGTCGGGAACCATGTCGGATCTCGCGTACTCGACAAAGGCGTCTGGCTTCATCGCGTCCATCAGGGAAAGAATCTGGGCGTCAGTGAGGGACAGAAGCGAGCGGCTTTCGATCCACGCTCTCAACGCAGCCGCCTGATCGCGCGCCGCGAGACACCTGAACCGGTCGACGTCCACACTCACGGTATCCGACGTGGCGGCGTCGGCGCATTCCGTCGATGGTCCGGGTGAAACCGGCGTCACCGGTTTGGCCGATTGGGCCTCGGCGCCCATGCAGACAAACAGGCACGTCAACGCAAGCGCGCACAGCAACGTCCGCGCGCTTGCCTGCCAACCCGCGGCAAGCAGCGTGCTTAGGCTTGCTGGACGATCGGAAAGACGAACACCGCAAGGCATCATGGGTTCAGCACGGGCCATCATCATCTCGGGTGCCGGCGCTCCCAATAAACGTATGGCGTGGCCCCTATATTCCAATCGTGTGAAGTGAAGGTCTGCCGCGGTGGAGCCGGGACACTTTTCGGCACTCAGCCGCCACCTCGCTCGGGGCGGATAGTGCGCAATGTCCTCGCAAAATCAGGCGCTATGCGAGAGATGGAATAGACGCCCCCACGAAATCGTTTAAACGACGTACGAACCAACGGCAGACTTCGATGAGCACTCGACAACAGCACGTCATCCGTCCTGTTTGCGCGGGGCTGCTAACTGCATCCGTTGCGCTATTCGCGGGCTGCGGCGGCGGAGGCGGTGGTAGCGGCAGCGCGAGCAGCCTGTCGATGGTGTCGATTGCCGGTACGGCGGCAACCGGCAAGGCACTCGCGAACGCGACGATTAGCATCGGCTGCGCGCGGGGCTCCACCTCGGTCGCGGCGGATGCGAACGGAAACTTCCACGCGACATTCGGCGCGGCGATGCCCTGCATGATCGCTGCGACCTCGGGCGGGACGACGCTGCACTCCACAGCGTTCGCAGGCGGCACGTACAACGTCACGCCGGAGACCGACCTGTTGTTGTCGTATCTGGCGGCGCAACTCGGTACGAATGAAAGCGGACTTATCGCCGGCTTCGCAACGAGCACACCGTTTCAGCAGACGCTGCAGAATCAGACCGACGTCCTGACCGCGCAGGCCGCCGTCGTCCAGAGTCTGCAGCAAAAGTACGGCATTACGCTTTCCACCCCCAATTTTCTGACCACCGCATTCACGGTCGGTCAGCCAGGCGAGGACAGCGATCTCGAAGCACTCCTCGCTCTCGGCGCAATCGACACCAACGGCGAACCGGACGCAGCCGCCGTCGCGCTTATAGCCGCGATGGGAGCCGCACATCCGATTGCGACGTCGCCGAGTACCGGTACAAGCGGGACCGGGGGAGCAAGCGTAGGTGGCACTGGCAGCATGGGCGGCATGATGTGAGACCCATCCACGCTCAACCGAAAACACCCGCACCTGGATCAGAGCAGCTCCATGATGAAATCCCCTCGGCCGTGACGTTCAGTCCAGGAAACCGCGTCGTGGAAATCACGGCTCGAACGTATAAGGCAAGCTCTCGAACTAGAACAACGGGTGCGCTTGCGGAAACAGCGCGGTCCTGAGGGCGAGGCCACCAAGCACAACGAAGATGATGGCGGCCAGAATGTGGACCGCCTTGGTTGGCAAGCGGTCGGCGAATTTGTGCCCCAGATAGATGACGGGCACGTTGGCCAACATCATGCCGAGCGTCGTGCCCGCGACAACGCCGAAGAACTCGTGAAAACGCGCAGCAAGCGCGATCGTGACGATTTGGGTTTTGTCGCCCATCTCGGCGAGGAAGAATGTAAGCGCAGTTGTGCCGAACACGCCCATCGAGTTTTTCGTCAATACCGCGTCAGCGTCGTCCAGCTTGTCGGGAATGAGAATCCACACCGCCATCACCGCGAATGACGCGACAACCGCCCAATTCAGAATGCCCGGACTCAGAACGCTCGCGAGCCACGCGCCGAGTGCGCCGGATGCACCGTGATTGATGAGGGTAGCGGCAAAAACACCAAGAATGATGGGGATGGGCTTGCGATATCGCGCCGCCAGTACCAGGGACAAGAGTTGAGTCTTGTCGCCAATTTCGGCAAGGCCGACCACGCTGGTCGAAATGAGGAAGGATTGCATGGGTTGTTGTACCCGGGCCGCGCAGAAAAAACGCGATGACGCGCATTCCGGCGACCCGGTTAGGTCGGAATGCGTGTCATCGGTCTTGCCAGGCACTTGGCTGCGCACGCCATAGCGGGTCTCTCGACTCGCCAAGTATGTTGACGTGCACCCTCGAACGTGGCGTTCGAGGCGGCTACTCCCCAATGAGCAGGCGCGATTTTATCGCGCCTCATGTTACAGAGGCAAGCCGCCACAATAGCGCTTTTCGCGGTTGAGCATTGCTGCGCGTGCCAATTATTACGAATGCCTTTCGCGCATCATATGCTCGCCCCTGTCTTTGGGGAGTAGCCGGCTTCCAGTCCGTCAGTGAGACGCGGCGAAATCGTCGATCTTTGCAGCTGGCGATAGCGCGAACGATGCCCGCATGTCTCGGGCCTCGTCGACCGGCGAGCGTCCAAAAAACCGCTTGAACTCGCGACTGAACTGCGAGGGGCTTTCGTAGCCGACGCGCGCCGACGCCGAGGCGGCAGTCAACCCGTCGCGAATCATCAGCAGGCGTGCCTGATGCAGACGCGTCGACTTGATGTATTGGATCGGAGAGGTCAGCGTAACGGTTCTGAAGTTGACATGAAACGCGGGAACGCTCATCCCCGCCTCTTCCGCGAGACGACTGACATCCAGTGGCTGCGCATAGTCGGTGTGAATTCGCCGCAGCGCTTTCGCGACTCTGCCGAAGCGGCCCTGATGCGCGAGCGCAGCCCGCATCGCTCCGCCTCGTTCCCCGATCAATACTCGATAGCAAATTTCCCGCACGATTGCAGGCCCCAGCACCTCGGCGTCCAGGGGTGACGTCATGGCTTGCAGCAGACGCAAAGCCGCTTCGGCGAGGTCGCCTTCGAGCGGCGTCGATACGATCCCTAGCGGAGTGCCTTGCTGGTGGTTTCCGCCGCGATCGATCGCCAGTATCAGGTCGCTCAACTCGATCAGATCGAGGCGCAACGACACGGCCAGCATCGGCTCGGACTCGCTCGCTTCGGTTTCAGTCGAGAACGGCAGCGGCACGGACAAGATCAGATAGTGCTGGGCGTCGTAGACATACACCTCTTCACCCAGAAAGCCAAGCTTGCGCCCCTGACACACGATCACGATGCTCGGCTCGTACAGCACCGGCGTGCGCCCCAGCGGCCGGTTCGAACGCATGAACCGCACGCCTTCCAGCGCGGACTGGGTGTACCCCTCGTTCGGCGCCAGACGCTGGAGCAGGCTCACCATTCTTGCGGAAACCGGGTTGTCGGCAACGGTCACGAAGACTCCTCTTTCGCCAGATCGGGTGAGGAAATTCTACTGGATACGATCGACGGGCCGCATCCCACTTCAATAGGAATAGGCAATACCGCGATTGTCGCGTGTATTCGCGCGCAGGTGCCCGGCTCATAAGATGGGTCATCGGCTGGACGCTGTAGCCGAAGCGCCCGGGAGACCCCGCCGCGATTGCCCTGCCGCTTGGTGCGCAGACTTCGTAGCCTCTCCCTCGACCCAACCTGCACAGACTATCGAAACGGAGAAAGCAACATGACGACGCAATCCAACCAACCCAAAGTCATCCTCATCACCGGGGCCAGCAGCGGTATCGGTGAAGCAACGGTCCGGCTGCTCGCCGCCCAGGGGCACCAACTCGTGATCGGCGCGCGCCGTACGGAACGACTCGCCGCGCTGGCTGAAGAAATCCAGGCGAACGGCGGCTCGGTTCGTTACCAGGCACTCGACGTGACGTCCGCCGGAGACGTCAACGCCTTCGCCCAATTCGCACTGGACACTTTCGGCCGCATCGACGTGATCGTCAACAACGCCGGTGTGATGCCTTTGTCGCCCTTGAGCGCAATCAAGGTGGACGAATGGAATCGCATGATCGACGTGAATATTCGCGGCGTGCTGCACGGCATCGCTGCGGTTCTGCCGACCATGGAGCGCCAGGGGTTTGGCCAGGTCATCAATATCTCCTCGATCGGCGGCCTGTCCGTCTCACCGACGGCCGCCGTGTATTGCGCCACCAAGTTCGCCGTGCGCGCCATCTCGGACGGTCTGCGGCAGGAAACCGACAAGGTTCGCGTGACTGTGATCTGCCCCGGCGTCGTGGAGTCGGAGCTGGCCGATTCGATCTCCGACGACACCGCGCGGGCCGCGATGCGCGACTTCCGTCGCATTGCGCTGACGTCGGACGCCATTGCGCGCTCGATCGCCTATGCGATCGAGCAGCCGGCGGATGTCGATGTCAGCGAAATCGTCGTGCGCCCGACAGCGAGCCCTTTCTAACGATCCTCATCTCCACGGAGAAATCCACCATGACTTCGCATGCATCCGCCAATCAGCCGTTCAGCGGCAAGGTTGCCATCGTCACCGGCGCGGCAAGCACGCGCCGATCAAGCGGGCGGCCGATCCGCGAGAAATTGCTGAAGTGATCGCCTTTCTGGCGTCCGATAAAGCCAGCTGCATCGTTGGCGCGGTCGTGATGGCGGACGGTGGGATGAGCGCGGCGCTCGAGTAAAACCGCGGCAACATTCTTAAAAGCATTGCCTCCATATAAATTTGCATGACTTATTGATCAAGGAAACTATCATGAACAAGTCTATGAAAATCTGGTTCGTCACTGGCGCATCGAAAGGCGTCGGCCAACGACTCGTACGGCAACTCCTCGCGCGTGGCGATCGCGTCGCCGCGACCTCGCGCACCGTAGCGTCGCTGACGGAAGCGATCGGCCCCGCTGCGGAGCGGTTTCTCCCGCTGCAAGTGGATCTGACCGACGACCAGAGCGTGCGCTCCGCCATCGCGCAAACCATCAAGACGTTTGGCAAGATCGATGTGATCGTCAATAACGCGGGCTACGCACAACAAGGAACCGTCGAAGCCCTTTCGGACGACGAGCTTCGGCAGAATTTCGAGGTCAACCTGTTCGCGCCGCTGACGGTGCTGCGGCACGCGCTCCCACATCTGCGCGAGCAGCGCGGGGGACATGTCGTCAACATCGCCTCGATCGTCGGCTATCAGGGCGGCTACGCCGGCTGGGGCAGCTATGTGGCGAGCAAGTTCGCGCTCGCGGGCCTGACCGAGTCGCTCGCGGCCGAGGTGGCGGAGTTCGGCATCAACGCGACGGTGGTGTACCCCGGGCCGGTTCGCACGGAGTTTTTGTCGAGCGGCGCGTTGGCGGTGGCCAAACGACAGATCGATGAATACACCGAAGCCAAGGCGTCGCTCGATCTGCACCTGGGAACACTGCACGGTCGTCAGGCCGGAGACCCGGACAAGTTGGCCATGTTGATCATGCAGGCCGTGGATGTTGCCGAGCCGCCATTGCACCTGTTCGCCGGCAAGATCGCCAACGAACTGGCGGCGCAAAAAGCCGCGGCGGTCCAACAGGACATCGAGGCATGGAGAGGCTCATCCGAAGCGACGGACTTCGTCGAGTAACGTCAAAGCCAGGTGGCGTCCAGCAATGGGCGCTGCCGGGCGGGAGAATTCCATGAGAAAAGCGAATCGCACGAGCCCAAACCGTACCCCCAACACATCACTTCTTCCCCTCCCGCCGCCCGCCACCCAGCTCATCGAGCAGCGGCCGCAACGCATCCAGTTCCGCCCCGAACCCACTCCAGTCTCCCGCCTTCAATCGCTCGATCGCACGATCATAGTGCGCAAGCGCCTCGCGGGCACGCGCATCCGCCGTGCCCTGAGGTTGCGACGCGAGCGGCGCGCTTTCCTTGAACAGCGCCGCCAGCGCTTCACCCAAAGTCTCTTTCATCACCACCCGATCCCCATACGCGGCGATCACCCGCTTCAATTCGGGTAACTGCCCCGACTCCGCGCGCAAGTAGAGCGGAGAAATATAGAGGATCGAGTTCTCAATCGGTACGACGAGAAGATGGCCGCGAATGACGCGCGAGCCCATCTGGTTCCACAGCGAAATCTGCTGCGAAATCTCGGTGTTCTGCTGGATGCGCGCCTCGATCTGGAACGGCCCATAGACGAGCTTGTCTTTCGGGAACGCGTAGACGATAAGCTTGCCGTAGTTGGGTGGATCGCAACGCGCGGCGAGCCACGCGATCATATTGTCGCGCTGGCTGGGCACCATCGGCAGCATCAGGACGAATTCCTCGCGCGGTTCATCGGGCAGCCGCATGATCATGTAGTAAGGCGTCATCGGCGTGCCGGGACTATTCCCACCATCAATGCCGATCAGTTCCCGAGGGAACTGCCAGAGATCCTCGCGATTGTAGAAAACCTCTGGCGCATCCATGTGGTAAGCCCGATAAAGTTGCGCCTGGATCAGAAACAGATCTTCGGGGTAGCGGACATGTTGCCGAAGATCCTGCGGCATCGCCGCGAGCGGCTTGAACAGACTCGGAAAAATGCCTTGATAAGTTTGCAAGATCGGATCGTTAGGATCGCTGACATAGAAATCGACCGTTCCATCGTAGGCGTCGATCACCACCTTGACGGCGTTGCGGATGTAGTTGGCGCCATCGTCGAAACCCGGTTGGGCGTAGGGGAACCAGCTACTCGTCGTATAGGCGTCCTGCATCCAGAAAAGGCGTCCGTTGCTCGTGACGAGATAGGGATCACGGTCGAGCCTAAGGAACGGCGCAATCGTGCGCACCCGGTCCTGAATGTTACGGTGCAGCAGAATGCGGCTGTCGTTCGTGATGTAGTCGGTTAGCAGGATGTTCGGATCGTCGAACTGCCAGGCGAAGAGGCTGCGGCGCGCGGTGCTGCCAATGGCGATGCCGGCGCTCCTGCTATAAGTGGTGTAAACATTGTCCTTGCCCTTGGGGTAGTCGAATTCGGGGACACTGCCTTTTACGATGACGTAGCCCTCACCCCCTTCCCCGAAATACAGACGCGGCTCGCGAATGACCGGTCCGCCCTGGGCGACAGGCGGAATATCCTGCAGATAGAAAGAGGGCAGACCTTCCGTCGATTTCTCGGTGACGGGCGACATCACCACGCCATTGCCATGTGTGAACAGGAGATGAAGGTTCACCCAGGTCTGGGCGTTCGCGGGAAGCATCGAAGGCTCCAGTTCGCGGGCTGACAGCATGACCTGCCGGTAACCGGTGTCGAGACGGTAACGGTCGATGTCGACGGAGAAAAATTTGTAGTAAGTCCTGATCTCCTGCAACTGCGCGTAGGTATCCAACAGCGGTTGCACATCCCACAGGCGGATGTTGTCGATGGTCGCGCGATTGGCGTCGAGCGAGGCGAGATTCAATTCCTGCTCGGCCGGAAACGGCTTTACCGCGATCTGGGTGAGGCCGTAAGCCATTCGCGTGAGCGCGATATTGTGTTTGATATAAGGCATCTCCAGTTGCAGTTCACTCGGTTTGACATAGAGGCGCTGGAAGAGCGCCGGGTAGATCAAGGCGAACACGAACGAGGTGCCGAACACCAGCAACACCGAGACGGCGGGAATCCGATAGTCCCGCCAGCGCATGTTGATCCATGACGCGACGGCCGCAACGATGGCAAGGCCGATGAGCACCCACAAGACCGGGAGCTCGACGTGGATGTCGGTGTAGCCGGCGCCGACCACGACGCCGTTATCGCCGTAAAGCAGCAAGAAGCGGTCGAGTGCGTAGGACCAGGCCTTCAGAAGAAAGAAGGCGCCGAGCAGCGCTGAGCCATGAGCGGTGGCAGCGGCTGAGAGTCCGCGTGGCGTTCGCTCGAACGTGATGTCGCCGCGTACCCCATAAACCACGCCTGCCACGATCGCACTGCAAAAGATCGACTGCAGCAGCCAGTTCTTGAACGCAAGATAGGCGGGTAGCGAGAACAGATAGAAGCTGATGTCCCGACCGAAGACAGGATCGCGGTCGCCATAGGGCACCTGATGCAGGAAGCGCAGCGCCAGGTCCCAGTTGGAGAATTCGCCGCCGGCGATGATCAGCGCCAGGACAATGGCACTGCCCGCAATGCTGGTGCGCCAGGGGATGCGCGGCGCGAGCTGGTCTGCGAGTTCGCTGATGAACTCCGGCGTACCCGACAGACGGGCCGTCTCCACTTGCCAGCTACCGGGGCGCCTCGCGTAACGATGCGCAAGGAACCCCGATGCAGCGATCACGCTCGCGGACACAGCGAACACGGCGATAAAAAGGAACGCCTTGGCGGAGACTGTCGTCCAGAAAACGTCGACGTAACCGATTGAAGCAAACCACAGCCAGTCGACCACGACGCCGGTGAGGCGCCCGAGGACGATCAGGGCGACCACGACGACCGCAACCATGATTGCAACGCGTCTGACGGTCACCCGGGAGCTTGGTTGCCAATGCATCGCCCCTCCTTTGCCGGGACGCCACGCGTGGCTGGCTGCGATCAGGTCTGCTTAAACCGCTTTTCTGCTGCGAACCTGGCTGACCGGTGCGTCAATGCGCGCGTTGGAGCCAGCGCGCGGCCAACGCGTGATCAGGGTCATATAAATGATTGTAGACCGGCGAGGCACGAACGACAGAAAGCCGGCGACCGGCCACAACGTACGAGACGCCGCCCGATATGGAACGCGGCGCATTCAATGCGCCGCGCGGATTCCAGCAAAAGCGGCGCGTGCCGCTTACTACTATGGCAACGCGTAGGCAATCACATAGTCACCGAGCTTGGTGCCGAACGAGCCATGCCCGCCCGCCGCGATCACGACGTACTGACGGCCGTTGATCGAATAGCTCATCGGCGTGGCTTGTCCGCCTGCGGGCAGGCGCGCCTGCCAGAGCGACTCACCGTTGTTCACGTCGAACGCGCGGATGTAGTTGTCCGCCGTCGCACCAATGAAGACGACACCGCCCGCAGTGACAATCGGACCGCCCAGCATCGGCATGCCCATCTTGAACGGCAGAGGAATAGGCGAACTGTCGCGCACGGTGCCGATGCGCTTCTTCCACACAATCTCATTGGTCTTGAGATCGATCGCCGAGACGTAGCCCCATGCGGGTTGCTTGCACGGCAAGCCCAGCGGCGAGAGGAATGGATTGATCGTCACGCCGAACGGCACGCCGTACTGCGGCTGGATGCCGGACTCCGTGCCGCTGCCCTTGGCACCGGGCTCCGGTTCCAGCGGGTTGCCCGGCCCGCGCGGAATCAGGCGCGAGACGAACGGCAAGCCGATCGGGTTCGCGACGGCAATCTGGCGGTCGGTGTCGACGGCAAGACCGCCCCACTCGAACACGCCCAGGTTGCCCGGGAACACGAGCGTGCCCTGTAGCGACGGCGGCGTGAAGGTGCCCTCGTACCGCAGTTGGTGGAACATCACGCGGCACACCAGCTGGTCGAACATCGTCGCGCCCCACATGTCGGCGTCGGTGAGGTTCTTCGACGGACGATATGTGAGCTGTGAGAACGGCTGGGTCGGCGCAACGTGGTCGCCGGGGGCCGCGCCCTGCGGCACGGGCCTTTCGGGCGCCGGCACGACCGGCACACCTGTGCGGCGGTCGAGCACGAACAGGTTGCCGGTCTTGGCCGGCGCGTACACGACCGGCACGGTCTTACCATCCTTGCCGGTGATGTCGGCGATCGTGGGCTGCGACGGCTGATCCATGTCCCACAGATCGTGGTGCACGCTCTGGTAGAACCAGGCGAGCTTGCCCGTCGAGGCGTTGAGCGCGAGCAGCCCGGTGGCGTATTGTTCCAGCTCCGGCGTCCGGTCGCCGCCCCAGATATCCGGCGTCTTCACACCCATCGGCAGATAGACGATGTCGAGCTTCGCGTCGTAGGCGGCGGGAGCCCACGAGTTGGGCGAATTCCACGTGTAATGTTCGCCCGGATCCGGAATGTGATTCGGGTCCTTCGCGCCCGGATCGAACGCCCAGAGCAATTCGCCCGTGCGCACGTCGAAGCCGCGGATGACGCCTGACGGTTCGCGGTTCGAGAAGTTGTCCTCCACCGCGCCTGCCACGATGATCACCTTGCTGGTGATAATCGACGGCGAGGTAGGCTCGTACATGCCCGCCGTCGTGACGGGCTGGGCATGTTGAAGGTCGAGGTCGCCGTTGTTGCCGAAGCCCGCGCAACGTTGGCCCGTCAGCGCGTCGAGCGCGTAGAGGTGGCCGTCGTTGACCGGCAGGTAGATGCGGCGCGTACAAGCGGCCGTGGTGGCAGAGCCTGAGGTGTCGGCGACTGCGGCGCCCGAGGCGGCTGTGGGTGCAGCGCCTGAGGCGTCGGCGACTGTGGCGCCCGAGGCGGCTGTGGCAGCGGCGCCCGAGGCGTCTGTGGGTGCAGCGGCATCTCTCGCTGGTGTCGCTGTGGGTGCGGCCGCCGTGGCACTGGCCGACAGATCGACATACGACACGCCGCGGCACGTCACGTGCTGGAAAGACGGATCGTTCTTCAGTCGCGGATCGAACTTCCACTTGAGCGTGCCCGTTTTCGCGTCGAGTGCGAACAGGATCTGATGCGGCGAGCATAGGTAAAGCAGATCGCCGATCTTGATCGGCGTGACTTCGTTGGTGATCTCGACAGGATCGTTGGGCCCTTTCATGTCACCCGTGCGGAAGGTCCACGCCACCTGGAGGTTCTTCACATTGTCACGCGTGATCTGCTGCAATGGCGAGTAGCGCGTGCCTTCCTGGGTGCGCCCGTAGGCGGGCCAGTCGGAGGCGTCGATCCCCGTGCTGGCGACGCTCGCGGGCGCGGCAGCGTTCAGTGTGCCGTTGACCTGTTGCGGATCGTTGGAGTCCGCGTACACGAGCACGCCCGCCCATGCCACGAGCGCGACGACGAGCGACGCCACACCCAGCTTGCGCTCGCCCTCCAGCCGCCAGCTCACGAGCAGCAGCAACCACACGCCGAAAATGACAAGCACACCGGAGCGTGGCGCGAGTGCCCAGAAGTCCGGACCCGACTCGAAGAGTGCCCAGATCGCCGTGCCGATAAGCACGAGTGCATAAAGTACGAGCGCCGCGGGACTGCGTCGCCAAAGCAGCCAGGCCACGCCCAACAGCGCGATGCCGGTGATGACGTAGTACGCCGAGCCGCCGACCGCGAGCAGCCATGCGCCGCCGATCAACAGATAGAGCGCGGTCAGCACCGTAAAGAGCAAGGTGATGACGCCGATCACGCCCCGCGAATTCGATTGACTGGTCATAATGATCGCTACCCTCTTGAGTGGATACCGCCTGCCAGTGGTACCGACCTCGAATTCACATGCCGGCACACGGTAAAAAGCGCATCAGTACGCTAACTACACATATTAGGAGACGTAGCGACCACCTGGTATGACATATTCGTTGTAGTCGGCTACCGCGCTTCGGGGCGCCCGGTCAGATGCGCGGCCTGCTGGATGGCATAAACAGCGGAACCCGTTACCACACCCGTTATCAACACGCCGAGCAGTCCGAGCAGAACCGCGATGATGAGGCCAGGCGTAGTGGTCGGCACCACGTCGCCGTAGCCGATAGTGAGCGCCGTGACCGCGCAAAAATAGAAAGTGTGGCCCAGCGATGAGGGCGTGCGCGTGGCTGCATCGACCGCTCCTCCAACGTAATACATGGCAACCGACAAAATGAGGAAAAGTATCAGCAGCATCGCCAGAATGGCGCGCAGATACCAGAGAACCCTGCCAAACTCAGCAACTGCCCGGCGCGGCTGGATACGGGTGCGAGCAGCACCTTTGGCGGCATTGTCCATGTCATGAACCTCAGAAATACGCGCCGCTTCGCGCGACACGGCATCCGCTGCTCGCGCTCGAAAAAGCGCGTGACGACGCTCGGCTTAGACCGGCGGGGCAACTCAGACCGACAACCGGCACCGAGGTGCTTTCTCCTACTTTAAGCGCTCTATTGGCAGATTGGTGTGACATATTTTATGTAGCCGCTATGGTAGCGCCGGTGATATTGCGCCGTGTGACACGGATTGCCGATGATCTGGGTCATGTGACCGCACTGGGACGGACGACAATCGTCTCAGCGCGGTCGATTTCCGAGCGACCCGGCTGTACAGCCCGACTACCCCGATGGCCCGTCTTGATTATCTAGTGTGACGTGACGACCGGTTGCTGCAGCGCGTCGGCCCCTACTGTTGCGGCATTTTTCTCTGCCGGGGTTTGCCGTTGCGGTGCGTCTGCGGTGGCTATCGGTTCTCCTGCTCGTTGGGCCACCACTGCTGCAAGCAGGTTCGCTGCGTGGCGTGCCGTGATGCGGCTTTGCGGAACGCCCTTCGCATCGAGTGCAATCACTTTGTACAACTCGCGGTCGCATTCGAGTTCCTGCTGATATTGCTCCGCCGTGTCCACCAGCAATTCGAGAAGCGTCTGACGACGCCGTCTTTCCTCAAGCGTGATGGAAGGATTCCTACATATCGAGGACGCAAGTGTAATCAAGGTATCCAGTTGAGCCAGGTGCCGGCCGCATAGATCGAATGCGGACAGGGCAAGCTTTTCGTACTGGAGTGCGTCGACAGGCGGACGTGAAACGGGTTGATTTTTGTTGGACTTGCTCATGGTGCGACCTCCCTGTTACTTCCTGGATCGCCCGACACTCGCTTGCAAGGGGTGAGCGGGCACGTGACGGGGTTAGCAGACCGGCGTTACGTCAATCCGGCGAGCCTTGCGGCTCCCCCACCACGACCCGCCCATAGGAATATAGACGTGCAGCAGCAGACGCACTCCCGCCTAAGCGGGGTGTGCGGACGTAACGATCAGGCTGCTAAACCTGGCCGCCGGGTGTCTCCCGACGACTTGGTAATTATAAGGCAGGCCGCCGAGATTGCCTTCAATCTTGTAGGCTAAATGTTTGATTTGGCCGAACGGATAAGGAGAGATAGGACGAGGGTGGCTTGTGTTCGGCCTGACGGGTAGTTGATCGGACCTTTCCTAGCGTTCGATAGTCACACTGTCGACAGTCGTATCACTCACACCGAAGTCTTTGGAATCCTCGTGCGTGGTGATGAAAAAACCAAGTGCTTCGATGTAGTATCCCTTGGCTACGTCGCCGTTGAGCCTCTTGCAGTCGAGTGGCCACGCGTATCCGCCGAGTCCTGCATTCACGAGCTTCGCCTCGACATGCGACCCGATATGACAATTCAGTCCATATTTTTGGAGCTTGTCCCGGCCAGGTACGTTGTGGCCTTCGGTCACGAACGATACTTCTCCGCCTTCTTTCCACGCGTCCGCGTTGACCGTCAGTGTTTGCGCGACATACACGGTCCTGCTTTCTGAACTCCGCATATTCATCTTGGACTTAAGTTGGACCAGTCCAAGCATGTCACGATCGACGAAGAAGTCGGAACTGTAGATTTCCCGAATTCGCTCCACATTGCCCGTTGTCGGCCGAATGTCGATCGCGATACGGGTCGTGGGTAGCTTGTTGCTCTTCGACGTTTCCACAATCCGCGCCGTCGTGAATGGCGGCCTTTCTGGAAGTATCGAATAGAAACTTTGGGCCGGCGCGATCACCGCCGGGGAAGCCGGTATGCTGTCGATGTCGACATCCGCGGAGACCGGCTGTTTGGCCCTGAGGGTCTCGCCGCCGATACCGCTGTAGGTTTCGGGGTCAACGGGTTTTCCGCAAGCAACCGCCTTTATCGCGACTTCATAGTCGTCAGTCGAATCGATAGGCGTCTCGGCGTCGTCGCGAGCGATCATGTTGTCGGTGACTGCGCCTTCGGGCGTAAAGTCATAGCCGACCAAAATTCGAAAACGACTAGTCCTGCAATTCACCGTGACGAATTCTCGCTTGGAGTCATACGGTGCGTCATAGGGTGGATCGAACTGGATTTGAGGATAGTCGTACCGCGTCCAGAGCGATGTGTATTCGCCGGATTGATTGATGCTGTGCGCATCGATCTGAATCAGTTTGTCGCCGCTGGAATGACCGACGTTGACTAGTCGCTCCGGTTGCACCGGTAGGCGGCATGCCCATTGAAGAATGGCTTCGCCATACGCCGAGGCGGGCGCCGAGACGAAGGGCATGGCCGCATAGTGCCCGACACTTTTGCCGTACGACCGTTGAGCCGTGCGCCCCCCGACAAGGACGTCTCCCCATGCCATGCGAAGCGCGTGTTGCGAACAATCGAGCTCAATGGGCGCTTCAAACTTCAACGGCCCTTGGGCCGAATTGGCCGTGCCGCGCTCAATCAGGTACACATGGGTTCCAATTCTGTGCACGGAATCGACGAGATAGTCGAGGTCGCCTTTCGCCGTAATCGGCTGCCAGACTTCCGCCGCTACTGGGAGGCTTACAAGTGCCATGCATACGGCAAACATGCCAGGGACTCGGTGGCTACTCATCGGTCGAAAAAAGATTGGCATACACGCTTAACGGCGTTCGAAAAGCCAATCTTTAGCGTCAAAAAAGCACGCCTAAAGTCGTTAGCAGATTTGTCGTTAACGACGTGGACCTGTTCTCGAGAATTTCAATGAAGCTTTCCCTGTTCGCGGCAACCGTATGTGGTCTGATTGGCCTATCTAATTTGCATGCCGCCGAAGCTCCGCCTTCGCAGCAAGGCCTGGCAAGTGCACCGCAAAGTCAGGCAATGCCCTCGACGCTACCACGAGCCGTTATTGAACAAGCCGTCAGGGGTATGGGACTAGACCCTGCAAGCGAGAAAGGGCAAGTAGCCGGCCGCTGGTTCGAGCGTAGCTTTGTCGACGCCGATTTAAGAGCGCTGCTTTATCAGAACGGCGGCGTCGACCTGAAAGCGTCTGGCGACAAGCCCGTTTTTTCTGCGGGCGCGAGGCTTAAGCCGGAACAACGGCTCATGTTAGTCAAATTGTTTGCAGACTATGCTTCGACTCTGACAAAGCCTCAGTGTCAGGCACTCTTTGCATCACGGAAAGGCGACAACAAACTGCTTGAACTGCTGTCGGCCAGGCAGCTCGACGAAATGATGAAGGTTGTCGACGTCCTCCTGCACACTGCCGCGCATGCGCAGGGAGATGCAGAGTCGTATCCAGTCGACCAGGCATTACGAGCGGAATCAGAGGTCGAAGGGCGCGTTGAAGCTGCGCTGAGGCGCCGGCACGTCGACACCGCATTTCCATCAGCGGAAGATCCCCCGGGCAAGTCGGACACAGATGTCTGCATACAGATGACCACAATGCTTCGGACTCTGCTGCAAACACCGGAGCCTACCAGGCGCATCGTCACCTGGGACATGCTGTCTGCGCCTTGGTCTGGAACTGCGTTCGAACACGTGCTGCGAACGCCGGATCAATACCTGAGTTCACACTTTGCTCTCGACACCCTCCCAGCCGGTCTCCAGCAGCGGCTACCCGCGCCAGGTTCTCGACCGCTCGGATACGCAAAGATTGTCATTGCGGGCGACGAGGAGAATTCAACCGCGCACGAGAAGAGCACGCCATACGAAGAGACATACTGGAACCTGCGTGACACCGGCTTGGTCAATCGGTTCGGCCTTGATCATCCTGAGCGACCGAAGTACGGATATCTTTCGACGGAATACGGCTACCAGTCCATCAGAGCCCAACCCATTAGTGGAAGCGTCCGCTATCCAACCCCAAGGCTTCTGGCACCTGACGCGTACCCCATATTGGACAATGGTGGTCCGATCCCTGGACCGAATTCGGTCTACCTGTCACCCCCGCTCCAGCGTGATTCGGGTACCGGGCCAGGTTCGCGCTGTGAATCTTTCGATAAGTACCCTGCATCTCAAGTATTCAAGGATTTCACTGGCGAGGCCGTGGATGTCAGCTGCAAATCGATGAGCGACAAGGGGGTAACTTATCAGAATCGTGAAGCGTATCTTTACGATTACGGCATCTCCGTAACACTCTTCGAGATCAACGAAGATGGATTGTCGATATCACGAATTCGGGAAGTCAACATAACGCGATGAGGCTCGGTACTGGAATGGACAGCCGCCCGGCTTCGGTATTTTCCAGGGCGGCTCCTTAGGCGGTGGAGACGGCAGCGTGCACGACAACCTGGACATGCAGAAATGGTTCGGCGAGCAGGTGCTTGCATCGTGCCTCGGGCACGCCCGATCCTGTGGGCCGTGCATCACGGATCTTCCGAGGCGCCTGCCGAATTAACGAACAGATCACACCGCACTACTTCGGCATTTGTCTGTAGATTACCCCGCGCAGCAGCGGCATAAAACAGATACTTGCTGCGAACGGCAAATCAGCGAAAAGAGGCCAGAAAAAAGGCCTATTCGTGATGCGAACGCGCGCATATGACCGATAGAATTTCCTCCCATGAACACGTGACGCACAGTCGCGTATTCGATATCTGTCGGATCGCTTTCTCACATCGGATTTCCGGTTAATTCAGCATGACACGGCTTGCACGGCACTACGTCCCAGAACAACCGCAGCACGTTATCCTGCAGGAGCTCACGGGGCCCGCATTCCTGGACGAAGGAGACTACCTGTACTTCCTCGCCTGCCTGGCAGACGCAGCGCGCGTCGCCGATCTGGCAGTCCACGCATGGGTACTCATGCCTGACGCGATACAGTTCCTCGTCACGCCTTCATACGAGTCGAGCGTGGCCGTGGCGATGCAGGCGGTCGGCCGTCGCTATGTCGACACCTTCAATCGCCGCCATGGACGCCGCGGAACGGTGTGGCGTGGCGGGTACCGGGCAACAGTGATTGAGCCCGATCGGTATTTCCTGCTCGCGAGCCAGGTCATCGACCATGCGCCGGTGCGCAACCGCCTTGTAGCCGAGCCGGGAAACTACCCGTGGTCTAGCTACACACACCACGTCGGGTTGCGTGTCGATAACTTCATCAAGGACCATCCACTCTACCGGGCGCTCGGCAATACACCGTGCGAGCGCCACCAGGCTTACCGCGATTTGGGCGTACAGGCTCTTGACGAACGCGAGGTCAATGACCTGATGCAGTCGACGCTCAAGGGCTGGGTGCTCGGCAGCGCCGCATATTGCGAGTGGGCGGCGCAGACAGCCCACCGGCGGTTGATGCCCCTGTTGCTGCGCGACCGGCCGCCCCAAGGTTCGCACGACACACACCCTCCTACACGTGGGCTAACCAAAAGATAAACAAGCAAGGATGCCATCGCGGCGACGCGCTTCGGTGAGAGCGACGTTGCCTAGGCAGAACGCGCCCCGCTCTTCGTGTATAAAGGAGGAAGCCTGTCCTAACGGAGTCCGTCGTGCCCGAAACCCCGCCGCCAACCACGAACTCAAGCGCTGAAGGTCCGTACCCGTCCTTGCGGCAAATCATCAAGCCGTGGGCCATCGGCGGCGCAATCGTGCTGTTGCTCGGCATCTTGCTGCTGATCTTCAACCCGTTCCACAAGAGCCCGGATGAACGGGCGCTGAGCGAACTGGGATTCATCAAAGGCACCTGCAACGACAGCGGCGCGTCGACAGCCACGCCCGACTCGGAATGCCTGGCGTTGCGGGCGAAACCGACAATGACGGCATCTCAGGTCGCGGCCGCTTTGCCCCATCTAAAGAATGCCGACCGCAAGATCGAACTGAATCTGGGCGGCACCCAGATCGATAACCTCGATTCGCTGAAGGAACTGGACGATCTGGAATCGCTTGACCTGACGAACACGCCCGTCTGGAACATCGACTTCCTGAAGGACATGCACTCGCTGAAAAGGCTCGTGCTCCATCGCACCGAAGTCGAAAACATCGCCGCGCTAAAAGGGCTGACCGGTCTGCAATCGCTGAACCTCTGGGATACCCACGTCTCGAATCTCGACGCGCTCAAGAACCTGCGCGATCTGCGAGAACTCGACCTGCGGGATACACAGGTTCGCGATCTCGATCCGCTCGAAGATTTGCCTCATCTGGAAACGCTCAAACTCGGGGGCGCGAGGAACGTCCGGAACATCGACGCGCTCAGCCAGCTCGCCTCCTTGCAGACGCTCGACCTCAACGAAACCCAGCTCGACAGCATCAGTGAGTTGAAAAAGCTCAGCGGTCTGCAAGCGCTCTATCTGGCGAACACGCCGCTGCGAGACATCGACGCACTAAAGGGAATGTCCTCGCTCAGGACGCTCGTGCTGGACGGCTCAAAGGTCGACGATATCGACGCGGCGCAGGGCATGCCGCAGCTGGACACGCTGGTGCTCGCTCGCACGCAAGTGACGAACATCGATGCATTGAAGGGACTCACCCGTCTTCAAAGGCTCAATCTCGCCGACACCCGGGTCCAGAACATCGAGGCGCTGACAGACCTGAAAAGCCTGCGAATGCTCAATCTCTTTCGCACCAGGGTTCGAAACGTCGATCCACTGCGAGGTTTGACCGGTTTGCAGGAACTCTACCTCGCGAACACCCCTGTCGAAGACGTCGACGCGCTGAAAGGGCTCACAGGCCTGCGAGAGCTTGTTCTGTATGGTACCCAGGCCAGGAACGTCGACGATCTCAAAGCGGCGCTTCCAAAGACGCGAATCGTGTGGTGATCATTCGACATTTTTCAACAAACGCGGCAGGCGGCAACGCAGCCAGCCGCAAATGCTCAACACCCTCCGCGAGCACAAACGTCGACTGCCGTCCGTCGCGCCTACGAATACTGATCGTCCGATCGCGTTCATCGCGCGACCCGACCGCGACAAAAATCGGCACCTGCTTTTCCCTTGCGTCGACGATCTTCTTCTCCAATCGCTCCGGTCGGCCGTCGAGCAGCGCTCTTACGCCGGCGTCGTCGAGCGCCTGCATCACTTCCTGTGCATAAGCCGCATTCGCATCGCTGATCGTCGCGACCACAACCTGTTCGGGCGCGAGCCACACCGGCAGCCATCCTTCGTGATGTTCGAGCAACATCGCGATAAAGCGCTCCATGCTGCCAAGCACCGCATGATGAATCATCACCGGCCGCTCGCGTTCGTTGCGCTCGTTGACGAACTCCGCGTCGAGCCGCTCGGGCAGTACGAAATCGAGCTGGATCGTGCCGCATTGCCAGTTGCGTTCACGGCTGTCACTCAAATGAAACTCCAGTTTCGGGCCGTAAAACGCGCCCTCTCCTTCGAGTACGTCGAATTCAAGGCCTGCTGCACGCGCTGCATTGGCCAGCGCCTCTTCCGCGCGATCCCACGTTTGATCGTTGCCCGCGCGCATCGCGGGCCGCGTGGCGAGCGCTACCTTGAAGTCAGGGAAACCGAGGTCCGCATAGACAGCGCGCAGCAGCGAACAGAAGCGACCCACTTCGGCTTCGATGTGCGCCTCCGTGCAGAACACATGCGCGTCGTCCTGCACGAACGCACGCGTACGCTTGAGCCCTTCAAGCGACCCCGAAGGTTCGTCACGATGACACGCGCCGAACTCGCTATACCGAACCGGTAGCTCGCGATATGACCGCACACGCTGGTTGAACACCTGCACGTGACACGGACAACTCATCGGCTTCAAACACAGCGCGCGTCCTTCTTCCGCGTCGGCCAGCGAATACATCGCCGCGCCGAACTTTTCCCAATGGCCGCTTTTTTCCCACAACGAGCGTGCCAGCAGTTGGGGCGTACGGATCTCGCGAAAGCCCGCGCGCCGCATGCGGGCACGGATATAGTCTTCCAGCACGCGGTACAGTTCCCAGCCGCGTGGGTGCCAGAAAACCATGCCGGCGCCTTCTTCCTGCTGATGAAAGAGGTCGAGTTTGTTGCCCAGTACACGATGGTCGATGTCGTTCACGATGACACTCCGTTTGATTTGATCTTGCAGATACTGAGGATCGATGCCGCAAACGGGGGTCCAGAAACGCCAAAGGCCCCGTCCGTTTCCGGCGGGGCCTTTGGTGGTCTGCCACAGCTTCCTGCTTCTAGCGTGCGCAACCTCCAGACGACCCGCCTGTGAAGGTGGTCGTCGTGGTGGTGACGGCAGCGAAGGGAATCGAGTGGAAGTCCATGGATCGACAGTAAACGATTTTGCGACGATGCGTCAATTGCAATCTCGATAGCCGATACGATGGAGGCTTGAGGCGAAGCCGACGCTTCTTCGCTAAACTTCGATTCACCGTCCAACCGATCGAGCCTCTCACCTTGACCATCCACATCCGCCCCGCGCACGCAGCAGACGCCGCCTTGATTCTCCGCTTCATCACCGAACTCGCGGTGTATGAAAAAGCGGAGCACGAAGTGGTCGCGACTGTTGAAGACATCGAAACGAGCCTGTTCTCCGTCACCTCCACGGCCAAGTCTTTGATCTGCGAAATGAATGGAGAACCGATCGGCTTTTGCGTTTACTTCTTTTCCTATTCGACGTGGCTCGGCAAACAGGGGCTCTATCTGGAAGACCTGTACATCTCGCCGAAGTCGCGCGGCAGCGGCGCGGGCAAACAGATGCTTCGCCACCTCGCGCAGATTGCATGCGAAACAGGCTGTGGGCGCTTCGAATGGAGCGTGCTCGACTGGAACGAACCGGCGATCGGCTTCTATGAATCGATCGGTGCGAGCGCACAAAGCGAATGGGTTCGCTACCGGCTGGCGGGCGAGGCACTCACGGCGTTTGCCGACGGCACTACGTGAGATACGCTTGCCAGGGAGCAGAACGATAGCCGCTAACCGATCAATTCCCCGCGCCGCTCGCTACCGGCTCGACTTCAAACGCGTCACCTGTGGCGAAGAAGGTTCCGCCCGCCACGTAGTGGCACGTCCGCAGATCGGGGTCGTCACCGAAGTGCCAGCGGTTGTTCGAGTAGACGCGGCTGTCCGCATAGGCGGCGACCACTTCGCCAATGATCAGATCGTGCCGCTGGCTATCGTCCGGAATCACCTTGCATTCCATCCACGTGATGCAGCCCGCCAGCATCGGCACATCGATTTCTTGTGCAGGGAAGGTCTCGAGGTCGAAGGCCGAGAACTTGTCGAGCTCAGCGCCCGCGTTCGTGCCCACTGCCAGCGTCTGCGCGGCGAATCCGCGGCTCGGCAGTTGCAGCCCGAACACGCCGCTCGCTTCGATCAGTTGCCGCGTGAGAGTACGGCTGTCCACCACCACCACGACCTTCGGCGGCGTGAAATCGAGCGGCATCGCCCACGACGCGGCCATCACGTTCGAGCGGCCGCCATGCGCGCTGGTAATGATCGTGACGGGCCCATGATTCAGCAACTGCGTGGCCCGCGACAATGCGACGGGTTCCCGGGTGACTTTCATACGTGCTCTTCCGCGTCAAATGGATCACGCAGATTGTAGCGGGGACGCGCGAAGCGGGTGCAATGTGTCGCACGACACAGAAAGTAAAAACTGTGCCAGGTAGGGGAAGAGCTGCTGGCACAGTTGGTGAATCAACCAAGGCGGTCGACACTTTTTTGCGAGCGCTCGGCCGCTCGCGACTGTCGCTGATCGACCCGTTACGGACCGTCACCACCCACGTACGAGTGGCCGGTTAACATCTCAAGGCGGCCCTCGCATTGCGAGCAGTAGATCCCGCTAACATATGCTTTTATCTCAGGAGGTCTCTGCTCGTGACTACGATAGCCGATCGCCCCAACACCGCACTTGTCGTTATCGATCTTCAAAATGAAGTCGTCGCGAATGCATATCGACGTCATGAAGTGCTCGACGCAGTCAACATGCTCATCGAGCGGGCACGCACCGCGCACGTGCCGGTTATCTGGATTCAGCACACCGACGAAGACCTCGAGGCGGGCAGCGAAGCGTGGCAGATCGTTGCCGAACTTGCTCCGGCGCCAAGGGAAGCGATTGTCGAAAAAAGCTATCGAGACGCGTTTGAAGGCACCGATCTCGAGGAGGTGCTATCCAGTCTCGGAGTAGGCAAACTCATTGTGACCGGAGCACAGACGGACATGTGCGTACGCTCGACTCTGCATGGCGCACTCGCGCGCGGTTATGACGCGATCCTCGTCAGCGATGCCCATACGACGGATGACATGACGGAAAGGGGCGCGCCGCCACCGGATGCCGTGATCAGGCACACCAATCTGTACTGGAGCAATCAAAGGGCGCCGGGCCGCTGGGGCGGAGTCATCGAGAGTAAAGACGTCGACTTCACGCTCTGTGGTTCCTGAATTCGGCGAGCAACCCGGTCAAGCCGAATGCAACTGTCCGCTGGGCGGCCGACGTCCAGCGCAATTCGGACATTATGTTTGCGGCTCTGGGTGACCGCTCATGGCCGAACCCGGTCCGATGGCGAGTTTTCCTCAACCGGCAAGCTGATCATTGGCGGAACTCATCCACGGCCATGTAAGGCAAGCGTTAGCGATGCACGGCAGCGCAATCAAAGCACTCAACGCCGCGGCCGAAGAGGCTTGGAAGGTTCCCAGGAGTTGGGCAATCCCAACCACAAAAACCAGGGAGTACACCGCGTTTGCACCAAATGCTAAAAATCTCAGCCAGCGACGTGATCTTGCGCGAAAGGCGCAAATGGCTAGGGCAAACGGCGCGATCGCCAACGAATGATAGAAAGCCACTTCATGATATCGCAACGCGGAATTAGCCATTCCGATCACCATGGCGCCTACTATCAACCAATTTGCGCAAAGAACCACGAATCGCATACTGACGTGCTCCCTTCTCCGATTAACGACGTTAGCCCTCCGAGTAGTTCACTCCGCAGGTGTCGGGCACTCACCGTCCCCGGCGTTACAGTGCGACAACCCCTCTAATTCCCGGATCCTGGTTTGCGTCATTTCTCGGGAGCAGATCGAAAGCCATTGGCCATACGACGTCCCGCCTTCACTTCCACTTGCAGCAAACCGACAAGCTGATTCGCGGTAGGCAAGCCACGCGGTCTCGGTCTTTTTGAGCAGATCACGTTGATGGTCAGTTAGCTTCGTAGAAAGGTGTTCGTAGACGTTATGCAGAGCGACGTCTTGTTGCTGGGATTGCTTGAACGCGCATTCGTTCATGCTTCTCTGATCCAAAGCTTCGTCGCACTGTGAGGCGAACGTGGACGGCGCAATGACCACCAGCAGGAGCGCAAATAGTAAGCTTTTCATGAGCCACCGGTCAGGTAAGGACAAGCCACTTTTGCAATATCGGCTCAAATCCGAGCGCCCTTTAACACAACCGGGGCGCTTGCCTTTTGATTGTCGACAATCCAGACGGGTACGTCGGGCGACCGCTTGTGGCCGGTCACTACCCGAAGGCAACCGGCAGCACGCGAGCCGTGGGCCCCGTTGCGCTTTCGACATAAAGGCAATTCAGTCGTCTCCTGCTCCTGCCGCCTGATTAGCGAAGTATCCATCACGCTCACCTGTGTCCCAAAAGATCTCGACACGCTCGACCTCAAGGGACGGTGCTTCTCGAACTTCTTCCGCATGGATTACCTGGGCCAATGACCCGCAGGAATCGCGGCGCTTATCCGATTCCGCGTTCGCAAGTCCTTCTGATTTGCTTTGAAGCATCCGGCACGACGGACAGCCGATTCCAGGCGAGAATGTAAAACCACCCCAACCCGTCGGAGAAACCGTGCGCATCGTCTGCTTGCACACCGCTGACAGCAACATCGCCTTGTTCGATGCAGCCGCCCGCGCCGCCGGATTCGAAGCACTCGAGTTAGCCCACGTGGTCCGCGCCGACTTGCTCGCGGCCGCTGAGCAGGCCGGCGGCTTGACCGAGGCAATCGCGTCACAAACCCGCGCGGTGCTCCTCTCGCTGAAGGACAACGCGCACGCTGTTTTGCTCAACTGCTCGACGCTCGGCCCGTCAGTCAATGACGTCCTCGCCGCGCAAGCCGCACCGGTGCCCATTTTGCGGGCCGATGCCGCGTTGGCTCGGCGCGCGGTGGAGAATGGCGGCAAGGTTGTCGTGCTATGCACCGTCTCCACCACACTCGACCCGACCACGCGCGTGTTCGCTCAAGCCGCCACGCGCACCGCCGCGGAAGTCGAGGTTCAGTTGGTGAGTGGCGCATGGGACCGTTTCAGAGCAGACGACACAGCAGGCTACCTGTCCATGATCGCCGCCGCTGCGGACGCGGCCTACGAAAACGGCGCGGACGTCGTAGCGTTCGCGCAAACATCAATGGCCGGTGCGGCCTTGTTGGTCAAGGGCGGAGCGAAACCGCTGACCACACCGGCCATCGCCCTCGCCGCCGCAATCCACGCAGCCGCACTCGCCGCCTGAAGCGCGATGTTCGCGGAGTACCTCGTCAAGTGAGACTGGCTGCCGGACGGCAAGCCGATTCGCACAGATAGCATCAGGCGGCAGCCGCAAGCCGCCGCCCAATCCTTGCGTTAGCCGTCAATGCGGCGCTTTGCCGTTGGGCATTGCATCAAGCGGTTTGTGCTGCTCTTCGCCGAGTCCTGGGAAGAACGCGTTCCATGCGGCGCGCACGCCTTGAGCCGCGGTAGCCTCGGCGCCGATCGATTCGGCCTCGCCGTCGGCCGCTTTCGACGGATCGGCGGAAAGGCCGCGCCAGTGCGTGAACACCAGCAACGGTTTCTCGGTCCATACGCCGTCGCCATATTTCGCAAACGCCGTGTCGCCGCTCGTCAACTGCACCTCGTACCAGCCGTCACGAACGGGCGTGTGGGCGGCAAGCTCATACCAAGCGGTCGGTTCGATTTCCTTCATGTCGTCTCCGGTCGGATAGATCGTCAAAGATAACCACAAGCAAGGCATTCTTCATGCCCGAGCCCGGTTGCGGCTCGGCAGGTGCTCGCCACGTGTCGCGCGATGTTGCAGGCGCTGCGCTGGGCATGAGCTGCGGGCGATTCGTCGACATCGTGCAATCCGAATTCGCCGCGCATAAACGACACGATAGCGCGACATGGGTCACGCGGACAAACGCAAAAACTTACACGGCTCGCCGGGATGTCGAGCTGTTTGCCGAGCTGCTTGCCGACCTACTTCCCGCCCCGCTTGTCGACTCGCTCGCCGACCCGCTCGCCGCCTCGCCCACAAGCTTGGCCAAGACGCGGACAGCCAGCCTCAGTTGGTCGGCTGGCGTGCTGCCGTAGCCGATCACCAGCCCGTTCGTTTCCTCGCGCTGCTGCAATGCAAAACCCGACAGCGCACGTGGATTGAGCCGCTCGGCAAGCGCGCGTTGGGCGAGGGTTCGATCGGCAATGTGCGACGGCAAGCGAAGCGTCAGATGCATGCCGCAATTGCCGCCCAGAATCTGCGACGGCGCGAAATGCGCGGTGAGCGCATCGCGCAGCGCCTGCTGGCGCTCCCGGTACAAACGCCGCATGCGGCCCAGATGCCGCCCGAATTCGCCGCTGTCGATGAAATGCGCAAGCGCCAGTTGCTCCAGACGATGCCCGCCGCGCAGCATCTCCTGCACCGCGACAGCCGTGTGCGCGGCGATTGTGCGCGGCAGCACCACAAAGCCGATGCGCAGCGCCGGAAACATCGTTTTGCTGAACGAGCCGACGTACAAAACCGGCGCGTCCTCGACCAGCCCCTGCATGCTGGCGATCGGCTCGCCGGTATGGCGGAATTCTCCGTCGTAGTCGTCTTCGATCAGCCACGCGCCGCAGCGGCGCGCCTGCGCGATCAGTTCCAGCCGGCGCGCCACCGACAACACCGCCCCGGTCGGATATTGATGCGCGGGCGACGTGTAGATCAGCTTCGGAGGATGCGTGCGCCACGCGTCGGGCGGCACCGCGATGCCTTCGGGATCGACCGGCATCGGCCGCATGCTCAGATCGCCGAGGGTGAAAGCCGCTTTGGCGCCGCGATAGCCCGGATCTTCCACCCACGCGATGTCGCGCGGATTCGTGAACAGCCGCACGCACAGGTTCAGCGCTTCCTGCGCGCCTTCGGTGATGACCACCTGCGAACCCTCGCAGCGCACGCCCCGCGCCATCCGCAAATGCGCAGCAATCGCGTCGCGCAGCGCCGGCTCGCCCACCGGGTCGCCGTAGCCAAGTGCGAGCGGCAACGCGCGTTCCATCGACCGTTCGAAAGAGCGCCGCCAGGCGGCCAGTGGAAAGCGGTCCAGTGCGGGCGTGCCCGGTGTCAGCGGCAAGGTGTTGTCGGCGTGAGTGCGGGTCGCCGCGAATTGCTCGACCCGCGCCGCGTAGGCGACCTCCGGCGCGGCCGGCGGGGTCCGCGTTTCACCGCGTGCCGACGGACTGGAAAGCGGACTCACGCGCGTGCCCTTTTTGTCGGCCACGACATAACCGACCGCGGCCAGATGCTCGTACGCGATCACCACCGTGTTGCGCGACACGCCCATCTCCGCCGCCAGCAAACGCGACGACGGCAACAGCGTCCCCGCCGGCAAACGCCCCGTGAGGATCGCCTGCTGCAACCGCTCAATGAGCTGTTTTTGCAGCGGCGCGGACTTTTCGCCGCTACCGTCGAGGGTCGCGGCGGCGGGATTGGCAAGCGGGCCAATGATCTCGATCATCTTGGCTGGACCTATCAAATGACGTTCTGTTGGATCTTTTTAACATACCACGTTTGCCGTATCGTTCTCCATAAGCAAGCATCGCCCACTCTCGACAGGAGAGCAGACATGGAACCAAGACGTAATGCGTTCGAACAGCCGATCGGCGCCCTCGTGCCGGATTGGAAAGGCGCCCAGGCGCCCGGCCGCGAGCCGCTGGCGGGGCAGTATTGCCGGATCGAACCGGTGGACGTCGAACGCCATGCAGCGGACTTGTACGAGGCCTACAGTTCGGCGCCCGATGCCCGCGACTGGACCTATCTGACGGTCGGTCCGTTCGAGAGCCTGGCCGCGTATCGCGAGCATCTGACGCGGATGGCCGCATCGCCCGACCCGCTGCACTACGCGGTGATCGATCTGGCCACCGGCAAGGCGGTCGGCACGCTCGCGCTGATGCGCATCGACCGCGCGAACGGCGTGATCGAAGTCGGGCACGTCACCTATTCGACGCGCCTGAAGCGCACGCGCATTGCCACCGAAGCGATGTTCCTGCTGATGAACCATGTATTCGACGACCTCGGCTATCGCCGCTTCGAATGGAAGTGCGATTCGCTGAATGGACCGTCGCGCACGGCGGCGTTGCGCTATGGCTTCACGTTCGAAGGGATCTTCCGGCAGGCGCTCGTGTATCGCGAACGCAATCGCGATACCGCGTGGTTTTCGATCATCGACAGCGAATGGCCTGCGCTGCGTCCGAGCTATACGCGCTGGCTCGATGCCGGCAATTTCGATGCACAGGGCAAGCAGGTTGAACGGCTGGTGGACCTGATCGCGCAGCAGCGGGCGGCGGCGGGCGAAGCCGGTCAATAAGGGTGGTCGGCTCGCGGGCCGGTTGCAAGCCGGCTGGCGGACCGGCATGCGCCGGCTCGATGATTCCGGGGCTTCAGGGACCAGAGAGCCTGAATGCATGCCGGCATGCCCCGGCTCGTCAATCCCAAGGCTTCAGAGACTAAAGAGACTTCTTGTGTCTTGCCGTGCGACGACTCAGGCCACGCCTGCCATTCGCCGCAGCATGATGGTTGGGTTGCCTTTGTACGTCGTGCGGAGTTGCTCACGATAACCACACTTGCGCGCGACGTTCAGCGACGGCTGGTTTTCCGGCGCGATGATGCAAGCCGTCTCGCCGTCAGGCCAATGCGCATCGGCCCAACCGAGCGCGGCGCGCACGGCTTCGGTCGCGTAGCCGCGGTTGTGGACGGCTGGGTCCAGTGCCCAACCGATTTCCGGCGTGTCCATCAAGGAAGGCTCGATCTCGCGATGGTAGTCGGCAAAGCCGACTTCGCCCAGGAACCGGCCGCCGTCCTTTTCCCGCACCACCCAATAGCCGTAGCCCAGCAACGCCCAATGTCCGGCGTAGCGCAGCAGGCGCGCCCAGACTTCCTCGCGCGTGAACGGCTTGCCGCCGATGTAGCGGATCACTTCGGGATCGGACCACATTGCATAGCTTTCGAGGAAATCGTCGCGCGTGTGCGGACGCATGATCAGACGGTCGGTGGTGAGAAGCGTGGGGTGGCTGGACATGGGCGGGAGGGTGATTGGCGTAGACGCAGCGAGTTGAGAAGCGTTGAAGCGTGCCCCGGATGATCGCAGATTTCTTACGCGCCAGGTTCGCTGCCAAAATCCCGACAGCGTCCCGACAGCGCGCGCCATACTGCAAGCGCTGGCGTGCGAAGGGGCTTCACCTACACTCGATGGATACGCATGCGCAGCTACGTCGGCGCGATAAGCACCACGCCTCGCGCTATGCTTCGCACACGAACCATCAGGGTCCGCATTCTCCATACGCGACCGCGAACACCGAACCGAACCGCCGTGCCCAAAGCCCGCCCACCCGAACTTCACGACGACGCCGACGCCCGTTCGCTCGCGCGGCACTATCCGCGTGGGCTGCGCATCGACCCGCATTCGCATACGTGGGCGCAGGTGCTGTACGCGGTGTCGGGCGTGATGTGGGTGGAAGTCGGCCGCGAAGCGTTGGTGGTGCCGCCGCAGCGCGCGGTCTGGTTGCCGGCCGGCACAGTCCACTCGATCCACATGATGAGCGACGTGGAGATGCGCAATATCTATCTCCACGAGCGCAACGTCGGCCATCTAAGCCGACGCAGCGACGTGTTTGAAATCAACGGGCTGCTGCGCGAACTCATCACATCGATTGCGGAACACGAGCGCACCCATGCGCGCGACGAAACCTATCTGGAAGCCGCCTATCGTCTCGCGATGCTGGAGTTGGAGCACGCGCCGCGCTCGTCGCTGCGCATTGCGCTGCCCGACGCTTCGGACCGGCGGCTCGATGCGTTGTGCCGCGCGGTGATCGACAACCCATCGATTGCGATCAGCTTCGAGCAGCATGCGGCCTCGGTCGGCGCGAGCGTGCGCACGCTCGCGCGCCTCTTTACGCGCGAGCTGGGGGTGGGGTTTGCCGAATGGCGGCGTCAGGTGCAACTCGCGGTGGCCGTATCAGGCCTCGCCGAGGGACGCTCCGTCAGCAGCATCGCGCGCTCGCTGGGCTTCCAACCGAGCAGCTTCAGCGACATGTTCCGGCGCGAACTCGGCGCGCCGCCCACCGGCTTCGATCCGAGCGGCACGCTCAGCGAAGCGGCTTCTGATGCTTTACTGGAGCAGGAGCAAGACAACCTGTCCGGCGGCGGCTGAGTCATTCGCGCCGAGGGCGCTGAGATTGGCCCTTGCAACCGAGCCGCTTGCTATCAGTTGAACGATTTGATCGCTCCTGAGCCATTGAGCCACGGAGCCACTCACCCACTGAGCCACCAACCCACGGGCAAACGGCCCCCCACACCGCCCGCACACCAGCCCACAGCACCTCTTGTCCGAAATTCGAAAGTCTTTGTCTCAACGCCTCTGTACCGGCCATCTAGACTACGCTCATCGGCTGCACGACGCAGCGCAAGACCCGACAGGAGTGACACGCAATGAAAGCGATTCAGTTCAAGACATTTGGCGACCCCGAGGTGCTCGAATACGTCGATCTGCCGACGCCCCAAGCCGACGCGGACAGCGCCGTCGTCCAGGTCAAGGCGGCCTCGGTGAATCCGAGCGACGTCAAGAATGTGTCCGGCCATTTCGAACACACCGTCCTGCCGCGCACGCCAGGCCGCGATTTCAGCGGCGTCGTGGTGGACGGCCCACAGGCATGGCTCGGCGCAGAAGTGTGGGGCACCGGCGGGGACATCGGCTTCACGCGCGACGGCACGCACGCCGAGTTCATCAGGATTCCGCTCGCCGCGCTGTCGCGCAAGCCCGCCACGCTCAGCCATACGGAAGCCGCCGCGATCGGCGTGAACTTTGTGGTCGCCTGGCTCGGCACGGTCGAATATGCACACCTGCAGGCGCGCGAGACGATCGCCGTCATCGGCGCGGGCGGCGGTGTCGGCGGCGCGGTGGTACAGATCGCGAAAGCGCGCGGCGCGCGCGCGATTGCCCTCGACCGTCATCCGCTTTCTGCCGATACGCCCGCCGGCCGGTTGATCGACGACTACGTTCCGTTCGACGAAAACGTCACCGCGGGCGTCCGGGCGCTGACCGGCGGCGCCGGCGCGGACGTGGTGTACGACACGGTCGGTGGCGTCGCGTTCGAGACCGCACTGAGTCTCGTCAAGCGCCGCGGCCGGGTGCTGGAAATCAGCGCTACGGGCAAACGCCGCGTGGAATTCGACCTGATCGGCTTCTATCACAACGAAACGCAACTGCTCGGCGTGGACAGCGCCAAGCTGGGCGTCGCCGAATCGGCGCCGTTGATGACGGCGCTGGTGGACGGCTTCGAAAGCGGCAAGCTGCAAGGGCCGGCCATCGCGCAGGTCTTTCCGCTCGAACGAGCCCGCGAAGCCTACGAGGCAGTGGCCGCCGGCACGCGCGGCCGCGTCGTCATCACGATGTAATAGCCAGAGCGACCGGCGGGCGTGGCTGCCCGCGTTTCAGATGGATATGAAGAACATGAAAGCGTATTTGATCTCACTCGCTGCCGGCGTCGTGGTCGGTCTGCTGTACAGCGTCATGCAGGTAAAATCGCCTGCCCCGCCGACGGTCGCCCTGGTCGGATTGCTCGGCATGCTGGCCGGCGAGCATGCAATCCTGCTCGTGCGGACATGGCTGGCCGTCGGCATTCACTGACGCCTCCTTTCACCGATACCTTTTCCCTCTCCGAGCGCGTCACGCTAAGATTGAGCCCGCCGGGCCGGCGCGCAGCACTTGCGCCGCCGCGCACGCATGTGCCACCGCCATGCGCGCCGCCCGGAGACCACAAAAAAAGCCTGGCTCGGAGAATCAGATGTCTGAAGAATATGAAGTGCATGGTCCGCACGACCATGCGGTTGAACACGCGGGCCATCACGACGCGGACCCGTTCGCGAGCCGCATGGCCGTGATGACGGCGATCCTCGCGACGATCGGCGCACTGTGCGCCTATCAGAGCGGCAACAGCGAAAATCTGGCGCTGTACTACAAGAACGAAGCCGCCATTAAAAAGACTGAAGCGTCGAATCAATGGAACTACTACCAGGCCAAGGGCGAGAAACAGAATCTCGCTGAACTCGGCGCTGCGCTGTCGCCCGGCAATACGGATGCGCACGCGAAGTTCGTCGCCGACGTCGACAAATACAAGCAGCAGAAAGAGCCGATCCGCGCGAAGGCTGAAGCGATCGAAAAGGAAGTCGTGGACAACGACGCCAAGAGCGAAGCGCTGCTGCACGGCCATCATCGCTGGGCGCAGGCCACGACCTTGATTCAGGTGGCGATCGCCCTGTGTGCGATCACGTTGCTGACCCGCAAGAAATGGCTGCGCAATCTGTCGTTTGGGACTGCGGCTGCGGGCGTAATCACCGCCGCTGTGGCGTTCTTTTCGGCGTGATTGCGTGCGCGGTGCAGCAAGGCGTAGCGAGTGGTTACGCCTTGTTGCATGAATGAATTAAGGAGCAGGGTGTGGCCTTGGGCGTACGCCAGCTAATCCGATAAATTGCGTACGGTTCAATGCGTGCTGCCGCGCGCAGCACGCTCGAGCAACAGTTCGCGCTCACGCGCATTGCGCGTCATGGTGGCTGCGCGTTCGAACTCGGCGCGTGCCTCCTCTACCCGGCCGAGTTTCTCCAGCAGGTCGCCGCGCACGCTCGGCAGCCAGTGATAGTTCGCGAGCGCCGGGTCGGCGGCGAGCGCATCGACGATTTCCAGACCGGCAGCCGGTCCGAACGCCATGCCGACCGCCACCGCCCGGTTCAATTCCACCACCGGCGAAGGCGCCACCTGCGCCAGTGCGTCGTACAGCGCGACGATCTGCGGCCAATCGGTCTCTTCGGCACGGCGAGCGCGCGCATGACAGGCGGCGAGCGCCGCCTGCAACGCATACGGCCCGCTCGCGCCGCCCAACGCGTGCGCGGTGCCGAGCGCAGCCAGTCCGCGGCGAATCAGCAGCGGGTCCCAGCGGCTGCGGTCCTGGTCGAGCAGCAGCACCGGCCGGCCCTCGGCATCGGTGCGCGCATGCGTACGCGACGCCTGGATTTCCATCAACGCGACGAGGCCGTGCACCTCGCTTTCGTCCGGCACGAGCCCGCTCAGCACGCGCCCGAGCCGCAGCGCTTCCTCGCACAACGCCGGACGCATCCAGTCGTCGCCGGCGGTGGCCGAATAGCCCTCGTTGAAAATCAGATAGATCACCTGCAGCACCGATGCGAGCCGCGGCGCACGCGCATCCGCCTGCGGCACCTCGAACGGCACTTTGGCCGCGGATAGCGTGCGCTTGGCCCGCACGATGCGCTGCGCGATGGTCGGCTCGGGCACGAGAAACGCGCGGGCGATTTCGTCCGTAGTGAGGCCGCCGAGCAGCCGCAGCGTCAGCGCAACGCGTGCATCGGTCGACAACACCGGATGGCACGCCGTGAACACCAGCCGCAGCAGGTCGTCGCCGATATCGTCGGCGCGTGCGGCATCGAGCGTATCGACGAAATCCGGCACGAGATGTGCCTCCAATGCATCGAGATCGTGGCCCAATTCTTCGCGCTTGCGGGCATGCAGCGCGTCCTGGCGCAAGCGGTCGAGGGCGCGGTTCTTCGCAGTCGCCATCAGCCACGCTCCCGGGTTGTCGGGTACGCCCGCGTCAGGCCAATGTTCGAGCGCCGACACCAGCGCGTCCTGCGCCAGTTCTTCGGCGAGCCCCACGTCGCGCACGATCCGCGCAACGTGGGCGATGACCTTGGCGGATTCGATCCGCCAGACTGCCTCGATGGCACGATGGGTGGCCGGCTTTGTCACGGGATCAGTCCACTGCCTTGGCGTTCGGATCCATGTAGATCAGCTCCCAGATGTGTCCGTCGATATCTTCGAAGCCGTGCCCGTACATGAAACCGTAGTCCTGCGGCGCGCGCGGCACCGTGCCGCCGGCGGCGAGCGCCTTCGCGACCAGCGCATCCACCTCGCCCCGGCTCTCGCACGACAAGCCCAACAACGCCTCGGTGCTTTCCTTCGGATTGCAAAGCGACTTGCGCGTGAAGGACTTGAACAGGTCCTTGACCAGCAGCATCGCGTAGAGGTTCTCGCCGAGGATCAGACACGCGGCCTGCTCGTTGGTGAATTGCGCCTCGAAGCTGAAACCGATCGCGCTGAAAAATGCCTTCGATCGTTCGAGGTCGCCGACGGCGAGATTGACGTAGATCTGCTTATGCATGATGGAATCCATTGATCGGGTTGTGGGCTCGCCGAGACGGCGCAGTGCGCCACGTACACAGCGATCCCGCGTATTCAACTCGCCTCGGCCAGCGTTTTCAGATTGCCCAGGCCGTCTTCGAAATCCTTGCCGACCATCCGGTCCATGCTGACGAACACCGCGATCAGCTTAGACAGATACGGAGAAGGCCCATGCATCGCCCAGGTGACCTGCGTCGCACCGGCCTCCGGCTTCAACGTGAAATCGGCGATGTTGTGCGCCTCGAACGGCTTGATGAAATCGAGGTTCATCGTCACGTTCGACGGCGCCGCCGTCTCGACGATCTCCATTTGCCCCACGCCGACCTTTTCGCTTTGCCACGCATAACGGGCGCCCTTGCCGCTTGGCGTGCCGCTATAAGTGCCTTGCGCCGCGGGATCTTTGCGCAGGAACGGATTCCAGCGATTGAATTGATGCAGGTCGTCGATCAATCCGTAGATCCGCTCAGGGGGCGCCTCGATGCGCACGCTGCGCTCGATGCGAAAGTTGTCGGGCCGCGTCGCCGCATAAATGAGCAGCAGACCCACCGCCGCGACGACGGCGATCAGAATGACTTTAAGCATGATGAATCCTCCCGGTGTGGCTGGATCGGCGTCGCGATCAATGTTTGACCGCGTCCAGCTTGCGGGAACGGTCCACTTCCGTGCCCGGCTCGAAGTCCTCGTGTCCATGCAGTTGGCGCACTTCGATTTCGCCTTCGGCCTGCTCGCCGAACGGCGCCGGATACCGTCGCACCCATTCCATCGCTTCCTCGCGGGAGCGAACCTGAATCAGCGTGTAGCCGGCGATCAGTTCCTTGGTTTCCGCGAACGGACCGTCGGTCAGCGTGCGCTTGCCCGCGCTGTAGTGAATGCGCCAGCCTTTCGAACTCGGGTGCAAGCCGTTGACGTCGAGCAGCACGCCGGCCTTGGTCAGCTCTTCGTGGTACGCGCCCATTGCGGCCATCATGGTGGGGTCCGGCGGACCGCCGGCTTCGCTGACGGCAGTCGCCTTCACTATGATCATGAATCGCATCGCGGTCGCTCCTTGGGTGATGGGTGGCAAGTCGGGAGCCGTTATTTGTTTGCTGGCTCTTCACTCACACGACGAGCGATGCGCGACCGGATCGACAGACTTGCCGCCAGTCCAGGGAAAGCCCTAGGAGAACAGCCGCGGATAGTCGGATCGGCTTACAGGAAACACGGCCCGAGTTTGCGGACTTCGACGGTGCACCACGAGGCCGCCGGACAGGCTTGCGCGATCGCCACCGCTTCTTCACGGGATTCGCAATCGAGCAGGTAGAAGCCGCCGATCATTTCCTTGGCTTCGGCGAACGGGCCATCGAGCAGTTTCGGTTGACCGTCGCGCACCTGCACGCGCACGGCGTCACTCGTGGAGGTCAGCGCCTCGGCGGCGACCAGCTTGCCGCGCTCTTTGAGACCGGCGGCGAAACGCACCATCTGGTCATAGGCCTCACGCCCCGCCTGCTCACCACGTTCGATGCGCTGATTCGGGGGTTCGACGATAAGCAGCATGTAAGACATGGCGTCTCCAATTAATCGCGCCGTGGACGTCAACGCCTGGCAGGCATACGACGATAAAAGCGCGCTTACAGTTCGGTTGCGAAAAGCAGTCTAGCAAGCGCGGATGACTCCAGCAAACCCGTTGCACCGCCCGGACACCGGCGGATCGCAAGCCCTACGGACACTCGTAATACGGATGCGGCATGTGGATTGCTGCTTCGGTTATATCGACACACTTCCGAGGTGACATCATGCGGAATCGATCTGGCCTGGGCCTCATTGCAATCGCATTGGCGCTAATGACATTGACGGCCGGCTGCACCCTTGGCGGTGCGGTGGCAGGCGGCGTGATCGGCAACGAGGCAACCAATCACAGCGCGGTCGGCACAGTCGGCGGCGCGGTAGCCGGCGGGATTATCGGACACGAACTGGGCAAGTAACGAGCGCCTGAAGTGCCCGAATAAAGCCTGAAGTAATTCGATCAGAGAATATGACGGGTTCGAAAGCGCAACAACCCTTCATATTCTCCTATTCAGCCGCCGTCCGGCGTAACACAACAACGCCACTTTCAAGTATTCTCCCAACGCGCTTAGGCGCGTCGTGAACGCATTGTCTGTAGATTAAAGGCAGCCAATAATCCGCTTTCAATCCGATAAATCGACGCACCAATGCAATCAAACTCATCGGCATAATCTGCCGAAATAACAAACGAATCATATAAACAGAGCATCGGGGAAATTCATGCATCGATCGTTAGTGCGTAGCGGCGTCGCGGCCGCCGTGGCCTTTGCGTTGTTCCAACTCGGCGGTTGCGGCAGCGGCGGCGGCTCCAGCTCGTCGTCAAGCACGTCGACGGTCACGGCCACCTCGGTGAGCGGCACCGTCGCCACCGGGAGCGCCCTGGTGGGCGCAACCGTCACGCTGACCGATGCGACCGGCGCTCAGGCCACGGCAACCACCAACGCCCAGGGCGTGTACACGGTCTCGGTGAAGGGCATGACCGCGCCGTTCCTGATCGTCGCCAGCGACGCCACCGGCGTCTCCGCCCCGCTCTTCTCCGTACTCGCCAAATTGCCGAGCGGCACAGCGCCGGCGGTCGTCAACGTCACGACGCTGACCACGGCGATCGCCGCCATGCTGACGGCCTCGGGGAATCCGACCGACCTCGCATCCACCACGGCGCTCGCCAAGGTGACGCTGCCGTCCGTGCAGATCGCCACCATCACGCTCGACACGATGCTGGCGAAAATCCTCACGCAGAACGGCATCCAGACGGCGGGCTTCGATCCCATCGGCACGGCCTTCACGCCGAACCATACCGGCGCCGATGCGGTGATCGACACGGTGTCGCTGGTGTCGGCACCCAACGGCGGCCTGTTGCTGCTATCGAATGCGGCGCCGGGCACGACCGTCGCGCTGAACAACCAGACCGCCCAGTCGGTCACGCTGGCCGCGCCGCCCGCGGCGGCCAACTATCTGGAGCCGCTTGCGTCCCTGCTGACCGCCTGCGCGGCGAGCGGCACGCTCAACACGTCGTGCTCGCCGGCAATCGACTCCGCCTACCTCGAAAGCGGCTCGACCGATCTGGCCATCGCCCACGGCCTGACCGACACGACCCTCACCGGCGCGGTGTTCGGCTCGCCGAAAACGCTCGCCTTCTTCACGCGCAACGGCAAGCAGCTTGCGCTCTTGCAGTTGCCGTTCACGCTGGCGAGCGGCACCGCCACCGGCGTGCTCTACACCATCGCGCAACCGCTCTCCACGCCCGTCACGCTGGCGAACGGCACGCAGCTCGGCTGGGATCTGATCGGCAATCAGTCGCAATTCGCTGTGGCCATCAATTCGCAAATCCAGCGCCGCACCTTCCTCGATTCGAAGCTGAACGACGTGAACCGTTACGAGTCGGGTCTCAAGATTTCGATTCCGACCACGTTGAATCCGACGGTGTATTCGGCTTCCATCACAGGACCCGGCCTCGCCGCGCCGATCTGGCTGATGCCGCGCAATGCGCTCGGCATCAGCTCGCTGGGTTTGTCGGATCTGCCGTTGAGCGCGGCGCCGGTCTCGCCGGCGACGACCAGCAGCAATACGGAGCTGTACCGCTGGTCATGGCAATCGCTGTCGTCGACCGCGACCTTCACGCCGGCGGCTTCGACCGGCTACTACTCGGCGCAGTCGATCGACGCGAGCACCGTGCCGCTTTACTCGACCTACACCGTGACCTTCTACGACGCGAACGGCGCACAGCTCGGCCAGTCGTCGATCATCAATCCGGGCAGTCCGTTGAACGCGGCGGCGGGCAGCACGGTCGCGTGGCCGACACTGCTGTCTGACTTCGCGACCCAGTTCCTCACGCCAAGTGGGTCGCTGGCCGGCGTGCAGTACGCGATGAGCGTAACGTGGTCGAGCCTCGTGAACGGACAGAATCTCGCGTATCCGGTGACGTCCGTGCAGATCCAGGCCACCCCTGGAACGGGCTCCAGTTCGACGACGGCAATCGACGGCTTCTCGAGCGGCGCGCCGAACAACACCACGGTCGGCCAGTATCAGGCCACCGTCTTTGCGGGGCTGAATGCCGCAGGCGTGCAGACTTGCACGAATTGCCCGTTCCCGGCGTTGACGTCCGGTGGTTCGCGGCTCGTGCAGTTGGGGGGTGGACAGAACGGAACCACGTACTACGATATGACGAAGTACAACGACTAGGGCAAACCGGCGCAGGCTACGGCCGATGCGGGCTGTCCGTCCTACATGATGCAGGTGCAGTGATGACTGAAGTCGTGTTGAATTCCACCATCACGTGTCCGGCGTGCGGTCATAAGAAAGACGAGACGATGCCCACCGACGCCTGTGTGTGGTTTTACGAATGCGCCCATTGCAAGGCAGTCCTCAGGCCGAAACCCGGGGACTGCTGCGTGTACTGCTCGTACGGCACCACCAGGTGTCCGCCGATGCAGCAGTCAGGTTCATGCTGCGCGGGCCAGGACACGTGACAACGCCGCAGGCAAGACTCGCGAACGCGCGCCAGCAGTCCCACGCGTCGGTATTCATCGAGCGGGCAAGAGCGACCGGGCCTGCTTGAGAAGCGCGTGCGACGCCGCAAATTCATTGCGTCCCGCCAGAGTGAGTGCGGCGTGGCCGGTGCGCGCGAACAGCTCGTCGTCGGACGTCGCGAACGCATTCAAACCGGGATCCGGAGCGTCGTATCGGCGAAAGAACGCGAGCATGTCGAACGCGTCGAGCCGCCAGTCCTCTGGACCGGCCTTGGCGAGAAGCTCGGCGGCGGCTGCCAGTTGCCGGGTGGCTGCAAGGAATTCAGAGCGCTCCATGACATCCGTCTCCTGATAGGTCGCCGTCGCCGGTGCTTCTGAGCAGTCTAGCGCAGGTCTTCGACAGAATCGCACCCACTCATCGGGAAGGTTGGCTTCCATGCAGACTGAACAGCGACTCAGTGTTCTACGGCAAATTCCGCGCAGCGTGTGGGTGCTTGGCTGCGTCAGCCTGTTCATGGATATCTCATCCGAAATCATCCATAGCCTGTTGCCCATGTTCCTCATGGCCGCTCTCGGAGCCAGCGCAACCACGATCGGTGTCATCGAGGGCATTGCCGAGGCGGTAGCGCCTATCGTCAAGGTGTTCTCCGGAACCCTCAGCGACTATCTGGGAAACCGCAAATGGCTTGCCGTCGCAGGGTACGGACTGGGCGCCCTGAGCAAACCGCTTTTTGCCGTGGCGCCGACCATCGGTATCGTGGTGACCGCGCGCATCATGGACCGGGTGGGCAAAGGCATCAGAGGCGCGCCGCGCGATGCGCTCGTGGCAGATGTCACGCCGCCCCATCTGCGAGGTGCTGCATTTGGGCTTCGCCAGTCGCTGGACACCGTCGGCGCATTCCTCGGGCCACTGCTGGCCGTTGTCATCATGTTGGCGTGGGCCGATAGTTTCCGGCTCGCCTTCTGGCTTGCTGTCATTCCCGGCCTGCTCGCGGTCGCCCTGCTGACATTTGGCATCGATGAACCCGCGCGGGAGCCGAACGCGAAGCGGGTCAATCCGATTCGCCGGGACAGCATCAGGCAGCTCGGCACGCGCTACTGGTGGGTGGTCGTAGTTGGCGGAGTATTTGCGCTGGCGCGGTTCAGTGAAGCATTTCTCGTGTTGCGGGCCATGGGAAGTGGCGTGCCGATTGCGCTGGTTCCGCTCATGATGGTCGCGATGAATGTCGTGTATGCGCTTTCAGCCTATCCGTTCGGGAAATTCGCCGACACGATGAGCCACACCCGATTGCTGGTCGCAGGCCTCGTCGTGTTGATTGCTTCAGACCTGGTCCTCGCCCATGGCACCCAGTGGAGCGTCGTGCTCGTGGGCGTCGCGCTGTGGGGTCTGCACATGGGGATGACACAGGGGTTGCTGGCCACGATGGTTGCTCACACCGCGCCTGCGCAACTGCGCGGCACCGCGTTCGGTATCTTCAACCTGCTCAGCGGCGCCATTACGCTTGTGTCCAGCGTTATCGCCGGCACTTTGTGGGACCGCCTGGGTGCGGCGGCCACGTTCTATGCGGGAGCAGGTTTCTGCGTCCTGACGATCGCGTTGCTTTTGTCAGGACGAACGCCTGACACTTCAGCGGGTCGCTGAGCCTGGGTTATTGACGCAACTGCAACCCTGCAAACTCGCAGGCCAAACTAAAGCAAGCCCGCGAGTTTGCATCAACAACGCATCACGACGCTTTTTCCAGTTTCACGATGGTCAGCGTGCCGTCGACGTCTTCAATGCGCACCTTCACCTTGTCGCCTTCGTGAATCCGCTTGACCATCGAGGCATCCTTCGCCTTGAAGGCCATGGTCATGGCCGGCATCCCGACGTTCTGCAGCGCGCCGTGTTTCAGCGTGACCATGCCGGAGGCCGGGTCCACTTTTTTTACCTCTGCATCCGTGAGCGCCGCATTCGGCGTGTCCTTTGAAGCCGCCGGCTTCATGGACATGTTCATGCCCGCCATATCGTCACCCGCAAACGCGGGGGCGGCAGCCATGGTGCCGAAAGCAGCGAGCGCAACAATCCATTTCTTCATTGAAATTCTCCAGTTTGGGTAGTAGGCACGGTTGTGCCGGAAGGTACAGCATGAGAAAGCCGCGCGTCGGGCAGACGCTTCGCGCGGCGGCGTTGCAGCAGGAACCACGCTGCGGGAATAACCAGCATCGACAGGATGGGCGCCGTGATCATCCCGCCCACCATCGGTGCAGCGACGCGCTGCATGACTTCCGAGCCGGCACCGTGCCCGACCATGATGGGGATGAGACCGGCAAGCACGACCGCAACCGTCATCGCCTTGGGACGGACACGCTGCACGGCGCCCTCGCGAATCGCGTCGAGAAGCAGCGCTTCGGTCAGCGGCTCGCCTGCGTCGAGTCGGCGAGTCAACGCGCCCTTCAGGTAGAGCAGCATCACGACACCGAACTCCGCGGCCACGCCCGCGAGCGCAATGAATCCCACGGCGGTCGCGACCGACACGGCATGTCCCAGCATCCAGATGAACCAGAAGCCGCCGACCAGCGCGAAGGGCACCGTCGACATCAGCAGCAGCGCGTCACCAACCGAGTTGAACGTCAGGAAAAGCAGCACGAAAATGACAACCAGCGTCACGGGAATGACGGTGCGCAACTTCGCCGCCGCCCGCTCCAGATATTCGAACTGACCGGACCACGCAATCGAATACCCGGCGGGCAGCGTCACTTTCTCGGCGACTGCGCGCTGCATGGCCTGCACGGCTGAATGCAGGTCTGTGTCGCGGATATCGACGTACACGTAACCAGCGAGTCGTGCATTCTCACTGCGAATCATCGGCGGACCGTCGGCAATCGTGATGTGCGCCACGTCGTCTAGCCGGATCTGCGCGCCACGGTCTGTCACGACCGGCAGCGCGCGCAGCTTCTCGAGCGAATCGCGGATCTCGCGTGGATAGCGGATGTTGATCGGAAAGCGCTCCCGCCCGGCAATGACCTCGCCGACGTTTTCGCCGCCGACCGCGGTCGAGACGATCGACTGGATGTCGGCAACCGCAAGACCGTAGCGCGCCGCCGCCAGCCGGTCGATATCGACGTCGATGTATCGCCCGCCGTTCAGGCGCTCGGCGAGGGCGGACGTCACCCCGGGCACGGTCTTGACCGCCGCTTCGACCTGCGTTGCGACCTTGTCGATCTGCCCGATGTCAGGGCCCGAAATCTTGACGCCGACCGGCGTCTTGATCCCCGTGGAGAGCATGTCCAACCGATTGCGGATCGGCGGAACCCACACGTTCGAGAGCCCCGGCACCTTGACGGTGCGGTCCAGTTCGTCGACCAGTTTCTCCGGCGTCATGCCGGGCCGCCACCGGCTGCGTGGCTTGAACTGGATCGTGGTCTCGAACATCTCGAGCGGCGCGGGGTCCGTCGCCGTGTCGGCGCGGCCGGACTTGCCGAACACGGTCTGCACTTCCGGGACGGTCTTGATGAGCCGGTCGGTCTGCTGCAGCAGTTCACTCGCTTTCTCCGCCGAGATGCCCGGCAGCGCTGTCGGCATATACAGCAGATCGCCTTCGTCGAGCGGCGGCATGAATTCGCCGCCGAGCCGCGAAAGCGGAATCGCCGACGCGGCGAGCGCAACCACCGCCAGACCGATGGCCAACCACGGACGGCGCAACGTCGCCTCCAGCAACGGCCGATAGAGGCGGATCAGCACGCGATTGATCGGGTTCGCGTTCTCGTGCGGAATGCGACCGCGAATCAGCAAACCCATCAACACCGGCACCAACGTTACCGACAGCCCCGCTGCCGCTGCAATCGTGTACGTCTTCGTGAACGCCAGTGGGGAAAACAGCTTGCCTTCCTGGCCTTCGAGCGAGAACACCGGAATGAACGATAGCGTGATGACGAGCAACGAGAAGAACAAAGCCGGCCCGACCTCGGCGGCCGACGTGGCGATGAGCTCCCAACGTTCAGCCGCAGTGATCGCCTTGCCGGGATGGTCGTGGTCGAACGCTTCGAGATGCTTGTGTGCGTTCTCGATCATCACGATGGCCGCGTCGATCATCGCGCCGATGGCAATCGCAATGCCGCCCAGCGACATCAGATTCGCGTTCACGCCTTGATACCGCATCACGATAAAAGCGGTCAGCACGCCCAAGGGCAACGACAGGATGGCGACGAACGCACTGCGCAGATGGAACAGAAAGACCGCGCAGACGAGCCCAACGATAATGAATTCCTCGACGAGCTTGTCTTTCAGGTTGTCCACCGCGCGTTCGATCAGCTGCGAGCGGTCGTAGGTCGTCACGACTTCCACGCCCGCGGGCAGTGAACGCTTCAGCTCGGCGAGCTTGGCCTTCACCGCGTCGATGGTGGTCAGCGCGTTCTTGCCGGAGCGCATCACGATGACGCCGCCCGCCACTTCGCCCCGACCGTTCAGCTCTGCGATGCCGCGCCGCATCTCGGGGCCGATCTGAATCCGCGCGACGTCGCCCAGCAGCACGGGCGTACCGGCCTCGTCGGTGCGCAGGACGACGTTGCGAAAGTCATCGAGCGTGCGCAGGTAACCCGACGAGCGCACCATGTATTCGGACTCCGCCATCTCGACGACCGACCCGCCCGATTCCTGATTCGCCTTGCCCAATGCGTCGGCGACCATCGTCTGCGTGATGCCGTAAGCGCGCAGTTTGTCCGGGTCGAGCACAACCTGATATTGGCGCACCATGCCGCCGATGCTCGCGACTTCGGACACATCCGGTACCGACTTCAGCTCGAACTTCAGGAACCAGTCGTTCAGGGCGCGAAGCTGTCCCAGGTCGTGCTGTCCGCTCCGGTCGACGAGCGCATATTCGTAGACCCAGCCGACACCGGTTGCGTCCGGCCCGAGCGATACCGTCGCGCCTGGAGGCAGCCTGCCCTGCACCTGGTTCAGATACTCGAGCACACGGGAACGCGCCCAATACTGGTCGGTTTTGTCGTCGAACAGGACATAGACAAATGCATCGCCGAATGACGAATAGGCGCGAATGGTTTTTGCCCCCGGTACGCCCAGCAGCGTCGTAGTGAGGGGATAGGTGACCTGGTCCTCGACGACCTGCGGCGCTTTACCCGGATACGAGGCTTTGATGATGACCTGCGTGTCGGACAGATCAGGCAGCGCGTCGAGCGGCGTTTGCGTTACCGAGTAGACGCCCCATGCCGTGACGAGCACGGTGGCAAGCAGCACCAGAAAGCGGTTGTAAATGGACCATCTGATAAGACGCGCGATCATTTGGCGCCTCCCATCGGTTCGACTGTCGTCAGCTGGTAGCCGCTGTCCGTCTGCCGGAATGCGAAGTGCACCACGTCGCCGGGCCTGGCGTCCGGAAAGGCGGCCGGCGACGGTTTGCCGAATGCCATCGTCATCTTGCCCCAGCCCAGAGCCGGGACCGGCTGATGGGAGAACGTGATGTCTTCGGCGGTCACCTTTTCGATCCTGCCGGTGGTCTCGTACGTTTGGGATGCACCGGTCGTGGCGGGTGCGGATGCAGGCGCGCTCGAGCCTGCGTTTGCGCTGCTCGCGAGTCGAGGAAGAACCGATTTGAGGCTGGCCTCGGAATCGATCAGAAACTGGCCGGACGCCACCACCTGATCGCCATCGGCCAGACCGCTCAACACTTCGATTTGAGCGCCTGTCTCCTTGCCGACGGTGACATTCACCGGCTGCAAACGGCCGTCACCGTTCCTGACAATGACCACCGTGCGCTTGCCCGTCGTGATGACGGCTTCGGACGGAACGAGCAGACGCGAGACCGGCTTCTGCGCGCCGACCCGCACGCGCATCAGCATGCCGGGCGTCAGCTTGAACGCGGCGTTGTCGATCGCGAGACGTGCCTGGAGCGTACGGCTGCCGGTGCTGATGCCCGGCAGGATTTCGCGAATCCGGCCTTTGAAGCGCTCGCTGGGATCGCCGGCGAATGCCGCATCCACCGTCATGCCGGGCTGCACGGTCAGCGCCAGGGACTCCGGTATTTCGACGATCAGCCATAGCGTTGAAAGGCCGGCGATCTTGGCGAGCGTCTGCCCGGGCGTGACCATGGCGCCGTCGCGGACGTTCAGTTCGCTGACAACACCCGTTTCGGGCGAGGTCAGCACGACATGCGTTTGCGCCTTTCCGGTCCGGTCGAGATTCGCGACGACGCCATCCGGTATCGACATCGCCCGCATGCGCGCGCGAGCCGCGTCGAGCATGCTGCTGTCCATGCCGCTGCGTTTGAGCGCGAGGTACTCTTCCTGCGGCGCCAGCCAGTCCGGCACGAAGAGCGACGCGATCGGCGCGCCTTTCGCTATCCGCTGCATCGGTGCGTCCGCGTACAGGCGGTCTATGTAGCCCGTGACGCGCGACTGCACCACATCGGCGCGCGATTCGTCGAACCGCGTGGTTGCGACGGCGTCGAATCCTTCGGCGACTTCCTGCCGTCGCGCCGTTGCGTAGCGGATGCCGAGGTTCTGCTGCAAGCCCGAGTCGATTTTGACGCCGCTCGCGCTGGCGTCATCGGCAAAGACGGGTTCGAGCTGCATGTCCATGAAAGGCGACTTGCCCGGTTTGTCGAAATGCTGATTCGGAACCATCGGGTCGTGCCAGTACAGCACTTTGCGCCCCGTCTTCGGGTCGGTCTTGTCGCCCGTGGTGGGCGTTGTGGCAGACGTCGCGGCGGGCGTTGCGGCTAACGTCGTGGCGAAGGAAGCCGGGTCCGCCGACGTGGCATGACGCGTGCCGGCCAGGTAGCCCGCGCCTGTCAAAGCAGTTGCAGCGAACGCAATAAAGGCCGCGCGCGCCAGTTGTTTCTTTTGCATGGTGTTCTCCTTCACTGGCTGATGGACATCGACGCGGGCACAACCTGGTATTCGAGCTGCGCCCATGTCTGGGACACCTCGCGCCGAAGATCGAGCACCTGTAGCTGGGCGTCGAGCAACGCCCGCCGGGCAGCAAACGTATCCGCGAGCGACCCGCTACCCGCCTGATAGGCCGCGGCAGCGAGCTGCACGCGCCGGTCTGCGGCAGGCAACAGAGCATCCGTGAGATGGGCGATGCGCTCGCGGCCACTGGCGAGCGTCGCCGACTGCGTGCGGATATCCGCTTCGACTTGCCGCTGCGCGTCTTCGTACATCAGCCGCGCCTTGGTGCCGAGTTCCGCCTTTTCGGCAGCGTCGCGGTTCTGGCGATTCTTGCGATTGATCGGCAACGGAATGCTCACGCCGACCGAAACCATGTTCGAGTACTGCCCGCCTCGCTGCTGATAGGAGACTTCCCACGTCCAGTTGGGACTGCGGTCGCTGTTGGCGACAGCCGTATCGGCGTCGGCCACGGCGATGTCCCGCGAGGCGGCCACCAGGACCGGCTGAACGTCGCGAAGCTCATCGGGTGGCAGAGAGGACACATACGATTGCGGCGCGGGTGGATCGCCGCTCACATCGAGAACAGGCGTAGCAGTCCAGCGCGACAGGCCGATTAGCGCGGTTTGAAATGTCTGTTGTGCCTTGAGCAGTTGATCCTGCGTCTGCGCGAGCATCGCCTGGGCTTGCACGACGTCGGCCGCGCTTGCCTTGGCTCCCCGGTAAGACGCTTTCGTCGCGTCCAGTTCGTGGTCCATGTGACGCACCAGCTCCTGCTGCAACGCGAGCGCCTGCTTCGCATAGACGGCGTTCAGCCACGCAGCCGCCGTTTGCTGCCGTGTGTTCGCGAGCTGCAGCAGATAGCCGGCTCGCTCGCGGTCCACCACGTCGTTCGCCCGCGCGGAAAGCAGGCGGCGTTTATCACCGGAGACCCATTCCTGCTCGATGCCGATACGGCGCATCGTCATGAAGTCCTGACCAATGGTGAACCGTTGCGAGCCGTTGACCGGCAGGTTGTCGATGCCCGCTTTGAGCATCGGATCAGGCAACTGCCCGGCCCGGACCGCGGCATTGGAACTGGCGCGCACGGAGGCCTGTGCGGCGCCCATGGCGGACGAGCGGTCGGTCGCGGCCTGAAGCGCCGCATCGAGCGTGTAGCTGGCTTCCTGAGCGTGTGCCGCGCCGCTCGCGAAAATCAGCGCGGCGAGAAGCGAGCGCGCGCGCCGTGGTGCACGCCGGGTTGACGGCGCGTGAAGAATGAATGGCATGTTCTAACCCCAACGGCGAACTCCCAAAAGGAGTCCACGTCCTGGACGCAGGACGACCTCACCGCAAACGCGGTGAACCTGTCAGCAAGGGATTAGATGGCGCGAGGAGGTCGCCACGGTCCGGTCGGCTCACGGACCGGCAGCGACTGCGCGTAGTGGAAAACAACGGTGCTCGATAACCCGGCAGGCCGGGTTATTCCGGTCGGAGAGACCGGGTGATACAGACTGCCGAGCTGGCATTGCGCCATGACCTTGCAGAAAAGGCCCTTGGCTTTTTCGGGCTGCGATGAATGCGTCGACTCACAGCCGGACATGTCGGCCGACATCGCGTCGCTCTCGTCGGCGCTCATGCTCATCTGCATTGGACATTCTCCCGTCAAACCGCTGGCCGCCAGCCCACTAATGGGCAGCGCAGCGCACAGCAACAGGAGGAGCACAGTCCGCAGAAATCTCATGCCGGGGATTATAGCCGCACTGCTTTAACCGGGTGCATCGGATTAACTAACCACAGGATTTGCGTTGATGCGAAAAAACGCCCCATGCGGGGCGTCCTTCGTTTGAGCGTTGGCTTGCGGCAGAACGCGACGTTGCTTAGACCGTCGCTTCGACAATCGCTTGCGTATGGGCCGATCTCATCAGCCCCTCGATCATCTTCGTTTCCGCGTTCGCGATCTCGCTCAACGATGCGATCGACAGTTGCCCATCCAGAATCGCCAGCGCTGTGCAAAGACGGGCGTACTCGCTGTCTTCGAGCATCCAGGCGCCGTCGTGATGCTCACGCGCGTCGAGCTGCACCATCGCCGCATGCGCGCTTTCAATATCGGCAATGACGTCTTCACCGAGTCCAAGACGCGCCAACTCCTGCGACACCAGCAAATGCCGGCTCAAGGTCAGGTGCAAATCCCGTGTGCCCCGGCCGCGCCGGAACGCATCGAGGGCGGTGTAGCACTGCAGGAGCATCGCCGTGGTGACCGGCTCGTGGGCAGTGCGGCTATAGGTCAGCGCGCGCAGCAGCGGGGACATGGCCGGCTGGGTGTGCTTGCGGACTCGCGATTTACTGGACATATCGATTCAACCTCCTTCGCTAACTCTCGGCTTTGCCACCGAATGCTGTGCTCTCCGGTGGCAAAGGCCGCCGATGCGCCGGCGGCTTGACAGGCCCTCAATGTGAGTCTGTGTAGCCATCATGGCAAGCAACTATTAAGACAGACTTAAACAACTCAAAGTCTCGACTGTGCCCGGCACCCCGCTACGTGCAAGCCGGTTTTCCGCTGCGGCTGGCGGGAAATGCAACGCTGGCATATAGGTTCGGATCGGGTAAATACAAGTCGCATTGGTGGCGCGGACGAAAAAAACCCTGTTCCCGCAAGGGAACAGGGTCGGACAGGATGGAAGAGTCGTACAGGCGCGTGGATGCTTGCCGATCTGTAACCACCACAAACTACCAAAGCTGTTGCTACTTGAACTGCTACTGCGTTGCTGCGTTGGTGCATACGGCATTAGTGCGTTGCTGCATTACTACCTTGGTGCATTACTGCATACGGCATTACTGCGGTGCTGAATAACTACCTTGGCGCATTACTGCATACGACATTACTGCGTTGCTGCATTACTACCTTGGCGCGTTACTGCATACGGCATACGGCATTACTGCGTCACAGCTCGGTCCCTCACCATCGACATCGCCGCGCTGTAACCCCCTGCTGATCCGTGCGCATGGACGCTGCGATTGCGCACTATTTGCATTGCTTCGACTTCCTACTGCCTTACTGCCCTGCCACGTTGGTCAAACGCGGCAAACTGCCATCAACGGTACGGTTCAAAACAACGCGGGGGAAGACCGCGTCGATGGGCTCGGTGACTTGTCGCTCCATGGAAAACAGTTTATGTGAGCACGCCTGAATGCAATTGGGCGAAACGAGGGGAATTGGCAGGTCAATTTGCCGAATCGGCGAGGCGTGGCGTGGCGCGGCGGTTTCTTCAGGCGTCAGTTGTGAAGTTGAACGGCCGAAACCTAAGCGCATGGTAAAAAGGCACCTCTGACGTGACAATCCACGATAATTCACACTCGCTGCCCGCGCACCGGAAACGCTACCCGCATGTCCGTTCAAGAACCTGCCCTTACCCTGCGCCCGGCGCTAGATGCCGACGAGCGCTTTCTCTTCGAACTGCGCAAGGCCACCATGACCGAGCATCTGGCGCGCGCCGGCGAACCCGCCGACGATGCCGAGCATCGCGCGCGCCTGCATTATCGCTACGACGCGGCGCGGGTGATTTGCGTCGACGGCGCGCCGGCCGGTTTGCTGAAGGCCTATCGCACCGAGACCGAGTGGTTCGTCTCACAAGTGCAGATCGCGCCTGAGCATCAAGGCTGCGGGATCGGCGAGCGCGTGCTGCAAACCGTCTTGCAGGCCGCGCAGGCGGAGGCATTGCCGGTCGCCCTCAAGGTGCTCAAAGACAATCCGGCCAGACGCCTGTACGCGCGCCTCGGCTTCGAAATCGTCGACGAAGACGAAATACAGTTCCACATGAGACGTGCGCCGCACGTGTCAGCGAAAACTCAGCCAGAATGATTGTCTGAGACAGACGAAACGAGACCTTGCCATGACCTTTCGCGACACCTCGGCCATCAAGAGCTGGCACGCCCACGTTTACTTCGATTCAGGCAGCCGCGACGCCGCGTGGACCTTTCGCGAGCAAATCGAAGCGCACTGGAACGGCAAACTGCAAATGGGCCGCTTTCACGAACGCCCGGTCGGGCCGCATCCGATGTGGTCGTATCAGCTCGCATTCGCACCGGAACAGTTCGCCGAACTCGTCGGCTGGCTCACCCTGAATCACGGCGCGCTCGATATCTTTCTGCACCCGAATACCGGCGACGCCTTGCGCGACCACCGCGACGCGGCGATGTGGATCGGCCATTCGCACGACCTGGTGCTGAGCGCCTTGAAGTAGGCGCCAGGGCAGTTTCACATCACCCGTACCGGCGTGCAGCCGCTTCCCCTGTCACATATTCGAATACGAACTGCACCAGCCACGCGCGGCGACCTGCTTGTCGCCGAACAGCGTGCAGCCACCGTAGGCGTCGGTCGTCTTACCCTGGAATAGCGAGCAGTTGGCGCAGGTTTGTCCGGCGGCGTAGCCCGGGAATTTCGCCTTGTCGACCTTCGACGCGTCCTCTTTATAGCCGACGGCCTGCGCCTTCGGATCGGCTTCGCTCAGCGCGTTGGCGGTGTCGGCGAACGCGGCGCGGGACAGCATGAGCGATGAGCTGACGCCCACACTCAGCATCAGAAAATGGCGGCGTGAGGTTTTCATCATGGTCGGATGGAAAGTGGGGATGCACGGTTTTGGCGGTCTGCAAAGATTCTAGCGCGAGCACCCACTTCTCTGCTGGCTGGCGTGCAGGGTTCTTTAAATCAACCCCATACACACGGCAGCAACGATCGACCCCACCACCAGCACCGCGCCGACGGTTTTGCGTTTGTTCAACTCCGTCCAAAGCAGGACGCCGGTGAGCGACAGCAGAACGATGCTGCCCGCCAGCGTATCGATCAGCAGCACCCAGCCGACGCTCAAGCCGACGCCCTTGTGCAGATTCGTGAGCGTCGCGAGAAATGAGTTTTCGCTGCGCTTGACCGTCACATAGCCATTGCCGACCCAGTACTCCGCGGCGGTGTTTTCGTGCGGCGACGAAAAGGTCAGCTGCCAGTGCTCGGGCTGGAGTACGCTGCGCTCGCCCCACGCAACCGGATGCGCGGGCTCTTTCTGCGCGCGTCCCGGACTGCCGGCCAGTTTCAGTTCCTGCTTGAGCCACTTGCCGAGTTCGCGCGGCGTTTCCGGCGCCGGTTGGGGCAACGGCACCTGCACGACCGACACCTGCGGCTCGCCGGTCGGCACCTTGAGCGGCCCGCCACGATGATTCAGCAGAAAACCCGTAGTGCCGAACAGCAAACCCAGCGCCGCGCCCCACAAACCGATCCAGCCATGTACTTTGCGCAGCCATTTGACGAAGGTCGCGCGACGCGAGCGCTGTTGCCGCGCCTTCTGCTCGTCGCGGTCGAGCCGCTGCGGTTCGCTCGTCCCGGCGTCGATGGCCGCAGGCGGTCGGATTTCAATAGCCTCAGGTACGCTCACGTTTCGCTCCAGGTGCGCAACAGGTTGTGATAGCAACCGACGAGGCTGCGGCGCGCGGCATCGTCGGCCTGTGTGGCGTTCAGACGTTGAATCGCCGTGTCCATATCGAATAGCAAGGCGCGCTGCGTGTCGCTGCGCACGAGGCTTTGCACCCAGAAAAAGCTGGCAAGGCGCGCACCGCGCGTGACGGGCGTGACCTGATGCAGACTGGTGGCGGGATAGACGATCATGTCGCCCGCGGGCAGCTTGACCTGTTGCACGCCGTAGGTGTCTTCGACAACGAGTTCGCCACCGTCGTATTCGCCGGGTGCGGAGAGGAACAGCGTCACCGACACGTCCGTGCGCAACTTCACGCCGTTGGGCAGCACCCGCACCGCGCCGTCCACATGGCTGCCGAATTGCATGCCGCCTTCGTAGCGATTGAAGAGCGGCGGATACACCTGGTTCGGCAACGCCGCGCTGATGAAAAGCGGGTTGCGCTCGATCGCCGCGAGAATCACATCGCCGAGTTCACGCGCGAGCGGTGAATGCTCGGCGATCTGCTGATTGCGTTTGACCGGCGCGCCCTGATAACCGGCGGTCGCGCGGCCATCGACCCATGCGTCGCCGGCGCTGTCGAGCCGCTCGCGAACAAAGCGCAGTTGCTCGGCGTTCAGTACATTCGGAATGTGCAGCAGCATCTTGAGTTTCCTTGGCCTCGTTACGTCGGCTTGCCATTTGCGAGAGCGGCAAGCCTACCGTATCGATACGGCGCGCTTCAGAACCGGTAGTCGAACGTCGCCAGCAGCGTGCGTCCGATACCCGGCACGGAACGGCCGCCGTCCGACTGGATGAGCGCGTCGTAGTACATCTTGTTGGTCAGGTTCAGCAGATTCAGCCGAACGTCGTATTTCTTCGCGTGATAAGCGGCGGTCGCATCCCAACGGGTGTAGCCCGGAACCTGCACGTAGTTCGTGTTCGACGCGTAGCGCGGCGACATGTAAGTCGGGCCGCCGCCGATTTCCCAGTGCGGCGTGATCGCATAAGTGGTCCAGAACGTGAGCGTGTTGCGCGGTGTGTTGGCCGGCACGTGTCCCTGGGTGCCGTCGCGCGCCTTCAGGATGATGGCGTCCATGTAGGTGTAGCCGCCAAACACTTGCCACTTGTCGGTAATGTGGCCTGTCACGCCGGCCTGGAAGCCGTCGACGCGGATGTCGCCGTCGAGTTCGTATTCGGTCGGCGAGACCTGCGTGCGGGCGTTGGTCATTTCCTCGCGGAAGAACGCGGACGTCACCGAAATATTGCCGCCCAGCAGGTCCCACTTGCCGCCGACCTCATACGACCGGGTCGACTCCGGCGCGAGGTTCTGCGTCAGATTGGTGACCGTCAGCGCCTCGAGCGACGGATCGAACGACGTGCCGTAGGACACGTAGTACGACTGCCAGTCGGTCGGCTGATAAATCACGCCGGCGCGAACGCTGGTAAAGAAGTTGGTTTGCGTGGCGTAGCCCGGCAGGCTGATCGTGTTGTGGATCTGTGCCTGGAAGCGGTCCCAACGCAAGCCGCCGATCACCTTCCAGTGCTGACCGATCGACACGGTGTCGTTCACATAAGCGCCCATCTCGTTCGAGCCGGAGTCGGCGTAGTTGCCGACCGTGGTGGTCACACCGGCGGGCGAAGACAGATACGCCGGGTTCACCATCGAAACAACCGGCAAGTTGTTGCGCGTGTAGGCCTGATTCGAATAGCTGTCGTGGCCCAGTTCGAAGCCGGCAATCAAATCGTGTTTGAGCGGCCCCGTGTCGAATTTGTACTCGAGCGCGGTGTCGTTATACAGCGAGTGGTTTTCGATCACACGGTCGTGGCTTTGCAACTTGATGAACAGTTGCGAAGGCGACAGCGTCGTGAAATTGCCGTTGGTCAGCGCGGGGCTGGTGGCAAGCGGCCCCGTCAGCACCGCTTGCGGCGCGGTTTCGCGCGCATCGGTCAACGAGTGCGAGAACTGCGTCTGGTTGGTCAGCGTGAGCTGGTCGGAGAACTTGTGTTTGATCGCGGCGGTGAACGTCTGCACGTCCTGGATGGTGCGATCGGTGGTCAGGCCATAAAACGTGTTCTTCGGCACCGGCGACGGGTGGCCGTTCAACGCCTGCACGCCGTAGTCAGGCATGTCGTAGTTGTGCTGGATCAGCGCGGAGATCGTGACTTCAGTCGGCGTGCCGATGCCGAAGCGCACTTCCGGCGCGATGCCGTAGTCCTTGTTCTTCATCTCGTCGCGCGTCGAACCAAGGCTTTGGCCGAATGCATTCAGGCGGATCGCCGACGTGTCCGTCAGCTTATGGTTCACGTCGACGGTGCTGCGATAGCGGTCGTCGGTCCCAATCATGCCCGTGACTTCCGCCGAGTCCTTCAGGTTCGCTTTCTTGCTCACCTGGTTGATCACGCCACCCGTCGAACCACGGCCGAACAACATCGACGACGGACCGTACAGCACTTCGAGTTCTTCGAGATCGAACGTGTCGCGGTAGTACTGGTTGCGATCGCGGAAGCCGTCCAGATAGATGTCGTTCTGCGCAGTGAAGCCGCGCAAGTTGATGTTGTTGCCGATCTGGCCGCCTTCGGCCCCGCCGATGGTCACGCCCGGCGCATTGCGCAGCGCATCCTGGAACGACGTGGCGCCTTGGGAAGCAAGCACCGACTTGTTGATCACGGTGACTGATTGTGGAATGTCGCGCAACGCGGTGGGCGTCTTTGCGCCGACGTTCGAGCGCTCCGCCTGGAAGTCCTGCTGTTCCGCTTGCGCCGCGACGCCGATGGTCGGCAAGGTTCCGTTGTCACCCGCCGCGCTCGTCGACCCGTTTTGAGCCGACGGCTGCGATGCGGTTTGCGGCGCGGTCTGCGCGACCGCGGGCGTGGCAAATGGAACGGCAAAAGCTAGCGCTAACGCAGTCGCAAGCGGTGTGTGGTTGAACATGGGAAATCCCGTCGAATGTGCGCTTGCCCGATCCGCATGCTCGACATGGAATCAATGACAAAACCGCAATTGGCTGGCTGCCGGTCTCCTGCTTGGAGCGAAGACGACGGGATGGCTGGCTGATGGTTAAATGAGAATCGATATCATTCCATACGCATAAAAACGCATCAATCGCGCCGAACCTTACCCGGTGTAATCGAATTATTTCTAATTTTTACCAACGTATGGAATATGTAATTTTCAAGGCTTCGCGATCGGCGCAATATTACGCACTTGTAATATTAAGTGACCTAATGCGTGGCAATTCTGGATATTTGTTAGACGAATAGGCGGGCTTGTGTATATCTTCGATAAATACGTCAACTTCTCTCAACTTGACGCAGAGTCGATCTGCATGCCCCCGACGATCTAGCTCGGCGATGAAAGCACGCGGCATTTACGCAAGTCAGTCGAGCGGCACGGAAAACTTTCTAACTGCTGACAATTCGCCGTGTTTTCGTATGCCGGCGGCCGAACACGAAACCGCCACACCGTTTATCCTTTTTACAACACCGCAACCCGCTACTGTTCCGTCCATCCTCGGAGTTGACCATGCAATACCGCAAATTCGGCCGCACTGGCCTGACCGTTTCGCGCCTGTGTCTCGGCACGATGACCTTTGGCCTGCAAACTGAAGAGGATGTGTCGCGGCGGATTCTCGACACGGCGGCGGACGCCGGCGTGAACTTCATCGACACGGCCAACGTTTATCCGCTGGGCGGCGGCGAGAGCATCGCCGGGCGCACGGAAGAGATCGTCGGACGGTGGCTGAAGGGCAAACGCGACCGCTTCATTCTGGCCACGAAGGCGGTCGGCAAAATGGGGCCGTCGGCGTGGGATCAAGGCGCATCGCGCAAACATCTGCTGGATGCGATCGACGCATCGCTGCAGCGCCTCGGCACGGACTACGTGGACCTGTACCAGCTCCATTCCGACGACGCGAACACCCCGCTCGACGAGACGCTCGAGGCACTGGACGTGATCGTGCGATCCGGGAAGGCGCGATATATCGGCGTGTCGAATTTCCTGGCGTACCGGCTGGCGCGCGCGCTGGGTCGCGCCGACGTGTTGCGCGTGGCGCGGTTTGTATCGGTGCAGCCCCGCTACAACTTGCTGTTCCGGCAGATCGAGCGGGAGTTGCTGCCGCTGGCGGATGAAGAGCAATTGGCCGTGATGCCTTACAACCCGCTGGCGGGTGGTTTGCTGACCGGTAAGCATCGGGTGGATGCTGCGCCCACGTCTGGGCGATTCACCGAAACCGTCGGGAAAGCAGGGGCCATGTATCAGGAGCGGTATTGGCATCAGCGCGAGTTCGAAACGATCGAGAAACTGAAGACGATCGCTGCGCCGACGGGCGAGTCTTTGACGCGGGTTTCGCTGGCGTGGGTGCTGGCGAATCCGCTGATTACGTCGGCGATTATTGGCGCCAGTCGCGCCGAGCAGTTGAGCGATACGCTGTCGGCTTCGGAGCTTGTGCTCGATGCACAGGTTAAGACGCAACTCGATGAGGTGAGTCACGAATATCGATGGGGCGATGCGGCCAGGTAGTGTAGCGCGTTCGGTGACGCCTTCTGTGATGTCTTCGATGACGCCTTTGACGGTGGCGCCGGTTGCCCGGCCGCCGCCATCAAAGGCATAAGAGTCACCGTCCGTATCGAAGCACCGTACTGGCTGCGGCGAGCACGTGATCCTTGATAGCCGCCTGCAAGGCGTCGCGCGTCAATCCTGCCGGCAATGCGTCGGGCGCTAAATCAAGCGCATAAACCTGCGCGAAATAGTGGTGCGGAATGTCCCCAACCGGCGGGCATGGTCCGTAATATCCTGGGCCGCCAGTCCGGTTCGTTCCGCCCACGCTACCGGCCGGCGGCGGCGCACCCGCGCCGAGCCCGGTCGCCGACGGCGCGATGCCATATAGCACCCAGTGCACAATGCCCAGACCCTTCGCGCCGTCCGGGTCGAAAATCGTAATCGCGTAACTCTTCGTGCCGGCAGGCGCGTTCCGCCATTGCAAGGCCGGTGACACATTCCCGCCACCACAATTGTTCGCGCTTGCAGCGTGGCTCGAATCCAGTGTGCCGCCGTCGGCCAAACCGGGCGACGACAGCGCAAATGCATCAGCCGCGCGGACATTCGCTGCAGCAAAAGTCAGCACGACACACATGCCGGCAAAAAACAGGCGTCGTGCAACGCCCGCGGTATTGCTTCGACTCATCGTCGCCCCCCTTGTATAAGTTAGCAAAGCTGAAAAAAGTCGTGGCGCAACAAACGCGCGTCACGGCCACCGGTGACAAACGTATCGAACGGGCGCTTTATTCCGCCGACGCACAACGTATCCATCCTCCAATCATGCATTACTTGAACCTGCCCGTCCGCTCATTGGCCTCCGGCAACTGCCGCGTCTCACGCAATGACTTTGGATGCCACAAGCGCGCGCCGCCTTCGATCCCCGCATCGTTCGATACGGTTGCGACGTTCGCGGGCAACTTGAACGCCAGCCGCGCCGCATTGCCACCGCCAATCCACAGCTTGTCGTAGTTCACCAACGCATCGAGAATTCCGATCACCTTCTGGACCCGGCGATTCCACCGCTTGTTTCCGGCCTTCTCGCGCGCCGCCTCACCGACGTACTCGTCGTACGCCACGCCCTTCTTGCTGACCGGATGATGGGCAAGCTCGAGGTGCGGCATCAACTCGCCGTCGCGGAACAGCGCCGTGCCCGCGCCCGTGCCAAGCGTCAGGACGAGTTCGATTCCATGGCCTTCGATCGCGGCAAAGCCCTGCATCTCCGCGTCGTTGATCATGCGCACCGGCAGACCGCCGAGGCGCTGCGCCAGTGAATCCGCGAGCGGAATGTCGTGCCAGCCTTCAACGCCAAAATGCGGCGCCGTCAGAATGCGGTTGTTGCGCACCACACCCGGGAAGCCAATCGACATCAGCGTGGGCGGCTCCTTGTCGACAAGCGGCTCGACCAGTTTCACCAATGCATCCACCAGTTGCTCCGGCGTGCACGGATGCGGCGTCGCCACGCGCAAACGCTCGGTTTTCATCTGTCCGTCCGCATCGATGATCGCGGCTTTCAGGCCGGTGCCACCGACATCGATCGCCAGAATCCGCTCGGTACTGCTCTTGACTTTCGTTTTACGCGTGCCCACGGTATCCCCCGATTGTGTTGGTGCGCCTCATGTCATGGAGAGTCACTTCTTTTCGACAGCATTCTGCTTCAAAGGCCGCCATGCGTGGCCGTCGCGTGCGAGCAGGGCGTCTGCTTCAGCAGGCCCCTCGCTGCCGGCTGCATAACCGTGTACCGGCAGCGCGCCGCCGGTCTTTGGGTGCAGTACGTCGTCCACCGCGCACCAGCTCGTTTCGATGCTGTCGGCGCGCTGGAACAGCGTCTCGTCACCCAGCATGCAGTCGTACAGCAAGGTCTCGTAGCCGACGTTGGCCCGCTCGGCAAAGAAATCCGCATAGTCGAACGACGACTGCACCGCGCCGATCTGCATCACCGGCCCCGGCGTCTTCACATTGAAATCGAAATTCGTGCCGTGCGCGGGATCGATGCGCAAGGTCAGCACATTCGGCGTGAGCGCGTCGACCGGCGTGTCGCGGAACAGACGGAACGGCACCGGCTTCAGTTGCACCGAGATCTCCGTGCGGCGCGCGGCGAGCCGCTTGCCGGTGCGCAGATAGAACGGCACGCCCGCCCAGCGCCAGTTTTCGATGTGCACACGCGCGGCGGCGTAGGTTTCGGTCGTGCTGTCCGGCGCGACGTCCGGTTCCTCGCGATAGCCGACGCCCGCCGCACCCTTCTCGTATTGACCAAAGACGACGTCGTTCGCGCTCAGCGGCTGGATCGCGTCGAAGATCTCGGCCTTCTTGTCGCGCACGGCTTCGGCGTCGAACGAGTTGGGCGGCTCCATCGCCACCATGCCGAGCAACTGGAACAGGTGGTTCGGCAGCATGTCGCGGAACGCGCCGGTCTGTTCGTAGAACTTGCCGCGTCCCTCCACGCCGATCGTTTCGGCTGCGGTGATCTGCACGCTGTCGATATATTCGCGCCGCCAGATCGGTTCGAACAGCGCATTCGCAAAGCGCACCGCGAGAATGCTCTGCACGGTGTCCTTGCCGAGAAAGTGATCGATGCGATACACCTGCGACTCGTCCGCGTACGACAGAATGTGCGCGTTCAGATCGCGCGCCGAAGTGAGATCGGTGCCGAACGGTTTCTCGATCACGATGCGGCGGAAGCCGCCCGTATTGCCCTTACCCGCGCCCTCGCCTTCTTTCAGCAAACCCGCTTTGCCGAGATGCTCGACGATCGGTTTGAAGAAGCGCGAACTGACCGCGAGGTAAAAAATCACGTTGCCGCCCGGCGATTGATCGAGCGTTTGCTTGAGCTTTGTGAACGTGTCGTCGGTTTCGAACTCGCCGGCCATGTATTCGAGCCGTTGCGCGACCCAGTTCCACGCAGCGTCGTCGAGCCTGCCGGCGTGGAAAGTGCTGGCTTTGTCGGCGGCGAACTGTTGCAGCGACTGATGCAAGTCCTCGCGCCACTCGCTCGTCTCGCGCTCGCCGTGATTCACGCCGATGATCTTCATGCCGCTGTCGAGCAGGCCGTCCACCGCGAGGTTGTACAGCGCGGGCATCAGCAGCCGTTTGGTCAGGTCGCCACCCGCACCGAAGATCACCAGCGTGCAAGGCGGCGCAGGCCGCTTGCCGGCCGGCGACGACGGCGCCTCATGCGGACCCGCGCTGACTTTGCAACTGGGTTCGTGAAGGGCGGAAGTTGGGGTGTTCGGGGTAGTCGACATGGGATTCGCTTAAGGAAGCCAATGGAACGAACGTGGCGGTAGATGAAAGTGCTACTTGGTCACCGCCGTTACCAGCGCGGGCGCCGGTTCGGGCGCCGCCTCGGGTGGGCAGGCGGGCGCAGGCGCCGAAGTCGACATCGGCATAGGCGCCCGGTCCGGCTCGCCTGCCAGCGGCACATTGCCGGATGCGCCTATCGCTCTCGGTTGCAGGAGCAACGCCACCAGCCCGCTCCAGCCGGTTTGATGCGACGCGCCCACGCCACGCCCGTTATCGCCATGAAAATACTCATGGAACAGCACGAGATCGCGCGAACGCGGGTCGGCTTGCAAGAGCGGATACGCGCCCATCACCGGACGTTCGCCGTTCTTGTCCTTCAGGAACAGGGTGGTCGCCCGGCGCGCCAGTTCGTCGCCGATTTCGTTGAGCGAAAACTTCTGCCCTGAACCGGTCGGATATTCGACGCGGAAACTATCGCCGTAGTAACGATGAAATTCGTATAGCGATTCAATCAGCAGATAGTTCACCGGCATCCACACCGGCCCGCGCCAGTTCGAATTGCCGCCGAACACCCGTGTGTCGGATTCGGCCGGCAGATACTTGACGGTCACGCGGGTGCCGTTGTGATTGAACTCGAAGGGATGATCGCGATGGAATCGCGACAGCGCCCGCACGCCGTGATCGGAGAGAAATTCGCTTTCGTCGAGCGCGCGGCGCAGCAACGCTTTCATCCGATGCCCGCGCAGCAGCGAGAGCAGAAGCGCATTGCCTTTGCCGGGCTCGTTCCAGCGCGAGACCAGCTTCGCCAGATCGGGGCGATGTTCGAGGAACCAGACGAGCCGCTCGCGCAGACCCGGCAAGTGACCATGCAAACGCTCTTCGAGCACGTGCACCGCGAAAAGCGGAATCAGGCCGACGATCGAGCGCAGGCGCATCGGAATATTGCTGCCGTCGGGCAGGCGCAATTTGTCGTAGAAGAATTCGTCCTCGCTGTCCCACAGACCGGTATCGCAACCGTCGTCGCAACTCACGGCCTCGGCGATATACAGGAAGTGCTCAAAAAACTTCACGCCGATATCGACGAACACATGGTTCGCATACGCGAGTTCGAGCGCGATCCGCATCAGGTCGAGCGCGTACGCCGCCATCCAGGCGGTGCCGTCGGCCTGATCGATGTGACCGCCGGTCGGCAGCGGCGACGAGCGGTCGAAGATGCCGACGTTGTCCAGTCCGAGAAAACCGCCCTGAAACACGTTACGGCCGTCCGCATCCTTGCGGTTCACCCACCACGTGAAATTCAGTAGAAGCTTGTGGAATACGAGCTCCAGAAAATCGCGATCCGCCTTGCCGGTCAACGCGCGGTCGATCTCATAGACGCGCCACGCGGCCCAGGCATGCACGGGCGGATTTGCATCGCCGAGCGCCCATTCGTAGGCAGGCAACTGGCCGTTCGGATGCTGATAGCGGTCCTTCACCAGCAGCAGCAATTGACGCTTGGCAAATGCGGGATCGATCAGCGCGAACGCGGCCGCATGAAACGCCAGGTCCCATGACGCGTACCACGGATACTCCCACTTGTCGGGCATCGACACGATGTCCGCGTTGCACAGATGCCGCCAGTCCACATTGCGGCCGCGTTTGCGGGACTCGGGCGGCCTGGGTTGCAGCGGATCGCCGTCGAGCCAGCGCTGCACGTCGTACTGATAGTACTGCTTGGACCACAGCATGCCCGCGAGCGCCTGGCGCTGCACCAGGCGTGCATCGGGATCGTCGATCTCGTGTTGCAGCGCGCCATAGAATTCATCGGCCTCGGCGAGGCGGTGAGCGAACACCGCATCCGCATCGAGTTGCGCGTCATCGGGACTCGACTGCGGGCGCCAGCGCATATAGACCACGGCGCGGCCATGCGGGCCGAGTTCAATCGACGCGTGCGCGCCCGCCTTGGTGCCGGCGTCGCGTCGGATCGCCTGTTCGTCGCCGTGGACGAGATAGTCGTTGAAGCCGTCCTTGAACGGACCCGTGCCCGCCATGTTGAACAGGCGCTTGACGTTGGTGTCGTTTTCGCAGAACAGCCACGCTATCTGCGGCGCGTCGTTCGACCACGCTGTCACGACGATCGGATCATGGCCATGCTGCTTGCCGACCACTTGGACTTCACCGTTGTGGTCGTTGCTGACGACGAGCGAGGGCTTGTCCTTGTTCTCCTTCCACGACCACGAATTGCGCGCCCAGATCTGCGGCAGCACGTCGAGCGAGGCCGCCTCGTCCGCGCGATTCTCGATGGTCACGCGCATCAGGATGTCGTCCGGTGCATGCTTCGCGTATTCGACCTGCACGTCGAAGTAACGGCAATCGTCGAACACGCCGGTGTCGAGAATTTCGTATTCCGGCATGTCGCCGTCACGCCGCGCGTTTTCCTGCACCAGGTCTTCGTAGGGAAAGGCAGCATGCGGGTACTTGTAGAGCATCCGCATATACGAATGCGTCGGCGTGCCGTCGACGTAGAAGTACAGCTCCTTCACGTCCTCGCCGTGATTGCCCTGCGCGTTCGTGAGGCCGAACAGACGTTCCTTCAGGATCGGGTCCTTGCGGTTCCACAGCGCGAGCGACACACACCAGCCGAGTTTGTCGTCGCCGAAACCGGCAATGCCGTCTTCGCCCCAACGGTAGGCGCGGCTGCGTGCATGGTCGTGAGGAAAAGAATCCCAGGCGGTGCCGTCCGCGCTGTAATCCTCGCGCACCGTGCCCCACTGACGCTCGCTGAGATACGGCCCCCAGCGCTGCCAGTGGGCACAGTCGGCGGAGTGCAGACGGGAGCCTTCGATCGTGTCGAGCAGATTGGCAGCGCGCAGCGGTGGCATGACTACATCCTTGCGTCGGGCCTAGCGGTGGGACTCACATCGTAGCGCGGTTTAGGCGGCGATGGGCTCCCACCGGGCAAGCAGGTTTTCGATGCGCAGCAACTCCCCCAGCGACCACGCCTGAAACGGCGTGCCGGCGGGCGCGTGCGGCGCGTCGCCGTCGGCGATTTCGGAGAGATGGTCGAGGCCGGCGTGATCGAGATGCGCGTACAGCGGATCGAGAAAACGCGCTTTGGCTTGTGCACGGGCGTCCGGCTCGGCGCCGTGAACCCGCAGCCATGCTTCGACGAATGGGCCCAGCAGCCATGGCCAGACGGTCCCTTGATGATAGGCGCCATCGCGCTCGAGCGGCGTGCCGCCATAGTGGCCGCGGTAGGCGGGATCGGACGGAGCGAGCGTTCTGAGGCCGAGCGGCGTGAGCAGGTGCGCTTCGACCTGATCGACCACCGCGCGCGCCGCCGTGCCGTCGAGCAACGGAAACGGCAGGCCGCCTACGGCGAAGATCTGGTTCGGGCGGATCGAGCGGTCCACGGCACCTTTCACGAAATCCACGTCGACGTTATCGACGAGCGCTTGCGTCGACGGATCGGTAAAACGTTCATGAAACGCTTGCAGCGCTCGGTCGGCAGGTTGCTGCCATTGCGGATTCCACGTTGCTGCAATGCGCAATGCGTTGATCCAGAGCGCCTGCACTTCCACGGGTTTGCCGATGCGTGGCGTGACCACCCAATCGCCCACCTTCGCATCCATCCACGTGAGTTGTACGCCGGGTACGCCGGCGTTTAGCAGGCCGTCGTCGGTGGAGGCTTTGATGTTGAAGCGCGTGCCGGTCGTGTAGCCCGTAAGGATGGTGTCGACTGCCTGTTGCAGGCGCGTCCGGGTGCCGCCGTTCGCGTGGTTTGTCGCCAGATAGTCGTGCACGGCGATGACGAACCACAACGATGCATCGACGGAGTTGTATTCCGGCGTATCGCCATAATCGGGGAAACGATTCGGCAGCATGCCTTCGGACAAGGTGCCCGACCATTCGAGCAGGATCGCTTCGGCTTCGTCGAGCCGGCCTGTTGCGATCAGCAGGCCGCGCATCGCGATGAACGTGTCGCGGCCCCAATCGGTGAACCATGGAAAGCCGGCGAGGATCGTGCGGCCTACGTTGCGCGCCACGACGTAGGCATCGGCGGAGCGTTGCAGGCGTGGGCCGAGTGCGCCGCGACGCTGTTGTTCGAGGTGCGCGAGTTCCGTTGCGTGGGGGGCGGCTGCTGGGGTGCTCGCCGGTTCCGTCGCCGACTCGGGGGACGCTGAGGACGCGATCGACGCGCTGAGGATCATCACCGCTTCGCCATCGGCGAGATTGAAGCTGAACACGCCGGGCGTGGCGAGGTCCTCACTGAAGTCGAGGCCGCGCTCGCGCTCGCGAACGTAGCAGAAGTTTCGGTACCAATCAGGCGCGTGCGTGTAGACCCCGTTGGTAACGGCGTTGATGACCGGCAGGTCGCCATAAGGTTGCCAGCTTACGCACGCCTGATCGCTGCTCGTCTGCGCGTTGAAATTGAACGCCGGGTTTTCGTGGTGCAGTGCATGGTAGTCGCGCCCGGAGAGCAAAGGCCTGACTTTCAGATTGAACGCGCCTGCGGCATAAGTTGCTTCTGAACCTTCCAGCCGCCAACGCAAAACCGTTTCACGCGTTGCCTTGCTGACGAACACTTCCGCTACCAGCGTCATAAGCGGATCGAGTTGCAAACGCCATGTCGGCCAAGGGTCGGTGTCGAACGCGAGAAGACTCGCCGTCAGGTCCGGATAGATCACGTCCGGCACGTAGCGCTGCATGCTCAACGGATAACGCTTGCCGTCTGCTTCGAGCCATGCTTCGACACCGTTGACGAGCACCACGCGCCCGCCCGGCGCGCGCGTGGCCGTGAGCAACAACGCCTGATAACGCCGCGTGCGCAGCGTGCCGACGGTTCCCGAAGCGAAGCCGCCGAAGCCGTCAGCCTCGAGCCATTCGTCTTCGAGACGCGTCATGTCGAAAGGTCTTTCGATGCGTGTCATGGACCTACCAGAATAGGCGGAGCGCAAATCGTTCGGTGTGCCAAGGCTTCAGCCATATGGCGCTAACGTGACCATTCTCCTGCTTACTGCTTTCCATTTCCTTTCGAATAACCGACATCGCGACACAAGTCTATCCGCTCGCAAACGTTTCACAATTATTTCTCGAAAGGAATGGAGACTGCATCCGCCGCCACACATTGGATGCAGACATGAGAACAGATTCCCGCCTGGCCAGCGCCGTTTTCGTTGTACTTGCAACTTTCGCGTTGAGCGGCTGCGGCGCCGACGACTCGGCCCCGGCTTCAACGTCTTCATCGCCAGGCACCACCAATAACGCTGCTGCCGCGCAAAGCGCCACGACAGTCCCAGCAGCTGGAATGCTCAACGCATCAGCACCACTCGCAGCCGACCCTGCAACCGCGTCTGACGCCATCACCCAAAACATGCAGGCCAGCCTCACCGCAGACAGCCGGCAAGTCGCGCCCGTGATGCATTACGCACCGGGCGACAACGCCAATAGCAACTGACCCGATTCCCCGAGCGTGCGCGAGGCGCGCTATTCTTTCTCCACCCGCAGAAGGTGATATTCGATGACATCAAATAGCCGTCGCCGTTTCCTGCAGACCGTGGCTTCATCCGCCGGCGCTGCCGCCGCGCTGACCGCGCTGCCCGAGTCCATTCGCAATGCGCTTGCCGTGCCGGCGTTTTCGCGCACCGGCACGATCCGCGATGTCGAGCACATCGTCGTGTTCATGCAGGAGAACCGCTCGTTCGACCACTACTTCGGCCATCTGCGCGGCGTGCGTGGCTACAACGACCGCTTCCCGATTCCGCTGCCGGGCGGCAAGCCGGTGTGGTATCAACCGTCGAAGGAAGATCCGACCCAACCGGTGCTGCCGTTCCATCTGAATACGGCGACGACCAGCGCACAATGCGTCGGCGATCTTGACCACACCTGGTACAAGACCCATGCCGCGATCGACGGCGGCCGCTACGATCAGTGGCCCGCGAACAAGACCGACATGACGATGGGCTATCACCTGCGCAGCGACATTCCGTTTCACTACGCGCTGGCCGATGCATTCACCGTCTGCGACGCCTACTTCTGCTCGCTGCCGGGACCGACGCACCCGAACCGCTCGTATCTGATGACCGGCATGGTCGATCCGACCGGCACGCTGGGCGGCCCGCTGCTCGACAACGCCGATTTCGTCGACGGCGACGGTCCGCCGAACTATCAGTTGCTTTCGTGGACCACGTACCCGGAACGCCTGCAAGCCGCGGGTATTTCGTGGCAGGTGTATCAGCAGGGTCTGACGGGCGCCGATCCGTTGAACGGCAACTACGGCACCAACGTCCTGCAGAACTTCGCGAACTTCATCAATGCACAGCCGGGTTCGCCGTTGTATGAACGTGCGCAAACCGTGCGCACCATCGACGACCTGAAGGCCGACGTGCTGGCCAACAAGCTGCCGCAAGTGTCGTGGTTGTGCCCGCCGGCTGCCTACTCCGAGCACCCGAGCTATACGCCCGCATACGGCGCGGAATACACGTCGCAGATTCTCGATGCGTTGACGTCGAATCCCGAAGTGTGGAGCAAGACCGTGCTGTTCATCATGTACGACGAGAACGACGGCTTCTTCGATCACCTCGTGCCGCCACAACCGGCGACGACGCCGGCGCAAGGCCAGTCGACGGTCAGCACCGACGGTGAAATTCACAACGTGGTGAATCCGGCGCGCGGCGGCAGCTACACCGCGGACGGCTTGCCCTACGGCCTCGGCCCGCGCGTGCCGATGACGGTCGTGTCGCCGTGGACCAAGGGTGGTTTCGTGTGCTCGCAGGTGTTCGATCACACGTCGGTGATTCGCTTCATCGAAACGCGATTCGGCGTGTACGAGCCGAACATTACGCAATGGCGCCGTGCGGTGTGCGGCGACCTGACGACGGCGTTCGATTTCCGCACGCCGGACTCGAAAGTGCCGCCGCTGCCGGACACGAGCAACTACAAGAGCATCGCCGACAACCAGTGCGCAACGCAGCCGAAGCCGACTGTGCCCGCAACGCCGGGGGCGATCGATCCGCAGGAAAGCGGCATTCGTTTCGCCCGTGCATTGCCGTATGAGTTGCATGTAAACGGTCACGCGGATGTGAAGAAGAACACGTTCGAGATCGTGCTTGCCAACAGCGGCGATCAAGGCGCGCATTTCTATGTGTACTCGACGAATCGTACGGATGGTCCGTGGCGCTATACCGTCGAGGCCGGCAAGTCGCTCAACGAGACCTTCGATCTGACGACGACGAACGGCGTGTATGCGTTCGAGGTGTTCGGGCCGAATGGCTTCGTGCGCAAGTTCGCGGGCAATACGCAGCAGGCAGCGGCGCAAACGGCGCAGGCAACCTCGGGCGGACACGGCAACGGCAAGCCCGCACAGCCGGAGATCAAGGTGCAATACGATGTTGCGAACGGCAATGTGTTTCTGAAGTTCAGCAACAAGGGCGGCGGTGTTGCGCGGTTGACGGTGACGGATAACGCGTATGGCGCGCGGACGCGTCCGGTGCTGGTGCCGGCCGAGTCGCATATCGAAGAGGCGTGGGTGCTGTCGTCGAGCCATCACTGGTATGACTTGACGGTGACGAGCAATGACGATCCGAGCTTCTCGCGTCGTGTGGCTGGACACGTTGAGAATGGGCGGCCGAGTATTAGCGATCCGGCGGCGGTGGCGCCGGTGTTGGTGGTGAATTAAGGGCGGGCGGAGATGGGTGGGCTTCGGTTGAGCGGTTCGTTTTTTGGGGTGCTTGATCGAAGCTCAGTTGCGAGGCTGTTGCTCAGCATAGGTAGCATTTGACGGGGGCTGGGTTTCGATCGGACGATTCGCTAACGAGAAGGTTGATCGAAGCTCAGAGGTTTGATGTCGTTGCTCTGAGGGAACGGTGCATCCGTCCTAGGCCGAATGGCCAAAGCTTGATAGTTAGCTTAACAAAGTGAATTTTAAGAAAGCGGCACGCTTATACTTTAGCGGTCGTCAAAACAAAGACGATCGGGTTTGAGAGCCCGCATGCTATTGCCCATTCAACCTGTCATGCAGGTAGTTTGCCTCTGTGCGTCCGTTTAATGGGCGAGCCGTGGCGAGGGAGCCGCAAGGTTCGCCGGCTCTGGGATAGCACCGGTCTCTCAACCTCGCTACGTGCCCGCCCACCCGTTTGCAGCGAGTGTCGGGCGATTTCGAGAATCAACCGGAAATCGCGCCATGAGCAAACCCGCTGAAGCCCCATTTATGAATCCGCGTCTTTCGGTGAAGCCCGCTGAATATAAGCGACTTGCTGGAGAAATATTGGAAGCAACCCGCACGTATGTGGAACGGCTTTCATCGCTGGCTATGCTTGCCCGGACACTGCGCAAAGGCATCGCGATGAACCATTGCGACCGTCGTGACCAGATGTTGCTTGCGGAGTTGTTGGAGCAGACGGCGCATCAATATGAAACCGACGCGAACATCGAGCGAGGAAGAATGTCGGTCGTGATGGCCGATGCGGAAGAAGCGGAATCGAATGCTGCGCGCCGCAGGAAGGGGATGGGTGAATCAGTGGTGCCGCGCACGAGAACACGCAGGAAGCTCGACGCTGGTGTAACAGCATCGGCGTAATGCGCGGCAGCGCTCTGCAAGAATCGGCGGATGGCGTTACAGTGAATCTCCGCAACTGCTTGCCGATGGAGACACCATGGACCGCGAAGCATTCACTGAAAGCCTGACGAAAGACGGATTCCCTGAGGCCGTCGTTGTGACGCGGGAGGCGAACATCACGATGGATGTGCATGAACATTCATTCGAAGCGAAAGCGTTGATTCTGGAAGGGGAGTTGCACATCCGCGTGGGCGACGAAGAGCGAGCGTATAAAGCCGGCGACGTCTTCCACTTGCCAGCTAACAAACTGCATTCAGAGCGTTACGGACCGAGTGGTGTGACGTATCTGGTGGGAAGGAAGTAGGCGGGCGCGACGACCCAGCGGTAGACGCGAGACTTAGATGCTTCATCGGCCAATGCAAACGACGGTCGAAGCGCTGATGCTGTCTTTGTTCGGCTTGCCTTGCTCGTCAAGCGTTCCCATGTCGCGCTCCATGTCGGCAGTCAGTGCGGTGTGACACATCGCTATTGCACCAATCCTGCAAGGCTGCCCGCACGTCTTCGACAACCGCGTCCCACTCACCCAATCGGCGCTGACGGAACAGGCGCATGGATGGATACCATGGACTATCCGTTCTATCGACTAGCCACCTCCACTCCGAATAGGCTGGCTGAAGCACCCAGACGGGCTGGCCAGCAGCGCCTGCAAGATGTGCAGCAGATGTATCTACTGTGATAAGCAGATCAAGCGTTTCAAGTATTGCGAGTGTATCGGTAAAGTCCTCAATCAGCGGTCCCAAGATGTGCACGTCGAATTCGTCGGCTATGGATTTTCTGCCTTCCTCACCATCTCCTTTTTGGACTGAAAACCAGGCTATATGCGGCAATGCAAACAACGGTCTCAGCATCTCCAATTGCATCGATCGGAAGCGATCATTGTTCGTATTCGGGCTACCCTTCCAGACGAACCCAACGCGCCGTTCGTTTGCACATGCCGTGCGCGGAGCGGTCGCCTCGAAATAGGTGCGCCAGTGCTTACGTCGCTCCTGCGTTGTCGTGAGATATGGCATGGCAACTGGGAGCATTGATATTTGCAAATTCATGTACTCTGGTATCCGCATCATATAAGACCAGTACTCGTATGGTCCATTCGGTACGGTGGGATACGTGTAGACCGTTCGCACGCCGGTCATGCTGGCAGCAATTCCGGCGAGTGGTGGATCGACAAGTACATCGACTGTTGCGCCTTGCTGGCGTAACCACTCGACGAACCTAAGGAACTGTATCTGGTCGCCAAATCCCTGGTGGAGTGCGTACAAAAACCGGCATCCCGTCAGGGGTTCGCCATTCCACTCGGGGAAGTCAGGGCGAATCAATTGGTTGGAAACCGACGGGTACGTGTAGAAGATCTTATGTTGCTTCCACCCTTCGTCAAAATTACCCAGAACAAGCTGGACACATGAGACAAAATACTGCACGCTCGTGCCCGAATTTTCCGGCCAAAGACGCGCCGCTTGCATTGCGTATGAGGAACATTCTTGGGCCAACCCGCACATCCATAATGCCCTTGCCGCGTTGTAGTGCAGAAAATGGTTATCAGGATCGACCGACAGTCCCTGCTTGGCGATCTTCAATCCATCGTCATAACGGAAGTTCTCGTTCAACACGCCAGATATAAGTCTCAGCGCTTCGGCATCGTTTGCATAGCGGCTGCTCAATTGCTCTACCACGTCGTCAATCTTATCCTCGCGCTCCGTTTTGACCAATGCGACGATTAGGTCGAGACCGTCCTGCAAGCTCGCCGGGTTTGGCGTCCACGCACGAAAAAGATAACTGCCGGTACCAGAGGTTTCTATTAGTTCTGCGTTGATCGATGCATCGTTATTTGAGGTGGAAGATTTTGACATTTAGGGAATTTCTATTGACCAATTTTTTTCTTGTGCGTAGACCTGAAGGTGCGCCCCTATGATCGCCAAGTGCGATCCAGGGGCGCTACTACTCGTCAAACCAGCTTGACTCGGCTTATTTCGTATAGGTCGCCGTGAGCGTGCTGCTCAGATTCGATTGCGCGCCTATGATGAGGTAATAGGCCCCCGCAACCGGATTCGCGATCGTACAGGTCGCGGCGTTGCTGTTCCCCATACCTGCCTGGCACTCAGGGTGAAGCACAGAAGGTGTGCCAACCCGGGTATACAACCAGGCAGATTCCGTGGCATTCGACGGCTTCAACGTAACAGTCATGCCCTTTACGCCGGCCGGCACATCCAGTGCGAAGTACAACATGTCGCGATTTTTCGCCGAAACCAGGGTGGGTACATTGACCGAGAAATCCTGGACGGTAGGCGGGAGTACTGAGAATGGACGAGTCAGTGTGCTGGTAGCGCCATTACTATCGGTCACTTTCAACGTGATCTTATAGTTGCCAGCATAGTCGAAATTGACGTAAGGATTGACGGATTGTGTTCGCACCACATCAGGATCACCGGTGCCAAAATTCCACGCCCACGACTTGATGGGTGCTCCCCTCGCAGCAGACAGGTCGGTGCACGTGACTTGCATCACGTTCGGCGCTTCCGAGCAAGTAAAATCCGCTGCCGCTGGAATCTTCCCTGACTTCGCAGCGGCGATTGTCGCAGTTGCATCAAGAATGCCCGCGCCCAAAGACCGGGTCCAGTCAAACGTCGCTGGAAAAGGCTGGGCGTTCTGCTGAATCAGGGCTCGCATTTCGGCCGCGCTCAATGGAGTAGGTGCCACCGACTGGGCAAGTGCAACAACACCGCTTACCATAGGCGCCGACATCGACGTGCCATTCTGATATGAATAGCTCTCCACGCCAGGGGTGGAAGTTCCACTGTTATAGGTAGACAAGATCCAATCACCCGGTGCGGCTATATCGACGACCGGCCCATAATTCGAATCATAGTAACGAACACCACTGCGAGCGGAGTTGCCTACCGTAATAACGTTATGGCAGTTCGCCGGTTGATATTTCGCTGCATCGTTGGCCTCGTTCATCGCAGCGACCACGACGACAGCACCTCGACTGGTGGCATAATCGATTGCAGCCTGCATCGTTGCGGAACACATCCCGTATCCACCAAGGCTGGCATTGATGACTTTCGCCGGATGAGGATTGGCGGGCACCCCCTGGACCATTCCGCCGGCCGCCCACATAATTCCATCTACGACATTGGATAGGCTGCCGTTGGCGCATCCGTTCAACACCCGCGCCGAAACGACCTTCGCGGCGGGCGCGACGCCGGCGATCCCGATGCCGTTATTGGTTACCGCAGCCATGATGCCCGCGACATGTGTGCCATGCCACGTAATCGAGCAGGTGTAACCGGACGGCACCCCTGTATCCCTACCATCTCCGCCACGTGTTTCATAGGTGAAGTCATACCCAGGCAAAATATTCGCGTCCAAGTCGCTATGGCTAGTGACGCCGCTATCCACCAGACCGATCACACCCCCTGCGCCGCTCGTCATGGCCCATGCGCCCTCCGCGCGTATACCTTTTGTCGATTGCCCCGGGTCAAGGTCCGACCCTAAGCCCCACTGGGAGCTATACAATGGATCATTAGGAGCCGATGCACCGGACATTGGTGTATCTGGTTCCACATATTCAACGTCAGGGTCCGAAGCAATGGCACGCATAAATGCTTTTGCTTCGGTCGACGTTAGCTTGCGCTCTGTTGTCACCACATCCGAGCCGATACCCATGCGCCGCAGATGGCGTGCCCGGGAGGGGAGTGCACCAGTCAGGCGATCGAGCCGAGACTGCACTGCTGCCGTTGACCCACGTTCGGATGTGCCTGACTTGTACTTGACAATGAAGCGATCAACAGATGCGTCCGCCGACAAACTGCTCGCGTTCATCTTCAACGACATGGCTAAAGGTACGGTTGCCGATTTCGCTGCCAAAGCCGCATTTGCTTCCAGACTCTGAGGCGCTGTCGACGACGGTATTCCGGAAGACGTCGAATCGCTCCCGCTATGTCCGCCGCATGCAGCAAGTGCAAGCGAGACACAGGCAACGCCTGCAAGTATTCGAAATGTTTTAGCTCTTGACCACAGCGTACCGACGCCGTTGATAGTTTCGCGGCGAAAATCCCGTTCGCTTCCTCGTCTCTTCTTTTGCATGCCTCTCTTACCTCACACAAACCGCAAAAGGATTACCCCATTTTTTGTTCTGATGTTGCTGCCGCAATCGCGACTGCTTCCCGACTTTTCGCGCAACCTCGGTGCGGGTCGCATCTTTTTTTCGGAAAATTCTGAGTGACCGATCAGCACCGGAGCATATTCGCCATTACGTCTCGCCACCTACAATCAGCGGGCTAGCTCTGTAATAATCTGTAATCCATAAGATTAAATAGCCGAGGTGAGTGGCGCCATCAGAAATGTCTATTTATCAATTGGGATAAATCATCGGACGATGTACGACTGTGAGTGAACTGTTGAGGCAATAAAAAAGCGCGATTGCTCGCGCCTTCTTCATTGCTGCGGCGTGGTGGCCGCTAGTACTGGTCCGTGCAGCGCGGCCATCCGCTGCCCGCCCGCCAAGTCCGCATAGTCTTCTGCTGAATCGTACCAGTCCGCATGCACGATCGAATCGTACGCGTGGGGACGGTGCGATCTCGACTCTCTCGCCACAGGCTGTCCTATAAAGCACCCCAAGGAAAGAGGTCGTCGCCGCTAAAGGCAAGAATTCTCACGCCCCCAACAAAACCCCAGTCCTAAAAGCCGTCTTCCCAGTCACCCGCCCCAAAGGCGCCCCAGCCGTCACAAACCGAATCGCGCGTCGCATATAAAACACGCCCTCAGTATTGCTACAAAGCGTAGTTGTCTCGTCAGTCAACGGATCGACGATATCGAACAAAGGCTGTCCGATGCGAATCGTGTCTCCGATCTTCGCGCGGTGAATCAGAATTCCGCTAACGGGTGCATAGAACTGTTCGCTGCCAGCTAGCGGCGTCGCAGGCGCCAAAAGCTCAGGCAACGGCTTAACCGCATCAACCCGAATCGCCTTTCGCCAACCAAGATAATCCACGATCGCGTCCGCATCCTCTTGCGCGACTTCATAAGAAACATCCCGTTGCCCACGACACTCCACCGTCACCGCAATCGTCCCATTGGGCACAGGCTTGGTAGCAGGCATTTCCTGCTGCAGCTTCCACCACAACAAGCTATGCGTCTCATCAAACGACTCACCGCCCGAGTTAGTCGCCAGCAACGAAGCCTGCGCGCCCAAATACCGTGACAAAGGCTCGAACTCAGGCCACGCGGCCTCACTGGTATAGAGATGCATCGCCGCTTCCAAAGAGCAATGCAAATCGATCACCACATCCGCATCGAAAGACAGCTTCAGCAAGGCCAATTGCAGCGACTCGAACTCGGTCAACGGTTTCTGTTCAGCCAGTTCAGCAGCGATCAACTCGCGAACAATCCGCCGATTCTCCTCGGCATCCGAACCCAACGCATCCTTAGCCCGCTCCACCAGTTTCGAAAACTGCATGAAGTGCCGATTGAAGTTCTTGCCGCTGCCGAGATCGAAGCGCCCGAGAAACTGCCCAAGCACGTACTGCCCAAGTCCGACAGGATTCGCCACCGGCACCAGCACGATTTCCGCGTTCAGCGCGCCCTGCTTCTCCAGTTCGAGCAATCGACGCTTAAGCAAAACCGTCGTCAACATCGCCGGCGTTTCGTCAGCATGCAGCGACGACTGGATATAGATCTTTTGACCGCTATCCGCCGGACCAAAATGAAACGACACCAGTTCGCGGTGCGTGCCAATCGCTGGCGAGAGAAGCGGAATCGATTGCTTGTTCATAAGAGCAGGAGGTCTGAAAAAAGAAGTAAAACGGAAAATCAATTGCCGTACGGATCGAAGTCGAAGTACTTCTTCGCGATCTGCATGTAGGTACCGTCCTTGCGCATCGATGCAATCGCCTCGTTAATGGACGCCTGCACCGCAGTCTCATCCTTGCGCAAACCGATCCCCACGCCACGATCGCCCATCGAAAGCGGCTCGCCGGCAAACGCAAAGCCCTTCCCCGCCGGCGTGCGCAAAAAACCGTAGTCGGCTTCGACGGAACCGAGCAACGCGCCGTCAAGCCGGCCGTTCTGCAAGTCGGCGAACACCTCCTCCTGACTCTTGTACGCGACCACCTGCACGCCAAGCGGCGCCCAATTCTTCAGCGCATAACTCTCGAACTGTGTGCCCGACTGCACGCCGATCTGCTTGCCGGCCAACGCATTCGTTCCGCCCGCGAGCGCTGAACCCTGGCGCGCGATCAGCCGCGATTTGAACTGAAACAGCTTCGACGAAAACAGGATCTGCTGCTCGCGCTTTTCGGTGATCGCCATCGACGAAAGAATCGCGTCGATCTTGCGCGCCTGCAGCGCCGGAGTCATCCCCGAGAACTCGAGTTCGACCCACTGGCAATGCGCATGGATGCGCCGGCAGATTTCGTTGCCGAGATCGACGTCGAAACCTTTGAAGCTGCCGTCGGGCGCCTTGGCGTCCATCGGCGGATAGGTCGGATCGATACCGAGGCGCAACGTGGCGGGGTCGGCGGCAAACGCACCACAGCTGAAAGCCAGCGCGGCGCTCAAGAGCATCAGCGGAATTTTCATGGGAGACGGGTGTGAGTTGGGCGGATGACTACTGGGCCATCCTATGCCGTCGCCGCGCTTCAAAGAAGCACCGAAAGTAATATCATGATCACTTTTACCGATCACCGAGACTCTTCATGGCGTTGACGATCTCCCAGCTGCGCGCGTTCACCGCCATTGCCGAGCACGGCAGCATCCGCGCGGCGTCGCGAGCGCTCGGCATCGCCCAGAGCGGCATCACGCAGCAGTTGCAGAACCTCGAATCGATGCTGGGCGCGACCTTATTCACCCGCACGAACCGCGGAATCGCGCTGACCGCCCTCGGCCAGCGCCTGTTGCAGCGCGCCGGTGCGATTCTCGGCGAATGCGAGCGCGCCGAACAGGAAGTGCAGCAATTGCGTGGCGACTATGCGGGCGAGGTCACGTTCGGCATGACCACCGAGCCGCTCATCGACGCCTTTGCCCCTGTGTTGATGGAGTTCCGCGCGCGCTTCGAGCGGGTCGCGGTGCATTTGCGCACCGGCACATCGCGCATGATGATTTCGTGGATTCGCGAAGGCACGCTCGATTTCGCTGTCGCGCTAGTGTCGAAACATACCGACACGGCCGATCTGTCCGTGACGCCGCTCTATCCGTCCGATCCGGTGATCGTCTGCCGTCGAGGTCATCCGAAAGCCGGTGCGACTTCGCTGGCCGAACTCGTCGATTGCACGTGGGTGGCCACGCGCTCGCCGAATCTCACCGACGATCCGCAGGTCAATCGCCTGAACCATCTGTTCGAAAGCAGCGGCTTGCCGTCGCCGAAAATCATCGCGACGGTGGAAGGGCTGTACGAAACGCTGCATCTGGTTGGCGCGACGGATTGCCTGTCGCTGGAGTCGTCGATCGTCGCGAAACGCGGACCGTTTGCGAGCACGCTCACGTCGATCAATGTGCACGAGCGCGCGATCGAACAGAACGTGTGCCTGCTGCAACGCGCGGCGATTCCCGTCACGCCCGCCGCGCAGGAACTCGCGACGATGATTGCGTCGTACACGCGCACGGTGCGGGCGCGATGAAGCGGGAGGCTTGATGCCGCAATTCCAGCCAGGTGGGTATGAGCGTGCTCAGTCCGGCGTTTCGAGCGCGATCAATTCCTCAATGGTTTGCCGACGCCGGATCAACCGCGGCTTGCCGTTCTCCAGCAACACCTCGGGCGCCAGCGGCCGGCTGTTGTAGTTCGATGACATCGACGCACCGTACGCCCCGGCGTCATGAAACACGATGAAGTCCCCTACTTCCGGCGCCTGCATGGAACGGCTCGTGACGACGCCGCCGGCCGCCTGCGTGAACACATCGCCCGCTTCGCACAACGGTCCGGCCACCGCGAAGGAACCAACCGGCGCTTCGCTCGGCATGCCGTTGCCTTTCACCACCGTCATCTCATGATGGCTACCGTAAAACGACGGCCTCATCAGATCGTTGAAGCCCGCATCGACCAAGGCGAACTGCCGGTTCGGCCGCCGGTTCAGCGCGTGCACCTCGGCAACCAGCACACCGGCTTCGGCGACCAGAAAGCGCCCTGGTTCGATCTCCAGTCTCACGCCATGCCCGAGATGCGCTTCGATCTGCCGCCGCGCCGTGTCCCAGAGATGGAAATAATGCTCGACGTCGATCCGCGGCTCGCCCTCGCTATACGGTACCGACAAACCGCCGCCCGCCGAAATCGCTTCGATATCGTGCCCCAAGCCTTGCACCGCTTCGACCATCGCATCACACACTCGCGATAGGTGCATATAGTCGACGCCGGAGCCGATGTGCATGTGCAACCCCACCAACTTCAGGCCGTAACGCCGCACCATGGCGATCGCCAGCGGCACGTCGTCGAGCCAGATGCCGTGCTTGCTATGCTCGCCGCCGGTGTTGGTCTTGTTGCTGTGTCCGTGGCCGAAACCGGGATTGATCCGCAACCACACACGGTGACCTTCAGGCGCATGCTCCCCCACACGTTCAAGCATATCGAGCGACCCGGCGTTGACCGTGATGCGATGCTCGATCACGGCGGCCAGCGTCGCGTGATCGATGAGATCCGCTGTAAAGACGACGCCTTCGGGATCGCCATCCGGCGTGAAACCCGCAGCGAGACTGCGCGCGATTTCGCCCAAGGACACGGCGTCGACCATCGCGCCTTCGTCTCGCATCAGCTGAAGGATGTGCACGTTCGAACACGCCTTCTGCGCGTAGCGGACCACATCGAAGCAACGCAACTCGGCGATACGCTGACGAATCACGTCGGCCTCATAGATCCAAAGAGGCGTGCCGTGCTGTCGAGCGAGTTCGACAAGTTGCTGTGGATTGAAAATGGTCACGGTGCTCGGTTCCCTGTATCGAAGCATGGGTTTGAGCAACATGATGCCGAGAACCGATCATTCAGTAAAATACCTATTTTTCGCCAATCCATTCATTCCTGATATACATACCATGGTGCTCACTCATCGACATATCGAAGTCTTCCGCGCGTTGATGACGGCAGGCAGCGTGACCAAAGCGGCCGAGATGCTCTTCACCTCGCAGCCCACAGTGAGCCGCGAACTCGCGCGCATGGAACAGAGCATCGGCTTTGCCTTGTTCGAACGCGTGCATGGTCGCTTGCGTCCAACCATGTCCGCGCTGACGCTGTTCGATGAAATCAAGCGCGCGTATATCGGGCTCGAGCGAGTGGCGTCCACGGCGGCAAGCCTGCGCGAATTTCAGGGCGGCCAGCTATCCCTCATCGCGTTGCCCGCGTTCTCGCACTCGATCCTGCCAGGCGCATCGAGACGTTTTCACGATGCACAACCCGGCGTCAGCCTCTCGATCGCGACGCAGGAATCACCATTTCTCGAAGAATGGCTGACCGCGCAGCGCTACGACCTCGGCTTGACGGAACACGGCGCGCCGCCTGCTGGCACACGCCTGACGCCCTTGCTTGAAGTGGATGAAGTCTGCGTGCTGCCCGATGGGCACCCATTGCTCGCAAAGCGGGTGATCGAGTTGAAGGATTTCGCGAACCAGCCGTTCATCAGCCTGTCGTCGAACGATCCGTACCGGATTCAGATCGACGAAGCCTTCACGCAAGCGGGCATCGCGCGCCGCCAGATGATCGAGACGCCCACCGCCGTCTCCGTTTGCAGTTTTGTGCGGCAGGGTCTCGGTGTGGCCATCGTCAATCCGCTTACCGCGTTGGATTTCGTGGGCCGCAATCTGCATATCCGGCCGCTCGGCGTGTCGCTGCCGTTTCGCGTGAGTGTGGTTTATCCGGAGCATCGTCCGAGCCATCCGCTGGCGGGCGCCTTCGTCGCAGCGCTGCAAAGCGAGGCCGACGCGCTACGTCTACAGTTGAAAGCCCTCTCGAAACGTAAGCAGTAACGACGCGGTTCAACGATCGATTGGCGCCGCGCCGTGGAAGGTTTGTCGAGCCTAAAACTCGACCAAGGCAAAATCTTCCTTGCCCACATCGCACAGTGGGCAACGCCAGTCGGCCGGGACATCTGCCCAGCGGGTGCCCGGCGCAATATTCTCTTCCGGCAAACCGGCGGCTTCATCGTAGAACCAGCCGCAGATCACGCAGACCCATTGTTTGAAGTCGTCCGCAGACGCCGCGCTTTCTACCGCCGCATGCGGCGCATCGACCACGTGCGACGTTGGCGTCTCATCAAGGCTCACCACCAGCGGCGCGGCTGTCCCCACACTGCTTTCGGCGAGGCGTGCCTGCAGGCTTTCCAGCAACCGTTGCGCTTCAACTTGGGTCAAATCGATCCAGTACGGATCGCCGGCGCCGTCGTTGAGCCGTTCGGGAGAAAACTGGATTTCTACGGCTACGCCCTTCTTGTACATGGCAAATCGGAATATCGATGAAGCCGGCGGCTAGGGCCGGCATGGGTCGGATGCTTGGAGCAAAGGCTTCGTGGCGGGGTCAGGCGAACTGGTTCAGCACGATCGCTGCGATCAGTCCCGCAGCGCCGATGAGACCCAGCAGTTGCAGCAGAGTGAGGGATTTACGGGATGCGGTGGGGATGTGTTGCGTAGTCACGAGGTGTTCTTAAAGATCGGAAAAAGCGAAATGGTACACGGATTGAAGGCTGAGGCATCTCGATTGGCGCAAACCTCGGCGTGTTAGACGCCATTATCGCTGCTCGACCGGCCCGGATTCTCTACCGAGTGGAGATGGATTCATTCTCCACCGGACGGAAAGCCGCCTACGAAACAGCTGCCTCGCCAGCATGCTCGGACACCGCCCCCACGATCGCGGCAACGGTTGCAGCATCATCAGGTATTCGACAATGGATTGCCGTGACGCGAATCCCAGAAGCGGATCACCGCGGCGCCACCCGTTCCGGCACCCACCACCTGGTCCGGCGCGCCACTCTCTCGCAGCAAAGCGCGTAGATCATTGATAACCGGAAACACCTCGTGATTCCAGTCCGCGCCCTGCGAATCGTGCGCGCGTTGCTCCGCTTCGACGATTTCGCGGTCTTCCTTGAAAATGCGTTCGGTGAACCACACGAGCAGCGGCCACGCGAGATTCAGCACGCCAGGAATGCCGGGTTTGCGAATCGACAGCAGGCCAAAGGTCCGGTTCGTACGCTGCTCGCGATCGAGCGGCACGTAGATGATCCACAAATCCATCACCAGCGTCTGGTCAGACGTGCGGATCTGCAGCGTCTGATACGGATACTCGGTTCGGATCGTCATCACGTCCTTGTCGTTGTCGCCACCGGTCTTGCGGCTTTGGCCGAACACGATCGCTTCGCCGATCGGCTGCTGGCCGGCCATGCGCGCAAACGTGTAATCGACTTCGACCCAACCGTCACCGCGCCGCCGGCCCAACGAGCGCGCGCGCATCTGACCCATCTGCCGGCGATGCAGGAACTGATGGTTCATGTCCATCAGGTTCTCGTGCATGAACGAGTAGTGGCAATTCACCGGGCGGCCGAAACGGCGCGTCTTGTACTTCTTGTCGGATACGGAGCCGAACGCGGGTAGCGGCCGTTCTTCGGCCAGCTCGGCATTGCCGGGAAACACGAAAATCAGGCCTTCGACTTCGCGGCACGGGTAGGAACGCACGCCATTGGGCAGACGTTCGCGGCCCAGGTACGGCACATCGATGCACGTACCCGAACAGTCGTAGGTCCAGCCGTGATAACCGCAGCGGATCGATTCGCCGTCCACCACGCCCTGATGCAACGGCACCTGACGATGTGCGCAACGATCTTCGAGCGCGAATACCTTGCCGGACTCCGTACGCGCGAGCACGATCGGCTCACCCGCGAACGTCACACCATGCGTCTTGCCCCGCTTCACCTCATGCGACCACGCGAGCGGATACCAGTAATCAGGGTGAATACCGACGCGGCGCAGATCGCGCACCTGGGCTTCGTTGGCGGCCTGATCCGGCGCGTGTGGTTTCGCACCTGTTGAGACGTTAGTTTGCGCGGCTGCATGAGCATGCGGCGCATCGACTGACGCATCGACGGTGTCTTGTTCGAGCGGGGGAACAGCATGCATACGTGGAGCCTCCGTGCACGAGCGGATGGAAGGTTGCCGCCCTGCAATTCGCGGGCCGACATCGCGTTACAGTCTACTCGAACCCGAAGCGGCATGGTTCCGCTCACGGCAAGGCACACCCTGCTGCGCAGCCGATGGGCGCAATCGCGCCTATCGGCCACCCTGCATGCGTCAAATAAGGCAAACGGCGGCTAACTTTCGTCGCGCGTCACGAGTCCGGAGCGGCGTTGCACGCCCCACGAGCGTCCGCCACGCAGGAAATGCAGCCAGCCGAGCAGTGCGCCGACATGCCGCACCAGTTGGAACGTGAACGGCTCGGCAATCGCCGCGAGCACCGCCATCCACAAACTGGAGCCGGTGCGCTCGCCAGTCCAGCGGCGGTACAGATGGATGCACCAGAGATAAAACGCGAGGTCGATCGCGGTCTTGAGGCCGATCACGCTGAAAATCGACACGACGATCGCGCCATGCCCACCGAACAGAAAGCCGAGCAGCAGTGCGAAGGCAGTCAGCCCGTAGATCGGCTGCATCGTATCGACGGCCTTGACCGGCAGCATCAGCATGCCCAGCGTGCCGTAGCGCGGATTGCCGGTCATGTCGCGGTTCCAGTATTGCGTTTGCAGGAAGCCCGCGAACCAGCGACGGCGCTGCCGCAGGAAACTGCCGAGGTTGTCCGGCGCATCGGTATGCGCATGGGCATCGCCGACTACGCGCACGTCCCAGCCGAGACCATGATCGACCGAATAGCGGCGCAGCCGATGAATCAGTTCATAGTCTTCGACAAGACATTGCGGATCGAAGCCGCCCACGTCGACTAGCGCGTCGCGTTTGAACGACGCGAAGGCGCCGGAAATCAGCAGCAGACTATCGGCGCGCATCCACGCAAAACGGGCGATGAAGTTGCGCATGTACTCGTAGGTCTGGAACCACTGGAACACGCGGCCCGAAACCGATTTGCCGCACACCGGCACCAGAATGCCCGCCGCCGCGACCAGCTTCGGCTCGCTCGCGAAGGCGGCGCGCATCGCGTAAGTGGCGTCGTCGTCGAGCAGCGTGTCGGCGTCGACGGTCATGACGGTCTCGGTGGTCATGACCGTGATGGCCGCGTTCAGCGCGCGCGGCTTGCCGCCGTGCGGCAGGCGCAGCCAGTACAGATTCGGGTACAGCGAACTCGGCGCGCTCAGCACGCCGTCGGCTGCGGCAACCAGGCCGAAGCGTTCGGTGAGCAGCGCGTGAGTGGCGTCGGTTGAACCGTCGTCGGCGATCACAATCTGCGCCGGGCCATGCGTCTGGCGCAGCAGCGCGGCGAGCGTCACCGGCAGTACCGCCGCCTCGTTATGCGACGCGACGATCACACCCATGCCCGGCAAGTTGCGCGCATCGAAGTCCGGCTCGAGCGGCGGCGTGGGCCGCATCAGCGGCAGCGTTTTCCAGGTGACGAACGCGAGCAGCAACGTGTCGTACACGACATAGGCAATGCCGGTCGACCACGCCACCACGCCTTGCAGAAAGAATGCGCGGGCGAACAGCAGCAACCACAGCACGACGACGCTGAAATGAATCAGCGTGCTCGGCAGCGTAGTGGGACGCGGCAGAATGCGCGGCGATGCAAGGGCGAGTGCCTGTTCCAGAGTTTTCTTCAAAATGACTGCCGAGCCCGTCGATAGTGCGGTTATCAGATAGACAGCGAGAGAGAAAGCAGCGTGACGGTGCTTACGGCACCATGCGTTTCAGAACCGACTTGCGATCGATCCATTGATGCTTCAACGCGCCGCCGATATGCATCGCCAGCAACGCATACAGTGCGTAGCCGAGCCACGCATGCAAGGCGCCGAAGCGGTCGTGCAAGGTCTCCTTGAACGACGGATCGAGATTCATCACATAGCCGATTCGCGGCCAGGGCAACAGATTGAACAGACGCATCGGATGCGTGGCGGCATCTTTCCACGCGGAATCGTGCAGCCAGCCGGACAGCGGCAGGGCGATCATCAGCAGATACAGCAGGAAATGGGCAAGGTGCGCGGCGATCTTTTCCCACGACGGAAACTCGCGCGGCAACGGCGGCGGCTTGTGCGTCACGCGCCACAAGATGCGCATCAGCACGAGGCCGAGCACCGTGATGCCGATCGACTTATGGGTATCGACCACCGGACGCACCCAGTCGTCTGGCCATGATTCGGCGGTCAGGCCGAGTACGACATTGCCGATCATCAGCAGCGCGATCAGCCAGTGCAGCGTCATGGCCGTGCGGGTATAGCGCGACGGCGCCTGCGTGCCGGTCGAATCGATCAGGGAGTCGGCGTGAATATTCATCGGTCGTTCCGTCTGCAATGGGTTTTCTGGCGAAAGCTGTTTGAAAATTCGGCCATGCCGGAGCATGGCCCGGTCGCGACGCGGCTATGAACCAAACGCATTAGTGTGACGTTTTATTCCACGCGGCGCTTAGCGATGTGTTTCAGATTATTTCGACCGCGCGTGGCGAATCATTCCTGGAGCGCCGCCGCGACCCGAGTCCGCAAGGTCGGCAACACTTCCGCCTCGAACCACGGATTGCGCTTGAACCACGCGATATTGCGCGGCGAGGGGTGCGGAAGCGGTATGACGCTGGGACCGTAATCCCGCCAACGCAGCAGCGTATCGGTTAGCGTCGGCCCGGACGCGTCACCGAGGCCGAAACGCTGTGCGTATTGGCCAATCAGCAATGTGAGCCGCACTTCGCGCAACTGGGCGAGTAAGGCCTGATGCCAAAGCGCGGCGCATTCGGGGCGCGGCGGCAGATCGCCACTCGCCCCTCTGCCCGGAAAGCAGAAGCCCATCGGCACGAGCGCGAATTTCGAGGCGTCGTAGAAGGTCTCGTCGGAGACGCCGAGCCAGTTGCGCAAACGGGCACCGCTCGCATCGCTCCATGGAATGCCCGAAGCATGCACGCGCGCACCAGGCGCCTGGCCGATGATCAGAATGCGCGAATCGGCCGACGCCACGACGACCGGCCGCGGCGCATGCGGCAACACCGGCGCGCACACCGTGCAGGCGCGAATGTCGCGCAATAGCGTGTTCAGGGAAACGGGCTTCCTTGCGGTCATACCAGGGCGCGGGTCAGGATTGGGTGTGGCGCTTCAGAAAGCGATAGTGTCCCACGCCTCACTCGTTCCCATTGGCATAGCCGAACAACTCGGCCACGGCCATATAAAACATCCGCCATCGCTAAAACCACACCGTGGCGTCGCCCGCCCCCTATGTAAGCAAGCCAATGCACGCATTCAAAGAAGTAGTTCGGATGCGCGCGCACCCGTGGGGTTTGCAGCCCGATCGAATGTTCAGCGGAGTTAGGCGTCTACGGCCCGATAGCGGTATTGTGTCGGCAACGCCTGCACCCACTGAATCTTCCGCTCATGCCGACCCGCTTCAACGCCGCTTTCACCGCCCTGCTCGCCGCCGCCTTGTTCGGCGCGACCACCCCGCTCGCCAAGGCGCTGCTTGGTTCGCTGTCGCCGTTTTTGCTGGCCGGACTGTTCTACCTGGGCAGCGGCACCGGTCTCGCCGCTGTGATTCTGGCGCGTCGCCTGAAAGGTCACACGAATGGCCAGCCGGTCAGTCAGCACCGCTTCCCGCTGCGCGAAGTGCCGTGGCTCGCCGGCGCGATCGTGGCCGGCGGTGTCGCGGGGCCGGCGCTGTTAATGCTGGGTCTGAAGACGACGCCTGCCGCCACCGGCTCGCTACTGCTGAATCTCGAAGGCGTATTCACCGCGCTGATCGCGTGGATCGTGTTTCGCGAGAACGTCGACATTCAGGTGTTCCTGGGGATGGCCGCGATCGTCGCGGGCGGTGTGGCCTTGTCATGGCAGCCGGGCGCGGCCGGCCTGCCGCCCGGCACGCTGCTGCTGGTCGGCGCCTGTGCCTGCTGGGCGGTGGACAACAACCTCACGCGCAAGGTGTCGACTCACGACGCGATGTTCATCGCCTGCATAAAAGGGCTCGTGGCCGGTTCGGTCAACGTGACGCTCGCGCTCACCTTTGGCGCCGCCTGGCCCAGGGCCGCAACCGTCGCGCTCGCCATGCTGACGGGTTTCGCCGGCTACGGCGTGAGTCTCGTGCTGTTCGTCGTCGCGCTGCGCAATCTCGGCACCGCGCGCACCGGCGCCTATTTTTCGGTCGCACCGCTATTTGGCGTGACCTTGTCGTGGCTGCTATGGCCGGAAATGCCGCCACCGCTGTTCTGGGTGGCTGCGGCCCTGATGACACTGGGTGTCTGGCTGCACATCCGCGAACGTCACGAGCATCCGCACACGCACGCCCCGCTCGACCACACGCATCGCCACCGGCACGACGCGCATCACCAGCACGAGCATGATTTCGCATGGGACGGCGACGAACCGCACACGCATCCGCATTCCCATACGCCGATCACGCACACGCACGCGCATTTCCCAGATATTCATCACCGGCACACACATTGATTTCCTGCCCCACCGCGTGGTGCGGGCGCTTATTGCAGTGCAAGACAAAAATCTCTGTGGAACGGTTTGTGCGATAGACCGATTCAATTGGCATCGCGGCCGATCGCATCCTCTAATGAAACTCCTGTCGTGCGTCCGTTCCCGGCAATCCCGCCGGTCCACCCGTTTGCCCCGGAGAGTTCCATGTCCCAGCCCGAGCCCAATGTCGACGAAGTGGTGAGAAGCATCGCAGAGGAAACCGATACCCCCACGGAAACGGTCTCGAAGATGTATGCAGACACACTGGCCGACTACCGGCACGAAGCGCGTGTGTTCGATTACGTGCCGCTGTTCGCCGCGAAAAAAGTACGCGACAAACTGCGCCATACCTCGGAACACAAACACTGATACGGCGGCGCGCGGAGACCACCGCCTGCTTGGCAGCACGCTGAATCGCCCCCGATGGCTCGCGCGGCGATTCTCCAGACCACGCACCGAATTATTTTTCCTACTGCCCGAACGCGCATTTATTTATTTTTCCGCTGCTAGACTCTGACCCGGATACATCGACTCGGGGGAAGACCGCATGCGGGTGACAATCGTAGGCGCGGGCATTGCCGGCTTGAGCACAGCGTGGTCGCTCGTGAAGCTGGGACACGACATCACGCTGATCGAGCAGAGTTCGATTCCGAACCCGCTTGCCGCCTCGGGCGACCGGCATCGCATGATTCGTCGCGCCTATGGCGATGCCGACGGCTACGCACGCACCATCGCCGAGGCGTTCGATAGTTGGGATCTGCTGTGGAATGATCTGGGCGTATCTCACTACGCGAACTGTGGCGTGCTCGGCATTTCGCAATGCGCCAGTGACGGCGCCGAGTTGTTCCGCAGCGGCCTCGACCGGATGAACTTCGACTATGAACCGCTCGACCCGCGCGACGCGGCCGAGCGTTATCCGTTTCTCGATCCCGCCACGTTTCGCTACGCTTACCTCGATCGGGATGGCGGCGCGTTATTTAGCGAACGCATCGCGCACGACATGAAAGCGTGGCTCAAAATGCGCGGCGCGGACATTCGCACCCACGCCAAGGTGCTCGCGGTCGATGCGCAAGCGGCCTCCGTGCGGATCGAGGACGACACGATCCTCCGTGCCGACCGGCTCGTGGTCGCCGCCGGCGCGTGGACGCTCCAACTGTTCCCCGCGCTCGCCGAAAAGCTGATGACGTATCGCAACGCGGTTGCCTATATCGAGCCCCCCGCGGATCTGGCGGACGCATGGTCGAATGCGCCCGCTATCGTCGATATCGGCGGCGGCAGCGGCGGTTACGTGCTGCCGCCGATCGACGGTGTCGGTCTGAAGTTCGGCGCGGGCGTGCACAAGTCGATTGCGCCTGATCCCGATGCCAATCGCATCGCGGCGCAGGGTGAAGGCGACCGTCTGCGCCGGTTGTTTTCCCCACCGTTCAGCCGCATCGACGAATATAAGGTTACCGAAGTAAAAACCTGCGCCTACACGTTCACTGCGGACCAACGCTTTTTTTCGAAGCGGCTCGGCAACACGCTAGTGGTGTCGGCATGCTCGGGCCATGGCTATAAATTCGGCGCGGCAGTCGGGCGCCGGGTCGCGCAAGCGCTGGATACCGACGACGACGCCGGGCTTGCGCGTTGGCTCAGAGCGGAAACGGTCTAGTTCTCTTTCGTCATAGCAATCAGACGTTCGCGGTACGGCCCAGCCCACGCACCACGGCGGCGAGTCGCGCCACCAGCGCATCCGCTTCGTGCGGTTTGACGCCTGCGTAGCCAAGCATGAAACCGTTGTAGCGCGCGGCGCCTTTGGCAGGCGGCTGACAAAACGCGCTCAGCGCGGCGATATGCAAACCGTGTTCGCGCGTCGCCGCGCTCACGTCCTGGTCGCGCAGCGGCACATCGAGCCGCATCGTCAGATGCATGCCGCCGCCGTCGGACGAAACCGTCACCAGGTCGCCCATATGCCGCTCGATCGCGCTCACCAGTGCGGCGCGGCGCTGCTGGTACAGTCGCCGCATACGCCGCAGATGCCGCGCATATTTCCCGCTGTCGATGAAATCCGCCAACGCGATCTGTTCAGCCACGCGCCCTTGCCGCGCGATCTCGCTGAGAGCCTCGTCGATGTCCGCGACGAGATGAGCCGGCACGATCATGAAGCCCATCCGCAATGCCGGGAACATCGTCTTGCTGAAGGTGCCGAGGTAAATCACCGGCGTGTCGACCGCGAGGCCCTGGATCGACGGCAACGGCGGACCGCTGTGACGCAGTTCGCTGTCGTAGTCGTCCTCGATGATCCACGCGCCGCGCGCCACTGCATTCTCGATGATCGACCAGCGCCGCTCCAGGCTCAACACACTGCCAAGCGGATATTGATGCGACGGCGTGATGTACATCAGGCGCGGTGGCGTCAATTGCCAATGATCGGGTGTCGGCGCCATGCCGGCGGCGTCGACGGGAATCGGCACCAGTTGCAAGCCAGCAGCCTGAAACGCGGCCTTTGCGCCTTGATAGCCGGGGTCCTCGACCCAGACGCTGTCGCCGGGGTCCGCCAGCATGCAGGCGCATAGATCGAGACTCGCCTGCGTGCCCGAGGTGATGAACACCTGCTCCGCCGAACACCGCACGCCGCGCGAGACGCGCACGTATTCCGCAATCGAGCGACGCAATGCGGGGTGCCCGGCATTGTTGCCGTAACCGAGCTCGCGCGGCTCGACAGCGCGCCATGCGCGCTCCATCGAGGCACGCCATTGCGCGAGTGGAAATTCATCGAGTGCGGGTACGCCGGGGCGAAACGGCGTGGGATCATCGGGATTCGTGCGCTCGCGCGGCAGGTCGGCGACGCGGCGCGACAGGCGATTTTCAGGCGTCTGCACGCTGCCGCTTGCGGCGGTGATCGAAGCCCCCGAACCGCTCTCCATGCTGACGATGGAACCATGCCGGCTCGCCGTGATGAAGCCCTCCTCGGTGAGCCGTTCGTAGGCGTAAAGCACCGAGTTGCGCGCAATGCCCAACTGTTCGGCGAGTGCGCGCGTGGCAAGAAGACGGCTGCCGTGACGGATATCGCCATCGAGAATCGCGCGACGCAGACTCTCGTAGAGCAAGTCCTGCTGCGTAAGCTTGCGCCCACCCATTGCACGCTCGACGTTCGACATCAACAGGCTGTAGTCCAAATTCGTGGCTCCAAATTTCGATCGCATTGTGGAGCTAACAATGGTGCCACAAATTTCTTATGCTGACGGTTCTGGAGTCGTCACTCGCCCACCACGCTAACCCTACAAGGAGCCCCCATGTCCGACGCGATTCAAATCCGCCCTGTCACGCCCGCCGACTTCGACGCCTGGCTGCCGCTCTGGGACGCCTACAACGCGTTCTATGGCCGCTCGGGCGAAACGGCATTGCCGCGCGAGATCACGCAGGTCACGTGGGGGCGTTTCTTCGACGCCTACGAGCCCATGCACGCAATGGTCGCCGAACGCAACGGCCAGTTGCTTGGGCTCGTGCACTTCCTGTATCACCGTCACACCACCATGGTGGCGCCGACCTGCTATCTGCAAGATCTCTACACGCTGGAGGCGGCGCGCGGCAAAGGAGTCGGCCGCTCACTGATCGAAGCAGTGTATGCGCGGGCCAAGGCAGACGGTTTGCAGCGGGTCTACTGGCAGACCCATGAGACGAATCACACGGCGATGAAGCTATACGACAAGGTCGCGGACCACTCCGGTTTCGTGGTGTACCGCAAGGCCTTGTGATACAGCGCAGCAAGCCCGCCTGACGGGCTTCGCATCTCCTCTTCGCATCCGCTCTTCGCGCCGCCTTCCTTGCGCGGCCCGGTATCGCATTCGCATGTCCGATGGTTTATTCAGCCGGCATGCGTACTGCATCGCCCGCACCGATTCGCACCGCAGCCGCTCCCCTCGCCGCTCAAGTTTGCGTGCAGCCTGCCGTTATCGCCATTGGACGGAGCACCACCTGGCTCCCACGCGACCTTGGGCGATCTCCTCACGGAGGGGCGCAAAACGAATCGGAAACTGTACATGCCTTCGATCATCGGCATCGATCTTGGAACCACGCATAGCCTTGCGGCCGTCTGGCGCAATAACGAAGCCGCTCTCATCCCGAACGCACTGGGCGACGTACTGACGCCGTCGTGCGTCTCGATCGACGACGACGGCTCGATCCTCGTGGGCCGTCCCGCCCACGACCGGTTGCATACGCATCCTGAACGCACCGCCGCGAACTTCAAACGCTACATGGGCACGAATCGCAACGTGTCGCTCGGCGGGCAGAGACTGCGTCCGGAAGAACTCTCTTCGCTGGTGCTCAAGTCGTTGAAAGCCGATGCCGAGGCGTTTCTCGGCGAAACGGTGAGCGACGCCGTGATCGCCGTACCCGCCTATTTCAGCGATGCGCAACGCAAAGCTACGCGCATTGCCGGCGAACTGGCCGGCCTCAATGTGCTGCGTCTCGTCAACGAACCGACTGCAGCCTCGCTCGCGTACGGCGTGCATCAGCGCGACAGCGAACGCAAATTTCTGATCTTCGATCTGGGCGGCGGCACGTTCGACGTCTCGGTGCTCGATTTCTTCGAAGGCGTGATGGAAGTGCGCGCCAGCACCGGCGACAATTTTCTGGGTGGCGAGGATTTCACCGAGGCACTCGTCGAGTTGTTCTGCCAGCGCACCAGCCTTCGCGCCGCGTCGCTGACGCCGATTGCCGCGCAGCGTCTGCATCAGCAGGCCGAACGTGCAAAACGTCTGCTCACGCAGAACGCGACCGAGAGCGTCACGCTCAAACTCACCGTCGGCGATGTCGAGCACACGCTCGAACTCGAAGCAGCTGCGGCGGAACGGACCTGCGAGCATCTGCTGCAACGGCTGCGCAAACCGGTCGAGCGAGCGTTGCGCGATTCGAAGATCGCCGTGGATGCGCTCGACGAAATCATCCTCGTCGGCGGCGCTTCGCGCATGCCGATGGTGCGCAAGCTGGTCTCGAAGATGTTCGGCCGCTTGCCCGCCGCCAATCTGAACCCGGACGAAGTCGTCGCGCTCGGCGCCGCCGTGCAGGCGGGACTCGTCACACGCGATGCCGGTCTCGACGAAATGGTGCTGACCGATGTCGCGCCGTATAGCCTCGGCATCGATACCGCGATGCAGGTGGGCGCCAATCAATATGTGCCGGGGCATTTTCTGCCGATCATCGAGCGCAACACGATCGTGCCGGTCAGCCGCATGCAACGCATTTTCACGGTGAGCGACCGCCAGCAGATGCTGAGCATCAAGGTATTCCAGGGCGAAGCGCGCTTGACCGCCGACAACGTGCCGCTCGGTGAATTCACGCTGGATGTGCCGCAGAAACCGGCCGGCCAGGCCGGCGCGGATGTGCGCTTCACCTATGACATCAATGGCGTGCTCGAAGTGGAAGCCACTGCGTTTCCCGGCGGCGTGAAGCGTGCAATGGTGATCGAAGAAAACCCCGGCGTGCTGACGCCGGAAGAAATCGGCGAACGGCTCGCAGCGTTGGCTGCATTGAAGATCCATCCGCGAGATCAACTGGAGAATCGCACGTTGCTCACGCGCGCCGATCGCGTTTATGAGGAAACGCTCGGCGAGCATCGGCAATATCTGGCCGCGCATATCGCGCGGTTCCAGTCGCTGCTCGAGCGGCAGAACGCCGAGGAAATCGCCCATGCGCGCAGCGAATTGAGCGCACTGCTGGATCGCTTCGATGTGCACGTGACGTACTGACCGGCTATGGATACGACTTCTGCCCATCACTGGCCGTGGGATCTGCTCGGCATTGCGGCAAACGCCGACGAGCGCACCGTGCGTCGCGCTTATGCACGCCTCTTGAAACAGCGGCGCCCGGATGAGGACGCCGAGGCGTTTCAGCGGCTTCGGTACGCGTATGAATCTGCGTTGCAGATCGCCAGCAACGGCGCGGCTGGGGGGATAGCCGCGGCATCCGCTTCAGCGCAAGTACCTGTGTCGATGCCGGTCTCGACGCTGACGCCGGCGCCGGAGCCGACCTCGGCGCGGAATGCGGCGAGCGCCAATGCCGAGGCCACTGTCGAATCTATACCCGCCACGGAAATTGCGCCGGGTTCGCGTCCGGCACCTTCAACGCAGAAGACGCCGCAATCATCCGGTTTCATACCGGCGCAACCTGAAGCGCGCCTTCGCGAACACGATGCCTTCGAAAGCGCTGTGCAGTTGTGGCAGCACTTCGCCTCGCAACGGGACCAGCTCGAGTCGCGCCGCTCGCTGCAGGATCTATTCGCCGCCGTCGTCAACATTCAGATGCGCGACGAACTCGAATGGCAAGCGCTGGTTCACTGCCTGAACGAGGATGCGCCCGCCACGCTGCGCATGAACCTGAGTGCGGTCCTCGGATGGCGGGACAACGCCGACCATCTGCGGCGGCGCAATGCGGCCGTCGCGACGCTCGCGCTGGACCGCGTATTCGCCGACGAGGACTACACAGCGCTGCGGCTGCGCTTCACGAATGCCATGGCGCTGCTCGAAGGGCCTCAGCCGCCGTTGGCGGCGGGTGCGCATGCACTGCTTCGCGCAGGCGTGCGCGTCGAGATGGAACAGTTGCTGACGGCGCTCAGTCGCTATCATCCGAATGTCGTGCGCCTGCGGCTCGACAGAGAAAAGGTCGAATTCTGGACACGCTGCCTGACGTTCCGAATCGGCGCGGGCCGCCTGTTCGGTCCGGCGCTCGCGCTCAGCACGTGGTGCGGTTTGCTGTTTGCCAACGCGTCGATGAATCTGAACGGCGATCGCTGGTTCGATCAATGGACGCCCGTCCAGTTGGCCGTGCTTCTAGCCACGGTGATGGTGACGCTGGTCGCCAGCGCCGCAACGACTGTGCTGCTATCCGAGCCGCAGCAACAGCGGCTGCGGGCGTTGCGTTCGATTGGCTGGCTGCGCCATGGCTGGATTCCGGTGTGGCTTGGCGCCACTGCCGCCGCGTTGTGTGACGGCGGTAGTGGGCGTTTGACCTCGGCTGCAATGGACATACTCGGCATCTGCACGATGTGGACCGCGTTGATCTATGGATGGCCTCGCATCAAACAGCTCGCGATACTGGCCGCCGTGGGGGCAACCGGCTTCGGCTTCGCCGGCCATTGGCTCTCCACCGATCCTCGCGCGTGGCAGATGCCGTTCGCGCACGGCGTGTTGTTCGCTTTCTTCTTCGCTTTTGCACAACAGGAGTGGCGCGGCTGGCTCGCACGCCGACCTCGCCTCGCGTGGTTTGGGGCGACGATGTGGTTGGCGGGTTTCGTCGCGTTGATCGTTTTGCTGTTGCAACGGGACGAGCGTTCGACGCAATTCGCGTGGGCGCTCTTTACGGTGATGGCAACGGCAGGTGGTGTGCTGGCGACGACACGTTGGACTGATTTGCGCAGCGCCGTGCCGGGGTTTTTTCGCGGCTATGTGCACTTTGGCTGGTTGGCGCTTGCATTGTCCAAACCGGACATCATTGCTTGTGTGAGTGCGGGGTTGATGAGTGTCTGGATTATTGAGGAACTGAAGCAGCGACGTTTGTCGCGGGGAAAGGCGGTTTGACAATAGTACCGTGCTCACGGCTTAAAGAAACGCCGCTCGTCGCCCAATGAGTAGAAGCTGCTCAGGCGAATTTCAAGCCGCACTCTTTGATTCTCCGAAAGTATTGACTGCTCCAGCCGGCCGGGCCAGGGGGGCGCAAGACATAACGCAAATTAGCACCCTCTGGTGATGTAGCGGCCAGATGGTAATGTCCGCTTTTAGCCGCATAGAAATGTCCGCTTTTGATGCCGTCGTATGCTAGCCACCCGCCGTTTTCGGGCGCTCTAGACATCGATGGCTGTGACAGAACGGATAACAATGACGATGCGGGAACTGGACAGATTCAAGGTCATCCAGGACGTGACGGAGGGACGGCTCAAGCCATGGCGTGCCGCCGAACGTCTGGGTCTGACGACCAGGCAAATACGGCGACTGGTGGCCCGATACCGCGAGTCTGGCGCGCCCGGACTGATCTCCCGCAAGCGCGGGATGCCCGGGAATCGGAGGCTGGACGGCGAACTGGCACAACGTGCTCTGGCCATCGTCCGTGAACGATACGTCGATTTCGGCCCGACACTGGCGTGCGAGAAATTGCGCGAATGTCACGGCATCCGACTCGCGAAGGAAACCGTGCGCAACCTGATGACGGAAGCCGGGCTGTGGATACCGCGCCGGCAACGCCCACCGAAGATCTACCAGCCGCGGGCCCGGCGCGCGTGTCTGGGCGAGCTGGTGCAGATCGACGGCAGCGATCATCGCTGGTTCGAGGACCGGGCGCCGGCCTGCACGCTGCTGGTGTATGTGGACGATGCGACGAGCCGGCTGATGGCGTTGCATTTCACGGCGACCGAGTCAACTTTTAGTTATTTCGAGGCGACTCGCGCGTACATCGAGCGCCATGGCAAACCCGGCGCGCTCTATAGCGACAAGTACAGCGTGTTTCGCAAGACGGGCGCCAACAAGGATGGCAATAGTGTGACCCACTTTGGGCGGGCGATGTACGAGCTGAACATCGACACCTTCTGCGCGAACAGCAGCCCGGCCAAGGGCCGCGTCGAGCGCGCGCATCTGACGCTGCAGGACCGTCTCGTGAAGGAATTGCGACTGCGTGGCATCAATACGATCGCCGATGCCAACGCGTTCGCCCCTGTCTTCATGGCCACCTATAACGCGCGGTTCGCCAAGCCGCCGAAGAGCGATTTCGACGCGCACCGGCCGCTGCGTGCGGATGAGAGCCTTGAGCTGGTGATGACGTGGCGCGAGTCGCGCAAGGTGACAAAGTCGCTGACCGTGCAGTACGACCGCGTAATGTACCTGCTGGAGGACACGCCGGAGCACCGCAAGCTGATCGATCGATATATCGAGATCTGGGAGTACCCCGATGGACGTATCGAACTCCGGGCGGACGGCCGTGTTCTGACGTGCAGGCAGTACGACCGGTTGGCCGAGATCGATCAGGGCGCAATCGTTGAACACAAGCGATTGGGCCACGTGCTCCAGGTTTCGCAGGCGATTCAGGCACAACGCGATAACAGCCGGATCGGTAAGGCACCTTCCCGGACTCATCTGAGCGCCCCAACCAAAGCCCAAAGTCGTTCGCCAGGCAAGAAGAAACAACGCGAGTTCAATCAGACCGACATCGAACATGCAATTGTGGATCTCGCCCAGCAAAGACAGGCGCAACCGCAACCCCGCAAACCTGGCCGGCGGTCTGCAAGGGACAGTGGAACGGACGTAAGCGCCCTGCCCGTACAAACGCCATCCTTCGACACTGCGTGATCTCTAACCCATGAAAGGTAAATCCTGAACCCCTTAAACCCGGACATTTCTATCTGGCCGGGAAGCGGACATCTCAATCTGGCCTCGACAGGTGAGCCGGCAGACGCAACGGCTCGCGCGATGACGGCCCGCCAGACGGTGCTAATTTCCCAGCGATACGATCGTGGCGTTCTCGACTCACTGGTTTTCTACTATGAGCATCGCCGCACGACTCGCCACCCTGCGCAAGCAGAAGGGCCTGACACAGCAGGCGCTGGCCGACGCCATCGGCCTGCCCATCACCCAGATCAAGCGCTATGAAGCCGGTACCTCGCAACCGTCCCTGGAGGCTATCAAGAAGATCGCCAGGACCTTGCGTGTGACCACCGATTCCCTGATTTTTGAGGAGGAGGAGCTTGAGGCTGACGCCGATCTGGCCATGCAGTTCCAGGCCATCGCCAGCATGCCCAGGAAACAGCAGTCCGTTATCAAGCAACTGCTCGAAGGCATGATCATCAAGTACGGGGCTGAACGATGGTCATCCAGACTGAAGTGATGTAAACGCAGCGCGGGCGATGAGTGCGTCAACACTTACCGCCCGCTGACCACCACCAACTCAGACAAGGAGTTGATCATGGCTGATGCCAATCATAAAGCACGTCCACCCGTCACCGAACGCTCTGTCACCATCCAGGAATCCTGGCGCTATCAGAAACCGGCACGCCTGCCCTTCCATATGCGCAAGGAGCCGGCCACCTTTCCGTGGATGAAGCTCTCCGGCCGATGGATCGAGACCGCCAGCTTTGAACCCGGATCACGCGTGCGTATCACCGTCGAACACCAGAAACTCATCATTACGCCGCTTTAAATGAAGAAGGGCCGCTCACGCGGCCCTTCTGTCATGCTATGAAACGTCGCTTGGCCGAGGCTTGTCGTCGGAACAGGGATATCCGACGGTTTCCAGCGACATGCCACAATCCGCCAACAACCTTATGGTTGATGATGAGATAGAAAACGGAAATACAATTGTTTCATTCAATTCATAAAATATGGCAACGCGCAAAACGTTTTCCGCCGTCTCGTCAAATCCACACACCTGCAGATTTCTTAAGAAATCCTGAATCTCTAAATCCACATCATCAACAACCCTCTCACTGGAAGAAAGCCAGACATGAATCTTCCGCCGCCCATCTGAACCCTCCCTTTGCCGAACGGCAAATGTTTTTTTCATGTTGTCAATCCCCGAGTCTTTCAACTCATGAAATTGAGCATCAACCCAAATGGTGAGTTTCATAATTCCGTCCTGACGGCAGTCCGCGACGCTGCATTGCATTGATTACACCCAGGGCCCGGCTGACCCAGACGCTTCCATTCTCCATATGCCCCTAGCGCCTCAGCTTTTGGCACCTGTCCGTTGCCCACCTTTTCGCCTGTCATATTGCCGCTGGCGTGATACCAGCGCCAAAAGTCTCGAGGAAGCCCATACAGGTTGTCCCATGGCCCAAGCCCAAACGGATCATTGAACTGAACCGGATTGCCGTTGACGTAGGCATACGCGTTCGTCTGCCCACTCGCCCAGCCTATGGGATCTTCACTGATGAACCTTCCGGTTTGCGGACTGTAGTACCTATTGCGGTAGTAATACAGCCCCGTCCCATCGTTCTCCCGGCCCGTGTACTGCTGCGCGTTCGGATCGGCCACCCCGGTTGGCGTCGTCTTCCCGTACGGCTCAAACCGGTACTGCGTCTGGCTCTGCTGGTTCGCATCCGTCAGCGCGATCACGTTGTTATTCCCATCGCGCAGGACATAGCGGTCCTGACCCGCATCGTCCCCGATACGCCGGTACGTCAGCTCATCCAGCCCGCTCTCCGGATACGGCGAGAGCTGACGCACACGGTGCGCGTAGTCGCCGTCTGCAATCGTGAAGGCCAGTTCGTCGCCAAGCCAGAACGACTGCGTCCGGCGACCATTGACCGTCTGGTCCCGGCGACGCCCGAAGATGTCATAGCTGAAGCTCGCCGTGACACCGCCGGTCATGCCGGCAAGCAGGTCCTGCGGGTTCCAGCTGTACTGGTTCGCACCATCGCTGGCCAGGTTGCCGTCACGCCATTGGCGAGCGTCGCCTGACTGCGCCGGCCGAGCGCATCGTAGGTATAACCGTCTGTCACCATCCAGGAATCCTGGCGCTATCAGAAACCGGCAAGCCTGCCCTCCCATCTGCGCAAGGAGCCGGCCACCTTTCCGTGGATGAGGTCGAGACCGCTGGTTTCGAACCCGGACAGCGCGTGCGTATCACCGTCGAACACCAAAAACTCATCATTACGCCGCTTTAAAATCAGAAGGGGCCGCGAATGCGGCCCTTCCGTCACAACTTGATCCACAAACACATCTACCTGTTTATGGCTATGCTCTTCGCAAGAAGAACAATCCATCCGCCATACACAGGCTCGATCTCAACGAACACTTTTTCCCCTCGTTCAATCGCAACCACTTCGCGCTCAATCACCGGCAACCAGACTGTCTCATTCCTCTGGTCACTGCTCACTCCGGACAGCAGAAGCGCTAGCGAATCCCGATAGTCATTCGGCTCACTCGCCGAATCCCACAGATGAATTCTGTCAACAATGTTCTGCTCGCGGAATTTGTCAGCAACAAAACGATCCACCCCTTCCGCAACCAGAGTGAAGCACTGCCTGGCTTGTCCGCGGAAAAAAATGCTGACGCCTTTATCGTCCTCAGTAAAGGTGATGCCAGTGACATGCGCCTCCACGAAACCAGAGAAATCAATCATCGATGCGCTCCCGTCTGTCATGGTTTTCGGGGCCACGGCGAGTAAGGACGCCCCGGTTCCTCGCGTGCCCCCCGGCCATTCATGCACATGATCCACCTCGTTGCCTTGGTGCGGTTTGTCATAGTCGCGCTGCGGCAAACCATCCGATCCGTATTCACGCCCCCGCCGCGGACCCTCAATCCAACCATTTGCCGGGCCCTCATCTGGTGGATTTTTTGGCCTATTGAAAGTCGACCCATCAAACAGATCGTTAAACCATTTCGGAACACCTCCCGAACCCGGATTGCAATTCGGTCCAACCGGTAGAGGTGGCGGAACGATCGGAATCGCCTGCAGCCCCGCAGGATCCGTGAACTGCACCGGATTCCCACCCCCATAAGCATACGCATTGGTCTGCCCACTCGCCCAGCCTATCGGGTCCTCACTGATGAACCTTCCCGTCGCCGGACTGTAATACCGCTCCCGATAGTAGACAAACGCTACTACGCCGACACTCATCGGTTTGCGGTTTGATAAGCGCGTCGTAGTTGTATTCGTTGAACGTACCTACGTCCGGTTGACCGTGACCGCCCGAGGCCCACGGCTGTGCCTGAGCAAGAGCCGTCGCGGGCATTTTCCTCTGCGTTCAAGTCACCGATCAGCTATTCTTGCTCAGCAAAATAGATGTCGAAATAGAGCGGCAGATTGAGCGTGGACAAGCTAGCAATTACATCCGGCTCCAGACCGGGACCTCCATTCCCAGTACTGGAGACCCAGAAGCAGCTCAACCAACATTTGCAACCTATGTCTTCTAACGTCGCCATTTGAAGCTGGGCTTGTGAGACAAGATTTACAATAAACTTCAGATGCTCACCGACGTCTCTGGAAGCAACAGATGATTGAGTGCTCCAAAACCATGCGAAGACTCCATTTCTGTCGGAGGTTAAGGTCGGAGGCACTAGCGAGAATTCGTCAACTGAATCAAAAATCTCAGCGCTTTTTGGATACACACAAAGTGTGACGAACGTTTCATCACATGCGGACGTAGCAGGATTATTCATTTTCGGCCCTTTTTAATGCATCAGCCCATTTAGCGACTACCAGGCACAGGACAGCCGAGCTGTTGCCACTGGTCCCATAGATCTCGAATGTCATCTTTGGTGAAGTTTTCGTTGGGCGCTCGGCCCATAATAGCTTTCTCACCATGCGCCCACCGCTGGAATGTTCGATCGTTATAGCCGTACCATTTGTCGCCCGGAGCCAGCCCGTAGGGATCGGAATTGGAGACCGGATTGCCGTTGACGTAAGCATACGCGTTCGTCTGCCCACTGGCCCAGCCTATCGGATCCTCGCTGATGAACCTGCCCGTTTGCGGACTGTAGTACCTATTGCGGTAGTAATACAGCCCCGTCCCATCGTTCTCCCGGCCCGTGTACTGCTGCGCGTTCGGATCGGCCACCCCGGTTGGCGTCGTCTTCCCGTACGGCTCAAACCGGTACTGCGTCTGGCTCTGCTGGTTCGCATCCGTCAGCGCGATCACGTTGTTATTCCCATCGCGCAGGACATAGCGGTCCTGACCCGCATCGTCCCCGATACGCCGGTACGTCAGCTCATCCAGCCCGCTCTCCGGATACGGCGAGAACTGACGCACACGGTGCGCGTAGTCGCCGTCTGCAATCGTGAAGGCCAGTTCGTCGCCAAGCCAGAACGACTGCGTCCGGCGACCATTGACCGTCTGGTCCCGGCGACGCCCGAAGATGTCATAGCTGAAGCTCGCCGTGACACCGCCGGTCATGCCGGCAAGCAGGTCCTGCGGGTTCCAGCTGTACTGGTTCGCACCATCGCTGGCCAGGTTGCCGTTCAGGTCGTAAGCCATCGTCCTGCCCGACCAGCGCGTGAGCTGGTTGGCCGCGTTGTACTGTGCGTCGTTCACCGCCTGCGGCAGGTCCACCTTCGCGAGACTCCCGCCCGCCTTCGTGCGACGGCCGCCCGGATCGTAGCCGTACGTCAGATCGCCCAGCACGCTGCCGTCGGCGCGTTTGTATGTGATGCCCGTCAACTGGCTGGCGGCATCCCATGTGTAGATCGCCGTCATGCCGTTGGCGAGCGTCGCCTGACTGCGTCGGCCGAGTGCATCGTAGGTATAGCCGAAAGTACGCGGCGCCTCGCCGTTCACCTCGTACTGGATCTGCGTGACACGGTGTCCGGCGTCGCGGCTGTAGGTCACCACCGCATCCTTCATCTCGATGCGAGCCAGATCCCGGCTGTCGGCCGCGTACCGGAACCAGACGCGCCCCTGCTGGTTCGCTGACGAATCGAACCACTGGCTGAGTTTGCCGGTGACACTGTCGTAGTAAGCGCTCGTACCGCCGGGTGCCCGGTCATTGCCGCTATCGCTCGTATCCTGCAGCCGGCCAAAGGCATCCCGGCTGTATCCCAGACTTCGAACCGGCTTCGCCTTCGGATTGCCGTCCGGCATGAAATACGTCGACTGCAGGCGGCCCGCCGCGTCATACGTGTACACCCTCAACTGGCCCCTGCGGTCGGTCACGCTCGCCAGCTGCCCCGCGCTGTTCCACGTATACGTCTCGTTGTGGCCCAGCGGGTCGGTTTTACTCACCGGCCGGCCGATCGCGTTGTAGGCGTAACGGGTCGTCACGCCCTTTGGGTCGGCCTGGCTGAGCAGGTGGCCGTTGCGATCCCACGTGAAACGGGTCACGCCGTTCAGTGCATCGGTGAGCTCAGTCGTGCGGTCCAGCGCGTCGAGCGTGCGCTTGGTCGTGTTGCCCAGCGGGTCCTGCACCGCCGTCACGCGACCCACGGCATCGGACGTGAACTGCGTGGTGCGGTTCAGCGGATCGGTGACGCTGGTCAGATCCGCGCCGGTATACGTGAACTTCGTCACGCCCCTGAGCGCGTCGGTCACCGTCAGCGGGCGGCCCTGGCTGTCGTTCGTCTGCGTGGTGCGGTTGCCGAGGCGGTCCGTGATGGTCAGCAGGTTGCCCCTCGTGTCGTACGTGTAGACCGTGGCGACGCCCCGCTGCCAGTCGCCGGCCTGCGCATCGGTGAGCAGCTGGCTGTAACTGTCGAAGGTGCGTTGAATGAGTGTCCCGAACTGGTCGGCTTCACTGACGCGGTTGCCGTTCCCGTCGTAGCCATAGGTGTACTGGCGATCTCCTGCCGTGAGGTTCGTCACGCGGCCGGTCGCGTCGTACGTGAAAGTCTGCACCTGCTGCTCCGGCTGGCCAGCCGGATAGGTGTTGCGCACCACCCGTCCGTTCGCGTCGAACTCCAGACGGCGAATGCTGCCGCGGCGGTCCGTCACTTCGGTCTTTGTCACGTTGCCGCCCGTGACCGTATAGGCGAGGCCGAACGTGCTGCCGTCCGCGAGCTTTTGCGCAACCACGCGGTCGTTGTCGTCGTAGGTGCTGGCGACCTGCAGATTGCCCTCGGGGTCGGTGACGCTCACCAGCCGTGATTTGCTGTCCCAGCCGTATTTCCACACGCCGCCGCCTGCGTCCGTGACCTGGGTGAGGCGGTCCTGGCTGTCGTAGGTGTAGCTGACCTGGCGGTTCAGCGGATCGGTCACGCGCGAGACGAGCCGTGTGCCGCGCGCACCGGCCACCGTCGTGAACGTGAGCTTGCGGCCGTTGGGGCTGGTGATGCCGGTGATCGCCCCGCTCGCGCTGTCGCGGGCGATCACGACCGCATTGCCGTTGCGGTCCTGCACGCGGCTTAACCGGTATAGTCCGTTGACCATTGCGAACTGCTGCACCCGGCCGTCGCGCAGCGTAAGCGTCATACCCGCACTGCCGCCACTGATCCCCGCGCGATAGTATTCGCCCGGGCTCGTCAGGTCGTCCCACGCCGTCGTGGTGCCTGCGCGCGGGGTGAACGGCACCCGCACACCGCTCGGCAGGTACAGTTCGACGCGTGACCGCACACCACGGTCATCCGCTGCGCTGAACACCAGATGGCTGTCGTACGCAAACGTCGTCCCCACGCCGAACACGCCTGCCACCGGACTTCCGGATGCGTCATAGGTACTGCTGCGATAGACCCGCGCGAGATCCAGCGCGATCGTGTCCGCAACATGCAGGTCATGCGCGACCAGCCCGAACTGGCCGGTGAACAGGTTCACCGGGTCGGCCCCGGACGTGCTGCCGCCACAGCCGGCCGTCGCGTCAGCGGCGCAGCCGCCGGCGCCGCCGGGCTGGCCGTCGGGAAGATCGCCCTCTGCGGCAATGGCGCCCTCGGCCGGCACGGGTCCGACGGTAACGCCGTCAGTTGAAGCGCCGCCGCAATACGCGGCAATGGTCGACGGGTTGCCGCAGATGTAGCCGCCCATGCCGCCGAAATCGGCCGCAGCCGCCTTCAGTGAACATTGCGGGTCGGTCGGAAAGGCGCCGGCTTTGGCGTAGGCCATTGGACATTCCATGGCGCGCGCATGCGGTGCGGCGAACCACGAGATCAGCACGAAGAAAAACAGCACGAACGGGCGCAGCAGCGCGCGACGCGCCGCGAGGGCATCGATGAGTCGCATAAGAATCTCGAGAAACCGGGAAAGGAATCGAATGCCGCGCGTCTAGCGCGTGGCGGCTTGCGCCGAAGCAACTGAATCGGGCAGTGCCCCGGCACCGGAGTGAGGCGAGCCATCAGCATGGTGGGCATTGGCCACCGAAGACACCGCCCCCTCCCGCCGAATCCCTGTGATGTTGCCCGCCGCGTCGTAGTCGTAGTACGCAGTAGCGCCGGTCACCGTGACCGACGTGAGACGGCCCAATGCGTCGTACCCGTAGGCGATATCATCGGCGTGGGCAGACATCACAGGCATCAACAGGCAAACCGCAGCACAACAACTTGCCACACGTCCAACTAGCCCCCTGCAACTTTCCCAGCATGCCCCGACACAGGCGTACAAACTCCCAGATGAATCAACCATCAATGTCCTCTCTATTTATAGGTTTACTAACTAATAGAAGGATATTGAAAAGCAGATCGGTTTTATAGAGGATTGTTCTGAACTTGAGTAGTAGATTTCTTACGCTGCACTCGAGTTTCGAAGAACTATGCGCTAGCGCAAATTCCTTCCAAATACACGGGTCGCGCTTGCCGGTTAAATCGTCAGTGTTGCCTTCCAAAAACAAAGAGCGCACCACCCAGTGCGCCCTTCGCCTTCCTGCCATTGCGGCACTACAACATCAACCGCCCACCCAACCCATCACACGCTCGAAAGCATCAAGCCTCGAGCTGCTCCAGCACCTTGCCCTTGGTCTCAATCCCAAGAAAGTGCACCGCGATCGCCGCGATAAACGGCACAGCCGCGAGAATATAAAACGCCACGTCCAGATTGCCGCCGATCATCGTCTTCGAAACGATCGCCGGCGCAAAAATCGCCGCCACCTTCAGCCACGCGCCGCCCACACCGCAGCCCATCGCACGGATACTCGTCGGATACAGCTCCGGCGTGTACACATACGCCGTGATGAAGCCACAAGCGAGGAAGCCGAGCGAAAACGCGCAGCACGTCGCCACCACATACACAGACGAATTGTGGAACACACCCGCCAACAGCAACGACAGCGCACACGCCACGAACGACAAGTTAATGATCGGCTTACGCCCCACCTTGTCGACCAGCAACGCACAGGTCAGCGAACCCAGCACGCCCAGCACCGAGGCGGCTACCGCCAGATTCAACGCCAGTTGCAGCGGCGCGTGATAAACCGTGCGGTAGATCGTCGGCAGCCAGGTCGACAGGCCGTACTGAATGAAGCCGCAGGTGATCCAAAGCATTGCAACAGCCATCGTGCGCTTCAGATACGCCGGACCGAACAGATCGGCCATACGGCGCTTCGGATGGCGATTGGCCAGCGCATCGAACTCGGCCGAATTGGCAACCGGCGGCAGCGGACCTTTCACAGCCCGCTCGAAAGCATGCACCGCGGTATCGGCATCGGTCATCCGTTCGCGTTCGGCCAGCCAGCGCGGTGACTCCGGCACCAGCTTGCGCAGCACGAAGAACAGAATCAACGGCATGCCGCCGATAAAGTACATCGCCTGCCAGCCGAAGCGCGGCACGATCCACGCCCCTAATGCATTGGAAGCGAGCAAACCAACCGGAAAAACGATTTCATACAACAGCACGAAGCGGCCACGCCCATGCGCACGGCTGATCTCGTTGATATAGGTTGCGGCCACGGGCAATTCACCGCCGAGCCCAAGCCCCTGAATCACACGCAACACGACAAACGCCGCGAAGGTCGGCGCAAAACCGCACGCAATACTCGTCATGCCGATGATCCCCGAGCTCAGCGCAATCGCCTTCACGCGGCCCTTGCGCTCCGCATACCACGGGAACACGAACGCGCCGATCAACTGCCCGACCGAACCGGAGCCGATCAGAAAGCCGATTTCCCACGGCGTCAGATGCCACTTCGCAATCAGGATCGGCAGCGTGGCCGCGATCGCGATTACGTCGAAGCCGTCGAAGAACGTCGCGAGGCCGATCAGGATGCGCGCGCGCACCTGCATCGCATTCTTCGGCAAGCGCTCGAGACGCGCGATGATCGAGCCCCGGGTCACGGGGCCTGAGACACCGGCGCTGCTGCGGTCCCCCATGGTGTTGTCGATGGTTCTCATGCCGTGGTGCCGTCCGTAGGTGTGGTTAGGCAAGCGCCGTTGAGGCGTCGGTCAGGGTGGCCAGGTCGATCGTCCGGCCCTGGTTCATCCATTTGCGCGACAGTTTCAGTTCGCGCGGCGTATTGATGGCGATCACACCGCGAATCGCGCTGTCTTCCAGATGGAAAAGCGTGGCGCGTTTGCCCGGCAGATCACCGCGTATGGCGAGTTGCGCATCGCCTGGAATGTCGCCGAGGATCTGCAGATTGACGTCATATTGGTCGGACCAGAACCACGGAATGTCCGCATACGGTTCGAACTTGCCGAGCAAAGCCTTTGCCGCCGAGATCGCCTGGTTCTGCGCGTTGGCCCACGATTCAAGGCGCACGCGGCGCTTGAGCCAAGCGCTCGGATGATTGGCGACGTCGCCGCATGCGAAGATGCGCGGATCGTCGGTCGCGCCGAAATGATCGACGACAATGCCGTCGTCCACCTTGATACCCGCGGCTTCCGCCAGCGCCGTGTGGGGTGCGAGGCCGATGCCGGCGACCGCGAAATCCGCGTCCAGTGTCGAGCCGTTGGCGAACGTTGCGCGGATGCGGTTGGCGTCGTTCGGATGATCCGCAATCGACACGAGCGACGCATTCAGACGCACGTCCACGCCATTCTCACGATGCAGTTGCAGCAGGAAATCCGACACCATCGGCGGCAACGAGCGAGCGCACAGACGTGGCGCGCCTTCCACAACCGTCGCTTGCACGCCGAGCTTGCGCGCCGTCGCCGCGACTTCGAGGCCGATCCATCCCCCGCCGACCACCAGCACCCGTTTGCTCCCGCGCAACCGTTCGCCAAGCACGACAGCTTCGTCGAGCGTACGCAGATAGGCGAGGTGCGAGGTCTTCACCAGCGCGTCCGGCAAACGGCGCGCCGCGCCGCCGGTTGCAATCACGAGCCGGTCGTATTGCACTTCACGGCCCGACTGCGTGCGCACGATACATTGTTCGCGATCGATCGACGTCGCGCATTCCGGCTGCCATGCTTCGACATTCAGCGCGTCGAAATCGTCCGGTTTCACGAGGCGCACGGTTTCGATATCCGCCTCACCGGCAAGCACGGCCTTCGACAACGGCGGCCGCTCATACGGCAGATGGATCTCGTCGGCGATCATCACGAGGCGGCCGTCGAAGCCTTCCTTGCGCAACGTCTTCACGACCCAACCCGCCGCCTGACCGCCGCCGATCACAACGATCGTGCGCGGCGCTTCGAGTCCGGCATGCGCGGCTTGCGCCTTTTCAGCAGCAGCGTCAGTCATTTTTCCGCTCCGTCATGAACTTGCCTTCCGGCGCCTTCGCATTTTTCTGGCGACGTGTATTGCCGTCGATGCCGCCGTCGATCGCCCATTCGGCGAACACGGTCGGGCCCGGTTCGAAATCGCGTGGCTGCCATTCGGGCGTGAGCTGGTCTTCGTCGGCGTAGTACTCGATCAGGCCGCCGGCCGGATTCTGGAAGTACCAGAAGTAAGCCGACGAGACCGGATGACGTCCCGGACCGAGTTGCGTATCCCAACCGCAGCGGCTGATATGCATACCGCCGCCGAACACTTCGTGGATATCGCGCACGGTGAACGCCACGTGATTGAGACCGCGCTTACCGCCCGGCAAGGCCAGCAGGAAAATGTCGTGATGGCCGCCGTGCGGTGCGCAACGCATGAACGCGCCGCGGCCCGGATAACGGTCGGACATTTCGAAGCCGAGCAGCTCCTGGTAGAACTTTTCCTGTTCCGCGAGTTGGTTCGTGAAGAACACGACGTGGCCCACTTCGACCGGTTCGGCGCGTTCGTAAATTGGCGACGGTTGATCGATACGCAGCGTTTGACCCCACACGTTCGACGGTGAACCGTGGATATCCAAAGCACGCTTGCGGGTCACTTCAACGCGAATCGCCATGCCGTTCGGATCGATACAACCCACGGCGTCGTCCGTTTCGAAGTGGCCCGGTTGACCCACAAAGCGGCCACGCAGTTCGTCGAGTTCCGCTTTCGTTGCGACACCCCACGTCACTTCACGCAGCGTCGGACCTTCTTCGAAAGCGGGCGGCAGCGACGGGTCGTTTGCGTCGATCACAAGAATCGTGCAGCCGTTCAGCGTTTCGAAACGTGCGTGTGTTTCGTCATGCGCGACTTCCTTCAAACCCCAGTCCGCGAAAAAGCGGCGACAGGTGGCGAGATCCGTCACGCCGTAAATAATCTGTTCAATGCCGAGAATCGTCATAACGTGCCTCTTGCGTATTTCGCGTGTTAGTTCGCCCACGCCAGCGGCGCGTCGTTCAAGCCCCAGTAGAGGCTCTTCTGCTGCATGTATTCGCGGATGCCGAGCCGGCCCTTCTCGCGTCCCATGCCGCTCTCCTTCCAGCCGCTGAACGGCGTCGAAATCGAGAACAGCTTGTAGGTATTGATCCACACGGTGCCGGCTTCGAGCGCTCGAGCGATCCGGTAAGCGCGTTTGTAGTCGCGCGTCCAGATGCCGGCGGCGAGGCCGAACACACTGTTATTGGCTTCTTTGAGCAGCGAGGCTTCGTCGTCGAACGGCATCGCGACCAGCACCGGGCCGAAGATCTCTTCCTGGCAGATGCGGGCTTCGTTCGTGAGGCCTTCGAGAATCGTCGGCTGGAAGTAGGTGCCCTGTTCGCGACCCTCGCCAACCGGCCGCTCGCCGCCGCACAGCAGGCGGCCGCCTTCTTCCAGGCCCAAAGCGACATACCGTTCGACGGTTTCGCGATGGGCAGCCGTAATGAGCGGACCCATCTGCGTTTCCGCACGCGATGGATCGCCGACGCGCAGCTTGCGTGCGCCTTCCGCAAGACGCTTCATGAACGCGTCGTAAATCGAACGCTGCACGAAAAGGCGCGAGCCTGCGATGCATGCCTCACCCGACGAACTGAAGATGCCGTACAGCACGCCGTTCACGGCGTGATCGAGATCGGCGTCGTCGAATACGATGGTCGGCGACTTGCCGCCGAGTTCGAGCGAGACTGGCATCAGCTTGTCCGCGGCGATGCGCGCGATTCCGCGGCCGACTTCGGTGCCGCCCGTGAACGACACTTTCTTCACCAATGGATGCCGCACCAACACGTCGCCGATCACAGAACCTTTACCCGGCACCACGCTGATTACGCCCTTCGGCACGCCGGCTTCTTCGCAGATACGCGCCAATGCAAGCGACACCAACGGCGTGACTTCAGCGGGCTTCAACACCACGGCGTTACCACCCGCCAGCGCCGGAGCCAGTTTCTGCGCATCCGATGCAATCGGCGAATTCCACGGCGTGATCGCCGCGATCACACCGATCGGCTCATAAATACTCATCGTCAGATAGTCGCCACGCGAAGGCGTGACTTCCTCGTCGAGCGTTTCGAGGCAGGCCGCGAAGTAGCGGAAGGTGTTCGCCGCGCTCGCCACCAGCACGCGCGTTTCGCCGATCGGCTTGCCGTTGTCGCGGCGCTGCAATTGCGCAAGCGCTTCGTGACGCGCCATGATCAGATCGGCGATGCGATACAGAATCAGCGCGCGTTGATGCGGCTTCAGACCCGACCAATCCGCGCGGCGCCAGGCGATATCCGCGGCTTCGACGGCTTCGCGGGCGTCGTCGGCGTTGGCGGTCGAGATTTCCATGTTGACCGACTGATCCGCCGGATACAGGCTTTTGTACGGATTGCCACGCCCTTGCCGCCATTCGCCGCCGATAAAAATATCGCCGTTTGGTACGAGGCTGGTATCGATGTGAGTCATGTCGGTCGTTCCGGTTTGCTTCAGCTAGTCAGCTAATGTCTTAAATCACGCAACGCGCCGCGCGATTGCGTAACGCGCGAATCGCGCTGTACGCGGTCAGTGCGGACGTCTTGGGGTTGTCGGGCAGCGGCTTGCCGCACATTTCCAGCGACATCTCGCCGAACGCGCCGCGCGCCACGATACGGTGCACGTTGCGCGACGCGTTCGGGTCGGCGATCAGGCGGACCATGGTGTGGTCCAGACCGAGGCCGGCCAGCGCGATCGTCGCGGCGACGTTGGCGTTCTTCGGATAGAGGCGCGCCGCTTCGCGCGCGCTGCCTTCGAAAATCACCCTCTCTTCGTTCAACGTGTGCAGATTGCAGACCTGTTCCGCGGGCGTGCCGAGCCAGCCCGAAGGCGGCTTGCGGCCCGTGTACAGCACTTCGTCGAGGCCGCCGAGCTTGGCGGCGGACAACGCATCCACGCCGCCGATTGCGCCCGACAACAGTGTCAACGTTGCGTCGCCTTCATCGGCCGCGGCGGAGAGCGCGTCCAGCAACATCATGTCGGACAGCGCGCCGATCGATGCGACCGCGCAATCCGTACCGGCTTTCAGCAACGGCACCACGTGATCGACCAATGCGCTGTGCCCCGCGCATTCCAGCGCGAAATGCGGCTGGCTGCTCAACGCGGACACCGACGCCACCACATCGACCGATGCGCCCACCACTTCACGCACCGACGCCATATGACGCTCCGGCACGATCACGTGCGACACGCGCACCGTCGGATCCGACTCGACCGAGCGATACACCGCCTGGCCGATCGCGCCGAAGCCGATCATCGCGACATCGACGGGTGCGTGATGCCCCGCGTAGCCGGTCTCATGCATGTTCGGGCTCCTTTTCCTTGACCGGCGGGCCCGCGAACGCGGTGGCGAACGAGCCGACCGACAGCATGTCCACCTCGACCAGCACAGGGCCGGTCTTCGCCATGCCTTCGCGGATGATCTCCTCGGCCTGGTCGAGCGATTGGATGCGGTAGTGCGTGAGCTTCAGGCTTTCGCAGAACTGCGCAAAATCAGGCTGGTGCAGATCGACGTAGCAGCGGCGGCCACCGTATTGCGCGTCCTGAATGTTGCGGATGACGCCGTAGCACTGATCGTTCATCAGCACGATCATCACGTTGGCGTTTTCCTGCACGGCCGTCGCGAGTTCGCCGACGTTGACCATCAAGCCGCCGTCGCCGACCAGGCACACGGTCTTTGCAGCATTACCTGCGAGCGCTGCACCGATACCCATCTGCATGCCCTGGCCGATGCCGCCGCCGAGTGCATGAACGCCCGCGCGCGGCGAGAAGATCTTCAGCATGCGATTACCCCACGTGCTGTTCGAGATCGTGACGTCGCGCACCCAGTTGTAGTCGCGGCCCACGGCCTGCTGCAGGGCGTCGACGAGGCGCTTGTACGGGCCGAGACCCTTGCCAACATCGGCGACTGCGCTTTCGCGCGCGGCAGCCAGGTCTTGCGCGAACGTCGGATCGACTTTCAGGCGGCCTTCGAGCAGCGTCGCGAGTTCTTCGAGAACCGCCGATGCATCGCCGTGAATGAACATGTCGTTGCGATAGCCACGGTTGTCGGCGAGCGCGTCGGCGTCGATGCGATACAGCGGTTGCGGCAGCGCCAGCTTGTACTTCAGCGTCTCATTGCCACGCAAACGCGAACCGACCACCACCAGCGCATCGCACGTCTTGTAGAAGCTTTCGACAGCGGCATGCACGTTGAACGCACCGAGCGTCGCCGGATGATCTTCCGGCAGCACGCCACGGCCCTGCACGCTGGTCACGACGCCGAAGCCCAAGGCCACAAGACGTTCAACCGCAGCACGTGCGTGACGCGTGCCGCCGCCGAGCCACAACAGCGGACGCTTCGCATTTGCCAGTTGCTCCGCGAGTTGCACGACACGCTGGCTGCAATGCGTAAGCGTGGTGACATGCGGCGCGGCCAGATCGGCGGGCCATTCGATTTCGGCGGCTTGAATGTCGATTGGAATTTCGACGCTGACCGGGCCGCTCGGTGCGGTTTGCGCGACACGTACGGCTTCGCGGATCGTCGGCAATGCGGTTTCGACCGAGCGCACGCGAAATGCGGCCTTCGAGATCGACGACAGCATCGACAATTGATCCGGCGCTTCGTGGATATACGCGAGGTCCTTGTCGAGGTATTCAGTCTCGATCTGGCCGGTAACGTGCAGCAGTGCAGTGCCCGCGGTCAGTGCTTCGACCATCGCGCCGGCCGCATTCCCCGCCGCCGTGCCCGTGCTGGTGAATGCAACACCGAGCCCACCGGAGACACGTGCCAGGCCATCAGCCATATTCACCGCGCCCGCTTCACCACGTGCGCCGACGTAGCGAATCTTGCCGCGATTGTGGATCGCGTCGAGGATCGGCATGTTATGAATCGAGATCACGCCGAATGCGGTTTGAACGCCGCATTGCTCGAGAAAAGCGGCGATCAGTTCGCCAACGGTGGTTTTGTTAGACATGTCGTGCAACGCCTCCAGAAACATCGATGTGGCTGCCCGTCGTATAGGACGACAGCGTCGTAGCCAGATAAAAGAGCGCTTGTGCGGCTTCTTCGGGTTTGCCGAAGCGGCCTAGCGGAATGTTTTTCTTGCGCGCCAGGTCGGCGGTCCAGTCCTCCCAACTCTGACCCGGCTGCGCTTCTTTCGCGTAACGGCGGCGCCATTGACCCGATTCGACGATGCCGATCAGAATCGAATTCACGCGAATGCGTTGCGGCGCCAGTTCAACTGCGAGCGATTTGATGAGGCTCAGCACACCGGCGCGCGCCGACGAAGTCGCCACCATGTGCGGCTCCGGTTGCAGTGCGAGCAGCGAGTTCACGCAGACCACGGCCGGGTTCGATGCGTCGCGCAACATCGGCAGGAACGCGCGGGTCGGGCGAATCACGCTGAAGTACTTCAGGTCAAGTTCTTCGCGCCAGGCGTCGTCGGTGGTGTCGGCGAAGGTCGACACGCGACCCTGGCCGGCGTTGTTCACCAGCATGTCGGTGCGGCCGAAGCGTGTTTGCACGGCTTGCGCGAATACTGCGACTTCATCGGCGTCGAGCACGTTGCAGGTTTGCGCCAACAGTTGCGCTTGAGGAAACTGCGCCTTCAGCGCGGCTTCCGCTTGTGCGAGACGTTCGCTGTCGCGACCGCAGATCGCGACCGAGGCGCCTGCTCGCAGAAACAGTTCGGCAGTCGCCAAGCCGATGCCGGAAGAGCCGCCCGTCACCACCGCCACCTGTCCGGTCAAGTCGATTTGAATCATTTGAGCCCCAGTGCCTTAAAGTATTTCGCGCCCGCGTTCGGGCCACCCTTTGGCCGATAGTTGAGCCGCTGCGACAGTTCGTCAGCCGCGCGGCGGACCTTGTCGATCAGGCCGCTGTCGAGCAGTGACGCGTCGATCTCGTGGCGCGGAATCGTCGTGGTGATCACGGCGACGATGCGGCCCGTGTCGTTACGCACCGGCGCGCTCACCACCGAGATGCCGCGTTCGAACGACGACTCGCTGATCGCGAAGCCACGCTTGGCGTCGTCGCGAATCCGTTCGTACAGATCGTCGACCGTCGCGGGCGTTTGTTTCGTGAAGCGTTCGAGTTCCGGCTCGGGATAGAGCTTCTTCAAGTCGTCGAGCGTCATGTCGCCCATCAACACCTGGCCGTGCGTCGTCGCGTAGGCAGGCAGACGGGTGCCGACATTCACCTTCACCGAACTGAAAATCGGCGTGTGGCTTTGCGCCTTGGCAACGAACACCACATCGCGTCCGTCGCGTATCACGATGTGGCTCGTCAAGCCGGTATCGTCGCGCAGCGCTTCGATGATCGGCAAACCGAGGTCGGTCAATTCGAGCGAGCTCAGATATTCGAAACCGAGTCGCAGTACCGCGACGCCGAGGCGATAGTTGCGGTCTTTATCGGCACGCTCGAGAAAGCCGAGCGATTCGAGCGTTTGCAGCAGACGGAACACCGTCGTGCGGGGAATCTTCAGGCGCTTCGATAATTCCGGTGCGCCGAGAACCGGCTCGCGCGGCGAGAACTCCGTCAGAATCTTCAGACCGCGCTCCAGACCCGGCACGCGATAGCTGGTATCGCTGCTCGTGTCTGCGTCGTTGCGGTCGTCGTCCGCGTCGCGCTCGGCGCTAACGATGTCATGCGTGTCGGACGTCATTCATTGGCTCCGTTGTCCGTCGCTCGCGCGGCAGAACGTGTCGATAATCGCGCTGTACGCGGCGGGTGCTTCGATATAGCCGGCGTGCCCGGCGCGCGGCACGACCTGCAGTTTGGTGCCCGCGGCCAATGCGATCCGCGCGCAGGCTTCGGGAGGGGTAATGGTGTCGTCTGCGCCGACCGCGACGCTGATGCGGCCTCTGCAGCGTGCGAGATCGCTGGCGAGATCGGCGTTGGCGAGCAGATGCGTTGCTTGCGCATAGCCGCGCGGAATCACGCGCGACATGTTCCAGCGCACCCATGCGCGCGCTTCGTCGCTCGCGTAGGCGGACAACATATTGGTGCTGCGTTTTTCGGCAAGGCCTTGCGGGCCGAGTTCGTCGAGCATGGCGAGACGCTGATCGCGTTTGGCTTCGCGCACGTCAGCGGATGCCGCGCCATAACCGCCGGCAGGTGACAACAGCAGTAAACCGGCCACGCGCTGCGGGTTCGTCACAGCAAACGCGCCTGCGACAATCGCGCCAAGCGAATGACCCAGCAGTACGCAGCGTTCAATGCCGAGCGCGTCGAGCCATTCCTTCAATACAGTTGCGTAATCGCTTGCCGCGGGCGACTCGGCTGCCACGGGTGTCGATGCGCCATACCCCGGCGCATCCCATGCCAGTACGCGACGCGTCTCGCCCAGCACTTCGAGCTGCTGCACCCACGAAGCCGCGCCCGAACCGATACCGTGCAACAACACCAGCGGCAGCGCATCGCTTTCGGCGCTATCCGCCTCGCGATAGCTCACCGCGCGTTGCGATGCCAGCCAGATCTGCTGCGCGGGAAAGCGTGCAAGGCGCGCTTCGAACGTAGCGTTCTGATCGACGGTAGCGGACGAGAGTGCAGACATGATTTCCTTCGTGGGTGTTTTGAAGACGAACTTGAAGGCTTAGCGCTTGAGCTTGGCCAGAGGCGAATCCGGCGGATACGTCGGCGTAATCGGCTTGGCTGCGCCGAGCATCACGCACATCAACGCGTCTTCTTCACCGATATTCACTTCCGTGCGATACACACCCGGCGGCACCGAGATCAGATCGCGCTCGCCGAGCACGGCCTCCCACGTTTCGCCGTCTTTCTCGCAGATCACCTTCATCTTGCCGCGCAGCACGAAGAAAATTTCTTCGACATCCCTATGAATATGGCTCGGGCCGATGTTGCCGGCCGGGATCACCATGGTCGAAAACGTGAAGCCGCCTGCGGGCACCGTATTCATATCTTTCGCGACGCCCGTGCCGCCCGTGCCGACATAGCGCATTTGCGCACGGCGATATTTCGGGTCGTAGTCGGCCTGGAACTTCAGCGCGTCCCAGTCGTAACGACGCGTTTCCAGACGCGCGACGCGGCTGTCCAACCATTGTGCAAAGCTCGCATCCGCGGGTTGTTCCCACGATTTGCGCTCGAGTTCGGCGTCCGCCATCTCTTTCTCCTTTCGATTCGACAAGATCAATTCATCACGAAGCCACCGTTGACCGGCAGCAACTGGCCGGTCACGAAGCGCGCGGCATCGGACAACAGGAACAGCACCGGCCCGGTAACATCGTCGGGCACTTGTGCGCGCGTGAGCGCACGGCCTTGCAGGTAATACTGGTGACGCTCGGCGGGCACGTAGGCGGTGGCCTCGACTTCGGTGAGGCCAGGCGCGATCGCGTTGACCGTCACTTGATGTGCACCGAATTCGCGTGCCAGCGAGCGGGTCATCGAGATCACCGCCCCCTTGCTCGCGACATACGCGAGCAGCTTTGGCGCGCCCCACATCGCTGTATCCGATGCGATATTGACGATGCTGCCGCGGCCCGAGTCGCGCAGATACGGCAATGCAGCGGTGCTCATCAGCCACGTGCCGCGCACGTTGACGTTCATCACGGCGTCCCACGTGTCGACCGACAACTCGTCGGCGAGCTTGCCGCCCGAGTTGGTGATCGCCGCGTTGTTGATCAGCGCGTCGAGGCCGCCGAGTTGCGCCGCGGCCTGATCGGCGCATTGCTTGATGCTGGCGGGGTCGGCGAGATCGAGCGGCAGATACGTCACCGCGTGGCCTTGCTCGACCAGCGACGCAGCGAGCGCGCGGCCTTCGTCATGCAGCACGTCGCCGAACACGACTTGCGCACCGGCTTGCACCAGCGAGCGAACGAACGCCGCGCCGAGACCACGCGCGCCGCCCGTTACGAGGACGCGCCGCCCTTCGAGCGCAGCCGATGCCGGAAGCGCTTCGTTATGCATGGCTGTGGCCTGCTGCTTCGGTTTGCGCCGTGCCGGCTTGAGCGGCTTGAGCGTGGTAAGCGTCCAGTTCGGCAAAATGTTGCTGCGCGCGCTGGCGGAACATGCGGCGCACCCGCGTCATGCCGACGTCGTGCTGATAGAGAAATTCGTGCTCGCGCGCATTCGGCGCCATGCTTTCCAGAACATAGCGATCCTGTTCGAGCACGGCCCAGTGCAGCCCTTCCAGACGGTTGCGATACATGAAGCGCCAGGCGTCGCGCTGCCAGCCCGACACCTTGCGCGTGCGCCAGAAGTAAACCTGGCAGTTGTTTTCGTCGACCGGCGTGGCAAAGCCGATGATCCCGAAGTTGCCGCCCGGGCCGAACTTCTTCTTGTACGGAATCGCGAGGCGCATCCACAGCGTGCCAGTTTCGCCGAGCTCGACCCAGTCGAAATTCACGTCGCGCTGGCCGACCTTCTCGAACATCAGACCGGTTTCGGTCTTGCGCACGCGCATGTCGGCCTGCTTGTCGCCTTCGGCCATCGAGTGCGAGGTCGCGTGCAGATACGCGCCGTGCATCGGATCCATCACGTTGTCGATCGCGTATTGGTAGTTGCATTTCCAGTGCGACATGCACAGGAAATTCGCGTATTCGTCGCCCACCAGTTCTTCCGGCAGCACGAGTGGCGTGGGTTCTTTGTGAGCGTCGTCGCCGAACCACAGGAAGATCGCGCCGGCATGCTCTTCGACCGGATACGACTTCACGCACTTCTGGCCTTCCAGCGGGCAGTTCGAGACAGCGGGGACCTTGGTAACGGTGCCGCCGCCGTCGATTTCAATGCCGTGATACCAGCACGCCACGCTGCCACCAAGGTTCCAGCCGAGCGACAGACGTGCGCCACGGTGCGGGCAGCGGTCTTCGAGCGCGCGGACTTTGCCTTCCTTGTCGCGCCACAGCACGATCTGATCGCCGAGGCGCGTGACGCCGACCGGCGCGTCGCCGACTTGCCAGCTCGGCGCGACGGGATACCAGTAGTTGCGCAGGCCACGGTTCAGATAGGACTGAATCGGGTCGGCCGCGCCTTGAGTCGTTGTATTGGGGGACGTCATGAGGAGACTCCGGATACGAAAGCGATGAGACGTGTTCGGGAAAGCGCGCTTATTCGGCGAGCAAGCGGAATTCGGCGGCGAGTCGGTCGGCGTCCCACGCATTGCCTTCCGGCGTGCGGAAGCCCCCGCGGTTCAAACCGTCGACGACTTCCTGTAACTCATTCGCACCGGCTTCGAAAACGGTTTCGAGTGCATCGCCGAAGTCGTTTTCGTACTGAGTCGGCTCAGCCTTGCGCGTCTGCCAGATGAAATTTTCGGTCTCGCCCGGCTTTTCGATCACGCCCTTGCCGGCGACGTTGTTCGGCTGCGGCGCGAGCCACGGCTTCAGGAAGGGATTGAAGTTCACGGTTTGCTCTCGCATGTCATTCCACCTTGATCTGGATTTCTTCGCCGGCGAGACGTACCGAGTACATCTTCAGGTCGCGGCCACCGGGCTCTTTCAAGCATTTGCCGGTCGGGATATGGAACACAGCTTCGTGCAACGGGCATTCGACGGTGTCGCCGTCGACAAAGCCCTGCGTCAGCAGCGCGTACGCATGAGGGCAGACGTTTTCCAGCGCGTACAGCGCATCGCCCACCTTGTAGATGCCGATCTCCGTGCCGTCGAGTTTGAACTCGAGCGGCGCGTCGTCGGACAGGTCGCCGGCATGGCCGGCGCAGCGCCATTGTTCAGTCATTTCTCACCTTCTCCTGAAGCCCTATGTTCCATATAAGGAACATCAGTTCGTGTATGGATAATTATAGGAGTGGCTTCGAGTCGAGAAAATAAAAATCTGGGCCGGTAGGGGAAAACACCGACTGTGGCGTTCGCAACACGGCCTCGAGTGAACCGCCAGGAATGATCGTGTTTGCTCAAAAGCCTTTCTGGGCTTGGGTTTCCCCATAATTTTCAGACAAATTCGCACACCCTCATGCGGGTTTGTACGGGGTCCGAAAATTTATTTTGACCACTTCCAGACTCACTATACTTTTCCATAGGCGACACAATAGCCCATAGGTGGAACATAAAGCGTGGCAGTTTTGGCGCATAAACCCAAAGCTGCATTCAACCCAAAGCAAGGATCAGGGACGACGAAATCAGCGCGAGCTGTGAGTCGTGCGATCAGGAGAACCAACGGTGAAGCACATCATTGCGGCGGCCGGCTTGACGGCAATCTGCGCAACGACTGGCGCATGGGCGCAAAGCAGCGTGACGCTATACGGCAGCCTGGATGCCGGCATTGCATACATCAGCAATGCGGGTGGCCATGCGAAGTGGATCGAGGAACAGGGCAACATGCAGCCCGACCGCTGGGGCCTGAAGGGCGTCGAGGATTTGGGCGGCGGTCTCAAGACGGTTTTCCAGCTGGAAAACGGCTTCTATACGAACACGGGGGCATTCGCCAAAGCCGGCACCCTGTTCAACCGCCAGGCTTTTGTCGGACTGAGTTCGGACCAGTTCGGCACCGTGACGCTCGGCCATCAAACGCCATTCAGCTTCGACGTGTTGGGTCCGTTGAGCACGGCTTACCAGGCCGCGAGCTGGTACGCATTTCACCCGGGCAACATCGACGAACTCGCCGACACGGGCGTGGTGCCGTTCGACAATTCGGTGAAGTTTCGCTCGGCAAGTTTCGCCGGCTTCTCGGTCGGCGCGATGATGGGTCTCGGCAACACCACCAACTTCTCGACCGGCAAGACGCTGAGCTTTGCGCTGAGCTACGCGAATGGCCCGCTCAAGGCCGGGGCGACCTACGCGAACGAGCACAACCGCACGCCGTCGATCGTGACGACGGGCATCGCCAACTTCCAGGGCGTCGCCGCGGCCAACTACACCGCGGACAAGGTCGAGAACATGGGCGCGGGCGCGTCATACCAGTTCGGCAAGCTGCTGGTGCATGGTTTGTACACGCGCGTGAAGCTGGAATCGTCCGGCCATTCGGACACGTATCAGAGCTACGACGTCGGCGCGAATTATCAGTTCACGCCGTTCAACACCGTTGCAGGCGGCGCCGCGACGACAACGCTGGCCGGCCACCGCTGGACGCAATTCGAGATCGGCGATATCTACGCGCTGTCGAAGTCGACGCAGTTGTACGTGAATGCGCTGTACGAACGCGCGGGTTCGAATACGGACGCCGCGTTCTTTACGGCGGGCGTGTCGAGCGGCCGGAACCAGACGATTTTCCTGACGGGTATCCACCACTCGTTCTGATGTCAACGACGACGATGCCGCTGATGTAAAGCAAACGGCCCGGGTGCGAAAGCAGCCGGGCCGTTTGCCATGAGCAGAAGCAAAACCGGAATCAGTTCGCCGTAACCGGTCTGCGACGCGCTTGAGCCGCAGTCGGATCATCCGGCCGCGGACGATAGCTGAGGCGTTCGGACAATTCGAGCGCCGCCTGGCAAACCGCGATGATGAGCGGTTCGCGTTCTTCCGCTTCGCCGATATCCGAGCGCGGAATGGTGACCGTCAACGCGGCCACGATCTTGCCGCTTTGATCGCGCACCGGCGCGCTCACCACCGAAATCCCCCTTTCAAAAGACGCCTCGCTCAACGCGTAGCCGAGCGCCGCGCTTTCGCGCACCCTGCCATACAGTTCCTCGACGGTCGCCGGCGTGCGTTCGGTGAAACGTTCGAGCTGCGGCTCGGGGTACAACTGACGCAATGCTTCGAAACTCAAATCGCCCATCAGCACCTGGCCATGGACGGTGGCATGCGCGGGCAGACGTGTCCCGACATGCACCTTCACCGAACTGAACATCGGCTCGTGCGTTTGCGCCTTGGCGACAAACACCACGTCGCGCTGGTCGCGGATCAGCAAATGCGTGCTGAGGCCGGTCGCGTCGCGCAAACGTTCGAGAATCGGCGTGCCGACGTCGGTGAGTTCGAGCGAACTCAGGTATTCGAAACCGAGCCGCAGCACCGCGACGCTCAAGCGGAAATAGCGATCGCCGTTCACGCGTTCGAGAAACCCTAGAGCTTCGAGCGTTTGCAGCAGACGAAATGTAGTGGTGCGCGGAATGCCGATGCGCTTCGACAATTCGGGCGCGCCCAGAATCGGCTCGCGTGCGCTGAATTCGGCGAGGATGCGCAGGCCGCGCTCCAGCCCTGGCACGAGATAAGTCGATCCGCCGGTGCTCTCTTCATCGATGGAATCGGGGGAATCGGTGCCGTCCGCCAGGGACCGCGCCGCATCGTTTTGCGCAGTCGACACTGTCGCGCCGCGTGGCCTCACGTGCTTGCGTCCCGCTCCTGTCTGCTCTTCTTTTGCCATCTTGGCTGCCGTCTTTGCCGTTGTCTCTACTGTTCATCGGGTACAGATCAACATGATAGCGCGAAGCACACGGCGGTCATTTTCGTTTCGCGCGGTGCTATCCTTTGATGCGGTCCAACGCGCGGGGTCTCGCTGCCGCGCGTCGGTTCCCGCCAGGCGTCCGGAGGCCACACTCATGTCCGATTCCGTCCAGATCCAGGTTGCCGACTCACATCTTTACCCGGGCTGCGCAGTGCATATCGCGCACCTGCCCGAGCCGGCCCGGGAGGCCGCGGCGATAGTCGAATTCGCGGACGGCTCCGGCGCGCATGCCACCTGCCATCGGCGGACTTTCGACGAACTCGAATTGACCGTTGACGGTTACGCCACGCGGCGGCGTCATCCGGTGGACGCCAGACATTGGCTTCTGCTCGCCGTCGACTCGACGCACAACAGTTGGCGCGTGAAGCGGCGCTTGCCTTAGCTGTGCCGGAACCTTCGGCCACCCCGTATTTGAACCCGGTGCCGCGCGCACGCCGCCCCGAGCAGCAGCTCTCTGGCTGTGAAGCGCACGTCACGCACACTTCGCGAGAGACCGATGACAGACAATGACTCGACCCTGCCGCCGAACCTCAACGACGCCCCCGACGATCCCGAACGCCGCCGTGTCCTGACCGGGCTCGCGGCAGTCGGCATCGGATTGGCACTGACCGGTTGCAAGACGGAACAAGGCACCGCGAGCGACACGGCGCCGCGCAGCGCCGCCGACTTGCGGCTCGACGCCGCGCTGCGCGACCAGGTCCGGCAGATCGTGGTGATCTACGCCGAGAACCGCAGCTTCGCGAATCTGTACGGCAACTTTCCCGGCGTCCAGCATCCACTCGATGCGGTGAGCGCCGAGCGTTACCTGCAACTCGACCGCGACGGCAAAACACCGCTGCCGCGCCTGCCGGCAATCTGGGGCGGCCTCGTGCCGCAAGCGCAGGAGGTGGACGGCAAGCGCTACATGATCAGCCAGAAGGATATCGGCAACCTGCGCAACGGCCCGTTCCGTATCACCGACGCGCACGGCGCCCCGCTGCCGACCGGTGTGATCACCCGCGATCTGGTGCATCGCTTCTATCAGAACCAGATGCAGATCAACGCCGGGCGCAACAACCAGTTCGCCGCATGGGGCGACGCCGGCGGCCTGGTGATGGGGCATTACCGCAATTCCGCCGACACGCTGCGTCTGTGGAATCTCGCGCAGCAATACACGCTGTGCGACAACTTCTTCATGGCGGCCTTCGGCGGTTCGTGGCTGAACCATATCTTTCTGATCTCGGCGCAGGCGCCGTTCTATCCCGACATTCACAACAGTCCGGCGAAGAAGATGGTCTCGGTGGTCGACGGCGACGATCCGACCGGCGTGCGGCTCAAGCTGGCGCCGGACTCGCCTGCGTCCGCACTCGACGGTCCGCCGAAATTCGTCAACGACGGCGCATTTACCGCCGACGGCTATGCCGTCAACACGATGGCGCCGCCCTACCAGCCGAGCAATGTGCGTCCGGCCGAAGGCGGCAATCCCGCGTTCGCCGACCTGTCGAATCCGCGCGTGCTGCCGCCGCAAAACTTCGCGACGATCGGCGACCGTCTGACGGACAAGGGCGTGGACTGGGCGTGGTACAGCGGTGCGTGGCAGTACGCGCTGGAGCATCAGGACACGGGTGCGGTGCCGGATTTCCAGTACCACCATCAGCCGTTCAATTACTTCGCCCATTACGCGCCGGGTACCGCCGCGCGGCGTAAATATCTGCGCGATGCAGGCCTCGGCGACGACGCCTCCACCAATCGTCTGATTGCCGATATCGACGCGGGGCGCCTGCCGGCCGTCACGTTCTACAAACCGCAGGGCGATCTGAACATGCACGCGGGGTATGCGGACGTCGCGTCAGGGGATCGTCACATCGCGAACGTGATTGAACATATTCAGCGCGGCCCGCAGTGGGCCAATACGGTCGTGGTCGTCACAGTCGATGAGAACGGCGGCTGGTGGGACCCGGTTTCACCGCCGAAGGGCGACCGTTGGGGGCCGGGGTCGCGGATTCCCGCGCTGGTGATTTCACCGTTAGCGAAGAAGGGGTATGTCGATCATACGGTGTACGACACCAATTCGATTCTTCGTCTGATTAGCCGGGTACATGGGTTGGCGCCGCTCGACGGGGTTGTCGCGCGAGATCGGGCTTTTGCGCAAAATGGCCTGGCGCCGCTGGGCGATTTGACGGGTACGCTGGATCTGGCCTGAGCCGCCGGCCTATCGCACGAGGGTGGACAGCAGGGCGTCGATCACTGCGCCACCCCGTGCAGCCTCGCAATCACCGCATCTGAAATCTGCTGCGCGGTCTTCTTGATCGTCTTCTTCTCGTCGCCGCTCGCCATGACGAACTTCGCCGCGATCACGTATGGATTGAGTTTGATCACCGCGCCTGGCTTGCCCGTGCTGTCGGTGTCTTCGACGGCCTGATAGAGCGGCGGCAAATCGACCGTCCCCAAGCTGTCGCACGACACCGCCACTTGAATATTGTTCTGACCCGCACCAAGACCCACCATCGCACGTCTTAGACGATTGCCGTCGTCGACACTCAGAAACACGCCGCGCACTTGCCAACCCGTAGCGGGTAATGGCTGGCCTGGCGCAATACGGCGCGCATCGACGCCGCCTTTTTTCAGGTCCGCAGTCAGCGCGTCCGCCATTTCGTTCACGATGTCCTTGGCGTGGTCCTCCGGATTCTTGTCCTTGCCCAACGGGCCTGGGCCACTCGGCAGCAGACCGCGCAGGCGGCGCACACGTTGTCCCGGTCCGCTATCAGGCGTTATGTCGGCCACGTCGAGATCGAAGTCGGACACGTACACGATCGGCGCGGGCGAGGCGAAGGGGACACTGTCCGCAGCGGCAGTGAGCGTCGATACCGAGCTCAGGCATCCCGCGACCATCATGAATTGCAGCAATCGACGCAGCATGGCGCGCCTCCGCGAATCTCTTATGGACGCGGCTATCGTACAGCCGTGTGCGTCGCGCGTGAGTTTTTTCGTGCCCGATCGTCATCCCTTTTTGCCCTTGCATAACACGCGTCGCGACATAGACTGATAAAGCATTACTTCGCACTTTGTACGGAACTGCCATGCGTCTGACCATCCTCATCAACGGTTCCGATCCGACCGTCAGTCACGATTACGCCGTGCTATGGCTCGACACCGACGAACACCGGTGGTCGAGGGAAGCACATCAAGGGATCGATCTGCCCCCGTGGGGCGAGTTACACGACGACAATGGCGTGACCACCCTCTGTGCGCCGAGCACGGACGCACCGTTGTGCACGCTGCGCGGATTGCACGTCGACCGCAAGCAACGCGTGAGCGCGGCGCAGGGCGCCGCAGCGTGGACGGCCTTGCCCACGCACGCACCGACCAGCGGTTTCTGGCGCTTGCAAGCCGTCGACCGCCAGAACGTACAGGCCGAGCACAGCGTATTCGGTAATTAGGTTCGAGCGCTTTTTTGCCGGTCGAAATTTTTACTCGCGCCAACCGCAGCGACATGTGCGGGGGATTTGTGCGCGAGTTCGGTGTTCAACACACGCCGTACTTTGCATCCGGTGCGCGCGCTTAAGTCCATCTTAAGTTTGCGTGCGTAGAGTTGGAAATCCACGCATTAGGGTCGCTGCAAAGCGGCCCGTTTTTTTTTGGTGCGGAGCTTTCTGTGCTTTGCGCCGCGTGCTTCTTTCGCTTCTTCCGCTTCTTCCGCTTCTTCCGCTTCTTCCGCTTCTTCCGCTCCCAGCATTTTCATCGCTGCGGGCGATGCGCAAAAGCGACTTCCCTGCCACGCGTTTCTTTGCGTTCCACGTCGCGCGACACCGGCTCACGACGCTATACTTGCGCCCCCGATTCCTCGACTGACCGACATATGAAGAAGTGGTTTGCCTGTCTGTTGTTCGCCGTTGCCGCTCACGCGAGCGCGGCGCCTTCCTGCACCCAGTTCACCCCGAATGCGCAATGGCCGGTTCTGATCAATCAGAAGATGGCGCCCAAAACGCGCATGCTGTGCTATAGCGATTTCGCGGTGCTGCATTCGGGTATCACGCACGGTCCGCTGTGGTCCGCCGAGCATCTGACGCGCGATCATATCGAAGCCGCCAAAGACATGGTGCGCACCAACAAATTCTTCGAGGACGCGCGTTTGCCGGACGGCGAAGGCGCAACACTCGCGGACTATAAACGCAGCGGCTTCGATCGCGGTCATATGAGTCCGGCAGGCAATCGCTGGAATCAGGAGGCGATGGCACAATCGTTTTCGCTGGCGAACGTGGTGCCGCAGAATCGCGAGAACAATCAGCGCCTGTGGGCGCGTATCGAAACGTCGGTGCGTAAGATCGCAATGTCGTACAACGATACTTATGTCGTCACCGGACCGATTTTCAGCGGGCAGCAATTGCAGACCATCGGACCGACACGTGTCTTCGTGCCGACGCAATTGTTCAAGGTGGTCTACGTGCCGTCCCGGCAGATGGCATTCGCGGTGGTGGTGGACAACGTCTCGACCAACCGCTACGACATCAGGACGATTCACGAACTCGAAACGGCATCGGGCATCCGTTTTCCGGGCATTCCGGAGAACCTCAAAGATCAGCGACCGGGAGGACTGAAAGGTGTTTAAACCCTATTCGAACGATGACGACGTGCTCAACATCCAGGGCGATGCCCTCACCCTCAGCAACGGCACCACGCGCGTAGTGCTGAACGGAACGCTGGAGTTGACTCAGGATCAGCGCGGGCTGAAGGCGGCTCTAGCGCTGAAGGAAGCGATCGATGCAGTAGTGACCGCGCTGCAGGCGCAGGCCAACTTGCCCGCGAAGGTAAAGGACGAGCCGGATGCGAAACCGGGCGTCGTGCAGAATCCGTTTCAATAGCGCGAATCTGGAACGATGGCAGCAGACCCTGCGTCTTCACGCAGGGTCCCAGCATTTGCGTGGGATCGATCGCGACCACTGCGCCGTCTGAGCTATCGGTAAACAGAAACAGCCTCAAGCTGATTCAGGACCCCGATATGTATCCGCCGTTACGTTTTGTCACCAGAGCACCGTCAACTGCTGTCCTCCCGCCAACGTTAAACCGGCAGCGCTGAACATTTCAGCCGCGACAAAAGACACAACCGGTTAAACCAGGAGTTACATCATGAAGACGCTTTTCGCCGCTCTCGCTTCCGCTCTCGTCGTGTCGACCGCATTCGCACAAACCGCAGCGCCGTCGGCCGCACAACCCGCACAAACGCAACCCGCCGGTCAAGCCAATCTGAAGGCGAGCACCACCGTGCAAACCGGCGCCACCGACGAAGCCACTTCGGCAACGAAAGCGCCGACGAAGGCCGCGACGAAGACGCACGTGAAGAAGGCTACCTCCAGCCACACGGCAAAGACCCATAAGGCCACCAAGAAGACTGCTGTCGATACAAGCGCAAGCAAGACCAAGACGGAGAGCGCGAAAGAGGCCAGCAATGCCCCGGCAAAAGCCGACGGCGCAAAGACCGACACGACGAAGACGCAATAACACGTGATCGGCATTCGGCACGCACCGGCCAGGCATCCATAGTTAATCGAAGCCGAACTGTGCCGTTCAGGGAGGGCGAGTCTCACGACTCGCCTTTTTTTCATTGGACACCCCAATTTTTGCACTGCGTTTACCTGTAGCCGTCTAATCTCGAACTGTCTTGATCAACCATGGCGTCAACGAACGCCGCATCGAATGGCACTCACGCAATCAATCGACAACTTCGAAACGCAGCCACGCAACGCGCCGCCGGTCCCGCGCAACAATGTCCTTCCCTTCCCCGCGGCCCGCGCCCGCTTGCAGGTCACCCTGCCTCATCCGCCGCACGATCTTCCCGGCACCCAACTCCGCACACTGCTTCATTCGCCGCTCGGCGTGTATGTGGTCAGCACCGAGGCCGTACGCGAAGAAGTGCGCGTGCAACTCGACATTGCGCTCGACGATCTCGATTTCACCTTGCATACGTTGATCTCGACACTCCCCGCAGCACTGATTGGACCATTGAAGCGCCGCCATGCCGATCAGATGCAGGAGCACGCGAGTAGGCCGTATAGCGGAGACCGCGTCGTGCTTTGCGAGTAAATCGAGGCGCTCAGTCCGCAGCCGGATTCAGATCCGCTAGCGCGCCAAGCTTTTGCACATCGGCAATTTCGATTTCCGCATAGCCCAGCTTCAGCGCGCCCTGCGCTTCGAACTGCTTGAGCACCTGATTGATCGTCTGCCGCGACAACGCCAGCATCATCGCCAGGTCCTCCTGCGGCACTTTGAGTACGCGCCGCAATGCGCCGGGTTCGCCGTAGCCGCCGGCCATCAACAACAAGCGGCGGGCAACGCGCGGCGCGGCGGGCAGCAACGCGGCTTCTTCGATGGCGTCGAAAGCGAGGCGCAGCTTTTGCGTCAGCAACAAACCGAAGACATGCCAATACTCGGGCGTGCGCTCGAGCAGTTCGACAAGCGCCGCGCGTGGCACATGAAACAGCTCGGAATCGCGTTCGGCATACGCGTCGTGGGTTCGCGGACGGTTATCGAACAACGCGATCTCGCCGAACCAGTTGACCGGTTCGATGACCGCGAGCAATGCCTCTTTCCCGGCCGAACTGGCCGCGCCGATTCTCACGAGACCGTCGAGCACGCAATAGAGGCCGTCGTCGGAATCGCCGCGCGTGAAGAGCCGTTCACCCGCCGCAAGGCGCTCGATACGCCCCGCTTCGATCAACCGCGCCCGCATGGCGGCAGGTGCCGAGCGAAACCACGCGCCGCGCTCCAGCCGCGTGGCAAGCTCATTCGATGAAAAACTCGCAGTCATGGAACGGTCCGTGCCCGATTGTCGGCTACCCGATGGTTTCAAATTGCGCTGCCCGCGATTATGCTGACTTTGATCGAGGAGCGGCATCCATGAGAACGCTGACGCAACAGCTTACGCAATACGCGGCCTACCATCGCGACCGGCGCAATATCGCCACGCATTTCATCGGCATTCCGATGATCGTGCTGGCGCTGGCGGTGTTGCTGAGCCGGCCGGCTTCCGGCTTCGGCGTACTGCCATTTGCCGTATCGCCCGCGTGGGTCTTGTTCGCCGCGGCGACCGTCTATTACCTCGTGCTCGACGTGCCGCTCGGCGTGATGATGGCGGTCGTATCGGTACTGTGCGTCGCATGCGGACAGTGGCTCGCCGCGCAAACCACGCTCACCTGGCTCGCCTCGGGCATCGGCCTCTTCGTGGTCGGCTGGGTGTTTCAGTTCATCGGCCACGTGGCATACGAACATCGCAAGCCGGCATTCGTCGACGACGTGATCGGCCTGCTGATCGGGCCGCTATTCGTCCTCGCTGAAGCGTTGTTCGGTTTTGGCTGGCGGCCGGCGCTACGCGAAGCGATTGAGGCGCAGGTCGGCGCGACGCGTATCAATGCGGCCTAGCGCGGCGCAAACCGAACGAGCCGCACGCTATGCAAGGCCGTCAGCGCAACTGCCATCCAGATCGGAATATAGGTGGCTAACTGCGCCGCGCTGAGCGTCTCGCCAAGCAGCGTGATCGAGACAAACACGAGCAACACGGGCTCGACATAGCCGAGAATGCCGAACAGGGCGACCGGCAATAAACGGCTCGCCTTCAGATACGAAGCGAGCGCAATGGTGCTGAGCGCGCCGAGTCCTGGCAACAGCAGGCACCACATGTCGATCCGGCCGCCGATCATCGCCAGCGACCCGCCGCCGACGATGAACAGCGCTGCCGCCGGCAACAGCAACGCCATTTCCACTGTGAACATGGCGAGCGAGTCCTGATTGATTTTGCGGCGCAGCACGAAATACGGCGGATAGCCGAGCGCGACCAGCAAGGTGGGCCAGGAGAAGGCACCCGTCATCCACAGTTCATGCGCGACGCCCAACGCGGCGCAGACCACAGCGAGCCACTGCAGGCCGTCGAGACTCTCGCGATAGTAGAAGCGGCCCACCAGCACCATCACAAGCGGCAGCAGAAAATAGCCGAGCGAGACTTCGAGCATGCGTCCATGTAGCGGCGCCCATAGAAACACCCACAGCTGCGCGCCGAGCAAAACCGCGCTGACAACCATCGCCGCGCCGAGCTTCGGCTCCGTCACCATGCGGTAAAGAAGTTGCCGAAGAATGGGCAGGCGTTTGCGCAGCGCGATCAGCATTAGCGCCCCGGGCACAGTCCACACGACACGCCACGCGAAAATGTCGAGACCGCTCAGCGGCGCAAGCAGCTTGGCGTAAGCAGACAGTAAAGCAAACATCGCGGACGCGCCGACCGACAACGCAATTCCGCGCTTTGGGTCATACTGGTTCATCGCGCGGCCCGTGGCGCCATTCCTTTAGCGTGCAGTGCAGGTGTGCGAGCGGATGCGGCGTCAGGTGTGTGCGGCGCAGCACACGGCAACGCGCCTTGAGTTGTTGTTGTCGTTGTTGTAGTTGTTGTCATGGGAAGTGAAGTCTCACAAATTGGCAGGTCGGCTCGCAGTGTGAATCAAGCGCTGCGTTTTTATCCTCGATTGGCGAGGTGAGCGGGCATCAAGAGGGCATCAAGCGGGCATTCTAGACGGGTTCCCAACCAACGTACCCGCAACGTACCCGCCCGTTCCCTGCAATAAGCAGCAATTTTCCCCGTGCGCATCGTGCGCCGATGCACTAGAACATAACTTCACGCGCGACACGCGAATCCGCAGTTGCAACGCCGGCAATGTCCCGTGCAGCTGCTCAAGCGTGAATCTTGCTTCGAAGTCTGGCGACACCGTTTGCGACGTCATTCGAGACATCCCGGATATCCGTCGCAACGCTCAGCCATCGTTTGCAACCGTCATCTGCCGCATCAACGAACCGGGCCGGCCAAGGCAGTCCACGCGGACCGAACCAGCCCTTCTTTCCACGGCATGCATCAACTGCGTTTCGCCACGCATGCCGCCGTCCGGCCAGCAATCCCGCTCATCGAATGTGACTACTGGAGCCAGCATGACCCAGCCAGCCCTCTCGCACGATGCATCACCCGATCTATTGCGCGCGACCTTCGCCGCCGAGGTACGCGCGGGACTCACGCACACGCCGCAGAAGGAGTTGCCGTCGAAGTATCTGTATGACGAAGTAGGCTCGGCGCTGTTCGAAGTGATCACCGTACTGCCCGAATACGGTGTGACGCGCGCCGAGGAACGGCTGCTCACGAAGCACGCTGCGGACATCGTCGCGCATCTGCCGCACGACGTGACCGTCGCCGAACTCGGTAGCGGCAGCGGCCGTAAAACGCGGCGCATTCTGGAAGCACTGTGTAAAAAGCGCCCCACTTCTTACTTCCCGATTGAAATTTCGCGCAGCGCGCTGCAGTTGTGCAGGCGTGAACTCGGCGACATCGAGCGGATTTCGATTGTCGGTTATGAACGCGATTACCTCGCCGGACTAGCCGAGGTCAGCAAAGATCGCGCGGCGGACGAGCGCTTACTCGTGCTGTTTCTTGGCAGCACGATCGGCAATTTCGGCAGACTCGCGGCGACGCGTTTTCTGCGCGATATCCGCAACATGCTTGCGCCCGGCGACGCGCTGCTGCTCGGTACGGACCTGATCAAGCCGACGCCGGTGCTCGTGGCCGCCTACGACGATGCGATCGGCGTGACCGCGTCGTTCAATCTGAATCTGCTGGCGCGCGTCAATCGCGAACTCGACGGCGATTTTCCGCTCGATGCGTTCGAACACGTCGCGCGCTTCAATCCGGATGCGCGCAGCATCGAGATGCATCTGCGTGCAAAGCGCGATCTCACCGCGCATGTGGGCGCCGCGCAATTGACGGTGTCGCTCAAGGCAGGCGAAACGATCTGGACCGAGAGCAGCCACAAATATCGCGCGGACGAGGTGCCCGCGATCGCCGACGATGCGGGCTTCGTGTGCAGCCATCAATGGATCGAAGATGGCTGGGGCTTTGCGGAGAGCCTGCTGATAGCGCGTTGAGCACGCTCGGCTGCTGACTGGAGCGGCGGGGCAAACACGGCAAGGCGGCGCGCCATGGCTTGATGGCGCGCCGCCTTTTCTTTCGCGTGAAGCCGCTTAGTGCTGCTCGAACCGTTCGTAGCGCTTATCCGTCGCGCGCTCTTCGCCGGTCACCTCGGTCACGCGCGCTGCCGGCGGGCCGTGACGCAACCACGACAGCATCCGGTCGACCTGGTTGGCCGAGCCCTGCAACATGGCTTCGACGGAACCGTCGTCGAGATTCGCCACCCATCCTTTGATACCGAGCGCGTGGGCCTGCCGCACGGTCGCGTGGCGAAAGCCCACGCCCTGCACGGTGCCGCGCACCCGCACGTAATACGTTTCGATCCGCTGATCCAGATCCGGGGCCATGCCATCCTCTCCTGTGTCGACCGGAGTTAGCGCTTTAGCGCTTACTCCGAGTCCATGCAGCACAATTCTTTCAAGCCGGCATTCTAGTCGCGTCGCGGCGAGAATGCTCGGCAGTCTCCGAGCCCGCCTGCACGCTTACGCCACCCGGCGCGACACGCGGCACGCGCGACACGTACAATCCGTCGACTGTCACGCAGGGAAAGAAAGAGAATGACCGAACAGAATCGCGATCTCGTGCTCGTGACCGGCGCATCCGGCTTCGTCGGCTCGTCGGTGGCGCGCATCGCGCAGCAGAAGGGTTTCAAGGTGCGCGTGCTGGTGCGCGCCACCAGTCCGCGCAAAAACGTCGAGGCGCTGGACGCGGAAATCGTCGTCGGCGATATGCGCGACGAAGCGTCGATGCGCAACGCGCTGCGCGGCGTGCGCTATCTGCTGCACGTGGCGGCCGACTATCGCCTGTGGGCGCCGGACCCGAGCGAAATCGAACGCTCGAATCTCGAAGGCACCGAGGCGACCATGCGCGCGGCGTTGAAGGAAGGCGTCGAGCGCATCGTCTACACGAGCAGCGTGGCCACGCTGAAGGTCACCAGTTCCGGCCAGTCCGCGGACGAAACCTCGCCGCTCAAAGCCGACCAGGCGATCGGCGTGTACAAGCGCAGCAAGGTGCTGGCCGAACGCGCAGTGGAGCGCATGATCGCCGAAGACGGCCTGCCGGCCGTAATCGTCAATCCGTCCACGCCGATCGGTCCGCGCGACGTCAAGCCGACACCGACCGGGCGCATCATCGTCGAAGCAGCGCTCGGCAAGATACCCGCGTTCGTCGACACGGGGCTTAACCTCGTGCATGTGGACGACGTGGCCGCCGGCCATTTTCTCGCGCTCGAACGCGGCAAGATCGGCGAGCGCTACATTCTCGGCGGCGAAAATCTGCCGCTGCAACAAATGCTCGCGGATATCGCCGCGCTGACCGGCCGCAAGGCGCCGACGCTGAGCTTGCCGCGCTGGCCGCTCTATCCGCTCGCCGCGGGCGCGGAAGCCGTGGCCAAGATCACTAAACGTGAACCGTTCCTCACCGTCGACGGTCTGAAGATGTCGAAGAACAAGATGTACTTCACCTCGGCGAAGGCGGAACGCGAACTCGGCTATCGCGCGAGGCCGTATCGCGAAGGCTTGAGCGACGCGCTCGAATGGTTCAGGCAAGCCGGGTATTTGAAGCCCTGATAAAAGCGCTGAGGCGGGCGGTATAGGCGGCGCTGGCCTTGCGTAGGGTGGGCATGAGTCAAATCGCGCCAGGCAGCGGCGCACCGGCCCGCGAAAGCGGCATCACGCACGTCGCGCAGGTCGCACTGCTCCGGGCGATCCCGTGTCGCCTGCACGCACTTTGTTACAACGTCACTGTGTTTGCGACAGGTAAAAGCCTACGCGCAGCAGGTAAAATCGTAGGTCTTACCAGAGAAACCTCGCATGAATCTTCATGAACAGCTCGGCGCGCTGGAAATGGGCGTCGATCAGCTCATCCAGGCTGTCGTGGCCCCGCAGGCCGAAAACATTCCCGAGACACCCGCAGTAGCCGCCGCGCAGGCAGCGCCGGAGGCGAATCGTGTCGCGTCCGAATCGAAAGCGCAAGACGTTGCATCCGAAGCAGCGGCCGCACCGGCAGAAGCTGCGGAGCCGGCCGCCCCGTTGCAGCCCACGCTCGAAATCAATCGCCCCGCGCAGAACGAAATCACCATGACGATCGGCGGCCAGACGGTCGCGCTGCGTGCCGAGCAGATCGGGCAACTGATCGAGGAATTGTCGAACGCGCGCGCCTCGATGACGCCGGAGCCGCCACCGGGCATTCCGCCGGGCTGGCGTTTCGTGTCGACGAAGAATCCCGTCATGGCCGTGCAGAAACAGTCGAATGGCGACCGTCTGCTGATCATGCGCCACACCGGTCACGGCTGGGTGCCGTTCACGTTCTCGCCCGACATGGTGATCCAGATGTACATGATGCTCACCAAGGGCTGATGTCCAGGCCGAGGTAAAAAAGCAGCGGCGCCCGAGGGCGCCGCTTTTCTTTTCATCCGACAAATCCCCGGACGCGCGCCTTAGCGCTCCTGCACCGGCGCCTGCACCCGGGCCTTCCATTGGCCGCCCTTGCCGCGCCAGTAGCGCACCGCCGACGCAAACGTCGCGCCGACGTAGAACAACGCCACGAGCGGCAGAAACGGCGCCCACAGCGGCGAGCGACGGTAGTAGCCGAGCATCGGCGCATACGCGCAGCACATGGCCGCCCAGGCGAGCCACGCGGGGGCGCCTTGGGGACCGAGCACCAGCGCGGCCGCCGGCGGCACCAGGTAGATGATCGTCATGCCCAACAGCGTGCCGGCCAGCAACAACGGCGAGTAGCGCAGCTGTGTGAAGGCCGTACGCGCGATCATGTTCCAGATCTCACGCCAGCTATCGTAAGGACGCAGCGACACGCTGCGCGCCGCCACATCCAGGCGGATCGGATGACGCCCCGTGCCGCGATGCTTGATACGCGCGGCGAGGCTGCAATCGTCGATCAGTTCGGCGCGAATCGACTCGATGCCGCCCGCTTCTTCGAGCGCGCTGCGCCGCACCAGCATGCAGCCGCCCGCCGCCGCGGCCGTGCGGTTGCGCGGGTTGTTGACCCAGGAGAACGGATACAGCTTGGCGAAGAAGAACACGAAGGCCGGGATCAGCGCCTTCTCCCAGAACGAATCGCAGCGCAAACGGACCATCAGCGAGACGAGGTCGCGCTTTTCCGCGTCCGCACGGGCGACGAGCTGCGCAACGGCGTCGGCGGGATGGCCGATGTCGGCATCGGTCAACAGCAGGAAATCGGCCGGAAGGCCGAGTGTGCGCACCGCCTCGATACCTTGCGACTGTGCCCACACCTTGCCGGACCAGCCCGGCGGCAGCGGCTTCGCGCTCAGGACCGTCAGGCGACCGGGGCACTGCAGTTGCAATGCGGCTGCGCGGGCGGCGTCGGCGGTGCCGTCGGTGCTGTGATCGTCGACGACGATCACGTGGAAATCGCCGGGATAGTCCTGCTCGAGCAAGGTGGTGACCGCTTGCGCGATCACATCGACTTCATTGCGTGCCGGCACCACGGCGGCGACCGCCGGCCAGCTTTCGCGCGGTTCCAGCGTGAGCGGCGCGGCGGGACGAGCCCGCCAGAAACCGCCACGGGCAAACAGCAACACGCACCAGATCAGCAGGGAAAGACAGGAAAGAAGAAACAGAACCACAGCCATTAAGCATTACCCTCGAGTGAACCCGCTTCTACGCCGATGCGCCGCGACAGGCGCATCACTACAGTGCGTACCGCGACGACGCACCAGTCAACTGTGCGAGCACCGGCCGTTCGCGAAACACGTCGTAGCCGGCCTTTTCGATCTGCTCGGAGATGCGCGAGCCGCCGTGGATGGCGCCGCATAGCTCGATACCCGAGCGCCCGGGAATACGCAACGCGAGCGGCAGTTTATACTGCGCGATCACGCTGGCGAGCTTGCCGGACAGGAATCGCCGCACCGGTGCCGCGAGCCGCTCCGCTAACGCGTCCAGCGAGCGTCGAAACCTTTTTGTAATGCGGCTGCAAACTTGCGCCGCAGGACCACGTAGTTTAAGGGTTCCGTCAAACCGGTGCAGCGTGTAATCATTGCCATCTGCGCATTGCCATCTGCGCATTGCCACCTGCGCATTGCCACCTGCGCATTACCACCGGTGCATTGCCGCACGCGCCATGGGGGTGGCGCGGACAGCAAGCCGAGGCGCGGCGGCGCCCCGGCAACGCCGGCAGGCCGGCCAGAGCAAAGCCGGGCTGATAGCGTTAGAATGCGCGTTTGGTTTTGCTGTACCGGCTCGTCGCCGGGGCTCAAGACGTCAACTAAATTAGATGGTCGCGGCGATAAAGTCAGAGTTACCGGCTTCTTCGAAACCCGCGTCAGTCGGAGTTCGCCAATTTATGCGAGTCATCCTTGCTCAGCCCCGCGGCTTTTGTGCGGGTGTTGTACGTGCAATTGAGATCGTCGATCGCGCGTTACAACAACACGGCGCGCCCGTGTATGTTCGCCACGAGATTGTTCACAATCGCCACGTGGTGGATAACCTGCGCCAGAAAGGCGCGCGCTTTGTCGAAGAACTCGATGAGGTGCCGCATGGCGCCGTGGCGATTTTCAGCGCGCACGGTGTCGCACAGACCGTCGAGCGCGACGCGGAACAACGCGGCCTCGACGTGCTCGACGCGACCTGCCCGCTCGTGACCAAGGTCCACGTGCAAGGGCGCCAGTATGTGGCCGCCGGCCGTACCCTGATCCTGATCGGCCACGCGGGCCATCCGGAAGTCGAAGGCACGATCGGCCAGATTCCCGGCACGGTGCTGCTGGTGCAGAGCGAGGCCGAAGTCGCGCATCTGGACCTGCCGCCCGATACGCCGCTTGCGTACGTCACGCAGACCACGCTATCGGTCGACGACACGCGTGGCATCATCGATGCCCTGCTGCGCCGATTCACCGACATCGTCGGTCCCGATACGCGCGACATCTGCTACGCCACGCAAAACCGTCAGGCGGCGGTGCGCGAACTGAGCAAAGAAGTCGAGGTGCTGCTGGTGGTGGGCGCAACCAACAGTTCGAACTCGAACCGGCTGCGCGAGATCGGCAGCGAAAGCGGCGTGGCGAGCTATCTCGTCGCCGACGGTTCGGAAGTGAAGCCGGAGTGGTTTGCGAACGTGCAGACCGTCGGCATCACGGCCGGTGCTTCAGCACCGGAAGAGATGGTGAAGAACGTAATCGATGCGCTGAGCGCATTGGGGCCCGTCGAGGTCACGACGATGGCGGGCCGTGAAGAGAAAGTCGAATTCAAGTTGCCATCGAAACTGATGCAACCACTCGCTGCACGCGAAGTTTAAGGAGGACGTCTTGTCTATTCCGCTGCTACAGAAAGTCCGGGTCGGCGCATACATCATGCGCCAGCACCTTTCGCGCAACAAGCGCTACCCGCTCGCGTTGATGCTGGAGCCACTGTTCCGCTGCAATCTTGCCTGCAACGGCTGCGGCAAGATCGACTATCCGGATCCCATCCTGAATCAGCGTCTGTCGCTCGAAGAATGCCTTGGCGCAGTCGACGAATGCGGCGCACCGGTCGTGTCGATTGCAGGCGGCGAGCCGCTCCTGCACAAGGAAATGCCGCAGATCGTGAAGGGCATCATCGCGCGCAAGAAGTTCGTGTACCTGTGCACGAATGCGCTGCTGATGGAAAAGAAGATGGACGACTACGAGCCGAATCCGTACTTCGTCTGGTCGGTTCACCTGGACGGCGACGAGCAGGCGCACGATCACTCGGTGTCGCAGGAAGGCGTGTACGTGAAGGCTGTCGCCGCCATCAAGGAAGCGAAGCGCCGTGGTTTCCGCGTGAACATCAACTGCACGCTGTTCAACGACGCCGTGCCGGAGCGCGTTGCGGCATTCTTCGACACGCTGGGCCCGATGGGCGTGGACGGCATCACCGTCTCGCCGGGTTATGCGTACGAACGCGCGCCGGATCAGCAGCACTTCCTGAACCGCGACAAGACCAAGCATCTGTTCCGCGAAATTTTCAAGCGCGGCAACAATGGCAAGAACTGGTCGTTCAGCCAGTCGGCCATGTTCCTGGATTTCCTGGCCGGCAATCAAACGTACGAGTGCACGCCTTGGGGCAACCCGGCGCGTACCGTGTTCGGCTGGCAGAAGCCGTGCTATCTGGTCGGCGAAGGCTACGTGAAGACCTTCAAGGAATTGATGGAAACCACGGAGTGGGAGAAGTACGGCACGGGTAACTATGAGAAGTGCGCGGATTGCATGGTGCACTGCGGCTTCGAAGCGACTGCCGTGATGGATACGGTGGCGCACCCGTTGAAGGCGTTGAAGGTGAGCCTGCGCGGCCCGAAGACTTCCGGTGCCTTCACCAAGGATATTGCTTTGGACAAGCAGCGTCCCGCTGAGTACGTGTTCTCGCGGCACGTCGAGATCAAGCTCGAAGAAATCGGGCGCGCGGGTACGGGCAAGAAGGTGCAGACGGCAGCGTCCGCTCATTGAGACTCGCTGAAACTTTCTGGGGGCGTTTTGCGCGCCCCTGGTCGCGCATCTTTTAGAAGGCTTTAGAAGCGCGGTGGCTTGATTGCCACCGCGCTTTTTCTTTGGATGATCGGCCTGCGCAATACGTTTGCCTCGCACAGGAGAACATGCCATGCCGCCGCCAGGCGGCAGACAGTCTTAGCCCGCGCTTCGTGCGTTATGCGCAATCAGAAACTTGATCAGCCCGTCGACGCCGCCCTTGGAAATCTGATCGGCAAACTGCGTCTGATACACCTGAATCAACCAGGCGCCCATCATGTTGATGTCGTAAATCTTCCAGCCGTTGGCGCCCTTGGTCATGCGGTAATCGATGGCATCGTCGCCACCGTTGCTGATCACGTGCGACTGCACCACCAGATCCTTGGAGCCGGCAGCCACGTTGACGGGCAAGAACTTGAACTTCACGTCCTGATCCCGCAACTGCGACAACGAAGCGGCATACGTGCGCACCAGCAGCAGCGTGAATTGATCGTACAGCTGCTTCTGCTGCTCAGGGGTTGCCGTGCTCCATGCCTTCCCTACCGCGATCCGCGTGGTCCGCTGGAAATCGGTAGCCGGGACAAATCGCGTTTGAACCAGCTCCGTGATCTTCGCCATGTCGCCGCCGCGCGCCTGCGGGTCGGCCTTCATCGCGGCCACCGTGCCTTCGACGGCACTCTTCACCACCGTATCAGGCGCGCTTTGCGCATAGGCGGCCGTGGACACCACGGCCGCGGCCAGAAAAGCAGACAGATAACGTTTCATACGCTCGCCAAAACCCCAAGAAGTAAGCGCCGGCAGGCTCGCAAGCCCGCAGCGAAAGCAGGATAGACCAGTATACCGATATTGCGTTCCCACCCCGGCCGCGCCGCCCGGGCGTCGCCCTTGCTACCGAAGTGGAGCCGAGTCGCTCCGGCTCTGTATACTTGTGCACTTTCGTCAAAAAACGCCACCCGTGATAAGGCCGCCTCCGCCTACATGCTGAAGTCATCTATCGTCCGTCTCGTCGCCTATTCGGTGCGCCATCCGTTTCGGATCATCGCTCTGTCGCTCGTGCTCGCCGTTTTGAGCGGCTTCTACGTTGCCCATAACTTCAGGATCAACACTGACATCAGCAAGCTCGTCGAGACCGACAAGCAATGGTCGTTGCTCGAACACGCCATGGACGAGGCCTTCCCGGATCGCGGTCAAACCGTGCTGGTGGTGGTCGAAGCCCGTGCCCCGGAGTTCGCCGACGCCGCCGCCAACGCCCTGACCGCCGCGCTCAAAGCCGATCCGAAGGAATTCGTCGCGGTCTCGCAGCCTGCCGGCGGTCCGTTCTTCGAACACAATGGCCTGTTGTTCCCATCGACCGATGAAGTGCTGTCGACCACCTCGCAGCTCGTCCAGTCCCGCCCGCTCGTCAATGCGCTCGCGCACGATCCGAGCCTGACCGGCCTCGCCGGCACGCTCACCACGAGCCTGCTGCTGCCGCTGCAACTGGGTCAGGTGAAGCTGGCCGACATGAGCCATTTGCTGTCGCAAAGCGCAACCACGCTCGATCGCGTGCTGGCCGGCCAGCCGGCGGCGTTCTCATGGCGTGCGCTGGTCGACAACAGCGCCGCAACGGATCCGGCGCGCGCCTTCGTCACGGTGCAGCCGGTCGTGAACTACGACGCACTGGAGCCGGGCGCAACCGCGTCGAAAGCGATCCGCGACACCGCCGCCTCGCTGCACCTCGATGCGCGCTATGGCGCCACGATCCGCCTGACCGGCGAACAGCCTCTCGCGGACGAAGAGTTCGCGTCGGTCCAGGACGGCGCCGTGCTCAACGGCATCGGCACCTTCATCGTCGTGCTGGTCATTCTGTGGCTGGCGCTGCGCTCGGGCCGCATGATCCTCGCTGTGTTCGTCACGCTGTTCGTCGGGCTCGCGATCACGGCGGCGCTCGGCCTGCTGATGGTCGGCGCGCTCAACATGATTTCGGTCGCCTTCATGGTGCTGTTCGTCGGGCTGGGGGTCGATTTCGGCGTGCAGTTCGGCGTCAAATATCGTGAGGAGCGTAATCGCGACGACCGTCTTTCCGCCGCGCTCATGCATACCGCGCACAGTATCGGCGTGCCGCTGACGCTCGCGGCCGTGGCGGTCGCGCTGAGCTTCTTCTCGTTCCTGCCGACGGCTTACCGCGGCGTGTCGGAATTGGGCGAGATCGCCGGCGTCGGCATGTTCGTCGCGTACTTCACCAACATGACGCTGCTGCCGGCGCTGCTGAAGGTCTTTAGCCCGCCAGGCGAGCCCGCTTCGCCTGGCTTCAAGCAGCTCGCGCCCGTCGACGATTTCCTCGATCGTCACCGCAAACCGGTGCTGATCGGCACGCTCATCGTCGTGATCGGCGCGATGCCTTTGCTCACGCATTTGCGCTTCGACTTCAACCCGCTGCATCTGAAGGACCCGCATACGGAATCGATGGCGACGCTGCTCTCGCTGAAGGATTCGCCCGAAGCCGCAGTCAACAACGTGCATGTGCTGGCGCCCACGCTTGCCAGTGCGGACCAGAAGGCCGCAGGTCTGCGCGCGCTTCCGGAAGTGGGCCGCGTGACCACGCTGAGCACCTTCATTCCGACGGAGCAGCAGCAAAAGCTGATGCTGGTGGCAAGCGCCGCGCAGCAACTGTTGCCTGCCCTGCAGCAACCGCCCGCGCCTCAAGCCACCGACGCAGTACGCGTCGCCGCGTTGAAGCGCGCGTCGAACCAGCTCTCGCTCGCCGCCGACGACCACCCGGGCCCGGGCGCCGCCGAAGCCAAACACCTGTCCGCGACGCTGCAGAAGCTGGCTGCCGCCAACGCCGCCACGCGCGACCGCGCCGAAACCGCGATGTCCGAGCCGCTGCGCATCGCGCTGAAGCAACTGGCGGATCTGCTGCAGCCGACCGAGATTACGCGCGACAACCTGCCCAAGGAGATTGCCACGAGCTGGGTCTCCAAGGACGGCCGCGCGCTCGTCGACATCGCGCCGAAGGTCAAACCCGGCACCGATCCGAACGACGACGCCATGCTCGCCCGCTTCGTCCACGCGGTGAAGAAAGCGGAGCCGGACGCGATCGGCGGCCCGATTTCGATCCTGAATTCCGCGGACACGATCATCAAGGCGTTCCTGCAGGCCGCCGGCTGGGCCTTGCTGTCGATTGCAATCCTCTTGTGGGTTGCGCTGCGGCGGCTCAGCGATATGCTGCGCACCCTGGTTCCGCTGCTCGTGTCGGCGCTGGTAACGTTGGAGTTGTGCGTGGTGTTCGGCATGCCGCTGAACTTCGCGAACATCATTGCCTTGCCCCTGATGCTGGGCGTCGGCGTAGCATTCAAGATTTACTTCGTCATGGCGTGGCGCCACGGCCAGACCAGCCTTTTACAGTCAAGCCTCACGCATGCCGTGCTGTTCAGCGCGGCAACCACGGCGACGGCGTTCGGCAGCCTCTGGCTGTCGCACCATCCGGGGACGTCGAGTATGGGACGCTTGCTGGCACTCTCATTGTTTTGCACGCTGATTGGCGCGGTGGTGTTCCAACCCGTACTGATGGGCAAGCCGCGCCAACGTCGCGCGAAGCACAAAGGAATATAAGCATGAAGCTGCGAACCACCGTGCTGGCACTGGCCGCCACCGGTCTGATCTCTGGCTGCGCGACCGGCCCCGACCGCAAGCCTGGCGACCCGTTCGAGCCGGCGAACCGCGTGATTTTCAAAATCAACGACGGTGTGGACCGCTTCATCGCCGTCCCCGTCGCCAAGGGTTACCAGAAGGTGACACCGCAGCCGCTGCGTACGGCCGTGAGTAACTTCTTCTCGAATCTGGGCGACCTGACCAACGCCGCCAACAACCTGTTGCAACTGAAGATCACCGACGCAACCGAAGACCTTGTGCGCTTCGCCTTCAACTCGACCTTTGGACTTGGCGGCCTGCTTGACTGGGCGACGCCGGCTGGCCTGCCGAAGCACCACCAGGACTTCGGTCTGACGCTGGGCCACTGGGGCGTTCCGTCGGGCCCGTACCTGGTCTTGCCGCTATTCGGCCCAAGCACGGTACGCGACAGCATGGGCCTCGTGGTGGACGTGAAGTTCAACCCGCTGAACTACATTGAGCCGGCGGTCCGCAATCCGCTGTACGTACTGCAGTTCGTGAGCGTGCGTTCCGACCTGCTGGGTGCATCCAACCTGCTGGAGCAGGCCGCGCTCGACAAATATTCATTTGTTCGCGACGCCTACACGCAGCAGCGTAAGGCGCGCCTGCGCGGCGCCGGCGACAACGCCGCGCCGCTCCCGAACTACGACGACCAGGACGACTCCGGCGCCGCCGCACCCGCCAAGGGCGCCTCAGGAGCGGCGGCAGGCGTCCCGAACTACACCGACCCAGGCGACGCCCCAGAGGCCCCAAACGCAGCATCCGGAAGCGCCACAGGCGCCCCGGCGGGCGTCCCGAACTACACCGACCCAGGCGAGACGCCAAACGCCGCAGCAGCGGCGCCTGCTGCGGCGTCGGGCGCAATGACACCGGCACCGCAAACCACGCCAACGGACAAGAATCCGCAGGAAGCAGCACCGGCAGTCCAATAAAGGATGTGAGCAAGATGACTCGGCGCGCGCGAGGCGAGGCGCGCCGAGCAGCGAAGAACGCACGAACAACGTGCCGAACCAACCGAGGGGGTTTATGAAGTGCTCTTCGGCGCGCGCAGCGCCGCCGGAAGAATGACGCCCTTGTCACAAGCGCAGGCAGGGGCGCGAGCACGGATTCCAGAAGCACCACTACCGTGTGCGGGCTACGGTGCCCACTTAGCAGGCGTGGTTTGAGCTGCTTTCTTTTGCCTACTTTTCTTTGCAGCCGGCAAAGAAAAGTAGGTGCCTGCCCCGCACAGGGGCGACGCTAATAGACCACGAACAAATCAAGGAAAGGCACAAAAAACCAGATCAAGAAAAGGCCAACACCGTAGGCATTCCGACAAACAACACCTTCAGGCAACAGCCATCCTGAAAACCCCACCCACCCCCATCGCATGCCGCGCCTGCACAAGCGAAGTCCGCGCCGCCCGCGCATCCACGGCCACCTGAATCAGCGCCCCCAACTGCGAAGGCTGCCGCAGCAACTCCCGCAAAATCGGCCCTAACGCCGTAGTGCCATCATCCTGCAAGCCAGCGGTTGCAGCAGAAGGCAACGTCCGCCAGGCCGGATCAACAACCGCCCGGCACACCGCAAACGGCACCCCATGCGCAGCCGCCGTCGCACCGGCAATATGCGATTCCATATCGACCGCCAAAGCCCCCGTCGAGCGGTGCAACAAACGCTTGTCGTCAGCGGTGACCAAAGGCGCGGTCACAGCCGCCGTCACCCCACGCCGCAAACGCGCCGCCAGCGGCCCCATCGAAAGCGCAGCGGCAAATCTGTCAGCCCATGGCCGATCGGTCTCAAGCCGCCCAAACGGCCCCTCGACGGCCTCCCCGACGATCACCGCGCCGGGCTCCAGGTCGGGCGCCAATCCCCCCGCCGTGCCGAAGCTGACGATCCCCGAGCAGCCGCGTGCGACTGCCGCGCTCAACGCCCGCTCCAACAGATCGGCGCGCGCCGCGTAGACCACCTCGACACCCTGACCGCGCGCGATGCGCGCTTCGAACGCCATGCCCGTCACCACGATCACCGGCAAGGGGCCGCGGCCAGCGTCGGCTGACGCCGTTGTCGAAAGCGACATCTGTTACATCCCGACCGCGACGCGCGTCAGCCCGTTGCGCTTCAAATGACGGAAGCGCGCCAGCGCCCACAACGGGAAGAACTTGCGATAGCCGTGGTAACGCAGATAGAACACGCGCGGGAAACCGGTCGCCGTGAAGCGCGTTTCGTCCCACAGGCCGTGCTCGCGCTGTTCGCGCTGCAAATACTCGACGCCGCGCGCCACTGCCTCATGATTCACCTCGCCCGCCGCCATCAGGCCCATCAGCGCCCACGCGGTTTGCGAAGCCGTGCTCGGCGCGCGCTCGTAGCCACGATAGTCGAGCTTGTAGCTCTCGCCGCCCTCGCCCCAGCCGCCGTCTTCATTCTGGATCGACAGGAGCCACTGCGCCGCGCGCTTCATGCGCGGGTCGTCGTGCGGCAGGCCTGCGGCGTTCAGCGAACACAGCGCGGTCCACGTGCCGTAGATGTAGTTCAGGCCCCAGCGGCCGTACCAGCTGCCGTCCGATTCCTGTTCCTTCAGCATGTAGTCGAATGCGCGCTGCGCCGGCTCGCTGCCCTGCGGGAATTCGCCGAGTTGCGCGAGCATCGACAGACAGCGGCCCGATACGTCCGCGGTCGGCGGATCGAGCAGTGCGCCGTGATCGGAGAACGGAATGTTGTTCAGGTAGTACTGGGTGTTTTCCGGTTCGAACGCGCCCCAGCCGCCGTCGCTGCTCTGCATGCCGACCACCCATTCGCGCGCCCGCGCAATGGCCTCGCGATCGACATCCGATTGCGTCAGCGCCGCCGAGCGTTGCATCGCCATCGCCACCACCGCCGTATCGTCGACGTCGGGATAGTGCGCGTTGTTGTACTGGAACGCCCAGCCGCCAGGACGCACGTCCGGACGGCGCGAGATCCAGTCGCCGCGCACGTCGAGAATCTGCAGCGGACGCAGCCAGGCGAGCCCGCGTTCAGCCGCCTGCTCGGCATGCGCTTCGCCGGTTTCAAGCAATGCGTGCGCCGCCAGCGAGGTATCCCACACCGGCGACAGGCACGGCTGGCAATAGGCTTCGTCGTCCTTGACGACGAGCAGCTTGTCGATCGACTGACGAGCGATGGCACGATTCGGATGATCGGCCGGATAACCGAGCACGTCGTACATCATCACCGAGTTGGCCATCGCCGGGAAAATCGCGCCGAGGCCATCTTCGCCATTCAGCCGCTCGTCGACAAAGCGCACCGCCTCGCGCACCGAACGCTCGCGCGTCGCCTTCGGGAACAGGCCGTCGACCATGCGCAGCATCACGTCCACGCCGCGGAAGAAGCGGAACCAGCCGAGGTGCTGATGCGGCGCCCGATCGCGCATGCCGGTGTTGACCGGCGCGCCGCGGAACAGCTCGTCGATCCGCACACGGCGCGGATTGCGCGCCACCGGCCGCTTCGCGTTCAGCACCAGCAGCGGCACGATCACGGTACGCGCCCAGTACGACACCTTCGACAGATGGAACGGGAACCACTGCGGCAGCAGCATGATTTCCACGGGCATCATCGGCACGGCGCGCCACGACACCACGCCGAACAGCGCGAGCAGAATCCGCGTGAACACGTTCACCGTTTCCGCGCCGCCGTCCGCCAGAATCGCTTCGCGCGCGCGGACCATGTGCTCGGCATCCGGCGAGTCGCCGATCATCTTCAGTGCGAAATACGCCTTCACGCTGGCGCTGATGTCCATCGCGCCGTCGGTGAAGAGCGGCCAGCCGCCGTCCGCCAACTGGATGCGGCGCAGATAGCGGGCGATCTTCTGCTCCAGTTCCACGTTCGGCGTTTCGCCGAGATAGTGGACCAGTAGCACGTATTCGGCGGGAATCGTCGCGTCGGCTTCGAGTTCGTAGACCCAGTGGCCGTCCGGCTTCTGCGCGCCGAGGATCGCGTCGGTGGCGCGCGTGATCGCGGCGTCGAGCGGCGTTGCCGACGCTTGCGGCGCGGCAACAGGCGCGGTGTCCGGCACCGCGTTTGGCACAGTCGGCGCCGCTTCGGCGAATTCAGGCAGGACGGCGTCCAGCGGCTGGGCTTGAGATAAGTCGTTCATCGGCGTTCCATCGGTTGATTCAGCAGCGTGTCCGCGGCCTTCTGGCCGGAGCGGATCGCCCCTTCAATCGTCGCGGGCAGGCCGGTGGCCGTCCAGTCGCCCGCGAGCATCAAGTTGTTCCAGCGAGTGCGCGTGCCGGGGCGCAGCGTTTCCTGATCCGGCAACGCGGCAAACGTCGCGCGTTCTTCCACCACCACCTGCCAGGCCGGCACCGGTTCGGGCGGCAAATTAACAGCCTGAGCCACTTCGGCCCAGATGGTTTTCGCCAGCGCTGCATGCGATGTGTCGAGCAGGCGCTCGGCGGCGTTGACCGTCACCGATACGCGGCCCTCGAAGGCGAACAACCAATCGGCCGTCGCATTCAGCAGCCCCGTGATCGGCGCCATGCCGAACGGCGGCTCGACCGCGAAATGCACGTTGAGGGTCGCCGCGAAACGATTCGGCGAGCGCAAACCGGGCACGAGCGTCTGCGCAATGTCCGGCGGCACCGCAAGCACCACCGCCTGGTTGGCTTCGATCGCGATGCTTTCGTCCACGAAATTCAGTGCTGAAACCCTGGCGGGGCCGGTGTCGGCAAACACCATGTTCGTCAGGCGCGACCCAAGCCGGATTGCCGCGCCGCCATGCTGCAACAGACGCAGCGCCGGGTCGACAAAAGCGCTGCCCAAGCCGTTCTTCGCCACCAGCGGGCGGCACGCGAGGCCACCGGCAACGAGCGTCTCCCTGACCATCGCGGCCGTGAGCTCGGCCGACGCTTCACGCGGCTCGACATTGAGCATCGCGAGAAACAGCGGCCGCAGCAGGCGGTCCCACAGCGGACCATTGCAGCGCATGGTTTGCGCCACGCTGCGCCCGGGTTTGGCGAACAGCAACGGCACGAGCGCCAGATAGTCGCTAGGCCCGGTGTTCGGCACGCGTGCGTTCGGGTCGAAGATCCACCAGGGCAAGCGCCCGGGGGACAGGCGCACAGTCCAGCGCGCCCGCGTCGCCAGATCCACGAATGGGTACTCGGGCTGGGCCAGGCCGGCCAGCTCGTCGGCGGCGCCAATCGCGCGCACGTAGTTGAGCGTGGCGAAGTTGCCGGACAGCACCATGTGATTGCCGCTGTCGATAGTCGAGCCGAGCTTGGGGTCGTAATACGACCGGCAACGGCCACCCGCCTGCGGCGCGGCCTCATGAAGCACAACCTGTGCGCCGCGCCGCTGCAATTGCACCGCAGCGGCCAGGCCGGCCAAGCCCGCGCCGATCACATGGATGAGCTTCGGCATCAGCTCAGAAGAGCGCGTAGCGCGCGACGACCCACAGCATGCGCAGTTTCGGCTTGCTGACCTTCGTACGCGGAATGTCGAAACCGCGCTCGAGCGTGCGGTCGAGCAGCAAACGATAGACGCCCGACATGATGCGCGGCGCACGCACATGGCTGCGCGGCTCGCGGTCCATGATCGCGTCGGAGGCGGCGAAATGCTGTTTGGCGCGCTCGGCAAGCGTGGCGCAGACGTGCGGCAGCGACGGGTCGTCGGCGATCTGCACCGGGCTCGTCACGGCGATGCCCTCGCGCGCCAGCAATTCGTGCGGCAGATAGCAACGGTTGATGCCGGCGTCTTCGTCGATATCGCGCAGGATGTTGGTCAGTTGCAGCGCGCGGCCCAGATGGTGCGCGAGCAAACGGCCCGGCTCCTCCTGCATCCCGAATATCCTCACCGATAGACGGCCCGCCGCGCTCGCGACACGGTCGCAGTACAGGTCGAGCGTGGCTTCGTCGGGCGCGCAGATGTCGGCGGCGGCGTCCATCGCCATGCCGTCGATCATTGCGTGAAAATCTTCGCGTTGCAGGTGAAACGTATGAATGTGCCGCGTCAGCGCGCGCAAGGAAGCGCGCGGTGCGCCGGCATAGCACGCGTCGATGTCGGCGCGCCAGCGCTCGAGCGCGGCGGCGCGTTCGGCGCGCGGCATGTCGCTGTCGGCGATATCGTCGACAGCGCGGCAGAAGGCGTAGACCTGATACATCGCGTCGCGCTGCGCGGCCGGCAGGATGCGCATCGCAAGATAGAACGAGCTGCCGGACGTGGCGGCAGCGGCGTCGATTTCTGTATCGTCCACGACAAGATTGGAAACAGCCAAGACGATCTCCGCTGGAGGCGCCCGCTGAAAGGCGTTCAAGAAGGTTTAATGCCTACCCGCAGGGCAAGCGGCCCGCGCGCGCGGACACGCGCGAAACACCCGGCTGGGAGGCCGGAAACGGCGAAAAGTATAACAACCTTTGTGAGATGCCGCAGTTTAGGGGTGAATAAGGGGCCGGAAGAAGGAGCGTAGCGCCTCGCGAGAAACGCTCAGGTGAACGCCACCGAACGGTTGCGTCCTTGCCGCTTCGCGCTATATAGCGCCGCGTCGGCTTCGTTGATGAGCACGTCGTACGCCGGCACGCCCACGCGCGCCGCCGCACCGCCGACGCTGGCAGTCACCGGCACGCTCGTGCCCTGCACTTCGACCGGCGTGTCGGCGATCGTGCAGCGGATCTTTTCCGCGACCCGCATGGCGTCTTCGAGCGGCGTGCACGGCAACAACAAGGCAAACTCCTCGCCGCCGAAACGCCCGAACGTATCCTGTGCCCGCACTACCCCGGCGACCCGCTGCGCCATCACGCGCAACACCGTATCGCCGACGCCGTGGCCAAACTGGTCGTTGATTTTCTTGAAGTGATCGAGATCGAACAGCAGCACGGACATCTCGCCGCCGTAGCGCTGCCAGCGCGTGTACTCGTCGCGCAGGCGCGCTTCGAAGTAACGCCGGTTGGCGATGCCCGTCAAACCGTCGCGGTCCGCGTATTCCTGCAACTTGGCGACCGCTTCTTCGCGCTCGCGCTGCACGATGCTGACATGCGTGACGTCGGAGATGGTCACGCACACCGCCACCACTTCGCGATCGCGCGTGAGCGGCATGAACGTGCAGTCCTGCTGCATGAAATCGACGCCGCCGGTAATCGGCCGGTCGTGATCGAACTTGAAGAGGTACGGGCGCTGTTCCCACGAACTGAACGCGAAACTGCCGAGCTGAAACACGCTTTCGATCTTGCGCGACAGCCACACGCGCGGCAATTCCGGAAAGTGCGCAAAGAGCGATTTGCCGACCACCTGATCCGGCGACAACCCACTGTGGTCCTGCATGAAGCGATTCCACATCAGCACCGTCATGTTGCGATCGAGCACGAAGATGCCGAAACCGACACGTTCGACCACCAGATCGCTCAACGACTCCACGGACACATTCATAGGCTGGACAACAGCTCGTCGAGCGCCTCGTTCATGTGACGAATCGACTCTTCGGCCATCAGCATCACAAGGTGCGCGCGGAAACTCTGATCCTCGAGCGCGAAATTGACTTCGACCAGCAGCGCGACTTCCCATTGCAGCACGCCGGGCTGGAACACTTCGTCGAGCGTCATCGCTTCGCCGAGCAGGCCCGGCGCGGAGAATACCGGCGTGCGGCCGAGCTGGTCGAGAATGCACGAGACGCACGCGCCCGTCAGCACGTTCGCGACGTCGAACACGAGTTCTTGCTGGCTCACCGCTTCGTAGCTCGAGCGCGAGTACGGATCGCTCACGAGCGAACACAACTGGTCGACGCTGTCGCTGCGGCAAATTACCAGCGCTTCGCCCTTGATGTCGGAACGAAAGCCCTGGCGCACCGCGCTCACCGTGTCCTCGATCCCGGTCATCTCGCGCAGCGCCTTGGCCGCCTCGCTCACCGCCACCACCTTCACGCGCGGCACCGACAATTCGATGAACGCATCGAGCAGACTCGCAAGACGCGTCGCGGCCTGGCCCATCGCCAGATTGGCGACTTCCTGCAGCGCGTCGCGCCGGTCTTCGGTGAGGACTGGCTCAGACATACAACCCGTACTCCTTGAGGATAGGTAGTACCGCCTCGGGCGTCACGGGCTTGGCGATGAATGCAGCGGCGCCGAGCGCGCGCACGCGCGACTGGGCCATCGGCTGAACATCGGCGGAGACGACAATGACGAAGGTGTTCAGATCCTCGTGCTGCAAGGCTTCCAGCACCTGATAGCCGGTCATGTCCGGCATCGTCAGGTCGAGGAACATCACCGACGCTTTGCCTTCGCGATACAGGCCGAGCGCTTCGCGCCCGTTCGTCGCGTAGGACACGTCCACCTTCCAGTCCGGCGGCAATGCCTTGGTGAGCACCTTGCGGGCAAGCAACGAATCGTCGGCGATCACAATGGGCAAAGGCATGGGCAGGTCGGTAAGCGAAATTAGCTCTTGCGCGTTAACGGCGGGTAGAGTGGTTTCTTTAGCGTGCGGTCTGTCGACCAGCGCTGAAGCGGGCTGAAGCTTGCGAGAATGGAGCTTGCAAACGAGCGGGGAGCGCGCGCAGCGAGGCGCTTGTGACGGAAGCCGTGGGCGCGCATGGATGCGTGCGAGCACGGTGGACGACGGCTATGACCGGCATGTTCGAGCCTACCCCGTAGATGAATCCGCGCTTCACGGATCGGGTTGGTCCCCTTGCCGCGCGCCTGTTTCCGCGAGCGCCTTCGGTCACGCGTTGTGCGCGTTGTCTGGCGGGCCTCGCGGCAGATGCATCCGAACGTGGCGGACGCATTTTTTGTGATCGCATCGATTTTCGAAGCAAATTGGCGGAAAGGCAACTCGCCAATTTCACCCTGATTAAAGAGATTCTCCCATTAAATACAATTCTTGAAAATGTTTCGGTAGATTTCGAAGGCTTTCTTTTACATTTATACTTTTGTGTACGTTTGCGCTTCTCGATTTGTCACTGATTCAAACGGCCGACAAATCAGGGGTCGACCATTTGTCACAGTAACCAGTACCGCTACTACGTGTCTATGCTTTTTGTATGACACCGACTCCCGGCCCCTTCGTCCAGAACGACCTTAGCGTTATCGACCATGACATCAGACCGGTTCGACCCGCCCGAAGCGAGCCGCCCTCCCGCTAGCCATCAGGACGAGGCGCGGTTCCCCGCCGTGCCGGAACAGAATTTCCACGTCCGGCGCATCACGCTGATCGCGCTGCTGATCGCAGCCATCGTGCTGCCGTGCGTGTACGTCGCGGCGATGGCGTTCGGCGACCTGCGCGGGCGCATGGCCGACGCGACCGACGTGACGCTGCGCACGGTGCGCGTGGCGGAAGAACACGCGCTGAAGGTGTTCGACATGAACGAGACGCTGGACGCGCGCATCGTCGATCTGACGCAAGGTCTGGACGACAACGGCATTCGCGCCAAGGAAGGCGAAATTCACGAGAAGCTGCGCACCATGGGCGGTGGCTATCCCCAGGTGGCGGCCGTCTCGATCTTCGGCCCCGAGGGCGATCTGCTCGCCACCAGCCGTTTCTATCCCGCGCCGGTGTTGTCGATTGCCGATCGGGAAGATTTCATCGGTATTCGCGACGGCAAGGGTCTCGAGCATGTCTCGAGGATCATGACGGGACATGTCGTGGGCGAACAGGTGTTCAACACGGGCGTGGAGCGGCTCGACGCCAACGGCTCGTTTGCCGGGGTCGTCTCGGTCGCACTGCGGCCCAGCTATTTCGATGCGTTCTACCGGGAACTGCTCGGCGGCAGCGACAGCACGCCGATGATCATGAGTCTCGTCCGCACCGACGGCGCGATCCTCGCGCACTATCCGCGCCGCCCACGCGAGCCGCTGGCGATGGCGTCGAATTCGCCACTGGCCGAAGCGCTCGCGCAAGGGCGGCGAGCCGGCGTCGTGCGCATGCATTCCGACCTCGACGACGACAACGTGATCCTCGCCTTCCGGCGCATCGGCGCCTATCCGGTGTACGCGCTGTGCGGCTATCGCACCTCGGCGATCTGGGCTGCGTGGTACCGGCATCTGAGCGTGCTGATCCTGTCGATGTTCACGCCATCCATCGTGCTGTGGTGCGTGATCTGGCTGTCGCTGCGGCGCCTCGGCGCCGAGGAAGAGGCGTGGGAGCGCTGGCAGGCCGAAGCCTCGATGCGCCGCTCGATCGAATCCGCGTATCGCCAGTCGCGCAAGATGGAGGCGCTTGGCAATCTGGTCGGCAGTGTGGCGCACGATTTCAACAACCTGCTGATGATCGTCTCGGCCAACGTACAGATCGCCCGGCGGCACGGCGCGCCGGGGCTCGACCGCGAATTGTCGGCGATGGAGCGGGCGCTCAAGGGCGGCCAGTCGCTCACCCGGCAGTTGCTCGGCGTCGCGCGCAAGCAGCCGTTGCGCAACGAGACGCTGGCGCTCGAGCGCTGGCTGCCGGCCTGCCGCGAACTGCTGCGTGCCTCGCTCGGCGCGAAGGTTTCGCTGGTAATGGACATCGGCGTCGATATCTGGCCCATGCGTGTCGACGTCGCCGAGCTCGAACTGGCGTTGATCAACGTCGCGGTGAACGCGCGCGACGCCATGCCGAACGGCGGCCGCTTCACGGTTCGCGCCGCCAACATCAACTTCCGTCACCAGGACGGCTTTCCGCTGACTGGCGACTTCGTGCAACTCTCACTCGAAGACACCGGCGCCGGCATGCCGCCTGACGTGCTCGCGCGCGCCTTCGAACCGCTTTTCACCACGAAGCCGAAAGGCATGGGCACCGGTCTCGGGCTACCGCAGGTTTTCGCTTTCTGTGAGCGCTCCGGCGGCCTTGCCGCGATCGACAGCGCAATCGGCGCGGGCACCTCGGTGCGCCTCTATCTGCCGCGCGCCGCCGCCGCGCCCGAGGCCGAACTGCCCGCTGAGACGGGCGTCGAGGAAAGCGGCACGCCGCACGGCTTGCGCATCCTGCTGGTCGAGGACAACGACGACGTCGCCGCCGGCACCGAGGCCCTGCTGCAGATGATGGGCCACCAAGTCACCTGTGTGTTCAACGCGGATACCGCGCTCTGCCTGTTCGACGACGCCCACGCGAGGCAGGCGCGCACCGGCGAGCCGCTGCCGTTCGACCTCGTGCTGTCGGACATCCATATGCCCGGCACGATGAACGGTATCGACCTGGCCGAAGCCGTGCAGGCTTTCGACACCAGACTGCCCGTCATTCTGGTCACCGGCTACGCGGAAGAACTCGACCGTGCGCGGCATGTGAACGTGCGGGTGCTGTCCAAACCCTTTGATATCGCGTTGCTCGAAGCGCTCCTGCAAACGATCCAGCGGGACCTGGCGCAGACCGGCGCGGATCCCGCTGCGGCAGCGCATCCAGCCGGCTGAAGCCGGCCCATGCCGGCCTCGTCAGCATCCGCCGCCATTTACCGGTGGTTGTAAAAGCGCGGCAGCGGTATGCCGCGGTTTCTGGGTAACCAGATCGGCGCCAGCGGCCTGCAGCGGGCGGCGGCGGCCTGCGCGGACGCATCGTGCCGCCCCGGCATGATCGTTGCAGTGTTTTGGGGAGGCAGGCCGACGCGTTCTTGCGCCGTTCGATCCACCTAAAACCGTCGGGAGACAGCCATGCGACATACCGTGATTGGTTTATTCGACACCTACTCTCAAGCCGAGGCCGCACGCGACACGCTTGTGCAGACTGGTTTCGCACGCGAAACGATCGAGTTGCAGGCGAATCCGGAACCCTCCGTCGGCTCCGCAACCGACGAGGTCGCCAGTTCCGGCGTGCTCGCCAACATCGAGCGCTTTCTCTCGAGCCTGTTTGCGGCCGGTCCCCGCGCGTCGGACACAGCTCGCTACGCTGACGCCGTGCGCCGCGGCGCCGTGCTGGTCTGCGTGAACGCGGCAAGCGAATCCCACGCGGAACTCGCGCGCAATACCTTGAGGAGGCTGGGCGCGACCGACGTCGGCGAGCGCTCGCCCGATTGGGACACGCCGGCGGAATCGAGCCGCGATCACTCGATCCTCGACGAACTCGGCATTGGCGCGGTGACGCCCGGCACGCCGCACACATCGAGCGTGACGACGCCCGGCATAGCGACGCCGGCTTCAACCACGCGGCCTGCAAGCCCGGCCGATCCGCTCTATCCGCCACCGCTCATGGGCACCGACGCCGAGCCCTTCGTCCCGCCGCCGCTGGCTGAGCGGCCGGTGCACGACCCGGTCAACGAGCCGGTCGCCAATCCGCTGTTCGGCGACGCGGACCGTACCGCGATCGCCGCCGGCTCGGTGCCGGGCTCGGGTGCGATCTTGCAGCCGCCGAACATCGTCTCCGAAACGGGGCAACCGACTGCGGGTTCCGGCGACCAGATTCCGAACGAGTACCTGGAATACGAAGAGGATTTCCGCACGCACTACGACGAGCAATACGCGTCAGAGAACGCGCGCTATGAAGATTACGTGCCGGCCTACCGCTACGGCGCGGAGATCGGTCAGGACGCGCGATATCGCGACCGGCCATGGGACGACGTCGAGCCGGAAGCCCGGCGCCATTGGGAAAACACTTCGCCCGAGAGCACGTGGGAGCGCTTCAAGCTCGCTGTGCGCCATGGCTGGGAACGGGTGACGGGGCACCACCACGTCTAGGCGGACTCAGCGGCTGCGCCGACGTGCCGTGCAGTTGCGGCTACGTCGGCGTTTTCGGTTCGGGCAGACGCGTGCAGAGCTGCCTGAGTTGGCGCGAACTGGCCTGGATTGGCCGTCAGGCAGCAGTCTGACGTTTAACCCACGCGACGTAGCGGTCGACGAACGTCTGCAGGAACTTGCGCGTGCCGTCGTTCACGATCTCGCCTTTCTCGTTGATGGTCGCCGGGTCGTGCTTGATGAACACTTCAGGTTGGCCAAGCGTGGCGACATCGAGGTACGCCAACACGTTGCGCAGATGCTGTTGCGCCAGCGCCGTGCCGGTCGCACCGAGCGAGGTGCCGATCACCGCGCCGGGCTTGTTGGCCCACGAATTGGTGCCCCACGGCCGCGAACCCCAGTCGAGCGCATTCTTCAGGACGCCCGGCATGGAGCGGTTGTACTCGGGCGTGACGAACAGCAGGCCGCCGGCGGCTTCAATGCGCTGCTTCAGGTGCCTGGCAACCTCGGGATAGTCGGCATCGTAGTCCTGGCTGTAGAGCGGCAAGGAGCCGATCTCGATGAATTCAAAGGTGAAGTCCGCCGGCGCGAGTGAAATCACGGCTTGCGCCAATTGACGGTTAAACGACTCGCGGCGCAGGCTGCCGACGACCACTGCGATGTGATGGGCCATGGTTCGCTTCCTTGAGATAGAGCGCTTGACGCGCAAAAGGGTACGAACTGTCCATCATAGGCAATAGCCGCGCCGCCTGGCGGTGACGCATTCAAAAAACGCCGGTTTCGGGCGGCGCTGGACCAGGCCTCAAAAGTTGCGACCGGTGGATAACCCGGTAGCGACCAAAGTTATCCACAGATTCACTGAATAACCTTGTGGATAACTGGTACTTTTGCCTTGTCAATCAAGCATGCTTTCGGCCTAGGACGATTTGAGGCAAATGGGCGTTCTTCGCGATCGCACGGCAACCTGATTTCGGTGCCGCGCCGGCAGATTAGACGCAAAAAGGGCGCCTTCGTCGGCGCCCTTTTTGATTTCGAGAACCCGCCTCGTCAGCAGACTGGTGTCGGGGGGTGTCCGGCTGCGTCCGCCAGCTCAGTTGCCGAAGAACACGTTGCAGTACGATGCCGGGCCGCCGCATTGGGCCGGTGCGGCAGCTTGAGCGGCGCCCGAAGCAGCAGCAAACAGAGCAACGGAAGCGATCAGGGCGGTAAGAATGCGTTTCATGGTGCGACTCCTCTTCAGCGATTGGTTCGCGATCTGGGCGATCGATGGAGTGGAGAATAGCGATTCAGTGTCCCCTTAAAAACACCGAAGACAAGAAGAGATTTTTTCAGATACTGAAATAATCCGGACGCGTGTTTATGGCGAGCTTGAGGCGTGCCTCTCAGCACGTCTCGCCGATACACTTGAAATTACGATTGCACGCTGCGGCCTTGATTTCATTTTGCGCAATAATATTTTTTGCTGTCATAAAGCCCGTTACGGCACGACTAAGGTCATCAGGTCATCGCTTGCCGGCGGACACATGTTCAATACCGATTCGCTTGCGCTGGAACGTGCGCGAGAATGGCGCACATGTCAGGGAACCGCGCGAGGAAAGCCACCCGCCTATGAACCACAACGATTCAGAAGAAAACGCGCGGCAACCGCGAGCGCGGCGATGGAGCCTGCCATGGCGCAAGTAAGCGGGCCGGCGCTCGACGATCCCGTTTATCTGACGCAACTGCGGCGCGACCTGTTGCGCTTCGCCCGCTTGCAACTGCGCGACGCCGCTGCCGCCGAAGACGCCGTCCAGGAGGCGCTGGCCGCCGCCTGGACACAAGCCGACCGGTTTGCCGCGCAATCGGAGCACAAGACCTGGGTGTTCGGCATCCTGCGGCACAAGCTGGTCGACACCTTGCGCGCCCGGCAGCGCACGGTGAACCTGTCGGCGCTCGAATCCGAAATCGACGGTGAAACGCTGCTCGATCGCGAACTCTTCAAGGACAACGGCCACTGGTCGCGCGAGAGCAAGCCGCAACCATGGCCGACGCCGGAAACCGCGCTGCGTCAGCAGCAATTCTGGACCTTGTTCGAGATGTGTCTGGAACACCTGCCCGAGCACATCGGGCGCGTGTTCATGATGCGCGAATTCCTCGATCTCGAAACCGAAGCGATCTGCGCCGAACTGCAGATGACCGCCAATCACTGCAGCGTGCTGATCTATCGCGCACGGCTGCGCTTGCGCACTTGCCTGAGCGAAAAGGGCCTATCCAGAGAGGATGCGAATGGGGAAGTGTAAGCACATCACGCGTCTGTTATCGGACGCGCTCGACCGCCGTTTGACGACCGGCGAATGGGTCGCAATCCGGCTGCATCTGCCGACCTGCAGCGGCTGCCGCAATTACCGCAAACAGATTCGTCTGCTGCGCGTGGCGGCGCGTACGGCAAGCGGGATTGCGGCGCCGGGTGCAGGCGGCAGTGACGATTGACGTGGCTTATGGGCATCCGGCCTTGGGCTGCGCATCGCACGGAGGCCTTGCGGGCTGCAGCCGCAATGGATGACGGTTGGCCTGAACGCCGCCTTGTGCCGGCAACCTTGCTTAGCGCTCGCCGGGTGGCGTGTTCCGATAGCGCTCGAAAAAGCTCGCGTGCGACGCTTCGTCGATGGAAACGGGATGCGCTTCGGTACGGGCCGGATGTTTGGCCAGCTGCGCGCGCGTGCGAATCGGCCGATGCTGGAAATTGCCCCCGCAGTTCGGACACACGTTGCGCAGCGCGCTGAGCGCACACACTTCGCAGAAGGTGCATTCGTACGTGCAGATCATCGCGTCGGGGGCGTTCGGCGGCAGTGATTTGCCACATCCTTCGCAGGACGGTCTCAGTTCAAGCATGGTGGCTCCGCTTCGGCAGAGCAGCGAGGCGCGGGACTGCACCTCGTCTGCTGTGTCGAGGCAGTGTAAGCGGACTGGACCATGCGCAATTGACAGCCAGGCGTCAATTCCTGCCACCGTTTGCGATCCCTGCTAGCGAAGCACACTGCTTGGCGCAGTCAGGCACGCAGATCGGGACCGCAGGTGCGTTCCGCACCCTCCGGCGTGATTTGCTTATGCGAATTTATCGGTTCATCCAGGCTTGCAGACGAATTATCGTCGGGGTCAATCGGTCCGTTTTGCGTCCGTCTTTTTATCGAGCACTTTTATGTCCCGTCATCCGTTGCTGACCCGCCGCGCGTTTATCGCTGGTGTGGGCGCCTCGCTGGCCGCCGCGGCCCTGCCCGTTGTCTCCACGTCAGTCTTCGCAGCGGATGCGCATGCGAAGGAATTTCGCATCGGTTATCAGAAAGCGGCCAATACGCTCGTGTTGCTGAAGGCGCACGGTACGCTCGAAAAGCAGCTCGCACCGCTTGGCATCACGGTCAAATGGACTGAGTTTCCCGCCGGGCCGCAGTTGCTCGAAGGCTTGAATGTCGGCGCGATCGACTTCGGCTATGTCGGCGAGGCGCCACCCGTGTTCGCGCAAGCGGCCGGCGCGAACTTCGTCTATACCGCGTATGAAATCCCGACGCCGCACGCCGAAGGCATCCTCGTCCATCAGGACGCGCCGATCAAAACGCTGGCCGATCTGAAGGGCAAAAAGATCGCCCTCAATAAAGGCTCGGACGTTCACTGGTTTCTGGTCGCCGCATTGCAGAAGAGCGGCGTGAAGTACAGCGACATCCAACCCGTTTTTCTGGCGCCCGCCGATGCGCGTGCGGCCTTCGAACGCGGTGCGATCGACGCATGGGCGATCTGGGACCCGTTCCTCGAGGCGGCAAAACGCCAGTCGAATGCCCGTTTGCTCGCCGACGGCGAAGGCATCGTGAGTCACCATCAGTTCTTCCTGAGCGCGCGGCCGTTTGCGCAGCAAAACGGCGACGTGCTCACGATCGTAATGGACGAAGTCAGCAAAGAGGGGGCGTGGGTACGCGGCCACTACAGTGAAGCCGCCGCTCAGCTTGCGCCGATTCAGGGCCTTGACGCTGGTGTGATCGAGGCGGGCTTGCGGCACTATGCGCACATCTACAAACCCGTCGACGCGAACGTGCTTGCAGAACAACAACGTATTGCCGACACGTTCAGCGAACTGCGCATCATCCCGACAAAGATCGTGACGAAGGATGCTGCCTTGCCCGCCAAAGCCTAGGTCACCTGGACCATGACGTTTCGACGCCTAGGCGAATAGCACTTCGACATTTTCCGGCGGGCGGCCAATCACGGCTCGCCCGTTTCGCACGACGATCGGTCGTTGCAGGAGGATGGGGTGCTTTGCCAATGCTTCGTATAACTGAGCGTCGCTCAGCGTGCTGTCGGAGAGGTCGAGCGCTTTGTATTCGGGCTCGGTGTCGCGGATCATTTCGCGGACTGAGCAACCTAGTTGCGCGTTGAGTTCCTTTAACTGCGCGACGGTGAGCGGCTGCTTCAGGTATTCGACAATTTCCGTAGGCTCGTTGGCGCGATTGTAGGTGGTGGTGATCAGATCGCACGCCGCTCGTGATTTTGAGCAGCGGGGGTTGTGGTAGATGGTGATCATGGATAGTTGAATAGGTGTTGCACGTGTTGGGTTGCAGGGCGGTTTTCGTGAGGGATTCTAGCGGGTGCTGGGAGTGGGAGGGGCACGCGGCACGGGCAGGCGAGACGGTCGGGGTTTCGCTGCGTCGTGAAAGGGCGTTGACTGTTGGTGATCGCGCCGTTCGGTTTATGCGCATAAAGTGCTGGCAGGAAGTTGTTGTCACGTGCGTTGGAACGGACTGGGTCGCGCGGCTGGGTGCTTCGACTCATATTGTTTGCCGGCCTCTGTATGAATGAACGAGGCCCCCAGTCCCAGATGCCGTGCCGTGCCGTGCCGTGCCGTGCCGTGCCGTGCCGTGCCGTGCCGTGCCGTGCCGTGCCGTGCCGTGCCGTGCCGTGCCGTGCCGTGCCGTGCCGTGCCGTGCCGTGCCGTGCCGACAGGATCATGCGTCGATCCAAGCGGCCCGACGACAACCGCAGCGACGACTCGACGCGTGAGGAATGCTCGAGGGGTTTATGCGCATAAAGATCCGCGCAAATGACTCGCGGCTCACGCTCGTGGCACTGATTCGCCTTATTGCAGCCAACAGCCGGACTTCCAAAAGCAACGCGGCTCAGCACGGCCAGATCTGATCAAGCGGGGCAGCGTCGAACTCGAAGATGGCTGACGCCCCACAAGCTGTACCCGAGGGCGTAGCCGCACGTCGAGCAGGATCGTATAGCCGCCTCCCTCCTTCGATACCTCATCACGCCTGACATCCCTCAGACGCCCCGCACCTCTCTCTGCCGATAAGCGTCTCGCAACCGCTGCGCTTCAGCTCAACCGCGTCTTGCCACATCCTTTATGCGCATAAACCTATCCCGATCGGCTAATTCTTCTCGCGTTTACACAAAAACGATTGAAATGCGAATTCATCCAGGTAAAATCCTTTTGCGTCTAAAAAGAGGAGGTGAAGATTGGCAGCAGAAATCATCGCGGTAACTCAGCAGAAGGGTGGGGTCGGGAAGAGCACAATCGCGATGCACCTCGGGGCTGCGTTCCATGAAAAAGGCAAACGCGTCCTCGTCGTAGACGCAGATGGTCAAAACACCCTGGTCCATTGGGCCAGTGCATCATCAGACGGCGAAACCGGCATTCCCTTCCCAGTCGTCAACCTCTCCGAAGCCGGCAGCCAGATCCATCGCGAGATCAAGAAATTCGTGGCTGACTACGACATCATCGTCGTCGACTGCCCGCCCTCCATCACCGAGAAAGTGTCCGGCGTCGTGTTGCTCGCGGCGAGCGTCGCGATCATGCCGACGTCGTCATCGCCCGCCGACTATTGGTCGAGCGTCGGACTGGTGAAACTCGTCCAGCAAGCTCAGGTCATGAACGAGGACCTGCGCGCAGTCTTTCTGCTGAATAAGACCGAAGAGAAACGGATGCTGACGCGCGAACTGAAGCGCGCGTTGGAAGAGCTCGGTTTCCCACTGCTCAAGACCCAGATCCCGACACGGGAAGCCTATAAGCAGGCAATGGCGTTAGGGCAGACAGTGCTTCAGATGAACGATCGCGGCGCCAAGCTCGCCGCCATCGAAGTGCGGGCGTGTGCCAACGAGATCGCAGCCCTGCTCCCCTGAATTTATGCGCATAAAGGACCCTGAATGAAACCCTCCCAATTCGCCAAAGGCTTTCAAGCACGTCCTGATACGACCAGCAGCGAAAAGCGAACCGCCCTCGACCGCCTGAACGCGATCGACGGTTTGGTCAAGAATGGCGCCACGACTGGCGATGTCCCGAGCCGCACCATCCAGCCGGTCATGTCCCTGGACATCGCGGAAGTCGAAGCCGCAGATATCGCCAATGAGTCGGCGGCCTACCGTGCCTGGCGGATCGAGCACGCCTACCGGCCGGGCCAGGTCATCGAGCTAGCGCTCAAAACGATCAAGCCGAGCCCGTTCAATCCACGTCATTTCTACCTCAAGGCGTCGATTGCCGAGCTTGCCGTCAACCTGGCGAAGCAGGGCCAGCAGCAGGCGATTCACGTCATTCCCGATTACGACAATCCCGGCACCTACTTCGTCAGCGACGGCGGCCGGCGTGTGCGCGCGCTTAAAGAAGCGAACAAGGAATCGGTAAAGGCCATCGTCATCGATCTGCCGATCGGCATCCAGAGCTATAAGCTTGGCTATGACCTCAACGTTCAGCGCGATTCGCAGACTGTGTTCGACAACGCCGTCGTCTGGAAACGCTTTCTCGACGATCGGCATTTCCAGAGTCAGAAGGAGCTCGCCGAACACCTCGGACTAGACGAGTCGACGGTCGCGGTCGCCCTGTCGATTGCGAAGCTACCCGAAGTGGTGATGCATGAGATGGTCGCAAGGCCGGACCGCTTTGGTTCGAACATGGCGTATCAGGTGGGCCGCTATCACACTGCCCGCGGCGCCGACGCCACGCTGCGCCTGATCAACAAAATTCTGTCGGACGACCTGAGCACGCGACAAGTCGCGGACATCGTAAAGGGCAGGGCAAGCGCGCAGGAAAGCGCCAAGCCGGCCGGGCGGCAGCGCTATGCGCAGCGTCTGGAAATCAAGCTCGGAGGCGTCTCGGTCGGCGATCTGAAATCGTATGGGGACGACCGAATCGAACTGCGTCTGAAGGGCCTTACGCGTGAGAAGCGTGACGACATTCTTCGTCAGATTGAAAAGATGCTGAAGTAACAGAGCGGAAAGTATCAGCAGGAAAAGAAACGGCGGCCCACGAGAGTGGCCGCCGTTTTTCTTGATGCGATATTGATGGCTACGCCGCGCGCGATTGACTCAGCGTGAAGGCGAGCAGATCGCCATCGGTGGGTTCACCCCACGTTTTACGGGCCAGCCAATCGAAGAACGCCGTTTCGACGATTTTCGAATCCAGCCCACGACGGCGCCAGTCGTCCCGCATGTGAGTACCGAGACCCGGCAACTCGTCTTCCTCAAACGATTTCCGCGCGATCTCCCGTTCGGACTCACCTTGCTCGTCGTAGAGCTCGCGCGCTTCCTTGCGACGAACCGCCGAGTACTCGCCAAGCAGACGCGCTTTCAGGTCGTCCGCCGGCGCTGCCACCGCGGCTTTGCCGCCGCTACCGGACGGCAGTGCTTCGACCGGCGGCGCATAGCCTTTCTTCAACGCATCCTTGAACAGAGCCGGTGCGCTACGCACAGCGGGCAGCGACGTGCTGCGCATGCGTTGCTCGGTCATCTGCAGTGCCGCGCGAATCCGGTTCTCTTCGCTATCGGCGTACAGTGTTTGCGCTTCTTTCAGCGGAATGCCGATTTTCACCATCCGGTCGACCAAGGTGCTGTCGAACACATTCGGGTGTTCGTCGAGTGCAAGCATGGGCTGCTTGCGCTCGGTCACGCGGAACTGGATCTCGGCGACACGCCGTCCTTCCCGGTGTTCGATCAGTTCGACAAAGATGTTGGTGACCGCATTCACTTCGGCGATAGCAGGGCGCAGATAATCGCGCTTGAAGTACTTGTACTCGCGCTTTGCTTCGTCGCCTGCTTCGGTGTCGGGTGTGCCGGAGAGAATGGGGCGCCACCATTCCCATGATTCGCGCATCGTCAGATGGCTAGGGTTGGTCAGGTAGCGAACACAAATCTCATACAGTGCGAGCCCCGCGCTGCTGCGCAGCTGGCTCTGAAACTGCAGACTCAGCCGCGCATACTGGACCGGGTCGAGCAGCTTCTTCTTGATCTTAGGTGCGAACGAGAACTCCACCCACACGCGGCGGGTGGTGGGATCTTCGAGAATTTCCGCATCGGCAATCAGCGTGGAAATACCCCATTTCCGGCCCGGCTTCTGGCTGGACGTGCCCGTGCTCCACTCAACCTGCACCGACACCATGCGCCGCAGATGCTCTTTCACGAGCGCTGTGTCGTTCGAATCGAATGCCGAATTGGCGACGATGTCGGACAGCAAGGCGCGATAAGTGTCGCCGGACTCATCCGCTTGCTGAGCGACGGCAAGGAGAACGTTGAACAGCTTGCGGGTGAGGAGCGTGATCTTGCCGCTCTTAGGCTGGATGGCGATCGCCTCGACGGCCTTGCGTAGTTCGGCCGAGCTCGGGCTGACTACATCTGTCTTCTTCGCGCGCTTCGTGGCCATGCTTCTGGTCGAGGAGGGATTTGGCGAGAGCATACCGGCTGTGGTGATACACGTCTATAGCATGGGTCTCACCGTTCCCGGTGAAGTGAGTTTACGAAGCACAACTCACCTCGAGCGGTTCCCGAAAACCCTCACCTCACCCGTTTCGCGCCAGGTTCAGGGCATCCTTACAGATCACGGCCTCCCGAAAAACTGACCGATTCCCGACCCGTCACGAACCGGCGCCACTCGATCCCGAATCTTCTCACCTCAAAAAATTTTCGTGAATTTTGCCCGCACGCACGTTGCGAGCGGCCCGCACTCGCACTCCGTCGTCGGCGCGGGTGCGCTTCGGCCGATTTCAGCGGATAGGGGAGGGCGACTCGAGGAAAACTTGCTGCGATCGCGGCGGTCGCCTTCGTCACCCGCGCAGCAAGCGCATCAAGCCGCCCTAACCAGGCGGGCGGCGCAACGAAGCTCGCCGGCGCGCCCACGTGTCGATGACGAGCACATGGTCTACGCCGCGCAGAGGGATACGGCAACCGCCGCGACGTCCATTTGAACAGAGGCCGCCGAACCTGGCAGCAAGACACTTCATTCACGCGAGTGTGAAATCCGAGTCGAGTCGCGACAACCTCCCCCGAAAAAGCTCACCTTAACGCTAACCGAACGCTCGAAACGGCGCGGCCTCCAGACCTGGGGCCCTGGAAAAACACCGTTAAATCCTCCCGGAAAGCCTCACCTATGAGCCCGGAGCAGGCTTGCATGGGTCATGGAAAAACGCCCCCGAAAAACCTCACCTTTGCGCAATGCACAAAAAATACTCAATGATTTCATTGGGTTATGAAGTCACGATTGACCGGGCTATGGATACGCCCTCCCGTATATCCTCACCTTTGGCAGCGTTTCGATGAAATCTGACCTTTCCTGCCGCAACCCAAAGAGTCCCGAAAAATCTCACCTTACGATTTCGGCAGTCACGAAACCGGAATGGCGCTGACAGCGTCTGTAGGGCTTTTCCGGCCCGTTGCGGCGATTTTGGTCCTGTATTTCCTCACCTTAGCGATCGCAAGCGCCCTAAAAGGCTCCCGAAAAATCTCACCTCAGGCCCAAAACAGGCATTTTGGCGAGCCGGCCATCGCCTCGATCCACGTCTCCCGAATTCGCTCACCTTTGCACAAAGGCGAGCGAGGAGCCAATCGACGTAGCGGACCGAATTTTGGTCGAAATCCGGTTCAGCTCCCGCAAACACTCACCTTAAGCGCCAGATTGCACAAATTTGAGGCAAAAATGACACCTCAGCCCCGGAAAGTCTCACCTTCAGTTCGCGTTTTCTCCTGTCTCGACTCACCAATGGGGTTAACGAGGCCCAAATAAGATCAAAATCCGGGGTCGGCGAGGGTCCCGAAATCTCTCACCTTCAGGTCGATCTCGCTCCGCACCCACTTTTGAGCGCTGCCGGGCGATCCCGGGCGCGCAGGTCCCGCAAAATCTCACCTTTAGCCAAACCGCACTTTCGAGGTCGCTCCTGAACCCGCTCACGTTCTGTCCCGGAGCTGCTCACCGAGTCCCCCGAACCTCATCACTCAACTCTCCCGCAAGACCTCACCACCATTCCCGTAAAGCTTCACCTTGTCGGGCTGGAACCCTTGCCTGGTAAGGGTTTGCCATGGCGTTAACGTTTTTAACATGGGTTCAAAGGTGTTTACTTTTATTACTCTCTAGACTTTCCCCGCGTGTCCTTCGGACAAAACCTTTCCACCCCTAAACCTCCCGTGACGTCTTCGTGAAACAGTGAGCGATCAAAAAGAAACTGCCAAAATCTCTTTATTTACAATGGCTTGTTGGCTAATCTTCGTTTTGTTTCACGGAAAAATTTCACTGGCTCCGATCTTCTAAGCGACCAGCACCCTCAAAACACGCCAATTGGCCAAATAACACTCGCCTCAAACAAATACGTAGCAAACAATACGTAAATTGTTATGATTCATCCAATTCGAGCGACATCGAGGCATACATGAATCTGGACCAGGAACGACAAACCATCCGCGACGAGCTTGAATCGTTACGGGCTAACGGGGCAAGACGGCAAGAACTGTCACTGCACGCGTGCAAGCGACTTTTTTTCGATTTGGGAATTCGCCCGTCCATGGCGGCCGTCCGCGACCTGACCCAAACAGGCAGCGCGAGCGACATCCCAAAGGACATCGATCATTTTTGGGAACGCATCCGAACGGTGTCGCGCGTCAAAGTCGGCGCCGGCGCTATCCCGAAAGCACTGGAAGATCGCGCCGGAGAATTGTTGGGCGCCCTTTTCGAAGAAGCGGTAGTGCATGCCCGTTCGACCCTCGACAGCGAACGCGACGAAATTCGCGCCCAAATCACCGTCGCCGACCAACGTGCGCGAGAAGCGGAAATTCGCCGCGACGTGTCGGAAGACGCGATCAGGCGCAGCGAACTCAGAGCCGAAGCCGCATGGGAACGCGTTCGCGCGCTCGAAACCGAACTATCCAGCGCCACCACGCATGGGACCGCTCACCAGGAAGGCTTGCAGTCCACGGTGCGTCGACTCGACGGCGAAAACGAAATGTTGCGCCAACGCGTCGATACCGAACAGGCGACTAACGCGGCGCTCCGCGACCGGATCGATGCCCTGCATGTCGAATTGCGCCAAAGCACCGAGCACTATGCGCAACAGATCAAGGACGCTGTCGCCGAAGCCGAGCGCCGTGTGAAGCCGATGCTGGTCGAACTCGATTCTTTGCGGAGCATGGCGGCCACCTACCAGTCTGGGGTACGTGACGCAAGCCGCAAGGAATTCGAGTTTATTCAGCAGCTCGCCGCAGCCAAGGCCCGCGGCGACCGGCTCGACACGCAACTGCGCGAGCAATCGGACGAAGTCGATGCGTTGACGAAAGAAGTTGCGGCACTGCGCGGCCAACAGGACATCGATCCCGCGATCGCAAACCTGCTGTGTGCGCTGGTCGAAGCAGGCAGGCTCACAACCGACGAGCTGGCCGTGATCGGCACCGCGGCGGACGGCCATGTCACGCTGCCACTGCGCTGCCCAAAATGTGAGCAAGGTGAGCCCGAGTTGTCGCAAGTGGATCACCGCTTCGAGTTGCAGTGTCCGGAATGCGATCACTCGTCCGGCCTCGGAGAATCAAGGCTGGAGGCGGTCAGCCGATTTTTGTCGAACGGGTCGATTGCGGCGTCGGCATGACCGCACGACGCGGGCGTCATAGCGGATAAATTGCCAAAGGTGAGGAAATTCGGGACCTTAAGGGTGAGTATTTTCAGGGCTCGCCCGATCACCCTTTCCTCGTCAAACGCCCATCCAGTCTAGGCGCGGGCAATGGAGGAGCGGCAGGATCCGGCACATCGACAACTGGCGAATCCTGCTGATCCATCCACCTTTGCCACGCCCGATACAAACGGTTGGCCGATACGGCCTGGACAAATCCCAGCCATTGCCCGACCAGTTCCGCTTCAACCCCGCTTTCGAACAGATCCGCCGCGAAGGTGTTGCGCAAAGTCTGCGGACTGGCGCGCGAGGCTCGCGACGCGGCAATGCCTGCCGCGTCGATCAACGCATCGACTGCGCGCAACATGGTCGCCTTGTGCATTGGACGACCTGAAGGCGAAGCGGGAAAGACCAGATTACCGGTTAGTTCGGAAAGGCGCCGTTCGGCAAGCCATGCATCGAGAACGGCGGCCGCGAAGGGCGCGAGCCGGGTACGCCGCGTCAGCATCGGATTCGCGGACTCGATCGTGATCCACGGTGAGCCGACACTGACGCAACTAACTGTAAGCGCTGCAGCCTCGCCGGTCTTGATGCCACCGCCGAGAAACACCGCAATCAATGCACGGTCGCGTCGCTCCCTCCAGCGCTGCGCGACAGATAAGGCCGGCAAGGGCGAAAACAGTTGGGCAATGAGCGCGGCGCGTTCGGCATGGTTAAGAAACCCGGTCGGTTCGTTATCGCGTGCGTTTCGCCATGCTGCTTCGCCATCCTGAGCAATAAAACGCGCAGGGTTGGTCGACGCGGATTCGATCTCGCGGACGTGATCCAGCACCCGTTCGATGAGCCGCAAATACCTGACGCGTTGCGGTTTTCGGATCGCGAGACCACCCACGAATTCAGCGATGGTTTGCGTATCGACCGTGGCCAGACTCTTTTGGCGGACCGCAAGCCAGTCGAGGAAAAGCCCCCACTGTGCTTGATAGACTTCAGCGGAAGAGCGCCTGAAATGCTGTTTGGCAAGCCACGCATCGAATGCGATTTGCGGATCGCGGCGCCAGTCTTCGCGTTCCTGATCGAAGAGATCGGTTGACGGTGCAGGGCGCGAGACCAGGTCGGACAGATGAGGAGGTGACATGGGCTATCTTTCCGTTAGTTGCGCATATTGTAGGTGGCAACCGATGAAAACACAGCGCGTGGGTCAGTCGCCCCACGCCCGCGCGTGCTTAAGCGGCGCGCCTTTCGATGCAGGTTGCGCGGCGCGGCGTGCCGCCTCTTCATAGGCCGAGACGGCAAACGCGAACACCGCCGGCAAAGCAGTGGATGTGCCGAAATCCACTGCCTCGTCCGTTTCCGGATAAGGCAGCTCGGACGGCCGTTGGAACAGGCCGAGCATGATCGCGTCGTGCCGACTGGCGAATCCGAGATCCGCCAGCGCTTCGGCTTCGATTGCATGCAGCAGCCGCCACGAGAGCGGCACCTGCTGGACGATGTAGCGTGCGGCGATGTTGCGCACGATGTGTTCAAGATCGCGCGCCGCGGTTTGATAGCGCAGCGCGGCCAGAGCATGCTCGGCTTGTTCGGTGGTCAGGTCGTTCATTATCGGCTCCAGTCGACACCCTGTACTGTGCAAATATACAGTGTCTCGCGCAACCTCGGCCAAACGACAATTCAGTCCGATTCCGACATCAACCAGCCGCGGTGCGCCCGCCCCTCAGCCGTGAATCACCACCAGCAGCGCTTTCGCCTCGCCCTTTCCGACGTTGCGAATCGCATGCGGCTCGTCGGCGACGTAGCGCGCGGTGTCCGCGGCCTTGAGCCGCTTTGTCGTGCCGGCCGCCTCGATCTCGATCGATCCCAACAGCACGGTCAGATGCTCACGCGTGCCGGGCTCATGCGCGTTCGACACCAGCGCCCCGCCTGGCTGCAGCGTCAGCTCATACCACTCGAACTTGCCGGCCAATTCGATCGGGCCCCAGACACGCAACTGATACTTGGCCTCGTGCCCGCTCAAGGTGGGGATGTCGTGCGGACCGGAGACCGCAATTGCCTCCGGCGCCTTCTGCGGCGCGAACAGCGAATCGAGACTGACGCCGAGCGCGTTCGTCAGACGCCACGCAACCGCGATCGTCGGATTGGCCTTGTCGCGCTCGATTTCCGAGAGCATCGATTTCGACACGCCGGCCGCACGCGACAGGTCGTCGAGCGTCATGCGCCGTTCGGCGCGCAGACGCTGAATCTGCTCGCCGACGCGAGGCGGCGCAGCGATCGCCGGAACCGGACTCGTGCCTGAAGTGGGGGCCGCGCTGGCGGCTGCGCGGCGGATTCCCGAACTTGCCATTTACTGACCTATCGTTTAGAGTTGTTCGACATACCGGATTTTAGTTCGGAAAAACGAAAATATCCGATAAAACTGACAGCCGACTATAACAGCCCGCCTCGACGTCGAACATGCCGCACGTGCCGGGCATGTCGCCCACGGGCGCACTACCCTTTCAGGAGCCTGGTTCATGCGTGACCTTTACCTCGCCCATCTGCGCGGCACTCTCGAGCAGATCCGCGCTGACGGTTTTTACAAGAGCGAGCGCGTGATCGCCAGCCCGCAATCGGCTGACGTGCGTCTCGAGAACGGCACGGAAGTGCTGAATTTTTGCGCGAACAACTATCTGGGTCTGGCCAACGACGAACGGCTGATCGAGGCCGCCAAGCTTGGCCTGGACAACGACGGCTTCGGCATGGCGTCGGTGCGTTTCATTTGCGGTACGCAAACCGTGCACAAAGACCTTGAAAAAGCGCTGGCCGCATTCCTGCAAACCGACGATTGCATCCTCTACTCCAGCTGTTTCGATGCGAACGGCGGTTTGTTCGAAACCCTGCTCGACGATAACGATGCCATCATCAGCGACGAGCTGAACCACGCGAGCATCATCGACGGCGTGCGGCTTTCGAAGGCGAAGCGCTTTCGCTACAAGAACAATGACCTCGCCGATCTCGAAGCCAGGCTGAAAGAAGCGGATGCCGCCGGCGCGCGCTTCAAGCTGATCGCCACCGACGGCGTGTTTTCGATGGACGGCATCATCGCCGACCTCGCCGGTATTTGCGATCTCGCCGACCGCTACGGCGCACTGGTGATGGTCGACGATTCGCACGCGGTCGGCTTCGTCGGCGAGCATGGGCGCGGCACGCCGGAACATTGCGGTGTGCTGTCGCGCGTCGACATCATTACCGGCACGCTCGGCAAAGCACTCGGCGGCGCATCCGGCGGCTATGTCGCCGCGCGTCAGGAAGTCATCGATTTGCTGCGTCAACGCTCACGCCCCTATCTGTTCTCGAACACGCTGACACCGAGCATTGCCGCCGCGTCGCTGAAAGTACTCGAATTGCTCGCGAGCGACGAAGGCGCGCAACTGCGTGAGCGCGTACGCGAAAACGGCGCGCATTTCCGCCGCGCAATGAGCGCGCTCGGTTTCACGCTCGTGCCCGGCGAACACCCGATCATTCCAGTCATGCTCGGCGACGCGCAGCTCGCATCGAAGATGGCCGACGCGTTGTTGAAGGAAGGCGTGTACGTAATCGGCTTTTCGTTCCCCGTCGTGCCCAAAGGCCGTGCGCGAATCCGCACGCAAATGAGCGCCGCGCACACGCCGGAACAAATCGATCGAGCCGTCGATGCATTTGCGCGCGTCGGCCGTCAACTCGGCATCATCTGAAGCGGAGGCGCACATGAAAGCATTGGCAAAACTCGAACGCGCACCGGGCCTCACGCTGACGGATGTGAAGAAGCCCGAAGTCGGTCACAACGACGTGATGATCCGCATCACGCGCACCGCGATCTGCGGCACCGATATCCACATCTGGAAATGGGACAATTGGGCGCAAAAGACGATTCCGGTACCGATGCATGTCGGTCACGAATACGTCGGCGAAATCGTCGAGATGGGGCAGGAAGTGCGCGGCTTTGCAATCGGCGATCGCGTGTCGGGCGAAGGGCATATCACCTGCGGTTTCTGTCGCAACTGTCGTGCGGGACGCCGGCACCTGTGCCGCAATACGGTGGGCGTCGGCGTGAATCGCGAAGGTGCGTTCGCCGAATACCTCGTGATTCCGGCCTTCAACGCATTCAAGATTCCGCCTGAAATCTCCGACGATCTCGCTGCGATCTTCGATCCGTTCGGCAACGCCACGCACACGGCACTGTCGTTCAACCTGGTCGGCGAAGACGTGCTGATCACCGGCGCCGGGCCGATCGGCATCATGGCGGTGGCGATTGCGAAGCATGTTGGCGCACGCAATGTGGTGATTACCGACGTCAACGACTATCGCCTCGAACTCGCGCGCAAGATGGGCGCAACGCGTGCGGTGAACGTCTCGCGTGAATCGTTGCGCGACGTGATGGCCGATCTGCACATGGCCGAAGGTTTCGACGTCGGGCTCGAAATGTCAGGTGTGCCGAGCGCATTCACCGGCATGCTCGAAGCGATGAACCACGGCGGCAAGATCGCGCTGCTCGGCATTCCGCCCGCGCAGACCGCGATCGACTGGACCCAGGTGATCTTCAAAGGCCTCGAAATCAAGGGTATTTATGGCCGCGAGATGTTCGAGACCTGGTACAAGATGGTCGCGATGCTGCAAAGCGGTCTGGATCTGTCGCCGATCCTCACGCACCACTTCAAGGTCGACGACTATCAGGAAGCGTTTGCCACGATGCTCTCAGGCGAGAGCGGCAAGGTGATTCTCGACTGGACCGCTGCGTGAGCCAAAACGACAACGCACTCATGCGCAGCGCCTGAAACGAAAAGTCTGACCGACGACGCCTGAACCAGAACGCCCGCACCGCGCTCACGCGCCTGCGGGCGTTTTGACGAACTCGGCCTGAATACGCACATGAATATCGTCGCCGACAGCCGGGTACCACGTCGACAAACCGAACTTCGCGCGGCTGAAGTGACCGTCCGCGGAAAAGCCGAGCGTGTCTTTTTTCGTGAGCGGATCGGGGGCGAAACCGTTGAAGGTGACGTCGAGCGTGACCGGTTGCGCGACGCCGTGAATCGTCAGATCGCCACTCAACGTGCCGCGCGATTCGCCGGTTCGCTCAAACCGCGTGCTGGCGAAGCGCACCTCTGGAAAGCGCGACACATCGAGCATGCTGTCGCTTTTCACCATCTTGTCGAGTAGCGGCACATTCGTGTCGATGCTCGCGGCGTCGATCGTAATCGCCACGCTACTCTTGTCCATTCCGCCTTCGTTCCAGTCGAGTTGCCCCTGCTTGCGATCGAAGCGCATCGTAAAGCGCGAGTACTTGAAGTGATCGATGTCGAAGGTAATGCTGCAATGGTCCCGATCGAGATCGTAGCGACCGGCCGGCACGCGTGCTTCGTTCTGGCTGACCGTATGCGTGAGGACTCGCACGGGCGTGCAGGCCATCGAAGTCAGCAGTGCTGCGCTGAGTAGCGCACGCACCAACGACGCGCGGACAATAGAGCGGCTCATGATTTTCGTTCCAGTTGATCGATCGTCATCACAATAGCAGTAAGCGCGCCCAACGCGCCGAAGCGAGCAAAAACTTGACGAAGGAGAATGATCGTTCTAACCTTCGCACATGGCTACTCAAAACCCAACTGAATCGGCTGCGTCGGGCAGCGCGCGTGAACGGTTGCTCGATGCCGCGGAGGCGTTGATCTACGCAGGCGGCATCCATGCCACCGGTGTCGACGCGATCGTCAAGCAGTCCGGCACCGCGCGCAAAAGCTTTTACACGCACTTCGAATCGAAAGACGCGCTCGTCGCCGCCGCGTTGGAGCGGCGCGACGAGCGCTGGATGAACTGGTTTATCGCGGGCGCGTTGCAGCACGGCAAGACGGCGCGCGCGCACCTGCTCGGCATGTTCTACGTACTGCGCGAATGGTTTGCGTCGGAGGATTTTCATGGTTGCGCGTTTCTGAATGCCGCCGGCGAAATCGCCTCCGCGGAGGATCCGATCCGGATCGTCGCGCGTGAACACAAGGAACGCCTGCTCGCGTTCGTGCGAACCCAGTGCGATGACTACGCGGTCGAATCCGGTATGGACGCTCGCCGCGCCGCGCGCTTGTCGCGCCAATGGCTGATCCTGCTCGACGGCGCCATCGCCGTGGCGCTGGTCAGCGGCGAGACCGACGCCGCGCTCGACGCGCGAGCCGCCGCTGAAGCCTTGCTCAATACTGAGTCCGCCAGCGAATCGAACCCGATCGCAGGCCGGTCCGCGAGTCAATCCCCAAGCAAACGACCGCCATCCCGGCGCACCGCAACCTGACTGAGGAAACACTATGGCCGAGCCGATTGAAACCCGCCCTCCACTACCGCCGTTCACACGCGAGACCGCGATCCAGAAAGTGCGCGCCGCGGAAGACGGCTGGAATACCCGCGATCCCGAGCGCGTGTCGCTCGCGTACACACCGGATAGCGTGTGGCGCAACCGCGCCGAGTTCACGCATGGCCGCGCGGAGATCGTCGGCCTGTTGCGCCGCAAATGGGCAAAGGAACTCGACTACCGCCTGATCAAGGAATTATGGGCATTCACGGATAACCGCATCGCCGTGCGCTTTGCCTACGAATGGCACGACGACTCGAACAACTGGTTTCGTTCATACGGCAACGAGAATTGGGAGTTCGATGAGCATGGGCTGATGGCGCGCCGTCATGCCAGCATCAACGACCTGCCGATCCGCGAGGCCGATCGTCTCTATCATTGGCCGCTGGGCCGCCGTCCCGACGACCATCCAGGCCTGTCCGACCTCGGCCTCTAGGCCTCCTGGAGATTGAAGGTGGACACCTGCCTGGTGTTCACCGCTCTGCCATCGGTTCTCCGTTATCGTTGCGTCGGCGCTGCGGGGCACGTCCTGTGCCCGCGCGTCCGAGCGTGCCCTCCACATCGCCAGTGCGGGTTGAGGTACAGTGCGCGACGGACCACAAGTAAGAATGCCTAGAACATAGATGACACCGGCGCTCGATCGGTGGCGGAGAATACATGCATTTTCGTCAGACAAAAAAGCAGATTCGGCACGCGGCCGCGGCGCTTGTCGCGAGCCTGGCCGCGGCGTCCGGTGCGCATGCGGGTAATTGGTGCGATGGCGGCGTATGGATCGACGCAATGCTCGGCTCGTATCACATCAATCCCGACCCGAACACCCATTTCGAGCAATTCAATCCAGGCCTCGGCGTGGAATGCTGGATCAACAATCAATGGGCGGTGACGGCCGGAGGCTTTCGCAATTCGCTGCGGCGCCCTTCTTACTATGGCGGTGGCGTCTGGGCGCCCGAGTTCGCGCACTGGGGCATCGTGCGGATTGCGGCGATCGGCGGAATCATCTCGGGCTATAACTATGGCAACTGGGGCCTGGGCCGCAACCATACGATCGGACCGGTGGTCGCACCGATCGTGATGGTCGACTACAAGCGCGTCGGGGCTAACTTCATTGTGATTCCGCCGATCCCCTCGGACAATCTTCCGTTCACGATCGGGTTTCAGGTGAAGGTGAAGTTCTAGACGGATTCTGGCGAATACATGGCGTCATCGTGATCAAAGGTGAGGAACACCAGGAAATGACGTCACCACGGCCAAAGGTGAGGAATTCCAGGAGACGCAACCACCTCGACGAAAGGTGAGCCGTTCGAGGAGATGTCACCTTATCAGCAAGAGGTGAGTCATACCAGGAATCGAACTGCATCGTGGAAGCAAGCAAAGATATGCCAAAGGTGAGGAATTCCAGGAGATCGCTCGCCAAAGGTGAGCGATTCCAGGAGGTGAGCAATTGCCGCGTCGAGCACGCACCTGAAATAAGGTGAGGATTTCCAGGGAGTCTTCGTCATGGCCGCAGACGCTTCGAAGAGCTGGGTCGGCGAGGATTGTTCGATCGGCGTCACTAGAACAGGACGTCGATGCCGACGGTGACCGCTGTCTGACTGGACGCCCCGGCCGGGTTGAGCGTACTGACCACCGCGTGCTTGTACGACGTGTAGTCGACTTCGCCGTAGAGCGTGGTGCGCTTGGACAGCAGATACGCGAGCGAAATCACCGAGAGGCCGCGGCGGCTGGCCTTGTCGTTCGACACGGTGGTCTGGTAATAGCCGCCGTCGAAAATCACGTCCGGCGTGATGGTCCACGAAAGACCGCCAAAGGCGTTGTTTGTCACCTGGTGCGGTGCGGCCGGATTCTGCAGATCCTCGGACATGAAACCGCCCGACAGTCGTACCGGACCGATCTTGTAGGCGGCGCCGGCCATGTAATAACTGTCGCCGATGTAGGCCGTGCCGGTCAGTATGTTGCGATGCCCATACACGCCACCGACGCTAACCGGACCCGCGCTATAACTCACGCCGACTGAGCGCGTTGCTCCGCTGCTGAAATCGCCGGCGACGCCGCCGAACGAATTGTCCACTTCGAACAGCAACGGACCGAAAACGTTCTTGTACTTGACGTCGTTGTTGTTGCGCGTGCCGTCTGAGGCAACGGTCAACGGAAGGATCGGCGTGAAGTGGAAGCCGAACGGGTCGTAGATGCTGATGATGTCGTGCGAGATCGTGTACTGGCGGCCAAGGTCGAGCGATCCATACTTTTCATTTCCGATGCCGACGAAAGCCTGCCGGTTGAATTCAACGCCAGTGGTATTGTCGAACTGCCCGTTGCCGAGGTTGAAGCCGCTCTCCAACTGGAAGTGCGCGTTCCAGCCGCCACCCAGGTCTTCCTTCCCAAGGAAGCCGAGTTTGTTCGAACTGTAGTAACCGTTCGAATTCATCGTCACCACCGTGCCACCGCCTTTTACCGCATTCGTTTGATAACGGACGCCGCCGTCTGCCGTACCGTATAGCTGAACGCTCGACTGCGCATAGGCGGGCATTGCGCCCAGCGTGCCGGCTGCGGCCGACAGTCCAAAACCAATGGTTCTCCAAACCTTTTTTTTCATAGCATGTCTCCAATCTAATGTCGTATTTTGTGAAACGGCTGGCGATGGCATAGCTTTGCCATACGATTCGTATGACTAATTAAACTCGATAATTCCAACTCCGTTTGTCGGTTTCCGGCTGGGCCGGCGGCAGACTTTCATCCACGCCGCCGGCCGTGTGGCATGCGTTGCTAGTTGCCTGCGTGACCGCTCCTCGCCTGGTTGAGGCGGGCGGGCGGCGGGTCGGCCGGCTTGAAGCCGGTTTTCAGTTCATGGCGTAGCGCGACGCGGTCGAGTGCCTTTTCCCAGTTCGCGACCACGATAGTCGCCACACTATTGCCGACAATGTTGGTGAACACGAACGCGCTGGACATCGCCTTGTGAATGCCGAGAATCAGGGCGATCGATTCGACCGGAATCGTGTTCGATGCGGCGAGCGTCGCTGCCAGCACGGCGATCGCCGCGCCGGACACGCCTGCCGCGCCCTTCGACGTGAGCAGCAACACGGCCAGCAGCACCAACTGGTCGTGCCAGTTCATCGGCGTGTTGGTGGCCTGAGCGAGAAACACGGCGGCTGCGGCGAAGTACAGGCACGTGCCGTCGTGATTGAACGTGTACGCGGTCGGCAGCACCAGGCCCACCACCGATTTCTCGCAGCCGAGCCGTTCGAGCTTGTCGATCAGTTGCGGGAAAACGGTCTCCGACGAACTCGTGCCGATCACGAGCAGCAACTCCGCGCCGATATAGCGCATCAGGCGCAGCAGGCTGAAACCGTTGGCCTTCGCGATCGGCCAGAGAATCAGCATGATGAAGAGCGCGCAGGTCAGATAGAACTCGAGTACGAGTTTGCCGAGCGAGATCAGCGTACCGAAGCCGAACTTGCTGACCGTGAAGGCGATCGCGCCGAACGCGGCGAGAGGCGCGATTTTCATCGTCAGGCCGATGATCCAGAAGAGCGAGCCCGACGTCGCATCGATCAGGTTCAACACCGGCTGTGCGCGCTCGCCGATTGCGGCGAGGCCGAATGCAAACAGCACCGAGAAGAACAGCACCTGCAGCACGTCGCCGCCGGCGAACGCGCTGATCGCCGTGTGCGGAATCACATTCAGCAGGAATTCGCTCGTCGTGACGACGTGATGGGCTTGCGCGATGTACACGTCGACGGTGGCGGAGTGCACGCTGTGCATATCCACGTTCATGCCGACACCGGGCTTGAGCAGGTTGATGACGACGAGGCCCAGCACCAGTGCGAGCGAGGTCACCACTTCAAAATAGAAAAGCGCCTTGATCGCCACGCGGCCAACCTTCTTGAAGTCGTTGACGCCCGCGATGCCGCTGCACACGGTGCAGAAGATGATCGGTCCAATCAGCATCTGGATGATGCGGATGAAGGCGTCGCCGACGGGCTGCAGATTGATGCCGAACTTCGGGAAGAAGTAACCCGTGGCGACGCCCAGTGCCATACCGGCCAACACCTGAAAAGACAGGTCGCGGTAGAACGGCTGACGCGCCCTGGGTTTCGTGGCGGCGGACTTGCCGGGCAAGCTCATGGTGTCTCCTTGGTCAAGACGGCGAACTCGGGTTCGCTCGAAAATGGGGAAATGAACGGCCGCGACGTTAGTGCGCGGCGTCGCCCAGAATGCCAAGACTGTCGGCGAAGATTTCGTCGACACTCAGCTTGCGTGGCAGCAGTTGCTGCTGCTCGCAGAACGCAAGCGTTTCCTCAAGCGGACCGCGCAGCGCGTCGTAGCCGAACAGCAGCTTGTCCGGCTTGCCAGCGTGTCCCGCGGCGGCCGATGCCTTACCGCGGCACAGCAGGTCATACACAGCACGCACGGCTTGCGGATGCGTATCGGCCAGCGCCTTCGTGACCACGACGACGTGATTGATCGGAACGTATCGATGGAGGGCGTACCACGCACGGTCGGCGGCGGCCGCGTCGTCGATCAGCGGTTCGAGCCCCGGCTCGTCGGGTAGATCGTTGCCGAGGATGGCGGCATCGAGTTCGCCCGCGCGAAGCATCGGCAACAGTTGCTTGCCGGGTTCGGCGCGGTGCACGAAAGGCGGATCGCGATACTCCTCCAGATGCGCGCCTTCGATCGTGACCCATTCGATCTGATCGAGCGGCACGCCATAGGTCTGCTTCAGAATGGCGCGCACCCACATGCCGGTGGTCTGCGAGTAGGCGCGCACGCCGACTTTCTTTCCCGGGAGACGGCCCGCATCGAGTTTGCCACGCTGCGCATTGTAGATAATGCAGCCCTGCTGGAAGCGCGCTGCCACGACCGTGGGCAGCAGCACGACCGGCTTGCCGTAGGCCTTCGCCTGCAGATACGTGACGATTGCCATTTCGCTGACGTCGTACGCCTGACGGCGCGCCATCGGTGCGAACGCGCGGTGAATCGGTTCGACGTCCTCAAACACGAGTTCGACGGCGGGGTCGGTCAGTTCGCCCGCTTTCAGCGCCTGCGTGTGCGGATAGGTTTTCAACGCAGTCTTCAGGCGCAGCGGTTGTGTAGAGATGCTCACGGTCTTGTCTTCCTGTTTCGTTCGAGGCGTACGTATCAAGCGGCGAGCGCTGGATAAATCGTGCGCGCGGTGCCGCCGAAGATTGCTGCGCGCGCGTCGGCGGGCAGCATCGACAGACTCTCGCGGGCATCGGCGAGCAGTTGCGGCAGCGCGCCTTCGGCAGCCGGGAAATTCGAACCCCACGCGATGCGATGCGCGCCAAATGCGTCGAGCACGCGGGGGAAGAAGGCGGCGGGCGTCGAGTCACCACGCGCGGCTTCGGCGATCGTGCGGTTCGTGAGCTTCAGATACACACCCTGATGCGACGCGAGGCCGAAGAGCGGCGCGGCCGCTTCGTACGGCGGGCCGCCGGCGAGTTCGGGGCGTGCGAGGTGATCGAGCAACACCCGGATGTCCGGAAAGCGTGCGAGCATGTTCAGGAGTGCGGGAATCCCTTGCGCGGTCATCTGCAGGCAGATCGAGACGTCGTGGCGCTGCGCGTATTCCCATACCGGAAACGAGCGCTCGTCGTCGAGCCAGCCCGCCTGGCCAGGCATCGTGCTGCCGGTCGTGAAAAGGCGCAGCCCGGAGAGTCCCGCGTCGAGCCAGCGCTGCAACTGCGTGACCGCGTCGCTCGCTAGCACGTCGATCGAGAATACCCCTGCGAAGCGATCAGGATGGCTCCGCACCGCGTCGACCACATAACTATTGTCGTTACCGTACACTGTCGAAGCTTGAACGACCACCGCACGACCGATGCCGGCTTCGTCCATCAAGGCGAGCAGGCCTTCAAAACTAACGGGACGCTTCGCCGACCATTCCGACTGGTGACCGCCGACCGGTGCGAGCGGATAGCGTTGTTTATCTGGGGAAATTGCGTGAGTGTGCGTGTCGATGACGACAGACATGAACGTGCTCCTGACTGGAAACTTTTTGATCGGATGGACATTACTGTAAGTGGGATGTAGTCGAAGGCCCCAATATGAAGTGAGCCGCAAGGCATAAATTCTGGTTAAGCTAAGGGTTTTCACATAGCAATTCTGGAGAATCGATGGGTGTCGTCGAGCGCACGCCATCGGATGACGATCTGACGCGATTAAGGCGGCTTTTCCTGTTCGATGCGGTATGCGAGGCAGGTGGAATCGGACAGGCGGCCGCCCGCGCGGGGCGCACGCAACCTGCGGTGAGCCTCGCCGTTAGCAAGCTGGAAGCGAGCTTTGGCGGTCAGCTATTCGATCGCGGCTTTGGCGGCAGCGAACTGACGGAGGAGGGCGTGATCCTGCAGCGGCGCGTGCGTCGCATGCTCGATCAGATGGAGCGCGCCGTTGCAAACCTGACTGGCCAGGCTGCGGCGGCGAGCGCGGGTAAGATTTGCCGCCGTCTCACCGACACGCAGGTGCGCTGCCACATCGCGATTGCCAATGCGGGATCGGCGGCAGAGGCCGCGCAGTTGCTGGGCATCTCGCAGCCGGCCGTGCATCGGGCGGCGCGGCAGATCGAGCAGAATGTCGGCGTGTCGCTTTACCGCCGGCGTGTGCACAGCGTGTCGGCCAACCCCGCAGGCATCGAATTCGCGCGCTGTCTGAGTCTGGCGCTCTACGAAATCGCACAGGCGAGTGAGGATCTGGCCTACGCGCGCGGGCAGCTCACAGGGAAAGTGGCGATCGGCGTCTTGCCGTTGCTGCCGCCACGCCTCGTCGCGCGCGCTATTCAGCGACTGCGCAGCCGCTATCCTGCTGCGCGCGTGACAGTCGATGAAGGCTCCCACGCGCATCTCTTGCGCGAACTACGTGTCGGCGCTATCGATATCATCGTCGGCGGGCTGCGCGAGCCCCGCCTCACGGGGTCCGTGCAGGAGACGGAGCTGTTCGCCGACCCTTACGTGGTTGCCGTGCGCAAGGGGCATCGGCTGGCGGGGCAGAAAACCGTCGCGGCCCGCGACCTCGCCGGTTACGACTGGGTCATGCCACAGCGCAACGTGCCGCGACGCTCGGTGATCGATGCGATCTTCGCGCGGCTGCCGGTCAAGCCGCCGCTGGTGGTCGAGACCAGTTCGCTCGCGATGATGTTAGCGATGCTGGTAGAAAGCGATTGCATCACGCTCCTGTCGCGTGCGCAGATTCGCGAGGCCTATCCGGGCAGCGAGATGGTCGCGTTGGAACTGGAGACCCCTGAGGCAAGCCGGGCCGTCGGGTATACATTGCGTACCGACTGGCTCGGCACCGCCGTCCAGCAGGCGTTCATTGAGCACCTGCGTGAGGAATGCGCGTCTCGAATCTGACCGCGGGCCACGACGCGCTGTCGATGTTGATTCGCATCGAGAGGTGAGGTGTTCCAGGAGAGCGTTCGCCAAAGGTGAGCGATTCCAGGAGGTGAGCAATCGCCGCATTGAGTCCGCACCTGAAACAAGGTGAGGATTTCCAGGGAGTCTTCGTCACGGCCGCCGACGGTTCGAACGGCGGAATCGCAGCGGATTATTCCGTTGCGCCGACAGAGCTAACAGAGCACGACGACGCTACGTGCTTTCCCGCTCGATCAGACTGAACCCGACATCGACAATCTGTTCGCCGCTAGCGCGGTTTTCAATGCGGTCGACCAGCATGGTCGCCGCAAGCGTTCCGATTCTCGTGCCGTCGACTCTCATGGTCGACAACGGCGGTGTGGTGTCTTTCGCAAAATTCTGATCGCCGTAGCCAATCACCCGCAACTGCTCCGGCACGGCGATATCCCGGTACTCCGCTTCCATCAACACGCCCAGCGCCAGAATATCCGCGCCGCAAAAAACGGCGTCGATATCGGCGTGTGTGTCGAGCAAGCCTTTCAGCGCCCGTCGCCCGTCACCCAGATTCGCGGGTGACTCGACCGTCACGACGGGGACGGTGGAGATTGTCTTGCCGTTTCCGAACGCTTTGAGGAACGCCTTGGTGCGGGCCTGCGCGCGCCGGTCGCTCGGTGTGACGACCGCGGGCCGCCGCACGCCACGCGTCTTCAGAAAATCCGCAGCGGCCTTCCCAACGTGCTCGTGAGAAAACCCGACCAGCATGTCGATGGGCTCGCGTGTCAGGTCCCAGGTTTCGACAACGGGAATGCCGCACGCGCGCAGCTTTTGCCTCGCGCTCTGGGAATGAACGACGCCGGTCAGTACGATGCCGGCGGGCCGGCGGCCGATCACCGCATCGAGCAGGGCGTCCTCGCGCGATTCGTCGTATCCGCTTTGCCCGATCAGCAATTGGTAGCCCGACGCGGCAAGCTCGGTCGTCAGGGCGCCGACGGTTTCCTGAAACACGCTCCCGGCCATCGCGGGAATCAAGGCGACGATGAGATAGCTGCGAGTCGACGCCAGCGAACCGGCGATGAGATCGGGCGTATACCCGGTTTGCCGGACGGCCGCCTGGACGCGCTCCAGCGTATCGACCGAAACCAGTTCCGGCGTATTCAGTGCGCGTGAGACGGTCACCTTCGTTACGCCGACGAGCGCCGCCAGATCGCTCAGCGTCACGCGGCCGGAATTCTTGCGGGCACGCCGCGAGGCACTTCGTTCGACAGGGGCAAGCAGGGAAGTAGGCGGTTTGCTCACGACGTTGATGACTCAGGCCCGAAAAAAGTTGCTGGCGATTATCGCAAAAGCATACTACCATGCGTCCTATGTTACCGGTTACATGAACCGGTAACATCAATTAGAAGAAAGGCGATTGGCGCGAACCGAGTGCGTGCGCCACGGACTTGAGAGACAGGAGAGCATCATGTCGCAGGCTGGTACGGTGTTGAGCGAGCCGCTGATCCGGCTCAACGCCGCGGACAACGTACTGATCGCGCGAGAATCGCTGTCGATCGGACAGCAATTGTGCATCGGAGACACGGCGATCCGCCTGCGCGCGCAGGTCGCCGCAGGCCACAAAGTTGCCGCCTGCCGCATTCCGCGGGGTGCGCCGATCCGTAAGTACGACACCGTCATCGGTCTTGCGGCCCGCGACATCGAGGCTGGCGATCACGTCCACACTCACAACGTCGAACTGATCGATTTCGACCGCGATCCGGGCTTCTGCCTCGATGTGCGTCCGGTCGAGTACGTTGCAGAAGCTGAACGGGCAACATTCAACGGTATTGTTCGTCCCGATGGACGGGTTGCGACGCGCAACTTCATCGGGATCCTGGCATCGGTCAACTGTTCGTCGACCGTTATCAAGAATATTGCCGCCTGGTTTACGCCGGAGCGGCTCGCGCCCTATCCGAATGTCGACGGTGTGGTCGCGTTCGCGCAGACGAGCGGCTGCGGGATGTCCTCGCCCAGCGAGCACTTCGACGTCCTGCGCCGGACGCTCGCCGGCTATGCGCGCCATCCCAATCTTGCCGGCGTGCTGATCGTCGGGCTGGGCTGCGAGCGCAATCAGGTGGGCGATCTGCTCGATTCACAAGGACTGCGTGCCGGTCCGTCGGTCCACGCGTTGGTGATGCAGGACGAAGGCGGCACCCGGGCAACGATCGATGCGGGGATCGCTGCCATACAGAAGATGCTGCCGTCGGCTAACGACATCGAACGCCGCCCGGTGCCGGCGAGCCACCTTAAAATCGGTCTGGAATGTGGCGGCTCCGACGGCTTTTCGGGCATCACGGCCAATCCGGCTCTGGGCGCGGCCATGGACCTTCTGGTACGCCATGGCGGCACGGCCATTCTTTCCGAAACCCCTGAAATTCACGGCGTCGAATATATGCTGACGCGCCGCGCGGTGACACCGGAGGTCGGTCAGAAACTGCTCGACCGGCTCGCGTGGTGGGAGCGCTACACGCGCGGCCACAACGGTCAGTTCAACGGCGTCGTCGGGCCGGGTAATCAGAAGGGCGGACTCGCCAACATTTTCGAAAAGTCGCTCGGATCGGCGATGAAAGGCGGCACGACGCCGCTGCAGGCCGTCTATGAATATGCTGAGCCGATCGACCGGGCCGGCTTCGTCTTCATGGATTCGCCCGGCTACGATCCCGTCGCGGTGACGGGGCAGATTGCAAGCGGCGCAAACCTGATCTGCTTCACGACCGGCCGCGGTTCCATGTTCGGCTCGAAGCCGGCGCCCACCCTCAAGCTCGCGAGCAACACGCCGATGTTCGAGCGGCTGCGCGACGACATGGACATCAACTGCGGACGGGTCCTTGACGGAGAGCGGTCAGTCGAGGAGATGGGGAGGGATGTCTTCGAACACATCCTCCGGGCCGCCTCTGGTGAGCGCACCCGCAGTGAACTGCTCGGGCTGGGCGACCACGAATTCGTGCCCTGGCATATGGGTATCGTGAGCTGAAACACCACCTCATTCCTACAAAAAAAGCGGAGACAGAGATTGAACCAAGCCTTGCAACACGAGCCACGCAGCAAAGTGCGCTGGCTGGTGGCCGGTCTGATGTGGTCAGCCATCGCCATCAACTATATCGATCGGACGGTGCTGTCCGCCGCGGCCCCGCATCTTCAGTCGGAGTTCCATCTCAGCGCGATGGAGATGGGCATCGTGATGTCGGCGTTCTTCTGGTCGTATGCGTTGCTGCAATTGCCTGCCGGCATGCTCGCCGATCGCTTCGGACAGAAGATCGTGCTGGGTGCGGCCGTGTTCTGGTGGTCGCTTGCGACGGCCGTCACCGGACTCGCCACCGGCTTCAAGTCTCTCGTGGCTCTGCGGGTCATGCTGGGCATCGGCGAGGCGGGCGCGTATCCCAGTAACGCGGGCATCGCCTCGCGATGGTTTCCGCGCAAGGAACGCGCGACGGTGGCGGGCATCTTCGATAGCGGGTCGAAGCTTGGGGGCGCGGTCGCGCTGCCGCTGATCGCCTGGCTGCTGGCGACGTTCGACTGGAAGGTCACCTTTGCGATCACCGGTGCGCTGGGCCTCGTCTGGTGCGCCGTCTGGGTGTTGGCGTTCAAGAATTCGCCGGCCGATCACCGGCGCGTGAATGCGGCCGAGCTTGCTCACATCCGCGATGGCGAAGCGGCGTCGCGCTCCAACGGCGTGAGCACGGCCGCCGATGTCCCCTGGCACAGACTGTTCGCGCATCGGAACATCTGGGCCATGTGTATCGGCTTCTTCATGATCAACTACAACTCGTACTTCTTCATCACCTGGCTGCCGACGTATCTCGTCAAGGAGCGCGGCATGAGCCTGATGGAGATGGGCTTCATGGCTTCGCTACCGCTCGTTCTTTCGATGATCGTCGAGGTATTCGCGGGCTGGGCCTCCGATCGTGTGTATGCCTCCGGAAGGCTGTCGCTCACCGCGACCCGCAAGCTGTTTCTCGTTGTCGGCCTGGCGATGGCATCAAGCATCGGACTCGCAGCGTTCGCCACTTCTCCGCTCGTGGCCGTCGCGTTGCTCTGCGTCGCGAAGTCGGGCACGACCGTCGCCGCATCCCAGGTCTGGGCGCTGCCGGGCGATGTCGCGCCGGGGAATATGGTCTCGCGGGTTGCGGGAATCCAGAACACCGTCTCCAACATGGGCGGCGTGGTCGGTCCGATCGTCACGGGCGCGATCGTCGGCTCGACCGGTTCTTTCATTCCCGCGCTGCTGTTCTCGTCGGCGCTGATCGTGATCGCGATCCTCAACTACCTGTTCCTGCTGGGAAAGGTGGAGCCCATTCAATTCAATCAAGTCCCCATGGAGGCTAGAAATCGTGATGAACGCAACGTCGATGTCAGGGCTTAATCCATTCAAGGCGGCGCTTGCAAACGGCCAACGCCAGATTGGCTTCTGGCTTTCGATGGCCGATGCCTACCTGGCCGAAGTCAGCGCGACGGCCGGCTTCGAGTGGCTGTTGATCGACGCCGAGCACGCGCCGAACGACGTGCGCAGCATTCTTGCGCAGTTGCAGGCGGTCGCCCCGTATTCCGCCGAAGCCGTCGTGCGGCCCGTGAACGACGATCCGGCGCTGCTCAAGCGCTTGCTCGATATCGGCGCACGCAACCTCCTCATTCCGATGATCGATACCGCGGATCAGGCCCGCGCGTGCGTGGCCGCCGTACGCTATCCGCCCCATGGAATTCGCGGTGTGGGCAGCGCGGTGGGACGTGCGTCGCGCTGGAGCTTGCGAACCGACTATCTGGATATCGCGGACAGTGAAATCTGCCTGCTCGTGCAGGCGGAGACGGTCGCAGCGCTCGACAATCTCGAAGCGATCTGCGCGGTTGACGGCGTGGATGGCGTATTCATCGGGCCGGCGGATCTGGCCGCGTCGATGGGCCATCGCGGCAAGCCCGGCCATCCGGAAGTGCAGAATGCAATTGAAGCCGCAATGCGCACCATCGTCGCTTCAGGCAAGGCGGCCGGCACGTTGACCTCGGACCCGGTGCTTGCCCGGCGCTATCTCGAGCTTGGATGCACCTTCGTCGCAACCGGCGTGGACATCCTCATGTTCGCGAACGCGGCGCGCAAGCTCGCTCGCGAGTTCATCGAGCAGTGAGGAACGGTGAGGAATTCCAGGAGACGGGACCACCTCGACCAATGGTGAGGAATTCCAGGAGACGGCCTGCAAGGGTGAGCGATTCCAGACGGTGAAGAATCACCATGCTGGACGCGCACCTGGAATAAGGTGAGGATTTCCAGGGAGTCCACGTCATGGTCGCGGACGGTGATGCGGCGAGCGCTCCAAATCTCACCCTGTCGCGCGTCGATGCACGACCGAACCCACTCATCTCCTTACATCCTCTTCCATATACGAACAAAGCGTGAGCGCGACATCTTGCTCCGCGCCACGCCGCAAAAGCCGTGTGACCTGCGCCGTACGGCGATGTACACCAAAGCCCTAGTGCAGCAGAAGCGGCCACGCCGTCGCCATCTTGTAACTCTCTCGTAAAACATGATCTCGCGCGGGTTGATAAGTTGCGGATAACGCGTGTCGTCGCCGCTCGAGCAACGACTTTGCGTCACTGAAGATCTATCGATGGAGAAAGCATGAAGAAGCTGTTGGCAATCGCGGCGCTGGCCGCACTGAGCGCAACGTTGAGCGGCTGCTGGTGGGGGCCTCCGGGTTGGGGCGGGGGCGGTCCGGGCGGAGGTGGGGGTGGAGGTGGTCCCGGCGGCGGACCGCACGGTGCGATCGTCGTTCCTGACAACACCGCTCGAGGATGAGCCGGAAATCAGGCCAGAATCCAGGCCGATAACCCGGCCGACAACTACGCGGGAAACGTAAGCGTCACCACGAAACCCCCATCGGCGGCGTTATCGGCGTGAAAAGCGCCGCCGTTGTATCGCACGAGACGCCGCACGATCGCGAGCCCCAAGCCGCAGTGCGCATCGCCGCTACGCGCTTCATCGAGCCGCACGAACGGTTGCAGCGCGCGATCCAGCTGACTGCTGGGAATACCGCCGCCGTGATCGCGCACCTCGAGCGTGTACTTGCCGTCGCGGCGGGACGTCGAGATTTCCACCGGCGGCTCACCGTAAGTGAGCGCGTTCTCGATCAGATTGGTCAGGATCCGGTCGAGGTCGACAAGCGGCAACCCAAAGCCATCGCCGGCCTGCAGATCGAGGCGCACGAGCGCATCGTCCGCGAGACTGTCGCCATAGTGCCGGCGACAGTGAGCGTCGACGCTCGTGCTCGGCGAGGTATCCGCCGTCTCGCGTGCGAAATCGAGAAACTGCGTGACGATGCGCGACAACGATTCCGCGTCCCGCAAGAAGCCGCGACGGTTCGCTTCATCCGGCAGCAGATCCGCGCGCACCTGCATGCGCGTGATCGGCGCACGCAGATCGTGCGCCACGCCGGCCAGCATCACCGCGCGCTCCTGCTCGGCCTGCGCAAGTTCATGCACCATCTGATTGAAGTCGCCGATCAGCTCTTTCAGCTCGCGCGGGCCGCTCGCCTCCACGACCGGCGCGCGATGGCCAACGCGGAACTCGCGCGCGGCGAGTGCCAGCCGATGCAATGGCCGCTGCAATTGCCACGCGCCAACCAGCGCGATGATCACCGCCAGCACCAGCATCGTCGCCGATGCGCCCCAGAAGCGACGCGCCGGCAGCGTCGAGTTCTGCATCTTGAGCCAGCCGGGATCGTCTGCGTCATGGACCCAGACCGTACCGTTCTCGCTGTCGGTAACGACCTGGCTGCCGGCCGGCAACTTCTTGCGCAAGTCGAATTCGAACGGACCCGAGGTGTTCTCGCACGGCGCGGGACAGCCATACCGGATCGCGTCTCGCGAGTCGACATAAGACACACCGAGCGTTTCCGCAATGTGCGAGGCGGTGAGCGTGCCATCCTGCCTCGCCTGCAGCGCGAGGCGCACAGCGCGCTGCGCATGACGGGTATCGATCTGGCCGCGGTCACGGTCCACGAGGACGATGCCGATGATGTGCACCAGCACGATCAGACTCACCGTCATCAACGAGAGCCGGCCGAACAGCGTATTAAAGGGATTCTTCATTGTCATTGCCGCCGGGCACGAACATGTAGCCGATGCCGCGTATGGTCTGAATCCGGCGCGGATTCGCCGGGTCGTCTTCGAGCAGGCGGCGCAGGCGCCACACCGGTACATCGATACCGCGTTCGGTCACTTCCGAGTGCGGCCCGTGCAGCAGATCGACGAGCTTCGAGCGCGACAGCGTCTCCATGGGATGCGTGGCAAGCACTTCGAGCAGCGCGTATTCGCCGCCGGTCAGCTTGAGCGGTTCGTCATCGCGAAACAGGGTGCGCCTCGCGAAGTCGAGCCGGAAGCGGCCGAAGCGCAGCGCTTCGCGCTTTTCGGCTGTCGCTGCCGCAGACACCGCCGGTTGCGCGTGCCGGCGCAACACCGCATGAATGCGCGCGAGCAGTTCCTGCGGCATGAACGGCTTGCCGAGGTAGTCGTCGGCGCCGAGCTCCAGACCGACCACGCGATCCACGCCGTCCGCGCGTGCGGTCAGCATGATCACGGGAATCGTGTCGCCGTTCGCGCGCAATTGCCTGAGCGCGGTGAGTCCGTCGACGCCCGGCATCATCAGATCGAGCACGATGATCGACGGCCGCTCGCGTTCCAGCCGGCGTGCCAGATGGTTCGCGTCGTGCAGCACGGACATTTCGATGCCGCGTTGTTGAAAGAAGGTTCTGAGCAGGTCACGAAGGTCGGCGTCGTCGTCGACCAGTAAAACCTGGATGGGCGTGTCTGACATGGCTGGCCCTTGATCGATGAGGACAATTGACGGACGGCGCGGCCGTGCGCCTTTCGTACGTCGCAATATAGCGAATCGCGCGGTGGCAGCGGTTTCGGGTTCTTATACCCGCTTACAGTTTATTACGGTAGCTACCTTGGGTTCTATCCGGCTGCGTGAATCAGTCCCTGCCGCAACCCATGCCGGTGGGCGTCATACGGCCCGACGCATCGCAACATCACGCGCTTCGTTACAACTCGTAATCCTTGCCTAAGCCACCGTAAGACGCCGCTCACTATGCTGGGCCACCTCTCGCCGCTGGCGGCGTTACGCGGTTTCCTCCGGGCCCAGTGTGTTGGTTTGCGTGCAGATTCAAGCGCGTGGTCAGCCGATACGTTTTCACTCGCCCCGCTTTAGCGACCAACGCATGCCAGACGGCCCTTTGTCGAATTGAGTCGAAGGATGCCCACAGCATGCCGAATAACCCTGCCGCGTCCGGACCTTCTCCGCGCGCACCGAGATTCACCTATCTTGCCGCCGCTGTCGCCACCGCCACGTTTTTGCTGGCAGGTTGTGGCGACCAGGCGCCTCATGGACCGCCACAAACCGTTCCCGAAGTAGGCGTCCAAACGATCGTGCCGCACACCGTGGTGTCGAGTACCGAATTGTCCGGGCGACTGTCGGCGATCCGCGTTGCCGAGGTCAGGCCGCAGGTCGAAGGCATCGTCAGAAAGCGTCTCTTTACGGAAGGCGCACTGGTCGCAGCCGGCGCCGTGCTCTACCAGATCGACCCGTCCAGCTACCAGGCAACGTACGACCAGGCCGTCGGCACGCTCGCCAAAGCCGAGGCGACCGCGAGCGCCGCGCAGACCAAGGCCACCCGCTATGCCGAACTCTCGAAGATCGAAGGCGTGAGCAAGCAGGACTACGACGACGCCGTCGCCTCGCTGGCGGAAGCGAAGGCCGACGTGGTCGCCGACCGTGCCGCCTTGAAGACCGCCGCGATCAATCTCGGCTACACGAAGGTCGTCGCGCCCATCGCGGGACGGATCGGCAAATCGAGCGTGACCGAGGGCGCGCTCGTCACCGCGGAGCAAACCACCGCGCTCGCGACGGTCCAGGCGACGGCCGAGATGTATCTCGACGTCACGCGCTCTTCCGCCGACTGGTTGCGGCTGCAGAAAGAATTCGCCAGTGGCCGGTTACAGCAGGCGGGCCGGGACGGCGCGGTCGTTCATCTCGTGATGGAGGACGGCAGCACGTACACACAGCCTGGCAAGCTGCTGTTTTCCGATATCACCGTCGACGCCACCACCGGTTCGGTGACCTTGCGTTGCGTGTTCCCCAATCCGGACGGCGTGCTGCTGCCCGGCATGTTCGTGCGTGCCCGGCTCGAAGAGGGGGTGAACCAGCAGGCGATCACGGTGCCGCAGCTCGCGGTCTCGCGTGCCTCCGACGGCTCGGCGAGCGTGCTGACAGTCGGGGCCGACAACAAGGTCACGCAAACGCCCGTCACGGCGGACACCGCTTCGGGCGCCGACTGGCTCGTCACGAGCGGCCTCAAGGCGGGCGATCGCGTGATCGTCGCCGGATCGCAGAAAGCGCGTGCGGGCGGCGTCGTGAAGCCGGTCGAGTCGCCTGCCTCATCGGGTGCGCCCGCCACTGCGGCCGCTACGTCGGCCGCCCATAGCTAAAGCGAGACACTCATGGCAGGTTTCTTTATCAACCGACCGATCCTCGCGTGGGTCATCGCCATCGTCATCATGATGATCGGCGGCGCCTCCATCGGGACGCTTCCGGTCGAACAGTATCCGAGTGTGGCGCCGGTTTCCGTGCAGATCACGGCGACCTATCCGGGCGCCTCGGCCGAAACCGTGGCGACCACCGTCACGCAGGTGATCGAGCAGAAGCTGAGCGGCATCGACCATCTGCTCTACATGTCGTCCACCAGCAGTTCGGCCGGACAGGCCACCATCACGCTGACGTTCCAGCAGGGCACCAATGCCGACATCGCCCAGGTGCAGGTGCAGAACAAGGTCGAACAGGCGAGTTCGTCATTGCCGCAGACGGTTCAGGACCAGGGTGTGCAGGTCGCGAAGGCGGCCAATGCGTTTTTGATGATCGTGTCGCTGTCGTCCACGGACGGCAGCATGAATTCCATCGATCTCGGCAATATCATCGCCACGCAGATCGAAGATCCGCTCACGCAGATCAACGGCGTCGGCGACGTGACGCTGTTCGGCGCCCAGCACGCCATGCGCATCTGGCTCGATCCGGTGAAGCTGCAGGCCGTCGGCCTGACTACCGGCGACGTCACCACCGCGATCACCAATCAGAACGTGCAACTCTCGGTCGGCCAGATCGGCGGCTCGCCGTCCACGAAGACGCAGGCGCTCAACGCGACCATTTCCGCGTCGAGCCTGCTCACCACGCCAGCGCAGTTCGGTGCGATCCTGCTGCGCGTGAATAGCGACGGCTCGAAGGTCCTGCTGAAGGACGTCGCGCGTGTCGAAGTCGGCGGCGACGATTACAGCACGGACTCGCGTCTGAACGGCAAGCCGGCGGCCTCGCTCGCGGTCAAGCTCGCGAGCGGCGCGAACGCGATGAGCGTGGCCAAAGCGGTACGCGCCAAGCTCAACGAACTGAGCGGGCAATTGCCGCACAACGTGGTGGTCGACTACCCGTACGACACCACGCCGTTCGTGCGCATCTCGATCGAAGAGGTGGTGAAGACGCTGATCGAAGCAGTGATGCTGGTTTTCGTCGTGATGTACGTGTTCCTGCAAAATCTGCGCGCGACGTTGATTCCGACCATCGTCGTGCCGGTCGCGTTGCTCGGCACGTTTGCCGTGATGTCGGCGGTGGGCTTTTCGATCAACGTGCTGTCGATGTTCGGGCTCGTGCTCGCGATCGGGCTGCTGGTGGACGATGCGATCGTGGTGGTGGAAAACGTCGAGCGGCTCATCGCCGAAGAGGGGCTGTCGCCCGTCGAAGCCACGCGCAAGGCAATGAAGCAGATCACCGGCGCACTGGTCGGCATTACGACTGTGCTGATTGCCGTGTTCATTCCGATGGCGTTTTTCTCGGGGTCCACCGGCGCGATTTACCGGCAGTTCTCGATCACGATCGTCGCGGCGATGCTGCTCTCCGTGTTCCTCGCGTTGACGCTGACACCGGCGCTGTGTGCGACCATGCTGCGGCGCGTGGACGTCGAGCACCACCCGAAGCGCGGCGTGCTCGGCTGGTTCAACCGTGTGCTGACTCGCGGCACCGCTCGCTACGATTCGACGGTCGCGCGCGTGATCGGCAAGCCGATGCGCTATATGGTGATCTACTTGCTGATTGGCGGCGTGGTTGCGCTGCTCTTCATGAAGCTGCCGTCGTCTTATCTGCCGGACGAGGATCAGGGGATCATCATCACGTCGATTTCGGCGCCCGTCGGCACACCCGCTGCGCAGACGCTGGAAGTCGTGAAAAAGGTCGAGGCGTATTACCTCGGTCTGCCGCAGGTGGACAAGATCATCGCGCTGACGGGCTTCAGCTTCAACGGCTCGGGTCAGAACAACAGCCTCGCCTTCGTCAAGCTCAAGGACTGGAGCACGCGGCGCGGCCGCGACGGTTCGGCGGCCGCGATCATCCAGCGCGCCAACATGCACTTCGCCGCCTCGCGCGACGCACAGATTTTCGCGCTCAATCCGCCGGCCATTCAGGAACTCGGCACGCAGAGCGGCCTCGACTTCGAACTGGAAGATCGCGCCGGGCAGGGCCACGACAAGCTGATGGCCGCGCGCCAGCAATTGATCGCGCTCGCCTCGCAGGACAGCGCGCTGTCCGGCATGCGCCCCGGCGGCCTCGACGATACGCCGCAGTTCCATGTCGATATCGATCGAGAAAAGGCGAGTGCGCTCGGACTCTCCATCGCCGACGTGAACGACACCTTGCAGACCGCGTTCGGCTCGTCGTACGTGAACAACTACGTCGACACGGGACGCATCCAGAAGGTCTACGTGCAGGCCGACGCGCCCTACCGGATGATGCCGTCGGATATCGGACGGTGGTATGTGAAGTCGAGCACGACAAGCAGTTCGAGCACGAGCAGTTCGAGCAGCACCTCGACGAGCAGCACCAGCAGCACAACCACCGCGGGCTACGACGGCCAGATGGTTCCGTTCTCCGCGTTCGCCACCGGCAAATGGACTTTCGGGCCACCGCAGATCGAACGCTTCAACCGCACGCTGTCGATGCAAATCACCGCGCAAACCGGCGCGAACACCAGCACGGGCCAGGCGATGGCCGCCGTCGACGCGCTCGTGAAGAAGCTGCCCGCCGGCTTCGGCATCGACTGGACCGGGCAATCGTACCAGGAGCGCCTTGCCGGATCGCAGGCGATCTACCTGTACGCGATTTCGCTGATCGTGGTGTTTCTCTGTCTGGCCGGTCTGTACGAAAGCTGGTCCATTCCGATCGCGGTGATTCTGGTCGTACCGCTCGGCGTGCTCGGCGCGGTACTGGGCGCGCACATCCGCGGGCTGTCCGACGACATCTACTTCAAGGTCGGCTTGCTCGCCACCATCGGGCTCTCCACCAAGAACGCGATCCTGATCGTCGAATTCGCCAAGGACCTGCAGGCGCAGGGCCGCAGCCTGATCGACGCCACGCTGGAAGCTGCGCGATTGCGTCTGCGGCCGATTCTGATGACCTCGCTTGCTTTCGTGTTCGGCGTGCTCCCGCTGGTCATCAGCACCGGCGCCGGCTCCGCGAGCCGGCATGCAATCGGTACCGGCGTGATGGGCGGCATGATCGCCGCGACGCTGCTCGCCATCTTTTTCGTGCCGGTGTTCTTTGTCGTCGTGCGCCGCCTGTTCGGCGAACACGGCGATGCCAAGCAACAGGAAGGTGTTGAATGATGAGACTCAAATTGGGCGCATGCATGGTGGCGTTTGCCGTCGCCATGCTGACAGGGTGCACGCTGGATCCGCACTATGAACGGCCCGCGGCACCCGTTGCCGTGGCTTATCCGAAAGGCGATGCGTACGAGAGCACTAGCGCCGCGGCTTCGGGAACGGCTGCGGCTTCAGCTTCGGAAACTGCAGCGGCTCCGGGAACAGTTGCTCCGAGCACGACGACTGCAGCAGCGCCGCTCGGCGCCGACATGGCGTGGCGCAACTTCTTTCGCGACGAGCGTCTCCAGCGGCTGATCGAAATCGCGCTCGACAACAACCGCGACTTGCGCGTGGCCGCGTTGAACGTGGCCGAGTACGAGGCGCAATATCGCATCACGCGTGCCGCGCTCGCCCCGTCGATCAGCGCGAGCGGCAGCCTGACCCGCGAGCGCACCTCGGGCGTGACCACCAGTTCCAGCGACGTGAACGTCGGCACCACGTCATGGGAGATCGACTTCTTCGGACGCTTGCGCAGCCTCAAGCGCCAGGCGCTGGAGAACTATCTCGCGACCGATGCGTCGCGGCAGAGCACGCAGATCAGCCTGATCGCGACGGTGGCGACCGACTACCTCACCCTGCTGTCCGACGAGCGCCTTCTGCAAATCACCGAAGACACGGTGAAGGCGGACCAGTCGACATACGATGTGACAAAGCGCATCCAGGCGTTGGGCAATTCGTCGATGCTCGACGTGCAGCAGGCGCAAAACTCGTTGGCGAGCGCGAAGGCGAGCCTTGCGTCTTATCGGCGCGCCGTCGCGCAGGATCGCAACAACCTGGTTGCCGTGCTCGGTGCGCCGATTCCCGACGACCTTCCGCCTGCCCGCGAATTCGACGACGAGTCGATGTTCGCCGACATCGGTGCGGGCGTGCCGTCGCTGCTGCTCACCCGTCGTCCCGACATCGTGCAGGCGGAACACGCGCTGAAGGCGGCGAATGCGAACATTGGCGCCGCGCGTGCCGCGTTCTTTCCGAAGATCGAGCTGACCGCTTCGGCCGGCACATCGAGTTCGACGCTCTCAAGTTTGTTCAAGGCGGGGACGGGCGCCTGGGCGTTTGCGCCGAGCGTGTCGGTGCCGATCTTCGACTACGGCAGCAACAAGGCCTCGCTCGACGTCGCCAAAATCGAGAAGCAGATCGAGGTCGCCGATTACGAAAGCACGATTCAAACGGCGTTCAAGGAGGTCTCGAACGCGCTGACCGCGCGTGCAACTTACGTCGATCAGGTGGCGGCGGATCGCGACTATGTGGCGTCGTCGCAGCGCTATTACTCGCTTGCTCAGGCGCGCTACAAGGCGGGTACCGACAGCTTCCTCACGTTCCTCGACGCACAGCGAACGCTCTACACCGCGCAGCAGCAGCTCGCGACGGATAGTCTGTCGCGACAGGCCAATCTTGTGACCTTGTACAAGGTGTTAGGCGGCGGTTGGCAGGGAAGCTAAAAGCCAAAAGGTGAGAACATTCGGGAGTGTGTGCGGTGATAATGTTGCTCCCTGTCGGCGCACTTTCGATTCGAAGGTGAGAAGATTCGGGAGACCTGCGCCGAACGCAGCCACCGGCGAATCACTTTCCGTTCACATGGAGCACTTCCCTATGACGCCCGGCGCTTTTGGCGAAGCAATCAAGGCGGCACTCGTGCCGCACGCCGACGCTCAACGCGCGCTCGCGATGCGCGCCTACATGCGCGACCAGTTCGAGTTCATCGGAGTGCCGACGCCGTTGCGGCGCAAAGCGGTACTGCCGGTGTTCAAGCGGCTGCCGGTGGAAGATGCCAATCATCTGCTGGCATGCGCGAAGGTCTTATGGTCGATGCCGGAGCGCGAGTTCCAATACGTCGCGACTGACCTGTTGGCGCGCAGATGGAAGACGCTTGCGCCGGCAGACATTGCACACTTGTTAAAGCTCGCCCAGCGGAGCGCCTGGTGGGATTCGATCGATCCGCTGGCGGGTGTTGTCGGCGACGTTCTGAAGGCGGCGCGAACCCGCACGCCGGATGTGCAGGCCGCGATGGACGCGGCGCTCGAGCACGAATCGCTGTGGGTTCGGCGCATAGCGATGATTCACCAACTCGGCTGGCGCGAGCATACGGACGAGGCGCGTTTATTCGGCTATGCGCGCTCGCTCGCCGCGGAGCCGGATTTCTTCATTCGCAAGGCGATCGGCTGGGCCTTGCGGGACTATGCGTGGCATGCGCCTCACGCGGTCAGCGGTTTCCTGACGACCACGCGAGACATCCTGTCACCGCTCACGTTGCGTGAGGCGTCGAAGCACTTGCCGCCGATCCGCTGACACGTCGAACGGAAAACATGTGCCGTTCAATTCGCGAGGCGCGTCGACGCAACGCCGGCTATGGAAAGAGCTGCACGCCGCTGACCGCAAAATAAAGCGCTGTTAACGGCGTCAAAACCAAAAACTTTAGAAGAATATTTAGCCTCCCAGGCTTGGCCAAACGCTCCGCAGTCATCGCTTAGTAATATGCGCCAGCAATACTCCGCAGCGCTGCAAGCTTGACTCGAATTCGCAAAAAACGCGCTGCCCCGATCGAGGGCTGACGCGAAGGCCATACCCCCGGGGGTTTCACATGACTATCCGTCATCGCATCACGCTATTGGTCGTCTTGATGTTCGTCGCCTTGTCGGCAATCGGCGGCTACGCCGTGTATCAGACGCGCGGCAGCGCAGCCGAAGTACGCAAGGTGACGGAAGGCGTCGTCCCCAGCGCGCTGGCTTCCGCTGATCTCGTCTCGCAAGTCAAGGACGTACAGCTCGCGACCATGACGCTGGTCTACGCACCGGACGCCAACATGGTCGCCCAGGCACAAGACGAACTGAAGAAGAAAAAGGCTTCGCTGCAACAGGCCCTTGCGCTGCAAGGCAAGGATGCTGCGAGCCATGCCCAGCAAGGTCTCGTCTCCCAAGCCAACGATAGCCTCGAGAACTACTTCACCGCGATCGCCGAGACGGCGAAGATGAAGGCCGACGGCAAGAACGAACTCGCGCAGGCGTATCTATTTGCCAATGTCGCGCAGTATCGCGACGAACTCGAAGGCATTGTCGAAACCCTCCGCGTCGAAAAGAATCGCCAGAAAGACGAGGCAATCACCGCGCTGAACGCCACGCTTTCCACCACGACGACGGCCATTGCCGCCGTCACCGGTATCGCCATCATTCTGCTGACCTCGATCGGCACGCTGCTCTACCGTCAGATCACGCGCCCGCTCAGCCGCATGCAAGCGATGATGAGCGAGATCGCTTCGAGCCAGGATTTCACGCGCCGCGTGCCGGTGGGCCGGCTGGATGAGATCGGCCATTCGATCGTCGCCTTCAACGGCATGATCGAAAAGATTCAGGAGAGCTCGGCGCAACTCAAGCAGAAAACCGCCGACATCCAGGCGATGTTGCAGAACATGCAGCAAGGCATTTTGACGGTGGTCGACGGCGCTGTGATCCACTCGGAATACTCGGCGTATCTGGAAGATATCTTCGAAACGAAAGACATCGCCGGCCGCGCTCTGATGGATCTGGTGTTCTCGGATACCGATCTCGGCTCGGACGTGCTTTCGCAAGTCGATGCGGCCGCGCATGCGTGTCTCGGCGAAGACTGCATCAACTTCGCGTTCAACCAGCATCTGCTGGTCGGCGAAATTTCGAAGCGCATGCCCGATGGCCGGGCGAAGATTCTCGACCTCAGCTGGTCGGCAATTACCGACGAAAACGACGTCGTCGTGCGTTTGATGCTGTGCGTGCGCGACGTCACCGAACTGCGCAAGCTCGCCGCGGAAGCCAGCGAGCAGCGCCGCCGTCTCGACATGATCGGCGAGATTCTCGCGGTGAGCGAAGAGAAGTTCCATCACTTCATCGAAAGCTCGGCAGGCTTTATCAGCGAGAACGAGCGGATCATCCGCAAGCATTCGGAAGCGGACCATGCCGCCATCGCCGAACTGTTCCGCAACATGCACACCATCAAGGGCAACGCGCGGACCTACAACCTGGCGCACCTGACCAACGTCGTTCACGAAACCGAGCAGAGCTATCACGAATTGCGTCAACCGGACGCGGACCGCTCGTGGGATCAGGAACACCTGATGCAGGAACTGACGCGCGTGCGCGAGGCGATCGAGAGCTACGCGAAGATCAACGAACACAGCCTCGGCCGCAAGTCCAAAACCGGTGCGAACAATGCCGGCCATGCGGGCCGCTACGTGATGGTCGAGAAGGACCAGATTCAGCAGACCCTGAGCATGCTGGACAAGACGAACGCCGGCGAACTCCACGAATTGCAGTCGATGCGCGATGCAATGCGACAGACCTTGCGCGCCCTGGGCAGTGAAAGCGTGCGCGATGCGCTGTCCGGCGTGCTGGACTCGTTGCCTTCGTTGGCGCAGGAGTTGGGCAAGCCGGCACCGACCGTGTGCATCGACGACAACGGCTACCGCCTGCGTGGCCAGGCGGGCGGCACATTGAACAATGTGTTCATGCATCTGCTGCGCAATTCGATGGACCACGGTATCGAAACCGCCGAGGTCCGCGGCGCGCACGGCAAGACGCCGGCCGGCACGATCGATATCGAAGTGGGCGTGGACAGCGGCGCGCTGCAGATCACACTCAGCGACGACGGCCGTGGCCTCGCGCTCGAACGGATTCGCGGCATCGCCGTCGAGCGCGGCTGGATCGGCGGCGACGAACACCTGAGCGACGAAGCCATCGCCGAATTCATTTTCCGGCCAGGCTTCTCGACCGCGGCAACGGTGACTGAAGTGTCGGGCCGTGGCGTCGGCATGGACGCCGTGCGCGACTTCCTCAAGCGCGAAAACGGCCGCATCGAACTGCGCTTCACCGACGACCACAAGGGCGCCTCGTTCCGACAGTTCCAGACGATTGTCTGCCTGCCGGATAGCTTCGCGGTCGACGCGCTCGGTGTGGCGGCGCGCGGCGATGCCGGCGAACTGCAACTCGATGCGATGGTGGATTGAACGTTGGTCGAACGCTGATTGACGCGCTTCGCGACGGACTTCGGAAGGAAAGGTTGTGATTCAACAGTATGTATTGGCGGCGTTGGCAGGCAGCGCGGTGACCGCGCTGCTGGCTCTTGTCGCGCACAAATTGCACTGCGCGAGACTGACGGCACGGCTCTCCGCCGAAGCGGATGCCCGAATCAAAGCGCTGTCGGCGGAACAGACGGACCACGGTGAAGCGATCCGCGAACGCGAACAGGCCGCGCAGGAGATGGAGGCCTTGGCCGCGCAGTTGCGCGAGGAGCTGAGGCAGCAATCGGCCAGCGTCGACGAATTGCGTGCAACGTTGAAAGCGGCGACTGACGACAAGGACCAGTGGGCGCATCAGGCGCAACAGATCGCCGGCGAAGCCGCGCGCCTGAAGAGCCTTGGCGCGACATTCGAGCGTTGGCACGAGCAGATGATCTCGCTGATGACGCAAAACCACGACATGCACGCGAAGAATCAGGAGCTGTCGTCGATTGTCCGGCATGTGGTGATCGTGTCGCTGAACGCGTCGATCGAGGCCGCGCGCGCGGGTCCGGCCGGACGCGGCTTCGCGGTGGTGGCGAGCGAGGTTCGGGCGCTCGCCGCGCGTTCAGAGGAATTGTCGAAGAGCTATCGCGACAGCCTGCACCGCAACGATCTGACCACCACCTCCACGTTCCAGGACATCCAGGCGGGCGGCAAGATGATCGCGGCGTCGCTCTCCAGCGTCGAATCGCTCGCCAATCAGTTCCATTCGAAGCTGCACCAGGTGCCGGCGTGATCACGAGCCAGGCGAAGGACAGCTTCGAGCGCATTTTCCGCAAGGCGGCGCAGGCGCGCTTGCCGCAGGATGCCGGCGATACGTGTGAGGTCGCGCCGCTCGCCGAGGCCGGCGCGGGCGCAACGAAGGAGACCCGGGTGGTCGTGCTGACCATCTCGTCGATCGTGTTCAGGCTGCTGCTGATCCTTCACTTCGATGAAAACGACAGCACCCGCGAGTACTACCTGAAAGAGGCCGACGAGCGGCCGTTTCAGGAAGCTTTTCTGGAAATCTGCAATCTGTGCTGTGGCGCGATGAATCAGGAATTGTTGCGTTATTTTCCGGACCTCGGCATGTCGACGCCCTATGTGTTGAACGCGCGTTGTCTGGAGCATCTGCAGGCATTGAAACCGGATGTGCTGTCGTCGTATTCGGTCACGCTTAACGGTTCCGTGCAGCTTGCCGCGACGGTATGCGTGTGCGCCCATGCGCCGATCGACTTCGTGGCCGACACGAGTGCGATCGAAGAATCCAGCGGCGAGCTGGAGTTGTTTTGAGTGTGGTGTGTGGGGTTTTGACCATGACGTCGATATCCACAGCGAGCGGGAACGCGAAATGAACATGAACAAGCCGGTCAGCAAGGTGCTGGTGCTCGACGATTGCCCGGTGCACAAGGAGGCGCTGAAGCGCTTCTGCGACGAGAACAACCTGGTCGGCGTGAAAGTCGGCAAGAACCGCTTGCAGTCGGTGCTGCGCTCGAACATCGACCTGGGCGCGGTTCTCTTCGCGGAGCGCTACGGCGGCTCAGCCGAAGCGAGCGCCGAGATTGCGATCAGGATCAACGCGGTGCGCCCCGAGTTGCCGATCATCATGCGGCGGGACGACGATCCGGGCGTCGACAGTTTGCCGGAGAGCTTGCGCCGCGTGGTCTGCGCGACCTACGTCGCACACGATATGGCGCCCTTACGCAAGGTGATCGACGAATATATCTTCAGCCTGGATTTCCCGAACGCGCTAGTGCGTGGCATCGCCGACATGACGCAGGCGATTCTCGGCGACGTGTTCAAGGACCTGAGCATCACGTGCGACACGCCTTATATCGTGCGCGACCGCATCATCTTCGGCGAAGTGTTCAGCCTGATTCCACTGGAAAGCGCGTGGTGCCGCGGTTACATGATGATGCAGGCGGAAGAGGCGCCGATTCTCGAACTGCTCGATCGCTATCGGATGGGCGAGCACGCGGGAGACGGCGAAGCAAACTTCCGCGATCTGAATGGCGTGCTCGACGAGGTGACGAATCTGATCTGGGGTTCGTTCAAGAACCGCTATGTCGGCGATGCGGGCGCCTGGCTGCGCAGCCAGGTGCAGGTGCCGCTGCTGGTGAATCACAAACACAAGTACATCTCGTTCGGCAGCGGCAATCCGCAACTGTGTTTCGTGTACTCGCTGACCGACCCGCAGTCGGGCCGTTCGGTCAAGCTGCATCAACGTTTTGTGTTCAGCCTGAGCTGGTCGCCGGAGGACTTCAAGGAAGTCGCGGACGATGTCGGCGCGATGGTCGAAGCGGGCGAACTGGATCTCTTCTGAATGTTGTCATAGGAAAAAACATGTCGAAAATTCTGGTGGTGGATGACTCGAGCACGGTGCGCGACGAAGTGGCCGGCTTTCTGAAGAAGAACGGGCTGGACGTCGACACGGCCGTGGACGGCAAGGACGGCCTCGCGAAACTGAAGGCTAGTCCCGGCATCAAGCTGGTGATCAGCGACGTCAACATGCCGAACATGGACGGCCTGACGATGGTCGAAAAGATTCGCGGCGAACTCGCGAACACGGCTGTCAACGTCATCATGCTGACCACCGAAAGCAGCCCGGCGATGAAGGAGCGCGGCAAGGCGGCCGGCGTGAAAGGCTGGATCGTCAAGCCGTTCAAGGGCGACGCGGTGCTGGAAACGTTCCGCAAGCTGGCGGGCTAGACGCAGCACGCGCGGCGGGCCGGCCAAAGGTGAGGGTTTTCGGGAGCCCGCGCGCCGGTGATTTGCAAAGCATGATTCGCTATAACGGCGGCGGTTGAAACACGCTAGTCTCCCAGTGACTGTGAACGACCGGGACGACACGTGATGGCCGCGAAAACTTCAGGAAGCGCTGGCGCCGCAACCGCGGATGTCGTCATGGTCGCGCACGTCCCGGCTCAACGCGTGTAGGGCGGCGTCGGACATGTGCCAACTGCTTGCCCTCAGCTGCGCCGAACCCACCGACGTCAGCTTCTCGCTGACGGGTTTTGCCGCACGCGGCGGCCTCACCGACCATCACGTCGACGGCTGGGGCGTGGCGTTCTACGAGGACCGCGCGTGCCGCGTGTTCGTCGATGAAAAGCCCGCGTACCAGTCACCGGTCGCCGAGTTTCTGAAGAGCCATCCCATCAAGTCGCGCAATGTCGTCGCGCATATTCGCAAGGCGACTCAAGGCGGCGCGCGCGTGGAAAACTGCCACCCGTTCATGCGCGAGTTGCGCGGCCAGCAATGGGTGTTCGCGCATAACGGCGATCTGCAACCGCTCGGCGAAGCGGAGCAAGGTCCGTATGCGCCGGTGGGCACGACCGACAGCGAAGCGGCGTTCTGCTTCGTCATGAATCGCCTCTACGCGCATTTTGCCGATCACGCGGACACGGACGTGGACGACATCGACGCCGTGTTCGACGTCATCGAGCAAGCGACGCGCGCAGTGAACCCGTATGGCATTTTCAACTTCGTGCTCTCGAACGGCACGGCACAATTCGCGTATTGCTCGACGCGTTTGTCGTACGTGATACGTCACTGGCCGTTTTCGAGCGCGCGTCTCGTCGACGGCGATCTCTCGGTCGATTTCGCCGAGCGTGGCACGCCGGCCGATCGCACGGCGGTGATCGCCACGACGCCGCTCACCGATGAGGTCTGGACTGCCTGCCAACCGGGCGATCTGCTGATGTTCCGCGGCGGCGCGCTGTTGCGGCGTGCGCATGTACCCGTTCCCGACGAAGTCCTCGCGACCGCGAAATACGCGCCTTCCGAACTGTCCGCCGTCGCGGCGTGACATCGCGGCAACGCGTGGCCTTGGAAGCGGCCACGCTATCCATTGAGGAATTCGTTAGTTTGCCGGCACACATTCCTCTCGTAGCGTTTCGCCAGATAGGTGAGGATATTCGGGAGTGTGACGCGTCAGCGCATACGTGAGCCAGGCCGCATCACTCCGCCTCACCCTCCAGCCATTCCGCCGCCCACTCCCGCTAGCATTCGCTGAACAGATCCGTCGCGCTGCGAGGCATCCGCGGGCAGAACGGTTACGCGAACACTGGCGATCCGTATTGCTCGGCATCGCCACGACAGCAGCGGTCGTCGCATTGAACGGTTTGCTGTTCACGCACATGCCCGGTGTATCCCGATCGCGTTTTGCACGACGATCCGCGCCGCGCAACACCGGCCGATTCACCGCCTCTTACCTGGGTATGCAGATTAGTCATTCCCTTCCAAAGGTGAGGGTTTACGGGAGTAGCCTGTTCGGAACCGTCGGTGGTCCGCCCAGCATGCCTTTGCGGCCTGCCTCCAAGCTCGGAAGGTGAGCGTTTTCGGGAGCGCCCCGACATGCACCTCGCGCCTGGCCTCGTCCGCTCCGTGCCAAAGGTGAGACTTTTCGGGAACAGGCGTGCGCATCGCACGGTGACTTTTGCGGACCGCCCCATATCACGTTCCGTGCTGAAAGAGTTGGGAAGAAATTGGCAACCTTGGGGGCTGTTCCGCGTTTTGAGAATAGCGGCATACAGGGAAGATGGCGACGCGGACGACAAGCGGTCAGCGGATTTGCCATTCCTGCAAGCCATCGCCTGTCTCTGAAAACCGATCGTCTCCTGGAATCAGTTGGATGAGTCAGCACATTCTCTTTGTTGGCGCCGACGCCGGCTTAACGGCCGTGGTGGGCGAATCTTTACGCGGGCAGGGCTGCGGCGTGTCCACACGTCCGCATTGCGCCGGATTGAAGCCCGTGGTCGAGACGGAACGGCCGGCGTTGCTGGTGCTCGACGTCTCGGTGCCGCACGGCGACGGCCTTGCCGTATTGCGCGACTTGCGCATGGGCGGCAACGATGTGCCGGTGATTTTGCTGTCGGCGAGCAGCAAGGCGATCGATCGCGTGATTGGTCTCGAGCTCGGCGCAGACGATTTCATGAGCAAGCCCGCCGACCCTGCCGAACTGTTCGCCCGCATCCGTGTGCTGCTGCGCCGGCGTGGCGCGCTCGCGCCAGGCGCACCGGAAACGCGGCCGCCGTACCGCTTCGGACGATGCGAGCTGAACTTCTCCGCACGCGAATTGCGCCGCGACAACGAGCATTTCGCGCTGCGCAGTTCCGAATTCGCGCTGCTGAAAATCTTCGTCAATCACGCGATGACCGTGCTTACGCGCGTGCAACTCAACGAGAAATTGCGCGGCAATAGCGTGCTGCATCAAGGGCGGAGTCTCGATGTATCGATCTGGCGGCTGCGGCGTCTGATCGAGGTCGATCCTTCCGAGCCGCGCTATGTGCAGACCGTGTGGGGACGCGGCTATGTGTTCGTGCCGCACGGCGAGATCGGAGCGGCCGAGCGCGATGCGATGGTCGCGCCCGGCGTGTGAGGTTCGGCGTATCTGCCGGAGGAAAGCGACGGAGCGTCTGTTCTTCGGGGTGAACTTTGCCAAAGTGCCAGCGGCCTGTTCCTATCGGCATCCCGCCCGTACAGTGCCTGACAGGCAACAGACGTCGCAATCCGGGGCCGTTTGCGGGTCAATCAAGGCAACGGCCCGAGCATTGCTGCGAATCTTCGAGCGGCTTCGAGCCCAAAGTGGCTCGGTTGTAATCGCGTGTCGCGATCGTGCTCGACCTCAAACCCCATGCGCCATGCGGCGATACGTTTTCCATAGCAGATCAACGTATCGAGCGACTGCATGACAAAGACAATGGCCGGCAGTACCTCCCGGTAGAGCGCCTCGGCCTGTGCAACGTCGCCGCTAACGAAAGCTTGATAGATCCGTTGCTGCCAATCGAAGCAATCGGGCGCGACGATCATGCCCGCGCACCCCGCGCGCAGATTGTCGATCAATTCCATTCCTCCGCGACCGTTGAGTACAGGCATACGGTGTCCGACACGCGCCACCGTTTCCGCCAGCACGATCGATGGTCCTTCACCTTTGAGCAGCCGGAAGTTCGGGCACTGCGTGGCGAGCCGTTCGAGGTTGTCGGGCGACAAGCCGACGCCGAGGTATTCCGGTGCGTTCTGGATGCCGACCGGCACACCGAGTCCTTCCATCACGGCGGCAAAGAAATCAAAATAGAACGCTTCAGGTTGCGGTATCGCGCCGATCTCCAGTGCAGGCGGTTGTAGGATCAGCCAGCTCGCGCCCTGCGCGATCGCGTAGTGAGCCAGCTCGCGCTGGGCCTCGACGGATGTGCCGCTCACCGTCACCGCGAGCGGCAGCGTGCCGCCACTATCTTCTATCGCCCACTGGACGATGTGCTCACGTTCGGCTCGGGACAGCTTGTTGACCTCGGTGGCGAGTCCGAGCACGGCTACACCGGGCGCCTGGGTTCGCACGACAGCTTGCATCTGCCGGCGCATGGCGGCGCGGTCCAGGCGGTTGTCGCGGTCGAAGAAGGCATACAGGATCGGATAGATACCGGCGATGCTGCCGGTGGGCGAGGCGATGGAGTTCATGGACCCGGTTTCCACAGCGGTTGAATGGCGACGAATCGAGCGCTAATCGACACGGTCTTGATGGAGCCGCTCGGCGTGAGTCGCCGCGGCGGTGCCGGCATTCAGCGCTTGCCGCTCTGACTTGCGGATGACCGCTTGCATCACAAAGGTCATCAGCGCGCCGAACGCGAGGCAGGCGGACAAAAACAGCATGGGTGCGATAACGCTGCCAGTGCGGTCCCGGATCATCGGCACGGCGTTCTGGGCAATGAATCCGCCCAGATTGCCGATCGAATTGATTGCAGCGAGCCCTGCGGCTGCGCGGGCGCCGGTCAGAAACCGGCTTGGAAGCGACCACAGTACCGGCTGCCCGGCGAACATGCCGGCGGCCGCGAAGCACAGACAGATGAACTGCAGCGCGTGGCCGGGCACGAAGACACTGAGCAACAGGCAAAGCGCACCTGTCAGCGCCGGCACGACGATGTGCCACGTCTGTTCGTTCCGGGCGACTGAACGGCGCGGCACCCACCACAGCGCGATACCGACCATCAGCCAGGGAATGATATTCAGCAGACCGTTGACGGTATTACCGACGCCGAATCCTTTGACGACTGTGGGCAACCAGTAGCTGAGACCGTAGGCCGACAGCGGGAAGAACAGGAAGTAAAACGACATAAGCAATACACGCTTGTCCAGCAGCACCGCAAACGGATTGCGATGGTCCGAGGGCGCGATGCGGGCGGCCTCCGTTCGCAACGTATCGGCCAGCCAGCTCTTCTCGGCTTCGCTGAGGAAGTTTGCGTTTCGCGGCGTCTCGGGTAAGCGCTGCAATACCACGCCACTCATCAGCACTGCCGCCATGCCGGTAACGATGAATACCCATTGCCAGCCGCGCAAGCCCCACAGTCCGTCGAAGTCCAGCAGGACACCGCCAATCGGCGCTGCGATGGCATTGGCGAGCGCGCTGCCGATCATGAAATACCCGACCAGCCTCGCACGGGAGCGGACTGGAAACCAGAGTGTCAGGTAGTACAGCACGCCTGGATAAAAGCCTGCCTCACAAGCGCCCAGCAGGAAACGCAGCACGTAGAGCATTGTCGCATTGTGCGTGAAGCCCAGCGCGACGGTGACGGCACCCCACGACAGCATGATCCGCGCGAACCAGCGGCGCGCGCCGACCTTTGCGAGGATGATATTGCTCGGTATCTCGAACAGCAGGTAGCCGATAAAAAACAGTGACGCGCCCAAACCAAAGGCCGCTTCGCTCATGCCGAGATCGGCCACCATCTGCAGCTTGGCGAATCCGATGTTCTGCCGGTCGATATAGGCGATCAGATAGAGCAGGCCAAGCAGTGGCATCAGCTTTAGCGTGGCGCGCTCGATGACTCGGGTGCCGTCGACGGCGGGTGATTGCACCTGCATTCTGTGATCCTTGGTTTGCGGCGTAGAAGGCGATTACCGTGACGCCTCGGGAGGCCGTGGTCGCGGCAGTCGCCATTGCGGCGCCGGTGTTCTGGCTCCGCTCAATGTGAATCGCGCGGAACGGCCGCGCCGCTTGACCCGATGAGGAATGCCAGGTCGGCGCCCAGATGGGCCTGTTGCACCGTGTCGACATACAGCTTGTACCAGCCGCGTGCAGGTGCCGGCGGCGGCTTCCACTCGGCCCGCCGGCGTGCCAGTTCTGCTTCGTCGACATCCAGATGCAGGCGCCGTCCGGCGACGTCGAGTTCGATCATGTCGCCATCGCGAACGAGCGCCAGCGTGCCGCCCGCGGCCGCTTCGGGCGCCACGTGCAGCACGACTGCACCGTAGGCGGTGCCGCTCATTCGACCGTCGGAAATACGCACCATGTCGGTAATCCCCTGCTTCAGAATCTTGGTGGGCAGCGGCATGTTGCCGACCTCGGCGAAACCCGGATAGCCCTTCGGGCCGGCGCCTTTGAGCACCATCACGCAGCTGGCGTCGATGTCGAGACTTTCGTCGTTGATTCGCGCATGCAGGTCTTCGACGTTTTCGAACACCACGGCGCGGCCGCGGTGCTGCAGGAGTTCGGGGGTGGCCGCCGACGGTTTGATGACCGCGCCATTCACGGCGAGGTTGCCTTTCAGCACGGCGATGCCAGCCCTGGGTTTGAACGGCTCCGCGACCGGAAAGATCACCTTGCGATCGAAGCATTCGGCGCGGCTCACGTTTTCCCAGATGCTGCGGCCATTCACCGTCAACGCGTCGCGATGCAGCAGTTGCGCCTCGCCGAGTTCGCGCAGGACGGCGGGCAGGCCGCCGGCGTAGTAGAAGTCCTCCATCAGGAATTCGCCTGACGGCTGAAGATTCACCAGACACGGTACATCCGACCCGCGTTCCCAGTCTTCCAGCTTCAGGTCGACGCCGATGCGCCCTGCAATGGCCAGTAGATGCACCACGGCATTGGTTGAGCCGCCGATCGCCGCATTCGTGCGGATCGCGTTTTCGAACGCCTCACGCGTGAGGATCTTGCTCATGGTCAGGTCTTCACGAACCATCTCGACGATGCGGCGTCCGGCCATGTGCGCCAATACCTGGCGGCGCGCATCGACGGCGGGGATCGCGGCGTTGTGTGGCAAGCCCATACCGAGCGCTTCAACCATCGAGGCCATGGTCGACGCCGTGCCCATCGTCATACAGTGCCCGCGCGAGCGATTCATGCAGCTTTCCGCTTCGATGAACTCCGCCATCTCCATCTTGCCGGCGCGCACCTGCTCCGACATCTGCCAGACGCCGGTGCCCGAACCGATGGTTTCACCCCGATAGCGTCCGTTCAGCATGGGGCCGCCCGAGACGGCCAGCGCGGGAAGATCGCACGAAGCCGCGCCCATCAGCAGCGCGGGCGTGGTTTTGTCACAACCGCATAGGAGGATCACGCCGTCGATCGGATTGCCGCGAATCGATTCTTCGACATCCATCGAGGCGAGATTGCGAAACAGCATTGCCGTAGGCCGCAAATTCGATTCACCCAGCGACATGACCGGAAATTCGAGCGGAAAGCCGCCCGCTTCGTAGACGCCCTTTTTGACGTATTCGGCGAGTTCGCGGAAATGCGCGTTTCAAGGCGTCAATTCAGACCACGTATTGCAAATGCCGATAACGGGACGGCCGTCGAACAGATGATGCGGCAGACCCTGGTTTTTCATCCACGAGCGATGAATGAAACCGTCTTTGTCGGCTTTGCCGAACCAGGCCTGGCTGCGCAGCGGTTTTCTGGGTGAGGTACTCATGATTGTCTCCTGCATAACGCACTCGCGAAATCGGCGGACGGTCCGCTTACTTCGGTTTTCTGAACGGGCGACGCCATCAAAAACGAGCGTTGTTCCTGGTTAACTCTATGAGCGGTCTGATGCTTCGTCAACCTGCCCATCCATGTCCCACATATAAAGCAAATATTCAACTATCTCTAAATTAGCGATGCTAATTAATGCAAATGCGTTTTAAAACTGTGCCACTGACGCGCTGTACCTGGCATGAATGTTTGAGAGAGGAGGCGAGCCGGGCGCGGCGCGATAGCCGCGCCCGGCGTTTGAGTATCGGCTTCTCAGCCAAAAGGTGAGGTTTTACGGGAGCGTGGCGCTCGCGAGTCAGCCCTGCCTGGCGACCTCGCGAATGTCGGCCACCGGCGCTTGCCCGAATGCATCGCTGAAGGCGTAGTCGATCAGTTGGGTGGCGCTTTGTTCGGGCGTCGAAAGCTGGCCGTTGCGCTTGAGGTCTTCGAATCTTTCGCGCATCGGGAATTGTTCCTTGCCGCTGCCGCGAATTTCCGCCTGCATGTTCGTATCGATGACGCCCGGCGCCAGGCTGCAGATACGCAGCGCACGATTCGCGTCGAGTGCAACGGCGCGTGCGTGGTGATCGAGCGCGGCCTTGGTCGCGCAGTAGATGCTCCAGCCGGGATACGCATTGCGCGCCGCGCCACTGGAAATATGCATGATGCGCCGATCGGTCGCGTCGACGCTGGCTGCGGCGAGCGCGCTCGCCAGCATCAGCGGCGTGGCCACGTTCAGGCTCACGGCGGTCGCGATGTCGGCGGCGTTCTGACCTTCGATTGGACCGATCGGCTGAACCATGCCTGCGTTGTTGATCAGCAGGACGCTCTGCGCGCCGTTGACGAAGCTGCGCAGTGCATCGGTTGCGGCCCACTGCGCGACGCGCGTGGGGTCCGCAAGCTCGAGCTCGATTTCTTCGAGCAATGCCGGAAAGCGCGCTTTGAGCGTAGCGTGACGCGAGCGGGACAAACCCAGTACCGCGACGCCGCGCGCCAGCAGTTGTTCAGCAAGGGAGGCGCCGAGGCCGCGAGTGTGGCCGGTAACGATCGCACGGATCGGAGAAGAGAGGGACATGTCGTTCCTTGTGATCGTTGGCTTGAGAAGGCGGTTATTTTCTCACGCAGAGCGAAAGCGCTCGCGATACTGCATCGGCGTAACGCCGAGTCGCTTCGTAAAGACAATGCGCATCCGGTCCGCGGTGCCGAAGCCGCAGTCGTAGGCTATCGCCTTGAGCGCCGCGTCGCTGCTTTCGAGCAACTTGCGCGCCGCATCCACGCGGGCGCGTTCGACGAATTCGTGCGGCGTCACCCTGGTTTCCTGCACGAACACGCGGGCGAAATTCCGTGCGCTCATGCCGGCGAAGTCCGCCAGTTGTTTGACCGTAAAGCTCTCGCGAATCCGTTCCATGACGTGCGCCTGCACTTTGGCGACCGGCGAGGTGTCGTCGGCGGGGGCGGTCAAGTACGGGCTGAACTGCGATTGACCGCCTTGTCGCTGTGCAAACACCACCAGCCGCTTGGCGACCGCGAGGGCCGTGTGCGGCCCATGATGCTCGGCGACCAATGCAAGCGATAGATCGATGCCCGCCGTGACGCCCGCTGACGTGACGAGGTTGCCGTCGCGTAGATAGATCCGGTCGAATTCGACATGGGCTCGCGGAAACTGCTCGGCGAGTTGCGCCGCGTGCTGCCAGTGGGTCGTGACATTGCGCGCGTCGAGCAGTCCGGCGTGGCCGAGTGCGAACGCGCCGGTGCAGATCGAGCCATAGCGCTCGCATTGCGAGGCGGCTTGCGACAGCCATTCGAGCAAACGCGTATCGGGCGTGGCATCGCCGGGCAGCGCGGGGCCGCCTGCAACCAGCGCAAGGTCAAACGGTCGGCGCGACTGGTCGAAAGTGGCATCGGCGATCAGCGTCATGCCGTTGGAGGCGCGCAGCGGACCCGGCTCCGCGCTGAGCAGCGTGACCTCGTAGCGATCCTGCGGCGCGATGAAGCGATTGGCCTCGGAGAACACGTCGACCGGACCGGCGACGTCGAGCGCCTGCACGCCGGGAAAGATTGCGATCGCGACGGTAGGCATCGAGTGAGTTCCTTTGACGATGGACGGGAATTCGCTGCCCGCGGCAGTCAACGCGGTGCGTTTGGCAGTGTTCAACGGTCCGCGACGATTGCCCGCGACAGCGGGCTGACCAATACTGAGCCTCATCGGACGCGCTGCTCGACGGGTCGAATAAGCAGCCAGAAAAAGCATCGCGGACCAGCATACCAAACGCGCTATCGACTCACAAAGACCGCGTGTCCGGTTCACCCAAGTCTTTCATGGAGCACTTCACATGACCACGATCGCAGGCATCCAGATTCCCGACAGCATGATGGCGCGCGAAGCCACGCAACTCGTGCGCGATACCGAAACCGAGTTGCTCTATCACCATTCGCGGCGCGTGTTCCTGTTCGGCTCGCTGGCCGGCGCGCGCAAGCAGCTCAAGTACGACCCCGAGCTGCTGTACATCGGCGCGATGTTTCATGACATGGGACTCGTCGCACCGTATAGCAGCGAGCATGATCGCTTCGAGGTGGACGGCGCGAACGCGGCGCGTGATTTTCTGCGGCGTCATGGCATCGGCGAAGACGATATCGAGCAGGTGTGGAATTCGATTGCGCTGCACACCACGCCTGGCATTCCGCAATATATGAAGCCGGTGGTCGCGCTGGTGACAGCGGGTGTGGAGATGGACGTGCTGGGTCTCGCCTATGACGAATTCGCCGAACACCAGCGCCATGAAGTGATCCACGCCCACCCGCGCGGTGCGCATTTCAAGGAAGGCATTATCGACGCCTTCGCGCACGGCACGATGCACAAACCGGAGACGACTTTCGGCAATGTGAAAGCGGACGTGCTGGCGCTGAAAGACCCGCACTACCATCGTGAGAATTTCTGCACGATGATCCTGGGGTCGTCCTGGAAGGATTAATTAGTCGGCGTGCCGCGGCGAAAGTGACAGCCGCACAGAAGAAAAATCATCGGCACATTTTTTATCGAGCATGTCATTTCCAGTAAGCGTTCGCGACTAAACCCATGAAACACCCGGTTGATCGGGCACAGCGGCCGTCCCCGGGTGTTGCATTCCCAGACTCGTCATGTGCAGCGGATCGACCGCGGCCTGTCTGTCTGAGCGTTTGAGCGTCGCCTACGTAGCCGACTTTAAACCCCGGCTACTCACCTGAAACTGGAGATGACATGAAATCGATTCGAGCTTTGATGATGTGCAGCCTGTTGCCACTCGCGCTCATCGCGGGTTCTGTGCAGGCACAGGGAATAGGGCGCGCCGGCACCTATCTGATGCCACCTGAGTACAGCATGATGATGGACAAGCTGACCCCTGAACAGCGCGCTCAGGCCATCGGCATCCAGCAGAAAATGATGCAGATGGAAATGGAGTATCAGGACACGATGGCGCAGATGGAGATGAAGCATGCGCATGAAATGATGCAGATGCAAAATCAATTGCTGGATATTTTCAAAGGCCATTGAGTCTCACCGTGGTTCGACCGGTTCGCGTCTTGGCTAACGTCAGGCGCGGCCGGGTCATCCCCTTCCGTGCAATGCGGCGATTTCCTGCAAATCGAGATCCCGCTCCAGCTCGGTCAGCAGTTCATCGTGAATCAGGCCCGATCGATGCATCCGCAACAACTCGCTGCGTCCGGCCGCTATGGCGGCGAGTACAACGTCGTAATGTGCGGTGCGCACATCGGCGGGATATTCCGTCAGGTCCTGGTGGGTTTCGGTCATTCGTGCCCGATAGCTGTATTGCTCTAGCAGGCGCGGGTGAATCACCTGGCCCTGTGCGTCGTGCACGAGCGGTTGGATGGCGGCAAACTGCGACGCTTCGACCCTCGCCCACGCCTGGGGCTCGGTCAAATGCCGCTCGTTACGCTCTTTTGCGCTATCCGGTTTGACCCAGCGAATCAACGCGCCAATCGTGGTTCCCTGGCCGAGCACGGTCACGAGAATCACTGCGAATGACGCGACCAGAATCAGATCGCGACCCGGCATCGCCTCGGGCAAGGAGAGTGCGATTGCCAGCGTTACCACGCCCCGCATGCCGGCCCAGCTCGTTACCGTCGACGAGCGCCAGTCGAGCGCGACGTTTGCACGCCGTGTCAGCTTGCACACGAGTCCCTTCAACCATTCGACGGCGAACACCCACACGAAGCGCGACACTACGACGGCCGCGATCACTGCGCCGACCGCGGGGGCAAGCGCGATCAACGTGTCGCCGACGCCGCCTAGCCGCACGACCACGCCGCGCAGCGACAGCCCGATCAGAAGGAACACGAGCGCTTCCATCAGGAAGATCAGGACCTGCCAGAAAGCCGTACCGCGCATGCGCACCGCGGCTGAGAAGACTTCATGCTGATGCCAGCCGAGCACCATTCCGCAACTGACGGTCGCGATGACGCCCGAGACGTCCAGCATGTCGCCGGCAATGTAGCTGATCCACGGACAGAGTGCGGATGCGGTGATGATGAGATAGCCGTCGTCGAGATAGCGCAGCAGCCTGACGACCACGAAGCCAATCGCGATGCCTACCGCCACGCCACCCAGGCCGAGCACGGCAAACTGCCCGAGCGCGTGTTGCGCGCTGAACGTGCCGGTCAGCGCGGCGGCGACGGCGAAGCGGAACAGGACGATGCCGGCGGCGTCGTTGAGCAGGCTTTCGCCTTCGAGGAGCACCATCAGGCGGCGCGGCAGCGCGACGCGCTCCAGCACGGCTTTTGCGGCGATGGCGTCAGGCGGCGAGACGACCGCGCCCAGCGCGAAGCATGCGCTCCACGGTAAGGCCGGCACGACCCAATGCGCGACCATGCCGACCGCGAGCGTTGTAAAGACGACGGCGCCGATCGCGAGCAGCAGGATGCCGCCGAGATGGCGCTTGAACTCGTCCCACACGGAGAAGTACGCGCCGTCCATGAGGAGTGGCGGCAGGAACACGATCAGGACCAGTTCGGGATCGAGATTGATGGGCGGCAGTCCGGGTACGAAGGCCATCGCGGCGCCGCCGACCAGAAGCGCCGCGGCCGGTGGAAGTTGCAGCCGCTTGGCGAGCAGCTGCAGGCCGATCATCGCGGCGAGCGACAGCAGGACGAGTTTGAAGGCCATGACGGAGGACATGCGTGGGGCCTCGGTGAGCGGCTGGGGATTACTTTTTATCACAGAGCGCGGGCATTGCCTGCGGAGGAGCCGGCGGACGATATGTGTGCGGCGTCAAGCACTTGAGTGGACTGTGCTCAGGTTGTCCACAGGCTTCTGAACATTTTTTGGGGACAAGTTTTCTGCGCGCCACGCAAAAGTTGTCCGTGCCTACGACATTGGAAAAACAGAAGAAACCGAACGCCGCAAGCGCGCAACTCATGCGGCGCTCTCAAGGCTAAAAACCGCTTAAGCCTTCAACACCGCCCCCGCCACCTCTTCCCGCGATTGCACCTGCAACACCGCATCGCGTTTGTCGAGCAAATGCTGCCGAAGAATCGCGCTCAACTTCTTCCCATCCCGCGCTTCGAGCGCCTTCAACATTTCATCGTGATCATGAATCGCGCTATCCCACTTCGGGATCTGAAAATTCGACCGGAACCGCAGCGCCTGCAAGCGCCGATTCACCGCGACATAAGTCTGCCGCAGTGCTGAATTCCTCGCCGCTTCATTGATCTTGTCGTGAATCGCCTGGTTGCGGCTGTAATACCCGGCCAGATCGTTCTGCGTGCGGCAAGCCAGCATCGCGTAATGCAACGCCTTGATCTCTGCGAGCTCCGCAGCCGTCATCCGCTCCGCCGCCAGTTCGCCGGAAAACGCTTCAAGGCCACTCATCAATTCGAAGGTCTCGCGCAATTCCGCTTCCGACATCTTCGACACCGACGCGCCGCGGTTCGGCGAAATCTCGATCAGCCCTTCCGCTGCCAGCACCTTCAGCGCCTCCCGCAACGGCGTACGCGAAATCCCGAGCGTTTCGCACAACTCGCGCTCGTTCAGTTTCTTGCCCGGCTCGAGCACCCCTTCGACGATAAAGCGGCGAATGTGCTCCACCACCGTGTCGTGCAAACGCTGACGCTCAACCTTCGGCATCAACGGAGAGGCGGTCGTACCCGCATTGAAATCAGAATTTTGCATACAAAAGCCCTCAACATCGTGTTAGGTGTGATTTTATCGGAAGCACAAAGATTAGTTAATAGCGCGGGTAAACACCGGTATCGGCAAGCAATTTTCGCCTTGGGACCGTCACGGATCATCTGATATAGTTTTTTGAATGCAAAATTCAATCGGAGGAGCCCAATGCTCAAGCTAGACTTTCATCCCGCTGGCCGTCACTTCCTGCAGATCCCGGGTCCGAGCCCGGTGCCCGATCGCATTCTCCGTGCGATGAGCTACCCGACCATCGATCACCGCGGCCCCGAGTTCGGCGAACTTGGTCTGAAGGTGCTCGAAGGCATCAAGAAAATCTTCAAGACGCAGCAACCGGTGGTGATCTATCCGGCCTCCGGCACCGGCGCGTGGGAAGCGGCGTTGTCGAACACGCTGAGTCCCGGCGACCACGTGCTGATGTTCGAGACCGGTCACTTCGCGACGCTGTGGAAAAAGATGGCGGAAAGCCTCGGGCTGAAGCCGGAGTTCCTCGGCCTGGCTGGCATCGAAGGCTGGCGGCGCGGCGTGCAGCCGCAAATGATCGAAGAACGCCTGCGCGCCGACACGCAACACGAGATCAAGGCGGTGTGCGTCGTCCATAACGAAACCTCCACGGGCGTCACTTCGGATATCGCCGCCGTGCGCCGCGCGATCGATGCCGCCGGCCATCCGGCGCTGCTGCTGGTCGACACGATCTCGGGCCTCGCTTGCGCCGACTATCGCCATGACGAGTGGGGCGTCGACGTCACCGTGTCGGGTTCGCAGAAGGGTTTGATGCTGCCGCCGGGCATCAGCTTCAACGCGATCTCACAGAAGGCATTGGCCGCCAGCAAGCACGCCAGGCTGCCGCGCAGCTTCTGGGACTGGACCGACATCGTCGAGATGAACAAGACCGGCTACTGGCCGTACACGCCGAACACGAACCTGCTGTACGGGCTCAACGAGGCGCTGGAGATGATTCTCGGCGAAGGGCTCGACAACGTGTTCGCCCGTCACGAGCGTCTTGCGGAAGCCACCCGCCGTGCGGTTCGCGCGTGGGGTCTGGAGATCCAGTGCGCGGATCCCGCCGTGTATAGCCCGGTGCTGACCGGCGTGATGATGCCCGAGGGTATCGATGCCGACGCCGTGCGCAAGGTCATCTACGAACGTTTCGACATGTCGCTCGGCACCGGGCTCGGCAAGATGAAAGGCCGCATGTTCCGCATCGGCCATCTCGGCGACTGCAACGACCTGATGCTGCTGGCGACGCTGGCCGGTTGCGAGATGGGCCTGCGGCTCGCGGGCGTGCCGCTCAAGGAAAGCGGCCTGCCCGTCGCTATGGAGTGGCTGAGCCAGCCGACGCAAACCTCGGGGCTGAAAGCAGCGGCTTAAACGTCCGGGCCTTCACGAAGCCGCGCACAGAACGCGGCTCATGATCAACATGCGATGGACCCGCAGCGTATGCCGCTGAAGGGTGACGACACAGCGCGCCATTCCAGGCGCGCCGTCGATAGACTGCAATGGAGAGAGGCGATGAAGCGGTTTCGTGTGAGCAGTGCGACCAGTATCGTTCTAGTGATGCTATGCATCATGTACTTCATCACCTACCTTGACCGCGTCAACGTCAGCACCGCGGCCGCAGGGTTTGGCAAGGAGTTCGGTCTTTCGCACACGGAAGTGGGCCTGGTGTTTTCCGCCTTCGCTTATCCGTATCTGATTTTCCAGATCATCGGCGGCTGGGTCAGTGACCGCTTTGGTGCGAAACGCACGCTGATTTTCTGCGGCGCCATCTGGGGTGTGGCGACGCTGCTGACCGGTTTCGCCGGTGGTCTCGTCTCGTTGCTGGCCGCGCGCGTGTTGCTCGGTTTCGGCGAAGGCGCCACGTTTCCTGCTGCCACCTCGGCAATGGCGCGCTGGGTCGCAAAAGAAAAACGCGGCTTCGCGCAGGGCATCACTCACGCGGCATCGCGTATCGGCAATGCGGTGGCGCCCGGCCTGATCGTGCTGGTGATGGCGACCTGGGGCTGGCGCGAATCGTTCTACATTTGCGGCGTGTTCAGCCTGCTGTGGGTGGCGGTGTGGGCGTTCACGTTCACCGAACATCCGAAAGATCATCCGCGTATCACGAGCGAAGAACTCGATGTCTTGCCTGTGCCGAAGCCGAAAGCGGCTGGCGTGCCGTGGGGAAAACTGTTTCGCCGCATGTGGCCGGTCACGATCGTGTACTTCTGCTACGGCTGGACTTTGTGGTTGTTCCTTAGCTGGATTCCTCAGTACTTCCTGCATAGCTATCACCTGCAACTGCAAAAGTCGGCGGTCTTCGCCTCGGTCGTATTTTTTGCGGGCGTACTCGGCGATACGCTCGGGGGCATCGTGACCGACTGGATTTTCACGCGTACCCGCAGCCTGAAGCGTGCACGGAGCTGGATGGTGTCGGTATGCATGCTGTTCTGTTTGCTCTCGCTCATTCCGTTGATGTTCACGCACAGCCTGTATCTGTCGATGGCGTGTCTTGCCTCGGGCTTCTTCTTCGCCGAAATGACGATCGGGCCGATGTGGGCGATTCCAATGGACATCGCGCCGGAATACTCGGGCACCGCGAGCGGCATGATGAACACCGGCTCGGCATTGGCCGCGATCATCTCGCCGGTGGTCGGCGGATTCCTGATCGACTACTTCGGCAGCTGGGAGTTGCCGTTTGTCGGCAGCATGCTGTTGATGGCGATCGGCGTGGTGCTCGCGTTCCGCATGCAGCCGGAAAGCAAATTCGAACTCAACGCGGCCGACAAAGCGCACGCCACCACGGGCGTGGGTGCGTAAACGGAATACAACGTCCGGAATGCGCTGTTTCATAACACACCGTTTCGGAATGCACGGTTCCCTCTCTTCGACTTTAAAGCAATGACAACCTCACTGAGTCAGCGTCTCGCCGACGCGCGCCGTAATCACCTGACGCTCGATACGTTGCCGCCTGAGCAAACACCTGCAGACAGCACCGCCGCCTACGCGGTCCAGCACGAGATTCTGCGCGTACTGGACGCACCGATCGGTGGCTGGAAGATCGGCGCGAAGTCCGACAGCGGCCCGATCCAGGGCGCCCCGTTGCCGGCGAGCGATCTGCACGCCGATGGCGCACCGTTGCCGCGTGAAGCCTTTGCGCCGCTGGGACTCGAACTGGAGATTGCGTTCCGCTTCGGCCGCCGCTTCGAGCCATCGACCACGCCCTATAGCGATGCCGACGTGCACGCAGGCATCGGCTCGATCGGCGCGACCATCGAGATCGTGGCGAGCCGTTACGCTGATTGGCCCAAGGTCGACAAGCTCGCCCAACTCGCGGATTTGCAGAATCACGGCGCGCTGGTCGTCGGCGAATTCACGCCGTATCGCGAGGACTTTCCGTTTGTGGCGCCGTCGTTGCGGTTCAGCTTTGAAGGGCGGGACGTGGTCGAGACGACGCCAGCCAATCCGGCCGGCGATCCGCGACGCCTGCTAACGTGGCTCGTCAATCACGCCACGTCGCGCGGTATTGCGATCACGCCGGAGATGGTCGTCACCACCGGTTCATACACCGGCATGTTTTTTCCGCAGAGCGCGGGAACGGCGAGCGGGCTCATTGAAGGGCTCGCGCCGATCAGCCTGACGCTGTACTAGCCCGCTTATCCATAGGCCGACGATATGACGACCTCCACTTCCGCTTTGCTCGTCAAGCCGATCCATCTGGTCCCGTCCGCGGCACGCTTGACGACGCCGCTCGCGCAGCATTTACGCAAGTCCTTGCGCGGCGACGTATTGTTCGATGCGGCGAGCCGCGGCCGTTATTCGACCGATGCGTCGATCTATCAGATCACGCCGGTCGGCGTGGTGGTGCCGCGCGATCAGGACGATCTGCGTATCGCGCTGGAAATCGCACGCAGCGAGAAAGTACCGCTGCTTGCGCGTGGCGCTGGCACGAGTCAATGCGGCCAGACCGTCGGCGAGGCGCTGGTGATCGACACCAGCAAGTGGCTGAACAACATCGTCGCATTCGATGCCGACGCGCGCACGGTGACGGTCGAACCGGGCGTCGTGCTGGACCATCTGAACGCATGGCTGAAGCCGCATGGCCTGTGGTTTCCCGTCGACGTTTCGACGGCGGCGCAATGCACGATCGGCGGAATGGCAGGCAATAACTCGTGCGGCTCGCGCTCGATCGAATACGGCAACATGGTGCACAACGTCGAAGCGATCGACGCCATTCTCGCCGACGGCAGCGAGGCACGGTTTGCGTCATTGCGCGAGGCGCCGCAAGGCGCGCGCTTGCAGCAGATCGTCGAGGGCGTGAAGCAGATTGCCCAACGTGAGCGCGATGAAATCGTGGCGCGCGTGCCGAAAGTCCTGCGGCGTGTCGCGGGCTACAACATCGACGTGTTCGATTGCCAGAACCCGCGCGCCTATACCGACGACGGCATCGCGAATCTCGCGCATCTGCTGGTCGGTTCGGAAGGCACGCTTGCGTTCAGCCGGCAATTGACGCTCAAGCTTGCGCCACTGCCCACGCATAAGACGCTTGGCGTGGTCAACTTCCCGACCTTCTGGCAGTCGATGGATCTCACACAGCACATCGTCAAGCTGAAGCCGGTGGCCGTGGAACTGGTCGATCGCACCATGATCGATCTGGCGATGAGCAATCCCGCCTTCCGGCCGGTGATCGAGAAGGCGCTGGTCGGCGAGCCGCAAGCGATCCTGCTGGTGGAATTCGCGGGCGAGGACCGCGACCGGCAACTTGCGTCTCTCAAGCAACTCACCGAACTGATGGCCGATCTTGGCTTGCCCGATTCAGTTGTCGAGATGCCTGCCGCGAACGAACAGAAAGCGCTGTGGGAAGTCCGCAAAGCCGGGCTGAACATCATGATGAGCATGAAGGGCGACGGCAAGCCGGTCTCCTTCATCGAAGATTGCGCGGTGCCGCTCGAACATCTGGCGGAATACACGAGCCGTTTGACCGACGTGTTTCACCGCCACGGCACGGAAGGCACCTGGTACGCGCATGCAAGCGTCGGCACGCTGCACGTGCGGCCGATTCTCGATATGCGGCGCGACGGTGCGGTGAAGATGCGTGCCATCGCCGAAGAAGCGGCGGCGCTGGTGCGCGAGTACAAGGGCGCGTATTCCGGTGAACACGGCGACGGCCTGTGCCGCGGCGAATGGGTGGCGTGGCAATACGGACCACGCCTGAACCAGGCGTTCACCGAGATCAAGACGCTGTTCGATCCGGATAATCGCTTCAATCCCGACAAGATCGTGCGTCCGCCGAAGATGGACGACGCGCGCAATTTCCGCTTTGCACCGGGCTATCAGGCGCAGCGGATCGAGACCGCGCTCGACTGGTCCGCATGGAACGTCGAACGCGATCCGCTGACGGGGCAGGAGACGTTGCCGGGCAGCGGCAACGATCTGTCGGGCGGTCTCGCGAAGGCCGTCGAGATGTGCAACAACAACGGCCATTGCCGCAAGTTCGACGCGGGCACCATGTGCCCGAGTTATCGCGTGACGAAGGATGAGCAACATGTGACGCGAGGACGTGCGAACACGTTGCGTCTCGCGATTTCCGGACAACTCGGCGAAGGAGGACTTGCCAGCGACGACGTCAAGGACACGCTCGATCTGTGCGTCTCGTGCAAGGGCTGCAAACGCGACTGCCCGACGGGCGTCGACATGGCGAAGTTCAAGATCGAGGCGCGGGCGGCGCGCGTCAAACGGCATGGGCTGCGTCTGCGCGACAAGCTGGTGGCCTTCATGCCACGCTATGCGGGAATGGCGAGCCGCGTGCCGGGTTTGATGGCGCTGGCCGATAACGTGCCGGTGTTGTCGGCGTGGTTCAAACGCGCGATAGGCTTTGCACCCGAACGCACGTTGCCGCGGTTCAAGACATCGTTTCTGTCTGGCGCAGTGACGGCCAAACCGCCTCGAGGCGGTGCGCTGAAAGAAGTGCTGTTGTTCGTCGACACGTTCAACAACAACATGGAGCCTGAAAACGCGCGCGCCGCGCTACAGGTGCTCGAGGCTGCCGGTTACACGGTGCACTTCAATACGCGACCGGGCGAGCGGCCGGTGTGTTGCGGCCGCACCTTCCTCGCGGCCGGTCTGGTCGATGAAGCGAAGCAGGAGGCGCGGCGCATGCTCGATCTGTTCAAGCCGTTTGTGGCGCGTGGCGTGCCGATCGTCGGGTTGGAGCCGTCGTGTTTGCTGTCGTTGCGCGACGAGTTTCTGCACTATGGATTCGGTGAGGAAGCGCAGCGTCTGTCGAAACTGGCATTCCTGTTCGAAGAGTTTCTGGTGCATGAGGAACAGGCCGGGCGCTTGCAGCTTGCGTTGAAGCCGCTGGCGAAGGAGCAGGCGCTCGTACACGGCCACTGCCATCAAAAGGCCTTCGATGCGTTCACGCCCGTGCAAACCGTGCTGAAGTGGATTCCTGAGCTGAGGGTGTCGACGGTCGAGTCGTCGTGCTGCGGGATGGCAGGCAGCTTCGGTTACGAAGCCGAGCATTACGCAACATCGCAGGCCATGGCGGAACTTTCACTGCTGCCCGCGGTGCGCAAGATCGACGGCAATACGGTGATGGTCGCCGACGGCACGAGTTGCCGGCATCAGATTCATGATGGCGCGGGCGTTGACGCAATCCATGTGGCGCGCGTATTGGCAATGGCTTTGCAATGAGGGCGGTCGGCCCCTATCCGGCCCCCACCACCTGCCGATACGCCGTCGGCGCCACGCCGACGCTTTCACGGAAACGATGGCTGAAATGACTGGCGTTCGCATAGCCGCATTGTTCGGCGACTTGCGCGAGCGGCAGTGTCGTCGTGCGCAGCAGCGTGCGTGCGCGTTCGAGCCGTTGCTGCGCGATCCACGCAGCAGGCGGGAGTCCGAACGACGCGCGGAACATGCGCGCCAGATGAAACTCCGACAACGCCGCCACACCGGCAAGCTCGCCGAGTGTGAGGGTCTGCGCGAGATGGTTCTCGATGTAATCGCGCAAGCGCCGGCGAGTCGCGACCGACAGGCCGCCCTTGAGCGCCGCATCCGTGCGACGCACGCCTTGTGCGCGCAGCAGCAGACTCAACACCTGATGCGCGGTTTCATTGGTGCGCAGCAGGCCATCGGGGTCTTGCCAGTCTTCATTGGCCAGTGATTGACACAGGCTCGCGATGCGGGCGTCTTCGAAATAAGTGCGATCGGCCAGCGTCAGCTCGCGCGGTTCGCGATCGAGTTCCTGCACGGCGCGCTGCGTGAAGTGTTCGGGCAGGAAGTAAAGATGCATGAAATGCATATGGCCGCGCACCCACCAGCGCGATTCATGCTCGCCGGGCAACGCGCAGAGCCGCGACGGCGCGCCGTAGCGCCCGGGCATCTTCTGACGCTCGGTGCGATAGCCGCCGTCCAGGTAGCACGACAGCGTGTGATGGCCGGGCTGTTCGTAGATGGTCTCGGCTTCCTCGATGTCGCGGGTCCAGACGGCGATGGCGAGCCGGTCGCCGAGCCACGCGAAGCGTTCCAGATTCGCGTTGGCGCTCTGCAGCGTGTGACAGACCGACTGAAGGCCGAACGGCGTTTCGGTGGATTCGATCACGGTGGCGGGCGGTCTGGCGTTCACGGGACGAGCGGGATGTGTTCGATGACAGGGCAGGTGCCAGTATAGGGCGAGCGGTCGCCGGCCGCTCGCTCCGGCGAAAAAGTGCGCAATCCTGGACAAGTGCGGCCGCCGGCGCTGCAGCATAGTAGGGCTTCCGCTTTTTGCTGCTGCAGGCTTCATCATGAATCTTTCGCTCTATGCCGTCACCGTGCTGATCTGGGGCACCACGTGGATCGCGATCAAATGGCAACTGGGGGCGGTGCCGCCGCCGGTGTCGATTGCGTGGCGTTTCTGGATCGCGGCGCTCGTGCTGTTCGCGCTGCTGCGCATCATGCGCCGGCCGATCTGGCCGCCGCGCGCCGCCTGGCGCTTCCTGGCCGCGCAAGGTCTGGCGCTCTTCTGTCTTAACTTTCTGTGCTTCTACTATGCCGAGCAGGTGGTGCCGAGTGGCCTCGTCGCGGTGGTGTTTTCCACTGCGCCGCTGCTGAACTCGATCAACGGCCGGCTTTTCATGGGCCGTCCTTTGCAACCGTCGGCGATTGCCGGGGCGGCGTTGGGGCTGGTCGGCATCGTGTGCCTGTTCGTCCAGCAGATGGCAGGGCACCTGGGCGATCACACGGTATGGTTGGGACTCGCGATCGCGTTCCTTGGCACTTTGTGCTTTTCGGCGGGCAATCTGCTGTCGAGCCGGATGCAATCGATGGGCCTGCACCCGTTCGCCACCAATAGCTGGGCGATGCTGATCGGCGCCGGCATCTTGACGGTGGGCAGCGCGCTGGCCGGCTTTTCTTTCTCCATCGAGCCTGACGCGCGTTATCTCGGCGCGCTCGCTTACCTGGCCGTGTTCGGCTCGGTGATCGGCTTTACCGCGTATCTGATGCTGGTCGGACGCATCGGGCCGGAGCGGGCCGCCTATTGCACCGTGTTGTTTCCGATTGTGGCGCTGGCGGCGTCGACGGTATTCGAAGGCTACCGATGGTCCGGGTTGGCGGTGCTTGGACTCCTGCTGGTGGTGGCGGGCAATCTGGTGGCGTTCGATCTCACGCGACGCATTTTTGTGCGGCGTGATCAACCGTCCGGTCGACAGCGCCTGCACAGACAGCCTTAAAGGTGAGTCTTTCCGGGAGCAAAAAAGTGAGCTGAAAATTTCACCAGTGAGCTTTTCCAGGAGAAGAAAAAACGCGAAGCGTGCAACGGCAAGCGCTTCGCCAAACAACCCCCAGCGCCGAAAAAGTCAACCGGACGGTTTTAAGAAGTAGGCTTCGGCGCGCGCAGCGCCGCCGGAAGAATGACACCCTTGTCACAAGCGCGGGAAGGTGCACGAACACAGACTCCACGGAGCCACTACCCCATCCAGACAACGGTGCCCACTTAGCATGATTGGTGTGAGCCGCTTTCTTTGCTTATCTTTCTTTGCGGCGGCAAAGAAAGTAAGTGCCGCCCCGCACAGGGGCAACACTAATAGACCACTAACAACACAAGAACAACACAAGAACAACACAAGAAAATCCCAAACACCAAGATGATCCCAGCATCACCGAACCGCCATACAAGAGCGCGAAGAGGACCACCAACCTGCGCGACGCGCGACGATAAACCCATCAAGTGAGACTCAAGAGCAAACAACGCCGCTTTCCCGCGCAAAGCTATGCGCTTCGAATTGTTTAAGCGATCAACTCCTTACCGCGAATTTTTTGCGAATAAATTTCCGCTCTTTCCATGCGAGGATAAAACGTCAACGTTCACGTATGTGCGATAGCTAATCGATCCGCATACATGCGATGGCGCGCCGGACACGCCGGCCGTGCGCGCTTCGCACCTCGCAAGGAAATACCGTCGTGAAAATCTTCTCTCGCCTTGGCGTCGCGGTTCTTGTCGTCCACAGTCTGCTTCCTCTCAACGCATCCGGACAATCGCAACTCAGCTACACCACGTCCTGGATCGGCAATAGCTTTGGTTTCGGCGATGGCAAGTGGATGCAGCAGGACATTCAGGCGATCAGCGTCGGCGCCGACGGCACCGTTTATACCAACGCCCCCTGGGATGAAAGCGGCAGCGAAATTGCCGCGTACCGTGCGGGCGACAAGATCGCCGTGGCCGGTTCGACACACGGCTGGGGCGCCGCCGGCGGCGATGCGGTCGCGACGAACCATACCTACCTGTACGCGGCAATGTCGATCGGCAACGAGAACAATGGACTCGTCGGCGCGGACTATCCGCCGGCCAACCAGACGTGGTTCGGCATTACGCGTCGCACGCTTGCCAATCTGGCGACTGGCGCGCCTTTCACGAGCGGCATCGGCAATAGCGCCAACGCGACAAAGAACAGTTTCCTGCGGCTGAACGCAGTGACCACCGGCACCGATGCGGGCATTCGCGGGATGGCCGCTACCGATACCGAACTGTATGTCGCCGATACGTACAACAGCCGGATCGTCGTGTTCGATGCCGCATCGATGCGGCGCCTGCGCTCATGGAATGTGCCCTCGCCAGGGCGAATCGCTTTGGATACCGATTCGACGCTGTGGGTGATGAGCGGTGTCTCATCTGGAAACCTAAGCATTCTGCATTATGCCGCCAACGGCACCGCGCTCTCCGGCACCGTGCCGTTGCCCGCCGGCACGGTGCCGACCGACATCGCAATCTCGCCGTCCGGGCAAATCCTGGTCGCCGACAATGGACCGGCGCAACAGATTCTCGTCTTCAACAAGTATGCCGACGGCCAGCCGCGAATCGCCGAGTCGATCGGCACGCGCAATGGCATCTTCCACGCGGTCAAGGGTGTGCCGGGCAACTGGCGATTCAATGGCATCACTGGCCTGGGTGTCGATCCCGCAGGCAATCTGTACGTCGCGCAGAATGGCGAAGGTCCAAGGCCGCTCGGCTCGGCATCGGTCGGTCAAGGGGCTGTGCTCGAAAGCTTTGTGCTCGGCTCGCATGCCTTCAACTGGCGCCTGTACGGCCTGACCTTTGTCGATAGCGCGGGGTTCGATCCGGCGACGCCGAATTCGGTCTACACCGGCTCGAAGCGCTTCACGCTCGATTACCGCCAGCCGGTAGGCCGGGAATGGTCGTATGTGGGCTTCACGCTCGATCGTTTCGCGTATCCCGACGACCCGGCGTTTCACGAACCGCGTGGCGTGCGCGGCGAACCGATGGTGCGGCGAATCGACGGTCGGCGCTATCTCTACACGCTCGATCCGGGCGCGCATTATCTGAACGTCTATCGCTTCGACGCGGCGCATGGCGAAGTGGCGATTCCGTCCGGCTTGCTGGCGCAAAATCCGCTGCCGGGCTCGTGGCCCGCAGGGCAGCCGACGTATGGCGAATGGCTGTGGCGCGACAGCAATGGCGACGGCACGGTCGACGCGAGCGAGATCAGCAGCAATCCATCGACGGGCAGCACGGTCGGCAACGGCTTCTGGTGGGTCGATACGCCCGGCAACGTGTGGCTCGCCACGCCGAAGAGCGGCATCCGCGAGATGCCGTTGCAAGGTCTCGACTCGGCCGGCAATCCGATCTACACGTACGCAAGCTCGAAGATGTTCGCGATGCCGCAACCGTTCACGCGGATTGCGCGGATCGTCTATATCGCCGCGACCGACACCATGTACATATCCGGTTTCACGAGCGCGATCCCGTGGGATTCGACGCACTGGAAGGAGGCGGGTCCGGTGCTGGCGCGCTATGACAACTGGAGTTCCGGCACACCGGCGCAGCAATACACAGTCTCGTTGCCATGGAACACGCAGACCAATCCGCAGACCACGACGGTCGGCGTCGCGGTGGCAGGCAATTACATTTTCGTCGCCGAGTTGTACACCGCGAAGGTGGATGTGTACGACACGCGCACCGGGCAGGCGATCGGCTATATGACGCCGGGGGCGAGCGTCGGCAACACCAGTGGCTGGGTGGATGTCTACCTCGGCATCAGCGCCGTGCAGCGTGACAATGGCGAATACGTCGTCCTGCTGGAAGACGACGCGCGCGCGAAAATCCTGATGTATCGGTGGACACCTTAACGTGGATCATGCGAATCGCGCTGAGTCCGATCACGAATGGACGCCGGCGCGCGATCGGTATATAACAACGTGTAAGGATGGCTTTGTTCACTGATGCATGGGACCGGAGAGAAGATTCATCATGACGCAAGACGTAACGCCTCAGCCGCCCCCGGGCGACCGGCCCGACCTGGAACACCTCGATGCCGCGCTGAGTCACGTGGACCAGCAGGTGTCGTCCGGCAGCATTGCTTCCGGTGCCGCAAAGGGCATTCTGTATAGCCTGATCGAAACGCTTGGCGCGTTCGTCGGCGATCCCGATCTGCCGGAGCACGCCCGTTCGGGTTATGAGGGGCTGCTGGAAGCCGCTCGCGAATTGCGCGCGAAACTGGAGCACTGAAGGCGGTGGCGCGCCACCTGCGGGCGCGCGTGGTTCGCATCGGCATGAAGCGCCGATGTGGAGCAGGCGTTTGTTGTTGCGATGGGCGGTGACAATTTAGCGATGCATTTCGCCACCGCAATCACCTCCGCTTTTCGGCGGCACGGTTCTCTGTGATAAAAAGGCGCATTGTTTCCAACATTGCGCCTTTTTTATGCTTTCCACGTCCGCTATCGCGTTGCTGGCTGTCGGCATCCTCGTTGTGCTGATTACGCCGGGCCCGACCAATACGCTGCTCGCGGCGGCCGGGTTGCGCCAGGGCATGCAACGTTCGTTGCCGCTGATCGCCGCCGAACTGGCCGGCTATCTCGTGTCGATTTCCGTGTGGGGACATTTTCTTGCGCAAGCGGCACACGCGTGGCCGTGGTTGCCTTCGCTGCTGCGCGTGGCGGCCGGCTTGTACATCGCGTATCTCGCCGTCGATATGTGGCGCGCGGCGGTCGCCTTGCCCGATTCGACGCAGCAGGCGAGCGGCATGCGCACGCTATTCGTGGCGACGCTGCTCAACCCGAAAGGTTTGTTGTTCGCCGGGACGATCTTTCCCGCCGTTGCGTTCACGCATCTGCCCGCATATGCCATGGCGATGCTGATGTTCGCCTGCCTGCTGGTGCCGATCGCGCTTGCGTGGATCGCGTTCGGCGCGGCGCTCGGCAGCGGCAAACTCACCTGGCTGAATCCGGTGAAGATGCAGCGTGGCGCGTCGATCGTGCTGGGCGTGTTTTCCTTGTCGCTCGCGTGGGCGGCGCTGCATTGATTACGGCTCTTGTGCCGCGCGCTTAAGCTTCCGTCGTGCTGCCCACGCTCAACGCCTCAAGCCATTCCGGCGGCGCGGATGCGATTTCCAGTTGCGGCGTGCCGTGCCAGTCCGCACAGCGCTGCAAAGCGCGGCGCAGATCGCCCGCAAGCCTCGCACTGAGCCGCACGCCGGGTTCGATGTGCAAGGACTTCAGTTCGAACACGCCGGTGCTCCGGTGCGCTTTCGCATCCACGCGACCGACCAGGCGCCCCCGGCTCAGAATCGGCAGCACGAAGTAGCCGTATTTGCGCTTCGCCGCCGGTGTATAGCATTCGATCGCATAGTCGAAGTCGAAAAGCGCGGCGGCGCGCTTGCGGTCCCATACCACCGGATCGAACGGCGACAGCACCGTGGTGACGGTTGACGCAAGCTTGCCGGTCGCCGCGTCGTCGATCATCGGTGCGAATTCACGGTGGACGAAGGTGTCCTGCTTCCAGCCTTCTACTTGCACCGGGATCAGTTCGCCCCGATCGGCGAGCGTACGCAGTTCGTCGCGATAGGGCCGGCGCGGCAGCCGATAGTAATCGGCAACCCAATCGGCCCGCACGACACCGAGCGCGCGACAGGTTCGCCGCAACGCTTCCTCGGCGACGGCTTCCCGTGGCGGCAGGTCGCGTGCGTCGTCCCAGCCGGGTAGCACGCGCTCGGTCAGATCGTAGACGCGATGAAAATTACGCCGCTCGGCCACCATCAGTTGCCCGATCGCGAACAGCACTTCCAGATGCCGCTTCTCCGGTTTCCAGTCCCACCAGCCGTTGCCGGTGCCTGCCTCGCGAGCGAAGTCCGCTGAACGCACAGGACCTGTTGCGCGGATGTGCGCGAGCAGCGTCTCAATGTCCTTGCGGTGCTTCTTGTGCCACTCCGCTGCGTATTTCCAGCCCATGTCGCTCGGGTCGAGCATGCGGTGACGCAGCAGCGCGTAGTCTTCGATCGGGACGAAACAGGCTTCATGCGACCAGTATTCGAACAGCTTGCCTTCGGCGAGATGCTCGTCGAGCCATTGCTGCGGATACGCGCCGAGCCGGCTGAACAGCACCAGATACGGACTGCGCGCGACGACGTGGATCGTGTCGATCTGCAATTGCGCCATGCGGCGGATCGCGTCGAGCACGTCGGCTTTGACGGCTTTGCGGCGCGGCGGCGTCAGCAAACCTTGCGCGGCCAGATGCAGGGTGCGCGCGGCGGATAGCGGAAGGGTCTTCACGCGGGCGTCGGTCACGGGCTTGGGTCGATGAGTGACTGCGATGGGAGCGGACGCGAGGTCCGGCCTGAATCAGCAGCCGCTACTGTAGCGCGAATACGGCAGACGAATTGGCGCGGAGTGCAACCGGAGCATGGCGGTTTGGAGGGCGGAGCGGACGCAATGACTAGGTTCAACAACTCAGCAATCCGGCAACCCGGCAACCCGGCGCCGTGGCCGAGCGGACATTACCAGTCGCGCTTGTGGTGCTTATCCCAGCCGCGGTGGCGACCATGGTCATGCCGCTCGCGATACCCGCGATAGTAATCGCCGCGATACCCATAGCCATACGCCGGTTGCATCGGCGCATAAACAACCGGAGGCGGGGGCGCATAAACGACCGGAGGCGCATAAATCACAGGCGGCGGCGCATAAACGGGGCCGGGTGTGTTGACGAACACCCCGACGTCCACCCGGGCCAAAGCGGTGGTTGATGCGAAGGCAGCGGCAAGGCCGAAGGCGGTGAAAACAATCGCGCGGTTGATCATGCTTGTCTCCTGTTTCGAAAGAGCCGGCCATTCGCTGTCGAATAGCTGACGATATATTACGAAACAGAAAGCAGGACAGGTGCAACCAGTTGAAGGCGTGTGTAACAACAGATTACCCGCCCTCGGTTGGCGGGCAGGCAATGCGTGGCGCGGGATAGCCTGACTGACAGGCGCGCGCGGGCGTGGATTGTGACATGGCGGGCAGGAAAGCGGCGCGCCACGCCGGCGCGGCGCACCGGTCTCGAACAACCGGTGTGCGGCCCCGGCCAAGCCGCCTTCATGCTCCCAAAGCCACCGCCTCTTCTGCCGAAACGGCCAGCAGCTGGTGGATCTGCGCGACCACTGCCGCGCCTTCTCCGACCGCCGCCGCGACGCGTTTCGTCGACCCCGCGCGCGCGTCGCCGATTGCATACACGCCTTCGACAGTCGTGGCGAGATCGCAGACGGAGGCTCCCTCTACGTTGGTGCCGGTCAGCACGAAGCCCTTGTCGTCGAGTTGCACGCCGCAGGTGCGCAGCCACTCGGTATTCGGATCCGCGCCGGTGAACAGGAACAGATGCCGCGTATCGAAACTTTGGGTGCCGTCCGGCAGAGGCTTTTTCAACGAGACCGACGCCAACCCGATTTCATCCGCCTCGAGCCGGCCGATTTCCGAATTCGGATGCACGAACACATTCGGCAGCGAACGGATGCGGTCGATCAGATAGCGCGACATGGTGGCTTCAAAGCCGCTTCGGCGGATCAGCACATGGACCTTGGCCGCGTGTGTCGCCAGATAGACGATCGCCTGGCCCGCCGAATTGCCGCCGCCCACCAGCACGATCTCCTGGCGCTTGCACAGTTTGGCCTCGACCGGCGACGCCCAGTAGTACACGCCGCGCCCATCGAAACGGTCGAGCCCTTCGAGGGCGGGGCGCCGATAGACCGCTCCGCTCGCGATCACAATGGTTCGCGACGTGATCTTGCCGCCGCACTTGAGCTCCAGCCGGTACGGCGACTCCGCGCAATGCAGCGCCTTGACGTGGACCGGAATCGCCACATGCGCGCCGAATTTCTGCGCCTGCACGAACGCGCGGCCCGCCAGCGCCTGCCCGGAGATGCCGGTCGGAAAGCCGAGATAGTTTTCGATCCGCGAACTGGCGCCCGCCTGGCCGCCTGGCGCGCGGCTGTCGAGCACGATCACCGAGAGTCCTTCGGACGCCGCGTATACGGCGGTGGCGAGGCCGGCCGGGCCGGCGCCGACGATCGCGACGTCGTACACATGCGAATCGTCGAGATCGGGCAGCAAACCGAGGCAGGTGGCGAGTTCCGGCATGCTCGGATGACGCAGCACCGAGCCGTCCGGGCAGATCACCAGCGGCATGTCTTCTTTCTGCGCGGCGAATTGCTCGATCAGACGCAGCGCGTCTTCGTCGCGTTCGTCGATGACCGAGTGCGGATGGCCGTTGCGCGACAGGAAGCCTTGCAGCATGACGAGCCGTGCGTCGCTGCTGTTGCCGATCAGAATCGGGCCACCCGCGCCCTTTTCGATCAGCGACACGCGCCGCAGGATCAGCGCCCGCATGATGCGCTCGCCCAGTTCCGCCTCGGCGACGATCAGCGCGCGCAGCTTGTCCGGCGGAATCAGCAGAGCATCGACCGGGGTGACGGCCATGCCGTTAACCAGCGCGGGCCGCCCGGACAGCTGACCGACTTCCGCGAGAAAGTGCTTGGCGCCATGTTCCGCAATCACCACCTCGCGCCCGATGCCATCGCGCTGGTAAACCTTCACGCGCCCATCCAGCAGCACGAACATGCCAGGGCCGGTGTAGCCGGTCTCGAACAGCAACTCACCGGCTTCCCAGTGGCCTACTTCGCCGAACCGGCGCAGACGATCGATTTCCGCACACGTGAGTTCGGGGAACATCTGATGCATGCGCGTTGCAAGCGACGAAAACGGCGCGTCGGCAACGACGGTCTGTTGCCCTTCAGCTTCTTGAGTCGACAGCATTAAACCGCTCCTTCTGTGTTCATCCTGATTGATCGACACGGGGGGCGAAGCGGCGCGGGCGCGCGACGGCGCCAATATGAGTGCGCTGCCGCGCTACACGGCCTTCGGCGCGATATCGTCGACCGCCACGTCGGGCGGCGGCATGCCGGGCAGCGCGTCCACCGTTTTGCCCGAGTCGCGCCAGGCTTCCATGCCGCCGCGTAACGGCAGCACATCGGCGAAGCCGGCTTCGTTCATCTGTTTGGCCATCCATGCCGCGGATATTTCATTCGGGCACGAACAGTAGATCACCACCTTCTGATCGTGCGGATACTTCGCGACGATCTCTTCGAGTTGCCGCTCGTCGGCGAATTGCGAGCCCGGAATCACGAACGGGTCGAGCGCGCGCTTTTCCTGCGAGCGGATATCGAACACGACCGGTGTTTTGCCGGCCGCGACCAGCGCCGCCAGCTCCTCGACTTCGATCCGCTGGGTCGCGAGCGTGGAAATCAGCTGGCGCCGGCGAATCCAGCGATAGGCGGCATACAGCAGCAGCAACGCGACGGCCACCAGCGCGGCCGTGCGGCCGAGGCGTCCGGCCATGGCGAACAGCATGTCGATCTGCCGGGCGAACAGCGCACCGATGATCAAACCGGTACCCGACCACAAGGCGGCGCCGATGCTGTCGTAAGTGAGAAACGTGCGGTAGCGCGTGTTCATTGCGCCGGCCATTGGAATCGACACGATCGACAGGCCCGGCACGAACTTCGCGACCGCCAGCACGCGCACGCCCCAGCGGCCGAAAAAGCGTTCGGTCTTTTTAACGCAGGTGTCGCGTGAAAGCGAAAGACGGCAGATCGCTTTCAGCGTATTGCCGCCGTACAGACGGCCGGCGAGATACCAGGCACTGTCGCCGATCAGGGTGGCGAATATCGACAACACGAGGACCGGCATCAGCTGCGTGCCCACTGACCCGGGATGCATGGCCGCCATCGCTCCAAACAGCACGAGCGCCGGCATCGCCGGGACCGGCAGCCCGAGCGAGGCGGCCAGCACGTTGACGAAGACGAGCGCCGGTCCATATTGCTCGACGAGATCATGTAGCATCGGCTTACATCCGCAGCCCTTTCAGGCGCGGAGCAGGTAGGGAAAGCAACAGAGGATGTAAGGATTATGGACGCATTTTCAAGACGTGCAAATGTCCGGAATAGCGGCCCATTACTCGCGTGTTAAAAGCGTGGCTGCGGCTTGCCTGGCGGGTTAAAGACGCGGAATAGAAACGCGAATGGAACAACGCGAAACAGATTGTAGCTTTTGCGGCAAGCGAGTGATGAATCGCGGCCTACGCAAGCTCGTAGGCCGTTATTCGGTACGGAAATTCAGGGCGGCGGTGCAAAAGCGGCGCACGGCATTCGCGCATAAGCGCAATACCGTACGCGGCAGCTTTATTGACGATGATTGTGCTGTTCGCCCGGCAACTCCGCGCCATGCGCGCGAATCGCCGCAATCAGTTCGGCCGGCGTGATTTCGTAGCGCACTTCGCGGTGGATGCCTGGCTTGCGCTCATCGACTTCGATCAGAAGAATGCCTTTGCCGTCTTCTGTCGATTCGAGGCGCAGCGAGCGGAGTTCGCGCGCCGTTGCGTCGTCGTATTCGGTGAGCAGGGCCATTGACCCGGAGGACCCGGTAGTGCGCATCGAGGTTGTCCTTGTTCCGTTGTTGATCGAACCATTGTACGGGCACGTTGGCGCGCCGTCTGTCGCGCGGCGCTCACACGTGGGGAATTTGCCCGCCACCCATCTGCCTGCCGGGATGCCACGCCGTGCTGCCTAGACGTATGGCGGGCGTGGCCCGCCGGGCAATGCGAGCCGTGGCGCCCGACTGTGACAACCAGTTTAACGCGACTCCCCGCGTCGACGGCTGCATTTTTCGTGCCCCGTGACGGTGCAGCCCTTCTGCCCGGTTGTCACGGTGCTGACGCGCGCTTCGATTATGAGCCGGTGCAGCGAGAGAAACACGCCGCAAAAAAATAGCCCGTCCTTGAAGGGACGGGCTGCTAAACGCCGTTGTTACTCGGGTCAGCCTGCCCTTGCAACTAGTTGGGCGCTGACGTTGCCATCCTGATGCGTCAATTCGGGACTGTCGAGGTGGGAGTAACGCCGATCTATCAGATCAATGTCAATTCTTCCCGCTCAATCAAGTTCGCGCACCTCGTGCTCGACCCGAGCGCAGCGTCGCGCCGGCATCCGGACCTCGTCCGCGATGCGTTTCGCCGTGCCTTCAAAAGCGTTACACTGCGCCGGACAAGGCCTGCAGACGCATTTCGTCACCTCGACACCCGCAGCGGTCTGCCTGCGCGAATCCGCCACTCGAGCGAGACGATGCAGAAGATCCTCGACCGTACTCAGGAGTCATTGGCCCAGGCGTTTGCTTCGCTCGCGCAAAACGCGAAACGTCAACAGCGGGTGTACCTGGCGACGATCGCTTTGCTGATGCTGATCATCGTCCTGTTCGCGCTGTTGCTGGCCGCTCTTGCCGTGGGCAGGGAACTCGACTACCGGCGCGCCATCGCCACCCAGAACGCCGCCGATATCTCTCTGGCGCTGCACCGTGAAGAGTCGGTGCTACGCCGCGCCGAATTCACCCTCGACTACTATCACGACACGCATAACGTGCTGAGCGTGCCGGACAGCGTCGAACAATCGGTATTGCAGACCGGCGTCGGCCGCGGCACGGTAGACAGGGGCAGCGAGCAATTCGACGTGCTGGTTGGCGAAGCAACGCGCAAGGCGTGGGGCCCGGCGTTCAGCGTGAAGCTATGGCGGCTGTACGACGCGGCCAAGTCCACACTGGTGACCCAGCTAGCCTTCGAATTGCGGCAACGCGCGGTGCTGATCGGGCTGGATGAAGACTATGCCGCGATCCTGCCGTCACTCGCGCCACCGGCGACAGGCGCAACCGCCCCTGCCTCGGCTTCGCCGGCGTTGCAGCCGGCGCTCGTCAGCGTCCTGCGCGACGCACTCGAACGCGAGTTGCAGGCGCGAACCGGCAAGCGTGTGCCTGGCAAGGGCGAGCTTGTCTGGATTGGTCCGTATCGCGATCCGCTGCAAGGCATCCCGGTGATCTCGGCGGTGGGCGTGCACTACAACGGCGATACGCCGACCACGCTGATCGTGATGAGCATCCCTCTCGACACCCTTTCCGCCCTTCTCGCCCGGCCCACCAATGAAGGAAGCTTGATGCTGATGGGCGCGGATCATCGCTTGATCGTGGCGTCGCCGCCGGTCGATGGGCCCACGGCGAAAACGTTGCAGGGCGCTTTCTCCAGCGCGACGCCCAACACCTATCACTACATTCGAAACGGCGTATTTCTGAGCAAGCCGCTTATATCGGGTCTCGGCTCGCTGGTCGGTTATATGTCGTGGTATGCACTGGCTGCGGCGCTCAGTTGGCATCTGGTGGCGCTAGCCGGTCTCACGCTGCTGATCCTGCTGACGATTGCGTTGATGGCCCGTTTCTGGGGCCTGCGTCTGTTGCGCAACAGCGTCGCGGAAACAACGCGCGCGCTGGAAAGCGAAACAATCAATCACATCCTGGTTAGCGCGACGCCGATCGGGTTGTGCATCGTCCGGCAAAACGACTATTCGATCATCAACGCCAACGCAATAGCCGCCGAATTGCTGCATATCGAACCGGGCAGCAACCGCTTGCCGCCGCACATTGTCGGTGAGTTCTCGGCGCAGGCGCCGGACAAGCCCTCGGTGACGGCGTTTGCGAAGGTCGCCGCTTTTGTCGTGCCTGCACGACCCAATCGGCAGCAGCCGCATGTGTCGCAACCGGTAACGCAGCCGCAACAGCAGCCGCAGCCGCAGCCGCAACCGCAACCGCAACCGCAACCGCAACCGCAACCGCAACCGCAACCGCAACCGCAACCGCAACCGCAACCGCAATCGCAGCCGGACGAAGGCGCGCCCGCGCAGTTCCTGCAGCTCACCTACGCCGCCGCGCGTTACGCCGGCGAAAACGTGCTGTTCTGCGCGATTCTCGACGTGACCACGCAGCATGCACTCGAACAGCAACTGCGGCTCGCGCAGCAGAGTACGGAAACCATGATGCGGGCGCGCACGAATTTCTTCGCGTCGATGAGCCACGAAATCCGCACGCCGTTGAATGCCTTGCTCGGCAACCTCGAACTGCTTGCGCGCACGCCTGGACTCGATGCGCACGCGCAACGACTCACCGCGCTGAACGTGGCGGCCGACGCGCTGCGCCGCATCGTCAACGACATTCTCGACTTTTCAAAGATCGACGCCGGCGAGATGAAACTCACGAGCGAATTGTTCCGCCCGATCGACGACTTCGAAAACATCGCGCTCTCCTACGCGCCAATGAAGGCGGATCGTGCGATTCGGTTTTATTCGCATCTGTCGCCGACACTCGACCAGATGGTGCGTGGCGACCGCACGCGCATCGCGCAGATCGTCAACAATCTTCTGAGCAATGCGTTCAAATTTACGTCGAGCGGCAAGATCACGCTGAATGGAGAGGTGCAGGACGATCTGCAAGGCCGCCCGGTTCTGACGTTCCGGGTTTGCGATTCCGGTATCGGCATGGACCAGGCACTGGTGGCGCGCATTTTCAATCCGTTCGAACAGGGCGAGGCGAGCACCTCGAGCCGCTACGGTGGCACCGGACTCGGTCTGTCGATCTGCGCGCGGCTGTGCGAACTCATGGGTGGGCATATTTCGGTCGAGAGCGTGCTGGGTGTGGGGAGCGCGTTTAGCGTCTCGATACCGCTTGCACCACCGCCCGATGAATTGCGTGCGCCGGTTGTCGAGCCGGCGCGTCGAGGCAATGGGCTCGTTCTGTGTCAGGAGCGAGAGTCGGGGCAGATGCTCGAGCGTTGGTTCCTCCGCACGGGGCGGGCGGTGCAAACGGTGACGTCGATGCACAGCGCGCTAGCATGGCTGCGAGTGAACCGGCCTGACGTGCTGGTGGTGACCGGCGAGTACAGCCTCGACGCCATCGCGGAGTTGCGTGCAACGCAGCCTGTCGGCGTGGTGTGGATCACGCGCGGCGGACCGCATCGTCCGGCCGTGCGTGCCGACGGTGTGATCGAAGCCAGTGAGTTCAGCCGCACGGCGATTCTGTCGGCAGTCGATCTGTCGACGGATAGCGCGGACGGTGCAGGCAATAGGGCGACGCCCTCCAGCGACTCCTCAGTGGCGCCGCAACCAACGGTCAATCCGGCGCTGCGTGGTCTGACGATTCTGGTTGCAGAAGACAATCCGCTGATCCAGACCTTGATCGTCGAGCAGCTCGACGCGCTCGGCTGTGTGCCGACGGTCGCCGGCGACGGGCGGCAAGCGCTGGCGGCATTCGAACAGGGACACTTCGAGGTCGTGCTGACCGATATCCACATGCCGGTCATGGACGGCTACGAACTACTCGCGTCGTTGCGCAAAGCGCATACGGACTTGCCGGTGCTGGCCTTTAGCGCGGTTACCGGCAATCAGCAGCAGGAAGGCTGGCGCGAACGCGGCTTTAGCGGCTATGTCGCGAAGCCGGCGTCGTTGAGCGAGCTGGAAACGGCGTTGCTTACGGTGATGCCGGCGGGGTCGCGGGCGGCAACGTCACGGCCAACTGTGACGGCAGATGCGGCGGTGGCGCCGGTGACTTCGGCTGTGGCTGGCGCAATCTCCGATCCGGTCAGTTCGCTCAGCGCGGACGACAAGACGCGTTACACGGCCTTGCTGAAACAGCACTTGCAGAGCGATCTGCCGAGGTTGATGGCGATTGTCGAGCAGGAAGACCGGGAAGCATTGGGCGGCTGGGCGCATAGCGCAGCCGGCGCGTTCCTCGTGGTGCAGGAACGGCAGTTCGCGCAGCAATGTCGCGAGCTGCAGCGGCTATGCGAGAGCAGCGAAAGTTGGACGACCGAAATGGACGAACGTGCGATCTCGCTGCACGAGGCGATGTGCGATCGCTTCGGGCTGGATGAAGCGTCGATGCATTGATCCAGACGCCGTTGCCAATGGCGTTTCGGTCGTGGCGGATCAATCCGGCCGCTTCGCGATGAAGTCGATCTCGACCAGCGCATCGCGCGCGAGCGCGGTGACGCCGATGCAGGTTCGGGCAGGTAGCGCGTCGGCGGGGAAATAGGCGCGGTAGGTCTCGTTCATCGTCGCGTAGTCGCGTTTGAACTCCGTCAGAAAGATGCGCACGGCGACCACGTGTTGCAGTCCCAGACCGACGCCTTCCAGGACGAGTACGAGGTTGTCCATCACCCGTTGCGTCTGCGCGACCACGCCGTCCGGCAGCGGCGCGGCGTCGTCGGTGGGGGACGTCGGCATCTGGCCGGTCAGGAACACCCAGCCGTCGGTTTCAGTGGCATGGGAGAAGGGCCCGACCGGTGTCGGGGCGGATGGGATCATCCAGAAGGCGGGCGCGGTGCTCATGGGGGCGGTCGGTTAGCGGGCTTGGATTGTCGATGGCGCTAAGCTAACCGATCAAAATGCCGGGCAGGAGATGCTTCATTCGCGACATGTGGCGTCGCCGCAAGCGCGGCGTGATGCGGCCTGATGCGGCCTGATGCGGCGCGCTTGCGGCGACGAGGCCGACCGTTCACGTTCGTGGAAGGCACGATCGGTCGTCTGCCAGAGCGAAACAGTTAAACCAGCCCCGTCATGTAATACACCGCGATCACGAAGAAAACCGCCAGCGTCTTGATCACCGTCACCGCAAAGATATCGCGGTACGACTGGCGGTGGGTCAAACCCGTGACCGCCAGCAGCGTGATCACCGCGCCATTGTGCGGCAGCGTGTCCATGCCGCCGCTCGCCATTGCAACGACCCGGTGCAGCACTTCCATCGGAATATGCGCGGCTTCCGCGCCCTTGATGAAAGTGTCGGACATGGCCGCGAGCGCGATGCTCATACCGCCCGATGCCGAACCCGTGATGCCGGCCAGTGAACTCACCGAAACGGCCGCATTGACGAGCGGATTCGGAATGCTCTTCAGCGCATCGCTGACCACCAGAAAGCCGGGCAAGGCCGCGACCACGCCGCCAAAGCCGTACTCCGAAGCCGTATTCAACGAAGCCAGCAGCGCGCCCGCGACCGCCGCCTTGGTGCCGACCGCGAAGCGTTCGCGCACGCGGCCGAACGCCGTTGCCACGACCATCAGGATACCGAGTAGCAGCGCGCCTTCAACAGCCCAGATCGCGACGACGTTTTTGATCGCCGTCGTGACCGGCGTGTGGATACCCGGCAGGATGTCCGGGGCGACGGTGTATGTCGTGCCGTACCAGTTCGGAATCCAGCGGGTCAGCATGAAGTTCGCCACGCCGACCAGCACCAGCGGCGCAACCGCGAGCAGCGGATGCGGCAGTTGCTTCGATTCGATGCGTTCCGGCTCGTTGACGAGATCCGTGCCGTAGCCTTCGCCGGTCGCCATTGCTGCACGGCGGCGCCATTCCAGATAGGTGAGGCCGACCACGATGATGAACAGCGAACCCGTAACGCCAAGCGTGGGTGCGGCCCAGGACGTCGTCTTGAAGAAGGTGGTCGGGATGATGTTCTGGATCTGCGGGGTGCCCGGCAGCGAATCCATGGTGAATGAGAACGCGCCGAGCGCGATCGCGCCAGGCATCAGGCGTTTCGGAATATTGCTCTGACGATACAGCTCCGCGGCGAACGGATACACCGCGAACACCACCACGAACAGCGATACGCCGCCATAGGTGAGCAGTGCGCACACCGCGACGATCACTGCATTGGCGCGCGAGCGGCCGATGTAGCGGATGGCCGCAGCCACGATCGATTCGGAAAAGCCGGACAGTTCGATGACTTTACCGAACACCGCGCCTAGCAGAAACACGGGGAAGTAAAGCTTCACGAAGCCGACCATCTTCTCCATGAAGATGCCGGAGAACACCGGCGCGACGGCGCCTGGATCGGTCAGCAGCACGGCGCCGAGGGCGGCGATAGGCGCGAACAGAATGACGCTGTAGCCGCGATACGCGGCGAACATCAGAAACGCCAGCGCGGCGAGGACGATAACAAAGGACATTGAGTCTCCAAAGCTTGGTTGTTCTACGTGTACGCCGTCTCGATGACTGCGACGGCCCGGCGCCCGCAAATGCAGATTCCATGCCACACACGCCGCAGCGGCCTGGCCGTTGATTTCACAGGCCGAAGTTCGAAACGCGATGCGGCCGATTGTACCCAAACGTCTCCAGAACGGGACGCCGATCGGCCAAACTTGGACCGAGTCGAGGTTAAACCATTATTGGGTAAGCTTGCTGGCAATCTCGCAGGTGAGATAATCTTGTCTACGAAATGAGATATGCATAAATAGAACGATAGCCGGAGACAGCGACACCATGATGAACGACTGGGCGGGCCTGCCCGCCACCTACGGCGACGTACTCCGCCGGGCGATGGATTCGCTTTTCCGCACTTTCGAAAACTTCAGCGAAGGCACGTTCATCGTCGACGCCGAGGCGCGTGTCGTCTGGATCAACAAGCGCTACGCGGCGCGCTTCGGTTTTTCTGACCCGGAACAGGCGATTGGCCGGGACTGCGAGGAGGTTATCCCCAATAGCCTGATGCGCGAGGTCGTGAAGACCGGCAAACCGATTCTGCTCGACATCCTCGAAACAGGCCGCGAGCCGCTTGTCGTGACGCGGTTGCCGCTGAAAGACGATGCGGGCGATACGGTCGGCGCGGTGGGTTTCGCGCTGTTCGATGAGCTGAAGGCGCTCACGCCGCTTTTTTCCCATTACTCGCGCGTGCAGGAAGAATTGATTGCAACGCGCCAGTCGCTCGCGCAGGCAAGACGGGCGAAATACACGTTCGGCAGTTTTGTCGGCACAAGCGCGGCCAGTCTCGAAGTGAAGCGCCAGGCGCGCCGCGCCGCGCAACTCGAGTCCCCGGTGCTGTTGCTCGGCGAAACCGGCACAGGCAAGGAACTGCTGGCGCATGCCATTCACGGCGGATCGGCACGGGCGAACTGGCCGCTCGTGACCGTCAACGTGGCGGCGATTCCGGACACTTTGCTCGAGGTGGAATTCTTCGGCGCCGCGCCCGGTGCCTATACCGGTGCCGACCGGAAAGGACGCGTCGGCAAGTTCGAACTGGCGAACGGCGGCACGCTGTTTCTCGACGAAATCGGCGACATGCCGCTGCCTTTGCAGGGCAAGCTGTTGCGCGTGCTGCAGGACAAGGAGTTCGAGCCGCTTGGCTCGAACCGGATCGTTCGCGCGGACGTGCGGATTATTGCCGCGACCTCGGCGGATTTGCCGGCGCTGGTCGCGGCAGGGCGTTTCCGCGCGGACCTGTTTTATCGGCTGAACGTGCTGACGATCCACGCGCCGGCGCTGCGCGAGCGTTCGTCCGATATCGAAGCGCTCGCCTACACCATGCTCGAAGACCTGTCGACGCAAGCGCGCGGCGCCAGTCACTTCGAATTGCAGGACGATGCCTTGCGGCTGCTGTGTTCGTATGGGTGGCCCGGCAACGTGCGCGAGTTGCGCAACACGCTGGAGCGCGCGGTGGTGCTCTCGGACAGCGAGCGAATCGATGCGCGTGCGCTGGCGCCGTTCATTGGCCCGGCGCAAGGCGGCCATCGTTCGCACGTACCCGCCGCCTCTGACGCGCACGCTTCAGAGGCGGCTTCGGCGGCGCCTGAAGCGACGTCGTGGAGCGACGCCATGGCTGCGTTCGAAAAGCGTTTCCTCGGCGACGCCTTGCGTGCCAACGGCGGCCGCGTGATCGAGACGGCCATGCAGATCGGCATGGGCCGCGCGACGCTCTACAAGAAGATCGCGGCATACGGCATCGAGGTGTGACGAAGTCCGGCGACATCGCGCGACGCAGTGCAATTGCCGCGTGGCACAATCGCGTGATCGAAAAACAAGATGTGATCGGGGTTTCAAATGAAACGCAGTCTCTCCTCTTTCGCGCGCCGCGCCGGCGCCACGCTGGCGCTTCCCGCCATCGTCTTGCTGTGCGGTTGCAGCAGCAGCGCACCGCTGTTTCTGTCGGACGGCCGTCAGACGACTCTGGTCCAATGTCCGGCCGGCTCGGACTCCTGCTCGCAGCAGGCAAACGCGGCGTGCGGCGGCGCGTTCGACGTCGTGCGCCAATCCAGAGACAACGGCACGCTCAGTCTGATTTACGCCTGCCGGGCGAAATGACGCCATGCCGGCCGATGGCCGGCGCGGTGCGTGCGATTGCCACTTTCCTTCCTCGATCCCGCCGCTCGGCCAAGCTCGGCCACAGGGCGGGCATCTCCCTCTCTGCGCAGATTTCGTTTTACCCGACAAAACCCGGCCGTACGGCGAACGGATGTCATGCCAATGGCATATGACCGTCATCAATATCCGGCTCTAATGTGCATTGACAGAAACGGCTACGATGCGCAGCGAATATTAATCGGACTTCTTCGGGATTATTACTTTTACCGTTTGCGCCGATAGCAAAGCGCTCGGATTTCGCCGTTAAGCGAAGTCGGTGCGGCATCTAACGGAACGCGAGGTTTCGCCGCAGTACCCTCATCGGGCCGGCTCACAATCAAAACAATGTGCAGGTTTTGCCGGTTCGCGGCGGCCCGAATTATTGACTTCAGGAAAACTTTCCGTTTCAACTGAGTGGCTGGAGCAATCGCGGCATGCTTTGTGCTTCTACATTGGCTCAACGAGTAATTCCGGGGACAGCAATGAATCACCTCCAACTCGAAAAAGATATCGAACACCTTGAAAACGTAATCACGCATATTTCCGCTGAAGACCGCATCCCGCTGTCTTACTGGCGCAACCGCATTAACCTGGTGTCCGGCGCGCCACTGGTGCCCGCGCAGGCCAGTCGCGTCAAACGGCTCAATGCGGCTCTCTCCGCATTGGAGGAGCGGCAGAAAACATAACCGTCCGCCAAGAGGGTGACGTGTACCGTCTGATCGGGTAACGTTTCCTGCAGAAATAAGGGAACGTAACGCCCAGGAACTCAGGAGAAGCATGCACCCAGCAGGATTTTCAGCCACCCGGCTGACGGCGCTCACGAACGCCATGCAAGGCTATGTGGACCGAGGCGAAGTGACCGGGGTCGTTTCGCTGGTCTGGCGGCGCGGTGAAATCGGCTATTTCGAGCCGCTCGGCTTGCGCGACGAAGCGGCGCAATTGCCCATGGAGCGCGACACGCTGTTTCGCATCGCGTCGATGACCAAACCGGTGACGAGCGCGGCGATCCTGATGCTGATCGAAGAGGATCGGCTTGCGCTCGACACGCCGGTCTCATCGTGGCTGCCGGAGCTGGCGGCGCCATCCGTGCTGCGCGACCCCACCGGCCCGCTCGACGAAACCGACCCGGTCAGAGCACCGCTGACCGTGCTCGATCTGCTCACGCATCGCGCCGGCTTTGCTTATCACTTCACCGCCACCGGACCGTTGGCCGAAGCTTACGCGGCGGCCTTCAACGGCATTGAGGCGCGCGGCGATGCCAGCGCGTGGCTGGGGCGCATAGCCGGCTTGCCGTTGATGTTCCAGCCCGGCTCGCGCTGGCATTACGGTATCGCGACCGACGTCCTCGGCGTGCTGATCGAACGTGTGAGCGGCATGCGGCTCGGCGATTTCTTCCGGACGCGGATCTTCGAACCGCTCGGCATGCGCGACACCGCGTTCTGGGTGCCCGACGCGCAGCTTGCGCGTTTGGCGACGGCTTATGGCGTCGAGGCGGGCACGCGGCGGCGTGTGGTCGAAGATCATCCGTCGGCGAGCCGCTGGGCGAACCCCGGCCGGTTTCAGAGCGGCGGTGGCGGCCTTGTCTCGACGGCGCAAGACTATCTGCAGTTCGCGCAACTGCTGTTGGGGCGTGGACGCGTCGGTTCGGCCCGTTTGCTGTCGCATCGCTCGGTCGATTTGATGCGCTCGAATTTTCTGACCCGCGACCAGCGCCGCGTGCCGGCGTTCGGTCATGTGCTGTGGGCGGGGCAGGGCTTTGGCCTCGGCTTGTCCATCGTCGACGATCCGGCGCAGCAGGTGCCGCTCGGCTACCGCTCGATGGGTTCGTTCGGCTGGCCGGGAGCCTATGGCACGAGCTGGTTCGCCGATCCGGTGGAAGACCTGATCGGCATCATGCTGATTCAGCGACGTGCTGTCGAACCATTCCCAATGTCGGTCGATTTCGAGCGTCGCGTGTACGATGCAATTGACGATTGAATGCGTCGGCCGCGGCAGTTGAGCAGGTCGCTTTGATCGGCGGTCAGTCGCAGGCCGCCCTGTGCGGGTAACCCCGCGCGGGCCGCTCTATCCGGCGCTTTATTCGTCTGATAGTGTCCGCAAATGTCCGCACTGCAGTTCGTCAAATCGATCGGAGTACCCGTCATGGCCTCGTACAAACAGTTGACTGCCCAGCTCGAAAAGCTCCATAAGGAAGTCGCGGCGGCGCGCGAAAAAGAAATCGCGCAGGCGATCGCCGAGATCAAGCAGAAGGTCGCCGAATACGACCTCACGGCGGAAGAGCTGGGTTTCACGAGCAAACGTACAACGGGACGCAAAACGGCTTCGGTAGCCAAGTACCGCAACCCGAAAACCGGCGAGACGTGGAGCGGCCGTGGCCGTTCGCCCGGCTGGCTTGTGGGCAAGAATCGCGAGCGCTTTCTGATCGAAGTCTGAAGCCCGTCGTACTTGGCGCTCGCGCTTGCAACGCGCCGGCTTTTTCCGAAGTGAAGTTGCGGCCGGTTTTTCTCGCACCGCTTAGAAGGTCCCGAAAACGCTCACCTTTCGCGTGAACCTGTAACGCGCGCCGTGGATTTTGCGAGGCGCCTCGCGTCAGGATTCGTTGGTTCGGTGAGCCTGGTTTTGTCAGATGATGCACCTTGCGGTGCGATCGCCGTCGCGCTCTCTCGCGGCTGCGCCACTTTCCTCCAAACCCGCGCCAGCCTTTGCTGGCGGGCGTTCCCAGGCTATGCGAAGCATCGCGTAGGCCGTCGCTCGGTTCTCGCGCCGTCTTCTCCGGGGACTTTGCCTCGTTGCCGAACTTGGCGCCGCTGGTGCGTGAGTGGCCGCGGGTCTGTTCACCTTTCGCCTCGATTCGGGGTTCGCAATCGCGAGTCCCGAAAAACCTCACCTTTGCGTTCGTTGGTGTGTGGGAACTCATGCGCCACCTGATCGCCACCCGAAGTGTCCCGGGGCAAACCCGGAGATGAGTTCGCCTCATACCCCGGATCAAAACTCATCGATACAGGGTCGCGACGGTCGAACAGCACAATCGGTCATCCATTCAACCTCGACGGAAAGACCATGAGCGTATCGACGGACAAGCAACTTTTTATCGGCGAAGGATTCGAAGGCCCCGGCGTCAATCTTGCGCATATCAACGTACTCGTCGGCCCGCGCAACGGGCCCGCAGGGCAAGCCTTCGCTACCGCATTGGCGACGCCTTCCGCGGGGCATGCGCCGTTCGTCGTGATCGCGCGTCCGGGCGTGCCGACCAAGCCGTTGACGCTGTACGTGAACAAGGCGCAGATCGGCAGCGACTTCCACGGCAATGCAACGTGGGGCGCTTCGCAGGCCGGCATCGCCAGGGCGGTGGCCGAGTCGCTCGAGAACGGCACGTTGCCGCCCGAAGCGGAAAACGATTGGGTGGTGGTGTCCGCGAACTGGGTCAACCCGGCCACCGACGATCTCGACGCCGTGTTCGAGAACAACTACCGCGCGTGCAGGAACGCGATCCTCGCGGCGATGAAAGGCTTGCCGCATCGCGATGAAGTGTTCGCCGCCGCGCGCGACGTATCGAATCCGTTCTACACCCCAAAGCAACGCTAATCACACGCGACGCGGTTCGCGCGCCGTGAGTGCGGCGCGACCGCTTGCGCAACTGGATGCGATCAGGAAGGAGACAAGCACTATGGAATACATTCGCCTCGGTCAGTCGGGCCTGAAGGTTTCGCGTCTGTGCCTCGGCACGATGAACATGGGCACGCCGCAATGGAAGCCGTGGATTTTCGACGAAGCGCAAAGCGAGCCGATCGTGCGTCACGCGCTGGAAGCGGGCGTCAATTTCATCGACCTCGCCGATTTTTATTCGACCGGCGTGGGCGAGGAAGTGGTGGGGCGCATCTTGAAGCGCATCGCGCGCCGCGAGGAAATCGTCGTGACAACCAAGGTCGGCTATGACATGGGCACGTATCAGAATGCCGGCGGCCATTCGCGCAAGCACATCATGGACGGCATCGACGCGTCGCTTGCGCGCCTGGGTATGGATTACGTCGACATCTACATGCTGCATTTCTTCGACGTGAATACACCGGTCGAAGAAACCATGGGCGCGCTCAACGATATCGTGTGTGCCGGCAAGGCGCGTTATATCGGTGTATCCACGATGTACACGTGGCAGTTCGCCAGGATCATCCAAGTGTGCGAACGCAACGGCTGGCACAAGCCGATCAACATGCAGTTGCAGTTGAACCTCGCCTACCGCGAGGAAGAACGCGAAATGATTCCGTACTGCCAGGATCAGGGCGTCGGCGTTTCCGTGTTCAGTCCGCTGGCGCGCGGGCTGCTGACCTGCGATCCGAATTCGACGCGCAATCAGACCGATTTCTTCACCGCGCAAATGTACGGCGATACGGCGTCGCGTGAGATTGCTGCCTCGGTGGCGCGTGTGGCGGCGCGGCGCGGTGTGTCGGCGGCGCAGATCGCGCAAGCGTGGGTGCTCAATCACGGCGGCGTAGCGAGCATGCTGGTCGGCGCCGATACGCCCGCGCAGTTCGATAGCGCGTTGGCGGCACTCGGCACGAAGCTCAGTGCGGACGAGCTGTTCGAACTCGAACGCAACTACACACCCTGCGATCTGATCAACGACTACACCGCGGGCAAACGCATCGCGCGCGAAGCGCGGCTTGCGCAAGGTGTGTTCGTCGAGAATCTGGAGAAAGCCGCATGAACGAGTTTCTCCGAACCGGCCATTACATTGGCGGTGAGTGGTACGAAAGCGCGAGTACGTATGTCGTCCTGAACCCGGCGACCGGTGAGGTGATCGCTCAGGTCGCGAGAGGCGGCGCGGCGGAAACGACGCAAGCCATCGCCGCAGCCGAGCGGGCCTTTCCGGCATGGCGCCGGTTGACCGCAAAGGAGCGTGGCGCACGCGTGAAGCACTGGGGCGAGTTGATGCAGGAGAACCGCGACGCGCTCGCCGAATTGCTGACGCTCGAGCAAGGTAAGCCGCTTGCCGAAGCGCGTGGTGAAGTAGGCTACGCGGCGAGCTTCTTCGAATGGTTTGCCGAAGAAGCCAAGCGCAGCTACGGCGACGTGATCCCCAGCCCCAATCCGAAAGCGAAGATCATCGTGACGCGCGAACCGGTTGGCGTCGTCGCGGCCATCACGCCGTGGAACTTCCCGCTCGCGATGATTACGCGCAAGGCGGGACCGGCGCTCGCGGCAGGTTGCACGATGGTGCTCAAGCCATCGGAAGAGACGCCGTTGTCCGCGTTTGCACTGGCTGTGCTCGCGGAGAAGGCGGGCATTCCGCCTGGCGTGTTCAACATCGTTTCCGGCGATGCAGTGGCGATCGGCGGCGCGCTGACTGAGTCGGAAGCCGTGCGCAAGCTCTCGTTCACCGGCTCGACTCGCGTGGGCAAGCTGCTCGCGAAACAGTCGGCGGATACGCTGAAGAAGCTGTCATTGGAACTCGGCGGCAACGCGCCGTTCATCGTCTTCGACGACGCGGATATCGACGCCGCCGTGCAAGGGGCAATGGCGTCGAAGTTCCGCAACACCGGCCAGACCTGTGTGTGCGTGAACCGCTTCTACGTACAGGACGGCGTCTACGATGCATTCACACTGGCGCTGGCCAGAGCTGTGCGTCAGATGCGCGTCGGCAATGCGCTGCAAGGCGAGGTCGAACAAGGTCCACTGATCAATCAGGCGGCACTGAAGAAGGTGGAAGCGCATGTCGCCGACGCGTTGCAAAAAGGCGCGAAGATTCTGACCGGTGGAAAACCGCATGCGCTCGGCGGCACGTTCTATGAGCCGACCGTGCTGATCGATGCGTCGAAGACGATGTTGATCGCCGCGGAAGAAACCTTCGGCCCTGTGGCCGCATGCTTCCGCTTCAAGACGGAAGACGAAGCGATTGCCGCCGCCAACGACACGCCGTTCGGCCTTGCCGCGTATTTCTACACGCGCGATCTCGCCCGCGCATGGCGCGTTGCCGAAGCGCTGGAGAGCGGCATGGTCGGCATCAACGAAGGTATTTTGTCGACCGAAGTCGCGCCGTTCGGCGGTGTCAAACAATCGGGGCTTGGCCGCGAAGGCTCGAAGTACGGGCTCGATGAATACACCGAACTGAAGTACACGATGATGGGCGGCCTCGGACGCTGATCTTCATTTAGCGCATTCATCCATCGCACGTGTTCGCCTGACGTATCGCACGCTGGAGCATGCGGCGAACAGCGAAGCGAATGACTGGATGAACAGCGAAGCGAATCATGCGCCGAACTGCGTGGTTTGGCGCGGCCTCGGCATCGCGCCGGCGCCGCGCCAACCGCACACATATACATACAAGGAGACAGCGTGAGCAATCAGGATACCCAGGCCGCCACTCTCGGCCTCGCCCCCACCATGCCGCCTGCGGCGGCTGCGACCGCGCACGGCCGCATTTCTCTCGATGACGTTCCGCTGAACGCGTTCCACGTCAAGATCGCCGGTTTGACGTTCGGCGCGCACTTTACCGAAGGTTATGCGCTCGGCACGATCGGCTATGCGCTGGCGTCGCTGAATCGCCAGATGCCGCTCGACGCGTTCTGGATGGGCATGATCGGCAGTTCCGCGCTGATGGGCATCTTTGTCGGCAGTCTCGTGTTTGGCTGGTTGTCGGATCGGCTTGGACGGCAGAAGATTTTCCTGCTGAGCTTCCTGATCATTACCGCGGCAGCGTTTGCGCAGTTTTACGTGAGTTCGCCACTTGAATTGTGTTTGCTCCGTGTGTTGATCGGCTTTGGCATGGGCGGTGATTTTGCAGTTGGGCACGCTATCCTTGCTGAATTTTCGCCGCGAAAACATCGTGGGACATTGCTAGGTTCGTTCAGTGTGGTGTGGACCATCGGTTATGTGGTGGCCAACGTGCTCGGCATGCACTATGCCGACGCGTCGCCGGATGCGTGGCGGTGGTTGCTTGCGTCAGCGGGCATTCCGGCCTTGATCGTGCTGCTGTTGCGTATGGGCACGCCGGAGTCGCCGCGCTGGCTGTACGGCAAGGGACGTATCGCTGAAGCCAAAACGATCGTACTCAGGCACTTCGGTCCCAACGTGACGCTCGACGCAGGTGAAGACGGCCACGCGCAAACCCGTGGTGGTTTCATGCGCCTGTTCAAGCAGGACCTGATCCGCAGAACGGTCTTCAACTGCGCATTTTTCGTCTGCCTCGTGATTCCGTATTTCGCGATCTACACGTTCCTGCCGACCATTCTTAAAGCCATTCATCTGAACGACGGGTCGGGTGCGGATTTTCTGCTGAACGGCTTTCTCGTGCTGGGCGCGCTGATTGGCATCTGGCTCACGATCAAGTTATCGCGCCGCGTGTTCTTGATCGGCTCGTTTGCGGTGACGTGCTTGTCGCTGATCGCGTTGAGCTTGCTGCCGGAGTCTGCGACGCTGGCGATGATCGTCGCATTCGCAATCTTCACGCTGACGATGTCCGCTTTTTCGAATCTGGTCGGCGTGTTTCCGCCGGAGTGCTTCCCAACAGAAGTGCGCGCGTGCGGCGTTGGACTTGCGATCGCGTGCAGCCGTCTCGGCTCGGCTGTCGGTACTTTTCTGCTGCCGCTCGGCATTGTCCATCTGGGTTTCCACGTGACGATGATGGTGCTCGCAGCCGTTCTGCTGATCGGCATGACGGTGTCAATCGCCTGGGCACCTGAGACGAAGCACCTGACGCTAAACGAAGCAAGCGGCACGTAGCCTGCCTGAGCACTCCAAGAAAACCCGCCGCATCGGCAACGATGCGGCGGGTTTTGCTTTTGTGACGTCGAATTTTAATTGAGCCGTCTCTTTTCCTAGATTTTTAGGAAAAGTCCTAGCGACTTGCTTCGTGTGATGGAGCAGTTGTCGGATGAAATCGCGCGTCGTGTAGGGCAGTTCCTACATAAATCGGAATTCTCCTAGGTACTTAGGAATCTCGAAAACCTAACATTGGTTTGCGCCTGAACGAGAGACCAATAGTTCGAAACAAAGACCGCCATTTCCCCGGCGAAGAACATTGGAGCACCCAGGGGCAAATGGTGGATCTCACGCAATATCGATTCGCCGTTGATTCACCAATCTTCTTAACTCACTGGAGCAGCAAACATGAAATCAATTCTCCCCGCAATCGCGATCGCAACCGGCGGTCTGATGGGTCTCGCATCGTTCGGCGCTAATGCCGCGGACGGCACGATCACCGTCACCGGTACCGTGTTGGACACCACGTGTTCAATCAATGGGACCGCGAGCGGCGTCCCGGCTGACAAGTCGATCACGCTGGCGCCGGTGTCGTCGGGCTCTCTGTCGGTGCTTGGCGCAACTGCCGCCACGTCGAGCCCGACTGACCTGGCGCTGAACCTGAGCGGTTGCAGCGGCACGGCAACGAAAGCGATCGCCCGCTTTGAAAATGGCCCAACTGTAGACCAGAACAGCGGCAATCTGACTAATTCGGGTACGGCGACGAACGTGCAAGTTCAACTGCTGAACGCGCAGATGCAACCGATCAATATCACGACGAACTCGAATAACCAGTTGGCAAGCAACGCGTCGACGATTACGGGCGGCGCCGCCAACCTGAAGTACTTCGCACAGTACTACGCGACGGGCAAAGCGGGTGCCGGTACGGTGAATACGTCGGTTCAATACACGATGCAGTACCAGTAAGCGCAGGCCGAGGCGTTCGCTCAGGCGAACGCCTTTTTATGGTCTTTTTTTCAAGATTACGAATAAAGGTGGTTGTGATGAAGTTGCTCGGAAAAATGACGATGGGAATCGGTTTTGCATGTGCGCTGCTCGCAGGCAGCGCACATGCAAGCGTGACGATCGGCGGTACGCGAGTGGTGTATCCGCTCGAGCAGCGCGAAGTCACGGTCAAGCTCGATAACGACAGCCGTGAGCCTTCGCTCGTACAGGTATGGATGGATGACGGTGACGCGGATGCAAAACCCGGGGACATCAAGGTGCCGTTTGTGATTACGCCGCCGATCTTCCGGATGGACCCGAAGAAAGCGCAAACGCTGCGCGTCATGTATAGCGGCGAAGCGTTGCCGCAGGATCGCGAATCGGTCTACTGGCTCAACGTGCTGGATATTCCGCCAAAGGCCAGCGGCGCATCTGATGCCAATTCGCTTCAACTGGCCTACCGCACCCGCATCAAGGTGTTCGTGCGTCCCGCCAAATTGCAGGGCAAGCCTGAAGATGCGCCGGCGCAGCTGACCTGGAAGATTGCTGCGTCGCCGGGTGGCAAGGGCCAGGCGGTGAGCGTATCGAACCCGACGCCGTACTACGTGTCGTTTAGCGAAGTCGATGTGGAAAGCGGTGGTCACACCTACAAGAACGAACAGGGTGGCATGGTCGCACCGCGCGCGTCGGCGGTCTTGCCGATCGCAAAGATGAATGCCGTATCGGCAGGTGCAAAGGTTCACTACACCGCGATCAGCGACTACGGCGGCGCACTCAACGGCGACGCGACGCTCGGGCAATAGACCGCAGCAGTTCACTGTTCGGGCGACGGCCTCTCGCCCATTGTTAAACCAATTCTCGTACACGGCGTGCGTTGCACAGGCAACGCACAGCGACGACGCACGCCTGTTGCCCGATATCCGAAGTCAGCCAGATCATGAAACTATCACCTCGTCATCAGTCGCATGCTCGCACCAGTGGATCTTCTGGTCCGTTCGGCCTGAGCCCTGTGGCCGTCGTTGTTATGTCGGTTTTCGCGGTGCTGGGCGGGGTCCAGTCGGCGAGCGTGAATGCAGCAGAGTCCGGCGGCACCGGCGCAGCTGTCCAGTTCGACACGACCTTTCTGCGTACCGACCCGAATCAAACCGTGGACGTCGCGCGGTTCACGAGCGGCAACATCGTGCAGCCAGGTGTGTACTCCGTCGACCTCTGGGTCAACGATGTTCGTGTGGCGCGCCAGGACGTGCGCTTCGTGGCGAGTCGCGACGGACAAAGCGCACGTGCGTGCTTTGGTCGTCAGATGCTGGAAACGCTCGGTGTTGATTTCGCGAAGGTTGGTGCCGCTACCGGCGCGAAGCTGACGGAACATGCATCTGCCGAAACAGCAGAAGTCGCGGGAAAAAAGCCGCACGCAGCAGCCGGCGCAAGCGCTGACGCCAGCAAGCAATCCGGTGAAACCGTCAACGCCGACGAATGCGTTGACCTTCTCGGAACGGTGCCGGATGCGACCGTCGACTTCGACTTCTCCGAACAGAAGCTCACATTGAGCGTGCCGCAGAAATACATGCGCAACGCCGCGCGCGGTTACGTGCCGCCTGACATGTGGCAAACCGGTGTGAACGCGGGCTTCGTGAGCTACAACGCGAATACCTACCGCACCGCGGGTTCGGGTACGCAGTCGACACAAAGCTACCTGGGCCTGAATGCTGGCGTGAACATTGGCGCGTGGCATTTTCGCCACCAATCGTCGGTGTCGCAGGAGACTGGTCAGAGCACGCATTTCGACAACATCGCGACCTATGTGCAGCACGATGTTGCAGCACTGAAGTCGCAAGTGACGTTGGGTGACAGCTACACGGCCGGTGATGTGTTCGACAGCGTCCAGTTTCGCGGCGCTCAGATCGCCACTGACGACCGCATGTTGCCGGAATCGCTACGCGGCTATGCGCCGGTGGTGCGCGGTACGGCGGAAACGAATGCGCGCGTGACAATCCGTCAAAACAGTCAGGTAATCTATGAAACCAGCGTGTCGCCGGGTCCATTTGAAATCAACGACCTGTATGCGAGCGGCTATGGCGGCAATCTCGACGTGACGGTGACCGAGGCGGACGGCCGTACCAAGACTTTTACGGTGCCGTTTGCTTCGGTTGCACAATCGCTGCGGCCCGGTACGACGCGATTCTCGGTGACCGCTGGGCAATTGCGTAGCGATGCGCTCGAAACGAAGCCGAATTTTGCGCAGTTCACCTTGCAACGTGGCCTCACCAATCTCATCACCGCCTACGGCGGTGGCGTGGCTGCCAACGGCTATGTGGCGGCTAATGTGGGCGCGGCATTGAACACGAAGCTCGGCGCGTTCTCGGCAGACGTGACCGGTGCGCAAACGCAAATTCCGAATCAAAGCACGATGCGTGGCACCAGCTTGCGTATCGGCTACAGCAAGTTCATCGATCCTACGGACACCAATATTGCGGTTGCGGCTTACCGCTATTCGACGGCGGGTTTTATGAATCTGTCGGACGCGGCATCCGTGCGCGATCTGGCGATGCACGGCGGCGATACGGATTCTGTCTATCGTGAGCGCAACCGCTATCAGCTCACGATCAACCAGAATTTGAAGGGCCACGGTTCCGTGTTCCTGAGCGCGTCAGCCCAGCAGTACTGGAATTACAGCGGCAGCGGAGTGTTCTATCAGGCTGGCTATACCAACGGCTTCAAGTACGGGACGTACAACATTACTGCGGGACGCACCCGCAACGCCAACGGTTCGATGTCCAACCAGTACATGCTCAGCACGACGCTACCGCTCAGCCACGGCCAGCATGCGCCATTGGTGTCGACCAACCTGTCGAGCTCGGGCGGCAGCACCAGCTTGCAGGCCAACGTGAGCGGCTCGCTCGGCGATGCGAACCAGTATTCGTACAACGCGTACGGCATGTACGGCAGTGGCAACAGCAGCAGTTCCGCCAACACGGGCGTGAGCGGTGCATGGCGCGCGCCGTATGCGCAGATGACGGCCTCGGCAAGCGCGGGCTCAGGTTCGAGCCAGATGTCGGCCGGTATCAGCGGGTCGGTCGTCGCGCATCCGGGCGGCGTGACGTTCTCGCAGACGGTTGGCGATACGTTCGGCATCGTCGAAGCCCCAGGCGCTGCGGGCGCTAGCGTGACTAGCTCGCCGGGCGTCAAGCTCAATGGTCATGGTTACGCGGTGATTCCTTACCTCACCCCGTACGGAATGAACACCGTCGACATCGACCCGAAGGGCACATCGGCCGACGTTGAATTCGAATCGACTTCGGAGCAGGCGGTTCCGCGTCTCGGCTCGGTCGTGATGATCAAGTACAAGACAGTGAGCGGGCGTGCCGCGTTGATCCGCGCTCCGCGATTGGGCGACAAGGCACTGCCGTTCGGCGCGGATGTGGTCGATGGGAATGGCAAGACGGTCGGCGTCGTCGCACAGGACAGTCGAATTTTTGCGCGTGGGTTGGCAGACAAGGGCTCGTTGTTTGTGGAATGGGGCTCGGTGCCGTCCGAAAAGTGCCGGATTGATTATGTGTTGCCGAAGTCGACAGTGCAGGCGGCAGCAGCTTACACCTCGGTGGAAGGACATTGCATTGCGGCTGACGGAATCAGTGCGGACCTGGTTTCCACTGGCGCGGGAGCGGCAAAGTGAACGGATGATTGCGACGTCCGAAATGAATCGATGAATGAGCTGCGCTGACTGCGACGGAAACGATGCTGTACTGGCACGTCGTAAAGGCACCGCGGGAAGCACCTTCATTCAAAACCGCCCGACTGATACTCAGTTCTCAGACTCGCGGCAAACCAGGGCGCTACACGCGCCGACTCGGAGTTGAACATGAAAAAGATCTGGATTATGTGGTTCTTTACTTTGGCCACGCTGTGTGCACCCGGGATAAGCCATGCGGTAAGCTGCTATCAAAATACGTCAGGTGGGCCTGTCACCGTAACGAATACATTGCCTGGCAATGTCTATGTCTCATCGTCGACGCCAAATGGAACTGTGATATGGGAATCAAATCAAATTACGTACAATGTTGCCTGCTCGGGAGTCACTGGAGTTGCCCTGCCGTCTGAGAGCATTTATGCCTGGATTAATCCCCAGCAAAGGACTGTCGCTCCAGGGGTCGTCGTTGGTATTAGATATAGGGGTGCCATATACACGACAGGTTCGGTCGCAACGGGATATAGCACGAGCAATTATTCAGTAACTTTTTCTTATACCTATTCTATTGTCCTTATTAAGGGCGGGTCGGGAAATGGAAGTGGTGATGTAAATATAAGTAGCTATTCTGTATTTCAGCTGGATGGTCAAGGTGGGATAAATAACGTTTCAGGATCTAACTTAAACCAGATACTTAACGGCACAGTTCATCTTTTAAACCCTACTTGTTCCCTCGCTCCCAGCGATGTTAGTAGAACAGTAACCCTCCCGCCTGTAGCACGGTCGGGCCTTTCGTCGGTCGGCAGTATTGCCGGCAAACAGGCGTTCGCTCTTACTGTAACAAAGTGTTCAGCCGAGACGAATACGGCACAATTCACGTTCCAAGGCACGGGTGACAAAAATAACCCTTATGCTTTTGCGAATACAGGGACCGCTAAAGGCATCGGAGTCCTCCTCGGTAGTTCTAACGACGGCAGCACGATCCGTGCCGATGGCACGAACAACACCAGGGTCGTACAGATCCAGAACAGTGATGGCGTGTTGAGCTTGTTTGCGGAGTACATTGCCACAGCAGCCGTTCAACCCGGGACGGTAAACGCTGGCATAACTGTCAACATAACGTATCAGTAGATAAGCCAAGTTTTGGGATGTATTGCGCAGGAGCGGAACCAATCCTTGCAACATGAGGAGGACGACATGACAGCCCTGGAGGCGAATGCGTTGTGTGGTTTTGGTTGAGAGGGACGAGGTCGCGCCCGATCTGGAACAAAGCTAATGAGATTGTCGGCTATATAGCGAAGCAGACGAATCAGAAAGTCAGCCGCACATCGCTCGCGTCGGGGGCCGCAACACGTAGTCTATGCCAACGTGCCAACGTGCCAACGTGCCAACGTGCCAACGCGGCATGCCGATGTGCTGTTCGACGAGTGCAAGCAGATGTCGCGTCAGATCGGTGAACACGGCGTGTGACAGGTTTTGCCGGGTTTTGGAAAGCGCCGCGGCGCTTGCGCGTTGCACCATTTCCTCCGCACGTCCTCATGACGTGTATCATTCGCACCTTGCGCTGTTCTGCGCTGGCGATTCCCGTATTGTCGAACGCTCGTTCGCGACCTGTTTCCAACGCGGTCGAGTTGCCTTGTGACGCGGGTCCCCGACCCAGCTCCCGCAGCCCGACGCTGCCGCGCTTAACGTGGCAGACCAGAGGCCACAAGCTTCTGGGGATCGCCCGAACCCCTATCCGTGACCGCCAGACCCGATGTCAGTCTCCGAACTCAAACGCCGCCGCACGTTCGCGGTCATTTCCCACCCGGACGCGGGCAAGACCACGCTCACCGAAAAGCTGCTGCTGTTCTCGGGCGCGATTCAGATTGCCGGTACCGTGAAGGGCCGCAAGAGCAACCGCTACGCGACGTCCGACTGGATGGAGATCGAGAAGCAGCGGGGCATTTCGGTGGCCAGCTCGGTCATGCAGTTCGAGTATGGCGACGCCGTCATCAATCTGCTCGACACCCCAGGCCACGAAGACTTCTCTGAAGACACATACCGTGTGCTGACCGCTGTCGACGCCGCCGTGATGGTGATCGACGGCGCGAACGGCGTCGAAGCCCAAACGCTGAAGCTGCTCGAAGTGTGCCGTAGCCGCAAGACGCCGATCGTCACCTTCATCAACAAGCTCGACCGTGAAGTGCGCGAGCCACTCGAATTGCTCGACGAAATCGAACAGCACCTGGGTGTCGCCGCTGTGCCATTCACGTGGCCGATTGGCATGGGCAAGGAATTCCAGGGTGTGTACGACATCCAGCGCGATCAGGTGCGCCTGTTCCGTGCCGGCCAGGATAAAGCGGGCGGTGAAGTTGAAACGCTGCAAGCGCTCAGCGACGAAGAAGGCGAACGCCGTTTCGGTCACAGCTGGGTCAAGGCGAAGGACGAGATCGATCTGATCACTGGCGCATCGCCTGATTTTGACCGCGAGCAGTTCCTGGCCGGACAGCAATCGCCAGTGCTATTCGGCTCGGCGATCAATAACTTCGGCGTGAAGGAAATTCTCGACGCGCTGGTGGATCTGGCGCCGCCGCCGTCGATGCGTATGACCGTTCAGCGTCCGGTGATGCCGGACGAACCCAAGTTCACCGGCGTGGTGTTTAAGGTGCAGGCGAACATGGATCTGGCGCACCGCGACCGCGTGGCGTTCATTCGTGTGTGTTCGGGGCATTTCGAACGCGGCATGGCCGTGAAGGTCACGCGCACGAACAAGACCTTCCGCGCGAATAACGTGGTGACATTCCTGTCTCAGCGTCGCGAGACGGTAAGCGAGGCGTATCCGGGTGACATCATTGGTATTCCGAATCACGGCACGTTGAGTCTCGGCGATACGCTGACCGAGGGCGAGCAGTTGCAGTTCGTTGGGTTGCCGTTCTTCGCACCGGAAATTTTCCAGACGGTCGAAGTGGTCGATCCGATGCGCGCGAAGCAACTTGGTGAAGCGCTGAAGCAGCTCGGTGAAGAAGGCGCGATTCAGGTGTTCCGTCCGGAAGTGGGCGGCTTGATGATTCTTGGTGCCGTGGGGCAACTGCAGTTCGAAGTGGTGTCGCATCGTTTGTCGACGGAATACAAGGTCGACGTGCGGATGGCACCGGCGCGCTATCGGATGTCGCGTTGGGTGACCTGTGACGATGCCGCCGAGCTACGCCGTTTCACCGATTCGTATGCGGCACGGATCGCACTTGACGCGTCCGATGCGCCAACATATTTGGCGTCGCACGTGGGAGAAATCGAAGTCGCACAGAAGGCGTGGCCGAAGATCGTGTTCAACGAGTTGCGCGAGCATTCGGGCGCACCGTTCAAGAAGGTCATGTAGGCGCATGGGGATTTGTTGGCGCGGCTTGCAGTCATACCAGCAAATGGGCGCGTCGTAACGAGGGAGCTATGCCACTGCGGGATGAACCGGCCCGGCGCTTTCCTTGCGTTCGCTCGTTTCGCTAACGAGGCTGCCGCATCCGGCGTTTCGCAGACCTGCTATTGATAGCTCATCGTGAAGATTGCAGACGCATTGACGGTCCCTGCCGCTACCTCTGACCCACCTAACCGGTAGTACTGTCCGTAGAACGGGAACGACATGTTTCCGGTGGTGCCCGAACTCAACTGAAGCGCCGTGTCGAGACTGATGGGCGTTCGCGAAGCGTTAAGCAGTTGCACGCCCACGCCTTTGGCGGTGCCATTCGACGCGATGACTGACGGAATTCCCGAGTTGCCCGACGCTGAGCTAAAGGTCACCGCCACTTTCACGCCGGACTGGCAGGTAAGGTCGATCGAGAAAGGTGTGGTCGCGGCAGTTGCACCGGCGCTGTTAAGCATGGACGGGCTGATTGCTGTGAGCGCGATTGTCTGATTTGCAGTCGCAGCGGTGACGGAGCAAGTGACGAGGCGAACTGACGAATTGGTACCGAAGTTAAAGCCCGCCGAATTATTGTTGACTTTGACGTAAGTGCCAGTACTCGGGACGAGAACTGGGGCGAACGTGTTGCCGGTAACCGATCCGGCTGTGATGGTGCCGGTCTTTACCAGTTCGAACGTACCGGAAAAACTGAAGGATCCGTTCGCGTCGGTATAGCCGGACGGCGAACCGTCTGCGCAACTGGTACTGAGTGGTACCGGGGTTCCCTGGCTGGAACGCACGAGAATACCGACTCCCGCGATGCCACTCGACCAGACCCCATTCGTGCCGCTGAGAGGTCCATATAAAACGGGGCAAAGTACAATCTTCTTGTTCGCGCTATTAGGTCCGGTGCATTGGCCAGAGAGCCGAAATGGCTGCTCCGCGCCCGGAATCGTTGAACCGACCGCAAGTGAGGTGGACGCAGCTACGGTTCCAAAGGTGACGTTTACGCCTAGACCAGGTGCACTACACGACTGCGCATGGGCGCTTGCTGCCCACCCGAGTCCTATCGCTGCGAAAGCAAGCGCGTGCAAGAGCCAACGCCGGACTAATTTTGAATTGAACATCATATTCACCTTTCAAATTGAGCTGGACGCAGTCAGTGAGCATCGCTACCGTTGCGAATGATTCAACTGACGCTAGCGGGAAGGCGGACGGTAGAGGCGCATCGGCCGTCCGTCGATGCAAAGCGCGTGTGGTCACAATGTGAGTCGCAGATGATCCCGGCGAGACGCCCACTTGAAAGAGCTGTGGTCGCAGGGAAATAACGCAGGTCGCGGTCACCAGGGCCGGTTTCGGCATCACGCCGCGCGCACGCCAGACTTAATATTTGCCGGATGTCATCTCGCAATACATAGGATCATTCTTAGTTGTGTAATAACATTCCTACGTACGTATGGATAAATCGGGCGTCGGGGCGAGCGACATTAATGTTCGCCACTTGAGTGCATGGCGCGAAAGAGCGGTGTGACCGGCGATCGCCAGCCTGACGCACCCCACCTCACCCCAACTTCAAAACCTCTTCCCGCATCCATCCGGCAAACGCCTGCACATGCTCGAGCGCCGCGTGGCGTTGTGCCACGTCGAGCCAGTAGCCGAAGGGTCCGTTCACTTCAACGTCGGAAAATTGCGCGAGACTGCGGTCCACCAGTTCCTCGACGATCATGTTCCGATCGACCACCGCCAGCCCCACTCCCTTTCGAGCGGCGTGGATCGCCTGCTCCAGCGTCGAGAGCTCGATGCCGTTCTCCGCGTAGCGTGCGGGTAAGCCCGCCGTCGCCAGCCAATTCGGCCACAGGTCGAGGCGGGCGTCGTTATGCAGCACATGTAGCGCCGGCATATGTTCGAGCAGCATATCGAGCGATTCGCCGAGCAGACGCGGCGCGCCAACGAGTACATGGCGTTCGATCATCAACAATTCGGAATGCGCACCTGTCAGCGCGTCGCGCCCGAAGCGGATATTGCAGTGACAGTCTTCCGTGGGCGACGTGCGGACAGACAGTTCGACGTCGGGCAACTCGTCTGCCAGCGAACCGAGCCGCGGCGAGAACCATTGCGTCGCGAAAGTGGGCGGCACGGCGAGTACGAGACGGCGTCGGCCTTTGGCCGCGGTGATTTGCCGGAAGCCGCGTTCGATCGTGTCGAAGGCGTCCGAGAGACAGGGTAGCAACTGCAATCCGGCTGGCGTCAAACGGATACCCTTGTGATCTCGCTCGAACAGTTTCTCGCCAAGCGAGTCCTCGAGCAGCTTGATTTGCCGGCTCACGGCACCTTGCGTTACGCACAGGGCGGTGGCGGCACGATTGAAACTCATATGACGGGCGGTTTCTTCGAAGAAGCGCAACGCAATCAACGATGGCAAGCGCCGCATAAATCACCTTCCGTGTCTCTGTTCATCCGGTGCAGGTGGGTTGGCGTCACACCTGAGCCGCGGAATATAGGTTCGTGCCGCGCGTTGTCTCCGACGCGCCTTGCTGGCAATCAATCAGCCTGCGGATCTGGAGGCTGACGTGCCGCCTGGCAGCGCTAGGATTGTCGCATTTCGGCTCGATATTTTGCTTGAGCACGCTAAAAAAATTCTGATGCGCGCTGGCCTGGATCAACCGGACCTTCGTGCGCGCCAGGCGGCTTAAGCAGAAGCGCCGCGCAAATCGTCGACTTCGCCTATCCTGACGAAGACACGCGCCTCGCTGTCGGCGCGCCCTCCTATTCAACGGAGCGCCCGTGACCGTTCGCAATCTCGACGCCTTGTTCCGACCCAAATCCGTCGCCGTGATCGGCGCTTCCGAGCGACCGGGCAGCACGGGTGCGATGGTGTGGGCGCGCGTGCTGGAGGGTGGTTTCGAAGGTCCGGTGTGGCCGGTCAATCCGAAATACGACACGCTCGGCGGCCGCGCGGTGATCGGCGATGCCGGCGATCTGCCCGAGGCACCTACCGTCGCGCTGATCTGCACGCCGCCCGATACGTGGCCTGGCATCATTCACAAACTCGGCGGTTTGGGTACGCGCGCGGCGATCATCGTCGGCGAGGTGCGGTGCGATGAGGATCGCCTGGCACTGCGGCATGCGCTGTCGGCGGCGCGGCCACATCTGTTGCGCATTGTCGGGCCGGGCAGTCTCGGTGTGGTGACGCCCGCGCTGCACGCACATTTTGGTGCGCCGTCGTGCACGGTGAAGGCGGGGGGCGTTGCGTGGGTCTCGCAGTCGAACGCGCTAACCAACGCCGTGCTAGGTTGGGCGCACGCGCGTGGGCTTGGGTTTTCGCACGCGGTGGCGCTGGGCGGTGAGGCCGACGTCGATGCCGGCGACGTGCTCGACTATCTGGCGAGCGATCCCGGCACGCGTGCCATCCTGCTCGAACTGGATACGGTGCGCGCGGCGCGCAAGTTCATGTCGGCGGCTCGCGCGGCGGCGCGCAACAAGCCGGTGCTGGCGTTGCGCTCGGGCCGTTCCGATCCTGCCGATGCGCTCTACACCGCCGCGTTCCGTCGCGCGGGCATGGTGCGCGTCGATGCGCTCGACGATTTGCTCGACGAAATCGAAACGCTCGGCGTGGGCCGGGTGGCGGCGGGCGCGACGGCAACGCTGATCACGAGTGACAGCGGCCTCGCGACGCTCGCCTGCGACGCCTTCGCCGCCGCCGGCGACACGCTCGCGCCGTGGCCCGCCGAGGCGGACGCGGGGCTAAGCGAAGCGCTGCCGCGCGCGGTGGCGGGCAACCCGTTAAGACTCGGCGACGACGCCCGTCCCGAGCACTTTGGCACCGCGCTCAAGCTGCTCGCCGAGCATCGGAGCACCGGCACGGCCTTCGTGGTCCACGCGTCGACGCATGGTGCGCCGGTCGGCGAGGTCGCGCAGGCGTTGATCGCGAATCAGCGCTTCGCGTATCGCGGCTTGCTCGCGTGTTTCTTTGGCGGCGTGGATGCAGCCACGCGCGACGCGCTGCACGCCCAGGGCATCCCGGTTCATACGACGCCACAGCGGCTCGCTCGCGCGTTTGCACGGCTGGTCGACTACCGGATGGGCCGCGAACTGCTGATGCAGACGCCGGAAGGTTTGCCGGCACAGGTTCCCGAAGCCATCGACGCCGCTCAGGCGCAGGCGCGCGCCGCCATCGTCGCAGGTGAGCACCAACTAACCGGCAAGGCCGCAACGCAGTTTCTTGAGCGCTTCGGGCTGCGTGTCGAACCGCAAGCGGACGACCAGAGCGTGAGCGCAACACATGCAGCGGTACCGGAGTCGACACAGGAGCAAGTGCAGGGATTGGCGCGAGGGTCAATGCAAGGGCTGACGCAAGCACTGATGAAAGGAGCGGTTTTACATGCGACACCAGTGCCAGCGCAGCCGCCTGCTGCAGCAGGACGACCAGACCCGGCAACCGGAGATTGCGCGGACCAGGCCGCCACGGCGCTTAAAAAACCTGTTGTCGACATCGCCGTCGAGCTTCACGACGACGACAACTTCGGCCCCGTTTTCCGCTTCACCGCGCCGTCGGTGGATGGCGTGTCCGAGCCACTGCGTGTCTACGGCCTGCCGCCGTTCAACCCGATGCTGGCGCGCGACATCGTCGCGCGTTCGCGTTACGCGAGGCTCATCGACCCGGAGCCGGCATTGGCTGCGTTGACGGCGCTCTCGCAGGCGGTCTGCGACGTCAAGGAGATCGTCGGTCTGAATCTGACGCTGAGGGTGTTCATCGACCATGTCGTGGTTGTCGAGCCGACCCTGAGCATCGCGCCGACGCGCAGCCGGCTCGCGATCGTGCCTTATCCGCGCCGCTTCGAAGAGACGCTCGACTGGCAAGGCTTACGTGTAACGGTGCGGCCGATCCGCCCGGAGGACGAAGCCGCGCATCACGATTTCGTCGAAGCGATGACGCCCGAAGATCTACGCCTGCGTTTCTTCGGCGCGGTTGGCAGTTTCGATCACTCGCAGCTCGCGCGCATGACGCAGATTGACTACGACCGCGAAATGGCGCTGATTGCGACGGTGACGAGCGAGGAAGGTTTTACGCGCACCCTCGGTGTGGTGCGCGCGGTAGCCGATCCGGACAACGAGACCGCAGAGTTCGCCGCCGCGGTGCGCTCGGACCAGAAAGGCCGGCGCCTTGGACAATTGCTGATGGACCGGATCATCAAGTACGCGCGGGCGCGCGGCATACATTGGCTGGTCGGCGAGGCGCTGCGGGAAAATGCGCCGATGATCGCGCTGGCCAGATCTTGCGGCTTCACGATCACGCCGACGGAAGATCCGGGCGTGATCGGTTTCAGGATGGCGCTGGACGAACCCGCGCAGGGATGAACGGCGGCTTGCTGCGACGTTCAGCTCTCGCGGGTGCGCGCCTCAAGCCGGCAGCTTTGCCGCGGCTTCGTCGACTTGCGTGCGCGTCACGGCCAATTCTTCCAGCCACGCTTCAGCGTAGACCGCGCCCGTCTCGCGTTCCAGACGTGCAATCGTCGCCGCGCAACGGTTCGCGTCCTTCAGCGTCGCGATGAACGACTTCACCGATTCACCTGCCTTGAAGGCGTCGAACAAGGGCACGCGGATGTCGTCCGGCAGCGGACGCGCTGTCCATTGATACGGCTTGCCGTTGAACGTGAACTGCGGCGGCAGCACGCGTTCTTTCTTCGCCGCCGGAATCAGGCCGAAGGTGCGCGCGGCGTCGCCGATCTGCTCGGCCGAAAACAGCTCGTCCGGGCTGATGTCGAATTGCTGAATGAAGGTCTCGATGCTTTGCATTGCCGCGGCGCGATCGTCACGGCGCTTCTGCGCGTGAGCGACGATGTCGCGCAGTTCGTCGGCTTCTTCAGGCGTAATCGTGAAGCTCGACTGCTTCTGCTGGAGTTCGGAAAAACGCTGGAATTCGGAATCGGTCAGAAGTTTCGCCATTGCTTATCGATGGGCGCGCACGAGGGGACCCATGCGGCGTGGTTTTTGAGAGGGTCGCCATTCTAAACCATGTGACGAAGCGGACGATTTTGCAACGGCCCGCTAGACAGCCGCGTCCCGAAACATCGACAACGCCCGCACCGTCTCGCGCAGCAACGCTGTCGCCGCCTCCAACGTCGGCGCAACGTATTCGTCGATACGTTTCAAGTACGGGCAAGTGAGCACCGCGATCGCCTGGCCCGACGGCCCCTGGATCGGGAACGTGACGTCGGTGACACCGAACGTCTGCTGACTGTCCTTCTGCGAAAACCCCGCCGCGCGAATCCGCTCGCACACCTGTTCCAGGGCGCCGCGATCGATCGTGACTTCGCCTTTCACCTTGGTGTGTTCGGCGAGCATCTGTTCGCGCTGCTCGACGCTTTGAAACGCGAGCATCACGCGGCCCGACCCGGTATCGATCAGGCCAACGCGTGAACCGAGCCGCACGGACATCCCCCACGTGCCCGGTCCGTCCACCTGCGCGATCACCAGCAGATTGCCGCGGTCGTACACCACCAGATGACACGATTGCTCGGCAGCATCGGCAAAGCGCTGCATCAGCGGCAGCGCTTCGGAGATCAGACGGTTCATCGGCGGATGACGGTGCGCGAGCGCGTACAGCTTCAGGCTCAGCGAATAACGGTCGCCCGCCGCCGAGCGCACCACGTATTGCCGTGCGACCAGCCGCTCCAACATCCGGTACATCTCGCTCGCGTTGCGTCCCAGCAGCTTGGTGATTTCCGCGCGCGTCAGCCCTTCTTTCTGCTCGGCGAGCAGTTCAAGGATGTCGAGGCCCTTGTCCAACGCGGGGGCGCGGTAACGGTCGGCATCGTCTTTGTCTTCTGCGTCCATGGTGAGCAAAGCTCCGTGTGTTGTTCGCATTATCTGGCGCGTGAGTGTAAGTGCGTGGGGAATCTCAAGCGAGGTGGCCCCGCGCCAGGGGAAACACTGACGTTTGGTGCAGTGCACGTTGCTTGACTTCAAAAGATTCGTATATGAATAATACGTTCATTGGTGAATTGACAAACGCCAATACCTCATAAGAAAGCGCAGGACGAAGTGCTCACCATTCGCGTGGCGGGTTCACGCAGTTCCCATAACGCACTACCTTGCATGGGGCCGGAGTAAGCGCGTCAGCTAAAGCGTCAATTCCGGACCGACACAGGAGACAACCATGTCGTTCGCCAAAGGGCCGTACCCGGCTCGCCGTTTTTTGCAGAGTTCGTTGTTCGCCGTTGCATCGGCTGCGTGCATCGCCGGCCTCGCGGTCAGTGGTGCGGCGCATGCCGCTGACGCAGGCAAGGTCGGCCTGGGTCTACCGCTTCTCACGTCGCCGTTCTGGCAGTCGTACAACAACTATCTGCCCAAGTACGCGAAGGACATGGGCATCGATATCCTCGCGCCGGTCAATTCGAATGGCGATCCGGCACAGCAGATCACCGACATGAACAACCTGCTGAACCTCGGTGCGAAAGGCATCGTGGTCGGTCCGCTGGATTCGGCGGCGATCAGTCGCGCGCTCGATGCGGCATCGGCGAAGAACGTGCCGGTGGTTGCCGTCGACGTCGCGCCGACGCAAGGCAAGGTGGCGATGGTGGTGCGCGCCGACAATCGCGCGTACGGCGAGAAAGCGTGCAAGTACATCGGCGAGCATGTGAAGTCGGGCAAGGTCGTGCAGATCATGGGCGACCTGGCGTCGGTCAATGGACGCGATCGGTCCGAAGCGTTCCGCTCGTGTCTGAAGGGCTTTCCGGCTCTGTCGCTGCTGGAAATTCCGGCAAGCTGGAAGGGTGACGTCGCGGCGACCGCGCTCGACAGCCTGCTCACCGCGAATCCCGACGTGAAGGCAATCTACATGCAGGCAGGCGGCGTCTATCTATCGCCCACGCTGCAAACGTTGCGCCGCAAGCAGATGCTGTTTCCGGCCGGCGATGCGAAGCACGTCGTGATTGTCAGTAACGATGGCATTCCGCAGGAGTTCGAGGCCATCCGTCGCGGCGATATCGACGCCACCGTGTCGCAGCCTGCCGATTCCTACGCGAAATACGGTCTTTTCTATATCAAGGCGACGTTGGCCGGACAGACCTTCAAGCCGGGCCCGACGGATCACGGCAGCAACATCGTTCAGTTGGCGCCGGGCATTCTCGAAGATCAATTGCCCGCGCCGCTCGTCACGAAGTCGAATGTCGACGACAAAGCGTTGTGGGGCAATACGGTCAAATGAGCGAGCCGACGCCTTCCGTGCCGGTCGTCGAAGCGATTGAGGTCACCAAACGCTTCGGCTCCACGGCCGCGCTGAAAGACGTGAGCATCCGCGTGATGTCCGGCGAGTCGCATGCGCTCGTCGGGCGCAACGGGGCGGGCAAATCGACGCTGGTGTCGATCCTCACCGGCCTGCGCAAGCCCGACACCGGCGAGGTGCGTTTCGGCGGCGTGGCCGCGCCGTCGATCGCGGATCGCGATGCGTGGCGCGAGCGCGTCGCCTGCGTCTATCAGCATTCGACGATCATCCGCGATCTCTCCGTCGCGGAGAATCTGTTTATCAACCGGCAACCGTCGCGCGGGGGCGTAATCGATTGGCGCGCGATGCGTCGCGACGCGCGTGCGTTGCTCGATCACTGGAAGATCGACGTGCGCGAAGATGCGCGCGCCGGCGATCTGAGCGTGGAAGCACGGCAACTCGTGGAGATTGCGCGGGCGCTGTCGTACGGCGCGCGCTTCATCATCCTCGACGAACCGACCGCGCAGCTCGACGGCGACGAAATCAAGCGCCTGTTCCGCCGCATCACCGAGTTGCAGCGCGAAGGCGTGACGTTCCTCTTTATTTCTCATCATCTGCAGGAAGTCTACGAAATCTGCCAGGCCGTGACGGTGCTGCGCGACGCGCGGCATATCGTCAGCGCGCCGGTCTCCGCGTTGCCGCGCGAGCAATTGATCGAAGCGATGACCGGCGAGCGCGGCGGCCTGGCTGTTGCCGATGCGGCGGCGCGCGACGCGTTGCCGGCGGACACGGCCGTTGCGCTGGAAGTGGAAGATCTGGCCGGCGCCGATTACGAAGGTGTGTCGTTCACGGTGAGGCGCGGCGAAGTCGTCGGCCTGACCGGTGCAACGAGCAGCGGCCGCACGAGCGTGGCCGAAGCGATTGCCGGTTTGCGCGCGGCCAGGCGCGGCTCGATCAGCGTCGGCGGCGCAACGCTGCCGCCGGGTGATGTCCCCGCCGCCTTGGCGCACGGCATTGGCTGCGTGCCGAAGGATCGCCATCACGAAGGGCTGGTGCTGACGCAATCGGTTGCCGAAAACGCCTCGATGACGATCGCGCGTCTGCTCGGCAAATTCGGCATCGCGCCGCCGGCGAAGAAAAACGCTTTCGGTCAGAAGATGATCGACGCGCTCGGCATCGTCGCGCAAGGCCCCGAGCACATCGTGTCAGGGCTATCGGGCGGCAATCAGCAGAAGGTGGTCATGGCGCGCGCGCTCGCCACCGATCCCAACGTGCTCGTACTGATCGACCCTACGGCAGGCGTCGATGTGAAATCGAAAGAAGCGTTGCTGTCAGTCGTGGATCGCGTGCGCGAAGACGGTAAAGCCGTGCTGGTCGTGTCCGGCGAACTCGACGATCTGCGCACCTGTGACCGCGTGCTGGTCATGTTCCGTGGCCGTGTCGCGGCCGAATTTCCCGCGGGTTGGCAGGACCACGACCTGATCGCATCCGTTGAAGGAGTCAGTCTCCATGAAGAATAGTGTGCCCAGCCCTGCATTCGGCACCCCGCAAGGTCAAGTGCAGCCACCGCACGCCGTGGTCGCGACGCGCGGCAAACGTGCTCGCGGCGAACTCGCCCGGCTGCGCGAACTGGCATTGCTGCCCGCGCTTGCGTTGTTGCTCGTGATCGGCGCGTTTGTCAGCCCAAGCTTTCTGACGAAGGCGAATCTGATCAGCGTGCTGGGTGCGTCCGCGGCCCTGGCGTTGGTCGTGCTTGCCGAATCGCTGATTGTATTGACCGGCAAGTTCGATCTGTCGCTCGAATCGACGGTGGGTATTGCGCCCGCTGTCGGCGCGATGCTGGTGATGCCGGCTGCATCCGCGGGCTTCGGGATGCAATGGCCGGCGGCGGCGGGTCTGCTGGCCATCCTTGCGGTCGGCGCGGTGATCGGCTTCGTCAACGGGTTCCTCGTGGTGCGTCTGCGGCTGAACGCATTCATTGTCACGCTGGCGATGCTGATCGTGTTGCGCGGCATGCTGGTCGGCGCGACCAAAGGCGGCACGCTGTTCGATATGCCGCCGTCGTTCTTCTCGCTCGCCACCACCATCGTGCTCGGTTTGCCGTTGTCGGTGTGGCTCGCGGCGGCCGCATTCGCGATCGCTGCGTTCGTGCTGCGCTATCACCGTTTGGGACGCGCGCTGTACGCGATCGGCGGCAATCCGGAAGCGGCCCGCGCGGCGGGGATTCGCGTCGAGCGCATTACGTGGGGCGTGTTCGTGCTCGGCAGCATGCTGGCCTCGGTGGGCGGTTTGATCGTCACCGGGTACGTCGGCGCGATCAACGCGAACCAGGGTAACGGCATGATCTTTACGGTGTTCGCGGCGGCGGTGATCGGCGGCATTTCGCTCGACGGCGGCAAAGGCTCGATGCTCGGTGCGCTCACCGGCGTCTTGCTGCTGGGTGTCGTGCAGAACCTGCTGACGCTGGCCCAGGTGCCGTCGTTCTGGATTCAGGCGATCTATGGCGCAATCATCCTCGGCTCGCTGATGGTGGCACGGCTCGCCAGCGGCGAGGGCCAGAACTAATGCACACGCATCACGGAGAACGCACTTGACCAGCCACCCTTTGCAAACGCCCGAAACGCCGCAGACGCCCCAAACATCGAAAACCGACCCGCGCCTGATTCTGCTCAGTCCGGCGGATAACTGCCTGATCGCGGCGGCGCGTCTCGATGCGGGCACGCAAGTCGAGATCGAGGGCGAGCGCGTGACGCTCACCAAAACGATCGACCTCGGTCACAAGGTGGCGCGCCATGAACTTGCCAAAGACGACAAGGTGTTGCGTTATGGCGCGGTGATCGGGCACGTGACCGAGGCGGTGGCGCGCGGTGCGCATCTGCATACGCACAACCTCGAAAGCGATTATTTGCCCACTTATACGCACGACGCGGGCCACGAGTTTGTCCATCACTGATTTGAGCACAATGACGTGGCCTCGCGCCGCGCTGGAATGAACATGACCGACACTTCAGTAGCATCCGCCGCCGCGCGGCAGCCCGTGTTGCAGGGCTATCCGCGCAAGGATGGCCGCAAGGGCATCCGCAATGTGGTTGCGGTGGCGTATCTGGTCGAGTGCGCGCATCACGTCGCTCGCGAGATCGTCACGCAGTTTCGCGAACCGCTCGACGCGTTCGACGATCCTTCAGCCGAGCGCGAGCCGCCCGTGCATCTGATCGGCTTTCCCGGTTGCTATCCGAATGGCTACGCCGAAAAGATGCTCGAGCGTCTCACCACGCATCCCAACGTAGGCGCGGTGCTGTTCGTGTCACTCGGATGCGAGAGCATGAACAAGCATTACCTCGTCGACGTCGTGCGCGCGAGCGGCCGTCCCGTCGAAGTCCTGACGATCCAGGAGAAAGGCGGCACACGTAGCACGATTCAATACGGCGTCGACTGGATTCGCGACGCACGCAAGCAACTGGCCGCGCAGCAGAAAGTGCCGATGGCGTTGAGCGAACTGGTGATCGGCACGATTTGCGGCGGCTCGGACGGCACCAGCGGCATCACCGCGAACCCGGCCGTGGGCCGTGCGTTCGATCATCTGATCGACGCGGGTGCGACCTGCATCTTCGAAGAAACCGGCGAGCTGGTGGGCTGCGAGTTTCATATGAAAACGCGTGCCGCGAGGCCGGAACTCGGGGATGAAATTGTCGCGTGCGTTGCGAAGGCGGCGCGCTACTACTCGATCCTCGGGCATGGCAGTTTTGCCGTCGGCAATGCGGACGGCGGCCTCACCACGCAGGAAGAGAAATCTCTAGGAGCGTACGCGAAAAGCGGCGCATCGCCGATTGTCGGCATTATCAAACCCGGCGACGTTCCACCGACTGGCGGCCTCTATCTGCTCGATGTCGTGCCTGACGGCGAACCGCGCTTCGGCTTTCCGAACATCAGCGACAACGCGGAAATCGGCGAACTGATCGCATGCGGCGCGCATGTGATTCTGTTCACGACCGGACGTGGATCGGTGGTCGGCTCGGCGATTTCGCCCGTCATCAAGGTGTGCGCAAATCCCGCGACGTATCGCAATCTTGCCGGCGATATGGACGTCGATGCAGGCCGCATTCTCGAAGGCCGTGGCACGCTCGACGAAGTCGGCCGTGAAGTGTTCGAGCAAACGGTGGCGGTGTCGCTCGGTGCGGCGTCGAAATCTGAAACGCTCGGTCATCAGGAGTTCATCCTGACATACAAGACTTTCGAACCGGTGGGTCCGGCGTGTTTGCCGTCGAACGCTGCACCGCCGCATCGGGCTTTTGCGATCGCGCGGCACTGAGTGGCCTATCAGTTGTCGAACAGTGATTGATTCGGCGCGCGGTAACGCGACCGTCACGCGGCGGCCAAATCTCGTTTCCGCGTGGTAAAAACACGAATGGGATCGGAATAAGCGCTAAAGCGCTAACTCCGATCGACAGCCGTGCATGGGATCGGAATAAGCGCTAAAGCGCTAACTCCGATCGACACAGGAGACGTAGTCAATGACGGCAAAGACCGGTTCGAAGACCGAACAGCGGCGCGGTATCGGCCGCCGCGCATTACAAGTCAGCGGGCTCGGACTCGGTACGGCGCCCCTGGGCGGCCTGTACAGCGATCTGTCCGATGAAGAAGCGCACGCGACCATCGCCGCCGCGTGGGATGTCGGCGTGCGTTACTTCGATACCGCGCCGCTCTACGGCTACACGAAGGCCGAGCATCGTTTGGGCGACGCCTTGCGCCGCTATCCGCGCGGCGAGTATGTGTTGTCCACCAAAGTGGGCCGCCGTTTTGTGCCGCGCACCACCCCCTGCGATCCAAACGATAGCTGGCAAAACCCGCTGCCATTCGAAGCGATCTACGACTATACGCATGACGGCATTCTGCGTTCGTTCGAAGACAGCCAGCAGCGTCTCGGCATCGTCGATATCGACATTTTGCTGGTGCACGATATTGGCCGCGTGACGCATGGCGACCAGAACTCCCATTACTGGCGGCAACTCACCGAAGGCGGCGGCTTTCGGGCGCTCGACGATCTGCGCTCTTCGGGCGCGATAAAAGCGGTTGGGCTCGGCGTCAATGAAGGCGCTGTCATACTCGAAGCGATGGCCGAATTCGATATCGATTGCGCGTTGCTTGCAGGCCGTTATACGCTCCTCGAACAGACCACGCTCGACGACCTGCTCCCAGCATGTGAACAACGCGGCGTCAGCATCCTGTTAGGCGGCGCGTTCAACTCGGGCATTCTGGCGCGCGGCGTCCAGGGCGATCTGAAATTCAACTATGGCGAAGCGCCGCGCGAAGTTGTCGAGCGCGTTGCGCGGCTGGAAGCGGTGTGCAAGGTGTATGGCGTGCCGCTTGCCGCCGCGGCTTTGCAGTTTCCGTATGCGCATCCGGCGGTCGCGAGCGTGTTGACCGGTGCGCGCAGTGCCAACGAATTGCGTGAGAACGCCGCGTCGTTCCAGCAGCCGATCCCCGCGGACCTGTGGTCCGCGTTGCGTGACGAAGGCTTGCTCGACAGACGCGCGCCCGCGCCAGAGGATTAATTTGACAATGCTTATCGACGCACACCAGCACTATTGGGACCCCGCTCGCGGCGATTACGAGTGGCTCACGCCGGAACTGAAAATCCTGTACCGGCCGTTCGGTCCCGCCGATCTCAAACCGCTGCGCGAAACGGTGGGTGTCGAGCGGACGGTGGTGGTGCAGGCGGCGCCGACTATCGATGAAACGCGCTACTTGCTGGACATGGCGCGGCATGAACCTTCGATCGCCGGTGTGGTCGGCTGGGTGCCGTTGCTGCTGCCCACGGCGCCGGCTGTGATCGAAGCGCTGGCGCATGAGCCGAAGTTCAAAGGCGTGCGGCCGATGTTGCAGGATCTGCCCGACGATACTTGGATTGCGAACCCGGATCTCGCACCCGCGATCGAAGCGCTAATCGCACACGACCTCGCGTTCGACGCGTTGATTTACGCGCGGCACGTCGAGCATTTCGAAACGTTCGCGGCGCGTTTTCCTGCGCTGCGTATTGTTGTCGATCACGGCGCCAAGCCGCCGATCCGCTACGGTCGCGCGGGTTGGCAGACATGGGCCGACGCGGTCACGCGGCTCGCAAAGTTGCCGCAAGTGCATTGCAAGCTGTCGGGACTCGTCACGGAAGCGTCGCCTGGCTGGACCGAGGAAACGCTTCATCCCTATGTCGACCATCTGCTGAAGTCATTCGGTCCCGCGCGTTTGATGTGGGGCAGCGACTGGCCGGTGCTCGATCTGAACGGCGACTATCTGCTGTGGCACTCCGTGGCGAATACCTTGCTCGCGTCCTTGAACGACGCCGAGCGTGAGGCGGTTTTCGGCGGCAACGCCGCTGCGTTTTATCGACTTTGATGTGACGAACACGCTTGGCGAAGACAAGAGCAAGCCTACTCAACTGGAGTCGTAAATGACACAAAGACTGGCCGGCAAGACGGCCCTGATCACCGCGGCAGGACAAGGTATCGGACTCGCCACCGCGGAACTGTTCGCCCGCGAAGGCGCGCGCGTGATCGCCACCGATATCCGCATCGACGGACTCGCGGGCAAGCCCGTCGAGGCTCGCAAGCTCGACGTGCGCGACAACGCGGCGATCAAGGCGCTGGCGGCTGAACTCGGCGCGATCGACGTGCTGTTCAATTGCGCGGGCTTCGTGCATGCCGGCTCGATTCTCGAGTGCAGCGAAGAAGATTGGGATTTTGCCTTCGACCTGAACGTGAAGGCGATGTACCGCATGATCCGTGCGTTTTTGCCCACCATGCTGGAGAAGGGCGGCGGGTCGATCATCAATATGTCGTCGGCGGCGTCGAGCGTGAAGGGCGTGCCGAACCGCTTTGCCTACAGCGCGTCGAAAGCCGCGGTGATCGGACTGACCAAGTCTGTCGCTGCGGACTTCATCACGCGTGGTGTACGCTGTAACGCGATCTGCCCAGGCACGGTGGCTTCGCCGTCGCTCGAACAGCGGATCGTCGAGCAGGCCAAGGCGCAAGGCGCGACGCTCGAGGCCGTGCAGGCGGCTTTTGTCGCGCGTCAGCCGATGGGCCGCATCGGCAAGCCGGAAGAGATCGCCGCGTTGGCGCTGTATCTCGCGTCCGACGAATCGTCGTTTACCACCGGTCATGCGCATGTGATCGACGGCGGCTGGTCGAACTGACGCGGTTTGATCAACGCTGAAACACGAACCGAATACCACTGAACATCACTGAACGTAAAGGGAAGTGCAACGATGAAACTGCTTCGTTATGGGCCGAAAGGCCAGGAAAAGCCAGGCCTGCTCGACGCGCAGGGCAAGATTCGCGATCTGTCGGCGGTGCTTGGCGACATCGACGGTGCCGCGCTGACCGACGAAGGCCTCGCCAAGCTGCGCGCGCTCGATCCGGCTTCGCTGCCGCTGGTCGAGGGCAATCCGCGCCTGGGGCCGTGCGTCGGCAAGATCGGCAAGTTCATCTGCATCGGGCTGAACTACGCAGACCACGCCGCCGAATCGAATCTGCCGGTGCCGTCTGAACCGGTGATTTTCAACAAGTGGACGAGCGCGATCAGCGGACCGAACGACGACGTCGAAATTCCGCGCGGCTCGAAGAAGACCGATTGGGAAGTCGAACTCGGCGTGGTGATCGGCAAGCCCGCGAAATACATCGACGAAGCCAACGCGCTCGACTATGTCGCCGGCTACTGCGTGATCAACGACGTGTCGGAACGCGAATGGCAGATCGAACGCGGCGGCACGTGGGATAAGGGCAAGGGCTTCGATACGTTCGGCCCGATCGGCCCGTGGGTCGTAACGCGCGACGAAGTCGCCGATCCGCAGAACCTGAGCCTGTGGCTCGAAGTGGACGGCCACCGCTATCAGAATGGCAGCACGAAAACGATGGTGTTCGGCGTCGCGAAACTGGTGTCGTATGTGTCGCAGTGCATGAGCCTGCAACCGGGCGACGTGATTTCGACCGGCACGCCGCCGGGCGTCGGCATGGGCGTGAAGCCGAATCCCGTATTCCTGAAGCCGGGCCAGACCATACGTCTCGGTATCGAAGGTCTCGGCGAGCAGACGCAGAAGACTTACGCGGCGGAGTGATTCGCCCGCCCGGTTGAAAAGCGTCGTTGATGTGAGAATTGGAGAGGCCGTTCCCGCATGATGCGGGAACGGCCTTTTTCAACCCGCCGGCTCGTGCTCGCCGTTCTCGCTGATGCGATTGATCGTGCCTTGCGCAACGGCGACGAGTTTCTCGCGTTGCCCGTCCATCACATACACGTTGCACTGGCAGGTCGCCTGGTAGCGGCCCGCGTAGACGACCTTCGCCCGCGCGATCAGCGTGCCGTTTACCACTGGCCGCAGATAGTTGATCTTGTACTCGCCGGTCACGACCTTCGGCCCCAGCGACAGCGCGCCGGCGAACGTCAGCGCATTGTCGGCGAGATAGCTGATGACGCCGCCATGCACGAAGCCATGCTGCTGCCGCAGCTCGTCGCGGATCGGCAGACTCAGCGTCAGTTCGTTGGTGCCGGTGTGCATCAGTTCGGTGCCCAGCAGCATGCTGAACGGCTGGGCATGCAGTGCGCCGCGCGCCCGGTCGAGGATGTCGGTCATCGTGATTCCTTCGGGCGTGGCCCGCAGTGGCATCTGCACCGGCGTGCGTTGTGCAGTCCCTACCCACTCTAGGAAGCACCGGCGCACCGCGTCAAGGTGAATCCAAAATATCTGCGCGGCATTGTTGCGCAAAATAACAAGAATTGCGAAATTGGCCGATGAAAAGGGGGCATAAGACGATCTTTGACGACATTGATCTCAAGCAAAGCGTGGTTCTGCCGTTAACCCCGACGTAGCTCCCGTCATTCTTTGCGTTAGGTATTCACGATGTTCAGCAAGATCAAGGTCGCATCCGGCCTGTTGTGTGTTCTGGCCGCGTTCTGCGTCTTCCAGCTCGTCACGGTGGGTTTGGGGTTCTGGTCGCTCACGCGCACGCATGACGACGTGGGCGATCTGTCGAATATCGCGTTGAAGCAGGTGGACGCCGTCAACGAGACGACCCAGCGTCTGATGGATGCGCGCATCAATCTGTCGCGCGCCGGTACGCGCATGGTGCGCGGCGGCGCCGAGCCAGCCGACATCGTGCAGCACGCCCGCGAACAGTTGACAGCGGCCGATCGGACGTTCGGTGCTTTCATGAGCGCGCAGAAGACCAGCGACGAAAACAGCACCCGCGCTGCCGCGCTCGCCGAGCGCTACAAAAAGCTGCATGACGCGCTCGCGGAGCTGGTGCAGTTTCTCGACGCGAACAACATCCAGGCCTTCCTCGATCAGCCGACCCAAGGCTTTCAGGATGCCTATCTCGCCGAGTCGCGCAACTTCGTGCAATTCGGCGACGCGGCGAGCCGTGCCTCGATCGATTCGATCGACTCTCGCATGGCGACGTTCCGCGCCGTCAGCATTGCGATCCTGCTGGTACTGGTGGCGGGCACATTCGGTGTGTACGCAACGCTTCGTAAGGGCGTGGTGGCGCCGCTGGAAGAAGCCGGCCGTCACTTCGACCGCATCGCGCAAGGGCGTCTCGACCAGCCGATCGCCTCGCGCGGCACCAATGAAATCGGCCGCCTGTTCTCGGGTCTCGCGAAAATGCAGGCGAGTGTGGCGCGCACCGTGCAAACCGTGCGCGAATCCGCTGATTCGATTCACCTCGGCGCCGATGAAATCGCCACCGGTAACGCCGATCTGTCGGCACGCACGGAAAACCAGGCGGCATCGCTCGAAGAAACTGCGTCGAGCATGGAGGAATTGACGGCCACGGTGCGCCAGAACGCCGATCACGCCCGTGAAGCCAACGCACTCGCCGAAACCGCGCTCGAGGCGACCTCGCGCGGCAGCGAAGTCGTCAACGAGGTGGTCGACAAGATGCGCGGCATCGCGCAAAGCTCGGACAAGATCGCCGAGATCATTTCGGTGATCGACGGCATCGCGTTCCAGACCAATATCCTCGCGCTGAACGCGGCCGTCGAAGCCGCGCGCGCGGGCGAACAGGGCCGTGGCTTCGCCGTGGTGGCGGGCGAGGTGCGCGGTCTCGCCCAGCGCAGCGCGCAGTCGGCGAAGGAAATCAAGACGCTGATCAGCGAATCGGTCGCCGAGATTCAGGGCGGCTCGACGCTGGTCGAGCACGCCGGTGAAGCGATGAGCAACGTTTCCGCGTCGATCTCGCGGGTCACGCAGATGATGGCGGAAATCAGCGCGTCGTCGCTCGAGCAGAGCACGGGCATCGAGCAGGTCAACCAGGCGGTGGTGCAGATGGACGAGATGACGCAGCAGAACGCGGCGCTCGTCGAGGAGGCCGCCGCAGCGGCGGCTTCGCTGCATCAGCAGACGCAGCAATTGAAGGACGCCGTTTCCGTGTTCGAAATTTCTGAAACTGTGTTGCGGACGCAACAAATTGACGACCTGCGCGGACACACGGCGGCGTTCGCGCTATCGGGGATGCGGGCGATCTGAACCGCGCACGTGCCCAGAAAGAGGGCACCCACAATAGAAAATGGCCCGCCAAAGCGGGCCATTTTGCTTTAGGCGCGAGCGCCTAAGGGTGCCTCAACGTACCTGAAGGTACTTAGGCCGGCTGGATGTTCGCAGCTTGCTTGCCCTTCGGGCCTTGCTTGACTTCGAACGTCACTTTCTGGTTTTCCTGCAGGGACTTGAAGCCGCTGCCTTGAACTTCCGAAAAGTGTGCAAACAGGTCTTCGCCGCCGTCGTCCGGGGTGATGAAGCCAAAGCCCTTTGCATCGTTAAACCACTTCACAGTACCTGTTGCCATTTTTAATCCAGTAAATGTTGTGTGTTGCATTCGCGACCGCTATTTCTCACCACGAGATCGAGCGCGAAGTACGAGTTGTATCACGTCTTTATGATGGACGCCAATCAACAAGTATTCGGGTATTCCCCTGATTGGACCCTTTTGAGGTCCGGAAACCATTTTCCAAGGGGGTCCAGCCGGTAGGGTAAACTGCTTGTATTACTCTTCCAGGAAAAACATTGACACATTATTTGCAAGATGAACTCACTGCATTCTGGAGTCGTTTGACCCCCTATCTCGCGATATTGGAGTCGAAATCGCCTCAAGAGGGCGCCCCGGATCCGGTCGGCCGCATCACGGTCGATACCGCGGAGCATCAGGCTTTCGCCCTTCACATCACCGATAAAAAGCCGTGCGGCGACACATCGGACACCCCCACAGGACACAGCGCGACCTACACGCGATTTAAAACTGCCGACGCCGATTGGGGACCTTGGCAACGCGAAGAATATTGATTGACCGGTCAGTCGGCTTTTGACGCCGATGCCCGGCAAGACAGCGGCCGGCGCTTAGCCCGGCAGTGCGTCATAGGCGGTCGCAAGGTGATAGGGGGTGGTCGACGGCATGTCGGCACGCGCCACGTCATCGGCGGCCGTTTTGCATTCGAACCAGCCTTGCGGACGCAGGAAGCGTTGCTGGAAGCGCTGGATTTGCCGCGGCAGCGCGGCGAGCGCAGCGGGGTCGTCATGGCTTGCCAGTGCGCGCAGATACTCGGTTTGAGCCCAGATCCGCTGGGTGGCGTCCTTGATTCGTCCGGTTTCGTCGAGCGAGGCGCACACGCCGCCTGTTTGCGGGTCCACGCCATATTGCTGCGCGAAGCTGAACGCGCGTGTCAGCGATTCGTCGAGCCCTGAGGCTTCGAACAACGCGCCCGCCTGCTTGACCAGCCAGAACCATTCGAACTGGTGCCCCGGTTCCAGACGGTTGTCGTCGGCGCCAATCGGCAATTCGGCGACGCAGCCGGTCGGCGCATGCACGAAATGACGCGCGACGGCGCCGGCAAGACGGCGCAACGCGGCGTCGAAGGCGCTGTCGCGCGTGACGTCACGGGCGGCCAGCCAGGCTTCGGTGAGGTGCATCAAGGGATTCTGGATCGGCGTGCCGGTCACGCCGGCAAAGTCTGCGGTGAGCGCAGCGTTGAACAGATCGGCTTCGGCCGCAAAGTGCGACTGGATCAGTGCCGACGTGCGATGCACGACTTCCAGTGCGTCGCGATTGCCGGAACGCCCGGCATATTCCGCGCAGGCGAATACGACGAACGCATGCGTGTACAAATCTTTGGTCGTGTCGAGCGGCGCGCCCTGCGCATCCACGCTATAGAACCAGCCACCGTGGCGTGTGTCCTGAAAAGTGTGCACCAGCGAGTCGAACAGCACGTGGGCATGGGTCGCGTCGCCTGCTTGCGAGAACACGAACAATTGTCGCGCGCACGCCATCGCCCGGTAACGTTCCGCCGGCAGCGGTTCGGGACCTTCGGCGCTGATCGCTTCGTACGGCAGCTTCAGCGCGGGGTTGAAACCGGGCCCGCGCCACAGCGGCAGTACGACACGAGTGAAGTGATCACGCAGTGTGGCGGCAAGCGTGATCGTCGAAGCGGTGAAAGGGGGCATGCTCTGCATAGTTCGGTTGGTCAGACGCGGTCATTCGAAGCGCCGGCGGACTTTGGCTCTCGCCACGGCGTGGCGCGCGCCGCTGGCGATTGTGCCGTACCGACGGTCGTGGCTGCCAATTGTGCCGATTGGTCTGCAGCAGGACGGCTCGCCAGTTGCATGACGACCGTTCCAGCAAGCCGCGCGGCGGTGTGCGGCCAAGCATAAAGCAAACGGCTGCCGCTGACACTCCGCCGCCGGTGCGGAATACGCTTCAAATAATTTCAGAAAAGAGGAAGAGCAATGTTGGGAATCTCGAACTCATTTCCTGTCCGATGCTGGCCGCAGCGTTCGGCGGCGTGATCGGCTTCGGGCACGAACGGCTTTCATGGGCTTGCGGGGTTGCGCACGCATATTTGCCTGGATCAATCCGCTCGAGCGCCGCTTCATCGCCGCGAAGCAACGGCGCCAGCTGACGACGATCGCCGAACGCGGCGCCATGACAGTCCATTCGCTGCCCGACGAACTCGGGGCCACGAGCTCCGCGCGTCAAACAGTTCCGGCAAGACGAGGCCTCGTCTTAAAAACGGAAAAACCTCGGCGAATGGCTTCGGCAGGGGCGGGCGGCCATGCGACAATGCGGTCTCGAAAAATTCCAATGGCATTGACGAGCGGTGCTTGGCGCCCGCTTTCCGGCGACGACCGCTTTTTTCTCTATGGCAGATTCCGCAGCATCCACGCAGTCCCGGCCTTCGCGCGCCGCTTCGAAGAAGCGGCGTCAGGCCACCGTCTCGACCGAAACTGAAAACAAACTGGCGCGCGCCGCGCGCTCGGCACAACGTCTCGCGCAACTGAGCGATGCCTCACGCGACGACAGCACGCTCGACCTGTTCCCCGACGATCCCACCCGCGCCACGCTGGAAGCGATGAACATCGACATCCGGCAAGGCACCTTGCATGGCTTCGAATTACCCGATGTCGTGCTGGCCGCGGTTGGCGCGATCGATGCCGACGGCATGTCGCTGGAGGCAAGGGCGGCGCGTCGCGCACCGCCGCGCGTGGCGAAATCCGAAGAACCGGTGCCAGTGAATGCGCAATTGACTGGTCTGGAGACGGAAGCCGCGGAGGTCACGGCATCGCCTGTCGGCGAGCTGGCTTTCGGAGAGGCGAAGGCGGCTGCAGAGGCGCTGGCCGAAGAGAAGCCGGCGGCATCGGCGCGTGACGCGGCCGCGCCGCTCACGCCCGCGATGGCGGCGGCGACAGTGGCACGCAGTGTGACCGTGCTGCGCCAGGCGGCCGAGCCGGGCGCCACGATGACAGATGCAGCGGTTGCATCGACCTCGGGCGGCGCCAGGCCGCCTGAGCCGCCGCAGCGTTTTGCGGCGACCTTGGCCGAGGCGGCGACGGCGTCGCGAGACGCGTCCGGCGCGGAAGTGGCGAGTGTGAGCGCGGGAGCGGAGCGCGTGTCGTCGTCTTCGTTCGAGTCTGAGTTTGGGGTTGATTCCGGCGCGGTGGTTGCCGAACGGAAGCCGGCTGCGAAGGCGTCGGACAATGTGTCTGTATCTGCGCCCACGTCGGCATCTGTGTCGGCATCGGCACCAGCAGCACCAAAAGCGGCACCAGCACCAGCACCAGCATCGGCATCGGCATCGACCGCGCGCACAAACGCTGCTTTTTCTGCGCCGTCCTTCCGGGAAGCACAGCGTGCCGAAGCGGCCACGGCAGCGCTGCGGGCCGCGCCTGAACTCGATCGCGCGCGTGCGACGGCCTTCGCCGATACCGTCGATGCGCTATACGGCGTGATCGCCGATCAACGCCTCGCTGCAACCGATCATTCCCGTCGCATGAAGTGGATGCTGTCGATCGTGGTGGGCGCATTGCTCATGACGGTTGCGATCGGTATCACGCAAACGGTGCTCCTGATGCGCTTGACGCGCGAAACCACCGCGCAGCAGCACCGCATCGAACAGATGATGCAGAACCAGCAGGCCGCGATGGCCAGCTTGCTCGACACGCATATGGCGATGGCCAACGCGGCGGCGGCTAATGCGGCTTCCGATGCGGCCGCAACCGTGGCGCCTCAGCCAGCCGCGGCCACGCCTGCTCATGGCAAACGCGGTGTGCGCGCACAGCACGCGCACAAGCTGAAAGCGGCCAATACGGCCAATACGCACTGATGTTCCGTGACTGCCGCGCCGGCGTTAGCCGGCCGCGGCGGCTTGTTGTGCCGACGCAAACGGTCGGACGCGTACTTCCGGCTCCCGGCTCCCGGCTCCCGGCTTCCCGGCTTCCCGGCTTCCCGGCTTCCCGGCTCCCAGCTCCCAGCTCCCAGCTCCCAGCTCCCAGCTCCCAGCTCCCAGCTCCCAGCTCCCAGCTCCCAGCTCCCAGCTCCCAGCTCCCAGCTCCCAGCTCCCGGCTCCGCCCCTTGCCCCTCGCTCCCGCTCCCCCCGGATAGGCACCGTAAGGCGCCCTCCGCCGCCGCTCCGTCGCAAGCAAAGCCTGGCGTTTTACACTCTCGTTGCTGTTGCGAAGCCGGACCGGATACGCCAGCGCATCTTCTGACGGGAGCCACCATGCCGACCAGCACACACAAATATTCCATCGAGGAACTGCTCGCCGCGCTTCTGCGCGATCAGGGCATCCACGAGGGGCACTGGGCGTTGAATATCGAGTTTTCGGCGACGGGCGCATCCGTCAAGCCGCAAGAGAATCCCGCGCGGACCTTGCCGGGACTGATCGTGTCCGTCAACAGCGCGACGCTGATGCGCGCGGAGAGCGACGCAGAAGGCGCTGTCGATGCCGCCGTGGTCAATCCTCGCAAAAACGTGACGAGTGCGAAACCCACGCGCAGCAGGAAGTTGCAGTCGACCACGCTCCAGTAGGCGGACGCTTTTGACCCTGAAATATGGAAAACAGGGACGTTGTCATGGTGCGACGCACCATCGATAAAACCCTGTGACAACACACCACACCCGAGAAATTGCTGCATCGCACTAGCTTTTGCCTAGGGAAAACCCTATAATCATTCTTAAGGGAAAACCCTAGCAAATGCAGTAACCAACCGGGAGTCGCCATGAGCTTCATTTTTGCATTGTTCCAAAAGGTCAGCGACCTCTTTGCGTCGCCCCATCTGCCGCTGGATTCGGACTACTCGTACGCAGCCCGTAGCCGCGAAGCAGAGCGCATGCGCAGAGCGCAATCCACGTTGTTCGGCATCAAGTTGAGCGACTGAAGAGCAAAGTTGTACGGCCTGAGCGCGGACCACCGCGCATGGCTGCGCACGTCGAGTGCGCCCGCAGCATTGGAGCCACCGCCCGCGAAACGCGTGCCGTGGCTTTTGTTTTTTGTGCGGTCACCGTCCAATTCCCAGTTTTTCCGAATATTTCCGGGCCGAAATGAATGTAACGGCGGCTGACACGGCGCCGTCGCACGATTCAGTTGATCCACCACGCATGCGCCGTGGACGGGCGGCGAACGTCGAAACAGCGGTCATTCATCAGTCCCTTCCTATGAAATGTGCGCTTACAAGTGCTCACGTCTTCATGCGATTGGCACCGCTAAAGTTGGTTTCAAGCGTACGGCATCTGGTCCGAACCCAAACTTGCGGTTCGATGTTGGCCGAACACGGGCGCTGGCTTGATACAAAACTTTTGCATGGGAGGTCACGATGAAAACCTTTAACAAGACGTCGCGTTCGATTGTTGCAACCTTGCTGGCGGGCGGCGCGTTGCTCGCAGCCGGCAGCGTTTTCGCTCAGGAACGGGTGATTGTCGAGAATGGTCCGGGACCGGCGGTTTACGGTCAGCCGCACATGACGCCGGTGGGCGTCTCGATCAACATCGGCTGGCATGGCGATCGTTACTACGACGGCCATCGCTATTGGGCGCATGACGACTGGATGCGCCATCACCCGCACGACTACGATCCGCATCATCGCGGCCACGACGACGATCATCGCCCGCCGCCCCCGCGCTACTAATAGGCGCATGACGGCGCCGCATGTCGCGGCGTAAAGTCAGCAAAGCCGGTCCTTCCTCACGGAAGACCGGCTTTGTTGCATTCGGTCTTGGAAAGCGGCGCGCTGCGCTATGCTTGACCGCTTTCATCGACGGCAGCAGGAGAGCGGCGTGGACAAGGCAGTCATAGGCGTAGTGGGCACGGGATTGATGGGCGTCGGCATCGCGACGCAAAGCGCGCTGCACGGGCATCGGACGATCGTTCACGACGTCGACCCAGCGCGCCTCGCGAGCGTTGCGCCGAAGGCGGAAGCGGTGCTCGACGAACTGATCGACGCCGGCCGCATCGACCACGTCGCCAAACAGGCCACGCTCGCGCGCATCGAAACGCATGCGCAGCTCGACGTCATGGCGTCGGCGCAATTCGTGATCGAGGCGATCCCCGAGGTGCTCGATCTGAAGCATCGCCTGTATGCGTTGCTGGCTGAGTTGATGGCAGACGATGCAATTCTCGCGAGCAACACCAGCGGCTTTCCGCCGGACCGACTGGCTGCTCCGTTGCGCGCAAAGGAACGTTTTCTGATCGCGCATTTCTGGAATCCTCCGCACATGATTCCGCTTGTGGAAGTGGTGCCGGGTACCGCGACCGCGCCGGAAATCACCGACCGTACCGCTGGACTGATGAGCGCGATCGGCATGGAACCGGTGGTGCTGTCAAAGGCGATTCCCGGTTTTGTCGGCAACCGGTTGCAGTTCGCGGTATTGCGCGAGGCGTTGAACATCGTGCGTTCAGGCGCGGCGACGCCTGATGTGGTCGACCGGGTCATGAAGGCGTCGCTCGGGCGCCGGTGGGGGATCGTCGGGCCGTTCGAGGGCGCGGACATGGGCGGCCTGGACACCTTCCTCGACATCTCCACGCATCTGATGCCGCAGCTCGCTAAAGACGAAGACGTGCTCGATCTGCTGCGTGCGCAGGTGGACGCGGGGCGTGTGGGCGTGCGTAGCGGCGCTGGTTTTCATGAATGGGACGACGCTCATTTGGCGCGAGTCAAAGCAGGCCGCAAGCAGGTGATTAGTCGCGGTTAATGGCGCTACATGCACGTAGCGTGAACCGGATTATGCAATCCGAATAATCAGGCATTTGAAGTGAACAATATAGAAATCAAAATAATTTCAAATACCTTTCTAAAATAATAAAAATGTAATGTCAGGCGATAAAAAACTCCTGAATTACCCTAAAGAACGCTCGATCGTCGCCGTTATTGATCATACGAAAGACGCGGTTCCATAAAAACCGCGCGATAAAGACCAAACCGATCGAGCGAGCCCGCAACGAAAAGTTGCGTGAAAATAAGAATGTTTCGGAGTGCACGGGGTAGGCGTGCGGGCCGTGGGAAACCGCGTCCGCATCGCAATCGAGTCAAGTTGACCGTTGTGTTGCTCGTCGCCGCGCCTTTAGGTGCGAGTGCGGCGGGCATTGCTATTGACGGCGGAACTGCAACGACAGTTTCAACTGCGGCGAATGGCCATCAGACAGTCAATATCGCGCCGACGTTCGCAGGCGTTTCGAACAACACGTATAGCAGTTTCAATGTTGACGCAGCCGGCGCATCACTGAATAACGTCGGTATTAATGCCAGAACGATTGTCAATCAGGTAACCAGCACCAATCCCAGCATTATCAGCGGGCCTATCAACGTTGTCGGCTCGCGTGCGAACGTGGTATTGGCCAATCCGAACGGCATTACGGTCAATGGCGGTTCATTCGTCAATACGGGCCGTGTCGCGCTAACCACTGGACACGTCAGTTTCAAGGACACCATTCCGGTGGCGGGGATTCCGGAACGGGACATCGTGCTCGACACCAGCACCGGCACGATCGTCGTCGGGCCGCAGGGATTGGCAAGCGCGCTGATCGGGCTCGATCTGATCGCGAAGACTGTACAGATCAACGGGCCGCTCACCAACGGCTTCACGTCGCAGACCGCCTACGTGCGCGTGGTAGCGGGCAACAGCAACGTTACGCTGAACACGGCGGTTTCGCCGAACGACAACAGCAACGACTGGCTCACGCTGAGTTCGTCCGCCAGCGCGGCCACGGCCAGCTCATTCGCCATCGACATTACCGCCGCAGGCAGCCTGACGAGCGGCCGCGTGCAGTTGATCGTCACAGACAAAGGCCCGGGTGTGCGCAGCGCCGGGCCGATGAACGCGTCGCTAGGCGATTTCACGCTGTCGTCGAACGGGTCGGTGCAGTTCTCCAATACTTCGCTGATGGCGCAGAACAATCTCGATCTGCAGGTGCAGGACAGCGTGACGTTGTCGGATACGAAGCTGAAGGCGAACAGCGGTTCGACGACGTTGAACGCGAGTGGAGCCGTGAGTCTGACGGGCAGCAGCCTGCTCGCCAACGCCGGCATCGACGTGAGCGGCGCGGGCATCGCGTTGGCGCAGGATGCCACGGCGCAAGCGGTGATCGCTTCGACGACCAGTGGCGTGGTGCTGACCAGCACCGGCGATATCACCAACATCGGCTCGCTGATACAGGGCCAGCAAAAGAACACGCTCGATGCGGCGTCGCTCGGCGCGGTCACGCTGAACGCCACCGGCAACGTACTGAACCAGTCGATACCCACGAGCCTGCTCGGCGTCGTGTACGGTGCGAACGGCGATGTGTCCGTGACGGCCGGCGGCGCGGTGACGAATCAGAACGCGCGCATTCTGTCGAACCAGAACCTGACGATCACCGCGGGCGGCGACGTCGACAACATCGTCGATCATTCGAGCGGCGTGAACGGCGGCGCGCCGGTCAGCTATTCGGACCGCGGCCGGCGCCTGATTTTTGTCGAACATCGCGACGACGGCTTCGACGTCGACTACGGCACGCTCGCCGATCCGGACAAGCTCTCCTACCTGAGCGCCGCCGCCGGCAACGTGACCATTGCCGCGCAGAACGTTCACAACATCGGAGGCACGATTCTCGCGCAGATCGATCCGAAAAGCCCGACCGTTGGCGGCTCGATTTCGATCACCGCACGCGACCAGTTGCTGACGCAGGCCATCTTCACTGGCCAGGCGTCGTTTCATCAAACGTGTTTCTTCTTTTGCAGTTCGAGTTCGTCGAGCAACGTGCAGGGCTACGGCGGCGTGATCCAGGCGAACAATGACATCACCCTGAAGGCCGGCACGCAGATCACCAACACGGGCGGTCTCGTGTCGGCGGAAGGCACGCTCAAACTCGACTCGCCCAGAACCCTCGCACAGGCGGTACTTGGCTACACCGCGATCAACCGTACGCACGACCTCAAAGCGTGGTTCGGCAACGCGTGGTCGGCGATTTTCGCGGCCGATACGGGTGGCCTGTTCATCGGCGGCAGCGGCCAGGTCGAACTGACCGGCGAGGCGGATATTGAAGGTGGCGCGTTCAACGCGCCTGGCGGCATCAAAGCTGCAGGCGGAGTGAACACGATTGGCGCGCCGTATCGTGCGCCGGTCACGATTGGCAATCACAACCATCTCGGCCTCGTGTCGTGGTTCGGGCTATGAAACAGGCCATGAAGCGCGCCATCAAGCGGACCACGAACCGGACCATGAAGCGCGGCATGCCCCGGCTCGCGCGCTGCACGCTGGCGATACTCGCCGGCGCGGCAGCGGCGCGTGGGTTCGCGCAAACGCCACCCGGTTTGCCGAACGCGGCGCCATTGGGCGGTGTGCCTTTTGGCGCGCCCGTGCGGGCCGAACAGGACCCGGCGCAACGGCTCCTGCAGGAGCAACGCGACCGCCAGCGGCGCGACGAAATCCAGCAGGAACCCCCACAGATCGAGGTGCCGCAGCCGGCGGTGGTCAATCTGCCCGAAGGCGCGGATATCGCAACGCTGCCGGACGTCGAACCGCTGTTCAAGATCGACCACATCGATTTCATAGGCGACACCGCGCTCGGTGCGAGCGAATTGCAGCGCATTGCTGCGCCGTTCATCGGCAGGCAACTCGGCCGCAACCGCATCAACCTGCTGCTGCGCCGCGTGACCGAAGCGTTCATCGCACGCAGCTACATCACGACGCGTGCGTATCTCGGTGCGCAGAATCTCGCCTCCGGCACGCTGAAGATCAACATCGTCGACGGCAAAGTGTCGGCCTTCACGCTGAACGGCAAGCCACTGCGTCCGCGCGATCCGAACGAGCCGTGGTACACGACGCACGGCGGCGGCCTGTTGACCGACGCAGGCACCGCGTGGGCCTTCGGCGACAGCACAGGCGACGTGCTGCGCCTGCCCGATCTCGAACAGGGCGTCGACCAGATCAACCGGCTGCGCCGCAATCAGGCCGAGATCCAGATCATGCCGGGCGAGACGCCAGGCGATTCGGTGGTGGCGATCACCAACCACTACGGCGACCGTGTTTTCTACGACCTCGGCATCGACAACTACGGCAGCTCGCAAACCGGCCGGCTGCGCTATCGCGCCGGCGTCGAAGCGGACAACCTGATCGGTTTGCAGGAATCGCTGTCGTTCAACTACGTCGGCACGCAGGACAGCAACGCGGTGGTGTTTTCCGCGGCGGCGCCGTACGGCTATCAGACCTTCAGCTATACGACGTCGCTGTCCGAATACCAGCAGACCATCAGCGACGTCGCACTGCTCCAGGGCCGCACATTCAGCCAGATTCTCGGCTGGAACGACGTGCTGGCGCGCTCGCGCACCGGACGTACCAGCGTCGACGTGACGCTCACCAAAATGCGCACGGAGCGCAATCTGAACGGCATCGATCTGGCGCCGCAAGACCTCACGGTGTTGCGCGTCGGTCTGAATGGTTTGCGTCGCTTCGTCGCGCACGATCAGGCCGCGGCCGCGACATGGGACGTCGGCGTGTCGCAAGGTTTGCCGTGGCTCTCCGCGAGCCACGACGCCCCCGATATCGACGAAGTCGACGCACACAGCCAGTTCACCAAGCTCGATGCAACCGCCACGCTGCAGGTCGCGCTCGGCACGCTGGCGGGCGCGCAATGGACCTATCGCGGCACGTTGCGCGGCCAGTACAGCCGCGTCGCAATGTTCGGCAACGAGCAGATCTTCCTCGGCGGCATGGATTCCGTGCGCGGCTTTACTGAAGGCGGCATCGCCGGCGACAGCGGCTTCTATCTGCGCAACGAGGCCGCATGGCAGAACGTGCCGGTCTGGCACGACGCGCATCTCGAACCCTACGTCTTTCTCGACGGCGGCAAATCGCATCTGGTCGCGCAGGGTGGCTGGCCGACGCTCATGGGCACCGGCATCGGCGCACGTGCGCAATGGCGCTACAAAACACAAATCGTCACTAGCGAGGTGCTGCTCGGTCAGGCCTTGCTCCAACCCGCCGCACTTGGAAAAAAAGCCACCGTGCTGCTCGCCACACTCAACTGGTCACTCTGAAGAGGTTCATATGAAACATCGTCCGATCGCAGTCAGGATTCGCAACGCCACGTTGATCGCCACACTCGGTCTTGCCGCCGGTTTGCTGCCCGCAGCGCATGCGGCCAACAAGCCCACGGCACAGTCTTCGGCCGACAAGGCAGCGGATGCCGTCGGTGGTCCGCTGCCCGCCAACGGCGTGGCGCGCGTCAACAACGTCGTGATTACGCAGGACCAACTCGACCAGGCCGTGCACGCACTGAACGCGCCGGATACGCCTGCGCTGCGCGCGTCGGTAAAGAACCAGCTGATCGCGCGTGAACTGTTCCGCCAGGCAGCCGAAAAGCAGCACTACGAATCGCGTCCGCAAGTGGTGGCCGCTGTCGAGCAGGCGAAGACCGCCGCGATGACCGCTGCGTACCTGCGCGATCAGGTTAAGCCCGAACCTGTGACGGATACCGATGTGAAGGCGAAATACGACGCCATCGTCGCGACGCTCGGTGACAACGAGTACAGGCCGAGCGCGATCGCCGTGAAAGATGCCGACACCGCGCAGACGGTGCTCACGCAACTGAAGAAAGGCACCGACTTCGCGCAGCTCGCGAAGCAATACAGCCAGGGCCCAGCCGCGGCGCAAGGCGGCGCGATGAACTGGATTTCGTTCAAGACACCGATCCAGCCGGGTAACACGCAGAACTGGCCGCAGCCGCTCGCCGAAGCGCTCGTCAAGTTGCCGCAAGGGGGCGTGTCGAGCACGCCGGTGCAAGTCGGCGACGCGTACTGGATTTTGCGCGTCGACGAAAAGCGTCCGACGCAGATTCCCCAATACGACCTGATCAAGGATGCGCTGCGCAAGCAGCTCGAACAGGTCGCGCTGGAGAAAGCCACGGCACAGGTCGTGGTCGATCTGATGAAGAACGCACGCATTCAGCAGCAGTAAAAAGTCTCGCGTTTAAAGAGGCGCAGCGGACGGGATGAAACCGCTGCAACGCCGTTTCGGGTCGGTCGCCCGGAACGGCGAAGAAGAAGTGCCGGAAGTACAAGAAGAACCAAAAAAGACGAGAGCACCATGAACGCGTCCACGCGCAACGCTTTACGACAACTCGAGCAAACCCGTCAGGCACACGACGAGCGGCACGATCGCGGCATGCAGTCCGCGAGGCTGCGCTGGTCGGTGTCCATGCCTGCGCGTCCGTATCGCGTATGGCAGCGCGCGGTATCGGCGCTGGTCGCGTTGACGCTGTTCGCCGGACCGCTCTCGATCACGTTCGAACAAAGCCGCGACGCCGCCGGCGTGCTGGCCGCCGGCAGCCATCGTCTGGATGACGAAACATGGCAACGCATCATCGATCTGAGCGCGGTGCGTGTCCGCTTTGCGATGCAAATGGCGCAGGCCGCGCCGATTGTCGATCCAACCGCACCGATCACGTTTCAACCGAAGATCACGCAGACAACCGGCGCGGGTGGCGGTGTGCCCGTCGTCAACATTACCGCGCCGAATGCGGCCGGGATTTCGCTCAATAAATATCAGAGCTTCAACATCGATCCGGTCGGGTTGATTCTGAACAACAGCCTGATGGCCGGTACGTCGCTCACCGGCGGCGATCTGCAGGCGAACCCGAATCTCGCGGGCCGCACGGCGAGCGTGATCGTCAATCAGGTGACGTCGACGGGCGCCGCGTATGCGAGCTTGCTCAACGGGCCGCTCGAAGTGTTCGGTGCGCCCGCAACCGTCATCATCGCGAATCCCAACGGCATCACGACCAACGGTACGGGGTTCACGAATACGATCGGCGTCACGTTGTCGACCGGTACGCCCCAATTCTTGAGCGACCTCAAGGGCACGGTTACCGACTTCGACAACGCACAAGCGGTCGGTTATAGCGTGACCGGCGGCCATATTCAGATCGAAGGCAACGCGGGCGTGAACGGCCCCGGCGCGGGTATCGAAGGCACGGTCGGCACGATCGATCTGATCGGCGAAACTATCGGCATCAACGCGCCTTTGTATGCCGGCTCGCGGATCAACGCGATCGCCGGGCGGCAGTTCGTGCTGCCGTCCGCGGTGAGCAGCAACGGCACCACGTATGCAACGTCGGCGAATGGTTCGGACAACTCGGCCAACGCGATCAATAGCACCAATGGTCACGCCAACAACGGTCTCGCCATCGACGCCACCGCATTCGGCGCGATGACCGCCGGCCAGATCCAGGTGATCGGCACGGCGGCCGGCATGGGCGTGCGCACCGATGCGCAGATGGCCGCGAATACCGGCGATTTGCTGCTGTCGTCGAACGGCGATCTGACGGTGAACGGCTCGGCCGCGCAACAGCAAGCCACTTTGCAGGCCGGCGGCAATCTCTCGATGACCGGCGCGCACGTCGGCATCAGCGGCTACACGATCAATGCGAACGGCGACGTCACGTCGACGGGCACGATTCAGACCGGCGGCAAGCTCGCTGTTACGGCGGGCGGCAACGTCAACGTGGCGAATGCGCAATCGAACGGCGATACGGCGGTCACCGGTGGCGCGAACGTCGCGCTCGGCGACGTGCAGACCGGCGGCGCGCTTGCGGTGACCGCGCAAGGCAACGACGGCGCGGGCGATATCAACCTGAACGGCACGTCCGTGATGAGCGGTGCGACGAGCTTGCAGGCGGCGCGCGACATCAACGTGAACGGGCAGGCCAACGGCAGTACCTTGCAGGCGACGGCGCAGCGCAACGTCAACGTGAGCGGTGCACTGCAGACGTCGGGCGATCTCGGCTTGACGGCGACGCAAGGCAGCGTGGCGAACAGCGGCACCGTCAAAAGCGGCAATAACCTCGCGCTGACGTCCGGTCAGGACACGAATGTGACGGGACAGGCCACCGCACAGAAAGCCGTCACGGTGACGGCGGGCCAGGACTTTTCGGTGAGCGGATCGCTCGCCAGCGGCACGACGCTCGCCGCGAACGCTACGCGCGATATCTCGGTAGCGGGTTCGCTGCTCGTCGGCACCGATGCGCAGGTGAGCGCGGGGCGCAATCTCGATGTTCCGGGTGTTGTCATCGTGCAGCAGGACGGCGCGTTCAACGCGCAGAACAATCTCACCGGCAGCGGGTCGGTGGCGTTCGGCCAGAACGGCACGCTGACTACGGGACAGGACGTTGCGTTCGCGGGCAAGCTGCTCGCCAATGGTCTGCAAGTGACGGCGGGCAACAACGCGAGTCTCGCCGATGTACAGGCGGGCGGTGCGTTCAACGTTGCGGCGAATGGGATCACAAGCAACCCGGCCGGCGGCGGTGACGTGACGTTCAACGGCAACGCGGCGTCGGTCGGCGCGGCGAACGTGCAGGCCGCGCGTGATGTTGTCGTCAACGGCACGCTGGCGGGCGGCTCGCAAGTCACGCTGACGGCGCAGCGCAATGTCGCAGTGACCGCGGCGGGCACCGTGCAAGCGGTCGGCGATCTGTCGGTCACGGCCGTGAATGGCAGCGTGAATTCGAGCGGCACGTTGAACGGCGCGGCGAACCTCGTCGTCAACGGCGCACAGGATGTTGCGCTGACCGGTGCGACGAGCGTGACCGGAGATACGACGCTGACGGCAGGGCATGACCTGACCATCGGCGGCACGCTGGCGGGGCAAGGCGCGGCGACGCTGAGCGCGGGCCACGACGTGATTGCGGGCGGCAGCAGCGGCTTCGTCAAGGATGCGAATGTCACCGCCGCGAACGACTTGTCCGTGACTGGCGCGTTGCAAGGCGCGGGCGTCTCGCTGACGGCGGGTCGTTCGGTGGCACTGAACAACGTGCAGGCGAACTCCGCGCTGCAAGTCGCGGCGAACGGCGGCACGCTGGCGGTCAACGGCCTGGTTGCATCGTTGTCGACGGCGTCGCTGACTTCTAGCGGCGATATGTCGATCAATGGCGCGTTGCAGAGTGCGAACGCGCTGAACGTGACGAGCGGCGGCAACACGTCGATCGCCGGCAGCGTTGCGTCGAACGGCAACGTCACGCTGACGAACGCAACGGGTTCGTTGACGAGCACCGGCAACATTCAGTCCGGCGACAACCTGCTGATCAATGCGGCGCAATCGGTCGACCTCGGCACGCAGGGCACCTCCGCGCTTGGCGATCTGACTGTCAACGCGGGCAAGAATCTGACGATGAACGGCTCGGTGGTCGCGCAGGGCAACGGCACGTTGACGGCCGGCGGCGCGATTGCCGGCGCGGCGACCAGCGCGTTCGGTCTCGCGGCGAACGTGAGCTCCGGCGGCGACACGAACCTGACCGGCTCGCTGCGCGGCGGCACGGTACAGACGAATGCGGGCGGCTCCGCAACGCTGCATGACGTGCAGGCGGCATCGAGCCTCGCGCTTGCGGCGACTCAGGATCTGAACGTCACAGGTGCGATGACGGGCGGTGCGGCGGTTACGCTGAACGCCGGCCAGAACATTGGCATCAGCGGATCGATCCAGTCGGCGAACGATACGACGCTGACTGCCCAGAACGGCAGTGTCGGTTCGACAGGCACGATCGCGAGCAACGGCGCGTTCAACGTGCAGGCCGGCACCGACGTCAACCTTGGCGGCACGACCACCGTCGCGCTCGACACGACGCTCAACGCAACGCGCGACGTTAACGTGACCGGCATGCTTGCCGGGCAAGGGCAAGGCATCGTCACGGCAGGGCGCGACATCGGCGGGGCCGGCACGATGACCTTTACGCAGGCCGCCACGTTGAATGCGGGCCGCGATGTGGCGCAAGGCGGGTTGGTCCAGGGCCAGGCGGTTCAGGTGACGGCGGCGGGCAACACCGGCGTGAACAACGTTGAATCGGCCAGCACCATCGCGTTGAACGCGAACGGCACGAACACGGTTAATGGTCCGGGCAATCTCACCGTCAACGGTTCCGTTGCCGCGGCGGCTGCCGTCACGGTCACCGCGCAGAACGATGTCACTGTGGCTGCAACGGGCAAGATTGCTAGCGGCACCACGGTCGGTGTTAACGCGCAACACGACATTAATGTCGCGGGCGCGGTCGAGTCGGTCGGCGATGCGGTGCTCAACGCGCAGCAAGGCAGTTTGAATGCGACCGGTGGCATTAACAGCGGCGGCAAGCTGAACATCACGACGGGGCTCGATCTGTCGCTCGGCGCGAGTACGAGTGCAGTCGGCGACGCAACGTTGAATGCGGGCCGCGATGCGCTGTTGAACGGCTTGCTGATTGGCCAAGCGAACGGCTTTGTGACGGCGGGCCGCGATATTGGCGGTGCCGGTACACAAGCGTTTACTCAGGCGGCGAACTACACGGCGCAACGCGATATCGCGCTGACTGGCGGCGTGCAGGCGAACGTGGTCAACGCGGTGGGTGGCAACAGCGCCACACTGCACGACGTCAATTCAGCGACGACGTTGACGGTCACTGCAAACGGCAACGCTGGCGGCGGCGATGCGGCGATCACGGGGACGGCGACTGCGCCTGGCTCGGCCGCATTGAGTGGCGCGCGCGACGTGCTGGTGAGCGGTTCGCTGACCACCGGCGATACGCTGACGCTGGCTGCACAACGCAACGTGTCGGTGAGCGGCACTGTGCAAACCACGGCGGGCGATCTCACTGCTACAACCGCGACCGGCAGTATTGCGCTGACCGGCACCGCGACCACGTCGGGCGCATTGAACCTGACGTCCGCGCTCGATGCACAACTCGGTGGCACGATCAACGCGACCAAGGACGTGATCGTGCAGGCGGGCCGCGACATCATGCTGACCGGTGCGCTTGCCGGGCAGCTCGGCGGCACGCTGACGGCATCGCGCGATATCAACGGCGCGGGCACGGCGGCGTTTGCTCAGGCGGCGACGCTGAATGCCGCGCACGACCTTGCATTGACCGGCGCGCTGCAAGGCGCGAGCGTCACGGTGACGGGCGGCAACAACGCGGGCCTCGGCAGCGTGCAGGCGGTGACCGGCAACCTTGCCGTGACCGCGAACGGCAACGCGGGCGGCGGCGACGTGACACTCGGCGGCACGGCTACGGCGCTCGGTACGCTGGTGCTACAGGCGGCGCGTGATGTTGGCGTGGGTGGCGCGATCAACGCAGGCGGCACGACGACGATCGATGCCGCGCGCAACATCGCGCTCGCCGACGTCAACTCGGCGGGTGATTTGACGCTCACCGCGACCGGCGGCAACGCCAGTGCGGCGAATGTCACGACGCAAGGCAATCTGAATGCGAACGCGGGCCAGGCGCTGACGTTCTCCGGCGCGACGACGGTGGGCGGCAGTGCGCAACTCACGTCGGGCGGCGACATGACGCTGACTGGCGGCATCGGTGCGCAGAACGTGGGCACGTTGAAGGCCGGCGGCTCGATTAGCGCGGCGTCCGTCGCGTTCGGCCAGCAGGCGACGTTGAACGCGGGCGGCAGCATCGGCGTGAGCGGCGGTGTCGCGACCAACGGCGCGTTGAATGCGACGGCGGGCAATGATCTCTCGATGGGTTCCGCGCAAGCCGGCGGTGCAATCGCGTTGCAGGCGCAAGGACACAACGGCGCGGGCGATGTGAACGTGGGCGGCGCGCTCGCGTCTGGCTCGGCGGTCAATGTGACGGCGGCGCGCGATGCGACGGTTTTCGGTAATGCTTCGGCGACCGACAAGCTCACCGTGACAGCGGGCCGTAGCTTGAAGGCAAGCGGTACTGTTGGCGCGAATTCCGATGTGACGTTGACGGCGACCGGCGGCAATCTGAGCGTCGCCGGCACAGTGACCAGCCAGGGAAACTTGACGGCCACTTCGGGCGGCACGCTGGCGCTGAATGGCGAACTCGTCAACGGCGACACGACGCTGACCTCGGGTGGTACCGCGACGTTGACCGGCTCGTTCCTCGGCCTGGGTCTCGCGACGATCAACGCGGGCGGTGCGGTGAACGGCGGCGGCGCGCTGACGTTCGGCAAGGACATCACGATCGGCGCGGGCGCGGGCATCACGCTCGGCGGGATTCAGGGCGCGGGTCTGTTCACGGCGACTTCAGTGGGCGATATGTCGTTCGGCGCGACGACGGCGGTCGGTAATGTCACGGCCAGATCGACGAGTGGCAGCGTGACTTTTGGCGGTGACCTGCAGTCTGGCGGCAACGTGGCGATTCAGGCCGCACGGGATGCGACGGTGACGGGCGCGGTGTCGTCGATGGGCACGGTGAATGTCACGGGGACGCAGGGCAACGTAACCGTGGCGGGTGTCTCGTCGAACGGCGATACGACGATGAGCGCCGGACAGACGCTCACATTGAGCGGCACGAGCACCGTCGCGGGGCAGTTTACGTTGAGCGGCGGTAACGTCACGTTGAGCGGCTCGCAAGGCGGCTCGAAGAACGTCACGGTGACTGCGCAAGGGACGCTCGATGCGAGCAAGGCTTCGATGGTGTCGACGCAGAACATGCAGTTCAGCGGCGCGAATGTGACGCTGGGGTCGGCGATTGTGGGTGGGGCGTTGACGGCAACGGCTTCGAGTCAGTTGTCGCTGGTGGGGTCGGCGGTGGATGTGGTCGGGGCCGCGACGCTGACTTCGGGGAATGGGTTTTATAACGCGAGCAATGTGCTGGCGGGTGGGACGCTGTATGTGTCCGCGCCGAATCTGACCAATGCGGCGAATGCGTCGCTGGCGTCGACTACTACGACGACGATCAACGCGAGCAGCTTCACCAACGCGGGGTTGGTGAATGGCGCAACGACCAGCGTGACGGTTGCGGGTGGGTTGAACAACACGGGTGGATCGTTGATGGCGGTGAACGGCCTGGCGATCAACGCAGGTTCGTTGAACAACCAGAACGGGATCATCTTTGCGGGCAATCCGAATACGCCTAATGGGCCGACGACCGGTGACGTGTCACTGACGATCAATGGTGGCGACGGTTCGTTTAACAACGCCAGCGGTCAGTTGCTCGCGCAACGCAATATGGGGATTAGTGCCACGAACATGGCGTTCGACCCGTCGCAGGGGACGATTAGCCAGGGTGGGCAGCTTTCGATTACCGCAGCCTCGATCAATAACACTGGGACGTGGAATTACGGTGGCCAGGGTGTGACGTTGACGGGCCTGAACGGCATCGCTAACTACGGGACGATGACCGGGACGGCGGCGCTGACGTTGTCTACCAATGGCACGTTCACGAATATCGGGCAGGTCACGGGCGGCAATGTGACGTTCAACGGGACGTTGAACAATGTTGCCGGTGCGGTGATGCATGCGGACGGGACGCTGGCGCTGAATGGCAACACGACGAATCGCGGGACGGTTGAAGCCGGCAGCGTGCTGTCAGTGACGGGGGGGAATTACGACAACCAGGGTGCGACGACGCAGTCGAAGGGGGACGCCAACTTCAATATCGGTGGGACGCTGACTAACACCGGTGGGTCGATATTTGCGGGGAATAACGTCAATATCAACGCTGGGGCGGTGGTTAATGATCAGACGGCGCCGAGTGGATCCAGCACGTCGACGACAGCCGTCACCAACCCTTCTCTTCTCTGGTCGTCCGCTGCGGGAACTCAGACATATTGGTACGACCAGACTTACGGCGGAGAAAACGGCTTTCTTCAGGTCGCGTCGAGTACAACGAGCGCCACGCTCGGTGACCTTCTCTCCCCGACGGGAACACAGGCCACGGGCGCCAACGCTTCAGCCCCGAACGCATCTCAACCGGTGACCGGATCGGGCACGGTTACTTTTTATGAGCATAGTGTCCAGGTTGGCGAAAGTGGCGATAACAATCAGCCCGTCTATCAGAATTTCTGGTTTATCGGAACGGGTCCCGACCCAACCGCGCTGGCGTCGGTCACGCTGACTTTGCCGACGATCTATCAAACGACGGTCACGCAGCAAGCTGGTACTTCAGGCGTCATTTCGGCTGGCAATTCGATTTCGCTTACTGCCAATAGTTTGTCGAATCGGGGTGGCCAGATCGCAGCCCAAAACAATGTGACGCTGAACGTGCAATCGCTCAGTAATGGGTCCGTTGCTCCCTCGTCGTTGAATCAGTCTACCCAGACGATAGACCAGGGTCAGTACTCTGCATTTTTCGCGCAACTCAAGTCACTCGGCACGATTGCGGTTCAAGGCACGGGCAATTCGACGGGTACAAGTTGTGACTCGCAGAACTATTGCGCGATTGTCGATTTTCTTTCGCCGAACGTGTTCAATATTGCGCCGGGCGCAGCGCCGACCGCAAGTGGATACACGACGTCCACGTTTCCTACAGGGATGGTCGCCGCGGGCAGCAACCTGAGCGTCTATGGTGGCAACCTGGTGAACGCGGGCTTACTGTACGCGGGCAATAACGTGCTCATCGGAGCGGCGAGCCTGCAAAACCAGGGTGGCAACCAGCAAAATTATTCGACACAGACCGGTTGCGCGGCAGGCGTCCCGAATTCGGCCTGCGGTACCGGCGGTTACACGCGTGGTTCCAATCCGACCACCACGACCTTCAGCTACAACCAGAACGACGCGACGATCTACGCCGGCAATGACCTTGTAATTGCTGCAGGCCAGATCAACAACACGTTTGGCAACCTGCTTGCCGGTCACGACATTGTGATCGGCGGCGTTGGCACGACGGCGAGTTCCACGACACCTGCCGGCAGCCTGAACAACACTTCGGGCAATATCGTCGCGGGCAACAACATCACGTTGAATGTCTCGGGCGCAATCACGAACAACTTGCCACCGCCTGTGCCGGTTCACGAGAACTATGGCTCGAAAGAACAGTATTCGGGCTGTATGACCTCAGGTGGCTACAAGGAAAGCTACTGCGAAGGCTATGTCGATCAGCAATCGGGTAGCTCGTCTGTCATTAGCGCCGGTAACAACCTGCAGATCAACGCGGGCAGCCTCACCAACATCGGCAGCCTGATTGCTGCAGGCAATTCGGCGACGATTTCGGTTGCCGGGCCGGTGGTCAACGAAGCGCAAACACTGAACGCCTACTGGCACTCGCACTGGGTGCAGGAAACCGGCATGTTCAGCAGCGACAAGCGCCACGACGTGTGGGCATGCGGGTCGCCTGCGGAGTGCACGGCGCTCTACGGCAGCGCTTACACGAACACGGGCGGCACGATCGATCCGCCGCAGCCCGTCGGCAACATCGCGGCCACGATTCAGGCGCCGAATCTGTCCATTACGTCGGGCGGTCAGATCCAGAACGTGGGCAACGTGATCGGTACGTCTGTGACGCTGACTGGTCAGAAGCTCATCAATGGCATCACGACGGCGAACACCTATACGCCGCGCGTGAATGCGCCGTCGCAGGTCATCTCGCTGAGTCCGGTGGATTTGCCGGGGTTGAATCTGTCGATGCCGAGTGCGGTTGGCGGGACGATTCCGACGCCGGTCGCGGGTAAGGCTTCGTTTGTCGACAATTCGCTGGGTGGGTCGGCGATTGGCAATCTGGGCCCGCAGGATTTGCTGACTGCGCTGCCGAGTAGCTTGCAGCCGAGCTCAACGCTGTTCTATTACAACCAGCAGGAAGAAGACCTGATGCTGCAGCAGGCGGCATTGCAGCAAACAGGCAAGGCGAGCTTTATCGACGGGCTTACGTACGACAGCAAGACAGGCGCATCTGTGACGGAGCAGGAGAAACAGTACCTGTATCAGAACGCGCTCGACTATGCGACGACGAACAACCTGCAGCTCGGCAATGCGCTGACGCAGACGCAGATAAACGCGCTTGACAAGCCGATGCTCTGGTATGTCGAACAGACAGTGCCGGACCCGTCGTGTACGACGACTGGCACAGCAACGTGCCCGACTATCACTGCATTGATGCCGCAAGTGTATCTGCCGAGCAATACGAGTGCGATGTCGGCGGGTGGGAATATTTCCGGCCAGAATGTCACGCTCAATTTCGACAAGGGTAGCGGCGGCAGCATTCTGAATACCGGAAGCATTACGGCTTCCGGCACGCTGACGGTCAACACGGACTCGTTGACCAATCAGGCGAACCAGGTTGACGTCGGGCAGATCTGGAACAAGGTCAAGGGCGGTTACGTCGATACCACGGGTACGACGGTTCAGCCGGGCGGCTTCATGAGCGCGGCGAACATGGATCTCAACGTTCAGACGTTGGATCAGATCGGCGGTGCGTTGCAGAAGCTCAATGCGGATGGCACGGTCGATCAGGCTGGTACGCAGCAGGTGCTGGCCGCGCTTCAGCAGCAGCTTGGGACGAATTTCACGCAGACCACGGTTAGCGACAATCTGCATACGGACTTCGTGAAGGACGGTGGCGGGCTGCCGACGTTTGTTGTGGCGGCGATTGCGATTGCGGCGTCGATTGTGACGGCGGGGGCGGCGGCTGCGGCGTTAGGCGTCGTGATGACGCAATTGACACTGGGTACGGTGCTCGTGGGCGCTCTCGGTGGCATGGTCGGTAGTATTGCAGGTCAACTCGCTTCGGGGCAGGGACTGAACTTCAACCAGATTCTCGAGGCCGGAGCAGTTGGGGGTTTGACAGCTGGTGCCTTTGCTGGGCTCTCACAGGCAGGTATGGGTTTCGCCAATCTTCAACAGGCCGGGACTAACATCGCCAACGGGACGTTCGGGGTGGCAGACCTGCCGAAGGTTCTCGAAACAATCGCGGCGCGCGGTGTGGTCAGTGCCGGCATTAACACTACTGTGTACGGTGGTAGTTTCGGACAAGCACTCGAGGGCAGCGTAATAGCCGACGTAGGCGCCATTGGCGCCGGTGCAATCGGCGTCGAGTCAACAAAGAATCCGTTGATGGCGGAGAACACACCCGGGTATGTTCTTTCTCACGCCGCTCTGGGATGCGCACTCTCGGCGGCAGAAGGCAACGGTTGTGCGGGAGGGGCCATTGGCGGCGCCGTGTCGGCGGCGACGGCCGAAACGATTGCGTACGCGGTGACCGGTGGACAAGGCAATCCGAATGCAGCCCAACTTGGTCTAATTACAGCTCTTTCAACAATAGCGGGAGGAGCCGTAGCATCGGCCGCAGGCCAAAATGCAATGGGCGGTGCTGCTGCGGCAACCAATGAAACGCTTAACAATACTTGCGGCAGCGAAGATCCCAACGGATGTGGCAAAAAGCTTGGACTAGCAGGTTCTATCATCGGCGGTGGCGGCGCTTTTCTGGCTTCACTGCTTGCGGATGAAGCAACGGCTGGAGGAAATATTCCGTGGACCGCTGCGGAGGTGGCCAGCGGAGCGAAGACCGGTGGCCGTATTGGATCGGCAATTGGAGCTGGTCTCGATGCGCTTCTTTCCGAAAGCAGTTCGTCAAATGGAAGTACTGGCAGTTCCACGTCGGGAGGCGGCGGTGGAAGTTCGAACACGCCAGGGCAGACACTGGCCAATTCTCGAGCAGCTCATAACAACGCTGCGGGCGAAGTGGCCGACAATTTCACCAGTCAAGGCGCGTCCGTTCAGCCGGAAGTGACTTTGGACGCCGTCGGCGCAACGGGTTCAAGCGTGCGGGCGCGCGCCGATCAGGTCGTCACCGGTACGCCGAATGGTACGTTAGACGTGCCGCCCGGCTATGTGGCAAATGACCTCCAAGGAAACCAGCTAACTTCGATTCCTCTCAATTCTGCTGGTAGAGTTATTGTCGAGATCAAGACAGGTGCCGGGGATTTGACTCCGAACCAGGCAACGGTCTATCCCGCCAGCCAACTGGGTAATGCAACCGGAGCTGGTAGGAATGCAGCCAACGCAAATGTGGACGGCACAGTTGCCCCCACGCAAGTCGTAATAATTCGGCCCAAAACGCAATGACTTTCAAAAGCGAAATATTTGAAATTTGCCAGCAAGTTGCCGTTGAATTCCACGGTTGGAAATTCACGTCGTCCGGTGACTTCGTGAACAAGGCGTTGAAGCACACTGACCTGATAGTTAGTCCGGGCTTCGTATTCAACGCTGAGCCGAGCTGTTCAGTCTCTCCTGTTGCCGGCATAAAGAACAGGAAGATCGTTCGTCTTTACAAGGATCTGTTTGGACGCGAGCCGTTTTGGACCCTATCGGTAAAGTTTCAACTGGAGTCGGAGAAGTACCGCGGCGCCATAAGTGTCAAGCGTATCTACCCTCAGAAAGTGCCTTTCACGACGGCCCACGAGGAGCCGAATTGCTGGCCTGACGGTTTTATTGTTCGGGCCGAAGCGCTCACATATCTACGAGGCGTGTTGACGGACGGCCGGCGCTACGTTGAGAAGTACTTTGATCTGAGCAGCGAGGAAAGCTTGCTTCGGAATCTTCCCGTCAGTTACCAGTGGATGGATAAGGGTATTGGTAACTCGGGCCAAATGGGCTCGTTTTACGAAGAAAGCGATGGGATTGTTCATTGCCTTGCGGCGATAATTTTGGGTGATTTTGATTTCGTTGAGCGGTATCGTAGTGATGAGTTCAAAACCATGACTCCAAAACGCGTGCACGAAATCGATAAAATTGTTTCGGTGTTGCCTGAGCTAAAGCGGCGATTTTCCGAAACTGGCAGCGTAGTTTGATCGCTTGCTACGAAACTACTGGCGGCGTACGTATGCATCGCTGGCGGACGCCGCAAGCAGCTATGTGCAGATTGCCGGTGGCGGAATCACCCGAGTGATCGAGCTTCGATCTTGCCGACGGAAGGCACTTGAGAAAGAGCCTTCCATGGCGAGCCCAGTCCTGTGCATCTCGACGATGCCGCAAACATCAAGTCGTTGCGTCTGAGAGCGGCGCGCCATGATTACCAGTTTTCCCGTTTCTTTTTGGTCGTGATTGCCCCAAGGGGTTGTTTCGGACTCGACGCCTTCTGAGTTCGGCCTGAGCGGTTGGCGACCGACGGAGATTTCGCTTTCTTGGCGGCGGGGACGTGTCGTTGAAGTTTCGGTGTCTCGGCCTGCGCTGGTTCACTGCCAGGCGCGGGCGACCCCTGACTCATACGCAGCTCCACGTTCAGCAAACGCAGGACCTTAAAAAGCCGCTCGACGCTCGCCGATGCCGGATTGGCTTCCAGTTGCGCGTAGCTTTGCTGCGTGATGCCGAGCAGTTCGGCCACCGCAGCTTGTGTGAGCCCCGCGGACTTGCGGAAGCCCAGCAGAATGGGGCGGAGCTGACTTAGCGTCTTGATAGCGTAATCCATCGGATTTTCTTCAGGCTCGTACAGTCTCTGGACTGTAACATACAAATACAGGCAATAAACTGTAAAGTTAATAAACAGGTTATAGACTGTAATTTAAATTTACAACTTAAAGCTTGTTAGAGCGAGGTGTGAAGCCAACCGATTGCCAGGAATCCCCGAAAGAGCGAATAGCAGCATTCCGCTTCACCCCCGCTCCCAGCAGCCCCCGCCACTCTGCGGTATAAATACCCTCCCGTCTCACCCGCAAGCCCCAAAACGAACCCATGCCCCACTACTTCTACGACCCCGCCACCGGTCACGGCCTCCCGCATGACCCGTTCAAGGCCATCGTCGCTCCGCGCCTGATCGGCTGGATTTCCTCACGCGCCACCGACGGCACCCTGAACCTCGCGCCCTACAGCTTCTTCGGCGCGTTCGCCAGCTTCCCGCCGATCATCGGTTTCTCCAGCGAAGGCCGTAAAGACAGCATCGCCAACATCGAAGCGACCGGTGAATTCGTCTGGAATCTGTCCAGCAAGCCGCTCGCCGAGCAGATGAACCGTTCTTCCGCACCCGTCCCGGCCCACGTGGACGAATTCGAACTTGCCGGTCTTACACCCGCACCCGGCCGCAACGTAGCCGTGCCGCACGTCGCCGAATCGCCGGCCGCGCTCGAATGCAAGCTGCTGCAAGTGGTCCGTTTGCATAACCTCGATGGCAAACCGATGGACAACTATTTATCGCTCGGGCAAGTGGTCGGCGTCCACATTAACGAGGCCTATCTGAAGGACGGTCTGTTCGACACCCACGCCGCGCAGCCGATCATGCGCGCCGGCTACCGCGCGGACTACGCGGAAATCGGCGAGATGTTTCAGATGTTCCGCCCGACCGCATAACGGTCAGCATCAGTAGAGACGTTCAAAGCACGCCGCGCCGTGCATTGCGAGGCGCGGCCGCAGCATGAACGCCGCCGGGCAAAGCGGCGTGGCACTCATAGCATCGCCTCCGAGCGAACCAGCACGGCATCCATCCCGTCGCCTCGGAACACCGCGGCGCGGCGCCCACCCGATCGCCTCCGCGAAACGCAAAACCAGAGCCCCGCAAACTGGCCCGCTTGATGCTTGCAACCGACGCTCCACCGCGTCGTTTTCAACTGCCGGCTCACTCAAGAGGAGCGCGATCATGTCCACCGAATTCGCTACGCAGTTCAGCCATGTCCGTCCGCAAGACACGTCCTACGTGGATCAGGGGCTACGCGACTTTTTTCTCTACCGGGATTTAGGCATCGCGCAGGCGACCGGCGGCAAGGTGCTCGCGCAACTCGTCAAGGCGAATCACGCACCAGAGCAAGGCACCGGCTGGCACCGTCATGAGGCCGATTTCCACATTGTGATCATGTTGAAGGGCTGGGCGCGTTTCATGTACGGCGACAAGGAGACGCTCGTCGCCGCCGGCGATTGCGTGCATCAGGCGCCGGGCATCGTCCACTATCTGTTCGATTACTCCGAAGATATGGAGTACATCGAGATCGTGTCGCCGGCCGATTTCAAGTCGATTGAAGTGGAAGGTCCGTGCGAAGTGCCGGCGGTGCAGCCGTGGAAGAGCGCCGTGGCTTAACCGTGATCTGGGCAGAAGCCACGGGCGGCGGCACATTGCTGCCGCCCGTGGCCTGCACGGAGTGTGCAACGGTGTTTGCACGTGCCCTTACCTGCGAGAACAGCCGCGCCGTCTGCAACGCCTTCATCCGGCGCAACAGGTCATTGCGTCGCGGGTGGCCGTCGCCGCGTGGACCGTGAGGCTTGCGGTTTGACGGCGGACCCGGATCCCGCGTCAACCCCGTTCGGCGAGCCAGTCGCCGCCGTCGAGCGCACCTCGACATCGACCACCGCCGCGGCAGCCGGCGCTGCCGCCATCACTTCCGAAGCCGCAGCCACCGACACCGGCTGAATCGTGCGCGCCCGCGAACCCACCACCACAGCACGCGGTTCGTTGTCGTAAATCACGGCCCGCACGCGGGGATAAATCTGCCGTTCCCACCGATGTCCGTTGAACACGCCATAGTGCCCCACACCGGTCTGCACATGGTGTGTCTTCAGATACGGCCGCAACTTGTCGCACATATCCTGAGCGGCGAGCGTCTGCCCAACCGCGCAGATATCGTCCTTTTCACCCTCCACGGTCAGCAGCGCAGTACGTCGAATCTTCGAAGGCTCCACGAGCCGTCCCTTCACCTCGAGCTCGTGCAAGGGCAGCGCGTGCCGCTGGAAAACCGTATCGACCGTCTCCAGATAAAAATCGGCGGTCAGGTCCATCGTCGCGAAGTATTCTTCGTAGAAAGTGCGAATCGTGTCGGCCTTCAGCGGATCGCCTTTGGCGCGCTCGTAGTGCATGGTCTCGAACGAGTCGAGATGGCGGCTGAGATTCATCGACATGAACGCGGTCAGTTGCACGAAGCCGGGATACACGCGACGATGCGCGCCCGCAAAACCGAACGGCACCGCGCTGATCAGGTTCTGCTCGAACCACTCGATCGGTTTGCTCTTGGCCAGTTCGTTGACGCGCGTCGGGTTGATGCGCGTGTCGAGCGGGCCGGCCATCAGCGTCATGCTGGCGGGCTGCGCGGGGTTGTCGTCGGCGGCCATGAGTGCGACGGCAGCCAAAGCGGCGACCGTCGGCTGACACACCGCCAGCAGATGCGCACCCGGTCCGATGGCCTCGGTGAAGTCGATCACGTGCTGCACGAATTCGTCGAAACCGAAGCGGCCCTGGCTCAGCGGCACATCGCGCGGGTTGTGCCAATCGGTGACGTAGACGTCGTGCTCGGCCAGCATGGTGCGCACGGTGCCGCGCAGCAGCGTCGCGAAATGGCCGGACATCGGCGCGATTACCAGCACGCGCGGCTGCGGCTGCGAAAGCGTGGTGTTCTTACGGAAATGCAGCAGCGAACAGAACGGCGTGTGTGCGGCGACTTCCTCGACGATCTGTACGGATTTGCCTTCCGTCACCACGCTATCGATGTCGAACGGCGGCCTGACAGGCGTGAGTCCGGCGAGCGTCAACAATTCGCAGGCCGCGCGTATCGAGCGCCCATGCGACGTGTCGCCAAACGCGGGCCAGGCGTCGAGCGAGTGATTCACCAGTGCAGCGCCGTGCCGCATCGGCTGCATCATGTCGGCGAAAGCCTGGTATGTGGGATATGCGAACAGGTTCATAACCTTCGCACGAGTGCAGAAAGGGAAGGAACCCGAATAGAGGCAAGTCATGTGCCAATCGTGCAGCCGCACTGGTGCGACCGTCCCTGTACGTTGGCATAGCAATTGCGCGAGTCATGGGAACGGGCCGAAATTGCCGCGCTTTGGTGCGTCCGCGCCCGACAACGTGCATGCGCATCGTCAGGCGTCGGACGAACGCCTCATATGGAGGAGAATCGTATGGCGAATACCACGCTCACCCTCAGCAGCAAAAACTATTCGTCGTGGTCGCTGCGCGGTTGGCTGCTGACCAAATTCAGCGGCCTGCCTTTCGAAGAGATCGTGATGCCGATCGACGATCCCGCCGCGCGTGCCGAATTATTGCTGCTGTCGCCGTCGATTCTGGTGCCATGTCTCTTTCACGATGGCATCAAGATCTGGGACACGCTGGCGATTGCCGAATATCTGAACGAGTTGAAACCGGAAGCGGCGCTGCTGCCGAAAGATGTCCGCGCTAGAGCGCATTGCCGTTCGATTTGCGGTGAGATGCATTCGGGTTTCGCTTCGCTACGTTCGGCGTTGCCGATGAATCTGAAAGCGCATTTTCCGGGCTTCAAGGTGTGGGCGCGGGCGCAATCGGATATCGACCGCATCGTGACGATCTGGAGCGAATGCCTGAAGCAGTACGGCGGGCCATTTCTGTTCGGCGAGCGCAGCGCGGCGGACGCGATGTACGCGCCGGTGGTGACGCGTTTCGTGACCTACGACGTCAAGCTGGATCCGGAGATTGTCGAGTATGGGCAGCGCATCATGGCGCTGCCCGAGATGCAGCAGTGGATCGCGGACGCGCAGCAGGAAGTGGAAGAGATCGACGAACTGGATGTGGAGTTTTGATCGCTGCGCGGCAAGGCGCCGCGCAGCGACGCGACAAAGGAGGAGACTCCTTAACTCCGCCCAGCCTCCAGCTTGAACACGCTCACCACCTGCGCCAACCGCGCGGCCTGACCGCGCAACTCGGCCGCCGCGAGTTCCGCCTCGCCGACAATCGTCGCATTCTGCTGGGTCGCCTCACCGATCTGAGTGACAGCGAGATTGACCTGCTCGATGCCACCCGATTGCTCGCGTGACGCAACGCTGATCTCCGCCATGATCGCGCGCACCTGGCCGACCTGTTGAACGATGCCCTGCATCGTCGAGCTGGCTTCCTCGGCGATCCGGAAACCGCTTTGAACGGTTGCCGTGGAGGCGGCGATCAGCCCCTCGATCTCCTTCACCGAAGCCGCGCTGCGCTGCGCGAGCGCCCGCACTTCCGACGCGACCACTGCAAAGCCCTTGCCGTGCTCGCCGGCGCGCGCCGCTTCGACAGCCGCGTTCAACGCAAGGATATTGGTCTGGAACGCGATGCCTTCGATCACGCTGGTGATCTCGGCGATCTTCTGCGACGAGCGGCTGATCTCGCCCATCGTCGAGACCACGCGCTCGACGGCGCGGCCGCCTTCGAGCGCGGCATCGGCGGCATTCGTGACGAGCGTGTTGGCCTGAGCGGCATGGTCGGCGTTCTGCTGGACGGTCGACGTGATCTGTTCCATGCTGGCCGCCGTTTCTTCGAGGCTGCTCGCCTGCGTGGCGATCCGCGCGGCGATGTTGCCGCTGCCGGCGGCGATCTTTTCGGTGCCTTCCGACATATCCGTCGACGCATTGCGCACTTGCGAAACAATGCGCGCGAGGCCTTCGCCGATGCCGTCGATCGACTGCATCAGGCGGCCGATTTCGTCGGCCCGCGCCTTCCCACCCTGGGCCACACGCACGCTCAGATCGCCTGAGGCAAAGCGCTCGGACGCTTTCGCGGCTTCGTCGAGCGGACGGCTCACGAGACGGCGCACGGCGATCAGGAACACGATCGCGAACGCGCCCACCAGCGCGAAACCGATCAGCAGGAATTGATCGCGCGTCGTGACGACGTCCGCCATCACCTCGTCGTGCGGCGCGACGCCGCCCACCAGCCATTGCCATTCCGGCACGGTGACGAACGACACGAATTTGTCGCGCGCGTTGCGCTCGCCGAGCGTCGCGTCGGCGGAACTGAATTCGAGCTGGCCTTCTTTCATGTCGAGCATCTGCTGATACGGCGCGTTCGCGTTGTCCGCGTTCTGGCCGGCGGCGGCCGGATGCACGATCAGCTTGCCGCGATCCGGGCCCTTCGAGGCATTGACCACGAAGTAGTAGCCGCTGTCGCCGATTTTCAGTTTGCCGATGCCGTCCTGGACCGACTGGATTTCCTTGTCCACGTTCACGCCGACGAACAGCGCGCCGATCACGCGGCCGCTCGCGTCCGTAATCGGCCGATATTCCGTAATCAGCCGTTTGCCAAAGAGCGTGGCAAGTCCCGTGTAGGACTTGTTGGCCATGATCAGCCCGTACGCCGGCCCCTTGCGGTCGAGCAGGGTGCCGATCGCGCGCGAGCCATCCTGTTTCTTCAGCGAAGTCGTCACGCGGACGAAATCGTCGCCGCTGCGTGCGAACACGGTGGCCACCACGCCGCTGCGTTCGAGAAACTGGTCGGGAATCGAGAAGTCCATGTTCAGGACTTTGTCGCCGGCTTTGATGGTCGGGGTGGCAACGCCGTTGATGTCGACTTTCTGCGTGTCGTCGAGCGTGTAGCCGGTGGGCAGGAAGCTCGCGAACAGCGACATCGAACGATCGACTTCGGCCGACAGCGCCTTGTCGAACAGCGTGATCATGGCGGCGATCGAGCGGTCCTTGTCGGCGATGCGTTCGAGCACCTGATCGCTGACCTGCTTACCGGCGCTGCGCGTAAGCGCCCACGTAAAGCCGGCGAAAATCAATGCCACCAGCACGCACGAGAGCACGGCAAGCCGGGCGCCGACGCTGGCGCGGCGCAAAGAGAGAAATTCCATGGGCGTTCGGAGTAAGGAGTGACATGAGGTGCGCAAACCCTGCGAGCGCGTGGTTTACACCTATGTCAGGATTACGGCCGATTTGCCCATATCTTTAGGAATTTCGAAAGCTTTGCGTAATATGGCGGCGTATATGTCGCTAACGCGCCGACGCGCCGCGCCAGGTTCGCAGCAGCAGCGCGTTGGTCACGACGCTCACGCTCGAAAACGCCATCGTCGCGCCGGCCAGCATCGGGTTCAGCAAACCGAAGGCGGCGAGCGGAATGCCGATCAGGTTGTAGACGAACGCCCAGAACAGGTTCTGCTGGATCTTGCGCCAGGTCCTGCGCGAAATGTCGAAGGCGTCGGCCACCAGCGCCGGGTCGCCGCGCATGAGCGTGATGCCGGCCGCCTGCATCGCGACGTCGGTGCCTGTCGCCATCGCAATGCCGATGTCGGCGGCGGCGAGCGCGGGGGCGTCGTTGATGCCGTCGCCCACCATTGCGACGATGCCGGCGCTGCGGATCTTCAGATCGCGGATCACGCGGGCCTTGTCGTCGGGCAGCACTTCCGCGTGGAATTCGGCGATGCCGAGTGCCTCGGCGACGCTCGCCGCGCTGCCGTGGTTGTCGCCGGTGACGAGCACGCTTTTGATGCCCATCTGGGCGAGCCGTTCGACGGCGGCGCGGGCGGTCGGTTTGACGGTGTCGCCGAAGGCGATCAGTGCGAGCGCGGCGGGCACAAGCGGGGTGCGCTGCATCAGCCAGGAGACCGTGTTGCCGGCGGCTTCGAGCTGTTTTGCGCGCTCGGTGAGTTGCGGCGGCAACGGGATGCCGAGTTCGTTGAGCCAGCGCGTGCTGCCGATCGCCAGGGTGCGGCCATTGACGTCGGCTTCCACGCCGCGCCCCGGCACCGCGCGTGCGGCGCCTGCTGTGAGTGTCGGGCGTGTCGTGCCTGTCGCAGCTAACGATTCCGTCGCGACCTTCGCTGTCGCAGCGGACGCTGAAGCGCCTGGCGCGCTATCGGCCAGCGCCTCAACGCCGCCATTCGCCGACGCGTCCTCAACCACCGTGTCGTTTCGCGGACTGCTCGCCTGTGCCACTTCATACGCCTTCACCACGGCCCGCGCCAACGGATGATCGCTATGCTGCTGCACGGCCGCGGCGAGCGCCAACGCCTCGTTGTGCCCAAGGCCGCCGATCGCCTCGAACGCCGTCACCGACGGTTGCCCGAGCGTCAGCGTGCCGGTTTTATCGAACGCGACGACATTCACCCGATGCGCGGTTTCCAGCGCCTCGGCGTCCTTGATCAGCACGCCGCGCCGCGCAGCGACGCCGGTGCCGGCCATGATGGCCGCGGGCGTCGCCAGTCCGAGCGCGCACGGACAGGCGATCACCAGCACGGCGACGGCATTCAGAATTGCGGTTTCGCCACCCGCGCCCGCGATCAGCCAGCCCACCAGCGTGAGCGCCGCCATCGCCAGGATCGACGGCACGAAGACTTCGCTAACCCGGTCGACCAATCGCTGGATCGGCGCCTTCTCGGCCTGTGCACTTTCCACCAGGCGGATGATTCGCGCGAGGGTCGTTTCCGCGCCGATCGCGGTGGTCGTCACCGCAATCGCGCCTTCGCCGTTGATCGACCCGGCGGTGACCGGATCGGCTGCCTGCTTCGGCACCGGCAGGCTTTCGCCGGTAATCAGCGATTCGTCGATATGGGTGCGGCCTTCGAGCACCGCGCCGTCGACCGGCACGCGCTCGCCCGGACGCACGATCACCACGGTGCCGACCCGCACTTGCGCGAGCGGAACTTCGCGTTCGTCCGTGCCGACGCGGATACGCGCGCGCTCGGGGCGCAATGCGTTGAGCGCGCGGATCGCGTCTGTGGTCTGGCGCTTGGCGCGCGCCTCGAGCCATTTGCCGAAGCGCACGAGCGTAATCACGACCGCCGACGCTTCGAAATACAGATGCGTCATGTCGCCCGGATGGGTCGCCAGTTCGTAGACGCTGATTCCGTACGCCGCCGATGTGCCGAGCGCCACCAGCAAGTCCATGTTTCCGGCGCCGGCGCGTACCGCACGGTAAGCCGCCCGATAGAAGCGCGCGCTGAACACGAACTGCACGATCGAGGCGAGGCCGAATTGCAGCCACGGGGAAAGCATTGCGTGCGCGCCGAACCATTCGCCGACCATCGGCAGGACGAGCGGCAGTGTCAGCACGGCGGAGGCGAGTACGGCTGCCAGTTCGCGGCGTGTCTGGTTGCGTTTGCTCTCGGCGGAGGAGGCGAGGGTGGCATTTTCGTCAGCCGACGCCGGTGCGTCCGGCGGCGCGATCAGCGACGCCTCGTAGCCCGCTTTCTTGACGGCGGCGATCAAGGCGTCGGAGGCTGCATTGGCATCCGACGCCGCGTCGCTGAGATTGACGGTTGCCGTTTCGGTCGCCAGATTCACCGACACGCCCGCGACGCCCGGCACCTTGGCGAGCGCCTTCTCCACGCGCATTGCGCATGAGGCGCAGGTCATCCCGCCGATGTCGAGTTCGGTGGTTCTGGAGGGGGTAGCGTCAACTGGACGCAACGGTGTGGCAAGTTCGGTCATGGTAGACAAGGTTCGTCGCGGCATCGGGCCGCATCATGAACCCAGTATCGACCTTCCCATGATGGGAAGGTCAAGGATGTTTTTGTGGCGCGCCGGAGCGCCGCCACACGGGCGACCAAAACCCGTCTTTGCGCTTGCCTGGTGAGTAAGGATACGATACAACCCGATGTTGTCGGATTCGCGAGCCATGGCCTGGCTGCGCTGGGCTTAGGGAGGCCACGCAAACTGGTTTCGCCGTGCGCCGACGTCTCCCTTAGGACCGCACGTTCTGCCACCTGAACGAATGATAAAAAATCGCCAAGAACTGTTTTCGCTTCACTGGACCTGCGCATCGCTCGCGGGCCTCGCATTTCTGGCTGGTTGTGCGTCGACTCCGCCCACGACGCAAAAAGCCAACAGTTGGATCAAGGACGAAGTCGCCGATTCGTATGTATTCGGCTATCCGCTGGTGCTGATGGGCGTCGCGCGCGACGCGGCGGTCGGCACCGATCCGGGCCAGGCGCCGATCAATACGCTGCGCCACGCGCAGGCTTTGCCGCCGATCGGCGCAGCCAATCCGCTGCAGCCGAGCCTCGATACCTTCGACTCGACCGGCTGGCTGGACGTCGGCAGCGAGCCGGTGATCGTGTCGCTGCCCGACTCGCGCGGCCGCTACGTCGACGCCCGCGTGCTCGATATGTGGACCAACGTCGTCTGGTCGACCAGTTCGCAATTCGCCACCCGCGCCGCGGGCATCAAGGCGCAAACGATTGCGTTCGTCGGTCCGGGCTGGCAAGGCGATCTGCCCAAGGGAGTGACACGTGTCGACGTGCCGACCCGAAATGCATGGGTGAGCGTGCGCATCCAGTCGAACGGCACTCGCGACCTGACGGCGGTGCGCAAGCTGCAGCGCGCCATCCGCGTCGCGCCGCTGAGCGTCTACGCGGGCGACACGCGCTCGGCATCCATCACGCCGCCGAGCAGCAATGCCGCCGATGCCGCCGCCGCGTCCGCGTCCGGTACACCGGCCGCGCAAGTCGCCGCGCTCGACGCGAACGGCTTCTTCAGCCGGCTCGCGCAAGCCTTGCCGGACAACCCGCCGATGCCCGCCGATCCGCATGCGCTGAAAATCCTTTCGGATTTCGGCGTGGCGCCTGGCGATCCGGTGAATTTGCCGAGCGCACCCGATGCGATCGCCATGGGCCTTGCCGACGGCCATCAGCGTGTCGTCACGCCGCCGTCCAATCTGCTGAGCGGCAACGGTTGGAGCTGGTTCGGCGACGGCGTGGGCAATTACGGTCCCGACTACGCAATGCGCGCTTACGCCGCCGCGACCCAACCGGGTATTGGCACGAAGGACGATGAAGTGCGCGCGGTCGTCACCCAGGACAGCGACGGTCATGCGCTCAACGGCGCGAACCGCTACGTCATCCATTTCGCGCCGAACCAGTTGCCGCCGGTGCGTGGCTTCTGGTCGATCACCGCCTACACGAAGGACGGCGCGTTAGGGGAAAGCGCGCCTGCACGGCTTGCGGTCAGCGATCGCAACGGCGCGCGCCGCAATCGCGACGGCTCGCTCGACGTGACGGTGTCGTCCACGCGCGGCAAGAGCGGCAACTGGCTGCCGGCGCCGCGTGCCGATCTGCAACTGATGCTGCGCTTGTACGCACCGAAGCCGCAGGCGACCGACGGCAGCTGGCAACCGCCGGCGGTCGTGCGCCAGTGACTTGCGCCGGCGTCGATGAAGTTCGTCAATGAAATGCCTCGGTGAGGCGGGCTGCGAAGTAGGCTGTGGAGCGGGGCGGTGGAGCAGGGCGGTGGAGCAGGGCGGTGGAGCAGGGCGGTGAAGCAGGGCGGTGAAGCAGGGCGGTGAAGCAGGGCGGTGAAGCAGGGCCGTGAAGCGCCTCACCGATATGCGTCAATGCTGTGACAGCAAGGTATGACTGACTCATCAATCAGCCCGCGTCCGCCGCTTCGCGCCGGCGGACCTGCGGCGCTCCAGCGTGCAACAATGTGTAAGCCACGGCTTACATATATATCCCGCGTAAGATTCACCACTTATACTGCCGCTTGCGGGATTTTCGTTTCGCGGCGGGCTTGCCGCCGCATTACCCAAGACCGAGCATGGCAAGCCTCAATAAAGCATCAATCGCCTCTTCCATGCAGACCGTGCGCGATGTCGCGCAGTCACGCCGCACCCGGCGTGTCCTCACGGGTCTGCTGATCTTCCTCGTATTGTTCGGTCTGCTGGGCTTTTTCGCGGCGCCGCCGTTGATTCGCCACATCGCCGAGCAGCAACTTAGCCAACAGCTCGACCGGCCTGCCACGATCGGCCGCATCGCGCTCAATCCGTACACGCTCAAGCTCGAAGCCGATCGCGTGCATATCGGCGAGCGTGGCGGCGCGGGCGACTTTGTCGATATTTCGCGGCTCATCGTGAAGCCGTCATGGACCTCGCTGTTTCGCGGCGCACCGATCGTCGATGAAGTGCAACTCGATTCGCCACGCTTTCATATCGTTCGCTACGATGCGCAGCGCTTCAACTTCACCGACCTGATCGATAAATTCTCGAAGCAACCGGCCAAGCCCAACAGCAAGCCGGCGCTGTTCTCGGTGTCGAACATTCGCCTCGAAAACGGTCAGATTACGTTCGACGACAAATTGCTCGGCGCAACGCATGTGATCGATCAATGGAAGCTCGGCGTTCCGTTCATCGCTACGCTGCCGTCGAAAACCGACATCTTCGTCGAGCCGTTGCTGCGTGCGCGTATCGACGGCAGTCCGCTTGCGATTGACGGCAGGACCAAGCCATTCGCCGCGTCGCGCGAATCGGAAGTGTCGCTGCGCTTCGATGGGCTCGACGTGCCGCAGCTCCTGTCCTATGTGCCGACCAAGCTGCCCGTGGTGGTGCAGAGCGGCAAACTGTCCACCGATCTCAAACTCAACTTCGTGGAGTCCAACGACACACCTTCGTTGCGCGTGGCGGGCACCGTCGATCTGAACGACGTGGACGTGCGCGATCAGAGCAAGGCGCCGTTCTTCGCAGCGCACGCGGTGCACGTGGCTGCCGCGACGCTCGAGCCGCTGAAGAGCCTGTATCACTTCGACGAGATCCGCATCGACGCGCCGAGCGCCAATCTTGCGCGCGATAAAGACGGCGTGTTGAGTGTCGAGCGGATGTTCGCGCCTGCGCCTGCTGCGGCGGCTTCTGGAGCGGCGCCGGCAGTCGCGGCGTCCGCGGCTACGGCTACGACGGCCAAAAAAGCTGCAAGCGCGCCAGTCGAGGCGTCCGGCGCAAGCGCCGCGGACAAGACCGCGCAACCTCTGGACCTGTCGATCAAGCGTTTCGCACTCAACGACGGTACCGTGAACGTTCACGATGAAGCCGCCTCGCGACCGGTCGACGTGGGCCTGCAAAAACTGGCTGTCACGCTGACCGATTTTTCGACGCTCGCCACGGCGCCCGCACACTACACGCTGAACACCGACTTCAAGGACGGGGGCGGCTCGCTCGGCGCAGCGGGTGCGGTCGGCCTCGTCGCCAAGACGGCCAGTTCGAAGCTCGATCTGAAGTCGTTGAAGTTGCCGCTGCTGCAACCGTATCTCGACACCGCGACCGCCGCGCAGGTGGTGGATGGCGCGCTGTCCGCCAGCGCGAACGTCGGTGCGAACTGGTCGAAGTCGCCGGCCGCTGTGATGGTCACCGACACCCAACTCGATCTGCAGTCGCTCAAACTCGCCACGCGCGGCGGCAAGACGCCGGTGGTCTCGCTCGCGCAGGGCCAGGTGACGGTCAAGCAGGTGGACGTCGCCGGGCGCACCGCCGATATCACCAGCGTCGATACGACCGGCCTGATGGTCGATGCGCAGCGCCTGAAAGACGGCAGCATCGACCTCGCCGCGCTCGCCGGTCCCCATCAGGCCGAACAGCAGCGCACGGCGATCCACGCGGTGAAGAAGGCGGAGGCGGAAGGGCCCGCGTGGCACTACAAGATCGGCGAACTCAACCTGAAAGATGCAACGGCCAATTTCACCGACAACACCACGCCGCAGCCGGTGAAGCTGAGCGTGACGCCATTGCAAATCAAGGTGCAGCAGATCAGCGACGATCTGAGCAAACCGCTGCCGATCGATCTGCAGGCCACGCTCAACAAGAAAGGCACCCTCGGCATAAAAGGCAATGTCACGGCGACGCCGCTCAAGGTGGCTGTCAAGGTGAATGCGAACCGCCTGGATGCGGCGGCCTTCGAACCGTACTTCGGCGGCAAGCTGAATGCGTTGATCGCGAGCGCGTTGCTCAACGCGAACGGCGATCTCGCGCTGAGTCAGGCGAAGGCGCTCAAAGCGGCGTACCGTGGCGACGTGGCGCTGGTCGACGTGCGCATGCTCGACAAGGCAACGTCCGACCCGTTCGCAGGATGGGGTTCGCTCGCGCTGACCGACCTGAAAGCCGACTACGACGAACGCGGCACGGTGGTCGATGCGGGTCGCGTGACGTTCACGAAGTTCTATGGGCGTGTGCTGCTCGACGCGCAAGGCAAGCTGAATCTCAAGGACGTGGTGGCGCATGAAAGCGGCGCCGCGCAATCGCTGACACGCGACAAAAGCGGCGCTCACGAGCCGATACCGTTGACGCCGCAAGCTGCGTCGTCGCCCGAGGTGGCGTCCGCGCCGGTACCGGCCTCGTCGGCAACTCCGGCCACGCCGGCCATAGTTACGGCCGCCACGCCGCCGCAAAGCCCCGTCAAACTGCACTTCGGCCAACTGGTGTTGCAACAGGGCCGCGTGACCTATACCGACAACTTCATCAAGCCGAACTTCACAGCGAACCTGGTCGGTATTCAAGGCACGGTCGGCGCGTTCGGCACGCAATCGACCACGCCTGCGCCGGTGGACATCGCCGCGAAGCTGGCAGCCAATGGTCCGCTGTCGATTCGCGGTACGGTCAATCCGCTGATCGCGAAACCGGCGCTCGATTTGACGGCGAGCGCGCACGATATCGAACTCACCAACCTCACGCCGTATTCGGCGAAATATGCCGGCTATCCGATCACCAAGGGCAAGCTGAACGTCGATCTGCACTACCAGCTCGATAACGATCAGTTGAACGCGAACAACCACATTTTCATCGATCAGCTTACGTTCGGCGATCACGTCGAGAACGATACGGCAACCAAGCTGCCGGTGCGCCTCGCGATCTCGCTGCTGAAAAATTCGCGTGGTGAAATCGACGTGAATCTGCCGGTGTCGGGTTCGTTGTCGAATCCGGAGTTCAGTATTGGCGGCCTGATCTGGCATGCGGTGCTCAATCTGCTGCAGAAAGCCGTGACCGCGCCGTTCTCGCTGATCGCCAATGCATTCGGCGGCAATGGCGAGGAATTGGGCTACGTCGAGTTCGAGCCGGGGTCGGCGAAACTGTCCGACGCTGCGGACAAGAAGCTCGACACTATCGTGAAAGCGTTGGCTGACAAGAGCTCGATCCGTATCGATCTGATCGGCCGCGTCGACCCGGCGATCGATGAACCGGGCCTGCGCGCGCAATACGTCGAACGCCAGGTCAAGCAGCAGAAGATCAAAGATGTGGTGGGCAATGGCGAGAGCGTCGATCTGTCAACCGTCACCGTGGATCCCAAGGAGTACGACAAGTACTTGACCAAGGCCTACAAGGCGGGCGACTTCAAGAAGCCACGCAATTTTGTCGGCTTGACCAAGAGCCTCCCGGACGACGAGATGAAGAGCGCGCTGGCCGCCAACGCTCCCATTACCGACGCCAGCCTGCGTGATCTCGCCCAGCAACGCGCGCAAGCCGTGCAGCAGTATTTCGAAGGCAAGATCGACAGCAGCCGCGTGTTTATCGTTGCGCCGAAGCTGGACGCGGACGGCATCAAGGACAAGGGCGCGACGACGCGCGTGGACTTCGGCTTGAAGTGACGCGGTGCATGCGAGCCGGTTCGTAGTCGTCGCCTAGCCTTCGGGACGCGATGTGACGTCTTGCATCGTGGACGCACGCCGCTATTTGCCCGCCAGAGCAACTGCGGCGTGCAATCAAGCGGCGCGCGTCGGCTTTTTCTTCAACGCCGTCTGCTCGATTACCCGCGCGAGCGTGTCGAACGCCGGGCCGATCTTTTCGTTCGGTACGCAGGCGTACCCCAGCAACAATCCGCGCCGTGCGGGCGTCTCGCTGCTGTAGTAAGCGGCGAGCGGACGCACGATGACGCCGGCATCGTAAGCGGCCGCGGTGACTGCGCGATCGTTCGCATGGTCGGGCAGGCCGAGCACCAGATGCAGGCCGGCTTCGTCGCCCATTACCGGGAGTTCGTTGCCGAAACGCGCGGTGATCGCGTCGATCAGAATCTGCCGGCGCTCGCCGTAGAGCGCGCGCATACGGCGAACATGCGACGTGAGATGGCCGTCCATGATGAAGTCGGTCATCACCGCCTGCTGCATCAACTGTCCCTCGCGATACAACTCCGCAACGCCCGTGCGGAACGTATCCACCAGATGCTCCGGCGCGATCATGTAGCCGATCCGCAAACCTGGAAACAGCATCTTCCCCAGGCTGCCCACGTAGATCACCTGGCCGGCGTCGTCGAGCCCTTGCAGCGATGCTAGAGGACGGCTCCCGTAGCGGAACTCGCTGTCGTAGTCGTCCTCGATGATCCACACGTTGTGCTGGCGTGCGTACTCGAGCAGCGTGCGGCGGCGCGCGAGACTCATCACCATGCCGAGCGGATATTGATGCGACGGCGTGACGAGCGCCAACCGCGGCGGCTGTTGCAGATCCTGCTCGCGCGGGTTGAGGCCTTCGTCGTCAACCGGCACGGGTACCAGCGTGATCCCCGACGATTGCAGCACGCTGCGCGCGCCCCAGTAACAGGGTTCTTCGACCCACGCGCGGTCGCCAACGTCGGTCAATAAACGTACGGCCAGATCGATCGACTGATGAATGCCCGTCGTGATGATGATCTGATCGGGCGTGCAATTCACCGAACGCGCGACGCGCAGGTAATCGGAAAGCGCGCGCCTTAGCGGACGATAACCGCCGCCCGGCGCATACGTCAGCAGATCGGGATTGGCTTCCTTCCAGAGTCTTGCCTGCAGGCGGCTCCAGGTGCGCGCCGGAAATTCGGCGACGTCGGGCACGCCCGGCATGAACGCGCCCCACTGTTTGGCGGATACGCCGGCCTGATCGATCAGCCTCCGTCCGCGCGCGGAGAGGTCGCCGAGATCGCGTTTGGGCGGCTTGGCGGGCTCGGCGGCCTGATTGGCAGCGTCTGCATCGCTGCTCGCCAGTACCGGCTTCTTGCGCGCATTCACCGCCGCCGTGTCCGGCCGAGTGTCGGCGACATAGGTGCCGCTGCCGGTGGTGGAGATCACATAGCCTTCGGCGGTCAGCTGATCGTAGACGTGCAGCACCGTATTGCGCGCGATGCCGAGGTCTTCGGCGAGCGTGCGCGAGCTCGGCAGCTTGGTGCCGGGCGGCAGCTGGCCGGTCAGGATGGCCTGCTGCATCAGCCGTAACGTCTGCCTGTAGACCGGTTCGGCGGCGGCGCGGTCGAGCCGCGCCGCAAGCCAATCCGACAAGATCACGGTGTCCAAGTGGTTCTATCCGGAATAATGAAATGGTTCCATATTGTAGAACCGTAAGGGACTATAGTGAGCCACGCAATTAATGCAATCCTGCTGCTTTGCAGCGGAAGCCAGCCGGACCGCAGAGGAGACTAGTGCGATGAAAACCGATGACGTGATCGTCAGCTTTCGAGGTGTGCGCAAGACGTACGACGGCGAAACGCTGGTCGTCAAACAGCTCGATCTGGATATCTATCAGGGCGAATTCCTGACGCTGCTCGGACCGTCCGGGTCAGGGAAAACCACATGTCTGATGATGCTGGCGGGTTTTGAATTCCCCACAGGTGGAGAAATCTGGCTCGATGGCACGCTGCTCAATACTGTGCCGCCGCACAAACGTAACATCGGCATGGTGTTTCAGAACTACGCGCTGTTCCCGCATCTGACGGTCGAGCAGAACGTGGCGTATCCGCTCACGGTGCGCAAACTGTCGGCCGAGGAACGGGCGCATCGCACGAATAACGCCTTGAAGATGGTGCGCATGGAGAGCTTCGCCAAGCGGTATCCGGCGCAGCTTTCCGGTGGTCAGCAGCAACGTATCGCATTGGCGCGCGCGCTGGTGTTCGAGCCGAAGCTCGTGCTGATGGACGAGCCGCTCGGCGCACTCGACAAGCAGTTGCGCGAACACATGCAGTACGAGCTTAAATCATTGCACGAGAAGCTGGGCGTCACCTTCGTGTACGTCACGCACGATCAGGGCGAGGCGCTCACCATGTCCGACCGCGTTGCCGTCTTCGACAAAGGCATCGTGCAGCAACTCGATACGGTGGACCGTCTGTACGAATCGCCGTGCAACGAGTTCGTCGCGAACTTCATCGGCGACAGCAACAAGTTGCGCGGCACGATCGCAAACGTCGACGGCGAGTACTGCGAGTTTCATCTGATTGACGGCACACGCCTCACGGGACGCAATATCGGCGGTGCGAGGGCGGGTACGCCGGCGGTTGCTTGCATCCGTCCCGAGCGCATGAAGCTTGCCAACGGCGTGTCGCGGCAGGGCGCCAATGCACTGAGCGGCGAGGCGCGCGGGCTGATCTATTTCGGCGACCACGTGCGCATGCGCTGCGGCCTGCCGGAACAGGACGAGTGCTTCGTCAAGGTGCCGCTCGGCACCGACGCGCTCGAAGCTTTCGCGCCTGGCGCACCGGTTGCGCTGGAGTTTGCACCTGAGCATCTGCGGGTGTTTGCAGGGGCGTGAGGTCTCCTCCGGGTCTCGGCGGAGACGGGAAGTACGGCCCCTGTGAGGCGCGGGTCGTTCAACGCGGGAAAGAAGGGTAGTTCACGTACGCAGCACATAACAAGTCGCACTGTACTTAGCTTGAAGCACACCACCAAAGGAGAGCAACACACCATGAGCAAGATCGGGAAATCGCGCTGCGCCATCGCTGTCGGTGCTGTGGCGCTCGCGCTGGGCGCCGCGCAGGTCAACGCAGCTGAACTGACCGTCGTCAATTTCGGCGGCGCGAATGGCGACGCGCAAAAGGTCGCATTCAACCAGCCGTTCGAAACGCAAACCAGTAACAAAGTGACCGCCGTCGAATACAACGGTGAGCAGGCCAAGGTGAAAGCCATGGTCGAAGCGAAGCATGTGAACTGGGACGTGGTGGAAGTCGAGTCGGGCGACATCGGCCGTGGCTGTGACGAAGGGCTGTACGAGAAACTCGACTGGTCGAAGATCGGTAAGAAGTCCGACCTGATTCCTGAGGCGCCGCAAACCTGCGGCGTGGGCTTCTTCGTGTGGTCGACGGCATTGGCGTACAACGCCGACAAGCTGAAAACCGCGCCGACCGGCTGGGCCGATTTCTGGGACGTGAAGAAATTCCCAGGCAAGCGCGCGATGCGCAAGGGCGCGCGCTACAACCTCGAATTCGCGCTGATGGCCGACGGCGTGCCGCCGAAGGACGTCTACAAGGTGCTCGCCACCAAGGAAGGTCAGGACCGCGCGTTCAAGAAGCTCGACGAACTGAAGCCGAATATCCAGTGGTGGGAAGCGGGCGCGCAGCCGCCGCAATTCCTCGTCGCGGGTGACGTGGTGATGTCCACGGCGTACAACGGCCGTATCGACGCCGCGCAGAAGGAAGGCAAGAACCTCAAGGTCGTGTGGAACGGCAGCATTTACGACCTCGATTACTGGGCAATTCCGAAGGGTACGCCGAACAAGGCGCTGGCCGAGAAGTACATCGCCTATTCGATTTCGTCGAAGCCGCAGCAAGACTACGCGCACAACATCGCGTATGGCCCGGTGAACGTGGCAGCCATCAAGGCGCTCGATCCGAAGACGCTCGCGAATCTGCCGAACTCGCCGGCCAATGGCAAGAACGCAGTGCTGCAGAATCTCGCGTTCTGGACCGATCATGGCGATGAACTCGAGCAACGTTTTTCTTCGTGGGCTTCGAAGTAACGAGCTAGGCGCGAGACAGCGCGGCTTGCCTGCTACCGAAGCCGCGCTGTCTCGATGCAATGAAACGCATGTCCTCGCGAAGTATACGAATGGCCGGATGCGTGGGGCCGGAGTAACGTGCCATGGGGCTGGCGTAAGCGCTAAAGCGCTAACGCCAGCCGACACGCGATCTCTGGTCGGCAGCTAAGGCGCCCATTCGGGATCGACATGCGAGTTGTGTGGGATAGGAGACGGGTGTGACTACGATGACGATCGCCGGCGATTCGACGCCTGAGTCGAGTATTCGGCTCAAGCGGGAACTGAAGGCCGCGGAAGCGAAGAAGCGCGCGATGGCGCTGCTGCTGATTGCCCCGCTCGCCATTTTTCTGCTGCTGATTTTCGTGGTGCCGATCGGTGCGCTGCTGACGCGCGCCGCGCAGAATCCGGAAGTGGCTAGCGCCTTGCCGCATACGCTCACTGCATTGCGCGGTTGGGACCGCAAGACGCCGCCTCCCGATGCAGCGTATGCCGCATTGGCCGTGGACCTCACGGCGGTTGCCGATAGCGACGGCATGGGTGCGCTGGCGCGCCGCCTGAACGTCGAAATTCCCGGCTACCGCTCGCTGGTGGCGAAATCGGCGCATGCAATGCCGTTCGCCGACGACAACAGCAAGCCATTGAATCTCACGCCTGCGCAGGTTCACGCGAAGTTCGTCGAACTCGACGAGCGCTGGAACAACGTCACCTACTGGCAGGCGATTGCAAAAAATTCAGGCGCGTACTCGGCGTTCTATCTACTGGCTTCGTTGGACCATAAGCAGGACGCATTCGGCCACATTATTCCGACCGACCCCGACCAGCAGATCTATCTTGCTGTATTCAGCCGCACATTTGTGATCGGCGCTGCCGTGACATTGTTTGCGCTGCTGCTCGGCTATCCGCTCGCCTACTGGATATCGACGCTGTCCGATCGTCGCGCGAATCTGGTGATGATTCTCGTACTGATTCCGTTCTGGACGTCGATTCTCGTGCGCGTCGCCGCATGGATTGTGATTCTGCAGAGCGAAGGCCTGGTGAACAAGGCACTGATCGCGAGTGGCCTGTTGCACGATCCCCTCGCGCTGCTGTTCAATCGCACCGGCGTGTACATCTCCATGACGCACATTCTGCTGCCGTTCATGATCCTGCCGCTATACAGCGTGATGAAATCGATCCCACCGACGTATCAGCGCGCCGCGATTTCGCTCGGCAGCCATCCGTTCGCTGCGTTCTGGCGCGTGTATGTGCCGCAGACCTATCCGGGCGTCGGTGCGGGCGCACTGCTCGTGTTCATTCTGGCTATCGGCTACTACATCACGCCGGCATTGCTCGGCGGACCGGGTGACCAGATGGTCAGCTACTACGTCGCGTATTTCACTAACGTGACGATCAACTGGGGCATGGCGTGTGCGCTCGGCGGTTTGCTGCTCGCCGCGACACTCGTGCTGTACGTCATCTACGGGCGCTTCACGCGCTCGTCACTAAGCCTTGGCTGATTGCCTGAACGGAGCTTATTCGCGATGAAACTTGCCAAGCCCTTGTTCGCACCGCACACGTCGTTGGTCGAGCGCATGTGGTATTTCGCGCTGCGTGCACTTGCGGTATTGACACTGCTGTATCTGATTTTGCCGGTGCTGGCGATCGTGCCGTTGTCATTTTCGTCCAGCACGTTTCTGGTGTATCCGATTCCGGGCTGGTCGCTGCGCTGGTATCAGAATCTGGTTGCGTCCGATGAGTGGCGCATGGCGGCGAAAAATAGTTTTATCGTGGCGCCGTCCGCGACTGTGGTTGCAACCGTGCTCGGGACGTTGGCCGCTATCGGGCTGACCAAAGCGAACTTCCGCGGCAAGGCGATGCTGATGGCGATTCTGATTTCGCCGATGATCGTGCCGGTGGTGGTGGTCGGCGTCGGCATGTATCTGTTCTTTGCGCCGTTGGGGCTGGCCAATACCTACATCGGGCTGATTCTGGCGCATGCGTCGCTTGGCGTGCCGTTTGTCGTGACGACGGTGGTGGCGACGTTGCAGGGCTTCAACTACAACCTGGTGCGTGCCAGTTTGTCGCTGGGAGCGAATCCCGTGAAGACGTTTTTCCGTATCACATTGCCGGTAATTGCGCCGGGGGTGATTTCGGGGGCGCTGTTCGCGTTTGCAACCTCGTTCGATGAAGTGGTCGTGACGCTGTTCCTCGCGGGCGCGGATCAGACGACATTGCCGCGACAAATGTTTACAGGTATCCGCGAGAACATCAGCCCGACCATTGCGGCGCTGGCAACGATTCTGATCGTGTTTTCCACCTGCCTGTTGTTAGCGCTCGAATGGCTGCGGGGGAGAAATGCGGCTCGCGCGGTGAGGAGCTGAGTCTGAACGGTATGACACCCGTTATGCAATACGAATGTCGCCATCGCAAGTTTCTGGTGACATTCTAAGAATGTTCCCATTCCCTGCTCGTACGCGTCTCTTCATACTCGGAATCTTCTCAAAGAAGATGCGTTCGACGCAGGAAGTCAATGAAACTCCAACTAACGGTACTTGCGTTCGCGCTGGCCTTGTCGGGCTGCGCGGACCACGCCGCGCGTGAACGGCTTGGCATCGAAGATGCCACCGTGTTGAAAACGGGCGTCGGTGCCTCACAGGACGACGCAGCCGGCGCGGCGAATCGGCAATGGGTGGACACCTACGCGTCGATCGTCAGCGGCCGCACCGCGCTCGCATCGTTGCAACAGCGGCTCGATCAATTGCCGGGCGACAAGAACAGCTATTTCCACGCGAAGGCCCAATGCTGGATCGATGCCGGTCAGCAAACCAATGATCACTGGGGCTTCGTTGAAGAAGCGATCGGCCAGGCCGCCATGATCACAATGGGTCTTGAAAATGGCACGCCACTATCCGCAGCCAATCCGGCGTTGCGCACGGTGTCAACAGTGCGGCCCGATCTGTGGAAGATTGTCAATGCAATCAAGGCTGATCCCGCCGTCGCCAGATGCCCCGACGCGCAAAAACCGCTGGCATGCGCCGAAGTCGAATTGATGCAGGCCGGGCACGACGCGTGGGCGCGGAATTTCTCAGGCGCGGAAAAGCGCCTACCAACGATCCAGGAAAACCTGCGGAAATCGGCAGAAACGGCATTGCAATGCTCACCGGCGAGACCGGAACCGGTTGTGGCGTCTGTGCCGCAAAAGATCACGCTGCGTGCGGACGCTCTATTCCGTTTCGATGGTGGCGACGAGGCAGCGATGCTGCCTGCCGGCAAGTCCCAACTCGATGCCGTCGCGACCGGGCTCAGACAGGTTCGCAATATTCGCGAGCTAAACATCGCTGGCTACACTGATTTGCTCGGCAGTGGTGCCCACAATCAGAATCTGTCCTTGCGCCGTGCGCAGACCGTCAAACAGTACCTGAGCGCACGCGGAGTGGCATTGCCGATCACCGTGCAGGGGCGAGGCGACGCTGATCAATTGGTCAGCTGCAAGCAGACGAAGCATGACGAACTGGTGCGCTGCCTTGCGCCGAACCGCCGCGTCGAGATTGAATTTGTGAGTGTTGCGCCTTAGCCAGTTGCATTGAAAAAGTGGCGATAGGCAGCAAGGTATGCCGCCACGCCCGCTATCTGCTGGTTCGGCTATGTCCCGGTCCTGTTCCACGCCCATTAATCTTTACTCCCTTTAGTCTTCCACCGTGACTCGGTGTCGATAGGACAAAGAGAGTTTTCATAAGGAATAGAAAATGTCTACCATCCTGATTATCGACGATCATCCTGCATTTCGACTAGTTATAAAAACGCAACTCATGCAATTGCTCGGTATCGAGGAAGTGATCGAAGCTGACAATGGGCAAATCGCCGTCGAATTGGCCCGGCAGCACGCGCCAAAACTTGCAATACTCGATCTCGACATTCCGCGCATTAGTGGGCTCGACGTGATTCCACGTCTCAAGCTGGCCCATCCGTCGATTCGTGTGCTGGTGCTGTCTGGCCAGGATCCGGCTACGTTCGCCCCACGAGTGATGCGTGCCGGTGTGCATGGGTTTGTCGGCAAGGCGCAGGAAATAAAAGAAATCATGCGCGGTGTCGAGGCCGTGCTTGCGGGTTATACGGTGTTTCCCGTGACGGTTGGCGGTGCCGGTATGATCCATAGCGCCGGTTCAGGCAGTGAAGAAGACAAGCTCACGCTCTTATCAGACAAGGAGCTTGTGATTCTGCAGATGCTCTCCAAAGGCATGTCGAACAAAGCCATCGGCGACGCGTTGTTCATGAGCGACAAGACGGTAAGCACATACAAGAGCCGAATTCAGGAGAAGCTTGGGCTGTCGTCACTGGCTGCCCTGATTGAGTTCGCTTCATTGCACCGGCTGATCGACTAGGTTTGCGGGTTATGAAATTCTTGGGCTTGCTTGGTTCTTCGGTGGACACACCTCGTCGCGCGTCGCGTTTCTCCCATAGTGCGGGGGCCGCTTCAATACGCTTTGCGACGGTGTTGGGTTGTCTCTTTGCGTTTGTGCTGCTGTGCGTGATCTCAATGCGCGCCAACGCCGCACCTTTGCCCGACGATTTGCGTCCCGCCGCCGCGCGTCCCGCGCGTGATGCGATGGAGCAACTCAGCGGGTCGGCGTGTAGCGCCCGATTGCTGGCTGAAACGGGTGCCAGCGTGCCGTCCGCATATGCCGACGGCGAGGGCTGCACTGCCGGCGGCCAACCGGGGAGCAACATACGTGCTGCCGCCGCCGATGCATGGCAGACATGGTTTTTGGCGATCGCGGCTCCCGCAATCGTCGCACTAGGCAACGCATGCCTATTTCGCGGTGTGCTGACGAGCACCTCAGAGACACCACATCGTACTGACGACGATTGGGCACGCGGTCTCGACTCGACGCAAACCGTGGGGCGCGCATCACATGCTGCAGCGTCCGCTGAGGCTGGCGCCGCCTTGCTTCGTGAGTCGCTCACGCTGCCGGGCGCAATGAGCCGTTTCGTGGAGGCACCCGTCATCGCCGTGACGGGCATGATTGAATCGATTGAAACGGTGTCTATGTTGCCCGCACAGCGCACGCAACTGGCGGCGGTCGAATCCGCACTGCGCACGTGGTCCCAAACGCTTCACGATCTGCTGGATGCCTCACCTGTGCAATCGCGCAGTGTTGTTCTCGACGAAAGCGTGACGAATCTGCGTGATCTCGTGCATGGCGTCGTCGCGCTGTTGTCGACGGGCGCCGCGCAGCAAGGCGTGCGTGTGAAGTTAAGCGTCGATCCAACGGTGGCCACGAGCGTTCTCGTCGATAGGGCACGGCTTGGCCAGATGGTCTTCCATATGCTGAGCCGCTCAATCCAGTTTGGCGTGCATCAGGAGATTGCGGTCGACGTGCGGTCGGAGCCGTTGAATGCCGGTTCGCAGCGCATTGTTATTAGCGTGAGGGATAGTGGTTTGGGAGCCGCACGCACGGCTCAACTGCAACTTTCCGAGTCGAGCGGCAATGACCCGTTTGCGAATCAGTCGCCGGGCGGCGCCGACGCCGGCATGGCGCTATGCCGAACAATTGCGCAGCGCATGCAAGGCGAATTTTTAATGTCGAGTGGTTCGGACTGTGACATCCACGCGAGCTTTAGCGCGCCGTTCGCCGTAGAGCAATGGGAACCGGTGTCAGAACCGGCTCGTCGCTCGCAGCCGCCTTCAGCCATGGTGGCGCAATCGCAAGAAGCTCCGCCCGGTCTTCCTCCTGAACCCTTCGAGCGCGGCTATCTTGACGCACTGTTTGAAGAGGGCGTCGATCTGCGCACGTTTCTGGCCGGCTGGCGCAATTCCATTGATGATGACCTTGTACGCCTAACCGATGTGAGCCACCAACACTACAGCGACGGCCTCTATTCCGTGCTTCACCGATTGAGCGGAGCAGTCGGTCTGGTCGGCGCGCACAGTCTAATGGGGGCACTGCAGCGCGCGAGCGTCGCGCCGACGGAACATGATGCCGACACAATCGATACGCTCGCTGAGCGTACGAGGACCTTGGCCATGCAACTCGACGCGGCGATCGACCCACGCGGGAGCGTAATACGATGAATCAACCGCAGGCCTTGATTCAAGGCGATTTGGCGCTGCCGAAGCTGTGGCCGTTTGACGATGTGCCGCCTCCTTTCGGTTCGAAACGACGCGCCGCGAAACAGGCGATGCAAGACGCGATACGACGTATCGCGAATCCGGCGGTTCAGAGCAGGATTCCTCCGGGCGTGAAGCATATCTTGCTGTACAAGTCTCCGCCGCGACGCGTGGATTCCCATCGTTTCGATGCGGCGATGGCTGAGGCAAAGCACTATATCGATCTTGAGACGCGCAAGACAGGCGCGCGCTCTTCCCGTTCGGATCGGGTATGCGGCGCGGCGATTTTCGTCGGCGGGAGCATTGCTTTGGCCTGGTTGCTGGCCACGTGCGCGATGCGAGAGCCGGCATCGGCGATTAGCGTCCCTTCGATCGCAAGCGCGCCGTTATCGGCAACTCCGGTGAAGTCCACCGCGGTGGTTACCGCGGCAGTTGTTGCCCAGACGTCTTCCAAGGCGGGCGATGCTGTGCCCACGATGTCGCCCCGCATAAAGGGCGGCGATTCCAACGCCTTGAGGGCGCCTTCAGGCCCGCGTGTGCAGCAATCGCCCTATGTGTCGCAGCAGCAGGCGGCACGGGCAATGAGGCATGAATCCAGTGGCCAGGTGGCAAAAGCGGAACGGAAGCCCGCGACCGCGCTCACGACCCAGCAACAGGTCGCCAAACGGCTTGAGTTGAGCCGTACGGCTCGCGCTGTCAACCGTCCCTCCGTATCGCAACAACCGGAATGGAACGGCGTCCGTCGATCGGTCGAAGACGACACAGTGGGTCGGGCGTCGTCGTGGCTCGACTGGTCAGCACAGCCGCTGCGCAGCCACGTCACAACGCGTGCTGCGGTGCCAGTGGATACCGACTGGAACGCCCGCATGACTCAACGCCGGATCACCGACAACCCGGACGCGTTCCAGCTCGACCGCGGCAAACAGTAAAAACAACGAGCCATAAAAAAAGCCCGGCCAAAAGCCGGGCTTCCAAAGTCGGCTGCGCCCTCCACAGGACGCAGCCCCTGCAAAACAGCGCGCAGTTACTGCATGCGTAAGCGAATACCTTAAGCAGCCAGCAGCGAACGCAGCACGAACGGCAGAATGCCGCCGTGCTTGTAGTAGTCGACTTCGATCGGCGTATCGATACGCAGCAGAACCTGCACGCGCTTCTCCTTGCCGTCCTTGCCGCGAATCACCAGCGTCACTTCCTGTTGCGGCTTGAAGTCGTCGCCCAGGCCTTCGACGTCGAACGTTTCTTCGCCGGTGATGCCGAGCGATTGCACGCTATCCGAGCCCTTGAATTGCAGCGGCAACACGCCCATGCCGACCAGGTTCGAACGGTGGATCCGCTCGAAGCTGCGTGCGACCACAGCCTTCACGCCCAGCAGTTGCGTACCCTTCGCAGCCCAGTCACGCGACGAACCCGTACCGTACTCTTCACCTGCAAACACGACGGTCGGTGTGCCGGCATCGATGTACTTCATCGCTGCGTCATAGATCGACTCCTGTTCGCCGCTCGGCTGGTGAATCGTCAGGCCGCCTTCCACGCGCGTGCCGTCTGCCTTCGCCGGGATCATCAGGTTCTTGATCCGGACGTTCGCGAACGTGCCGCGCATCATCACGTCGTGGTTGCCGCGGCGCGAGCCGTAGCTGTTGAAGTCGGCCTTCTGCACGCCGTTTGCCTTCAGCCACTTGCCTGCCGGCGAGTCTTCCTTGATCGAGCCAGCCGGGCTGATGTGGTCGGTCGTGACCGAGTCACCGAAGATGCCCAGCGCGCGCGCGTTCTTCACGGCGGCGATGCTGTCTGCCGGCTGCATCGAGAAGTCCTTGCCGAAGAACGGCGGCTCAGCGATGTAGGTCGACGTCGGCCAGTCGTAGACTTGACCTTCTTCGCCTTCGATCTTGCTCCACAGATCGCCCTTCTTGGTCAGCGACGAGTAGTTCTTGCGGAACGCGTCTGCGTCCAGCGCGAACTTGAGCAGGTCGTTGACTTCTTCGCTGGTCGGCCAGATGTCGCCCAGGTAGATGTCCTTGCCGCCCTTGCCCTTGCCGACCGGTTCGGTCATCAGGTCGCGCGTGATGTTGCCGGCGATCGCGTAAGCCACAACCAGCGGCGGCGAGGCCAGGAAGTTCGCGCGGATGTTCGGGTGAATACGCGCTTCGAAGTTACGGTTGCCCGACAGAACCGCTGCCGCGACGATGTCGTTCTTCGTGATCGCTTCGTTCAGTTCCGGCGTCAGGTCGCCCGCGTTACCGATACAGGTCGTGCAACCGTAAGCGGCCAGCGTGAAACCGAGCTTGTCGAGGTACTTCATCAAGTCGGTCTTCGTCAGGTATTCCGTGACGATGCGCGATCCCGGCGCCAGCGAGGTCTTGATGTGCGGAGCGACCGTCAGGCCGGCTTCCACGGCCTTCTTCGCCAGCAGACCGGCAGCCAGCAGCACGCTCGGGTTCGACGTGTTCGTGCACGACGTGATGGCAGCGATCAGGATGTCGCCGTTCTTCACGTCGACGCCGTTGCTCGTCGTGTATTGCGCTTCGAGGTCTTCCGACTTCTTCGCAAAGCCGTTTTCCGCTACCGGCTTCGAGAACAGGTCGCTGAAGGTCGATTTCACGTGACCGATTTCGATGCGGTCTTGCGGGCGCTTCGGACCTGCCAGCGACGGCGTCACCGTGCCGAGGTCCAGCGTGACGACCTTGGTGTAGTCGATCTGGCCAGCCTTCGGAATACCGAACAGACCCTGCGCCTTGAAGTAGTTTTCGAAGGCGGAGATTTCCGCGTCGGTGCGGCCCGTGCCCTTGAAGTAGTCGATGGTTTTTTCGTCGACCGGGAAGAAGCCCATGGTTGCGCCGTATTCCGGCGCCATGTTGCCGATCGTTGCGCGATCCGGCAGCGACAGCGACTTCGTGCCTTCGCCGAAGAACTCGACGAACTTGCCGACAACCTTTTCCTTGCGCAGCAGTTCGGTCACGGTCAGGACCAGGTCGGTCGCCGTCAGGCCTTCGCGCAGCTTGCCCTTCAGTTCGACGCCCACCACGTCCGGCGTCAGGAAGTACACCGGCTGGCCGAGCATGCCGGCTTCAGCTTCGATACCGCCCACGCCCCAGCCCACCACACCGATACCGTTGATCATGGTGGTGTGGCTGTCGGTGCCGACCAGCGAATCCGGGTAGTACACCGTGTCAGCGCCTTCGGCCTTCTTGTGCACGCCGCGTGCGAGGTATTCCAGGTTCACCTGGTGAACGATACCCACGCCCGGCGGCACGACCTTGAACGTGTCGAATGCCTGCATGCCCCACTTCATGAACTGGTAGCGCTCGTTGTTGCGCTGGAATTCCAGTTTCATGTTCAGGTCGAGCGCATTCTTTTCACGGAAGTGATCGATCTGCACCGAGTGGTCGACCACCAGATCAACCGGGACCAGCGGTTCGATCGACTTCGGGTTCTTGCCGACGCGCTGTGCGACACCGCGCATCGCAGCGATGTCGGCGAGCAGCGGCACGCCGGTGAAGTCTTGCAGCACGACGCGCGACACGACGAACGGGATTTCGTCGACGCGCGCTGCGGTCGGCTTCCAGTTCGCGAGTTGCTCGATGTGTTCTTCGGCGATCTTCTTGCCGTCGTAGTTACGCAGCACCGATTCCAGCACGATACGGATCGAAACCGGCAGGCGGTCGATCTTGATGTTCAGTGCCTTGCCGAGTTGCGGCAGGGAGTAGAACTTGCCTTTGCCGGAACCGCTGTCGAATTCCTTGAGCGTTTTGTGGAGGTTGTGGGCCATGGTGTTTTCCTTGGTTTGATCGCGGAACTACAGTACTTGACTTAACTAGATGACGTAAAGATCGACGTATTCATTGACCGGCATGGCTTCGAGCCTTGCCTGATCGAGCGACACGTCGAGAATCGCCAGTTGTTGCTTGACCGGAAAGCGGCGCGCGAGGTTGGTCTTGAACTTCTCGACCAGCAACGGAATCCCGTCTTCGCGACGACGCTTATGACCGATCGGGTATTCGACTACAACTTCGTCGAACGTCGACCCATCGTTGAATTCGATCGTCAGTGCATTGGCGATCGAACGCTTCTCCGGATCGTGGTAATCCTTCGTGAACTGCGCGTCTTCGACACATTCCATTCTGGCGCGCAGCACATCGATACGCGCGTCCTGCGCGATCGAATCTTCATAGTCCGCGGCCGTCAGGCGACCACGGATCAACGGCACGGCGATCATGTACTGAATGCAATGATCGCGGTCGGCCGGATTGTTCAGCGGGCCTTTCTTGTCGATGATGCGGATCGCGGCTTCGTGAGTGCGGATCGTGATCTTTTTGATGTCCTCGACGCGCTTGCCTGCAGCGTTGAGTTGCGCATGCAGCGTCATCGCCGCTTCCACCGCCGTCTGGGCGTGGAACTCGGCGGGAAACGAGATCTTGAACAGCACGTTTTCCATCACGTACGAGCCGTACGGACGCTGGAATTTGAACGCATTGCCTTTGAACAGCACGTCGTAAAAGCCCCACGTCTTCGCACTCAGCACCGACGGATAGCCCATCTCGCCAGTCTTCGCGATCAGCGCGAGCCGCACGGCGCGCGACGTCGCGTCACCCGCGGCCCACGATTTGCGCGAGCCGGTATTCGGCGCGTGACGATACGTGCGCAGCGCGTGTCCATCGACAAACGCCTGCGAAACCGCGTTGATCAGCTCATCGCGCGTCAAACCGATCAGTTGGCCGACCACGGCGGTCGACGCCAGCTTCACCAGCAGCACATGATCGAGCCCGACTTTGTTGAACGAATTCTCGAGCGCGATGCAGCCTTGAATTTCGTGCGCCTTGATCATGGCGATCAACACGTCTTTCATCGTCAGCGGCTGTTTGCCCGCCGCGATGGCGCTGCGCGAGAGCCAGTCGGCTGTTGCCAGGATTCCGCCGAGGTTATCCGACGGATGGCCCCATTCCGCTGCAAGCCAGGTGTCGTTGAAGTCCAGCCAGCGGATCATTGCGCCGATGTTGAAGGCGGCCTGAACCGGGTCCAGCTGGAACGACGTGCCCGGCACCTTCGCGCCGTTGGGGACGATCGTGCCCGGCACGATTGGTCCCATCAGCTTGGTGCAGGCCGGGTAGGTGAGCGCCTCGAGTCCGCAACCGAGCGTGTCGAGCAGGCAGTTACGCGCGGTGTCCAGCGCGGGCGTGCTGTCGATCGGGAAATCCAGGACGTAATCGACGATATCGACCAGGACTGGGTCCGGGTCGGGTCGCACGTTGGAAATCGGAGCGGACATCGGGTTGCTTTCCTGATGTAACGGATTAGTTGGTTTTGTTGATCGCGTTCGATTGCGTCGGAGCCGGTGCGCCTTGCTGCATGGCTGCCGTCTTGCACTCGTCGGCCAGACGCGAGCTGTCCTTATCCGAGAACAACATCGCCTTCGTCGGGATCACGACCAGGTCCATACCCGTTGCTGCATCGTGGAAACGGTCTGCGCCCGTGGTGGTCGCTTCGCGCGGCAGATTGTAGTTTTTGTTCGCCCAGTGAACCGTGACGATCTGGTCACGCTTCATGTCGCCCTTCAGGTCGAATGCCAGACCTTCGTTGCACGACCACTTTTCCGAGCCTTCCGGTACCGGATCGACCTTCGCTTCCTTGGCCGGATTCGGCTTGCGCTTGATCAGGCGCTTCGGTTGCGGCTTCTTCGGCACAGCCTTGGCAGCCGGCGCGGTGGTGGTTTGTGCAGCGGCGTCCGTCGCAACGGTCAGCATCGTCGTGGACAAAGCGCCGATTACGGCGGCAATCAACAGCTTATTCATGGAGGAGAACCTTTCTATCTAGTTTCAGTTGAACAGTACGCGGGCTACCGGTCCTGGCAACCGCGAGGGTTGAACTGCACGCGCTCTGAAAGCGCACAGCGACCGCTATTTTCTCCTATTTAGCGGCACGTACTTCAAATTCTCGGGACCGGTGTAATTCGCGCTCGGACGGATGATCTTGTTGTCGATCCGTTGCTCGATGATGTGCGCACTCCAGCCTGCCGTGCGGGAGATCACGAACAGCGGCGTGAACATCGCCGTCGGCACACCCATCATGTGATACGAAACCGCGCTGAACCAGTCGAGATTTGGAAACATCTTTTTCACATCTGCCATCACTGTTTCAAGTCGCTCGGCGATGTTGAACAGTTTCAGGTTGCCCGCTTCCTTCGAGAGCTTCTTCGCGACTTCCTTGATGACCTTGTTGCGCGGGTCCGAAATCGTGTACACCGGGTGACCGAAACCGATCACCACTTCCTTGTTTTCGACGCGCCTGCGGATATCGGCTTCCGCTTCATCCGGCGTCTGATAGCGCGACTGGATCTCGAATGCGACTTCGTTGGCGCCGCCGTGCTTCGGGCCGCGCAGCGCACCGATCGCACCGGTGATCGCCGAGTAGATGTCCGATCCCGTGCCCGCGATCACGCGGCCGGTGAACGTCGAGGCGTTGAATTCGTGCTCGGCGTACAGGTTCAGCGACACATGCATCGCATCGACCCACGCCTTCGACGGCTCCACGCCATGCAGCAGATGCAGGAAGTGGCCGCCGATCGAGTCGTCGTCGGTTTCGACTTCGATGCGCTTGCCGTTGTGCGAGTAGTGGTACCAGTACAGCAGCATCGAACCGAGCGAAGCCATCAGCTTGTCGGCGATGTCGCGTGCGCCCGGCAGGTTGTGGTCGTCCTTCTCCGGCAGCACCGTGCCGAGCACCGACACGCCGGTGCGCATCACGTCCATCGGGTGAGCTGCGGCCGGAATCCATTCCAGCGCGGCTTTGACGTTCGCGGGCAGGCCGCGCAAGGCCTTGAGCTTCGTCTTGTAGGCGGTGAGTTCGGCCTGCGTCGGCAGCTTTTCGTGGACCAGCAGATACGCGATCTCTTCGAATTCGCATGTGGTCGCGATGTCGAGAATGTCGTAGCCGCGGTAGTGCAGATCGTTGCCGGTCTTGCCGACGGTGCAGAGTGCGGTGTTGCCGGCCGTCACGCCGGACAGGGCGACGGATTTCTTCGGTTTGAAGGCGCTTTTAGATTCGTTCTCGCCTTGTGCACCGGCGGTTTGCGTCGTCTCGCTCATGTCCCGCAATCTCCCTTGTGCCTGCTCATTACTTCTGCTCGGACCGTGGCTTGAAACGCGCGCTCTGCGCTCGCCTGCCGCTGCCGCAGGCGCTGCTCCGGCTCCATTGCTCGGTGGCACGCCCGAGGGCCGTCCAGCGTCACCGCGCCGGCCGCTGCGTTGACCGTCGCGCTCATGATGCGGCTTGCCCGTTAGTGCCCACTTTCGTGAAGAGCGGCGCGGCGTCTTGCGGGACGGCACGCCCCGTGGACTGCGCGCGACGCAGCACCGACCAGTAATAGCGATAGCTGGCCCGGTCGTGCAGCGTGTCGTGATAACGCGTGGGCCCCCATTGCGCGGACTGTGCGGCCAGCAGAATCTCGGTGGCGGTGACGATTTCTTCGTCGCGCGGTGCAAATGCAGCGACGATCGCTGCGATCTGCGCCGGGTGAATGCTCCACATGCGCGTGTAGCCGAACTCGTTGCGGGCGCGTGCCGCGTCGTTTGCCACCACGCTCATGTCGCGTACTTCAGTGCTGACGTTGTGCGACGGCACCTTGCCATACGCATGGCAGGCCGCCGAAATTTCAAGCTTCGCGCGCCGCACCAGCGGGTGATCGAACTGACCGGGCGAGCGCATGGCCGTATCGGGAATCGCGCCGTCATGCGCGGAAACGAAGTCCATCAGGCCGAAGCTCAGCGCCTCGACGCCGGGGAGCGCGGCCAGATCGAATACGCGCGTCAACGCGCCGTGCGTTTCGACCAGCAGTTGCACAGGTACCGGCTGCGTAATGCCGAGCTCACGCCGCGTCGCTTCGATGAACGCGACCATTTCGGCTGCATCGGGGACGTTGCGGATTTTCGGCAGTGTGATGTAAGCGGGCGCGCGCTTTGCCGCGCGCAGAATGAGACGGACATCGTCACGCCAGTGCGCGTGATCGAAGTCGTGGATCCGCACGCCGACGCGGCCGAAGCGGTCATGCTCGCTGCCCAGCAGCGACGCAACCAGTTCCGCGTGTTCGGCTTCGCGGCCAACCTGCGCGCCGTCTTCGCAATCGAGCGTGATGTCGAACACCGGGCCGAGCTGTTGCTGCACCGCGAGCGATTTCAGCATCAGCTTCTCGCTGCCGGCGTAGTGATCGCAGGCAGGCAGCACAGCGGGCGGCACTTCGCCGTCAAACAGCACTTCGGCGGGTGTGAGGGCGCGCATCTTCGGCGTCAGGATTCTGGGTGGTCGGGTGGGTCAATCGGATTCGGACGCGTTCTGCGTGGCGATCAGCGAGCCATGAGGCAAAGCGCGTTCGAATCAGAGGTGAATACTGGCACGACAAATTGCGACGTGAACCGCAATTTCATGGCACGTACCAGCATTCGCACGTAAAAAACCGGAACTCGCCGCGATAGAGCCTGAGAGCGCCCCAGACCTGCCGCTTTGCGCCAAGCCCCCAAGGGGACTTCTTGCGGAGCGAAAGACTTGGGGCGGCCCGGCGTTTTCTCACGAGTTCCGGTTCGTCTGCATCGGGGCTTAGCCGAGCAGGTGTTGAACGCCTTCGCGCTCCTCCAGCAGTTCGTTCAGCGTGCCGTCCATCTTTTCGCGCGAGAACGCGTCGATGGCCAGACCTTCAACGCGCTTGTACTCGCCGTTTTCGCACGTAACCGGCACACCGTAGATGATGTCTTCCGGAATGCCATACGAGCCGTCCGACGGGATACCCATCGTGACCCACTTGCCGTTCGTGCCGAGCACCCAGTCGCGCACGTGGTCGATCGCGGCGTTAGCTGCCGACGCTGCCGACGACAGGCCGCGCGCTTCGATGATCGCTGCGCCGCGCTTGCCGACGGTCGGGATGAACTCGTTGCGGTTCCATTCTTCGTCGTTGATCAGCTTGGTCAGGTCTTGACCTTCAGCCGTGGCGACGCGGAAATCCGGGTACATGGTCGGCGAGTGGTTGCCCCACACAGCCAGCTTTTCGATCGAAGCGACCGGCTTGCCCGACTTGGCGGCCAGTTGCGACAGCGCGCGGTTGTGGTCGAGGCGCAGCATGGCGGTGAAGTTTTTCTTCGGCAGATCCGGCGCCGACTTCATGGCGATGTAGGCGTTGGTGTTGGCCGGGTTGCCGACCACCAGCACCTTCACGTCGCGGCTCGCGACTTCGTTCAGCGCCTTGCCCTGAACCGTGAAGATTTCGGCGTTTGCCGACAGCAGGTCCTTGCGCTCCATGCCTTTCGAACGCGGGCGGGCGCCGACCAGCAGGGCCACGTCTGCATCCTTGAATGCGACCTTCGGGTCGTCCGTGATCACGACGCCCGACAGCAGCGGGAATGCGCAATCATCCAGTTCCATCACGACGCCTTTGACGGCGCCTTGCGCTTGCGGCAGGTCGAGCAGTTGCAGGATAACCGGCTGATCCTTGCCGAGCAGATCGCCATTGGCGATGCGGAACAGCAGGGAGTAAGCGATTTGACCTGCGGCGCCGGTGACGGCAACGCGCTTTGCGGGCTTAGCCATTGAGAAATCTCCAGGACGATGCGTTAGACGCTAGGGAAAACGCCATTCTATATGCGCGTTCAGCGAAGCGTTGTGAAACACGGCGGAATTCACTGTTCGCGTACGGCCTCGGAATATGCCGAGGCTGTGCGGCGTGCTGCGGCAAGACCGCCATGCCGGAAACCTGTATTGCCGAGCGGGGTTGGGGCAGGTTGGCGCCGGGTAGCCGCTGCACGGTGCGGGCTCCTGCAAACAGCGCGTTTCGGCAAGCGTCTGACCAACGAATGGCGGCGAATCGAAACCTGGACTGCGTGGGAACAGCATGGTGCAGAGTGGCTGCCGGTGCGCTACCGCGCTGCATTGCATCGTGCAAAACAGCCGCTCAAAAACCCGCAAACCCTTGCTCGACAAGGAGTGTAGGAGCCGTCAGACACAAAGTCAACATTATCTTATGTCTTATATAAGACATATCTGTTGAGGGGAAAATCCTAGACGCGGCCCGGCCCTTTATGATGAAATGCGCGGATGACTTCGAACCAGGCGAACACCGCGAATCCGAACGGCCATGGGGCCGCGGGCGAGGGTGTATCCGCTGCCGCGCCCGCCACGTCGCCCACTTTCAGCCCTTTGTATCAGCAGATCAAGGGCTTGATTACGCAGAGCCTCGAAACTGGCGAATGGAAGCCTGGCGAGATCATTCCTAGTGAAGTTGAATTGGCGGCAAGATACAAGGTCAGCCAGGGAACGGTGCGCAAAGCGATCGACGAGCTTGCCGCCGACAACCTGCTGGTGCGCCGCCAGGGCAAGGGTACTTTTGTTGCAACGCACAATGAAGACCGCGCCCAGTTTCGCTTCCTCAGATTACTGGCCGATGACGGGGCGGAACATCCGCACGTCAGCCGCCTGCTTGAATGCCGGCGTTTGCGTGCTTCGGCGGACATCGCCCGGCAACTCGACCTCAAACCCGCCGATCCGGTGGTGTTGATCAAGCGCTTGCTGCAGTTCGACGGTGAAGTCACCGTGCTCGACGAAATCTGGTTGCCCGGCGCGGTGTTCCGTGGGCTCACGCTCGAGCGGCTGTCGGAGTATAAAGGTCCCCTCTACGCGATGTTCGAGACGGAATTCGGGACCCGCATGATCCGCGCAACGGAAAAGATCCGTGCGGTCGCGGCTGATCCAACGGTCGCCGATCTGCTGCATGTGCCGGCGGGTTTTCCGCTGCTTTCGGTCGAGCGCGTCTCCTATACATACGGAGACCGGCCGGTTGAGGTGCGCCGTGGTTGGTATGTCACAACCGGGTATTACTATCAGAACGATCTGAGCTGAATCGGGATGAAGAAAGGCGCGGCGCCCCACGCGCGCGCCTGTTTGAAGGTGCCTTTATCGCGCACGCTGTAACGGACCGGGAGTGGTTTTCGCTGCAGCGCGATATAAAAAGGCGCTAAAATTGCGGATTAGTGTGACTACATAGTAGGGGTCTAGCATGGCTGAAGCCGTAAAAAAACCGAGGCCGGAATTCCGGAACATCGGTATCGGGCAGATTTTGACGGCATACCGTCTCCCGCTAGCGGGGCGAGTGTCGATCTTGCACCGCGTGAGCGGTGGTCTGCTTTTTGTTTTTCTTCCGTTCCTGCTGTACCTCTTTGATCAGAGCCTGACTTCCGAACTTAGTTTCGAAGTCTTCAAGGGCTTCCTCTCCAACATCATCGTCAAGCTCATCACGCTTGCTCTCGCGTGGGCCTTCCTGTTCCACTTCTGCGCCGGTGTCCGCCACCTGTTCATGGACACGAGCCACGGCCTCACGACCAAAGAGAAGGGTAAGCAAACCTCCATCGTGGTGCTGGTCGTTTCGTCGCTTCTGACGATTGCATTTGCGCTCAAACTCTTCGGAGCATTCTAAAAAAATGGCAGCTAATAACCGAATCGGTCCGAAGCGTCTCGTCGTCGGCGCACATTACGGTCTGCGCGACTGGCTCGCCCAGCGCATTACCGCCTGCATCATGGCCGTCTACACGGTGATCCTGCTCGCGTGGTTCTTCGGCGCGCGCGATTTCTCGTATGACGGCTGGGCCTCGATCTTTGCAACGCAATGGATGAAGCTCGCCACGTTTGTCACGCTGCTGTCGCTGTTCTATCACGCGTGGGTCGGTATCCGCGACATCTGGATGGACTATGTGAAGCCCGTTGGCACGCGCCTGTTTCTTCAAGCGCTGACGATCGTCTGGCTGCTCGCATGTGCGGGCTACGCTGCGCAGATTCTCTGGAGAGTGTAAAAGAATGGCTGCAATCAAGAATTCTCTGCCGCGTCGCAAGTTTGACGTGGTTATCGTCGGCGCAGGCGGCTCGGGGATGCGCGCTTCGCTGCAACTCGCGCGCGCCGGTCTGTCGGTTTGCGTGCTGTCCAAGGTGTTCCCGACGCGTTCGCACACGGTCGCTGCCCAAGGCGGCATCGGCGCTTCGCTCGGCAACATGAGCGAAGACAACTGGCATTACCACTTCTACGACACGATCAAGGGTTCCGACTGGCTCGGCGACCAGGACGCGATCGAGTTCATGTGCCGTGAAGCGCCGAACGCCGTGTACGAGCTCGAACACTTCGGCATGCCGTTCGACCGTAACGCCGACGGTACGATTTACCAACGCCCGTTTGGCGGCCATACCGCCAATTACGGCGAAAAGCCGGTGCAACGCGCTTGCGCGGCGGCTGACCGTACCGGTCACGCGCTGCTGCACACGCTGTACCAGCAGAACGTGGCGGCCAAAACGCAATTCTTCGTCGAATGGATGGCGCTGGATCTGATCCGCGACGCCGACGGCGACGTGCTCGGCGTGACCGCGCTGGAAATGGAAACCGGCGACGTTTATATCCTCGAAGGCAAGACCACGCTGTTCGCTACGGGCGGCGCGGGCCGGATCTTCGCAGCATCCACGAACGCGTTCATCAACACCGGTGACGGCCTGGGCATGGCTGCGCGTTCGGGTATCGCACTGCAAGACATGGAATTCTGGCAATTCCACCCCACCGGCGTGGCCGGCGCGGGCGTGCTGATTACCGAAGGCGTGCGCGGTGAAGGCGGCATTCTGCGCAACTCGAACGGCGAGCGTTTCATGGAGCGCTACGCGCCGACGCTGAAGGATCTGGCACCGCGCGACTTCGTTTCGCGTTCGATGGACCAGGAAATCAAGGAAGGCCGCGGTGTGGGTCCGAACAAGGACCACGTGCTGCTCGACCTGTCGCACATCGGCGCTGAGACGATCATGAAGCGTCTGCCGTCGATCCGCGAAATCGCGATGAAGTTCGCGAACGTCGACTGTATTAAAGAGCCGATTCCGGTTGTGCCGACCATCCACTATCAGATGGGCGGTATCCCGACGAACATCAACGGCCAGGTCGTTGGCACGTCGCGGGACCACAAGGAAGTCGTCAACGGTTTCTACGCAGTGGGCGAATGCTCGTGCGTGTCGGTGCACGGCGCAAACCGTCTCGGCACGAACTCGCTGCTCGACCTGGTGGTGTTCGGCCGCGCGGCCGGCAACCACATCGTCAAGCACGTGAAGGACATCAAGGAGCACAAGCCGCTGCCGGCCGACGCGGGCGATTTCTCGCTGGCTCGTCTGAACAAGCTGGACAAGTCCACGTCGGGCGAATACTCGCAAACCGTTGCGACCGATATCCGTTCCACGATGCAGGCGCACGCGGGCGTGTTCCGTACGTCGAAGCTGCTGGCCGAAGGTGTCGAGCGGATCCGCGAAGTGGCTGATCGTGTCGACAACATCTATCTGAAAGACAAGTCGAAGGTGTTCAACACGGCGCGTATCGAAGCGCTGGAAGTGGAGAACCTGATCGAAGTGGCCCGCGCCACGATGGTTTCCGCCGAAGCCCGCAAGGAAAGCCGCGGCGCGCACGCGCAGAACGATTTCGAACATCGCGACGACGAAAACTGGCTGCGCCATACGCTGTGGTTCAGCGAAGGCGATCGCCTCGACTACAAGCCGGTTCAGATGCAACCGCTGACCGTCGAATCGGTGCCGCCGAAAGCGCGTACCTTCTAAGGCACAAGTCAAAGGAATTCAGAAATGGCCAAGCGTACATTTGAAATTTACCGCTACGATCCGGATAAGGACGCAGCGCCGCGCATGCAAACGTACGAGATCGAAATCGACTCGCACGAACGTATGCTGCTCGACGCGCTGCTCAAGCTGAAAGCGATGGACGAAACCTTGTCGTTCCGCCGTTCGTGCCGCGAAGGCGTGTGCGGTTCGGACGCAATGAACATCAACGGCAAGAACGGTCTGGCCTGCTTGCAGAACATGAACGACCTGCCGCAGAAGATCGTGCTGCGTCCGCTGCCGGGCCTGCCCGTCGTGCGCGACCTGATCTGCGACTTCACGCAGTTCTTCAACCAGTATCACTCGATCAAGCCGTACCTGATCAACGATACGCCGCCGCCGGAAAAGGAACGTCTGCAATCGCCGGAAGAGCGCGACGAGCTCGACGGTCTGTACGAATGTATCCTGTGCGCCAGCTGCTCGACCTCGTGCCCGAGCTTCTGGTGGAATCCGGACAAGTTCGTCGGCCCGGCCGGCCTGTTGCAAGCCTATCGTTTCATCGCGGACAGCCGTGACGAAGCAACGGGTGAGCGCCTCGACAACCTGGAAGATCCGTACCGTCTGTTCCGTTGCCATACGATCATGAATTGCGTCGACGTCTGCCCGAAGGGCCTGAACCCGACCAAGGCGATTGGCAAGATCAAGGAATTGATGGTTCGCCGCGCTGTATAGGATGAACACCGAAACATCGCATCAGTCCGACCCTCTCCGCCGCGCGCGCCTTCGCTGGCGTGCGCGGCGGGGCCTGCTGGAAAACGATCTGATTTTCGAACGTTTTTTCAGCCGATATGAGCATGACCTCAGCGATGCCGATGTAGGCGCTCTCACCCGCCTGCTCGAGCTGAGCGATAACGACCTGATGGACTTGCTGCTGGCCCGCAAGGAACCGGAAGGCGAGCTTGCCGACCCGGATCTGATCCGGGTGCTGGAGCTGTTGCGGAATGCTTGAGCGCCGTTAACGTCGTTAGCGTCTTGAGTGCCGCTTGTCCGTTGTTTCCAGGCGTGCAAATTATCGAAACCCTGTTTCCATACTTCGATTGAGGATGTGCTATGACCCCGTCAGATGTTAAAGCCACGCTATCGTTCAGCGACAATTCGCCGAGCGTTGAAATGCCGATTTACAAGGGCACTCTCGGCCCGGACGTGATCGACATCCGCAAACTGTACGGCCAGACCGGCAAGTTCACGTACGACCCGGGCTTCATGTCGACGGCGGCGTGCAATTCGGCGATCACCTACATCGACGGCGACAAGGGCGAGTTGCTGTACCGCGGCTACCCGATCGACAACCTCGCGGAAAACGCCGACTTCCTCGAAACCTGCTACCTGCTGCTGAAGGGCGAACTGCCGAATGCGCAGCAGAACGCGGAGTTCGTCAACACCGTCACGAAGCACACGATGGTGCACGAGCAGATGCACTTCTTCTTCCGCGGTTTCCGTCGCGATGCGCACCCGATGGCGATTCTGGTCGCGGCGGTCGGCGCGCTGTCGGCGTTCTATCACGACTCGCTCGACATCAACAATCCGCGTCACCGTGAAGTGTCGGCCATTCGCATGATCGCGAAGCTGCCGACTCTCGTCGCGATGGCGTACAAGTACAGCATCGGCCAGCCGTTTGCGTATCCCAAGAACGACCTGTCGTACAGCGCGAACTTCATGCACATGATGTTCTCGAACCCGTGCGAAGAGTACAAGGTCAACGACGTGCTGGTGCGCGCGCTGGATCGCATTCTGATTCTGCACGCTGACCACGAACAGAATGCGTCGACTTCGACGGTGCGTCTGGCGGGTTCGTCGGGCGCTAACCCGTTCGCGTGTATCGCGGCCGGTATCGCGTGCCTGTGGGGCCCAGCGCACGGTGGTGCGAACGAAGCCGCACTGAACATGCTGGAAGAAATCGGCTCGGTCGACAACATTCCTGAGTTCATCAAGCAGGTGAAGGACAAGAACTCGGGCGTGAAGCTGATGGGCTTCGGTCACCGCGTCTACAAGAACTACGATCCGCGTGCGAAGCTGATGCGCGAAACCTGCCATGAAGTGCTGGAAGAGCTGGGCCTGCACGACGACCCGCTGTTCAAGCTCGCGATGGCGCTGGAAAAGATCGCGCTGGAAGACGAATATTTCGTGTCGCGCAAGCTGTACCCGAACGTCGACTTCTACTCGGGCATCGTGCAGCGCGCGCTGGGCATCCCGACGTCGATGTTCACGTGTATCTTCGCGATGGCGCGCACGGTTGGCTGGATTGCACAGTGGAACGAAATGATCGCCGATCCGGAGCAGAAGATTGGCCGTCCGCGTCAGCTGTTCGTTGGCGATACGCCGCGTGAAGCGAAGCCGATTGCGCAGCGTTAAGTAGTAGTGTGTCCCACGCGTTGCATGGCCGGCATGGCCGTGAAGCGCGCGAGACAGGATGGATAAAAAACGCCCCAACGGGTTGATCGTTGGGGCGTTTTGTTTTGGGCGCGCGCCTATCCAGTTGTCGTAGTTCCGTGGATGCCGGCAGCGTATGCCCATGCGTTTCGACGTGGCGACGATACGCGCCCGGCCTGACTCCGCATCGCGCCCGCCACGCAATCCCGTGCCGGGTAACACCCATACAGGTATCGCCACTACCACCCAACTCCCTGTTTTTTATCGGTTTTCTCCGTGATTGAGGGACCCAAAGCGCGGTTCAGCGTGGCATAATCGACCGACACAGTCAGCCCGCAGTCATTACTACCCCGCATACCATGGCACAGACTCTCTACGACAAATTGTGGAACACACACGTGGTCCACACGGAAGAAGACGGTACGACGATTCTCTATATCGACCGTCACCTGCTGCACGAAGTCACCAGTCCTCAGGCGTTCGAAGGCCTGAAGCTGGCTGAGCGTCCGGTGTGGCGCATCAGCGCGAATCTGGCCGTGTCGGACCATAACGTCCCCACCACGGATCGCAGCCACGGCATTGCCGATCCGGTCTCCAAGCTGCAAGTCGACACGCTCGACACGAACTGCGACGCCTACGGCATCACGCAGTTCAAGATGAACGACCTGCGCCAGGGCATCGTGCACATCATCGGGCCGGAGCAGGGCGCTACGCTGCCGGGCATGACGATCGTCTGCGGCGACTCGCACACGTCCACGCATGGCGCGTTTGGCGCGTTGGCGCACGGCATCGGCACCTCGGAAGTCGAGCATGTGCTGGCCACGCAAACGCTCTTGCAGAAGAAGAGCAAGAACATGCTGGTGAAGGTCGAGGGCCCGTTGCCGCGCGGCTGTACCGCGAAAGACATCGTGCTCGCGATCATCGGCAAGATCGGCACGGCAGGCGGCACGGGCTATGCGATGGAATTCGGCGGGTCGACGATTCGCGCGCTGTCCATGGAAGGCCGCATGACGGTCTGCAACATGGCGATCGAAGCAGGCGCGCGCGCCGGCATGGTCGCCGTGGACGACACCACCATCGAGTACCTGAAGGGCCGTCCCTTCTCGCCGGCAGGCGTCGAGTGGGATCACGCGGTTGAGTACTGGAAGCAGTTCAAATCGGACGAAGGCGCGCAATTCGATCGCGTGGTCGAGTTGAACGCTGCCGAAATCGTGCCGCAAGTCACGTGGGGCACGTCGCCGGAAATGGTCACGGCGGTGGATGGCCGCGTGCCGGATCCGGAGCGCGAAAAGGACCCGGTCAAGCGTGATGCAATGGAGCGCGCGCTGAAATATATGGCGCTCGAACCGAATGCGCCGATCGAATCCATCAAGCCGGATAAAATCTTCATCGGGTCGTGCACCAACGCGCGCATTGAAGACATTCGCGCCGCGGCCTACGTCGTGAAGAAGCTCGGCCGCCGCGTCGCACCGAACATCCGTCTGGCCATGGTCGTGCCGGGCTCGGGTCTGGTGAAAGCGCAAGCGGAACGCGAAGGCCTCGACAAGGTCTTTACGGATGCCGGTTTCGAATGGCGTGAGCCCGGTTGCTCGATGTGTCTCGCGATGAACGCCGACCGGCTGGATCCGGGCGAGCGTTGCGCGTCCACGTCGAATCGTAATTTCGAAGGTCGTCAGGGCGCCGGTGGCCGTACCCACCTCGTGAGTCCAGCGATGGCTGCCGCAGCGGCTATCGAAGGGCATTTCGTCGATATTCGCAAGCTTGGATAAATCGCATGATGAAGAACATGAATCGCACCACTCTATTGCGCCGCTTCGCACTCGGTACCCTGGCCGGACTGTTGATTGGTCTGGCCGGCTGCAATACGGTGCACGGATTTGGCGAGGACATGTCGCACCTCGGCAATTCGATCAGCAATCACGCTGACAAATAAGCGGTTTTTGATTTTTGCCGGCGACGCGGCGGGTGGTTTTCCGGCCGCCACGTGCATCGCCCGGTCTTGAAACAGGCGCAAGCGTCATGGATAAATTCATCGTACATACCGGCGTCGTGGCGCCGCTCGATCGCGAGAACGTCGACACGGACGCGATCATTCCGAAGCAATTCCTGAAGTCGATCAAGCGCACGGGCTTCGGTCCGAACGCGTTCGACGAATGGCGTTACCTCGACCACGGCGAGCCGGGTCAGGACAATTCGAAGCGTCCGCTGAATCCGGATTTCGTGCTGAACCAGCCGCGCTATCAGGGCGCGTCGGTGCTGTTGGCGCGTAAGAACTTCGGTTGCGGCAGCTCGCGTGAGCACGCACCTTGGGCGCTGCAGCAATACGGTTTCCGCGCGATCATCGCGCCGAGCTTCGCCGATATTTTCTACAACAACTGCTTCAAGAACGGTCTGCTGCCGATCGTGTTGACCGAACAGCAGGTCGACCACCTGTTCAACGAAACGTACGCATTCAACGGCTTCCAGTTGACCATCGACCTGGACGCGCAAGTCGTGCGCACGTCGGATGGCAGCGCCGCGTATCCCTTCGAAGTCGCGGGCTTCCGCAAGTACTGCCTGCTGAACGGCTTCGACGATATCGGCCTCACGCTGCGTCACGCGGACAAGATTCGCCAGTTCGAAGCCGAGCGCATCGCGAAGCAGCCGTGGCTGAATCACCGCATCGTCGGGTAACGGCTTGCAAGCCCGAGAGCCCGGTGGCTCGCTGATTCACGCTTAGAAAAGTCTCGAAGAAAATCATCAAGGAAATTCGCATGAAGATCGCAGTCTTGCCGGGCGACGGCATCGGTCCCGAAATCGTCAAGGAGGCCGTGAAGGTCCTGAACGTGCTCGGCGAAAAGTTCGAACTCGAAGAAGCGCCGGTTGGCGGTGCGGGCTACGAAGCCAAGGGTCATCCGCTGCCCGAATCGACACTGGCGCTGGCGAAGGAAGCCGATGCGATTCTGTTCGGCGCCGTCGGCGACTGGAAGTACGACTCGCTCGAACGCGCGCTGCGCCCGGAGCAGGCGATTCTCGGTCTGCGCAAGCACCTGCAACTGTTCGCGAACTTCCGTCCGGCAATCTGCTATCCGCAACTCACGGGCGCGTCGTCGTTGAAAGAAGAGATCGTTTCGGGGCTCGACATCCTGATCGTGCGCGAACTGAACGGTGACATCTACTTCGGCGCGCCGCGCGGTGTGCGTTCGTCGCCAGATGGGCTGTTCGAAGGCGCGAAGGAAGGCTTCGACACGATGCGTTATTCGGAACCCGAAGTACGCCGCATTGCGCACGTCGCGTTTCAGGCCGCGCAAAAGCGCCAGAAGAAGCTGACGAGCGTGGACAAGGCCAATGTGCTCGAAACGTCGCAGTTCTGGCGCGACGTGATGATCGACGTGTCGAAGGAATACGCGGACGTCGAGCTGTCGCACATGTATGTCGATAACGCGGCGATGCAGCTGGTGAAGGCGCCGAAGGCGTTCGACGTGGTCGTCACCGGCAATATGTTCGGCGACATTCTCTCCGACGAAGCTGCCATGCTGACGGGTTCGATCGGCATGCTGCCGTCGGCCTCGCTCGACAAGAACAACAAGGGCTTGTACGAGCCGTCGCACGGTTCCGCGCCGGATATCGCCGGCAAGGGCGTGGCGAATCCGCTGGCAACGATTCTCTCGGCCGCGATGATGCTGCGCTATTCGCTGAACAAGGCGGAACAGGCGGATCGCATCGAAACCGCGGTCAAGAAGGTGCTGGAACAGGGCTTCCGCACCGGCGACATTCTGACGCCGGGTTGCAAGCAGGTCGGCACCGTGGCGATGGGCGACGCAGTCGTCGCCGCGCTGTAAGGCGAGTTGAAACAGGCGGTAGTTAGGTCGCTAAAGGGTCTTCAAAACGACCTTTAAAACGACCTTTAAAACGCGAATTGGCCTCCAAACAGGCCGATTCGCGCGTAATACGGGCGATAGCGGCGTGTGATGACGTCGCCAGATTCCGGTTTTCGTGTATATTGTAGCGATGGCGCACATAGCTCAAATCTCCTCGATTTCGAAACTGCACGGCAAAACGGCCCGTGTGGTTGAGCTCGCCATTACCATCAAAACGATTACCCCGAAAACGATCACGAAACGCTGATCGTCCGTCGTGCCCGCTCATCTTCCCCGCGCGGTCACTGCGGGCAAAGATGCGGGGAAGTTTCCATTCGAAGGGTATGAAGTCATGAACGTAGGTCTCGTAGGTTGGCGCGGTATGGTCGGTAGCGTCCTGATGCAACGCATGCAGCAGGAAGGCGATTTCGACTTGATCGAACCGGTGTTTTTCAGCACCAGCAACACGGGCGGCAACGCGCCGTCGTTCGCCAAGAACGAGACCAAGCTCAAAGATGCGACAAGCATCGAAGACCTGAAGAAGTGCGACGCGATCATCTCGTGCCAAGGCGGCGATTACACGAATGAAGTGTTCCCGAAGCTGCGCGCAGCGGGCTGGAACGGCTACTGGATCGACGCGGCTTCGTCGCTGCGCATGAAAGACGACGCAGTCATCATTCTCGATCCGGTCAACCTCGACGTGATCAAGAACGCGCTGGTCAAGGGCCAGAAGAATTTCATCGGCGGCAACTGCACGGTCAGCCTGATGCTGATGGCGCTGGGCGGCCTGTTCCGCGAAAACCTCGTCGACTGGATGACGGCCATGACCTATCAGGCCGCTTCGGGCGCGGGCGCGCAAAACATGCGCGAACTGCTGTCGCAAATGGGCACGTTGCACGACGCAGTGAAGGACGAACTCGCGAATCCGGCTTCGGCGATTCTCGACATCGACCGCCGCGTGCTAAGCGCCATGAACAGCGACAGTATGCCGACCGACAACTTCGGCGTGCCGCTCGCCGGCTCGCTGATTCCGTGGATCGACAAGGATCTCGGCAACGGCATGTCGAAGGAAGAGTGGAAGGGCGGCGCGGAAACCAACAAGATTCTCGGTAAGCCGGCCATGGGCACGCCGGGTTCGATCCCGGTAGATGGTCTGTGCGTGCGGATCGGCGCTATGCGCTGCCACTCGCAAGCGCTGACCATCAAGCTGAACAAGGACGTGCCGCTGGACGAAGTGAACAGCATCCTCGCGTCGGGCAACGACTGGGTCAAGGTGGTGCCGAACGAACGCGAAGCGTCCATGCGCGATCTGTCCCCGGCCGTGGTCACGGGCACGCTGACGGTGCCGGTTGGCCGTGTGCGCAAGCTGGCAATGGGCGGCGAATATCTGTCGGCCTTCACGGTCGGCGATCAGCTGCTGTGGGGCGCGGCGGAACCGCTGCGTCGCATGCTTCGCATTGTGCTCGACAAGTAAAGTAAACTACGCGCTCACGACGCGTAGAAAACTCAAGAAGCGTCGCGCTTGCGCGGCGCTTTTTTCATTGTGTGCTCCGATTATCTTGTCTCTTTCCAACCGCAAAAAAGGGCTGCGCGCTGACGCGCCAGGAGTCCCGATGAACCTTCGACTCTCATCCCTTCGGGCTATGTTCATGCATCAAGGTACGAACCGGCTGACGGCCGCAGCCGTTTTGGCGCTCGCGCTGGCCGGCGCCGGCGTGGGTAGCGCGGTGGCCGCGCCTGGCGACGCCGCAAGCGCGCCGGAGGGCGCATCCGTTGCTTACGCCGCCGGGAGTCAATATACGGTGCGGCCCGGGCAGTCGTTGAACGACGTGGCGATTGCCGTCACGCAGTCGCACGACAAAGGGACGCTCGCACGCGCTTCTCGCGCGCTCTTCGACGCGAACCCGAATGCCTTCATGAGTCATGACCCGAGCCGGATGCGCGTAGGCGCGCTGCTGGCGATTCCGGCACTGGATGCGTCGGGCGCTTTGGTGGCTTCTGCGCCGGTTGCGGGGTCTGCGTCTGCGGCACCATCGGCTGCGACGGCTGCGACGGCTGCGACGGCTGCACCTGCTTCCGCGCCGAATGCGGCGGCTATCGGAGCGGCGGTCGGCGCCGCGAGTGGCGTGGCGCAGGTCAACGCCGGCGCAGCGAGCGCGACGAGCGCCGCGGCTCGCGTCGCCACGGCAGCCACGCCTGCGGTTTCAGGGACGGCCAGCTCGGCGGCTGAAGCCAGCGCGACGCCGTCGGCTAGCGGAGTGGCGTCCGGCGCGATCTCGGCGGCCCCCGTAGCGGGTTCACAGGCTGCAGGCGCGTCGCCGGCCAGCGGCGCACATGTCTGGTCAGGCGCGATCCAGCCCTCGGCCAGCGAGGCTGCGGAAGGCGCCTCGGCGGCTGCTACAGCAGCGACAGCCGCCGCACAGCCGGCTTCGCAACCGCGTGCGCAAGTGTCCAGCTTGCAGCAACTGCTTGCGCTGAAAAATCGCGTGCTGATGGAGTTGCAGAAACATGGCATCGGCGGTTCGCCGGCCGCGAAGGTCGCGCCTGCGACGAACGGTGCGCAGCCGGCCGTCGGTGTTTCGTCTGCGGCGGCCGTTTCCGGCCATGGCGGCGCGACGATCGCTACGTCGAACGACATCGGCATCTCTCAGACGAATTTGAGCGTGGCGGCGGCGATCGGCGCGGCGCTGGTCGTGTTGCTTGCGGCTTTGCGTCTGCGCCGGCGTAAGCGTGCCACCGTTGCCGCAACTGAAGGCTCGCTGGCGGCGGACGCGGCCGCGGCTTCCGCGCGGGCGGCTGAGTCGCAGGATGTCGTTTCGGCGCGCGAAGCGTCGGACGCTAGCGACGAAGCAGCAGCGGGGCATGCGGCGGCATCGGCGCCGGCCGACCACGAAACCGCTGGAGATGAAGCAGCAGCGCGGGAAGCGGCTGAACGCGTGGCGGCGGAGCGCGAAGCGGAAATCCACGCGGCGGCGGCGCGGGAAGCAGCAGAGCGAGAAACTGCCGAGCGTGTGGAAGCCGAACGTTTAGCGGCGGAACATGCAGAAGCGGAGCGTGCTGCGGTAGAAAACGCAAAGGCGGAAAGCTCAGCTGCGCTTCATGCTGCTGCAGACCGTGCTGAAGCCGAACGCGTGGAGGCGGAGCAAGCGGCGGCCGAGCGTGCGGCAGCAGAGGCAGCAGAGGCAGCAGAGGCAGCAGAGCGGGCCGCGGCAGAGCGTGAAGCCGCAACCCACCAACCGCACACGGATTTGCGTGCGCATGACCTCAACGCGTCCCAACACGCGTCGCCGGAAGGCTACCCGGCGCGCGCGCCCAACGAACCTGCGGAACCGAGCTCGGAAATTGAACGGGCCGCTCAAAGCGGTTCCACGTCCGAACTTCTTCCCGCGGCCCATCACGAAAACTTCGATGGGGCGACCACGGCGGCGAGTCTCGCCGCCGCCGCGGAACTCGGCGCTGACGCATTGCCGCTGACGCCGCTTGAACCGGTCGACGAGACTTTTCAGCAAGAGGCACCTCCGCCGCATCGTCTGCAATGGGACGACGAACCCGCACCAGGTTTCGAACCGGCGCCCGTCACACCGGTTCAGCCTGCGCCGGCCGTGCCAACCGGGTTCCCGCGCGATGCCGTCGATGCCTTCAGCAGCTTGAACATGCCATTGCCGCCGCGCATCGAATCGACCGACGACGCAGCGTTGAGCGTACCCGGCTCGCTGACGACACAACCGGTTGCCTCCCCGGAAAGCACCGCGCAGCAAGCGTTGGCGCCGCACGATCCGGACGACGCGCCGCATATCGCCGACGAGATTGCCGCCGGCACCGCCGGCCATGCGGCCGTCGCAGGTCTGGGCGCCGCCGGCTTCGGCGCGCTGAAGCTCGATTTCGACCTGGAGTTGCCGCCAAGTCCGGCTCAGCCATTGCCTGCCTTCACGCGGGCCGATCTCAGCCGCATTGCCCGGAACAAGCTCGATCTGGCCGCCGAATATATCGACCTCGGCGATCTGTCCGGCGCGCGCACGCTCATCAACGAAGTGATCGAAGCGAACGATCCGGCCACGCGCACCGAGGCTCGCGCGCTGCTCTCCACGCTCGCACCATTGTCGTGAAGCGTATTGCGCTAGGCGTCCAGTACGACGGCTCGGCATTCTGCGGCTGGCAGTCGCAGCCGCACGGCAAGACCGTGCAGGACGAACTCGAACGGGCGTTGCGCGAGTTCGCGCAAACGCCTTTGCAAACCGTTGTGGCTGGCCGCACGGATACGGGGGTGCACGGCCTCGGCCAGGTCGTGCATTTCGACACGGAGCTCGATCGCACGGATTTTTCGTGGGTCCGCGGCACTAACGCCTTTCTGCCGAAGACGATCGCCGTACAGTGGGCCAAGCCGATGCCCGACGCGTTTCACGCGCGTTTTTCGGCGTTCGAACGGACCTATTATTACGTCCTGTACGTCCATCCGTTCCGCTCGCCGATGCAGGACACGCGGGCCGGCTGGGTGCACACGCCGCTCGACGTGGACGCCATGCGGGCCGCCGCCGCTCATCTGATCGGCGAGCACGATTTTTCGGCGTTCCGTTCGTCGCAATGCCAGGCGAAGACGCCGGTCAAACATCTGTATCAGATCGACATGCGGCAACAGGGCGACTTCATTCATTTCCGTTTTCGGGCGAACGCGTTCCTGCACCATATGGTGCGCAATCTGATGGGCTGTCTCGTCGATATCGGCCGGGGACGTCATCCGGCCGAATGGATGGCCGAGGTTCTCGCCAGCCGTGATCGCGACTGTGCAGCGCCGACCTTCATGCCTGACGGCCTGTATCTGGCGCAGGTGGGCTATCCTGAGCAATTCGCCGTGCCCGCGCCGCAGACCGGCAGCGTGCCTTGGAGTACCGTATGGACCGAGCAAGCCCCGACATGAAATCAACCGAAACCCAGGCGGCCGACGCAAACGCCGGCGCGCAACAGCAGGCCGCGCCGCATCGCACGCGCATCAAGCTGTGTGGCCTGTCGAAGCCGGAAGATGTTTCGCTGGCGATCGACCTCGGCGCCGATGCGATCGGCCTCGTGTTCTATCCGCCGAGCCCGCGCTCGGTCAGCGTGGCGCAGGCCGTCGAGCTGGTGCATGACGTGCCGCCATTCGTGTCGGTAGTCGGCTTGTTCGTGAACGCAACGCCGGACTGGATTCGCGAAGTCGCCAGCAACGTCGGGCTTACGCTGCTGCAGTTCCACGGCGACGAGACCGCGGAGCAGTGCGAATCCCTCGCCAGCGTTGCGGGTTTGCCTTGGTTGCGCGCCTTGCGGGTCGCGGCGGATACTCAACCGGCAGATTTGGTAAAATCAGCGCTTAACTATTCAGCAGCCAGCGGCCTTCTGTTCGACACCCATGTCGAAGGCTATGGCGGCGGCGGGAAGGTTTTCGATTGGTCACTTATTCCAGCAGAGCTCGCGCGTCGGGCCGTTTTGAGTGGTGGGTTGAACGCGCAAAACGTCAGTGATGCGATCCATCGCGTGCGCCCGTACGCGGTCGATGTCTCGAGCGGCATCGAAGTGCCGGGCGCCAAGGGCGTGAAAGATCACGCCCGGATGGCGGCGTTCGTACGCGCAGTGCGCGCAGCGGATGCTGAATGATTCAGGCGGCGCGGTTTTCTCATATGAAAGCCGTGCGCCACACTGAGAAGAGTGATCACCATGTATAACTTGCCTGACGAAAGAGGCCATTTCGGCCAGTATGGCGGCGTGTTCGTCGCCGAAACGCTGGTTCACGCACTCGACGAGCTGCGTGCCGCGTATGCGAAATTTCAGAAAGACCCCGAATTCGTCGCCGAATACGAGCGCGAACTAAAGCATTTCGTGGGTCGTCCGTCCCCGATTTATCACGCACAGCGCTGGAGCGAAATGCTCGGTGGCGCGCAGGTTTTCCTCAAGCGCGAAGACCTGAATCACACCGGCGCCCACAAGATCAATAACGTGATCGGTCAGGCGCTGCTCGCGAAGCGCATGGGCAAGCCGCGCGTGATCGCGGAAACCGGCGCGGGCCAGCACGGCGTGGCGACCGCCACCATTGCGGCGCGCTTCGGTATGGAATGCGTGGTCTACATGGGCGAGGAAGACGTACGCCGCCAGGCTGCCAACGTGTACCGGATGAAGCTGCTCGGCGCGACCGTCGTGCCCGTGACGTCCGGCTCGCGCACGCTGAAGGACGCGCTCAATGAGGCGATGCGCGACTGGGTGACCAACGTTGAAAACACGTTCTACATCATCGGCACGGTGGCGGGGCCGCATCCGTATCCGATGATGGTGCGCGACTTCCAGCGCGTGATCGGCGACGAATGCAAGGTGCAGATGCCGGAGTTGGCCGGTCGGCAGCCGGACGCCGTGATTGCGTGCGTTGGCGGCGGATCGAATGCAATGGGTATCTTTTACCCGTACATTGAAGACGCTTCGGTGCAGTTGATCGGCGTGGAAGCCGCAGGCGACGGAATCGAATCCGGCCGCCATGCCGCCTCGCTGATCGGCGGCAGCCCGGGCGTGCTGCACGGCAACCGCACGTATCTCCTGCAAGACGACAATGGTCAGATCATCGAGACGCATTCGGTTTCGGCCGGCTTGGACTATCCGGGCGTCGGTCCTGAGCATGCGTGGCTAAAAGACACTAATCGCGCTCAATATGTCGGCATCACCGACGAAGAAGCGCTAAAGGCGTTCCACGATTGCTGCCGCATCGAAGGCATTATTCCGGCGCTCGAGTCCAGTCACGCCCTGGCCTACGCCACGAAGCTGGCGCCGACATTGCCGAAGGACAAAATCCTTCTGGTCAATCTGTCGGGTCGCGGCGACAAGGACATGCATACGGTCGCTGAGCGATCGGGCATTCAGTTCTGAGCGCCGCGACGATGCGCGACGAGTTCGACGAGCCGCAGCCGGCGCTTGAAACCACCCCGGTCGCCGAAGTCATGGCGGCCGAGGCGCCTGCGCCCTTGCTGGCACAGGTGCCTGCCGGCATCCGGCTGTTGAACCGCGATTTTTTGTCCGATGTGGCGAACATTCCCGACGGGTCGATCGACCTGATCCTTTGCGATCCGCCTTATGGGCTCGGCAAGGATTATGGCAACGACTCCGACATGCGCTCCGGTGAGGATTTCCTCGCCTGGACGCGTGGCTGGCTTGAGCTGGCTATTCCGAAGCTCAAGCCGTCGGGTTCGCTGTATATCTTCTGCACCTGGCAGTACGCACCGGAAATCTTCAGCTTTCTGAAGACAAAACTCACGATGATCAACGAAATCATCTGGGACCGGCGCGTACCGAGCATGGGCGGAACGGTGCGCCGTTTTACCTCGGTGCATGACAACATCGGCTTTTTCGCGGTGTCGAAGGATTATTTCTTCGATCTCGATCCCGTCCGCATCCCGTACGATGCCGTCACGAAGAAGGCGCGTTCGCGTAAATTGTTCGAAGGCAGCAAGTGGCTCGAGCTTGGCTATAATCCGAAGGACGTCTGGTCGGTATCGCGACTGCATCGGCAACACGCCGAGCGCGTCGATCATCCGACCCAGAAACCTCTGGAAATCGTCGAGCGGATGGTGCTGGCAAGTTGTCCCAAGGGCGGGCGCGTGCTCGACCCGTTCATGGGCAGCGGCACCACCGCGGTCGCTTGCGCCCGGCAGCAGCGCGAATTCGTCGGCTATGAGATCAATGAAAGTTACTGCGCAATAGCGCGCGAACGCGTTAGCGCGGCCGCGTCGGCGCCCACTGCCGCTCGCAAAACCCGCAAGGTTGCGGTCAAGGCCGAGCGGCAGACCGAGGCGCAATAAGCGCGCAGTAGCTTAAAAATCCGAGAATATTCCATGTCCCGTATCAAGAACACGTTTGCCGCGTTGTCCGCCCAGGGTAAGAAAGGCCTGATTCCGTTCATGACGGCCGGCGACCCGGATCCGGCGCGCACGGTCGAATTCATGCACGCGCTCGCTGCCGGCGGCGCCGACGTGATCGAACTCGGCGTGCCGTTTTCCGACCCGATGGCCGACGGCCCGGTGATCCAGCAATCGTCCGAGCGCGCATTGGCGCATGGCGTGTCGCTGCGTCATGTGCTGGCCGATGTGAAGCGCTTCCGCGAAACCGACGACAAGACGCCGGTGGTGCTGATGGGCTATGCCAATCCGATCGAGCGCATGGGCACTGAAGCGTTCGCCAAGGCGGCAAAGGAAGCCGGGGTGGACGGCGTGCTGGTTGTCGACTACCCGCCGGAAGAGTGTGTTAATTTCGCCGAACAGATGCGATCTGCCGGCATCGATCCGATCTTTTTGCTTGCGCCCACGTCCACGGACGAGCGCATCGCGGAAGTCGGCAAAATCGCCAGCGGCTACGTCTATTATGTGTCGTTGAAAGGCGTGACCGGCGCGGCAAATCTGGACGTTTCCAGCATCGCGAGTAAAATCCCGGCGATCAAGTCGCGCGTGCCCCTACCGGTGGGCGTCGGTTTCGGCATCCGTGACGCGCAAACAGCGCGTGCGGTGGCGGAAGTGTCCGATGCCGTCGTGATCGGCAGCCGTATCGTGCAATTGCTCGAACAAGCGGCCCCCGAAGCCGCAGCCGAGACGCTCACGCGCTTCATCGCCGAAGTGCGCGAGGCGCTCGATAGCGTCGCGACTGCCCGATAACAGTTATTTTTTGTCTCCTGTAGTGTGAACGGCGGGTTCGTCCCGCCGTTTGCGCAACCGGTTGACCCAGAAGGATTCAATATGAGCTGGATCGATAAGCTGCTGCCGCCGAAGATCAAACAAACCGACCCGAAGAGCCGCAAGGGGATTCCGGAAGGGCTGTGGATCAAGTGCCCGTCGTGCGAAGCCGTGCTGTACCGCAATGACGTCGAGGCCAATCTGCATGTTTGCCCGAAGTGCGACCACCACATGCGCATCGGCGCGCGTGAGCGCCTCGACGGCCTGCTCGATCCCGAAGGCCGCTACGAGATCGGCCAGGAAATCGTGCCGGTCGACGCGCTCAAGTTCAAAGACAGCCGCAAGTACCCGGATCGCCTGAAAGAGGCGATGGACGATACCGACGAAACCGACGCGATGGTCGTGATGGGTGGCGCCATCCACACGCTGCCGGTGGTGGTCGCGTGCTTCGAGTTCTCGTTCATGGGCGGCTCGATGGGCTCGGTGGTCGGCGAACGCTTCGCGCGCGGCGCGCAGAACGCGCTCGAACAGAAAGTGCCGTTTATCTGCTTCACCGCTTCGGGTGGCGCGCGGATGCAGGAAAGCCTGCTTTCGCTGATGCAGATGGCGAAGACCACGGCCATGCTGACCAGGCTCGCGGAAGCCAAGCTGCCGTTCATCTCCGTGCTGACCGATCCGACCATGGGCGGCGTCTCGGCGAGCTTCGCGTTCCTCGGCGACGTGGTGATCGCTGAGCCGAAAGCGCTGATCGGCTTTGCCGGCCCGCGCGTGATCGAACAAACCGTGCGCGAAAAACTGCCGGAAGGTTTCCAGCGCGCCGAGTTCCTGCTGACGAAGGGCGCGATCGACATGATCGTCGACCGTCGCAAACTGCGCGAAGAGATCGCGCAATTGATGGCGCTGTTGAGCCATCAGCCGGCGGACGCAGTCGCGTAAGCCCGCACTCCGACCTAGCCGGGGCCGTGCCTTTTCAAGCGCGGCCGCCGTCAGAAAAGCAGTAAAAAAATAGCGCGCCGCGAGAGTCATCAAGCGGCGCGCTGTCATTTCCGGGATAATCACGATCTCGCAACGCAGCACAGATTCACTCGATGACCACATTCCCCACTCTCGACGCGTGGCTCACGCACCTTGAATCCGCGCATCCGGTCGGCATCGACATGGGTTTGGGCCGTATCAGCCGGGTACGTGACGCGATGCAGTTGTCGTTTGCGTGCCCGATCATCACGGTCGGCGGCACGAACGGCAAGGGGTCGACCTGTGCGATCCTCGAATCGATTCTGCTGCGCGCGGGCTTCACGGTCGGTTGCCACACGTCGCCGCATCTGCTGTCGTTCAACGAGCGGGCGCGTGTGAACGGCGAGATGGCGAGCGACGCGGATCTCCTGCCGCATTTCGAAGCCGTCGAAGCGGCGCGCCTGAGCCTCGGCGAACCGGTTACGCTGACCTACTTCGAATTTACGACGCTGGCGATCATGAGCCTGTTCGCCTCGCGCGGACTGGACGCGGCGATCTTCGAAGTCGGTCTGGGCGGCCGCCTTGATGCGGTCAACATTCTCGACGCGGACTGCGCGATCATCACCAGCATCGATATCGATCACACCGAGTATCTCGGCGACACGCGCGAGAAAATCGCCTTCGAAAAAGCCGGTATTTTCCGCGCCGGCAAACCGGCGATCTGCGCCGATCCTGTCCCGCCGCAAAGCCTGATCGATTACGCCGAAAAGATCGGCGCCGAATTGTGGCTGTTCGGCCGCGATTTCCGCTACGAAGGGCAGGCGGGCAGCGAGCGCCAGCAATGGAGCTACGTGGGCCCGACCATGCGCCGTTCCGCGCTCGCTTATCCGGCATTGCGCGGGGCGAATCAGTTGATCAACACGTCGGCTGCGCTGGCCGGTCTTGAAGCGCTGCGCGACCGTTTGCCGGTCTCGGCGCAGGACATCCGGCTCGGTCTCGCCAACGTCGAACTGCCGGGGCGCTTCCAGGTGCTGCCCGGCAAGCCGGCCGTCGTGCTCGACGTCGGCCACAATCCGCACGCCGCGGCCGTGTTGACGCAAAACCTCGGCAATATGGGCTTTTTTCCCTACACGTATGCGGTGTTCGGCGCGATGCGCGACAAGGACATTGCCGGCGTGCTGACGCATCTGAAGGGCGAAATCGACCACTGGTGCGTGACCGATCTGCCAACCCCGCGTGCGGCTTCGGCACAGGAACTCGAGGCGGCTTTGCGCGAGCAGGGCGTGAGCGACGGCAACGACAGCAGTGTGACGCGCTACGCAACACCGGCAGAGGCTTTCCAAGACGCGCTAAAACGAGCGTCAGAGAATGATAGAATCGTGGTTTTCGGCAGTTTCTATACGGTAGCAGGCGTTATGGCCTATCGTAAATCGCAGCAACACTGAACGGGCGCCAGGCTCGAACCAAGCGATTCATGGGAATTTTCTCGTTCGGCAAGAAAGACGACGCGCCCACCCGGCGCGGCGCAAACACCAGTTCCACGCGGGCCGCCCGTGGCGAGCGCGTGGAGCGGCGAACCCGCCGCACGGAGCGCACCGTGGATGCCGATGCGATGCTGCTCGACCCTACGTTGCCCGAAAAGCAGCGTGCGCGGCGCAGACTCGTCGGTGCGGTCGCACTGGTCGTCGCAGCGGTGGTGATCCTGCCCATGGTGCTGGATTCACATCCCAAGCCCGTCACCGACGACATCTCCATCGACATTCCAAACCGTCCCGCGCCGAAGGTCGCCACCAAGACCGACGAAGACACGCAGGCCGGCGTAGCACCGGATAACCCGGCGCCTGACACGGCACTCGCCGCTTCCGGTCTTGCACCTGCACCGGCAGCCACGCAAGGGCAGTCCGGCGCCGCCAGACAGCAGAGCACGGCCACGAACGCGGCGCCCGCGATCAAGCCGGCCGTGAAACCGCAAGCGCCCGCCGCCGTTGCCGCCAATCCGGCACCTGCGGCGCCTGTAGCGCAGGCGCCCGCCAAACCGGCCAAAACACCCGCGACGCAAAGCGCCGCGAATGTTCCGGCCCCGAGCGAAGACAGCGCGAATACGGCCGCCGCAAGTGCGGACGCCAATTCCGGCACGCCGGCATCGCCGCCGGGCAGCCGTTTCGCCGTCCAGCTAGGCGCATTTGCGAACGACGCCAATGCCCGCAACTGGGCCACCAAGTTGAAAGCGGCCGGCGTGCCCGCATATATCGAACATCGGAAGCAGGCCGACGGCTCCACGCTCACCCTATTGCGCGCCGGTCCGTTCGCCGATCGCGCCGCGGCTAGCGCCGCGATTGCGAAGGTTCGTGAGGCCGGCTTGACGTCGGGCGCGAACAGCGGCGCTGCACAGTAAGCGAGCGATGTTCACTGCCTTCGACTACGCTGTAATGGCGGTGATCGGTTTGTCGGCCTTGCGCGGCACCTGGCGCGGCTTTTTGTCTGAGATATTCGGGCTGATCGGCTGGATCGCGGCGTTTTTCATCGCTTGCCGTTTTGTTGGCTATGTCGTGCCGTTTATCCCCGCCACGTGGCCGGGCGGCGCGCTGACCCAGTGGCTTCTGGCGTTCGCGCTGGTGGCGATCGGCGTGGTGCTGGTTGCAAGCGTGCTGAACGCCCTGTTGAGCCGTATCGTGCAGGCAAGCGGCTTGAGCGGCGTGGACCGCTCGCTCGGTTTGATGTTCGGCCTCGTGCGCGGGGTCGTTCTGGTGCTGATTCTGGTCGCCCTTGCAGGCTTGACCGAACTGCCCCAACAGGAATTCTGGCGCAACGCCTTGCTTCGGCCCTATGCGGTCGAGGGCGTGCACGTAATGAAACCGCTGCTTCCCGAGACGCTCGCTGCCTACGTCCGCGTGTGACGATCAGGTGACCGGTTAGAGGAGCGCAGCAGGACTCCGGCGCAATCCGGTTGCCTGTATGCACCGTCGCGTACCCTCGCGCGGCATCGCAGGCGCCAGCCGCCGTTCCGAATTTCGTACCTTTGAAGGACATGCCATGTGCGGCATCGTAGGCGTAGTTTCCCATTCTCCGGTCAATCAGCTGATCTATGACAGCCTGCTGCTTCTGCAGCACCGCGGTCAGGACGCCGCCGGCATCGCGACAGCGAACGGCAGCAACTTCCACATGCACAAGGCCAACGGCATGGTGCGCGACGTGTTCCGCACGCGCAACATGCGCAGCCTGCCCGGCACCACCGGTATCGGCCAGGTCCGTTACCCGACCGCCGGGTCTGCATCGAGCGAAGAAGAAGCCCAGCCGTTCTACGTGAACGCGCCGTTCGGCATCATCCTCGCGCACAACGGCAATCTGACCAACTGGCAGCAACTGAAAGATGAGATGTTCCGCATCGATCGCCGCCATATCAATACCAACTCCGACACCGAAGTGATGCTCAACGTGCTCGCGCACGAATTGCAGCTGTCCAGTTCGAGTCTGCAACTCGATCCGGCCGCGCTGTTCAAGGCGGTGTCGGGCGTGCATCGCCGGGTGCGGGGTTCGTACGCGATCGTGTCGCTGATTGCCGGCTACGGTTTGCTCGGCTTTCGCGACCCGTTCGGCATTCGCCCGCTGTGTCTCGGCAAGCAGGAAACGTCGGAAGGCGTCGAGTGGATCTTGGCGTCGGAATCCGTTGCGATCGAAGGCGTCGGTTTTGAATTCGTGCGCGACATTGCGCCGGGCGAAGCCATTTTCATCGACCTCGAGGGCAATTTGCACTCGCAGCAATGCGCGACGAATCCGAGCCTGAACCCGTGCATTTTCGAACTCGTGTATCTCGCGCGTCCGGACTCCGTGCTCGACGGCGTGCCGGTCTACAACGTGCGTTTGCGCATGGGCGATTACCTCGCCGAGAAGATCAAGCGCGAATTGCCCGACGTCGCGATCGACGTGGTGATGCCGATTCCCGATTCGTCCCGTCCGGCTGCGATGCAGGTCGCGAAGAAACTAGGTGTGGAGTATCGCGAAGGCTTCTTCAAGAACCGTTACGTGGGCCGCACCTTCATCATGCCGGGCCAGGCGATGCGCAAGAAGTCGGTGCGCCAGAAGCTGAACGCAATGGGCATCGAGTTCAAGGGCAAGAACGTGCTGATCGTCGACGATTCGATCGTGCGTGGCACCACCTCGCACGAAATCGTGCAGATGGCGCGCGATGCGGGCGCGAACAAGGTGATCTTCGCCTCGGCGGCGCCGCCAGTGAAATACCCGAACGTCTACGGTATCGACATGCCGACGCGCGGTGAACTCGTCGCGCATGGCCGCACGGACGATGAAGTCGCGCGCATGATCGGCGCGGACCATCTCGTGTATCAGGACGTCGACGCGCTGAAGCAGGCGGTGCGCGACATCAACCCGGCGCTGAAGGAATTCGAAGCCTCGTGCTTCGACGGCAACTACGTGACGGGCGATGTCACCACGGAATACCTCGACCGCATCGAAACCGCGCGTCTCGCACCGTCCTCGCAATCGGATCGCGACGCCGCGAGCGAAGCGGCCGAGGGCGGCCCGGCGCGTTCGCAACTGCATCTGCAATTGTCGGTCGGTTGAGTGATAGCGCTCGCGTCGTGGCCTGCTGCACGCCACGACGCGAGCGTGTTAGCATGACGGCTTGCGTCGATTTGATCTCAGCTTGCGGACGCGGGGCAACCCAAAACAGCTAAAGCGAATGGTGGAAAAGCCGCAATCATCCGCCTCCGCTCCAGCTTTCCCCCGCACATGAAGCCCGCTTATGCCGACGCAAAAGCGGGCTTTTTTGTTGCTGCCGTTGGGTGTTGCGCGGTCCTCCCACGGTAGCCGCAGACGCCGAACCCAGTCATGGAACATTGGAAATCAGAACCAACATGGACGACTCCCTGAACTTCGATACGCTGGCAATCCGCTCGGGCACAGCGCGCAGCGACTTCAACGAGCATTCGGAAGCGATTTTCCTGACCTCGAGCTTCGTGTTCGCGAGTGCCGCGGACGCCGCCGAAAAATTCAAGAATTCCGAAGACAACTACACCTATTCGCGCTTCACGAATCCGACCGTCTCGATGTTCCAGGACCGCCTGGCCGCGCTCGAAGGTGGTGAAGCGTGCATGGCCACGGCTTCGGGGATGGCCGCGATCATGTCGGTGGTGATGTCGACGCTGCAGGCCGGCGACCATCTGGTCAGCTCGCAGGCGCTGTTCGGTTCGACGCTCGGCATGTTCTCGCAGATCTTCAGCAAGTTCGGCATCACGACGACCTTCGTCGACCCGACCGATCTGGATGCGTGGAAAAACGCCGTGCGCCCGGAGACGAAGATGTTCTTCCTCGAAACGCCGTCGAATCCGCTGACCGAAGTCGCCGATATCGAAGCGATCAGCAAGATCGCGAAGGCGGCCAACGCGATCTTCGTGGTCGACAACTGTTTCTGTAGCCCGGCGTTGCAACAGCCGTTGAAGCTCGGTGCGGACGTCGTAATGCATTCGGCCACCAAGTTCCTCGACGGCCAGGGGCGTGTGCTCGGCGGCGCGCTGGTCGGCTCGAAGCAGTTCATCATGGAAAAGGTGTTCCCGTTCGTACGCAGCGCCGGGCCGACCTTGTCCGCGTTCAACGCATGGGTGCTGCTCAAGGGCATGGAAACGCTGTCGCTGCGCGTCGAAAAGCAGTCGGCGAATGCGCTCGAAATCGCGCGCTGGCTGGAGACCCATCCCGCCGTGAACCGCGTGTTCTACCCGGGTCTCGAATCGCATCCGCAGCACGCGCTGGCCATGCGTCAGCAGAAGGCGGGCGGCGCGATCCTGTCGTTCGAATTGAAGGGCGATACGCCCGAGCAGATGCGCGCGAATGCCTGGCGCGTGATTGACAGCACGAAGATCTGCTCGATCACCGGCAATCTCGGCGATACACGTACCACGATCACGCACCCGGCCACGACCACGCATGGCCGCGTGACGCCCGAGGCACGCGCGGCGGCGGGGATCAGCGAAGGCTTGATCCGTCTCGCAGTGGGTCTGGAAAACGCCGGCGATATCCGCGGCGATCTGGAGCGCGGTCTGGCGGGTTAGTCGTCGACTACGCTCGCTAATCACGCGAGGCAGGTGCAGCAGGAGAGCAGCAAGAAGCGCGGGACACCTTTTTCAGGTGGCCCGCGGATCGCACACACTCAATGGCGCAACGCGCGCCATTGACCGGGCGCCAACCCGAAACGCCGCGTGAATGCGTGCGTGTAAGCGCTCTGATCGCCGAAGCCGATTTCCAGCGCGATATCGCTGAGCGACAGGCGTGGATCGGATAGCAAGCCAAGCGACGTATCGAGCCGCAGACGCTGCAAATAGCGGTGCGGTGTTTCGCCAAAGGCGTCGATAAAAAGCTGATGGAAGCGCCGCATGCCGAAGCCGCAATGCGCGGCCAGGTCGGCGATACGCAGCGGTTCCGACAGATGCGCGCGCAGCCAGCGGTCGATGCGCGCGAAGTCGAGGCCGGGCGCTTGTGTCCCGGCCACCGTGCCGGTATCGGCCACCAACGCAGCGCCCAGTCGCGCGGCTGCGTCCCATTGAAAACGCCGGGTATCGAGATCGTCGCCTTGCGCGCCGCCGGTGGCGTGCGCCGCGATCCGATGCACGAGTTGCGTGAGCGAGGCATCCACCGTCACGGCCCGCGCGCGGTCGAACAGACGTTCCGGCACGGCCAGCGAGGCAGCCGGCAGATCCAGCACCAATTGCCGGTTCTCGCCGATGCCTGCGTAATCGTGCCGCGCCCCAGCCGGGATGAGCCAGGCGGAGCCGGCGTCGATCTGATGCGCGACGCCGTCTACCGCCATCACCATCGCGCCGTCGAGCCCGAGCACGACCTGGTGGAAGTCGTGCACGTCCGACGCTTCGATCGCGCCGTAGCGGCGCAATGAAACGCTAGGAGCGGCGACGGCGGTGTGACTCATCGGCAATGCCCAATTACAAAATACAAAACAGCGCAGCGAAAAACTTAGACGCCGAGCAGTTCGACTTCGAACACGAGCGTTGCATTCGGCGGAATCACGCCGCCTGCGCCACGCACGCCGTAGCCGAGTTGCGGCGGAATCGTCAGCTTGCGCGTGCCGCCGACCTTCATGCCTTGCACGCCTTCGTCCCAGCCCTTGATGACCATGCCGCCGCCCAGCACGAATGCGAACGGGTCGTTGCGGTCCTTGCTCGAGTCGAACTTCTGGCCGTCGGTCAGCCAGCCCGTGTAATGCACGCTGACGGTCTTGCCGGCCACCGCTTCGGCGCCGCTGCCTTCAACGATGTCTTCATATTTCAGGCCGGATTCGGTAGTCACAGTCGACATGTGTCGCTCCTTGGATCAAAACGTAAAAACCGACATTGTAGGCGTGTTGGCGATGCATCGCCGAGGATTGCCGCGTGGCATACGGTTTGCGTCCAGCCTGGCCATCCGGTCAGGCTGGTTGCGCTGGGCGGCATGCCTATAATGGGACTTCTTTTAACATTCCTTGCACCGCCTGAGAGGGTTCGATCGTGACAACGTCTTCCACCGGGACCGCCGGCGCACCGCCGGTTCCTTCCGGCTTCGCCGTATCCGAACGCACCGCCCATCTGCGCGCGGAAACCGCGCTGTTCATGCGCGACCATGTGTTGTCGCTGGTGTCGCATGATCTGCGTGGGCCGCTGAACGCCATCCATAGCTGGGCGTACGTGCTCGAGCGCAAGCTCGATGCGAACGACCCCAATGCGCAACGCGCCGTCACGGGGATTCGTAACGGCGTGGAACAGCAGGTGAAGTTGCTGGAGACGCTGGTCGACGCCACGCGCGCCGAGACCAAATCGCTGGCACTCGCCTTTGCCCCGTTTCCGCTGCATCGGCTACTCGATGAAACCGTTGAAGAAGTCCGTTCCGGATTGGCGCGCGCGCGTGGTGTCGAGGTCTCGGTCGAGTCGCATCTCGCTTCCGAGCAGCTCAATGGCGACCGTGAGCGCCTGGCCGCCGCACTGTGGCTGATGCTCACGTTTGCCGTCGAAGCGAGCACGGAGGGTGCCGTAGTCACGCTGGCCGCACGCGCGGACTCCACCAGGTGGTACGCCACCGTCGTCTTCAAGCAGAGCGCCGCCGCATTGGACGATCCGACGGTGCCACATTTGCTGGAAGCCTTTGCCCGCAAACAGGCGAGCGAACCTCGCGAAGCCAAACGGATCGCGTGGGTATTCGCGCTCTGCAAGCGCGTTGCGGAGGCGCACGGCGGCAGTTTCGAGCAAAGCGACGCACCTGGGAGCGAAGCGGTGACCCTCGCGCTGCATGTGCCGTTGATTGCGACGACAGCAACGTGAGCGGCGGCTGTCGGCGCGCGACCCTGTACGCGATTAACTTTCGACTTGCTTTCACCCTCTATACTGACAACTTTTGTTGCCGGAGTCTTTCGCTTTGATCCAGGTCGTCGCCCTCATCGGTGCGTTGTTTCTCGTTGCCCTCAACGGTTTTTTTGTCGCCGCCGAATTCGGTCTGGTGAAGCTGCGGCAAACGCGCGTGCAAAGCCTCGCAGCCAGGCATGGCATGCGTGGGCGTTTGCTGGCGAAGGTGCATGGAAGGCTGGACGCGTATCTGTCCGCCTGTCAGCTCGGCATTACGCTGGCGTCGCTCGGACTCGGCTGGATCGGTGAGCCGGCGTTCGCGGAATTGCTCACGCCAGTCTTCAGCCTGCTCGGCGTGGAATCGGAGCAGCTGATTCACGGCATCTCGCTGTTCTTCGCGTTCTCGTGCATTTCGTTCCTGCACATCGTGGTGGGCGAGCTGGCGCCGAAGTCGCTCGCGATTCGCGAGTCGGAAAAGGTTTCGTTGTGGGCCGCCACGCCGCTGTACGGTTTCTACTGGGCGATGTATCCGGCGATCTGGGTGCTCAACACGAGCGCCAACGCGGTGTTGAAGCTCGCGGGCCTCGACGGGGAGCACGGCCATGACTCGCATTACTCCACCGACGAACTCAAGCTGATCTTGCGCGGCCGCCGCGCCAACGTCGCGACTGAGCTCGGTTCGCCGGATGGCGCCTACAGCCAGGACGAATGGAACACGATTGCGCACTCGCTGGACTTTTCGCGCATGACCGTCTCGGATCTGATGCGCCCGTCCTATGAAATGGTCGGCCTGCGGCGCGATGTGCCGTTGCGCGAAAACATGCAGGTGGTGGCGCGGCACCGCTTCAGCCGCTATCCGTTGTTCGAAGACGCGTCCGGCGAACGGGTGGCCGGCATGATCCACTTGAAGGATTTGCTGCTGGCGCGGCACGCGGGCAGCACGCTCGACGACCTCTCCGAATATGCGCGGCCCGTGCAGTATGTCAAGCCGGACATGCCGGCGCTCGAACTGTTTCGCCGCTTCCGCAAGGGTGCGCCGCATTTCGCGCTGGTGGGTCACAAGAACTCGACGCCGATCGGCTTTCTGACGCTGGACAATCTGCTCGGTGCACTGGTTGGGCAGATCCACGACGAATTCCGCCAGGGCGACGCCGACTGGACGCGCATGGACGACGGCACGTTGATGGGCAAGGGCAGCTTGCCGGTGGTGTCGCTGGAACGCGCGCTCGGGATCGACATCGACGAGGGCAAGGCCGAATCGGTCGGTGGCCTCGTGATTCAGGCGCTCAACGATCTGCCTGCTGAAGGGCAGCGCGTCGAGTTCGATCGCTTCGACGTGGTGGTCAAGAAGATGAAGGGTCCGCGGATCGTGCTCGTGCGCGTTTATCCGAAGATCTTCGACGACGAAGGCGGTTGAGCGGCGTGACCGGCACGGGCTCGTCGATCACGTCTATAACCTTCGACAAAACGCGGATCAACCGCGTGGCACGCCGTCCTCCACCAGCACGGCAACGGGCATCGCGCCCAATGCATCGCGCACATAAAGCAAGCCGTTCTCATCGACCTTTGGCGCCGCCGGACTCAGCCAGTCGAACAGCGCGCACGCGGCCAGGTCCGCAGGCATTTCGATCGCTGTGTCACCCCATTTGACGGGATCGACCATCGGCAAATCGCCGTCTTCGCCGAGCAACCCGGCGGCAAGCCGGCTCGCCACCACCACCGCCCACGCATTGCCATGCCGCCGCGCAAACGCAATCGCATTCGACGCATGCGCACCGCGCACCGCAAGCGGCAGATACGCACCCTGACTCAGCAGCTCCGGCAAATGCGCGCGCAACGCCAGCACGCGCTGCACCACCGCGAGCTTCACCCGGCCGTCTTGCCAGCTCATCAGAAACTCCGAAGGCGGTGTTTGCGCGAGCCACGCCTCACGCTTCGCAAAATCGACGGGCCGGCGATTGTCGGGATCGACCAAACTGAAGTCCCACAGCTCAGTACCCTGATAAAGATCGGGAATCCCAGGCGACGTCAGTCGCAACACGGTCTGCTGAAAACCGTTGAGCGCACCGGCGCGCCCAATCCGCATCACGAACGCGGACAACTCGCGTAGAAAACCGTCGCGCCGCTGCGGCGCCAGGATATCGAACAGGAAGTCGCGGCAGCCGGCCTCGTACGCTTCGTCGGGCGCGAGCCAGTTGGTCTGGAGCTTCGCTTCCCGCAGCGCTTTCAATTGCCATTGCGCGACGCGCTCAGCCAGTTCCTTGACGCCCGCTTCATCGTCGGGTTTTAAATCGGGTGGCCAGCTGCCCACCAGGGTCTGGTACAGCATCGCCTCGGCGGCGGGGCCTGGCGCCCAATCGTGGCGTGTATCGTGGCTCACGCTGCTGATCGGCTTGCCGTCGAGCGCACGGCGATGCGGCGCGTTCAAGGTCGACCACGCGCGCAACGTCGCGCTCCAGTCCTGAGAAATCTCGCTCAACACCGCAAGCCGCGCACGCACGTCTTCACCACGCTTGTGGTCGTGCGTGGCCGTGGCGAGCATCGCGTGAGGAAAGCGCTGCGAGCGCTCGAGATTCGCCGCATGAAATTGCGCGACCGACAAAGCAAATTCGCCCGGGTCCGAGCCGACTTCGTTGCGTGACAGCAAACGTCCATAGCGATAGCACGCCGTATCTTCGATCGCCTTCGCGGCGACCGGCGCGGTCAATTGCGAAAACAGCGTCTGTGCGGTGCGCCGCGATGAACCTGCATGACTCGGTGGGGCGCCATTCGGGCCCTGCTGCTGTGCGGCGTTGACCCGTGCATTCGGCGCTTCCTCGGCGCTGCCGCCAAGCCATGCGTTCACGCGGTCGAGCACCACGTAGTCCGCGCGCGAAAGCGTTTGTCGCGCGCCTGCCAGCGCCCGCGCGAAGTACACGTTGTCGGCCGCGCTGCGCAGTCCGTTCTGTGGATAGACCCGATATACCGGAAAATGCACGACCAGTTCGGCCAGCACGCGCCGCAATGCGGCGAAGGTGAAATCACGTGTGGTCGACGAATCGCGGGCAATGCGGTGCAACGCCCGCGCCGCGCGGTCCAGTTCGGCCGAGAGATTTTCCGAGAGAATCTTGCGACGAGCGTCCAGGGCTTCGTCGGCGAAACGCGGGCTGCGGCCGGTGAGTTCGGCCCACGTCTGTGCGAGCGGCTCGGCACCGGCCGGATCGTGCAGCAGCGCGCCCACGTCGTTCATGAAATCGTAGCCGGTCGTGCCGTCCACGGGCCAATCGTCGCGCAACGGTTCGCCACGACCCAGAATCTTTTCAACGACCACAAAAGGCCCCGTGTCGCGCAATTCCGTGAGGCGCTGCCGCAGACGCTGACAGTACTCGCGCGGTTCGGCGAGCCCGTCCACGTGATCGATCCGCAAACCCTCCACCACGCCTTCCCGATACAGACGGAAAATCAGCGCGTGCACGGCCTCGAACACTTCGGGGCGCTCCACACGCACACCGGCCAGCGTCGAGATGTCGAAGAAACGCCGCCAGTTCACTTCATCCGACGCGGTGCGCCACCACGCGAGCCGGAAGTGCTGGCGTTCGATCAGCCGGTGCAAACGGTCGCGCGTCACCGGGTCTGCAGGCGAATAGGCTGCCAGCACCAGGTCGATTGCCGAGCCGCCGCCTTGCGCGACGAACTCGCGCAGCATGTCGCGGCCTTCGGCGGCGCGCGGCTGATCGGCCGGCTGCGTCGTCAAGCCCTGGAAACGTTCGGCCAGCGCGGCGAGATCGGCGCGGTCGGCGCTCTGCAGAATCGACGCGTAGTCGGTCGGGCACACGGGAAACACATGCGGCTCGTAGCCGACATAAAAGCGCCCGTTGTCGGCTGCAAAATGCAGCGCAATCCGGCCTGCCGCGAGTTCCTCGCCGTACGGCGCGCCGAGTGTCGGCGCCAGCACCTTGCCGCGCAAGGCCGGATCGGGCGAATGCCAGTCGACGTCGAAATGGCGTGCGTACCCGCTGTGCCGGCCCCATTCGAGAATATCGAGCCACCACGCGTTGCTCGATCCGCCGATGCCCATATGATTCGGCACCACGTCGACGATCAGCCCCATGTTGTGCGCGTGCAGTGTGTCGGCGAGGCGCTTCAAGCCGGCTTCTCCGCCGCATTCGGCGTTGACCTGGGTGTAGTCGACGGTGTCGTAGCCGTGCGTCGAACCGGGCTCGGCGGTGGTGATCGGCGACGCGTACAGGTGGCTGATGCCGAGCGCGGCGAAGTAGTCGACATGCTTCGCCGCATCGTCGAAGGTAAAGCCTCGATGGAACTGGAGGCGAAGCGTGGAGCGCGGGACGGTCATGGCGTATCAGGCTCCGAAGAAGCGTTGGCAGGATAGGCAGGAGCGGTTGCGTCGCGGCGCGCGCGGTCGAGCGCCAGCAGGCGATCGCTGAAGGCGCCGTCCTCGAACAACGCGTCGATGGGCAAGGTCACGCGGCGGCGCCAGTTCGGATGCTCGTCGATCGAGCCGGGCAGATTCGGCTGCTCGACCAGCGCGAGTAAATCTTCGAGCGGGAAAGTGACAAGCGGGCCGGGCGTCGCGGCGACGAAGGCGAGCGCTTCATCCACGGGCGCGTTGTCGGGCGGCGGCGCGTCCACGTGCGGCGCGGCGACGCCGGCTTGCTGGAAAGCGCGCCATAACAGCACCCGATCGGCGGCGCGTTCTTCCTGTGCCACTTGCTCCGCGTCGCGGCCGTCGGCGCGCGCCATCGTCTGACCGATCCGGTTGCGCCACGTGATGTCGCTGCCGCGCCACCAGCCGGCCACGGTCGGCAGATCATGGGTCGTGGTGGTGCCGACAGCGTTGCGGTCCCACGCCTGCGGCGGCTTGAAGCCCTTGCCGCCCTCCGCGCCTTCGAACCACAGCACGCGAATGCCGGCGAGGCCGTGTTCGTCGAGCCGCTCGCGAAAACCGGGTGGCACGGTGCCGAGATCTTCGCCGATCACGATCGCGCGATGCCGCCACGATTCGAGCGCGATCAACCGCAACAGGTCTTCGAGCGGATAGCGCAAATACGCGCCGTTACGCGCGCTCTCGCCCTCGGGCACGAGCCATAGGCGCCGCAAGCCGAGAATGTGGTCGATGCGGATGCCGCCCGCATGCGCGAACGCCGCCCGCAGCATGTCGATGAATGCGGAGAAGCCCTGCGTGCGCATCGCACGCGGTGAAAAGGTGGTCAGCCCCCAAGCCTGTCCGGCCTGGTTGAACAGATCGGGCGGCGCGCCCACGGAAATACCCTGCAGCATGTCGTCGCGGTACGACCATGCGTGGCTGCCGGCACTATCGCAGCCGACGGCCAGATCGGCGATCAGGCCGACGGCCATCCCGGCGTCGCTCGCCGCATGCTGCGCGTGCGATAAGCCCTTGGCGGCGAGCCATTGCAGAAACAGATGAAAATCGACTTCATGCCGATTCGCTTCGGCAAAGGCTTCAACTTCCGGACTGCGCGGATCGCGCAACGCCTCAGGCCAGTCGCGCCAGTGGCCATGACCGCCCGCCTGAGCCAACTGCACCGCCTGCAGCGCTTCGAAACGCGCGTGGTCTTCCAGCGCGCGGCCGGCACGTTCGCAGAAGCCATGGAATTCGAGTGCGCGTGGCGTGTCGTGTGCGCGTTCGTGGGTGCAGAAGTTCTCGTACAGCGCGCGCAGAACTTTTAGCTTCAGCACGACCGCATTCGGCCAGTCGATCAGCGGCAAGTCTTCGAGTGCCGACCATGCGCCGGTGGCCTGCGTGGCCTCGAGTGCGGCGCGCGCGGCGTCGGCGCCGAACACGGCGGCGGGGTCGATATGCGTGACGTTCAGCCACAAACGCGATGAGGGTGAATAGGGACTGAAGCGGTTCGGCTCGGCACTGAACATCGCGTGCGTCGGACTGACGGCGAGCGCATGCGCGCCACGCTTCGCGCTTTCGATCGCCATTTGCGCGAGGGCCGTATAGTCGCCGATGCCGCCGTCGCCCGTGCGGCGCAAGCCGTACAACTGTGCGGCAATGCCCCACAACAGCGGCGTCTGCGCCGTGGCGCCGTCGCGCAGCGTGCGCCATGCATCGGCGACGGTATAGCAGCGCGACGGCGCGACGGCCAATGTCATGCGTTGTTCGTTGATCACGAGCGTGTGATAGCCGGGCTCGTCGATCGGCGCGAGCAACGCTTCCTCGCCTTTAGGCGCCGTGAAGCGGCCGTCGATGATCGAGCCGCTTTCGAGCTCGATCCGGTAGTGGCTGCCGGATTTGATCGCCGCGGCAGGCAGCGCGATGCCGCGTTCGACCTCCGCGGTCATCAACGGCGGCAGTTTGCGGCCGGACAGTTCGGCTTCGAGCGCGGCCGTGCTGTGCCGGATTTGCGTGGCGTTGCCGCACGGCAAGCCGATCCGTTCGAGCAGCACGGCGAGCGTGCTTTCCGGCACCTGCTGCGTCGTATGATGCGCATCCCGCCACTCGACTTCGAAGCCGGCGCGCGTGGCAAGAGTCACGATCGTATCGTTTGAACGGCGGGTAGCACTCACGCGTGGCGCTCCTGTTGGCCGGCGATGCGAGCATCGTGGCCGATGGCATAGTCGCTGACGTCGCCGGTCATCCACGCGACCAATGCGTACGACGGCAACACCTTGGTGTCGATCTGCTCGCGCACGCGCGGCGGTGTTTCGAAAATCACCTTGCCGGCCGGCAGATCGGGGAAAGCCACGTCCTCCTTCGAGAGATTCAACGCAATCGACAAGGTCTCGCCGTCACCGAGTTTCCAGCGGGCGATCAACGCATGGGCGTCCCCGCCGTTTGCGGCGGTGAGCACGGTCGAGTCGCGCGCTTTGGCATGTTTCAGGCGCGGCGTGATCAGCTTCGCCCGCACGGCGAGCGCGGATTTATAGAAGTGCATCCAGTCGAGGCGGTCTTTCGCGTTGTCATCCGTGGCGGGGCCTTGAACAGGTTCGGGCGGTGACGAGGTCACAAAGGTTTTCACGTCGTTCGGATCCGGAATCTGCGCGCGACGCTTTTCGTCGCTGAACGCCGAAAAGCGGGCGAATTCGCGGCGCCGTCCTTCGCGCACGGCGTCGGCGAGTTCGCCGGTGTAGTCCGTGAAAAACAGGAACGGCTGAGTCGAGCCGTATTCCTCGTCCATGAACAGCATGGGAATGTGCGGCGACAGCAGCAGCAAACCGGTGGCGGCGCGCAAGGCTTCGTCGGACGTCAGCTTGCGCAGGCGCTCGCCGAATGCGCGATTGCCGATCTGATCGTGATTCTGCAAGAACATCACGAACGAGGTGGGCGATAGATGCCGGCTTGCTTCGCCACGCGGCGCGCCGTCGTGAATCGGCGATGGATCGCCCTGATACGCGAAACCTTCGGACAACACGCGTGCGAGGCGGCGGATCGGCTGATCTTCGTACGCGTGGTAGTAGCCTTCGGTTTCTCCTGTCAGCAGAACGTGCAGCGTGTTGTGCGCGTCGTCGTTCCATTGCGCGTCGAAATGCGTGTCCAGCAGGCTCGCGCTGTTGTGTTCGTTTTCCAGCACCAGATGCACATGCCGGCCGTGCTGCACTTTCGCGCGGATATGGTCGGACAATTCGCGCAGCCATGCATGATTGCCGATGGCATGCACCGCATCGAACCGCAGGCCGTCGATGCGATATTCGTTGATCCAGTAGACCGCGTTGTCGATGAAGAAGTCGCTCACTTCGCTGCGGTCGAAATCGATCGCGGGGCCCCACGGCGTGTGCGTGCCTTCGCGGAAAAACGAGCGGGCGTATTCGTGCAGATAATTGCCGTCCGGGCCGAAGTGGTTGTAGACCACGTCGAGAAACACCATCAGGCCGAGACCGTGCGCGGCGTCGATCAGCGCTTTCAGTTCTTCGGGGCGGCCGTACGCGGAATCGGGCGCATAGGGCAGCACGCCGTCGTAGCCCCAATTGTGGCGGCCGGGAAAGTCGTTCAGCGGCATCAATTCGATGGCCGTCACGCCGAGCGCGACCAGCGCGGGCAAGCGTTTCTGTACCCCCGCATAGCCGCCCATCGCGCCGGCGTGCAGCTCGTACAAGACCGTTTCTTCCCACGGACGGCCATGCCAGCTCGTATGTTCCCAGCGATATGCACGCGGGTCGATCACTTCGCTCGGGCCGTGCACGTCTTGCGGCTGGAAGCGTGACGCGGGGTCCGGCACCGCATGCTCGCCATCGAGCCGGAAGCGATACAGCGTGCCCGCGCCGCTGTCGACGGTGGTTTCGAACCAGCCGTTTCCCGCGAGGGCCATGTCATGCGCGCCTTGGGCGGGTCCGTTTTCGATTTCCACCTGCACCGTCTTGCACGAAGGCGCCCAGAAGCGGAACCGCGTGCGTGGCTTCGCGCCCGTCGCGCCCAGCAACTGTGCGCCGAACGGCAGGCAATGCGCGTGGTGATGCGCGTGAGGATCGATCGGACTTTCAGACATGATTCATCACCATTCGATGTGACTTTCGCCTACGTGGTCGGCGATGTATCGCTGCTCGGCGGATGCGCGCCCGGATCGGGCGGCAGGGCGGTCAACAGCCGCGGCCCGTGTTGCGCGCCGGCCTTCCAGCCCGCCTGCCAATCCGCCTCGCCGACCGGCTGCGCCGCCAGCATCACGAGGCTGTGCGCGGCCACTTCGACCTCCGGCACCGCCAACCGGTGCGGCGCGCCTCCCGGCTCGGCCGTGTCCAGCAGCACATGCCATTCCAGGTGCGGCGCGGGCGGCGCGAAACGCAGCGTTTCCTTCGCCGCGTTGAGCATCATCAACAATACTTCCGTTTCGCCATTCAGGCCCGGGCCTGCGCGACGCAGCGTGAACGCGCGGCCTTCGGGGTCCTGCCAGGCTTCGATGGTGAGTGGATCGCCGTGTTCATCGAACCAGCCGACATCGAACAGGCCCGGCAACACTTCGCGGTCGCCGAACAGAAAACGCGTTTCGCGCAGCAGCGGATGCTGTTTGCGCAGCGCGATCACGCGCGCGACGAACGCGTTCATCTGCTGGCCATCGGGCGACTCCGCGCGTTCCCAGTCAAGCCATGATAGTTCGTTATCCTGGCAGTACGCATTGTTGTTGCCGTTCTGCGTACGCAGCAACTCGTCGCCTGCCAGCACCATGGGTGTGCCGAGCGCCACCAACAGCGTGGCGATCAGCGAGCGGGCCACCCGCTTGCGGGTTTCGAGGACGACCGGATCGTCGGTCGGGCCCTCTACGCCCCAATTGCGGCTGCAGTTTTCGTTGTGTCCGTCGTTGTTGTCTTCGCGATTGGCCTCGTTGTGCTTGTGCTCATACGCGGTGGTATCGGCTAGCGTAAAACCGTCATGCGACGTGACAAAGTTGACCGATGCCCACGGTTTCCTGAAGCGCCGGTTGAACAGATCGGCGGAACCGGTGAGGCGCGCGGCGAGATCGGGGCGCAAGCCCGCGTCGCCGCGCCAGAAGCGGCGCACCGTATCGCGGAAGCGATCGTTCCATTCGGCGAAGCCCGGCGGATGATTGCCGAGTTGATAACCGCCTGGGCCGATGTCCCAAGGTTCGGAAATCAGCTTGCGTTGCGACAGGATCGGGTCCTGGCGCAAGGCGTCGAAGAAACCGGAGCCGGGATCGAAACCATGCTGCTCGCGACCGAGCGTCACGCCGAGATCGAAACGGAAGCCGTCGATGTTGAACTTCGTCGACCAGTAGCGCAGCGAATCCATCACCATCTGCAACACGCGCGGATGCGGCAGGTTCACGGTATTGCCGCAGCCGGTGTCGTTGATATGGTGGCGTTCGTCGCCGGGAATCAGGCGGTAGTAGCTCGCATTGTCGAGGCCGCGCCACGAGACGGTCGGCCCCATCTCGTTGCCTTCGCAGGTGTGGTTGTAGACCACGTCGAGAATGACTTCGATGCCGGCCGCATGCAACTGACGCACGGCAATGCGCATTTCGTCGAGCCGGTGTGAGCTCAGATACGACGGTTCCGGCGCAAAAAACGCCGCGGTGTTGTAGCCCCAGTAATTGCGCAGGCCGCGCTCCACCAGAAAGCGGTCGTTCAGGAACGCATGCACGGGCAGCAATTCGACGGCGGTCACGCCGAGCTTCAGCAAATGCTCGATAAATTCCGGCGAAGCCAGCGCGGCGAACGTGCCGCGTTCGTGCTGGCGCAAATCGGGGCGCAACATCGACACGCCGCGCACATGCGCCTCGTAGACGATGGTTTCGCCCCACGGCACATTCGGGCGCTTGTCGTGCGACCAGTCGAAGGCTTCGTCGATGACGACGCACTTCGGCATGGCCGGCGCCGAATCGCGCCGGTCGATGGAGAGGTCGGCACGATTCGAATGCACGCGGTAACCAAACAGCGCGTCGGACCAGCGAAACTGCCCGACCAGTTTGCGCGCATACGGATCGAGCAATAGTTTGTGCGGATTGAAGCGATGTCCATGCTGCGGCTGGTACGGACCATGCGCGCGAAAACCGTACGCCGTGCCGGGGTGCGCATTGGGCAGATAGCCGTGCCAGACTTCGTCGGTGCATTCGGGCAGCGTGAAGCGTCTGATCTCCTTGCGGCCGGTGGGATCGAACAGGCAAAGCTCGATTTTCTGCGCATTCGCCGAGAACACTGCAAAGTTGACGCCGAGGCCATCCCAGCTTGCGCCGAGCGGATAGGGCGAGCCGGGCAGAAGCCGGTCGGGCAGTGCATGCGACATGATTCCCCTTCCTTGTTCTGTTTTATGAACGCTATCTTGGGACTTCATGCAGCGGACGTGCGGCCTGGCCGCCGCGCGCCCGCCTTACAACCCAGTCGTCAATCCGCGCGCAAAACGATCGTCGCCAAAGGCGGCAGCGTTAGCGCCGCGGATTGCGGCCAGCCGTGGCTCGAGACGTGGTCGGTATGGATCAGCCCGCCGTTGCCCATGTTCGAGCCGCCGTATACGCCGGCATCCGTATTCAGCACTTCCAGCCAGCGGCCGCCGAGTGGCATGCCGATCCGGTATCCGAGCCGCGGCACCGGCGTCATGTTGCACACGACGACGAGTTCGCGGCCCTCGCCATCGGTGCGGCGGTAGGCATAAACGCTATTGCCGCTGTCGTCGCCGACCAGCCATTGGAAGCCGCCGGGCTCGCTGTCGAGCCGATATAGCGCAGGCTCCTCGCTGTACAGATGGTTCAGGTCGCGCACGAGTTTCTGCACGCCGTGATGGTTCGGATCGTCGAGCAGATGCCAGTGCGGCGAGGTGTCGTGATCGAATTCCGCCATCTGGCCGAATTCGCCGCCCATGAACAGCAGCTTCTTGCCCGGATGCGTCCACATGAAGCCGAAGTACGCGCGCAGGTTGGCGAATTTCTGCCATCTGTCGCCGGGCATCTTGCCGAGCAGGGAGCCTTTGCCGTGCACCACTTCGTCGTGCGAGAGCGGCAGCACGAAGCGCTCGGAATACGCGTACACCATCCCGAAGGTCATCATGTGGTGATGGTATTGGCGGTAGACCGGGTCCTCCGCCATGTAGTGCAGCGTGTCGTGCATCCAGCCCATGTTCCACTTGAACTGGAAGCCGAGGCCGCCGTCTTCGACGCGTGCGGTCACGCCCGGCCACGCGGTCGATTCTTCGGCGATCGTGATCGCGCCCGGCACGCCCGGCACATAGCCGACTTCATGATTCAGCCGCTTCAGGAACGCGATCGATTCGAGATTTTCGCGCCCGCCGTAGACGTTCGGCACCCACTCGCCGGGCTCGCGCGAGTAGTCGCGATACAGCATCGAGGCGACCGCATCCACGCGCAGGCCGTCGACGTGATAACGCTTCAGCCACGCGAGGCCCGAGGCCACCAGGAACGCGCTCACCTCGTTGCGGCCGAGGTTGTAGATCATCGTGTTCCAGTCCTGGTGATAGCCTTCGCGCGGATCGGCGTGCTCGTAGAGCGGGGTGCCGTCGAAATCGACCAGGCCATGCGCGTCGTTCGGAAAGTGCGCCGGCACCCAGTCGAGAATCACGCCGAGGCCGGCCGCGTGCGCCTTGTCGACGAACAGGGCGAATTGCTCGGGGTTGCCGAAGCGCGCCGACGGCGCGAACTGTCCGAGCGGCTGATAACCCCATGAACCGCCGAACGGATGTTCGGCAACCGGCATGAACTCGACATGCGTGAAGCCCATGCTTTTCACGTAGGGAATCAGCCGTTCGGCGAGTTCTTCCCAGGTGAGGCCGCGCTGACCTTCTTCGGCGACGCGCAGCCACGATTCGGCATGCACTTCGTAGATCGAGATCGGCGCGCGCGGAGTTTGTTTGGCGGCGCGCGACTGAATCCAGTCGTGATCGGTCCATTCAAACTGTTCGATCTCGTCGACATGCGCGACCACCGACGCGGTGCCCGGCGGCTTTTCCGTTTGCATCGCGCACGGATCGGCCTTCAGCGGCAGCGGATGACCGTCGCGGGCGAGCAATTCGTACTTGTAGCGCGTGCCTGGGCCGACGCGCGGCACGAACACTTCCCATACGCCGGCCTGATGGCGCAGCCGCATCGGATGACGGCGGCCGTCCCACGAATTGAAGTCGCCGACCACCGACACGCGCCGCGCGTTCGGCGCCCAGACGGCGAAGCGCACGCCCGGCACGCCGTCCACTTCCATCGGGCGCGAGCCGAGGCATTCGAGCACCGCGTACGGGTCGCCGCCGGCGAGACGGCCCAACGGCTCGTCGCCGAGAACGGGGCCGAACGAATACGTGTCCTCGATTTCCTGCACGGTGCCATGCCAGTCGATGCGTAAGCGATAGGGCGCGGCAGACGCGACGCGGCCGGCAAACAGCCCGGGCCTGAGTTGCTCGAGCTCGCCGAGCGTTGCGCCGTCGGCGCGCGAAATCACGGTGACGTGCGAGGCGTTCGGCAACAGCGCGCGCACCACCGGACCCGCGCCGGTCTGATGCATGCCGAGCTGCGAGAAAGGATCGGGGTGGCGCGCTTCAACGAGCGCGTCGATATCGAGTGGTTGGAGGCCTGCGGCCGGATCGTGCTCACTCATAGTCGCCCTCGGCCGGGTTCGGCGATGCGGAGGCGTCTGGTGCCCGGGTTGACGGATCGTGCTGCGGTGCGCCGGTGTCGCCGAGCAACCGGCTGGTGAGCGAGGCGAGGCCGCGCACCGGCAAACTGAGCCACGTCGGACGGTTAGCCGCTTCGTAACGGATTTCGTAAGCGGCTTTCTCGATCAGGAACAGATCGAGCAAGGACTGTTCGGCTTCGGGCGTCACCAGCGGCGTCGGCGAATCCGCGATGGCTGCGCGGTACTCCTTCAGGAATGCTTCAGTAGCGTGCGCGCGGAAACGCTCGAAGAGCGTGCGTTTGCGATCGGCGGTCTGCGGTGGCGCGCTTTCCATAGTGGACTGCGCCGCCGCGCTCGCATACGACAGCGAGCGCATCAATCCGGCCACGTCGCGCAAAGGACTCGACTTCTGACGCCGCTCCTCTAACGTGCGCGCGGGTTCGCCTTCGAAGTCGATCAGATACGCGTCGCCCTGCGCGACCAGCACCTGACCCAGATGGAAGTCACCGTGAATGCGGGTACGCAGCGCGCCCGCATCGCCCGGCACCAGCTTGCTGACCGCGGCGACCAGCGCGGCGCGGCGATCGATCAGGCTTTGCGCCAACGCCTGGGTGTCCGGGTCGCTCATCTGCGGGATGCGCGGTGCGAGCAGATCGAGTGCGCTGGCGAGCATGGCTTGCGTGCCGTCGACCCACGCCTCTACCTGCCCGGCGCTGGCGAGTTCCGGGGCGAATGCCGGGTCGCTGGAAGGCGACGCCAGCGCCATGTGCAGTTCGCCGAGCCGCTTACCGATGGTGCCGGCCAACGCGCTGTAGCCGTCCACGAGAATCGCTTCGTTGTCGCGGTCCGGCGATGGTGCTTCCGAATCGACGGCGATGGCGAGCTCGTCCACCGAGCGGCGCAGATAGTCGAGCGACCAGTTCCAGGCATCACCCTGATTGTCGATATAGCCTTGCAGGATCGCGAGCGTATGCGGCACGCCTTCGGGGTCGACGCGTACCACTTCGCCGTACAGCGGCGCGGTGTTGGCGTAGCCGAGCTGGGTCAGATAGCGGCTGATTTCCGCTTCGGGATGAATGCCGCTCACCAGACGCCGCACCAGTTTCAGCACCGCGGCATCGGCGACGATCAGCGAGCTGTTGCTCTGTTCGGCCGCCAGCCAGCGAATCTCGGGCCGTTCGCCGAGATCGTCGAGTTCGGAGAAGCGCTCGCTCGGGATGAACTTGATCTCGCTCTTCTGCACGGTCGGCACGACCGCGCGTTCGCGCAGCTTGCGCATCACGCCATGAGCGAAGATAGGCAGCGAGAACGCGTCCGTCAGATGGCCGACGTTGCGGCCGCGGCGCACGCGTGCGAGAGCCAGTTGCATGAACAGCGGCGTGGTAGTCTCGCCGCCCCACGTGATCGCGATCGGCACCACGTAGCGCTCGGTGTGATCGCCCACGTCGGCTTCGATTTCGGTGAACGCGAAACCGCCGTTGGGGATCGTCGTCAATGCGGCGAGGCGCACGGCATGCATCTTCTGATCCTTCGAGGCAAACCAGCGGCGCCGGCTCAGCCACGACGGCAGCACTTCGGATTCGAGCAGCCGGACGTTTTCCGGGGTCGGGCCGACCTGACCCTCGCGAATCACAATCGTGACGAATTCCGGCAGCGGCTCCGAATGCGCCTGCGCCCACGTCGGACGCTGGCTGCCCGAACACAACATGAACCACAGGAAGCCGTACGGCGGGAAGGTCAGCAGATAAGTGAGCTGGCCGATCGCCGGAAACACGGAATCCGCGGTCATTTCTATCGGCACCGTTCCGTTGAACTCAGACAGATCGAGTTCCACCGCTTGCGGCGCGCGCGACAGATTCGCCACGCACAGGATCGGCGGCTCGTCCGGCATTTCGCGCAGATACGCGAGAATCTTGCGGTTTTCCGGCTTCAGGAAACGAATCGTGCCGCGTCCGAAGGTTTGTTTCGCCCGGCGCGTGGCGAGCATGCGCCGGGTCCAGTTCAGCAGCGAGTGCGGATCGCGGCTTTGCGCCTCGACATTGACAGCGTCGAAGCCGTACAACGAACCCATCACCGGCGGCAGCACCAGTTGTTCAGGATCGGCGCGCGAGAATCCGCCGTTGCGATCCGACGACCATTGCATCGGCGTGCGCACGCCGTCGCGGTCGCCGAGGTGGATGTTGTCGCCCATGCCGAGTTCGTCGCCGTAATAGATCACGGGCGTGCCAGGCATCGACAGCAGCAGCGAATTGATCAGCTCGATGCGGCGGCGGTCGCGCTCCATCAGCGGCGCGAGGCGGCGGCGAATGCCGAGGTTCAGGCGCGCGCGGCGATCGCTTGCATAGGTGTTCCACAGGTAATCGCGCTCGGAATCCGTGACCATTTCGAGCGTCAGTTCATCGTGATTGCGCAGGAAAATCGCCCACTGGTTCGTTTCCGCGAGGTCCGGCGTCTGCCGCATGATGTCGGTGATCGGAAAGCGGTCTTCGCTCGCAATCGACATGTAGATGCGCGGCATCAGCGGGAAGTGGAACGCCATGTGGCATTCGTCTTCGTCGCCGAAATATTCCTTCACGTCTTCCGGCCACTGGTTCGCCTCGGCGAGCAGCATGCGGTTCGGATACTCGGCGTCGATGGTCGCGCGGATTTTCTTCAGCACCGCGTGCGTTTCCGGCAGATTCTCGTTATTGGTGCCTTCGCGTTCGACCAGATACGGCACCGCGTCGAGCCGCAGCCCGTCGATGCCCATGTCGAGCCAGAAGCGCATCACTTGCAGCACTTCCTTCAGCACGGCCGGATTGTCGAAGTTCAGATCGGGCTGGTGCGAATAGAAGCGGTGCCAGAAGTAAGCGCCTGCGACCGGATCGTGCGTCCAGTTCGACGGCTCCGAATCGATGAAGATGATCCGCGTTTCCTGGTACTTCTGATCGGTTTCGGACCACACATAATAGTTGCGATGATTCGACCCCGGCTTCGCGCGGCGGGCGCGCTGAAACCACGGGTGTTGATCCGACGTATGGTTGATGACGAGTTCCGTAATGACACGGATGCCGCGTGCATGCGCTTCCTGAATGAAGCGCTTCACGTCGGAAAGCTGGCCGTAGTCCGGATGCACATTGCGGTAATCGGCGATGTCGTAGCCGTCGTCGCGACGCGGCGACGGATAGAACGGCAGCAGCCAGATCGCATTCACGCCGAGTTCGGCGATGTAGTCGAGCTTCGCGATCAAGCCCGGAAAATCGCCGACGCCATCGTTGTTCGCGTCGAAGAACGACTTGATGTGCACCTGATAAATGATCGCGTCCTTATACCAGAGCGGATCGTTGCTGAGAGCCTCGGGTTTGCCGCGCCGATGCGAACGCGCTTTGGCCGCGCTGCCGGTGGTTGCGCTCGTATGAGTCGGCGATGTGCTTTGGGCCGGATCGTCACGCTTCATGTCGCACCTTCCATCAGGATTGGGTTGCCAGCGTCGTCTGCGTGAAGGCCATTGTCGGCACCATCCGCGCGTTCAGCGGGCAGGCCGCCGAGCGGCGCGATGCGCCAGATCGAAAACGGCTGGTCCGAACCGAGCCGGACGTGCTGCCAGCGGCCGTGCCATTCGAAACGCGCGCCGGTCATCTGGTCGGTCACTTCCAGCGCGCCATGGTCGTGCAGATTCCAGTGGTTGAAAGTGTCCCACGACAATTCGATGTCCGCGCCCTGTTCGTTGAACGGGTCGAGATTGATCGCCACCACGATCACGTTGTCGCGTGCTTCGGTCGCTTTTTCGAAGAACAGGATGTTGTCATTGTGCGCGGTGAGGAACGTGAGACCCAGATGCGTTTGCAATGCCGGGTTCGCGCGGCGAATCCGGTTCAACGCACTGATTTCGCCGACGATGTTGCCGGGCCGGTTCCAGTCCCACGCGCGCAGTTGATACTTCTCGGAGTCGAGATATTCCTCGCTGTTCGGCAACGCGGCGGCCTCGCACAGTTCGAAACCGCTATACACGCCCCACGAACCGGCCAGTGTGGAGGCCAACGCGGCACGAATCAGAAAGCCCGAGCGCCCCGACGACTGCAAATGCCGCGGGTTGATGTCCGGTGTATTGACGAAGAAATTCGGCCGGTAGAAATCGCGCGCGCTGGTTTGCGTGAGTTCGGTCATGTACTCGATGAAGTCGCGCTTCGACTCGCGCCAGGTGAAATACGTGTACGACTGCGAGAAGCCGATCTTGCCGAGCCGGTTCATCATGCGCGGCCGGGTGAAGGCTTCGGCGAGGAAGATCGTGTCGGGATAGCGCGAACGCACATCGTCGATCACCCATTCCCAGAACGGCAGCGGCTTGGTGTGCGGATTGTCGACACGGAAAATGTACACGCCGGCTTCGATCCAGAACAGGAACACGTCGCGCAGCGCGAGCCACAAATCGGGTTTGGCGTCGTGCGCATAGAAGTCGGGATTGACGATGTCCTGATACTTCTTCGGCGGATTTTCCGCGTAACGCAGCGTGCCGTCGGGACGCCAGGCGAACCATGTCGGATGCGCCTTCAGCCACGGGTGATCCGGCGAGCATTGGATCGCGAAGTCGAGCGCGATTTCGAGGCCGTGCGCGTGCGCGGCGGCCAGCATCTGCTTGAAGTCGTCTAGCGTGCCAAGTTCGGGGTGCACGGCGGTGTGGCCGCCTTCGGCAGCACCGATCGCATACGGGCTGCCGACATCGCCGGGTTGCGCGTTCAGCGTGTTGTTGCGGCCTTTGCGGTTCGCCATGCCGATCGGGTGGATCGGCGGGAAGTACAGCACGTCGAAACCCATCTCGCGGATGCGCGGCAGTTTCGTGACGACGTCAGCGAAGGTGCCGTGACGCGATTCGTCGTCGCTCATCGAACGCGGGAAGAGTTCGTACCAGCTGGCAAAGCCTGCCGCGGTGCGTTCGGCCTCGATCCTGTAGACGATAGGATCGCGGCTCAGGAACGGGCGGTGCCGGGCGGCGGTCATCGCCTTCGCGGTGGCGGGCGCCAGCAGCAGCGCGAGCCTGGCTTCCGGATCGGCCTTGGTGAAGACCTTGACGATATGTTCGAGCGGCTCGCTTGTCGTACTCTCCGCGCTTTCTGCGGTTCCCACTTCGGCGAGCACCAGGGCGAACAGATGCGCGGCTTCCTCGAGCTCGAGTTCGACGGTTTGGCCGGCTTTCAGCTTCTTCTGGATATGCTCGACCAGCGAGGCAAAGTCGTCGCGCCATGCGATGACCGTGAATTCGTGGCGGCCGAGGCGCTCCAGCGGAATGCGCGCTGTCCAGATATCGAGGCCGGCAGGCTGTGCGGGGCTCATCGGCACTTCGTGCCACGCGGTTTCGTCGGCCGCACGCCAGACGACGGCGGCGGCGATCCTGTCGTGACCTTCGGCGAAGATCGCGGCGGTGATTTCGGCGCGCTCGCCGACCGTGCGCTTGGCGGGGAAGCGCCCGTTATCGACCGAGGGTGTCACGCTCTCGATCGCCACGCGCGGGGCGCCGATCGCTTCGAGCACGGTTTTGTGGCCGCTGCGCTTGCTGTTCGCCTTGTCGATCGGCGGCGCGAGACGGATCGGTTGATCGGCCGCTGCGCGGAACAGGCGCACGGCGCCGGGTTCGAGCGTGAACGGCGCCAATGCGGCGGGCGCGGCGTTCACAGGTGCGTCGAGCGGCACGAAGCGCGTGAAGTTGCCCGGTACGCCCTTGAGGAAACGGATTGGATCGACGCGCAGCGGCGCACCGAGTTCGGGATTGACGGCGATCAGGACCGCTTCGCCGGCGTCGCGCAGATCGGGCGTGTCGGCGCGCAGCAAGACGGCTGCGGGCGCGCCGGGCCCGCTGAGCGGGCGCAATTCGCCGTTGGCCTGCAACGTTTTCGTATTGCGCACCGCTTCGTTTGCATGGCTGATCCGTTCCGAGAGATCGAATGGCTTCGACCGGCAGGCCAGCGCAAACTGCGCAGCGTCGCCGCGTGTCTGCGACATGGGCTCGGCGATGCCGTATTCGAAGCCCATCGGCATCATCCAGCCGGTGCCGGTCGAGGCCGACACGAATAGCGCGCGCCGGTAGGCCCGCTCGACGATGGTGGCGTCGTGCGCATCCCCGAGATCGGCGCTGAGACGGGTGCCGTACGGCGCTTCGGGAAAGGCGATGGGTGCCGCGATACGGGCGAGCGCGGCGTGCTCTTCCACCATCCAGCTGGCGCGGAAGTCCCACCAGCGGACTGACGAGAACACGCTGTCGAAGCCCGCGCCTGCGAGGCCGAGCAGATCGCCACGAGCGAGACCTGGCGTCGCGGCGAGGAAACGCACCTCAGGATGCTTCGCGCGAACCGCGTCGCCGAGTTGCCGCCAAACCGCGGCCGGCACGCGATGCGGCGAATCGAACCGGAAGCCGCCGACGCCGGCGCCGGTCAGCGCCAGCAGTTGCTGCGTCCACCAGTCGACTAGCGCCGCACTGCTGGCGGCGTCGTTGAAGTTCGCATACGCGACGTTGTCTTCACGATGCACGTGGCGCGGATCGAGTCGCGCCTCTTCAGATTCGAATGGGTGGAACCAGCCGGCCTGTTCGGCGTACAGCGCGCCATCGGCTGCCATCCGGTCGATCACCAGGTCGACCAGCAAGGTCAAACCGTTCTGCTGGGCGGCTTGGGCAAGCGAGCGGATCGCCTCGGTGGCCGCTTGCCGGGTCTCGAACACCGGATGCAGCCGGCCATGGTTGCCGACCACCTGTGCGTGACCGGCGCGGCCTGGCTCGAAGAGACCGCCGATCAGCGCGTGATCGAAGCCGAGTCTGGCTGCGTGAGCGAACTGCGCGGGCCATGCATCGAGTGGCCCAACCAGAAGTGAATGAAAAAAATAAATCCGCGGCGCGTACCCGTTTGGAGATTCCATCGGTCGTTTCCAGATTCGTCCTGCTGCGGTGTGGATGCAATTGACATGCGATCACAGCGCTCATTGGGCTTCCAGAGCCGGATACCGCGCGATGCGTGAAGCGAGGGCGCGTACTGGTCAATGTAGTGCAAAGATCGTCACGCCGCTGGCCAGTTGGGGGTGCTTTGACGCCAGGCGTCGACGGCATGTGGCCGGCCAGAACTAACCGCAAGGCGCAGCAAACGTTGTGCCAGTGCGTTTCGGACTGGTGCGAAAGGGTGGGGAAGCGTGTGCCCTAAGGGCGCGCGGGATGGCCGGCCCGACGCGGTGGGAGCGTGACGGCGGGCGGTTCGCGTGTAAAACGGACGGACGTCGCCCGCGTTTTACACGGGGTGGCGCGACGCGGGCGCCGACGCCGCAAGAGGCGAAGTGGCGGCCGGCAGGGCACGCGTCGCGAGGGGAAAGATTGTCAGAGAGGCACGACGGGTCAGGAGCCGACCAGGCCCGCTGCGATGTTCACGCACAAGCCGAGCACGGCGACGTTGAAGTAGAACGACAGAATCGACTGGGCAAGCGCGGCGCGGCGAATCGTACGGGAGCGCAGCACCACGTCCGAGGTTTGCGAGGCCACGGCAATGGTGAAGGAGAAGTACAGGAAGTCCCAATAGTCCGGCTGCAGCTTGTGGTCGGGAAACAGCAGCGGGGTCTCGGCTGCCTTCGCGTCGTAGTAAAGCCGCGCGTAGTGCGACGTGAAAATGGTCGGGATCATGAACCAGGCGCCGATCATCGTGAGGCCTGTCAACAGGTAGTGCCATGCCGTCGAGGCGCCGGCCGTGCCCTTCGCCGAAGCGAGTTCAAGCACGATGGCGGCGATACTGGCGACCGTCGCGACGCAGATCACGACCAGCACCACGCCCGCGTTCTCGTCGTCGCGCCGCGCGAAATCACGGACCCGGCCTTCGTCGGCGAGGGCCATGTGTACCCAGATCAGCACGAGATAGGTCCACACGGCGGCGTCCCAGCCGACCAGCCCGCGCACCATGGAACGCGTGTGTCCGGGCAGCACCAGCGCGGCCGCAAGACCGACAGCGAGACCGATCAGCATGCGTGGTCGATTGCGGAGAACCTGTGGAAAATAGTTTGTGAGCATGAGATCAAGGGTGAAGGGCCTTTTGTGTCGCGGATTCTACTCGCGCTTCGGGCACCATTTGTCGAATGGGAGAATCACTGGCTATAGTCTTTCGCAACGGCCTTGCGCGCCGCTTTCAGTTGAAAGGCGATTGGCAGGCAGCGGGGTTTTTTGCTGTGCGCACCGCGTCCTCAAGCTGTTTTCACAGGGCCGTCATCAGCACAACGTAATGCGGCTCACATCGGCATCATGCAGCGATGCAAGACCGCTTAAGCGGCGCCCAGCTGACCGGCGACCAAATGGCGGCCGTCACGAACTACGCAACCAGACAGGCAGTTCGGCAATCCACAAGTCCACGGTGACGGTGGATCAGGTTGCCAAACTGCGAACACCGCAATAACAACTCCGTGGATGGCGCATTGACTGGTGAGTCTTGCCGGAGACGCGCCGTTTTTGCGTCGTTTCCACGCCATTCGAGCAGCGCGGGACGTCGGGAAAAGATGGGCAGCGCGCATACACACTTGCGGATGCCGCACTATCATGAGCGAATGGCTTCCGTACTCGTCAACTCCGTCCAGCATCATCCGGCCAATCGGAGCGGCCGCGACTTTGTCGTGGGCGATTTGCATGGCTGTGTCGATGCGCTGCGCTATCTGCTGCGTGACATCGCGTTCGATCCGGCGTGCGACCGGCTCTTTTCGGTCGGCGATCTGGTGGACCGCGGCGAACACTCCGAGCAGGCTTTAACCCTGCTCGACAAGCCTTGGTTTCACGCGGTGCTCGGCAATCATGAAGACACCTTGTGCGCCGTCGCCGACGGGCGCTTGCGGCGCCAGTGGTGGTACGGAATCGGCGGCATATGGGCGGCGGGCTTGTCCGACGAACGCTTGCAGCACTACGCCGAACATTTGCGGAGGCTGCCACTCGTGCGCGTGGTGGGCAGTGGCAAGGAGCGCTTCAATATTCTGCATGCCGAATTCTTTGGCTCGGACGCCGAACTCGACGCCGGGAATTTCTCCGCCGAAACACGCCAGCAATTGCTGTGGGGGCGGGACCTGGCCTTGGGCAATGGCGATCCGCAGCGGCAGCATGGCCTTTCGCTGACCTATTGCGGGCATACGCCGATGCGCGACATCCAGCAGATCGGCTCACAGATTTTCATCGACACCGGCGCATTTGGGCCCGGCGGCAAGCTGACCATCGTGGAACCACAGGCATTGCGGCGCTGGTCGATTTCGGTCGAGGCGGCGCGGGAGAGCGGCGCGGCGGCGTTGGCCTTGCCGTGACGCTTATTAGCCCACCTGATCAGCCCACCTGATTGAGCTCGAACACGATATCGATGCTGCTGCCGTTCCAGTTGTATTCCAGATACGCCGCGTGATGGCAGTCGCGCAGCAGCATGGTTCTGAATGCGGCGAGGCACTCGCCCTCGTCATCCCGCACCGACGGGTACACGATGCCCGGCGCACCCGCCTCGCGCACGGCACGGCCGAGCGATTGTCCGGCGACATAGTCGTCGGGCGACAGCACCGCGAGATCGAGCGATGCGTCGTCGCGGATGTCGACCACGTTGCCTTGCGCCACCACGGTATAGAGCCGCATTTGCTGCCGCATGGGCGGCTCGGCGGTCGCCTCCAGAAATTTCCCCGTGTGATAGCGCGTCTCCGCGATTGCCGTGGCACGCGAACGGGCGCAATAGAACACGCCGTACGTGCCGTCCGAGAAGCGGCTGCCGAGCGGATTCAGGTGTGTCAACGCGGCCATGATCGGCCCATATCCCGGACCGAAACGGCGCTCTTCGCGTGGTACGAGATCGAGTTCGCCGACTTCGGTGCGCAGGCGGTCGTTGGTCATCGCCTCGAGCGCGTAGAGGGCGTCGAAATCTTCCGGCGATGCAACCCGGTCGAACAGATTGACGGCCGGAAAGCGCGTAGGAATCACGCGATACGCGGGCGACCAGTCGAGCGGCGCGCTGCGCCAGCGGTGCTGCCAATGCGGTTCTGTCACGCCCAGCCGCCTCGCATCGCGTCGAGATACTGGCGCACGGCCACGAGATCGCTGATGTTGCCGGCCAGCATGCGGTCCAGCGCGCGACGGCCGCCGAACGGCGGCGCGCTGTTGGGACGCTTGATCCAGGTGTCGGCGGCGCTGGGTTGCGGCAGCAGGATTTGCAGCGCTTTATAGATGCCGAGCAGCAACGACAGGCGTTCCAGCGTGTCGCGCCCCAGACGTGCCGTGCCCGGCGCGGATTTCCATTTGAAGTAGGTGGAGCGGCCTGGCGAGCCAAGCAACACGATCTGTTCTTCGGCGCTCAAGTCCCAGTCTCGCGCGATGTTGAAGAACGCGCGCAGGCCCGCCGCCGACATTTCCGTGAGCGTGGGTTCCGAAACCGGCCGACGGATCGGCGGTTCGGGCTGGGTGGCGCGGGCAGCGTGAGCCATGATGGGCTGAGTCCTTATCTGTACTTGATGTTGATATTAGTCTAAAAATGGATTTTTGCAAGAGAATATAATCCCGGCTCGTTATGAAGTCGAATATCAGGAGAAGCAGGAGATGTGGGTTCGCGCAGTAGCAACGGCAGTTGCCGTGTGGTGTGTGTCCGGTGCGGCAACGGCCGCGGGTTACGCGGAAGTGTGGAATCCGCCCGAGTCGGCCGGGCACGCGGCGAAGCACGCAAAGAAAACGACGGGTGCCGCCAAGGTCAAGTCCGCCGTCGGCGCCAAGGCGGATTCGAAGCATTTGGCGAGCGTTCAGCATGGGGCGCGGCGAGTTGCATCGGCGTCGAAGGGCGGCGCCGCGTCGGCAGCGCACGGCACCGTGAAGAAGGTCGCGGCCAGGGATGTTGGCCACGGTGGCGTGGCGAAGGGCGCGGGCAAACCTAAGTCGAAGGCAGCCGTGGTGGCGCAAGGTAAAAAGCCGCACGCACAACTCGCCCAGGCGAAACCGGGTCAAGGCCGGATCATGCACGCCAACCTGGTTCAAGGCCATGCAGCGCATGCCAAGGTGATCAAGGTGACGGCGAAAACGAGCGCGGCCAAGCCCGTTATGGTCCACACGAACGCGCCTGCCAAGGCTGCAAACGTCACGGCGAGTCCCGCGGCCGCATCCGCCAATCCGGCGACCGCCAGCAGCGGCTCGTTGCCGCCGATCCTCCACTGACCTCCGGTTCAGGCGGCGCGCTGTCTCAAGCGCTCGCCAGCCCGGTCGTCACCAACTTCAACGTTTCCATCGACCGCTTATCCCGCACTCGCGAATGCAAGGTCACGCGTGATGCCGGCAGCGGCGGCAAACCCAGGCGCGCGCCGACGTCGACCAAACCGCGCGGCGCCACTCTGCGAGCCAGCGGCGACACGGCCAGACCGGCCGCAACCGCAGCGCCGACCGCGGCCACACCGCCGCCGACGAACACTTCCTGCCATGCGACCCCCGCGCCATTCAGCGTGTGCAGCGCGACGTCGCGCACATTGCACGGCGGACTCAGCAGCGCCAGCGCCAACGGCTCGCCGACGCGCGGCAGCCATTCCGGCGTGGCGAGCCAGCCAAGCGGCTCGCTGAACAGCACCTGAGCGTCGTCGCGCGGCGGCTCGTCGGCGCCATAGCGAATGATCACCGCGTCGAGGCGCCGCTCATCGAATTGCGCAAGCAGCGCCGTCGACGAGCCCAGATGCAATTCGACCACCAGACCCGGATCGTGAGCGTTGAGCCGCGCGAGCAACTGCGGCAAGTTCGTTCCCGCGACGTGCTCGCTCAGCCCCAGCGTAAGCCGCCGACGCTCCACCGACAGCGAACCCAGCGCCCGCTCGTGCGCGCTCAGCAGATCGCGGGCCGCGCCGAGGAACGCATTGCCATCCGCGGAAAGGCGCACAACGCGTGGCGTGCGCTCCACCAATTGCTTGCCAAGGTGCGTCTCAAGCCGTTTGAGCTTCAGGCTGACGGCCGATTGCGTGGTATCGAGCGCGTCGGCCGCCCGCGTGAAGCTGTGCAGATCGGCGACCAGCACGAAGGCGCGCACCGCATCGAGATCGAGGACTTTCATTTCAGTTGAATATGAATGAAATAGCCAATGATGGCTGTTCATTATGACTGAGCGCGCCTAAGCTGTGTTTGGCCAATCACTGCAACCAAGGAGTTTCATCATGCCGCTCACACGAATCGCATTGCGCGCCGGCAAGCCGGTGGAATACCGGAAGGCGCTGACGGACAGTATTCAGCGCTCGTTGGTGGAGACGTGCAATGTGCCGAAAGACGACATCTTCATGCTGATCACCGAGCACGAAGCCGGCAATTTTGTGTACGACAGGCAGTATCTGAACATTGAACGCAGCGACGATCTCGTGGTGATTCAGATCACGTTCAACAATACCCGCACGCTCGAACAGAAGAAGGCGCTGTACAAGCGCATGGCGGACGAACTGGCGGAGTCGCCGGGACTGCGGCGAGAGGATGTGTTCATCAATCTCGTCGAGGTGCTGAAGGAGAATTGGTCGTTCGGCAATGGGATCGCGCAGTACGCGGTTTGATCGACTGACGAACCCGGCGGCCTGCGCTTATTTGAGGCGGGGGGAATGAACACGCAGGGTGGCCAGACGGGCGGCAATGCGCGCGCATCACGCAAAAACGGGCGACAAAGCCAATCGGCTTCGTCGCCCGTGGTTCGGCGCGGCGGTTACCACGCAATCGTCCCAAGCCCGCCATTCATGCGCGCACTGGTTAGCGGCAACTGCGTCGCTATAATGATTCGCTGTCCTTTCCTCGCACATTGACCCCTGCCGCCATGACATCCGACCGCACCGATCCGTCTCACGAGGCCCTTGAACTTGGTGGCTCCGTCTGGTTTCAGGCGGGCGCGCAGACGCTCGGCGGCGCGTCGCGGATCGGCCTGCTCGCGGCAATCGGCGAGACGGGTTCGATCACCAGCGCGGCAAAAGCCGTCGGCATGAGCTACAAGGGCGCGTGGGACGCGGTCGATACGATGAACAATCTCGCCGGAGAGCCGCTCGTGGTGCGCTTGACCGGCGGCAAAGGCGGTGGCGGCACGACGCTCACGCCGCGCGCCGTGAAGCTGATCGAGACGTTTCGGGCGGTCGAACGCGAGCATCGGCGTTTTCTCGAACGTGCGGGCGCGGCGATCGAAGGCTTTGCGACGGATTGGGATCTGATCGGCCGCATCGGCGTGAAAACGAGCGCGCGCAATCAGCTGTATGGAACGGTGTCGGCGATCACGCGCGGGACCGTCAACGATGAAGTGTCGCTGGCGCTGTCCGGCGGCCATATGATCGTCGCCGTCGTCACGCATGAAAGTACCGAGACGTTGGGCCTCGCGGTGGGCGCGGCGGCGTTCGCGTTGATCAAGGCGTCGTGGGTGGTGCTGCTCGTGGAGAACGAAAGCGGCGCGCCGCTGAAGCTCTCCGCGCGCAATCAGTTGCGCGGCACGGTGCAGAGCGTGAAGCGCGGGGCGGTCAACGCGGAAGTGTCATTGGTGCTGGACGGCGGCGCGGTGATTACCGCGGTGGTCACGAATCAAAGCGTCGATACGCTTGGGCTTGTGGAAGGCGGGACCGCGGTTGCGGTATTCAAGGCGTCGAGCGTGATTCTTGGGGTGAAGGATTGAGTGGGCCAAGGGCGCTGGAAGGCCGCGGGCTCTGGTGATTCTGAGGAGCGTGCGGTCCGGACGACCCCGGCCTATCAGACGGCGCCCGCCGGCGTTACGGCACGCTGCGCTCGTACCCGGCAAACGGATGATTCTCGCGCACGCAACCGTCGCTGACCTGCACGACCTGATCGCCAAAGGCGGCGACGTCGTCGGGATCATGTGTGATCAACACCATTGGAATATCGAGCCGCGTCTGCAGGTCCGACAACTCGCTTCGCATGCGCTGACGCAACGCGCTATCGAGCGCGGAAAACGGCTCATCCAGCAACAGCAAGCGAGGCTCGGCGACCAGTGCCCGCGCCAGCGCCACGCGCTGCTTCTGTCCACCCGAAAGCTGCGCCGGATGATTGCCCGCCACGCTTTTCAACTCGAGCGCATCGAGCCAGTAGTCGACTTGCGGATGCGAGATACGCGCGCGCGGATTGAGCCAACCCTGTTGCAAGCCGAAGCCGATGTTCTGCCGCACGTTCAGATGCGGAAATAGCGCGTAGTCCTGAAACAGATACGCAATCTTGCGTGCTTGCGGTTTCTGATCGATGCCGCGCGCGCTGTCGAATAAAGCGTTGCCGTGCAGCGTGATCGCCCCCTCGTCGGGGCGCAGCAAGCCGGCGATGGCCTGCAGCGTCAAACTCTTGCCCGCACCGGACGGCCCGAACAGCACGACGCGCTGCGTGGTCGCGTTGAACGAGACGTCAAGCGTGAAACGGCGCTCGGCGCTCGCGAAGGTCTTGCGGATGTCGACGGCGAGCGGCATATCAGCGGGACGACAAAAGCGTGTGCTGCGGCACCAGGCGGCCGGCAAGCAACAGGATGACGACGCACGTCACCGAAGTCACGAGTACGAGGAAATTGGCGGTGCTGTCGTCGCCGGCCTGCACGGCTGAATAGACTGCAACCGAAAGCGTTTGCGTGCGTCCCGGCAGGTTGCCCGCGATCATCAGCGTCGCGCCGAATTCGCCGAGCGCCCGCGCAAACGCCAGCAGACCGCCCGCGAGAATGCCGCGGGCGGCGAGCGGCAGTGTCACGCGAAAGAAGATCGCCGTTTCGCTGACGCCGAGCGTGCGCGCGGCGCGCTCGAGTTGTGGATCGACGGCTTCGAAGGCGGCGCGCGCCGACTTCAGCACGAGTGGAAACGCCACCACCGTCGACGCGATCACCGCGCCCTGCCAGGTGAACACCAACTGGATATCGAGCTGGTCGAGCCAGGCGCCGATCACGCCGCGCCGTCCGAGCAGAACCAGCAGGTAGTAGCCGAGCACGGTGGGCGGCATCACGAGCGGCAACATGAGCAGCGAATCGATCACATCGCGCGCGCCCGAGCGCCAGCGCGACAGGCCGAAACCGGCCGCGACGCCGAACACCAGATTGAGCGCGGTGGCCCAGCCCGCCACTTTCAATGACAGCAGGAGCGGAATCCAGGCCTGTTGCATGTGCGTGCGGTACCCAGGTTAATGCGCGGGCTTGAAGCCGTATTTCGCGAGCACGGCCTGGCCGGCCGGCGAGAGCACGAAATTCATGAAAGCCTGCGCGTCGGCCGCGTGACGGCTGCCTTCGACCTGCGCGATCGGATAGGTGATCGGCGTTTGCGTCGGCACGTTCATCGCAACCTTGACCTTGTCCGGCATGACGGCGGCGTCCGTGCTGAACACGAAGCCGGCGTCGACTTCGCCACGCGACACATAGTCCAGGCTCTGGCGTACATTCGACGCCAGCACGGCCTTCGCGTTGACCGCGTCCCACACGCCCGCGGCTTGCAACGCGCCCTGGGTATAGCGGCCGACAGGCACCGAGGCCGGATCGCCGTAAGCCACACGCTTCACATTCGCCGACGTCAGATCGTTCAGCGAGGCCGGCGCGAAGTGGCTGTCGGCCGGCACGACCAGCACCAGGGAATTGGCGGCGAAGTCCTTGCGCGTGGCCGGAACGATCACTTTTTCCGCAGCGGCCTTGTCCATCGCTTTCTGATCCGCGGAGGCGAACACGTCGGCGGGCGCGCCCTTGGCGATTTGCTGCATCAGCACGTCGGACGCGCCGAAGTTCAGCAGCACCTTGGTGCCGGGATGCTGCTGCTCGAAGACCTCGCTCACCGCTTTGAACGCGTTGGTCAGGCTGGCGGCGGCGGAAACCACCAGTTCGTCGGCATGTGCGTTGGCGCTGACGGCAACGGAGAAGGCGCTGGCAATGAACAGCGCGTGTTTCACAAGGCGGCGGGACAGTGTCATGAAGGCTTGGTTGTCCGGCGCGGGCCGGAACGGCGGGTTAAAACGCTATCGTAATATATGAAAGGTTATAGCGGTACCCATGACGATTATTCAGATACACGCATGACGCGGTCCGCAGCCCACAGCCACAGCCACAGCCATAGCCCACAGCGTGCGGGTTGGCGGGTGTGGGCTCCAATTGCGAAACGGGCAGTAGGTTGCGCGTGCTTCAGACGTCCGGCGAGCGTGGCGGCGTAAGCGTGTTGAGCGTCTGCGACAGCGGCGCCGTGGCGGGGCGTACGTCACGCACGGCTCGCCATTTGGCGCGGATGAACGGCCGGTCGTGACCGGACACCTTTAGCGCGATATGCGTGACCCAGCGTTGCGTCGGCACGTGCACGCCGTGCATCAGCAGTGCGAGGATCATCAGGCTCGCAGTGACGGGCACGGCCGAAATCCGGCCCGGCTCGGCATGCCACGCCATGCGTACGAAAAAAAGTGCCGCCAGCGCGCCGACCAGACAGCCGGTAACAGCTTCAGACGGTGAGTGAGCGCTTAGCACGACGCGCGACAAGCCGACCACAATGCCCGCGGTCAGGCCCAACAAGACGCCAAGCAGGCGAATTGCCGGGCGCGCCGGCAGCAACATCAGGAATAGCGCAACGGGATAGACGGCGGTAGACAGCATGGCGTGACCGCTGACGCCGGTGAAATCCAGTTCGCGCACGCCGACGCCCCAGCCGAGGAAGGCCAGCTTGGTCACGGTGACAACCCCGATGGCCGCGCCAAGCAGCAGCAGCCAGCCGGCAGCCATGCGCCACGTGTAGCCGACCGCCAGCCAAAGTGCAATGGCGAACGCGAGCGGCAACGTCATGCCGGCGCCGCCGAGGCTGGTGATCGAGTACCACAGATGGGCAGGTAAATCGGGCATGGCAAACGCGCGACCCAGGCCGCGTAGAATCGGGTTGGTAATGGTTTAACGGTTTAACGGTTTAACGCGCGAACGGCGGGAATCGCCGACGCGGCAAAGGCCTCTACCGACATTATTTACCCGCCAGTATAGACGGGTGCTACGGACTGGATTCGCCCCGCATCAGGCTTTTTGTAGCGGGACGTTGGCTAGCGAACAAGCCTTGCGACGGTTTGACGTTAGTGCAGCTGCAAGGTTCGCCCGGCGGAAAATTCGATGTTCGGCAGAAGCCGATGCCTCCAGCATCGCATGAGGATTGGTGTTATTGTGCATTGCACAACAAAGCGTCGTTCTATCGAGCGGCACCTGTCCCTTTTTGCGAGGTCACCCGCCGATGGCAAAAAGTCTATCGAAAATCTGGCTGCGCGGTCTCAAGCGCCTGCTCGCGATTCAAACCGAGCACGCTCACACCACTACCAAGCGCGCCACCACGCGGCCGCCGCGTGTCGCTACTACCAAGCCTTCGGCCAAGGTCCGCCCGGTCAAGCCGGCGGCCGCGTTGCGCGCATCCGCGAAACGCGAGGCGCCGCGTGCCGCCCCACGGGAATCGCGGGTTCGTCCGCGTGCCTCGGCCTGGGCGAGCGGTTCATGGACGCGCTCGTTTCATTCGGCGCCTGCCGCGCCCGGGCGGCTCGTCAACCATCTTCAGTACGGGTTGTACATCCCGTCCGGCCATGCGCATGAGGCAATGCCGCTGGTCGTCATGCTGCACGGCTGTACCCAGTCGATCGACGAATTCGCCGAAGGCACGCGGATGAACGTGCTTGCCGACCAGTTCGGCTTTGCCGTGGTTTATCCGGAACAGTCGAAGCACGTGCATTCGCATCGCTGTTGGCATTGGTACGACGCCGGCGACAGCGCTGGCGGCGCCGAGGCGCGCGCGGTCGTTTCACTGGTGGATTCGCTGGTGGCGCAGCATGGCTTCGACAGCGAGCGCGTGTATGTCGCCGGAATCTCTGCCGGGGCCGGCCTGACGGCGCTTCTGGCCGCCAACTATCCGGAGCATTTTGCGGCGGTCGCGTTGCATTCCGGCCCCGCTTTTGGCGAGGCCCGCTCCGGTATTACGGCGATGGACGTCATGCGGCGCGGCGCACGCCGCGAGCCGGCCGAGCTGGTCGACGAACTCGTCAACGTGGCTGAATACCCCGGGATGCCGGCCATCATCCTCCACGGCGACATCGACCATGTGGTCGCGCCGGCCAATGCGGACCAGTTGGCGGTGCAGTTTCTCCGCCTGAACCGGATCGTCGACGAAAAAGGCGTGCGCAAATCCGGCGAAGTCAAGGAAGAGCGCAAGGGAGGCGTGGTGATGCGCGACTACATGCGCGGTGGGCGGCGCGTGGTGCGGCTATGCCGCGTGCAAGGGCTTGATCACGCGTGGAGCGGCGGCGACGACGCCGTCCCGTTCCATTCCGCCAAAGGTCCGGACGCAAGCGCCATGGTGTGGGAATTCTTCAGGCACCAGCGCCGCACGAGCACCGGCCGTATCGCCGAAAGCACCGCCACAGAAGCGTCGGCGGGCGCACGGTGACGTTGGAGCAACACTTCGAAATGAAGAATGGCGTAAATCTAGGGTTTTCCCTATAATAGGGGTTATCCCTTAGGCGTTAACGCCTAAATTCATTGTCGAGGTTGACCATGTACTTGCTTAGCCGCCTGTTTCTGTTTCTGACCAAATCGCCTGATCAACTCGCGAAAGAACGCGCTGACGCTTTCCTCGCTGAGGCAACCGATCTGTACGATCTGGAATTCCGTATGCGTAAGCTGGACCGCGAGGCGACCACTCGCCATCCGGCGTGGATGAGCCAGCACTAAGCTGTGCGCGTTTGAAGCATCGGCGCGTAATGAAGAACGCCGATGTTTGGGGTGAGGCGCCCAAGGTGATCAGCACCAGAACATGAGTAGCGGCCGCATACGGCGCATTGCTCAGTCGCCTCAAGATGTTTGTGACCAAAACGAAGTGAGCGGGCGCTTACTTGCCGAAACGGGCAAGCGTACGCTGCCGCGCTTCGGCATGGTCGACGATCGGGGCCGGGTAGTCCTTGCCTAGTGTCACGCCGCATTCAGCGAGCCGTTCCGAACCCGCCAGCCACGGCGCGTGTATCCATTTGGCCGGCAGTTTCGCAAGCTGCGGCAGGTAGCGTTTGATAAAGCGCCCTTCGGCGTCGAACTTTTCGGATTGCGTGATCGGATTGAAGATCCGGAAATACGGCTGCGCGTCGCATCCCGTCGACGCCGCCCATTGCCAGCCGCCGTTATTCGCCGAAAAATCGAAGTCGTTGAGCTGTTCGGCGAAGTAGCGCTCGCCACGTCGCCAGTCGATGCCCAGATCCTTCACCAGAAAACTCGCCGTCACCATTCGCAGGCGGTTGTGCATGTAGCCGGTGCGGTTCAGTTGCAGCATGGCGGCGTCGACCAGCGGATAGCCCGTGCGGCCGTCGCACCATGCGGCGAACGCCTCGTCCGCTTCCGGGCCGTGCTCCCAGCGCAGCCGATCGTACTCTTCCTTGAACGACGCACCGCCCGCCAGCCTTGGATGGTGCGACAGGATCATGAAGTAAAAATCCCTCCAGATCAGTTCGGACAGCCACGTGGCAGAGCCTTGCCCGTCAGGCTGCAATGACATCTCGTGCGCGAGTCGCGCAAGCGTGCGGATCGAGACAGTGCCGAAGCGCAGGTGCATCGACAGGTAGCTCGGACCTTTGACGGCGGGAAAGTCGCGCCGGTCCTGATAGCTGTCGATGCGAGTCATGAAGTCTTCGAGCAGGCGTTGCGCGCCACTCATGCCGGTGGGCAAGTTGAGCTCCGCAAGATTGCTCGGTGCGAAACCGAGCTGATCGAGCGTCGGCAACTGGCGGTCCAGCTTGGGCGGCAGTGCTGCAAGCTGCTTTATATAGGTCTCGACCGGATACGGTTGAAGATCGAAGGCCGTCAGCTGCTTGAGCCATGCGTTCTTGTAGGGCGTGAACACCGTGAACGGCTTGTTCTGGCCGGTCAGCACCTCATCGCGCTCGAAAATCACCTGATCTTTAAACGTCAGCCATTGGCGCCCGGCTTCGACAAGCCGCTGGCGCACCGTCTCGTCACGCTCGATCGCGACGGGTTCGTAATCGTGATTCGTGAATATTGCATCCGCGCCGAGTTCGACGGCGAGTCTGGGCACCAGATCGACCGGATCGCCGTACAGCACGATGAGGCCGCCGCCTTTGGCGCGCAACGCCTCGTCCAACTCGCCCAACGCGGCAAGAATGAACTCGATGCGGCGGTCCTGCGGCGGCGTGTCCGGATGGCGAGTTTGCCAGGAGTCGCTCAGCGGTTGCAGGATCGTCGTGTCGAATACGAACACGCACCAGACGCGCCCGCAATGCTTGAGCGCGTAGTAGAGCGCGGCGTTATCCGGGCTGCGCAGGTCGCGGCGAAACCAGACCAGACCGGTATCGAAGGTGTCGTTCAGGCGCCGGACGCGTGTCATTGGGATCGTGAGTCAGGTAAAGGGCAGTGCGGCGAAGCATGAACCGGCGCAATGATCGGCTGCCAGCCGACGATATTACTGAACTGAGCGCCTGCTTGCAGCGCTACGGCCGAAGTCGCGTGACGGCAGGTGTTGGGTCGGATCAATGCCGCACATTCCGTGCCGCGTCCGCGAACGCCTATTGCGCCGTGAAACAGCACGACGCCCGCGCCTGGTTTGCAGGGTGCGGGCGTGTTCATGACGGCTTGGTTGTGCCGCGCGCGTCAACGATTCATGGGCAATTCGTTGAAGCCGCTGGCGCTTACGCGACTTGCAGGCGCACCGCGACGTTGTTGCGTGTGGCGTTCGAGTACGGGCAAACCTGATGGGCTGCGTCGACCAGTTCCTTGGCTGCCTCTGCAGCGAGGCCGGGCAACGAGATGCGCAGATCGATGTCGAGCGCGAAACCGCCGTTGTCGTTCGGGCCGATTCCCACTTCTGCCGTGACTTGCGTGTCAGCCGGCAAAGCCTGCTTGCGTTGGCCGGCGACGAATTTCATCGCGCTCAGGAAACATGCCGAGTAGCCGGCTGCAAAGAGTTGTTCCGGGTTGGTGCCTGCCGCGCCGGTGCCGCCCAGTTCACGCGGTGCCGCCAGCTTCACGTCCAACGCATTGTCCGACGATACTGCGCGGCCGTCACGGCCACCGGTGCTGGTTGCGCTCGCCTTGTAGAGGATGTTCATGGTGCTGCTCCTTAGTCTGGTTTGTCAGGGTCTGCATGCTTGCCGCTGTTTCCCCGCCCTTCTGGCGGAGCGCTATCGAAGCGGCATGTGATAAAGATAGTACACAAATCATTTGTGTGCAAATTAATTTTTGCATCGTGCCGATAGCATGCTTTTTGAAACAGGCCGGCTAGTGGTCCATGTAATCGTTGAGCGTGGTGCGCAGGCGCGTCAGATCGTCGCGCAAACGGAGTAGGAATTCTGGCGACTGCTGGGTCGCGCAGAAGATTTCCGCGGGCACTTCGCGTGCCTGACGCTTCAGCGCCGTGCCCGCTTTGGTGAGCCGGATATAGACGAGCCGCTCATCTTCGACGCCGCGTACCCGTTCCAGGTAGCCCTGTGTCTCGAGACGCTTGAGCAGCGGCGTGACCGTCGCCGAGTCGAGATTCAGGCGCGCGGCCATGTCTTTCACCGTGACGTCGTCGGCTTCCCATAGCACGAGCATCGTCAGATATTGCGGGTACGTCAGGCCGAGCTTGTCGAGCAGCGGTTTGTACGCTTTCGTCATCGCAAGCGAGGTCGAATAGAGCGCGAAGCAGAGTTGCTCGTCGAGCGTGAAGGGAAAAACCGGGCGCTGGGTCATGGTGCATCTCGCTTAAAAAAGAGCGTGCAAATCGATTGCGCGCAAACCATTGTGCCGCAAGTAGAGGCAAGCTGCCGAGTGCGGCTGTAGATCTGGCGAAATGGCGGAGGCGGATGGCGCCTCGAACCAGACGTGCTGAGGGCGTCAAGGCAGGGGGCGTAGGCGGTGTGGGGGCCGCCGTGGCGGGACTGTGGCCGGCGTCGAGGCGAAAACGGGCAGTGCGCCGGATCGAAACCACGCGGGCGCCGAAAAAGCGTCCGCGCCTGAACAGCAGCCGGGCCGGCGCTCAGGCCGCCGGTGTGGTCGGCAGGTCCGGCGCTTCAGGCGTTTGCACGCCGAAGCAGCCGCGATAGGTCGCGTAGAACGAGCAATACAGCATGGTCGTGACGATCATCGTGGCAGGCATCAGGATCGCGAACGCGAAGTCGCCTGCGCCCAGCGCCTGCATCAGCGCGGACAGGCCGAACGAAACGGTTGTCGCAACCGCGAACCACAACGCGCCGAACACGATGAACGCGCCGCGATTGCGCCAGCAACTGACGATGCTGAAGAACATCGCCTTGACGGGCGGCACGTCGTGCCATGCGGTAAGGATTGGGGAGAACCAGAAAATCATCGCGACCGGAATGTAGAACGCGAACGCGGTGATGATTGCCAGCGGGATATTGCTGTTGGCGATCGCATCCTGATCCATGGTGGCCGCGCCGAGCATGACCTTTAGCAGCATGCCGCCGTCGGCGAGTGCCGAGCCGGCCAGCACCAGCGCCATCGCGATAACGTACAGCACGCCCAGCACCAGCAGCCGCTTGGCGACCACGGCGCCATACGAGTGAAAGCCGTCCACCAGAATGGTTGGGAATACCGGCTTGCCCGCGATGGTGTTGCGGCACGCCGCCATGAAGCCGACCGCGACACCCGGAATGAAGATCAGCGGCAGCACGCCGCCGACAACCGGAATCTGCGCCGCCAGCGTCATGATCAGCAGATAGGTGAAGAACAGCGTCAGAAACGCGAGCGGGTTCTTGCGGAACAGCCAGATACCCTGCCGGAACCAGACATAGCCGGTTTTCGCGGGGACTTCGATCAGTTGCATGAGGTATGAATGCCTGGAAGTGCTACGCCGGACAGGCGTTCGCGCAGGATGCGCTCGAAATGGCCGGGGTCGTGCGGTTTGAGCAGCTCGGCCGCGCGCGGCAAATGAAAATCATACAGGCGCGAGACCCAGAAGCGGTAAGCACCCGCACGCAGCATGTCGCCCCAATGACGGTTTTCCTCGACGGTGAACGGGCGCACGGTCTGGTAGGCGCGCAGCATGGCTTCGGTGCGCGCCTCGTCGAGCTTGCCGGTGGCGAGGTCGACGCACCAGTCGTTGACTGTTACCGCGACGTCGAACAGCCACTTGTCGCAGCCGGCGAAATAGAAGTCGAAGAAACCGCCCAGCCGCACCTCGTGGCCGGTTTCCGGCGCGGCATGCGCGAACAGCGCGTTGTCGCGGAACAGGTCGGCGTGGCACGGGCCTTCGGGAAGCGTGCGGTAATCCGCCGACGCGAAGAAAGCCTCCTGATGCGCCAGTTCGGACGACAGCAAGTCGCGCTGCGTGTCCGCAAGGAACGGCAGGATGGTCGGCACGGTTTCTTTCCACCACGGCAGGCTGCGCAGATTCGGCTGATAGCGTGGGTAGTCGCGCCCTGCCAGGTGCATGCGCGCGAGCATTTGCCCGACTTCGACGCAGTGTTCGATTTGCGGCGCCAACTCCGGCGCGCCTTCAAGCTTGGTCACGATGGCGGCGGGCTTGCCGTGCAGCATGCCGAACAGCGCGCCGTCTTCGCGCGGCATGGGATCCGGCACCGGCACGCGGTGCGCGGCCAGATGCTGCATCAGATCGAGATAGAACGGCAGTTGCCCGGCCGTCAGCTTTTCGAAAATCGTGAGGACGTATTCGCCGCGCGTCGTCGTCAGAAAGAAGTTGCTGTTCTCAATACCGGACGGGATGCCGCGAAACTCGACGACTTCGCCGAGATCGTAGTGACGCATCCATTCTGCTAGTTGGGGTTCGGTGACAGCGGTGAAGACAGCCATGCGGGAAACGTCGGATCAGGTTAGTCGGGCTGGCGCGATGCGACCAGTGCGAAGTGTGGGATGCTGAAAATCGGCGAGCAGGCCGAAAGCCCGAGGCGACGCCCGTGGGCCGCGCAGATCCAGAGGCGGCTTACGTCACGCCGCCGCCCCGGCAAGCCTCAATATCAATAAGTCAGATTCACCGACGGCAAGCGCGTGCTCGCGCGGCCGTTGTCGCGCACGGTGGGCGATGTGTCGAGCGGCGCGCTCATCTGATAGCGCGTGCCGAGATTCGAATGCACGTTGATTTCAACGGGCTTGCCTTTATCGCGGTATTCGGTGATTTCGGTGCCGTTAGCGCTGCGTTCGTAGAAGCTCGGCGTGCGCGGGACGTTGATTTCGACCTTCGAGCTGACCTCGGCGGCCGGACGATTGATCTTCTCCAGGTCGGGCAGACCGGCCCGTTCATTGGCGGACTGGGGCGCGCCGGCGGGCGGAGTGTCATCGACAGGCTGGGCAGCCATCGCGGCGTTGCCAAAGGCGAAGGCCAGTGCAACGGCGACGGGAAGGAGCGGCTTCATGGTGATTCTCCAAATTGGTGTCCCGATTCTAGCAAATCCAGCCTTGCCTACGGGTGCGATCGCCTTATTTTGCGCCGCTTTCGCGCAATCTGCGCGCAATCTTGCGGCCGCTGTTGCGGCGGGTGTGCCAGGCGCCGCGCGGTCATTTGGCGATCGCGGGTTCCGTGGTAATGTCATCTCATCAATTGAGGTGAATGAAGATGAACAACGATACCAATCAACGCGCGGTGCAGACTCCCGCCAACAGCTTCCCAACCGAATCCTTTGACGACGCGGCCGAGGCCGTCACGCATCTGTCGGCGATCTACGAAGCGAACACGTCGTTCCTGCGCGACGCCTTCGCGCGCTACCGCCGCAACGAACTGTTCGAACGCCGGGTACGTGCCTGCTACCCGTTCGTCAGAGTGCGCACGGAGGTCAACACGCATATCGACTCGCGCCGCTCGTACGGTTTCGTCGCGGGTCCGGGCGTGTTCGAGACCACGGTCACGCGGCCGGATCTGTTCGGCAACTACTATCGCGAGCAGTTGCGTCTGCTGGCCAAAAACCATCATGTGCAGATCGAGGTCGGCGTGTCCGATCAGCCGATTCCGATTCACTTCGCGTTCGCCGAAGGCATCCATCTCGAAGGCGATCTGGATCGCGAACGCCTGTTCCTGATGCGCGACGTGTTCGACACGCCGGACCTCGCGCTGCTCGACGACCGCATCGTCAACGGCACCTATGAGCCGCCGCCGGGCGAGCCGCATCCGCTGGCGTTGTTCACGGCGGCGCGGGTGGATTTTTCGCTGCATCGATTGAAGCATTACACGGCGACGTCGCCCACGCATTGTCAGAACTACGTGCTGTACACGAACTACCAGTTCTATATCGACGAGTTCGTCAAACTCGGCCGCACGATGATGGCCCATACCGACGACGAAGAACTGCGCGCCTATCGCAGTGAATACACGTCGTTCGTCGAACCGGGCGACGTGATCACGTACAACGAAAATCTCGGCGAGCAGGCCCAGGAAGGCACGGCGCCGCCGCGTTTGCCGCAGATGCCCGCGTATCACCTGAAGCGTGCCGACGGCAGCGGCATCACGATGGTCAACATCGGCGTCGGGCCGTCGAACGCGAAGACGATCACGGATCACATCGCCGTGCTGCGCCCGCATGCGTGGATCATGCTCGGCCACTGCGCGGGTCTGCGCAATACGCAGCGTTTGGGCGACTACGTGCTGGCGCACGGCTACGTGCGCGAAGACCACGTGCTCGACGACGATTTGCCGCTGTGGGTGCCGATTCCTGCACTCGCCGAAGTGCAGGTGGCGCTGGAACGCGCGGTCGCGCAGGTCACGCAACTGGATGGCGTCGAGTTGAAGCGCGTGATGCGCACGGGCACGGTGGCGAGTGTCGATAACCGCAACTGGGAGTTGCGCGATCATCGCGAGCCGGTGCAGCGGCTCTCGCAAAGCCGTGCGGTCGCGCTCGATATGGAAAGCGCGACGATCGCCGCTAACGGGTTCCGTTTCCGCGTGCCTTACGGCACCTTACTTTGTGTGTCGGATAAGCCTTTGCATGGCGAGTTGAAACTGCCCGGCATGGCGGATCAGTTCTATCGCGCGCAGGTCGATCAGCATCTGCAGATCGGCGTGAAGGCGATGGAGTTGTTGCGGATGAACGGGCTACATCGTTTGCATAGCCGCAAGTTGCGCAGTTTCGCGGAAGTGGCGTTTCAGTAAGGGGTATGCTTCGGCTTCGCGGAATACGACTGCGAACAGGTCGGCCGTATGGAGGATTGCGTCAGGGCAATTCCATGAACTTCATAAGCCGATCAGGCTGTGGCGCGCACTGATCCGTTGGCGCGGGCCTTGGGCGGCATACTTTCAGTTCTGCGCTCGTGTTTGTATCGAGCTTAAGCAAATTCAATGAGATTACGGCACAGCATTGCGAAGTTCTGCGCCGTAGTCGCGGCTCTCGCATGGCACTGGTTTTCGCCAAAGATCATGTTGAGTACCCAGTCCATACTGCTTTCGACGCCCAGAGGGAAATCCCGTTGGAGGATCGAGCAACTCCGGAATCGCTGTGATCCTGTTGCTTTTGTTTGCTATGCACACCTGTCCCAGTACCACGCCCACGTCACTGCCGTAGGCCGGCATCATGGAGCGCACGCTAATCACTGCGATGGGCGTCGCGTGCCATCTTGCCATCCAGGGTTGCCACTTGACGCAGGCGCGCGGCTGCGTAGATGACGCAAATCGCCAAACGCGTCTTCGATACTGAACACGCCTTCTCGCATCGCTTTTTCTCGGCCACACAAGCCACGGTACACGCGCCTTCAACAAAGCTTACAAGGTGCTCTTCACCATCTGTAACACTTCACGCAATCTGCCTGGCTCTTCCCTCCGAAGTAACCGTTTTTCGGAATTGTCTGATGTCAATCGCATCGTCGATAGCGATACATTTTAAATGTAGTGAAAGCTACATTAATAAATGGCGATATCCACCAAACTAAATAAAAACACGATGACTACCAGACGATTATTTTTGCGAACAAGTGTATTGTCTCTTGTCGGCATCACGTCTCAAATCGCAAAGGCGACTCCCACATCACCCCAAATTACAGTCACTCCGCTGCGCGGATATGCGTTAACAAACGGCGCGACTGCATTGAGGCGCGACGACGGGACATGGATATTCTGGGTGCGCATCATAAATTTTGAGGACCCGAATAGCGATATTGCGGCGAATCTCCAGGTGGCGACGGATAAAGGGTTCTCGCAAATCATTGATGTCCTGCCTGTCACTCTCAAAAAAACAAAATCATTTATTGCCCAGACAGTGTACACGCCAAAAACAGGAAATACACAGCTCTATTATCGCTATATTGTCGGATCGAGCCCTTCTACCGCGCCATCCGTCAGTTCTTCAGTGAATTCAATTGCCCCGTGGAATACAGAGTCAAAGGCTGAATAAAATGGCAAAAGTTGAAATGGTGTTGCAATTCATCGAAAACGGTTCGAATTCGATGACTAGTTATCAGGCGTTTATGACTGCGGCAAATAGTCAAAATGACTCGCTGTCAGTTATTCAGAACGGCACAAACCTCGTTGCGACAATATCAAATGTAGCACCGATGATGCAGCCAGTACGTATCATGACAAACGGATTGGCCGCGACGTCTGCATTAATACGAATTGCGACAGATTGGAAAGACCAGAACAAAAAAGTCCAGGCGGGAGACGTGCTGACCGTCATAAGTGCGGTCGGAACGATCGCTGTTACGCTACTTGTTTGGGCAGAAATTGGCCCGGGTGCCGCTGCAGTAGTCGGTGGACTCATCTTGGCTGCCGACCTGCAATCTTCCTTTCAGCCGTATATAAATTCTACAAAAATATGGTTGGGTAATTATATGACAAACCTGCTGCAAGTCTCGAATCCTCCGTCGGTTGCTAGTGCATCGCTTTATTGGTCAAGTCTCGGAACCGGGAGTGGGTACGTGCTTTCCTCTTACAACGAAATATTGACGCAAAAGGGGATGTTCGTCTGTCTGAGCGACAAGGGTGTTTCAGGTAGCGGTTTGATACCTACGGGGACCCCCGTTCCAGGTAGCTTCACGCCAGTCAACGAAGATCAATACAAGGAAAACTATTGCCGATACCTGAGTGTTGAACAGGGTTGGAGCGATATCGTTAGTGGAATGGATTATTGCAAGAATATAAAATTCAGATAGCTATGACAGCAATGCCGCGTTGTATTCGGGTTTCACTTATTGGATTCTTTCTCGCCTTCCTGTGCGAGGCTTGGGTAGAAATCGCCTTACTTCAATCCGGCTCTCTGCCGTGGGAAGGCTGTCTGGCTGTGTTCGTAAGTCTTGTGGCAAATCTCCTGGCGCTTGTGTATGGGATAAAGAGAAAGAGATGGGCTTACGACCTGCTGAAGTGGATCGCGGCCTTTCTTCTTCTATGGACTATATTCGGGCACCCATATTTGCAAGAATTGGGATTGTGGGCTATCGCACTAATTACCCTTTGTGTGTGGCTCCGACTCGGCGCGCTGCTCATATTGCGACGCAAGGCGGTGAAAGATTGGATCGAAGCGACTACTACCGGCAACGGTCTGCAGTGGCGTAGATGAATGACGAATAAGCGGCCTCTCTCTCCCGCCATCGACTACCGCATTGCGCGGTAGTCGATGGCAGCGATTCTCCCTTCAAGATTTCGTGACTTTGTAAGTACCGAGGCTTAGGGTTTCAGCAACCTGTAGACCTTCGCCGACCTCCGCCAAGAGAATAGCGTCCAGGCGTTCATCGCTGCGATCGCGATAATCCATACTACGACACTCGCACTGGCGTTGCCGCTGTGAGCCTCGTGTATCCATTTAAGGCAAAGCAGGGCTGACACTAGGATGCCAGCGACAAACCACCAGAAGGAAATCTCGGGCGAATTGATGCCGCAAATCTCACCGGTGGAGTGGTTTAACCATCCCACGAGCGTTTGCCAGTTATCTGTATCGCGCAGCACCGCCGTCACGACCATGCCGCTTTCAAGTCGAGGCGCGCCGCGCATTTGTACAGCGTACTGGCGTTTGCCTGCAACCGTCACGTTAAAGGCTGTGCTGATTGTTCTACTGCCATATTTGTCTTTCTCGGCGACTATCCCGCCGATGTTTTCAAGCGTGACGGTGATGGCATGGTAGGTCATAAGCGGATGGCACAGGAGCTGAATCTATAAGCTGTAAGCATAGCTGTGCTTCGTAATCCCGAGACACTGACCGTACGGGTTTTTGACGCCGCATTGCGCTTGGTCAATGCGTTTCTCGGGCCACCATGTTTGCGGCAGTTCTGTGCGTGAGGCATTGCACTACGCAGGTCCCCCGCGCGTGTCAAAACTGCCCAAACCCCGTCAACCCAATCAAGCTCCCCGCCGCCAGCAACCAGAGCGGATGAATCCGTGTCTTCAACGCCAACACAGCAGTAAAAGCGCAGATCGCCCATGCAATCGCCGTCGGATTCGACGCCTCGGCGATCAACGCCGCGCTCGCCGCGACGATGCCGGCCGTCACCGGCACCAATCCCATTTGCGCGTAACGCCGCCACGGACGGTCTTTGAACCGCTCCCACGCATGCAGCGCGAGAATCGTCACGAGCGAAGACGGTCCGAACTTCGCCACGGAGGCCACCAGCATCCCCGCCCAACCCGCCACGTGCCAGCCGACCAGCGTGACGATCATCAGATTCGGCCCCGGTGCCGCTTGCGCGAGCGCGAATAGCGCGCTGAATTCGCTGGCCGGCATCCAGTGATGCACATCCACTACCTGACGCTGCATCTCCGGAAGAATCGTGTTGCCGCCACCGAACGCCAGTAGCGAAAGCTGACTGAAAATGATGGCAAGGGAAATGAGCGTGTCGTTCATCGGGCGGCCCTCGACGCGATGTAGATGCTGAGCGGCGTGAGCACCAGCATCGTAGGCAGAAGCGGCAGGCGCATGATGGCGATCGCGATGAAGCCGAGCGCCGCGATGAGCGCGGCCATCGGTTTATCCCGCAACGGCAGCAGGATTTTCACGGCCATCGAGATCAGCAGGCCGGACGCCGCCGCCGCGAGACCGGCAAACAGATGGCGAACGTGCGGGTCGTTTTGCGTGTGTTCGTACAGCACGCCAAGGCCGATCACCACCAGCGACGGCCCCGCGATCAACCCGAGCAGGCCCGCCAGCGCACCCGGCACGCCGCGAAAGCGCATCCCGATCGCCACGGAAAGATTGATCACGTTGCCGCCCGGCAGGAATTGGCACAGGCCCAGCAAGTCGGTGAACTCCTTGCCGGTCAGCCAGCGCCGTTGGTCGACCAGGGCGCGTCGCGCCAACGGCAATGCGCCGCCGAACGAGATCAGCCCGAGGCCCAGAAAGCCGCCAAAAATTTCCCGCAATGTGGGCGTGGGCGCTCGGCCGGCCGCGGTTGAAGTGAGATCGTGATCCATATCGTTAAGCTTCCGGTTCAAGCTCTGGAGGTTAGCGCCGAACCGGCTCTGGGCAAAACGATTTTTGAGCGCGCCTTTGTGATCTAGAATCACAAGCATGGCTCGTCATCTTCCTCCTTTTCCGGCGCTGCGTGCCTTCGAGGCCGCCGCGCGGCATGAAAGCTTCACCGCCGCGGCGAACGAATTGCATGTGACGCACGGTGCAATCAGCCGGCAGGTTGCGGCTTTTGAAGCATGGCTCGGCGTGCAGGTGTTCCATCGTCGCGGCAAGCGCGTGCGCCTGACCGACGACGGCCGCCGCTATCTGGCCACCGTCCAGGCTGCGTTCGACAGCATCGCGCTCGCCACGGATCAACTGCGCGATACGGGCGTCGTTCGCGTTTTAAGGGTGAATGCACTGCCGACCTTCGCAATGAAATGGCTGCTGCCGCGGCTCCATCAATTCCAGCGCAAGGTGCCGAATGTGGAATTGCGCTTGTCGACTTCAAATGCACCGGTCGAGACGCTGGACAGCTTCGACGTCGCGGTGCGGCGCGGTCCGGCGCTTTGGCCGAACTGCGTGAGCGGCCATTTTCTTGGCGAAAGCGAGATTCCGGTGTGCAGTCCCGCGCTCCTGCAACGCTCACCGATCAAGGCGGCCGACGATCTCGCGAAGCACGTGCTGCTGCATTCGGACACGCGGCCCGATGCGTGGGCCAACTGGTTGTCGGCAGCAGGGGTCACGGCGAAATGCCGGAAGAAGCAGTCGTTCGATCACTTCTATCTGGCCTTGCAGGCCGCGGTGGATGGGCTCGGCGTAGCGCTCGGCCCGTTGCCCTTGCTGGCGGACGAGCTGGCATCGGGGCGGCTCGTCGTGCCATTGGCCGGCCCGCGTATCGATGCACGCGGCTATTGGTGGGTGGCGAGGCGGGAGGTCGCGCAGGCGCCGCTAGTGGCGCAGTTCTGCGAATGGCTGCAAGCGCAGGGTGATCAGACGGACGTAGCGGAAGCGAGCGGCCTGGAGGCCGCTCACTAGAACTTGCGTGCGATGCTCAATTCACATTGAGCATCGCACGCTGACTTCGCGCACGAGCGCGAAGCTCCAGCATCACAAATAGAACATCCGGTCTTCATCCGACTTGGCCGGATGCGGCTCGGCTTCTTCGCGGTCTTCGTAGAACTTCAGCACCGCTTCGAGCACCTGGTCCGGGTCGTCGATCACCTGCATCAAATCCATGTCCGTCGGATTGATCAGGCCCATCGGCGTGAGTGAGTTCTTGAACCACGCAAGCAGACCTTCCCAGAACTCGGCGCCCACCAGGATGATCGGCACGTGGCGCGATTTCTTGGTTTGAATCAGCGTGAGGACCTCGGCGAGCTCGTCCAGCGTGCCGAAGCCGCCCGGCATGACGATCACCGCGTCTGAGTTCTTGACGAACGTGACCTTGCGCGTGAAGAAGTGGCGGAAACGCAGCGAGATGTCCTGCCATTGATTGCCCGATTGCTCGTGCGGCAGTTCGATGTTCAGGCCGACCGAAGGGGCTTTGCCCGCATGGGCGCCCTTGTTGGCCGCTTCCATGATGCCGGGGCCGCCACCCGAGATAACCGCGAAGCCTGCGTCGGACAGCTTGCGCGCGATTTGCGTGGCGAGTTTGTAGTAAGGCGAGTTCGGTTTCAGGCGCGCTGAACCATAGATGCTGACAGCCGGACGAATCTCCGAGAGGTACTCGGTCGCCTCGATAAACTCTGCCATAATCGTGAACATCTGCCACGATGCGCGGGCCTTCTTAGCCGTTGCGCGCTCTTGATCTGCGAGTGATCGCAGACTCGGAATCACTTTTCTCTTAGTCATAATGCCTGAAGAACGAAGCCTAGAAGGTAAGACCCTGCTATTGGTCGACGGTTCGAGTTATCTGTACCGGGCCTACCATGCGATGCCTGATCTGCGCGGACCCGAGGGTGGCCCGACGGGTGCGCTCTATGGAATGATCAACATGCTGCGGCGCATGCGCAAGGAAGTCACAGCAGAGTATAGCGCGTGCGTGTTCGACGCCAAGGGCAAAACGTTTCGCGACGACTGGTATGCCGACTATAAGGCGAACCGCCCGTCCATGCCGGACGATCTCTCGCGCCAGATCGAGCCGATTCACGTCGCCGTGCGCGCGCTCGGCTGGCCGTTGCTGATGATCGAAGGCGTCGAAGCCGACGACGTGATCGGCACGCTCAGCACCGCAGCAGAAAAGCGCGGCATGAACGTGATCGTGTCGACGGGGGACAAGGATCTGGCGCAGCTCGTGTCGGATCATGTCACCCTCATCAATACGATGACCAACGAGAAACTCGACCGCGAAGGCGTGATCGCCAAATTCGGCGTGCCGCCGGAGCGCATCATCGACTACCTGTCGTTGATCGGCGATACCGTCGACAACGTGCCCGGCGTCGAAAAATGCGGGCCGAAAACGGCGATCAAATGGCTCGCGCAGTACGAGACACTCGATGGCATCGTCGCACATGCGGACGAGATCAAGGGTGCGGTAGGAGACAATCTGCGACGTGCGCTCGATTTCTTGCCGATGGCGAAGAAACTCGTCACCGTCGAGCGCCAATGCGATCTGACCGGCCATGTCGTGTCGATCGAAGAAAGCCTGGAAAGCCGGCCGGAATCGCGCGAAGAACTGCGCGACGTGTTCACGCGCCATGGCTTCAAGACCTGGCTGCGTGAGGTGGAATCCGCGGAAGCCGTGGAGGGTCCCGAGACCGATGTACCGCCGGCGCTCACCGTGGATCACGAACGTCACTACGATACCGTGCAGACCTGGGAGCAGTTCGACGCGTGGCTCGAGAAAATCAACGCCGCCGAGCTGACGGCGTTCGATACCGAAACCACCTCGCTCGATCCGATGACCGCGCAAATCGTGGGGCTGTCGTTGTCGGTCGAACCCGGCCGTGCCGCTTATGTGCCGCTCGCGCATCGCGGTCCGGACGCACCCGTGCAATTGCCGCGCGACGAAGTGCTGGCGAAGCTCAAGCCATGGCTCGAGAGTGCCGGTCACAAGAAGGTCGGCCAGCACATGAAGTACGACGAACAGGTGCTGGCGAACTACGGCATCGAAATGCGCGGCGTCGAACATGACACGCTGCTGGAGTCGTACGTGCTTGAATCGCACCGTACGCACGACATGGATAGCCTTGCGCTGCGTCATCTCGGCATCAAGACGATCAAGTACGAAGAGGTGGCGGGCAAGGGTGCGTCGCAGATCGGCTTCGACGAAGTCGCGCTGGAAACGGCCGCCGAATACGCGGCGGAAGACGCCGACATCACCTTGCGTCTGCATCAGGCCTTGTATCCGCAAGTGGCCGCGGAAAAGACGCTCAGCTACGTGTATCGTGATATCGAAGTGCCCACCTCGCGCGTCTTGCGCAAGATGGAGCGCACCGGTGTGCTGATCGACGCGGAAAAGCTGCGCGCGCAAAGCAGCGAAATCGCCACGCGTCTGATTCAGCTGGAAAGCGAAGCATATGTGCTGGCCGGTGGCGAATTCAATCTCGGTTCGCCGAAGCAGATCGGTCAGATCTTCTTCGAGAAGCTCGAATTGCCGGTCGTTAAGAAGACCCCGAGCGGTGCGCCGTCCACCGACGAAGAAGTGCTGCAAAAGCTCGCTGAAGACTATCCGTTGCCGAAGATCCTGCTCGAACACCGAGGTTTGTCGAAGCTGAAATCGACCTACACGGACAAGCTGCCGCGCATGGTCAACGCCCAAACGGGTCGTGTGCATACGAACTATGCGCAGGCGGTGGCGGTCACGGGCCGGCTGGCGTCGAACGATCCGAACCTGCAGAACATCCCCGTGCGTACCGGCGAAGGCCGTCGCATCCGCGAGGCGTTCATTGCACCGCCGGGCCACAAGCTCGTCTCCGCCGACTACTCGCAGATCGAATTGCGCATCATGGCGCACATTTCCGGCGACGAATCCCTGCTGCGTGCGTTCTCGCAAGGCGAAGACATTCACCGCGCCACGGCAGCGGAAATTTTCAGCGTGACGCCGCTCGAAGTGTCGAACGATCAGCGGCGCGTGGCGAAGGTGATCAACTTCGGCCTGATCTACGGCATGAGCGCGTTCGGTCTCGCCGCGAACCTCGGCATTACGCGCGACGCGGCCAAGCTGTATATCGATCGCTATTTCGCGCGTTATCCGGGCGTCGCGCGTTACATGGACGAAACGCGTCTGAGCGCGAAGTCCAAGGGTTACGTGGAAACGGCGTTCGGGCGCCGCCTGTGGCTGCCGGAGATCAACGGCGGCAACGGGCCGCGCCGTCAGGCAGCGGAGCGCGCGGCAATCAACGCGCCGATGCAAGGCACGGCCGCCGACCTGATCAAGCTGTCCATGATCGCGGTGCAGAAGTGGATCGAGGAGTCGAAGGTCGGTACGCGCATGATCATGCAGGTGCACGACGAACTGATCCTCGAGGTGCCGGACGCGGAGTTGTCCGACGTACGTAAGCGCTTGCCGGAACTGATGTGCGGTGTCGCCGCGCTGAAAGTGCCGCTGGTCGCCGAAGTGGGCGCCGGCCTGAACTGGGAAGAAGCGCATTGACGTGCATGTGACGGCGCGCGCGATAGGCGATAACGTCGCGCGCATGTCACATATGCGTATTGATGGCTTGTGACAACCCGTGCCGCTCGCGGACAATCGCCAGGACAGACGGCGCGCGTTTCATGCTTCACGCGCCGTCGCGACGCATAACCCATCGGCAAATACGGAGAGTTCAATGCATCGTTTTATCGTCGTTGGCGGGGGCGCGGGGGGACTGGAACTGGCGACGCGTCTGGGCGACCGCTATGCACCCCACAAGAACAAAGGCGGTGTGCACGCGCAAGTGACGCTTGTCGATCGCAATCCAACCCATATCTGGAAGCCGCTGTTGCATGAGGTGGCAGCCGGCAGCATGGACCCGTTCACCCAGGAACTCGAATATGCGGCGCAGGCGCGCTGGCACGGCTTTGAGTTCCAGCAGGGCGATTTGACCGGTCTGGACCGCACGAACAAACGTCTCACGCTCGGTCCGGTGCTCGACGACGATGGCGCCGAACTGCTGCCCACACGCGAACTCGAATACGACACGCTGATCGTCGCGATCGGCAGCACCACGGCGTTCTTCGGCGTGAAAGGCGCGTCGGAGTTCTCTCTCGCGCTCGATACAGTCAGCCAGGCGGAGCGCTTCCGCAAGCGCCTGATCGCGGCCTGTATGCGCGCGGAGCATCAGGTGCATGAGCCGGTCGAATCGGGCCCGGGCACGTCGCCTTCGTCTGAACCGCGCATCCAGGTGGCGATCGTCGGCGGCGGCGCGACAGGCGTGGAACTCTCGGCCGAGCTGCGCAATACAGCCCAGGTGCTGTCCGCGTACGGTTTGCATAAGCTCGATCCGCGGCACGACGTCGGCATCGTGCTGATCGAGGCGGGGCCGCGTATTTTGCCGGCCTTGCAGGAGCGCGTGTCGACGGCCACCGCAGAATTGCTCACCAAGCTCGGCGTGAAGCTGATGATCGGTGAGACCGTGGCGGAGGTCGCGCCCGGCATGATCCGCACGGCCAGCGGCAAAACCGTGCGCGCCGATCTGACGGTATGGGCGGCGGGTATCAAGGCGCCCGCCATCCTGAGTGAACTCGACGGCCTGCCGGTCAACCGTCTGGGGCAACTCATCGTGCGCCGCACGCTGCAAACTGAAATCGACGACAACATCTTCGCGCTCGGCGATTGCGCGGCCTGCCCATGGCCGGGCAACGAGCGCAATGTGCCGCCGCGTGCGCAAGCGGCCCACCAGCAGGCGAGCTTCCTGATGAAGGCGCTTGCAGCCCGGCTCGAGAACAAGCCGCTGCCTGAATTTACCTATCGCGACTTCGGTTCGCTGGTGTCGCTCGGGCACTTCAGCGCGGTCGGCAATCTGATGGGCGGTGTAATCGGCGGCAATATGCTGATCGAAGGGCTGTTCGCGCGCTTCATGTACATGTCGCTGTACCGCTTGCATATCGCCGCGCTGCACGGTTACGCGCGGATGGTGCTCGACACGTTCGCGCACTGGCTGCGGCGCACCACGCTGCCGCGGGTCAAGCTGCACTGAAGACTGACGGTGCTCAGGAAGGTTGCATCTGCAACAGGATGCCGGTGAAGCGTATCCTGTTGCCTCCAACTTTCTCCGAGGAGCGCCGCATGCTGAAACCCGACATCGACAGCCTGGTCCCGCACGTTCCCTTCAATCGACGCACCTTCATCAAAGCCGCGCTCGGCACCGGTTTCGCGGCGGCTGTGCTGCCGGTGTCGGCGCAAACCATCCACACCGATAGCGACGGTCTCGAAGCCGGCGAGATTGGCGTGCGTTCGGGCGATACGCTCGTGCCGGCCTATCGCGCACAGCCGAAGGGCAAGACGCATCTGCCGGTGATCATCGTGATCCATGAGGCGTTCGGCGTGCATGAGCATATTGCCGACGTGTGCCGGCGCTTTGCCAAGCTCGGTTATCTGGCGATCGCGCCGGATCTGTTCGTCCGCGAGGGCGATCCGGCAGTGCTGCCGACCATCCAGCAGATCAGCGACCAGATTCTCAGCAAGGTGCCGGACGAGCAGGCGCTGGACGATCTCGACGCTACCGTCGCGTGGGCGGGCGAGCACGGCGGCGATCTGAACCGGCTGGGCGTGAATGGCTTCTGCTGGGGAGGACGCATCGCGTGGTTGTATGCCGAGCACAATCCCCGGCTGAAGGCGGCAGCGGCATGGTACGGCCGGGTCAACGGCGATCACACTGCAACGACGCCGGCGAACCCGCTCGACCGCGCGGCTGACCTGCATGCGCCGGTGCTAGGGCTGTATGGCTTGCAGGATCAGAGCATTCCCCAAGCCTCGCTCGAGCAGATGAAACAGGCTATCGCGCAGGGACCGCAGGCGGGGCGCGGCTCGCAATTCGTCGTGTACGACGACGCGGGCCATGCTTTTTTCGCGGACTACCGGCCGAGCTACAGGAAGGTCGATGCCGAGGATGGCTGGCGGCGTGCGTTGATGTGGTTCAAACAGCATGGCGTCGCATAAAGGCGCGCTGGCTTGGCCCGGCGCGTTCGATACCCTCGTTGGCCCACCCCAGAAAGGCGGGCCGATGCGCTCGGCTTGAAGAGTGAAGAAGGCCGTGGCCGCTGGACAGCAGCCACGGCCTTTTCGCTATTCGTCCCGCTTTCCCGCTCGATGGGACGCTTAGGGGTTCGGACCCGTCGCAACCGGCCGCTTCGGATCAGAACTCCATTCGCTCCACGATCCCGCGTACAGCGCCGCGCCATGCATGCCGGCGACCTCCATGGCGAGCGCATTCACGCACGCCGTCACGCCCGAGCCGCATTGCAGCACGACGTGTTCTGGCGAGGTGTCGCCCAGCAACGCGTGGAATTCCTCGCGTAGCGTATGAGCCGGTTTGTAGCGGCCGTCGGCGGTGAGGTTGTCCTTGAAGAACCGGTTGAGCGCGCCAGGAATATGGCCGCCGACGCGATCCAGTATTTCGTTCTCGCCGCGATAGCGATCGTTCGCGCGCGCATCGACCACGACGCGTTCTTTCGTGCCGAGATTGCGCTCGACGGTCTGCGCGTCGACGGTGACGGAAAGCGGCGCGCCTGCCTTGAAGTCGCCCGTGTTCTGCGCCGGCGCGTCTTGCGTGAGTGGGTGGCCGGCGGCTTGCCACGCGCGCAATCCACCGTCGAGCAGCGCAACCGCGTCGTGACCAAGCCAGCGCAGCAGCCACCATGCGCGCGCGGCGTACATGCTGTCTTGCGCGTCATAAGCGACCACCTGCTGACCCTGCTTGAGCCCCCGGGACTCCAGCGTCTCCACCAGCCGCGCGCGATCCGGCAGCGGATGGCGGCCGTTGTGGCCATTCTTCGGCCCCGACAGGTCGCGATCGAGGTTCAGATAATGTGCGCCTGGCAAATGCCCGGCCAGGTAGGCTTTCTCGCCCGCCCCGGTGTCGGCCAGATCGAAGCGGCAATCGATGACGAACACGCTGCCTGGCGCGGCGGCCAGCCGTTCCGCGAGGTTGGTCGCGGAGATGAGGGTGGTGTAGTGAGTGTGCGGCATGACGTCTCCTATATCGACCGGAGTTGGCGCTTTAGCGCTTACTTCGATCCCATAGCGCTTACCCCGGTCCCATGCAGATGGTTGCAAAGCGGACGATTGCGGCTGCTGCCCAGCGGCTTGGCGCCGTTGGCGAATGGCCGAACGATACTGATAGTCTAAACAAAAAAAGACGGGCCGAAGCCCGTCTTCCATGTTTTGATGCGGTTCGCGCACGGATTGGTTCAAACCCCGATGCATGCGGAGCACACGCGGATCGTGCGCGGCTCAGATCGCGCCGAGCTCGCGCCGCAAGAACTCGTGGAAGTGCTGCATGCCGTCTTCCATCGGGCTCTGATACGGGCCGACCTGCGATTCGCCGCGTTCCATCAGCGCGCGGCGGCCTGCGTCCATGCGCTCGGCGATTTCGTCGTCCTCGCGGGCCGTTTCCATATAGGCGGCGCGCTCGGCTTCGACGAATTCGCGTTCGAACAGCGCGATTTCCTCAGGGTAATAGAACTCCACCACGTTGGTGGTTTTCTGCGGACCACGCGGAATCAACCACGACACGACCAGCACGTGCGGATACCACTCGATCATGATGCCGGGGTAGTACACCATCCAGATCGCGCCGAAATCGGGCGGATTGCCGCCGCGGAAGCGCAGCACTTCGTCGTGCCATTTACGGTACGTCGGGCTGCCCGGCTGCTCCAGATCCTTGTGCACGCCGACCGTTTGCACGCTGTACCATTCGCCGAATTCCCACGTCAGGTCGTCGCAATTGACGAAGCTGCCGAGGCCCGGATGGAACGGCGCGACGTGGTAGTCCTCCAGATAGACCTCGATAAAGGTCTTCCAGTTGTAATTGCACTCGTGCACTTCGACGTGATCGAACATGAAGCCCGAAAAATCGAAGTGCTGCTTGGTGCCGAGGCGTGCCAGATCCCGCGCGACGTCGCGCCCCTGCGCTTCGAACAGCAGGCCTTGCCAGTTCTGAAGCGGCGTGGCACCGAGATTCAGGCAGGGGTTGTCCGCAAAATGAGGCGCACCGAGGAGCTGGCCGTTCAGGTCGTAGGTCCAGCGATGCAGGGGGCAGACGATGTTCTCCGTCTGGCCGCGGCCGTTGAGCATGATGGCTTGCCGGTGGCGGCACACATTCGACAGCAGTTCGGCTTGCGATTGCTGGTTACGAACGAGCACGCGCCCTTCGCTCTCGCTGGGCAAAGCAAAATAATTTCCCGCTTCGGGCACCATGAGATCGTGGCCGATGTAGCGAGGACCTTTTTTGAAAAGGGTGTCGATTTCGCGCGTTAGAAGCGCTTCGTCAAAGTAAGCCGTGACTGGCAGCTGGCTGTGGACAGACCGCAACTGCAATGCATTGCTCAGATTGGACATTCCCACTCCCGTGAAGACGTGAAAGCAGTGAACAACCCAACCATCGAAGATTCGATTTAGGGAACCCGTGATTATACCTGTTTCCCCCTCTCTGGGGCGCTTAAGTGCCTGATTTGGGTAAAAAATGTCAAGAAAGTTCAAGGTTTTCGCCGCAGACCAATCGATTTTTTTCTGCGAGACTGAGGGCCGGGTGCGAAGGGCAAGGGCGGGGCGCGGCCTGGCGATGAGATCGGAAATGTCGCTTTTGCCGTAGAATGTCCGACTTGTTTTAATTTTGCGACTATTCATGGCGAAGACCGCGTCGAAAGATACTGCTGCCGCGTCTGCTGAAGGCGTCGATACCGCGCCGCTGCCCGAGAACTACGAGGCCGCCCAGGCCGAGCTGGAAGGGTTGGTTGCGCGCATGGAAAGCGGCAATCTCAGCCTCGAGGAGTCGCTCACCGCCTACCGGCGCGGTGCGGCCCTCGTTGCGTTTTGCCAGCAGCAGCTCGAGAAGGTCGAGCAGCAGGTGCGCGTGCTCGATGGCGAGACGCTGAAGCCGCTGCCTATGAATAGCGCAGGCACAGCCGCTACTGAAAGCGGGGACGACCTATGACATTCGAACAATGGACGCGCTCGGTACTCGAGCGCGTCGAATCGGCACTAGAACACTACCTGCCCACGGAAGCGGCCGAGCCGGCCAAATTGCACGAAGCCATGCGCTACGCCGTGCTGGGCGGCGGCAAGCGGGTGCGCCCGCTGCTGTGCCACGCGGCCGGCGAACTCACCGGCGCGCGCGCCGAGTGCCTGGACGCGACTGCGGCGGCGCTGGAAATGATCCACGTGTATTCGCTCGTGCACGACGACATGCCTTGCATGGACGACGACGCGCTGCGTCGCGGCAAACCCACGGTGCACGTCAAATATGACGAAGCCACGGCGCTGCTGGTCGGCGACGCGCTGCAGGCGCAGGCATTCGTCGCGCTGACGTCGGACGTGCTGGCGCCGGCGCAGCAGGCCCCGCTGGTGCGTGAACTGGCCTTGGCGAGCGGCTCGATCGGCATGTGCGGCGGCCAGGCCATCGACCTGGCGAGCGTCGGCCATATGCTGACGCGCCCGCAACTGGAAACCATGCACCGGATGAAAACCGGCGCCTTGCTGCGTGCCGCGGTGCGCATGGGCGCGCTGGCGGGCGAAACGCCGAATGCGGACGCCATGCGTTCGCTCGACGCGTATGCGGCCGCCGTTGGCCTCGCGTTTCAGGTTGTCGACGACATTCTCGACGTCACGACCGATTCCGCGACGCTTGGCAAGACAGCAGGTAAAGACGCGAAGGACGGCAAGCCGACCTACGTGTCGATTATTGGGCTAGATGCGTCGCGCGCGCTCGCAGCGCAACTGCGCAGCGACGCCCACGCTGCGATTGCGCCGTTTGGCGCGCGTGCGCAGCGTCTTGCCGAATTGGCAGACCTGGTGGTGAACCGGGTTAGCTGAACGCGAAAGCCCGCCGCCGCGCACCTTCGCTACGGGGTGCATGTATGAAGTGCGGGCGCGTAAGTTTTCCTACAATGGAACGACGATGTACGACTTGCTGAAAACCATCGACGACCCGGCGGCCCTGCGCCGCCTCGATCGCCGCCAATTGCAACCGCTTGCCGACGAGTTGCGTGCTTTTGTGCTCGACAGCGTATCGCAGACGGGCGGCCATCTTTCGTCCAACCTCGGCACGGTCGAGTTGACCATTGCTCTGCACTACGTGTTTGACACGCCGCGCGACCGGATCGTGTGGGACGTCGGCCATCAAACCTACCCGCACAAGATTCTGACGGGCCGCCGCGAGCAGATGCACACGCTGCGTCAGCTTGGCGGCATCTCGGGCTTTCCGAAGCGCGACGAGTCGGAATACGACACCTTCGGCACCGCGCACTCCAGCACGTCGATCTCGGCCGCGCTCGGCATGGCGGTCGCCAGCAAGCTGCAGGGCGACAACCGCATGGGCATCGCCGTGATCGGTGACGGCGCGATGACGGCAGGCATGGCCTTCGAGGCGATGAACAACGCCGGCGTTGAAGACGACGTGCCGTTGCTGGTCATCCTGAACGACAACGACATGTCGATTTCGCCGCCGGTCGGTGCGCTGAATCGCCATCTGGCGCGCCTGATGTCGGGCCGTTTCTACGCCGCCGCGCGTGCGGGCGTCGAACGTGTGCTGCGCGTCGCGCCGCCCATGCTCGATCTGGCGCGCAAGCTCGAAGAGCACGCGAAGGGCATGATCGTGCCGGCCACGCTGTTCGAAGAGTTCGGTTTCAACTACATCGGCCCGATCGACGGTCACGACCTCGATTCGCTGATCCCGACGCTGCAGAACATCAAGGAACTGCGCGGTCCGCAATTCCTGCACGTCGTGACGAAGAAGGGTCAGGGCTACAAGCTGGCCGAAGCCGACCCGGTGCTGTACCACGGCCCGGGCAAGTTCAATCCGGCCGAAGGCATCAAGCCCGCCACCACGCCGTCGAAGAAAACGTACACGCAGGTGTTCGGCGAATGGCTGTGCGACGCCGCCGAGCTGGACGCGCGCGTGATCGGCATTACGCCGGCCATGCGTGAAGGCTCGGGTATGGTCGAGTTCGAGAAGCGCTTCCCGGATCGTTACTTCGACGTGGGCATCGCCGAACAGCACGCGGTGACCTTTGCCGGCGGCCTGGCCGCGGACGGCATGAAACCGGTGGTCGCGATCTACTCGACCTTCCTGCAACGGGCTTATGACCAGCTGATTCACGACGTCGCGCTGCAAAATCTGCCGGTGGTGTTCGCCATCGACCGCGCAGGCCTGGTCGGCGCGGACGGCGCCACGCACGCGGGCGCTTACGATCTGGCGTTCATGCGCTGCATCCCGAACATGACGGTGATGGCGCCATCGGACGAAAACGAATGCCGCCAGATGCTGTACACGGCATTGCAGCAGCCGAACCCGACGGCGGTGCGCTATCCGCGCGGCGCCGGCACGGGCGTGGCAACGGTCAAGCAAATGACGGCGCTGCCGTTGGGCAAGGGCGAGATCCGTCGCGAAACGTCGCAGCCGGCCGGCAAGCGGATTGCAATTCTGGCATTCGGAACGATGGTTGCGCCGTCTTTGGCGGCGGCAGAACAACTGGACGCCACGGTGGCGAACATGCGCTTCGTGAAGCCGCTAGATGCCGAGCTGGTCCGTCAACTGGCCGAAACGCACGACGCCATCGTCACGGTGGAAGAAGGCTGCGTGATGGGCGGCGCGGGGTCGGCGTGCGTCGAAGCCCTGCTTGAGAACGGGGTGGTGCGGCCCGTACTGCAATTGGGTCTTCCGGATCGCTTCATCGATCATGGGGATCCGGCCAAGTTGCTCGCCGCCTGCGGTCTGGACGCAGCGGGCATCGCCAAGTCGATTCGCGAACGCTTTCTTTCCAGCGGCGCGGTCGCGGGTCAATCGTCGGTGAAGCGGGTCGCTTGATTGCATCGCTCAATTGCGTCACTAAGTTGCGTCACTTAGTGACGTAACTTAGCTGCTTCACTTGGCTGCGTGGATTGACTCAGTCGTTCAGCCGCACTGCCGTGCGCTACGCCGCGGCTATGGCGGCCATAGCAATCTCCAACTTGAGTCGATGGACCTTCGGGTCCATCATCCAACGCCGGCAGGGGCCGGCGTTCGCCGTTGCGCGACCTGATTCGCTCGGCTGCCGAGCGCCCTCAAACGTGTCGCTTTGCGACACCCTCGATGGGGCATCCTCCAATCCCTGAAGGGGACTTTCTTCGGGACGGGGATGTCCCGCGGAGCGGAAGACGTGGGACGGCCCGGCGTTTCTTGAAAGGACAAGAATATGAACCAGATGAATCCCGCCTTTGTGATGCCCGACGTGCAGAGCACGCCCGATACGCGTCAGATTCCGATTCAACGAGTCGGCGTCAAGGCAGTGCGCCATCCGTTGACGGTGCGCACGCAAGGCGGCGAAGTGCAGCCCTCCGTGGGCACGTGGAATCTCGACGTGCATCTGCCCGCCGATCAGAAGGGCACGCACATGTCGCGCTTCGTCGCGCTGCTTGAAGAGAACAAGGCCCCGCTCGAGGCGGCCACGTTCCGCACCATGCTCGCCGCGATGCTCGAAAAGCTCGAGGCCGAGGCGGGTCGCATCGAAGTGTCGTTCCCCTACTTCATGAATAAGACCGCGCCGGTGTCGGGCGTGCAAAGTCTGCTCGATTACGAAGTGACGTTGACGGGCGAGACGCGCAACGGCGCGACGCGTCTGTTCCTGAAGGTGCTGGTGCCGGTCACGAGCCTGTGCCCCTGCTCGAAGAAGATTTCGCAGTACGGTGCGCACAACCAGCGTTCGCACGTCACGATCAATGCTGAGCTGGTGGGCGACGTGGCGGTGGAAGAGCTGGTTCGCATCGCCGAAGAAGAAGCCTCGTGCGAACTGTGGGGCCTGCTCAAGCGTCCGGACGAGAAGTTCGTCACCGAGCGCGCTTACGAGAATCCGAAGTTCGTGGAAGACCTGGTGCGCGACGTCGCGCAACGTCTGAACGCGGACGAGCGTGTCGTCGCCTATGTGCTTGAGGCTGAAAACTTCGAATCCATTCACAATCACAGCGCTTATGCCGTGATTGAACGGGATAAGCGGGTGGCGTGATTACGCTTTAGCTTCTTGCCTGCTGCAGATAGAAAAAGCCGCTTTCGAAGCGGCTTTTTCTATGGCGTTGCCGTTGTATCGCGCGGCATGTGGCATGCGACGGGCGATGCGGACCCGTTGCGAGCTCAGCGTGCGAGTGAAGTCAGGTCCCAGCGCGGCTTCACGGTGAACGCGTAGTCTTTGCCCGACTGATCGGGCCAGCGTTGCAATCGCAATGCGCCGGCCAACGCGATCATCGCGCCGTTGTCCGTACACAGCGACAAATCCGGGTAGTGCACAAAGAAATTGCGTTTCTTCGCCGCAGCGGAAAGCGCTTCGCGCAGTTGCCTGTTCGCGCCGACGCCGCCTGCCACCACCAGTCGATTGAGTTTGGTCCGTTTGAGCGCCGCCAGCGATTTCGCCGCCAGCACCTCCACGGCTGCGTCGACGAAACCGCGCGCCAGATCCGCTTTCGCCTGCTCGCAGATATTCGCGCCGCCGAGCTTCTTTGCGTGCGTGAGGACAGCGGTCTTCAACCCGCTGAAGCTGAAATCCAGGTCGCCGGAATGCAGCATCGGACGCGGCAGGACCACGGCGCCGGGCGTGCCGAATTCCGCCATCCGCGACACTTCCGGCCCGCCCGGATAACCGAGGCCCAGCAGCTTGGCGGTTTTGTCGAAGGCCTCGCCGGCGGCGTCGTCCAGTGTTTCGCCGAGCGTCTCATAGACGCCCACGTCCGTTACGCGCATCAACTGCGTATGACCGCCTGACACCAGCAGCGCGACGAACGGAAACGGCGGCGGCTCGTCCACCAGCAGCGGCGACAGCAAGTGCCCTTCGAGATGGTGGATGCCGATGGTCGGCTTGTCCCACGCCATGGCCAGCGAATTGGCGACGCTCGCGCCGACCAGCAGCGCACCCGCGAGGCCCGGGCCCTGCGTATAGGCGATCGCGTCGATGTCGCTGCGCAGTGCGCCGGCGCGCTCCATCACCTCTTCGAGCAGCGGCAGCGCGCGCCGGATATGGTCTCGCGACGCCAACTCCGGCACCACGCCGCCGTATTCCCGGTGCATCGCAATTTGCGAATGCAGCGCGTGCGCGAGCAGGCCGCGCTCTGTGTCGTAGAGCGCGAGACCGGTTTCGTCGCAGGAGCTTTCGATGCCGAGAACGAGCATGATGGGTCGCTTGAACAGGCGAGCGAGTGAAGACACCCGGGCGCCCAAAATTGAAAAGGCAAGCCTGAAAGTATAGCAGCGCGGGCAGGGGGCCGCAGACGCGCAGGTACAATGCGGCCCCATGGAATCCTTCGATATCGCAGTGATCGGCGCAGGCGCGGCCGGCATGATGTGCGCGGCCGTGGCCGGGCAACTCGGCCGTCGCGTGGTGCTGATCGACCACTCGCAGCGCCTCGCTGAAAAAATCCGCATTTCCGGCGGCGGCCGGTGCAATTTCACGAATCTGTACGCCGGACCGGCCAATTACCTGTCGGCCAATCCTCATTTTTGCCGCTCGGCGCTGGCGCGCTATACGCCGCGTGATTTCATGGCGCTGCTCAAGCGCCATCACGTGACGTGGCACGAGAAACACAAGGGGCAGCTGTTCTGCGACCAGTCGAGCGACGCGGTCATCAACGTACTGAAGAACGAATGCGACGCGGGCCGCGTCGCGTGGCGTACGCCGCTGGCAGTCGAGCAGGTCCGGCATGACGCCGAAGGACGGTTCACGCTGGACACCCACTCGGGTCCGATCACGGCGCGCGCACTCGTCGTGGCGACCGGCGGGCTGTCGATTCCCAAGATCGGCGCCACCGATTTCGCCTACCGTCTCGCCAAGCAATTCGGCCACAAACTGATCGACACGCGCCCCGCGCTGGTTCCGCTGACCTTTGCCCCGGCCGACTGGGAGCCGTTCTCGGCGCTCTCCGGCGTGTCGCTCGAAGTACAACTGGCGACCGGCAGCAAAAAGACCGGCGCCGAGTTCAACGAGGACCTGCTGCTCACGCACCGCGGCCTGTCGGGTCCTGGGGTTCTGCAGATTTCGAGCTACTGGCAGCCCGGCGAGCCGATTCACATCAATCTGCTGCCCGAGCAGAACGCCGCGGCCGCATTGCTGGAAGCGAAAACCGGCACGAAGCGCCAGATCGCCAATCTGCTTTCGGAATGGGTGCCGCAACGGCTCGCCCACGTCTGGCTGGAAACCCACCAGATTCCCGCCGAAGCGCGTGTGGCCGATCTGCCGGACAAGGCGCTGCGCCGCATCGGTGAGGCTTTGACGCGCTGGACGCTCACGCCAAACGGGACCGAAGGCTATCGCAAGGCCGAAGTCACGCGTGGAGGTATCGACACGCGCGACCTGTCGTCGGCCACGATGATGAGCGCCCGCGCGCCGGGTTTGTACTTCATCGGCGAGGCGGTCGACGTGACCGGCTGGCTCGGCGGCTACAATTTCCAATGGGCGTGGGCCTCCGGCGTGGCGGCCGGCCAGGCGGCCGCGGAGTACGTTCTGGGGGCTTGACGGCGCATTAGCTTTGTGAGAAAGCTCTGCTATACTCCTGAACCTTTACAAAGTTCCGTTATTGAAAAATGACGACCGTCCACGTAAAAGACAACGAGCCGTTTGAAGTTGCCATGCGCCGCTTCAAGCGCACGATGGAGAAAAACGGGCTGCTGACGGAACTTCGCGCCCGCGAGTTTTACGAAAAGCCTACGGCCGAGCGCAAGCGCAAGAAAGCGGCCGCGGTTAAGCGTCATTTCAAGCGTCTGCGTGGCCAGATGCTGCCAAAGAAGTTCTACTGATTCTGGCGTTGCCGCGGTTCCTGTCGAACGGAGCGGCGACATTCAACGGTGACGGCACAGCAGGTGCCATCGCGGAAAACACGGCCCTTCGGGCCAGCCGGCAGGGTCGCATCCACCACGCAAAATTGCGCCAACCCGCTTGAGGAAGCAGTCCCAAGCGGGTGTTTGTGTTGGATGTGGCGTATTGGAACGGCGCATTGGTGCCGCAAGCGGCCGATTTTTAAATTTTCAACGCATTCAGGTGAGTGATGAGCCTCAAGGACCAGATCAACGACGACATGAAAGCCGCCATGCGGGCGCGTGAGACCGAGCGTCTCGGCACGATCCGCCTGCTGCTGGCCGCGGTCAAGCAACGTGAAGTCGACGAGCGCGTCACCCTTGACGACGCGGCGATCACCGCGGTCATCGACAAGATGATCAAGCAGCGCAAAGACTCGATCGGCCAGTTCGAAGCTGCTGGCCGCACGGATCTCGCCGACAAGGAAAAAGCCGAGCTGGCCATTCTGTCCGCCTATATGCCGGCGCAGATGTCCGAAGCGGAGATTGTTGCCGAAGTTCAGGCTGCGGTCGCGCAAACTGGCGCTGCCGGCCCGCAGGACATGGGCAAGGTGATGGGCGTGCTCAAGCCGAAGCTGGCCGGCCGCGCCGACATGACCGCTGTCTCGGCGCAAGTCAAAGCCGCGCTCGCGAAGTAATTCCCGTATTTCCGGTCCGCGCGCGCCGTTGTTCGACGGCGCGCGCAGCCTTGAGCTTTTTAGGTAGCGTCATTTACCGTGATTCCACCGTCATTCCTGCAGGATCTGCTCAACCGCGTCGATATCGTCGACGTGGTCGGCCGGTATGTGCAGTTGAAAAAGGGCGGCGCGAACTTCATGGGGCTGTGCCCGTTTCACAACGAGAAGAGCCCTTCGTTTACGGTTAGTCCGACTAAGCAGTTCTACCACTGCTTCGGCTGCGGCGCGCACGGTACGGCGATCGGCTTCCTGATGGAGCACGTTGGGTCGACGTTTCCGGAGGCGGTCAACGAACTCGCGCAATCGGTCGGCTTGACCGTGCCGAACGAGCCTTCGCCGGGATATGGCGGCGGCTCCGGCGGATATTCGCCGGGCGCATCCAAGGCGGTGACCACCGCGCTGTCCGATGTCATGCAGACCGCATGCGATTTTTACCGCAAGCAACTGCGCAGCGCGCCGGTCGCGATCCAGTATCTGAAGAAGCGCGGCCTGACCGGCGAGATCGCCGCCCGTTTCGGCCTCGGCTATGCGCCGGACGGCTGGCAGAACCTTGAACCCGCATTCCCCAACTATCGGGACGATTCACTGGTCGAGTCGGGTCTGGTGATCGTCAGCGAAAAGTCGGATGCGCAGGGCCAGAATCGCCGGTACGACCGCTTTCGCGAGCGGATCATGTTCCCGATCCGCAATGTGAAAGGGCAGGTGATCGGCTTTGGCGGGCGTGTGCTGGATGGCGGCGAACCCAAATATTTGAATTCGCCGGAAACGCCTCTATTTAACAAGGGCAGCGAGCTGTATGGGCTGTTCGAGGCACGTTTGGCGATTCGCGAACAGCATTACGTGCTGGTGGTCGAAGGCTATATGGACGTGGTCGCGCTGGCCCAATTGGGGTTCCAGAACGCGGTGGCCACGCTCGGCACGGCCTGCACGCCGATTCATGTGCAGAAACTGATGCGCCAGACCGATACGGTCATCTTCAGCTTCGACGGCGATTCTGCGGGGCGCCGCGCCGCGCGCCGTGCGCTGGATGCCTGCCTGCCCCATGCGGCGGACAACCGGACCATCCGGTTCCTGTTTCTGCCGTCCGAGCACGATCCGGACAGCTATGTGCGCGAATTCGGCACGGAAGCGTTCGCCGAGCAGGTCGAGCGCGCCATGCCGCTGTCGCAGTTCATGCTCAACGAGGTACTGACCGGCAAGGAACTGGACCAGCCGGAAGGCCGGGCCCGCGCGTTGTTCGACGCGAAACCGTTGCTGCAGCAACTGCCGGCCAATGCACTGCGCGCGCAGATCATGCATATGTTCGCCGACCGGCTCGACGTGCCGTTCGACGAAGTGGCCGCTTTATGCGAAGTCGATGCCCGGATCGCGGCGGCTGCCCGCTCGGCGCCGGCCCGCAAAGACCGGCGTAGTGTGACTGGGATCGAAGAGAAAACGCTGCGCAATCTGGTGATGTATCCGCGGACGGTGGCGGTGCTCGACGAGGAAGCCGAACAGGCGCTTCTGAGCGTGACGCGGCACGGCGAGCTATTCGAAGAAGTGACCACGCATGCGCGCGCGCTGGGCGATTCGGCGGAGTTCCAGTTGCTGTCCGACCTATTGCGAAATGGCGCGAATGCCCCAACTTTCGAGGAAATCTTTCGCAAAATTCTAGACTATGATGAAAACGTCCGGGATTTGCTGCTGAAGGACCCGGAGGATGCGACCGTCATCGAGGAGCGGCGCGAGCAGGAACGGATCGTCGGAGAGGAGCTGAAAGCGGCGATCCTGAAGATGCGATATGACGCCTACTGTGATCGTCTCGAGCAGCTTTCGCGGCAATCCCGGCACACGCCGGAGGAGTTTCTTGAGTTGACGGGCCTGAACCAGAAGCGGGCTGAGATGAAGCGCCAGCTCGGGCTGTAAGCGGGTTGGCAGAAACCTCGGTGCTATAATAAAAGGTTTCTAGCGGTTTGTTTTTTCAATGGTTTTCCTAGCAAAGGCGAAAAGGCGATTGCGATGGCAAAGACACCAGGCGGAAAAAAAGCAACAGGCACGGGCTCGAACGAGCCGACCAGAAAGGTCACTGAGGCCAAGTTAGCTTCTTCCCCCAGAAAAACGTCTGCCGCAAGCGTCACACCTGCTGTCGGGAAGAAATCCTCGGCCACTTCCGCTGCGCGAGCGGAGCCGGTCAGGGCGGCGAAAGCTGTACCACCACCGGCTGCAAAACGGCCGGGTGTCAGAAGCGCAAGGGAAGCGCCTGCCGCGCAGGACGATGCGGTAGAGCGCGAGATTCCAGTATCCACGGTTCAACCGGCTGTTGTCCAACAGCCGCGAGTCGAGACTACAGCCGGTACGACGAACTCCATGACGAAAAAGCTGAACGAAACACCCGTCGATGACGACGCAACCCAAAGCGAAGAAACCCCTGCGGCCGCTACCGGCAAGGTGGAAAAGGTCAAGGCTCGCGATCGTCGTGCGAAGGAAAAAGCGCTGCTGAAAGACGCGTTCGCGTCGTCGCAGCCGGGCACCGTCGAGGAGCTCGAAGAGCGCCGCTCCAAACTGCGCGCGCTGATCAAGCTCGGCAAGGAGCGCGGCTTCCTCACGTACGCGGAAATCAACGACCACCTCCCGGACAACTTCACCGAGACCGAGGCGATCGAAGGCATCATCAGCACGTTCAACGACATGGGCGTGGCTGTGTACGAGCAGGCGCCGGATGCTGAAACGCTGCTGTTGAACGACAACGCACCCGCTGCTTCGTCGGACGACGAAGTCGAAGAGGAAGCGGAAGTCGCGCTCTCCACCGTCGACTCCGAATTCGGCCGCACCACCGACCCGGTCCGCATGTACATGCGTGAAATGGGTACGGTCGAACTGCTCACGCGTGAAGGCGAAATCGAAATCGCGAAGCGGATCGAAGATGGCCTCAAGCATATGGTGATGGCCATCTCCGCGTGCCCGACCACGATCGCCGACATTCTGGCAATGGCTGAGCGCGTCGCCAACGAGGAAATTCGCATCGACGAACTGGTCGACGGCCTGATCGACGCCAACGCGGAAGACGCGGACGGCTTCTCGGCGCAGGAAGCGGAAGCGATCGAAAGCGAAGACGAGGAAGACGAGGAAGAGGAAGCGGACGACGAGGAAGAAGACGACGGCGCCGCGCAAGCCACGGCCAACGCAGCGCAAATGGAAGCGCTCAAGCGTGCATCCCTCGAGAAGTTCGCGATGATCAGCGAATGGTTCGACAAGATGCGTCGCGCGTTCGAGAAGGAAGGCTACAAGTCCAAGTCGTATCTGAAGGCGCAGGAAACGATCCAGAACGAACTGATGACGATCCGTTTCACCGCGCGTACCGTCGAGCGTCTGTGCGACACGCTGCGTGCGCAAGTGGACGAAGTGCGTCAGGTCGAGCGTCAGATTCTGCATACGGTGGTCGACAAGTGCGGCATGCCGCGTGCGGAATTCATCGCGCGTTTCCCTGGCAGCGAAACGGATCTCGAATGGGCCGACAAGATCGTCGGCGAAGGGCACGCGTATAGCGCGATCCTCACGCGTAACATTCCGGCCATTCGCGAACAGCAGCAACGTCTGCTCGACTTGCAGGCGCGCGTCGTGCTGCCGCTGAAGGACCTGAAGGAAACCAACCGTCAGATGGCGGCCGGCGAGCTGAAGGCGCGTCAGGCGAAGCGCGAAATGACCGAGGCGAACCTGCGTCTCGTGATCTCGATCGCGAAGAAGTACACGAATCGTGGTCTCCAGTTCCTCGACCTGATTCAGGAAGGCAACATCGGCCTGATGAAGGCGGTGGACAAGTTCGAATATCGTCGCGGCTACAAGTTCTCTACGTATGCAACGTGGTGGATCCGTCAGGCCATTACGCGTTCGATCGCGGACCAGGCGCGTACGATCCGGATTCCGGTTCACATGATCGAAACGATCAACAAGATGAACCGCATCTCGCGTCAGATTTTGCAGGAAACCGGTCTCGAGCCGGATCCGGCAACGCTGGCCGAGAAGATGGAGATGCCAGAAGACAAGATCCGCAAGATCATGAAGATCGCGAAAGAGCCGATCTCGATGGAAACGCCTATCGGTGACGACGACGATTCGCATCTGGGCGACTTCATCGAAGATACGAATACGGTTGCGCCGGCCGACGCCGCACTGCATGCCAGCATGCGCGATGTCGTGAAGGACGTGCTCGACTCGTTGACGCCGCGCGAGGCGAAGGTGCTGCGCATGCGTTTCGGCATCGAGATGAGCACCGATCACACGCTCGAGGAAGTCGGTAAGCAGTTCGACGTGACGCGTGAACGGATCCGTCAGATCGAGGCCAAGGCGCTGCGTAAACTGCGTCACCCTAGCCGTTCTGACAAGCTGAAGTCGTTCCTCGAAGGGAATTGATCGAGGTAGGCGGTCGTGAGAAATGAAGTCGTGGTTTGAAGGGGCCTCCCGGTCGTTTTGCTGAAGCGAAACGGTTGCGGAGGCCCCTTTTTCGTGTAGTATGTCGGCCAGTCACTAAATAGGCCCGGCGCTCAAGACCGGGTCTTTTTCTTGGGCCGGACGCCGTGCTGGTTGCAGGCAGCGGACTCATAATCCGCCTCCGAAAGGACATCGTCGGTTCGACTCCGACCCGGCCCACCAAAAGGCTCCCAATACGCCACTGACGAGCGCATGTCGCGGCTCCCATGTGCCAAGGCCATTCGAATCAATAGTTCAACTGATTGAAGGGTGGCACCGTATTTTCTCTGAAGCCGAATTCAGTGTGTATTTCGGATCGTCGCTGCCGGACACCATCCGACTCATAACGGACGACTGGTGGAAAGTAGGGAAACTCCGTGCAAAAAAAGCAAAGGTGTGTGCCGTTAAACGAATACGGAAGGCGGTTCAATGTATGCCGTCCGCTTTCAGCACGGGTTATTGTCACGCGGCGGCCGGCGCCGCAGTTCACCTCCGGGCAATGCCTGTGCTGAAGACTTCACTTTCTATGCGGGCCGGAGTGGCAGAACAAGCGCTCTGCCAGCAAAAGCGACAGCCAGAATGCTGAAAACCGCCTGACGGCGGTTTTTTATTGGTCAGGTGATTCAGTGCACGTTGCCCACCACGGCGTGAAACAAGCGCCGGCCGGTCCCGGGAGGAGCCGGCATCGAATCGAGCCGCTGCGATCGCGACATAAGGTCGGGTGGCAATTAGCGGCCATACCGCGAATGTCTTTTAAATACTGCCAATAGAGCGATTGGGCGATTCGAGGCGTGAAGTATCCGCATGCGCTAAATCGAAGACCGAATTAAGCCAATTAAGTTCCCGCTTTTCTAAAATAAATTTACACTCCGTCGAAATCAGCTATCGCAATTGCCCGATTTCGAGCAATCAGACATTTCTCCCATTTAAAACGCTCCGACCCGATTACGTCACGCGTATTAAATGCTGTTGCATACACACAACTTTAATATTGAGATGTTGCAAAGAATTTTTGTCTAGCGTGGGCGTGACGTAGCCCTGATTTTGCGATAAATGTCTGTAAAACAAAGACTTAAGGCCTGCGTCAATTGGATTATTGCGGATTCTGAAAGATCCTGTTGCGGAAATTGCGGGCGTTGCTACTAGGGTCTCCACCTACACTCACGCTTCGTTTAAAGGGTGCCCGGCTGTTCCGAAACGGTTCGGCCAACAGGGCGGCAGCGAGTGATGAATGCGCTGCTGAGGCAGGCTCTGCTCCCCGAGTAAATTTATCGAACTGGAGTCCCACGCATGAAAAAGAGTCTCATCGTTGTTGCGGTTGCCGCATCGTTCGCATCTGTCGCTCACGCACAAAGCAGCGTGACCCTGTATGGTCTGCTGGACGCAGGCCTGACGTACACCAGCAACGTCAACCACAACGCAAAGTGGGCAGCGGGTAGCGGCGGCATCAACCAAAGCATGTTCGGTCTGCGTGGTTCGGAAGATCTGGGTGGCGGTCTGAAGGCAATCTTCACGTTGGAAAGCGGCTTCAACATCAACAACGGCAAGTTCGCTAACAACAACGGCATGTTCAACCGTCAAGCGTTTGTCGGTCTGTCGAGCGCGCAATTCGGTACGGTCACGCTGGGTCGCCAATACGACTCCGCACAAGACTACCTGGCACCGCTGACCGCAACGGGCAGCTGGGGCGGTACGTACTTCGCTCACCCGTTCAACAACGACAACCTGAGCACGAACGGCGGCTACGCAGTCAACAACTCGATCAAGTACTCGAGCGCTAACTACGCAGGCTTCACGTTCGGCGGCACGTACGGCTTCTCGAACCAGGCTGGCGCATTCGCAAACAACCGCGAATACAGCGTTGGTGCGGCATACCAGTGGCAAGGTCTGCGTTTGGGCGCTGCTTACGCACAGCAGAACAACCCGGCTTCGAACACGACCGGCGCTTCGGACGGCGTGCTGGCTAACACCGCAGGCACGATCACGGGCAATTTCCGTCAGCGTGAGTTCGGTGCAGCTGCTTCGTACTCGTTCGGCCCGGCGACTGTCGGTGCAGCATTTACGCAGTCGCGTATCGACAACCTGGTTGGCGCAGCAGTTGGGCAACGTCAAGGTCGTTCGAACAACTACGAAGTCAACGGCAAGTACAACCTGACCCCGGCTATGGCTCTGGGCGTTGCTTACACGTTCACCGATGCACGTGGCTACGGTGTCAACGCTGACGGCAACGACATGAAGACCCGTTACCACCAGATCGGCCTGCAAGCTGATTACTCGCTGTCGCGTCGTACGGACGTCTACGCTCAAGCCGTGTACCAGCACGCAATGGGCGACGGCGGTGTTGCTTCGATCTACAGCGGCGATGCATCGCAACTGCCGTCGTCGTCGAAGAACCAGACGGCTGCTACGGTCGGTCTGCGTCACCGCTTCTAAGTTTCAGCAGAAGCGGGTTGTTGTAGAAAAGGTGCCGTTCGCGGCACCTTTTTTTATTGACGCGGCATTTTGGTGGCCGGCACCCGGCGCGAGCTTCTGCTGCGTCAGCGAATGACGTATGGCGGTTTCTGACAATTACGCACACGAGTCTGACAATAATTGACTTTCTTTGAAGCGCGCTTGGGGTAGTCTCAAAAAGATTGATTTATTGACTCTATTTTTCGCGGCGACGCCAGCACGTGTGCTGCAAGCGCGCGTTCTTACTGCATGGATACTTCCGGTTCAAACTCGCTGGATCGCACGCCGGCCATTCAGGATCTCACCGACGAGCAATGGCATCTCATCGTACCGCTCCTGCCTGAAATGGAAGACCACGGACCTCGGCGTGGCCGTCCCAGCATCGACATTCGTTGCGTGGTGAACAGTGTGCTGTGGGTGCTGCACACGGGCAAGCCGTGGCACGCGATGCCCGAACGCTATGCGCCCTATCAGACTGCGCATCGCTACTATCTGCGCTGGAAGAATTCAGGGGTGCTGGTCAATATCGCCTTTGCGCTATTCGATACCGATGCCATGCTGGCGCGGCCTGTCACTCGCAGGAGCGGCCCGCGCACTGTGTAGCGGGCTCGGGATTGTTCCGGCATGACAAAGACAAAGGCCGTCACCCGGCAACCGGATGACGGCCTTTGATCAGTCGGCTACTTTTGCCGGCTGCATGAGCGCGCCGCTCAGTCAGGCATGGTGTTCGACCTTGAACACTGCAACCGCATTGCGCAGACGTTCGGTCTGCTCATCGAGCGAGCCGGCCGCGGCCGCAGCCTGTTCGACTAGCGCGGCATTGCGCTGCGTTACATCGTCCATCTGGCGGATCGCGAGATTGACTTCGCCGATGCCCGAGCTCTGCTCTTTCGAGGCCGCCGAGATCTCGTTCATGATCGCCGTCACGCGGCGCACGGCGTCGACCACCTCGCCGATCGTACTGCCGGCTTTGCCTGCCAGCGTCGAGCCTTCGCCGACCTGCGCAACGGACTGATGGATCAGCACCTTGATCTCTTTGGCCGCCGTCGCGCTGCGCTGCGCGAGATTGCGCACTTCGCCCGCGACGACCGCGAAGCCGCGGCCTTCTTCACCGGCGCGCGCCGCTTCCACCGCCGCGTTCAGCGCGAGGATATTGGTCTGGAACGCGATGCCTTCAATCACGCTGATGATCTCGCCGATCTTGCGCGAACTATCGGTGATGCCGGCCATTTTCTCGACCACGTCGTTGACGACCTCGCCGCCGCGCGCGGCAATATTCGATGCTTCCGCTGCGAGTTCCGACGCGGTCGCCGCATTGTCGGCGTTCTGCGTGACGGTCTTCGTAAGTTCGTCCATGCTGGCGGCGGTCTGCTGCAACGAAGCCGCCTGCTCTTCAGTACGGCTCGACAGATCCAGGTTGCCGGCGGCGATTTCTTTCGAGGCGATCGTGATCGTCTCGGCGGATGTCTTGATCCGCGCGACGGTCGCGGCCAATTGATTGCGCATCTCGCGCAGCGAGAACAGCAGGCTCGACGTATCGTCGCGACGCAGGTCGATGTGAGTGGCGAGATCGCCGCGGGCGATCTGCATGGCAATCGCAGCCGCAGTGGAGGGCTCGCCGCCGATCGAACGCGATACGTTGCGCACCACGCGCGAGGCCACGAACGACACCAGCACGCCCAGCAACACCAGCATGCCGGCCGAGCGCGCGAGCGTTGCGTAGAACTGCGCCTGGATGTCGTCCATGTAGGCGCCGGCGATAAAGTCCCAGTTCCACGGGCCGAAGCGTTTCACATAGCCGATCTTTTCGCTCGGCGCCGTCTCACCGGGTTTCGGCCACCAGTAGCGTAGATAGCCTGCGCCGCTCGCCGAGCCGCCTGCCTGCGCGATGTCGTGATACAGCGCATTGCCTTTGGCGTCGCGGAAACCGCTCATGTCCTTGCCGTTCAGCTTCGGACTCATCGGATGGGCGACCATCACCGAATCGCTGCGCACGATCGTCACGTAGCCCGATGTGCCATAACGCTGTGCGTTGATGCGGGCGATGGCCTGCTGTTTGGCTTCGTCGAGCGGGAGCTTGCCGGCGTCGGCCTGCTTCGCATAATCCGCGACGATCGACAGCGCCATGTCGGTGACGTCGGCCAGATCCGCGCGCCGTGCGTCCATTTGGGCGTTTCGTGCATCGAACGCATTCACAACGGTCACGATCAGGAGCGCCGCCCAGCACAGCAGTATCGGCACCCACAATTTCTGTTTTAGTGTCAGACGGTTCATGGTCGGTTTCGACATTACGTTGAGTCCGGAATAGGGAGGGGCTGCAATCTGCGTTGCATAGCCGGCATAACGGCGATTGCCGTTGATTCTTTATTCCGGCGTCCGAAATTGCAGCCTGAAACGTGAATGTCCGGCCTGAGGCGGCTGACGAAAAGCGGGAAACGTCGGGGAAAATCGGAGAAACATCGAGGAAAGTCGAGCTAAATCCGTACAAGATCGGAGGAGACCACGGCGGGCTGCAAGAAGCCGTCAAGCGCACTTGCCCTAGATCTGCTCCCGGCCAAACGCGCACAGACGGTCGAGGTCCAGCACGTCGATCTGGTTGTACGAAAGGCGCAAAATCTGCAGCCTTTCGAGGTTTTGCAGTGCCTGATTGATCCGTTGCCGCGACACGCCCGCCAGCAGGCCGACTTCTTCCTGCGAAATGGCCAGCGTGCGCCCGGTGTCGGGATAGAGGTCGGGATTGAACAGTTGCGCGAGCGACTGGGCGACGCGCGCGTCGACATCCAGCAGCCGGCTATTCTGGATCGACGCAATGAATTCACCCATGCGGTTGTTCAACTGCCGGATCACGAAGCCGGTGAACGGCAGGCTCGAGTCGAGCAGCGCATGGAACGTCTCCGAGGGCACGAACATCACGAGCGAAGGCTGAATGGCGGCCACGTCGTATTTGCGCAGTTCGCGCTTGATCACGCTGCCTTCGCCGAACCAGCCTCCGGGCGGCACGCCGGAGAGCGTGCAGCTGCGTCCCGAGGCGTTGTAGATGGCGAGTTTGATGAGGCCGGAATGGACACCGATCCAGTAGTCTGACGGCTCCTGGCGGCGCGCGATCCATGCGCCGCCTTCCAGCCGCCCGGCGGACGCGCTGGCAAGAACCATGGCCTGATGCTCGGCGGCGAGCGCCCTGAACCACGCGCAGGTGCCGAAAAGCCGCGGCAGATCTGCGCGCGGAACCCGTTCGGGCCGGTGCGAGCGAGAGTCTGCGGCGGCGGAAAACGGTGCGTCGTCCATAAGCGGCTAGCGGGGCATGTGCGGCGAAGTTGGTTGAGGGAGCCAGGGCGCACTACTCTGTCATTTGAATGACAGACAGTTCACCATGACGATTGCTAGGCTAGCTCATCAATCAGAATAATCGGCGGCGCGGCCAGCGCCTCAGGAGACAAAGCGATGAAGCACATGTTCGAAGAAGGCCTCCAGCGGCGCGAGGCCAATTATGTCCCGCTGACGCCCATCGATTTCATCGTGCGCGCAGCGGAAGTCTACGGTGCGCGGCCGGCGGTCGTCCACGGGGCGATTCGCCGTAACTGGCGCGAAACCTACGAGCGCACCCGGCGCCTGGCCAGCGCATTGCGGCAGGCCGGTATAGAACGCGGCGACACGGTTGCCGCTTTGCTGCCGAATATTCCTCCGATGATAGAAGCGCACTTCGGCGTGCCGATGGCCGGCGCCGTGCTCAATACGCTGAACACGCGGCTCGACGTGTCGTCGCTGTTGTTCATGTTGCGTCATGGCGGGGCGAAGGCGTTGATCGTCGATACGGAGTACAGCGAATTGGCGCACCGCGCGGCGCTGGAATTCCCCGAGTTGCGCGTGATCAGCGTGGCCGATGCGATGCCTGCGGACGCCGACAAGTTCATTCGCGCGATCGACTACGAAGCCTTCCTGCAAACCGGCGACCCCGAGTTCGCCTGGTCTTCGCCTGACGACGAGTGGGACGCTATTGCGTTGAACTACACCTCGGGCACGACCGGCGATCCGAAGGGCGTGGTCTACCACCATCGCGGCGCGTATCTGAATGCGCTCAGCAATATCCTCGAATGGGATATGCCCAAGCATGCGGTCTACCTATGGACCTTGCCGCTCTTTCACTGCAACGGCTGGTGTTTCCCATGGACCGTTGCCGCGCGTGCCGGCGTCAATGTCTGTCTGCGCAAATTCGACGCGAAAACGGTATTCGAACTGATTCGCCGTGAGGGCATCACGCATTATTGCGGCGCGCCGATCGTGCAAAGCGCGCTGGCGAACGCGCCCGCCGAATGGCGTGAGGGTATCGCGCATCGCGTATCGACGATGGTGGCGGGCGCGGCGCCCGCACCGGCGGTGATCGCGAAGATGAAGGAGATCGGCTTCGACCTGACGCACGTGTACGGACTCACCGAGACCTACGGCCCGGCCGCGGTCTGCGCCAGACAGGACGAATGGGAAACGCTCGACGACATCGCGCGCGCCGAAATGAACGCGCGGCAAGGTGTGCGTTATCACCTGCAGGCGGCCGTCACGGTGCTCGATCCGGACACGCTCGCCCCCGTGCCTGACGACGGCGAAACGCTAGGCGAGATCATGTTCCGCGGCAACATCTGCATGAAGGGATATCTGAAGAACGAGCGCGCCACGGAGGCGACCTTCCGTGGCGGCTGGTTCCACACCGGCGACCTTGGCGTGCGGATGCCTGACGGCTACATCCGTATCCGCGATCGCAGCAAGGACATCATCATTTCGGGCGGCGAGAACATCTCGAGCATCGAGGTGGAAGACGCGTTGTACCGTCACCCTGCGGTGTCGGTTGCCGCCGTGGTGGCGATGGCCGATCCGAAGTGGGGTGAGGTACCGTGCGCCTTCGTCGAACTCAAGGAAGGCGCTCAGGTGAGTGCGGACGAGATCATCGCGCATTGCCGGCAGTTTCTTGCGGGGTACAAGTTGCCCAAGGCGGTGCGCTTCGGCGAATTGCCGAAGACATCGACGGGAAAGATTCAGAAGTTCGAACTGCGCGCGCGGATCAAGGCGGAAGAAACCGAATAGACCGCGCACGATGGTCCAGCGCGCCGGATGGCGCGCTATGGGGTGCTGAACGATGCTGGCGCAGAATCTCTGCGTGCATCTGCGTCGACTCGCGCTTAGCCGCGTGTGTCGACCCAGCGGCGTGCCCAGCGTGCCGAGTGCTGCAGTGCCTGCTCTTCGTTCGGAAAGTAGTCGAGCGAATAGAACTGGTAGCGCCCTTCGGTACGCGTGTTGTCAGCGCATTCGAGCAGCAGGTTGGATGAAAAGCTACCGTCGGGCAAACGATGCGCCGAGGGTTTGACGGCGTAGCCGTTGTAATGATGAATATGTTTGTTCTGCATTTTATATTTTAATAATGTTCGAGTGCGCGCTAGCCGTGCGAGCCGCTATGCGGGTCACGCGGATGAGCCGATTCAAGCCATTGCGAGCCGAATCCAAACGCAGTCGGAAAGCTAAAAAGGGCGTTAAAGCCAGAGGGGAGAATGAGGTGCAACGAGGCGTTTGGCGCTTGGGACTTGCTGCTGAACAACACATGCAGCTAAAAGCGATCGCGCCAACTGTGGGAGACAAAGCTCCGCGAGGATGTCGCTGCAGCCCGATGTCCGTTGCCGGACACCGGGCCCTTCAAACTTACAGCGGCTTGATGTTAGCCGCTTGCAGACCCTTCGGGCCTTGCTTCGTTTCGAAGCTCACCTTCTGATTTTCAGCGAGCGTCTTGAAGCCGTCGCTGCGAATTTCGGAGAAGTGCGCGAACAGGTCGTCGCCGCCCTTGTCCGGGGTGATGAAGCCAAAGCCTTTGCTGTCGTTGAACCACTTAACGGTACCGGTATCCATGAAGAATCCTTGAGTAAAAATAGAAAGATTTGCTCTGTTGAGGAGCGCATGAAGCGTCAAGGAGGGAGAGGACAACGAATACCGCTGAGGAGCGAGACATTGATGAACAGCAATCGAACTTCTTGAACTTCGGGTGCCACAGTAACCGCCGGGGCATGCCAGCGTCAATACTTATCTTGTAACTGTTTTGTTATGGGGCCTGTTTGTCTATCGAGGACGCGTGGTCATGTTGCGCTCGTTGCCGGCGTGCCGTGCCGCGCGGTACGGCACGCCGCTCAAGCAGGGTCTCTGTTTCAGATGCCGACTTTATGCGCCGTCAGGATCAGGCGCAGTCCGAGCGCGGTCACCGCGCTTGCGGCGACGCGATCGATCCAGGCTTTCCACTGCAAATAGACCTCGCGCGGCCGTTTGCTCGAAAAGCACAGCGCAACCACGGTGTACCAGCCGGCTTCAATGGCGAAGATCGCGGGAGGCAACGCAAAGTAGCACCAAAGCGGCGGATGTTGCGGAAGCAGGGCCGCGAAGATACTGCCGTAGTAGACCGCAGTTTTCGGATTGCTGAGTTGTGTGCTCAAACCGATCCAGAAAGATTTGCGCACGTTGGCGGCGACAGCTTGCGTGGCATCGAACGCAAGGGGTTTGGCCGCCCCGCGCCAGATCTTCGACGCAAGGTAGATCAGATACAGGCCGCCAGCCACTTTCAAGCCGACGTACAACCACTCTACGGTCGCCAGCAAGGTGTACAGGCCGAGCAAGGCGATACCGCTGAAGAACACGCCGCCGATGCCCATGCCGGCAGCCGTTGCGAGGCCGTCGCCGCGTGACAGTCCGATGGCATTGCGGGCAACGATGACGAAGCTCGGTCCGGGGCTCATGGCACCGAGCAGCAGTGCGGCCAGGATGGTGACGATGGCTGTCGAGGCGGGCATTTTTGTATGTCTCCTACGGGCGGCGATGTGGGTCCGTGAAACATAGCATGAGCGTGAGAGGTTTTGGTTTGGGTCAGCGCGAATCCAACCCATAAATCGAACCCATAAACAACCGGTAAGAATTGAATTGGCCGGCGCCGAACGCAAACGGAAAAGACAAGGAAAGCCGGTCGTCGCAGGCAAACAATCAGTTGCTGCGGGCAGCGGAAATTGGATGCTAGAATCACCTTCCAGACGCTAAAGCAGCCTTGGAGCACCAAGGCCGATCGGGCGCGAATCGAGCCGTTTGCCGGCGAATTCCCCTAAATCCCGGATTTATTGGGCATGATTCCAGGTGCGAGTTGTCGCGCATCGGGAGCGGCATCGTGAGTTCGTTTCGCACTCAACCCATCTGATTCACACCTAGGCTTCGCGTTGTTTAGCGAAGCCTTTGTTTTTCCAGCGCGAGCATTATCAGCCGCGAAACCGGTACGTTATGAAAGAGCGAGAAGAACAACGGCTGTTCGACCTCGACGGGAATGCGCGTGAGCGCCTGATCGTGTGGATCCGCCGACGCATGGACGAATACGGCATTACGATGGAAGCGCTGGCCGATTCGATCGAAGCCGATAAAAGCGCGATCCGGGCCGTGATGTACCGTGACGCCTACGGAAACACGTGGGACGGTCACGGCGACAAGCCGGATTGGCTCGCCCGTGCAATCTACGCCGGGCAGAACATCGACCATTTCCGCTGTTGAGCGCGAGCATCCAAAAAAAAAGCCCGCGCGGGGCGGGCTTAACTACTCGGAGTTTCGCGATCCAGTCGCAAGACGGATCATCTCCAGTGTAAGTGAAAGCTATATGAAAGTATAGAAAATCCGCGTCACAGATCGAAAAACACGGTTTCCTTGTCGCCCTGCATATAGATGTCGAACCGGTACACATTGGCCGTATTCGGATCGCGACGCGCGATCAGCGTGCCGCGCCGGTCCGCCGGAACTGCTGCCAGCACGGCATCGTTTTCATTGGCTTCGGCTTCGTCCTCGAAATAGATGCGCGTGAAGGTGTGCAGCAGCATGCCGCGCATCGTCACAATCACATTCAGATGCGGCGCCTCGTCCGGATTTGCGCGGCCGGGTTTCACCGTTTCAACGACAAACCGCTTGTGCGGATCGGTGCCCGTACCGACACGGGCGAAGCCACGGAAGCCCGTCTCCAGGATTTCATCGCGTGATTCCGGGTAGTGGCCTTGCGCGTCTACTTGCGACACTTCCAGCATTGCATCGCCGATTACTTTGCCGTCGCCGTCGAATACCTGGCCGACGATCGTGATGTGTTCGCCGACCGCCTCGCGGTCGGCCAGAACCGGTGTAAACAGGCTCTTGAAGTCGAAGTTGTATTGCTGCGGGCACAGACCATAGGCGAAGTACGGTCCAACCGTTTGCGAAGGTGTTTGCTTGAGGGTCGTCATGGCTTAGCGCTCCATCGGGGTTTCGTTGCGGCCGCGCAGCACGATGTCGAAGTTGTAGCCAAGCGCGTAGGCTTCTTGCGTTGTGTCGAGCGAGAAGTCTGCAATCATGCGGTCGCGTGCGTGCTCGGGCGTGCCCTGGAAAATCGGATCGAAGGCCAGCAGCGGGTCGCCGGGGAAATACATCTGCGTGACGAGGCGCGAGCCGAAATGGTCGCCGAACAGCGAGAAGTGAATATGGTTCGGACGCCACGCGTTCGGGTGATTGCCCCAAGGGTAAGCGCCCGGTTTGATCGTCAGGAAACGATAGCGGCCGTCGTTATCGGTAATGCAGCGGCCGGCGCCGAGGAAGTTCGGGTCGAGCGGCGCGTCATGCTGGTCGTTCTTGTGCACATAGCGGCCGGCGGCATTGGCTTGCCAGATCTCAACCAGCGTATTGCGCACCGGACGGCCGCCTTCGTCGAGCACGCGGCCCGTCACGATGATGCGTTCGCCGAGCGGCTCGCCGTTACGTACGGCATTGCGCGTCAGATCGTGGTCGAGCGCGCCGAGGTCTTCCGTGCCGTAGACCGGCACGCGCTGGTCGCGCAGTTTTTCCTTCAGCGGGATCAGCGGACGCGTCGGACCGCGTTTGACCGAAGAACCGTAGCCGGGATAAATGTAGGCGGGATGGGACGCGAAATCGCGCGCGGTGAGAAAGGACTCGTCCATCAGTGTCTCCTTCGAGAATTGTGGGATACGGCGTTATGAAGCGACTTTATCTAACTCAGACGGTTATGAAAAATGACGTTTTCGTCCATTTCGTATAACCTTTCGTTATGCAACGCAGCCTCGCGGACAGCCGCGTCAAATTCCGTCATCTCCAGTGCTTTCTGGCTGTCGCCCAGTTCGGCGGCGTGCAGCGGGCCGCCGAAAGTCTGTCCATCACGCAGCCCGCAGTCTCCAAGACGGTTGCCGAGCTGGAGGCGATTCTCGGCGTGAAGCTGTTCGAGCGCGGCCGCCACGGTGCTGTGCCGACCCGCGAGGGGCAGCTCTTCATGCCGCATGCGAGCGCCTGCGTCAGTGCGTTGCGACAGGGCGTGGACTTGCTTGCGCGCGCGGAAGGCGCGGCGGCCGCGACGCTGGAAATCGGCATTCTGCCGACTGTCGCGGCGGCGCTGGTGCCGCCGGTGCTGAAACGGTTCGCCGCGCTTTGGCCGCGCGTGATCGTGCGCCTCGCCACCGGCGCCAACCCTGAGTTGCTCGAACGGTTGAAGGCGGGCACGATCGAATTCGCGATCGGGCGGCTGGCGGACCCGGAACGGATGGTCGGACTCAGTTTCGAGCAGCTTTTCAGCGAGCCGTTGATTGCCGTGGTCCGCGCGGGGCATCAGTTGGCGCTGGGGGCCGGCTTGCCGGCCACTTCGCTGGAGGATTTTCCAGTGGTGCTGCCGCCGTTCGGCACACTGATCCGGCAATCGGCTGAGAGTTTGTTGAGCGCATGGGGCGTGCCGCCGTTGTCGGGGTTTGTCGAAGTGCTGTCGGTGTCGACGGGGCGCGCGTTGACGCTGGAAAATGACGCAGTGTGGTTCGTGCCGTTGAGCGCAGTCGAATATGAACTGGCGCACGGCATGCTGGTGCGTTTGCCCTTGCCGTTCACGGGGACCGGCGAACCTGTCGGGCTGATCCGGCGCTCGGACACGCAGCCTTCGCCGGTGGGTCGGGCGTTCATCGATGCCGTGCGCGAGGTCGCGCAGCAGCGCATGGCGGCTGCCACAGGCAAGCCCGCGGCCAAACGTGCGTCGAAGCGCCCAATTCGCCAAGCGTGAACCATCCAGTACAAAATGAAGGTTGCGAACGCCCTGCTACCCGGTGTACAAACACGGTGAAAAAGCCGTCGCGGGATGTATTGCTGCGGCACACCACGCTGGCGGTGTCACACTGCGGCGGGGTGACGGCTCGCAGCTGACAGCAAAAACATCACGACCACGCGCGACAGCGTACGAAAGACCGTACAAGGAGATTGCCATGCCCAGCGACTTGCCCACACCAGACGCCGCGCTGCGCGCCGTGTCGGCGCCTGAGCACAATCCGCTCGGCACCGCCGGCCTCGAATTCGTGGAGTTCGCCTCGCGCGAGCCGAAGGCGCTCGGCGAGACCTTCACGAAACTTGGCTTCAAGGCGATTGCGCGCCATATCAGCAAGGACGTCACGCTGTATCGCCAGGGCGAGATGCATTTCCTGATCAACGCCGAGCCGGATTCGTTTGCCGAGCGCTACGCCGAGGAATATGGCGCGGGCATCTGCGCGATCGGCATTCGCGTGGCCAACGCGCAGCGCGCCTTCGACCGTGCGATCGAACTCGGTGCATGGGCGTTCGAAGGCGAGCGTATCGGCGCGGGAGAGCTGCTGATTCCGGCGATCCAGGGCATCGGCGATTCGCATATTTACTTCGTCGACCGTTGGCGCGGCCGTGGCGGCCAGCGCGGCGGCCTTGGCGACATCTCGATCTTCGACATCGACTTCCGTCCGATCGAGATCGATACCGCGCATGCCGATCTGAGTCACGCGGGCACCGGCCTCGTCGCGGTCGATCATTTGACGCAAACGGTCGGTGAGGGCCGGATGCAGGAGTGGCTCGATTTTTATCGCGACCTGCTCAACTTCCGTGAAATTCACGAGCTGCACGCGAACTGGCATGTGTCGGCGGAATCGCGCGTGATGGTGTCGCCGTGCGGCGCGATCCGCGTGCCGTTGTATGAAGAAGGCACGCGCCGCACGAATCTGATGCACGAGTATTTGCCGGATCATCCGGGCGAGGGCGTGCAGCACATCGCGCTCGCCACCGACGATATCTTTGCGTGCGTCGAGCAACTCCTCGCGAACGGCGTCGAATTCGTCGAGCCGCCCCCGCGCTATTACGAGCAGCTCGATGCGCGCCTGCCGGGGCATGGGCTCGATGTCGAGCGGCTCAAGCGCACGCATGTGCTGGTGGATGGCGAGATCGGCGCCGACGGCGTGCCGTTGCTGTTCTTCCAGACCTTTGTGCGGCGCAGTGCCGGCGAAATCTTCTTTGAGATCGTGCAGCGGCAAGGACATCACGGTTTCGGCGAAGGCAATCTGAGCGCGTTGGCGCAGGCACGCGGGCAAGCCGGCGCTTAATGCTTTAGTTTTAGCATTTGCCGACTGCCGACTGCCGACTGCCGACTGCCGACTGCCGACTGCCGAGTGCCGACTGCCGACTGCCGACTGCCGACTGCTGACTGCCGACTGCCGACTGCCGACTGCCGACTGCTGACTGCCGACTGCCGACTGCCGACTGCCGACTGCTGACTGCCGACTGCCGACTGCCGACTGCCGACTGCCGACTGCCGATCACCGCCCGCCGTCTACCGCGCGCCGCTCACGGCTTACCACTCACCGCTCATCGCCCACCATCTGCCGCTCGCCGCGGAATCAACCGGTATCAGTATCGGGATCGCGGGCCAGCCCAGGATTCATCGCGCTGTATGCCGCCGCTTCCCGCAACAGCCACTCGCGAAAGCTCGTGAGCGGCTTGCCGTGGCTCAACTCCGTCGGATAGACGAGGTAATACGCCGAGTCGGCGACGCCGGGCGCGTCGAGCGGCATCACGAGTCCGAGCTGTTCGAGCTGTGCGTCGACAAAAAAACGCGGCACCAGCGCAATGCCGAGACCGGCCGCGGCGGCGCTGATCAGCATTGTGTGGAGCTCGTAGCGGACCCCCTGCATCGTCCGGTTATCGTCGACGCCGAGGTTGGCGAACCACGACGCCCAGCCGTCCGGCCGGGTGGTGGAATGCAGTAGCGGATAGTCCAGCAGATCGGCCGCTGTCTCCACAGGCCGTGTCAGCAGACTCGCCGCGCACACCGGCACGACTTCCTCGCTAAATAGAAAATCCGCGGAGGTGCCCGGCCAGGTCGGCTTGCCGTAGTGAATCGCCGCTTCGAAATGCGTATCGGCGAACGGGAAGGTGCCGGTGCGCACGCCCATGTTGACTCGCACATCCGGATACTGCGCGTTGAATGCCGCCAGCCGCGGAATCAGCCATTGCGATGCGAAAGTCGGCAGGACCGCCAGTTCGAGATAACCGCCGCCGCTGCCATGCGCGATGATCGAAAGCGTGTCGCGGTCCAGTTGTTCCAGCGAGCGCCGCACCTGCGCGCTATAAACCTTGCCCGCCTTGGTCAACAGCACGCGTTGCTTCACTCGCACGAACAGCCGCACGCCGAGATTGTTCTCCAGCGTGCTGATCTGCCGGGACACCGCGCTTTCAGTGAGGAACAGCTCGCGCGCCGCGTGCGTGAAGCTCTCATGCCGCGCGGCGGCTTCGAAAGCGAGCAGCGCGCCCATGTTGGGGATCTTGAACTTTCGCACGATGATTCCAAAAACGCATCAAGTGGCGATTTTATCTCGCTTTACGGCGGCGCTGCGAATTTGAATAATCTCGCATCCAGCGATGCCGTGCTTGCGCCTTGAAACTACGCCGGTCGGCCATCTTCGACGACACGAACGCGTGCTCGCCGCACCTTCCACGGACCCGATATGCGAAACATCAAGAATGCGAATGTCGAACAACTGCTGCTGAAACTGCTCGGCGCCGAGAAAACCGCGAGGCTGTTCGCCACGCTGAACCATCCGCGGATTCTCAACGAATGGGAAGCCGGCATCGTCACGCGCGCCGAGATGGCGCAGGCGATGAACATGGCGCTGTTCGAAGACTTGCTGGCGCGCTCGGCGAATGGCCGCCAGTACACGGGGGAGACGATCGCCGCCGGCGGCAGCGTCTACTTCGACCACGGTGCATTGCGCACCGTGCGCTGGCCCGCGAGCGGCGCGTTGCCGCCGGGGGAAGCAGCCTTCGCGCGCATCCTGCGGCCGCTCGGCTTCAGTATCAACGGCCGCTATCCGCTCGACCGTCTCGGCATGACCGGCCGCGCCTGGGCGCATGACGACGCGCCCGACGAGATCGCGCAGTTCTTCGTCAGCGAATTGCATCCCGAGCGGTTTTCGGCGGAATTCCAGCAGGCGGTGACGAATGTGATCGGTGCGTCTCGCGATCCGTTGACGCCGCAAGCCGCCGGTCAGTTGTGGGAACTCGAACGCGAAGGCGTGTTGCCGCTCGAAGCGGCTCACGCATTGCTGCCGGTGATCGTCGGTGCGTTCGCGCGTCAGCATGAGACGCCACGCGAGGACGATTACGACGTATTGTTGAAGGAGTCGGCGGAAATGGCGTGGATCGCGACGGAAGGCAACGCCTTCAATCACGCCACCGATCGCGTCGCGGACGTCTTCAAGCTCTCCGACGACGAAAAGGCGAAGGGTCGTCCGATGAAGCCGGAAGTGGAGCGTTCGCGGTCGGGCCGCGTGTTTCAGACCGCGTACCGTGCGGACATCGTGCCGCGCGAATTCCGTGCGGCCGACGGCAGCATCGTGAGGCGCGACGTGCCGGGTTCGTTCTACGAGTTCATCACGCGCAAGCGGACCTTCGATCAGGAGGCACGCCGCTGGGAAACGGACCTGCGTTTCGATGCGGGCAACGCACAGGGCATCTTCAGGATGACGGCGAGCCAGGCGGCTTGATTCACGCGTGCCGGCCAATAGTGTGGGCGCTGGACACGAAATATGAGGGGCGCAGTGGGAACGTCATTGGATGAAGAGCAGGGCGCGAGTACTAGCGCTTCGTTGAGCGACGCGGCTCATGGCCCGTCGAATGCGCCACGCGTTGCCAGGCCCTTTCAAGGGACCGCTACGGTGATGCAGGCGCTCGAAGCCGACCTGCGCCGCAACGTACGCGGCGAAGTGCGCTTCGATCCGGGCTCGAAAGCGCTGTATGCCGCGGATGCATCGAACTATCGGCAAGTTCCGCTCGCCGTGGTGGTGCCGTCGGACGTCGACGATCTGCTGGAAACGCTCGCTGCGTGCCGCCGCAACGATGTGCCCTTTCTTCCGCGCGGCGGCGGCACCTCGCAGAACGGTCAATGCGTGAATGTCGCAGTAGTGGCCGACGCGAGCAAGTATGTGAACCGCGTCGTGTCGGTCGATCCCGTGGCGGGCGTTGCGATCGTCGAACCGGGGGTGGTCTGCGACACCTTGCGCGATGCCGCCGAGGAACACGGCCTCACGTTCGCACCCGATCCCGCGACGCACAGTCGCTGCACGCTCGGCGGCATGATCGCCAACAACTCGTGCGGCGCGCATTCGGTGATGGCCGGCAAGACGGTGGAGAACGTCGAGGCGCTGGAAATCGCGACCTTCGACGGCGCGCGTTTCTGGGTCGGGCCTACTTCGGATGACGAGCTCGAGCGCATCATCGCAGCAGGTGGGCGGCAGGGCGAAATCTACGCCGCGCTCAAGCGGCTACGCGACACCTACGCCGATCAGATTCGCGCGAAATTCCCGCAGATCAAGCGGCGTGTGTCGGGCTTCAACCTCGATCAACTGCTGCCGGAAAATGGCTTCAACGTCGCGCGTGCGTTGGTCGGCACCGAGGGCACGTGCGCCGTGACCTTGCAGGCGAAAGTGCGGCTCGTGAAGAGTCCGGCGAAACGCGTGATCGTTGTGGTCGGTTTCACCGATATCTACACCGCTGCGGACGCCGTGCCGCATTTCATGCGTTGCGGGCCGATCGCGATCGAGGGGCTCGACCGCGCGATCATTCGCGGCTTGCAGGCGCGCGGGTTGAAGAAGGATGAGATCGCCTTGCTGCCGCCAGGCGATGCCTGGGTCGTGCTCGAATTCGGCGCGGATACGCAAGACGATGTCGTGCATCGGGCGCAAACCGCTGCAGCGTATTTCTCGTCGGGCACGGCGGGGCCGAACGTGTCGGCGATGCTCGTCGAAGATCGCGCGTTGCAGGCGAAGGTGTGGTCGATCCGCGAGACGGGGGCGTCGGCGGTGGCCTTGTCGGTGGATGCGGGCACGCCGGATCCGGTGGTCGGCTGGGAGGACGCAGCCGTCGATCCAATGCGTCTCGGCGATTATCTGCGCGCGTTTCAGGCGCTGGTGGATCGCTATGGCTACGAGACGAGTCTATACGGTCATTTCGGCGACGGCTGTGTCCACGCGCGCATTACCTTCGATTTGCGCAGCGCGGAAGGTGTCGCGACGTGGCGCAAGTTTCTGCGCGAGGCGGCGGAACTGGTCGTCGAATTCGGCGGCTCGCTATCGGGTGAACACGGGGACGGTCAGGCCAAGGCCGAATTCCTGCCGATCATGTACGGCCCCGAACTGATGCACGCGATGGAACAGTTCAAGGCGATCTGGGACCCGGCCAACCGATTGAATCCCGGCAAGGTCGTGCATGCTTATCGCGCCGACGAAAACCTGCGCATGGGGCCGGCCTACAAACCCGTGACACTGCAAACGAAGCTCACCTTCGCGAGCCAGGAAGGTGACGGTTTTCAGCGCGAGATCGAACGATGCATCGGCATGGGCAAGTGCCGCTCGCTCGAAGGCGGCACGATGTGTCCGAGCTTTCGCGCGACACGCGAAGAGAAATACTCGACGCGTGGCCGCGCGCATCTGTTCTGGGAAATGCTGCAAGGCGACGTGATCGCCGACGGCTGGCAAAGCCGTGAAGTGAAAGAGGCACTCGACACGTGCCTCGCGTGCAAGGGCTGCAAATCCGATTGTCCGACGCATACGGATATGGCTTCGTACAAGGCGGAATTTCTCTCGCATTACTACGAGACGAATCGTCGACCGCGCCAGGCATTGTTTATGGGGCGGATTGGCGAATGGGCGCCATGGGCGGCGCGATTCCCGCGATTGACGAATTTCATGACGTCGGCGCCAGGGTTGGCCGCGTTTGGGAAGTGGGCTGCCGGGGTGTCGCAAGCGCGTGAGTTGCCGAAGTTTGCTACGCGGACGTATCGGCAGAGTGTCCGGCGTTCGCCTCAGACGGAGCTCGATGCTCGCCCTCGTGGCGAGGCGAAGAAAGTCATCTTGTGGGTCGATACATTCAACGATCACTTCACGCCCGAGATTGCGCAGGCCGCTGCCGATGTGCTGATGCAGATAGGGTGGCACGTCGTGCTGCCGAAGAAACGTTTGTGTTGCGGACGTCCGCTGTACGACTTTGGTTTGCTCGCACGCGCGCGCGAGTTGCTGAGCACCATTCTCGACGACCTCGGGGACGATATCGCGGCCGGTGTGCCGCTGGTCGGACTTGAACCCGGTTGCCTATCGGTGTTCAAGGATGAACTGCTGAAGCAGTTCCCCGGTCATGCTCTAGCGGCGCAACTGTCGGCGCAGACGTTTCTATTTTCCGATTTCGTCGCGCGTCAGCCGTTCGATTGGCCGACGCTTGCTGCGGACGTGATCGTGCACGGGCATTGTCATCAGAAGGCGCTGTTCGGCATGCAAGGCGATACCGCGTTGCTGAACAAGCTTGGCGTGAAGTGGAGATTGCTCGATACGGGATGCTGTGGGATGGCGGGATCGTTCGGCTTTGACGACAAACATCACGCGCTGTCGGAGAAGATCGGCGAAGACTCGCTGTTTCCCGCAGTGCGTGCCGCAACCGCTGCGAACGCGGAAACGATTGTGCTGACCAACGGCTTCAGTTGCCGCGAGCAGATCGAACAGGGGACGGGTCAGCACGCGATGCATATCGTGCAACTGGCACAGCGGGCGTTGGCGATGCGACGTTAGGGGGCGCGACGGCGTTGCTATTGGTGTCGGCACTGGCATTGTCATTTGCCGGTGGCGCTGCCGTCGGCATGGGCGACGCTGGCCTTCGCTTTTGGCGTTTCCACGCGCTGCGAGCGGCTCAGGCGCCTTCGCTATTTTTTCGTCGGTTCCGCAGCCGCCGACGTCTGCGGAATGTCGGCGCTGGTTGCCATCCACAACACCTCCGCGTCTTCGTCGCTGGTGGAGACTGCAGCGTGGCCGGTACGGCTGTCGAAGTACAGGCTGTCGCCAGCGTTCAGATGCGTCGGCGCGTACAACTCGGAATAGAGGCACACGCTGCCGCTGATCACGTACAGGAATTCTTCGCCCTCGTGACGGCCCCAGTCATCGAAAGCATCCAGCGTGTGCGCCGAGATGCGGATGCGAAACGGCAACATCGCCTTGTGCGCCAGATCCGTGGCGAGCAACTCCATCTGATAGCCGCGATAGGCGTGGCGCTGGCCCTCGTTTTTGCGGGTCAACGCGCGCCGGCCGCTGGCGCTGACCTTGGGTGTCGAGCCGAACAGTTCGCCAATCTCAATCCTCAAGCCGAGCACGATCTTTTGCAGGACGTCGAAAGTCGGGGACATCAGACCGTTTTCGACTTTGGAGAGGGTCGAGCGGGAGACGCCACAGAGGCGGCTCGCGGTTTCGAGCGTCAAATCCTGCGCCTGGCGGGCGGCGCGCACGCGGCGGCCGAGGTCGGTGGTCGATGGATCAGCGGGTTTGGTGAGGTGGGTGTCCATGGGGCTGGCTTAGATGCTCGCCTTGCGCGGCGTTCGATGTTTCCGATAATAACATTTGAGAAGGGTGGGGCTGGCTAGCGGCTAGCGTCCAGCACATGTCCGGCTCATGTGGCCATTGAGCAACTTTTCCCATCGGAAACGTTAGGTGTCGAGATTGATGCGATCGGCCTCGCGCCTCCTCGACTGTCCAAGCCGCCAAACAGCCAGTGACGCGCGATTCCATTGCCTAAAATCAGGTTACGCGCAGAACGCTTTCGAGCAACTCGATTGCAGTGGCGTTCGCAGTCGAGCCTGCGTGTCTGAATCCCGACTCGTCGTATTCGTAAGGGGAATCGTCATGGCGACTTATGTGGTTCTTGCGCAGTTTACCGATCAGGGTATTCGCGCCGTCAAAAACACAACGCAGCGGGCCGGTCAAGCGGCGGAAATGGCCAAGAGCTTTGGCTGTGAAATGAAAGAGATCTACTGGACGATGGGCCAATATGACATTGTCACGATCGTGGAAGCACCGGACGAGCAAAGCTTCATGTCATTCGGCCTCGCGCTCGGCTCCGCGGGCAATGTCCGCACGCAAACGCTCCGTGCATTCAAGAAAGACGAACTCGGCGCTCTTCTCGGCAAACTCCCATAACAGACCGACATGCGGCTCGCAATCGGCTGCTTCCCGCGGCGTCTTTGCTATGTACGTCGGCAAGCGTCACGAGTAGACGCGATTGCTTGGTAGACATTCGCGTGGATCAAGCCCCTCGCGCGCCAACGGCGGACGAAGCGGAGGCGGCCTCGAACGTTGTGCCTTCAGGCGGGTCGGGTTGATGAAACATATCGTATATGGAGTCGAGCAGCCATGCGATGCCTGGATCCGCCGAGAACTGGCTATGACAATGAACCTGAATTTCGATGCGCGGCAACGAGAAAGGCAACGGGAGGATGCGGAAGGACTTGTTGCGGTTGAAGCGCTGCGCGATGCTCCTGGGGAAAATGACTGCGAGATCGGTGTTCTGGACGATCTCGGGCGCGACTACAAAATGAGGCAGGCGCAGCACGATATCCCGGCGCAGATTCAATTCCTCCAGCCATTGCTCGACCATCCGGTGTCCGGTTGCATTCGTGCTTGCGTAGACGTAGCGCAAACCCGCGAGGTCTTCCTTGGTTGGCTTCAGTTTGCGCAAAGGATGACCCGCCCGCACCACGCAAACGTGTTCGTCGAAGAATAGCGTCCTGCTCACACAACCGGGATCCAGACCCGGAACGTAACCGAGCGCGAGGTCGATTTCACCGCTGCGCATCGCGGCACTCACGGAGTCGACGGAGACATTGGCAATCTCGATCCGGATGCCGCGCGCAGTGCGGTCGAGCATCGAGAGAAGCGGCGGCAGGAAATAGAACTCCGACATATCCGACATTGACACGCGGAATACGCGCGTCGTCGTAGCGGGGTCGAATTTCGCGAGCTGCTGCACCGCCGCGTTGATGATTTCGAATGCCTGCGTGAGCGGTGCGTGCAAACGCAGTGCCGCATCGGTGGGGACCATGCCGCTGGGCGTGCGGACGAAGAGCGGATCGTCGAATAACGCACGCAGCCGCCGGAGCGCATGGCTAACGGCGGGTTGCGTGAGTCCGAGGCGTTCGCCCGCGGCGGTCAGGCTGCGTAGATCCGAGATGGCCAGAAACACGCGCAGCAGATTCAAATCCGTAATGCCAGGGTGCGACTTTGTCATGACGTTCGAATCGCGGCAGTGAAGGAGTCTGACGATCGCGTTGCGTCAGACACTGGCTGTTAGGACGGACGCGCAACTTTCGGCGCAACAACATCCGGGTCGCAGAGCGGGGAAGTGACAGCGCCGGACCGGTTGGAACTAATTGCGTCCGGCTTTACGTCCGATTCAGGTTACCGTAAATGCTGTGCATAGGGAAATGCGAGGCCGGACCGCTGTATGCCGGAAATGCGTCGAAATCCTGCTTCATCCGCGCACGGACCGGCGAGGCCAACGCCTGGGCCAGCGCTGCGGGATCGTCGAACACGACCTTGTTCCGCTGCATGGCAGTCGCTCGCGGAATGTTCAAGCCGGTTCGATAGTCGACGCGCGTATAGATTTCGAGCTCGCGAATGCCGGGGAGTTGCGCCATGAGCGGAGGGTGATGCGTCAGATAGTGCGTCAGCCACGCATTGAAGTCGCGTGCTTCCCCTTCGTAGCCGACGAGATACGTGCATTTTTCAGACGGATTGCCGGAGTCGTGAGCATTTGGCGTAGCGAATCGTCTCACCGCCATGAGTTGCTGCGTGAATGCAAGACGGCCTTGGGCGGCGTCTGTCGTGTGGTCCACGATCGTGTGTGCCGCACCGTCACGCTGAAGCGCTGTCTCGCCAAGATCGAGATCGTCGAAATACCACTGCAGCACGCAGGTTGGTTTCAAACCATCTTCTTGCGACAGCGGGTCGCCATTCGCCGACTCGACAGCGCGATGGATCACGAAGCGTCGCAGCCCTTCCACGTTCCGGGATGCCGCCTCGACAAGCGATGTATCGACGTCGCGCGGCTCCCGGTGCGTGTCACTGCGATAGCCGATAAGAAACAGGCAGACTTCCACGTTCACCTCGCGGCGCTTGCGACGACGGACTGCGCCGTTGCTTCCAGCCGCGCAAGACGGTGGAACTGCCGGCCAAAGTAGATCAGTCCGTCGCCGCCCGACCTGATCGAAACATGCCTGATTTCCACAAACATGACCGAATGCGAGCCGACACTCTTGAGGTCGACAATCTCGCCTTCGAGGCTTGCAATCGCATGCGAGAGGACGGGCGCCGACCGATGCCCGATCGTCCACGCATGACGTTCGAACCGCTCGTCCATCGAGCAGGCCGTCATGCCGGCGAAATCCCGCGCGACGTCCTGGCATTCCGCAGCCAGCACGTTGATGCACACGTTCCGGTTGTGATGCAGAACATCGTGCACATAACTGGCCTGATTGATACAAACGAGCATTGTGGGCGGCGCATCCGTTACGGAACAGACTGCGCTTGCGGTAATTCCGCTACGTCCGCTCGGGCCGTCGGTGGTGATGATGTTGACGGCCGCCGGCAGGCAGGCCATCGCATCGCGGAAACGCCGTTTGCTGTCTTCGATAGTCATGATTGTCCTGTCGCTTTCGTGTGTCACGGGCCTCTTCAGGGATACGGCGTGACCGGCGCGATGCCTGCAAACAGCGCGCCCGATGCGTCGTAGGTGCCTTCTCCAAGGAACGCATGCTGCGTCACGACAATCGAGTCGCGCACCAATCGCTGCAGCCGGTTCTCGCGGTAGATCGCCGCGATGCCCGCCAACTGATACGCGTGCATCACGACTTCGGCACACAGTTGTGCGGCGTGAGTCGCACTGAGGCGCATCAGATTGGCCTGATCCTGTGTCACAGGATCGCCGGCGACGATCGTCTGCCACGCCGACTCGGAGGACTCGTAGAAGAACGCGCGCGCGCTGCGCCAGTTGGCCTCCGCTTTCGCGAGACCGGAGCGGTAGTAACCGCGGTCTGCAAGACGTGGAGCACCGGTGGTGGTTTTTGTCGATCCGGACATGTCGGTCAGCAGGTCGAGCGCTGCACGCGCGAGGCCGATGTTGACCGCGGCGTGCACTTGCGCCTGGTAGGCAACGGCGGGATAGCGGTAGAGCGGTTCGTCGATCAGCGCTTGCCCGCCGCGAACGAATGTCCATTGCGCATCGACGAATTTGTCGCGAAGCCGCAGATCGTGGCTGCCGGTGCCCTGCATGCCGACGACATTCCAGTTCTCGACGATCTCGACCTCGTGCGCCGCGAATACAGCAGTGAACGGCTTTCCCGCGCCGGTGTCACCCGAATTGGCGGGCGTACCGCCGATCCCTACACCGATCCAGTCCGCGCCCTTGCAACCGCTTGCGAATCGCCATTGTCCGCTGACCATGAAGCCACCCGGTACTTTGGCGGCCGGCTGCAACGGATAGAGTCCGCCGGCGAAAACCTGATCCGGTCCTTTTGCATAGATATGCTGCTGCGTTTCGATGGGGAGCGACGCGAGATAGGTATTCGCGGACCCGAACGCGGCGACCCACGCGGTCGATCCGTCGGCGATCGCGATCCGTTCGAGCATGCGCAGAAACTGCGGCGGCGGCAGCGCGTCTCCACCGAAACGGCGCGGCGTACTTGCCCGAAAGATGCCCGCGCGTTTCATCTTCGCGATCATGTCGCGCGGAACATGCGAGAGTTGATCGAACTCGTCCCTGCGACGCGCTATTTCCTCGATCAGGACGTCGAGGGTAAGGGGACCCGCGTACTCCGGATACGGGTCGGCTTGATCGATGACGCGAGGTTCGTAGGCGTGCGTCGGAAGACTGGCACTTTGGAGGCTTTGCATGATGGCAGGGTGTCGTAATTGAGTAATCGATCCGTCTCGCGCGGCGCCGCCGGGGCGCTGCCACTTGACGGTGTTAAGCACTTTCTTTCGCCTGAAGTCTCAACGCCTTTGGGAAGGTCTCGGGCGCAAGACAGGTCGCCAGCATGGTGATCAGTCCGAGAACAACGAGGTAAATCGCGACTGGCGCGGCGCTACGGTAGTGCGCGAGCAGCGCCGTCGCGATCATCGGCGACAGGCCGCCGCCGAGTACCGACGACACCTCGCGGCCAATGCCGAGACCCGAGAAACGTAGATGGACGGGCAGCAATTCGCTGATGAAAGCAGGCTGGGCGCCTTCGAGGATACCCAGCGTGATGCTGTTGGCGAGGACGAGGGCCAGGACGACTTTCCATAGCACGCCCGATCCAAGCAGCAGGAAGTAAGGGTAGGCAACCAGAACCATTGCGATTGCTCCGGCAAGATAAACCGGCTTGCGGCCGATCTTGTCCGTCACGTGACCCATCACGAGCGAAACGGGGATCATCAGCAGCATGGACACGGTCAATCCACCCAGAATCCAGCTCGATGGCAGGCCGACAAACCTGCCGTAGGCAATCGAAAAAGCGAAGAAGATGTACGACGCAGCGCCTTCGCCAAAGCGCAGGCCGAAAACGGTCAGCACCTGACGCGGACATTGGCGCAGCACTTCGATAATCGGCATGCGACTGCCGCGGTGCGCAGCCTTGACCTCGGCGAACTCAGCGCTTTCATCCACGGAGCGACGCATCCACAGTCCGAGCGCGACTAACGCGGCGCTGCACAGGAACGGCACGCGCCAGCCCCAACTTTGAAAGTCGGAAGACGAAAGCGTCTGCACGAGCAGGAATGCAGCGGTGGAAAGAACGAAGCCGAATGCAGCGCCGCACGGACTCCACGCAGCCAGTGCGCCGCGCTTCGATGCGGGTGCGTTTTCGTGGATGAGCAAAATGCTGCCGCTCCATTCTCCGCCGGCAGCAAGGCCCTGCACGATGCGCAGCAGGACCAGCATGATGGGGGCTGCGATCCCGATCTGCTGATAGGTCGGCAAGAGGCCCATTAGGACGGTCGCGCTGCCCATCATCAAAAGCGTCAGCATCATGACCGTCTTGCGGCCGTACCGGTCTCCGATATGGCCGCAGAGCACGCCACCAATCGGGCGGGCGATGAAGCCGACCGTAAAGCCGCCGAACGCGGCAATCGTCCCAGTCAGCGGATCGCTGCCTATGGGGAAGAAGAGCCGGCCGAACACCAGCGCGGCGGCCGTTCCGTACAGAAAAAAGTCGTACCATTCGAGGATCTGGCCGAGCACGGCAGTCGTCACCGCGCGGCGAACCTTGCTGGTCGGACGCCGGTCGGATAGGGGAGCAAGCGTAGCTGTTGCGTCAGGGTTCATGGTATCTGGCAGGGCACGATGTGGGAGAGCCCGCCTCTCGACAACTCAGATCGGCAGGTATGGCGATACGAACGGGGATGGCATGTCCGCACAATATGGCCGCGACAAAAGACGGTCAAATTCGGGACAAAAATGAACGACATGAACGGCGTTCATGACGACGCGTGCCGTTGAATAAAGTCTGCGTCGCGTCAGAATTCCAACGCGTTATTCGCGGACATCCACGGCACCAGACATTTCAGCTACTTGCATGTCTGCAATAGCTGAAAATCAGTATGTCGAAGTATTGATGGCAAGCCCCGCGCTCGCACGGCTATTCAACGTCGAGGAGAGCAGGCCGAAGCCGCACGTGGCGTTAGCCAGTATCGGACCAATGCACGGCGTGCTATTGCACTATTGCACTTCAGTGCCTGTCGCGCATCACTTCCCACCAATCGCGATGGTCCATCCGCCTGAGTTTCCGCTGCCGCGTGATTTCGCGCCAATAGTGAACGGCGACCAGCAGCACGGCGGCGCTCAACCCGCACAGACCCACGACGATTCCTGTCCACGATTCGGCCACGGAACACTCCTTGACAGTGAAGCTGATCAAGCGATACGTGTCATTCGTCGTTCAGGATACGAGCTGCAGCCTTGAGAAACATCTGTCCGTCGTGGGTGATCAGCGGACGCTGCTGCCCGGAAGGGAGGTTTTCCAGCGTGACGAGCTGACGGTCCAGAAGCGCTTCCAGATCGGCACCGTCAAGGCTCAGCCAATCCGGCGCATCCTTGAGCAGCATGAGAGTCGCGAATTCATGCGGACTGAGCATCTCCGTCTCCTGGCTAAACCTGCTTTGCTGGGAAGCTGATCCGTTGGCCTCGCTTCGCGAGCAGGATCAATTCGGGGATGGCTGCTGCGAGCTGTCCTCTTGCTTCTGGATGACATGTCGCGCGCCAACGGACCCATCTTAATGCTGAGGTGTCCAACAGATCAATATGTGGGAAAAGCTTTTTTCAATATATTTGCGATGCCTCTGCAATGCCGTCGCAGCGCAGCATGACCCGTCGACGGGCAATCGTGTGGCGCTTCATACGAGATGTTCGTCAGCGCACAGACTCGATGCGTGTCGGACTGCTTCGAGTCAATCTCGTGGCAACGCTTCCACGCGTCAGCCTGCGTACTCCCGTGACGCCACGGCGCCACGTGACTCGAACCCGCGAAGCCTTCTCGCGTGGTTTTGGCGAACAGGCGTTCTTGTGACATGATTGGCCAGCGCAGACGTTGTGAGCGTTGATGAGCGCCGCGTCGCGTAGCGGAACAATCAACACGCAGCAGGTGCTTCGTGGCCGACACGCCTTCGAACGCCACGCTGCTTACGAGTTATTTTCCCGGAGGCAACGCCATGAAGTTGACAATCGCCGCACCGCTCCTGGTCATTTCGTTACTCGGCGCGCCCGCCGCCGTCATTGCAACCGGTGTGATTGCAAACGTCCTGCTTGCAGTGCAATAGCCAGTCGAATCGGACTCGATTGCCGCAAAACGTCGCGTGCTATGCTGGGACCGGCAAGTATCTCCACACAACTCGCCTCCCCCGTGTCGACGACGAGGTACGTGCCATCCAGAACGCCGCACCGGCCGGCGCGAAACTGAGCCGGACACGACCTCGATCGTTGACCATGGACTACCGTCATCTGCAACAGCGCAAGAGCCTGCACGGCCGCATTGTGCAGGAGCTTGGCATGGATATCGTCGGCGGCAAAGTACAGCCGGGCCAGCGCTTGCCTGCCGAGGCCGACCTGTGCGAGCGCTATGGCGTTAGCCGTCCCGTGCTGCGCGAGGCCACCCGTGTGCTCGTGGCAAAAGGGCTGGTCGTGTCGAAACCGCGTGTGGGCAGTGTCGTGAAGCCTCGCGCGGACTGGCATATGCTTGATCCCGATGTCCTGTTCTGGACAATCAACAGTGTTCCAGAAGGCGAGTTCTTCAGTTCGCTTCTGACTGTGCGCCGCGTCATCGAACCCGCGGCGGCTGCACTCGCCGCCACGGCTGCAACAAGCGACGATCTCGCGCGCATTGCATTGGCTTACGACCAGATGGAGCATGCGGAAACCGCAAGCGCGCTACTCGATCCGGACCTCGAGTTTCACCGCGCAATCATGGCGGCCACGCACAACGACCTGCTGGCCTATATTGGCAACATGCTTTCACTTGCGCTGACGGAATCGATCAAGCTGACGAGTCGCCATCCCGACACACACGCGCTTTCGTTGCCGCGGCACAAGGCGATTCTCACTGCAATCCAGAGCCGCGACCCGTTGGGCGCACGGCAAGCAAGTCTGGTTCAGCTCGACAATGCGCGCGCGGACGCCGAACGCGTTCTGGAAACCGGCAGCCAGTTTCAGACACAACCCTGATACGAGCGGGGCGGCTGGGCCCAACTATTGGGCAGAGCATGGCGAGTGGCGCGTACGGTTCTTCATGTCCCTTTCGTTCCGTGCGCCGACTCGATAGTAATACTATTGAAGTGGTGTATCGCGAAGATCATTTCGACAACGTACGACCTGCGGATGGCGAGCGAGGCCTGTCCTGTTGCCGTGTTGTATTGCACGGTCGAAGGCGAATGAGGACGGCCGCGCTGCACCGCAATAAATTAATTAGTCGGACTAGTTAAGGGTATACATCGATTAGTAGCTAAAAAGGCGTGATATAGCATTTTCTGGTGGGTAGTCATGCGTACGCGCGTGCACGTGGGTTTCATGAAAGAAATGATGCCCGGCTCCGGTGCTTTTCTTGCCGGGGCTTTTCCTGCTTGCGCCGTCATGAACATTGAAGTGTTCAACAACTGAGAGACGGGAGATTGAGATGACGCAAGCGAAGGAAAGCAAGGACGATAAGGACGAAGTGCAGGGCATGCGTCGCGGATTGCTGCAGGGTGCGGGCCTGTCCGCGGCACTGGCGCTGATGGGCGGCATGATCACGCCGGCCCAGGCGGCGGAAGCCGGGCCGTTCCCGGCGCACAAGCGCTGGAAGATCGTGTTCGTCAACCACGTCACAACGAATCCGTTCTTCGTGCCCACGCAATACGGCATTCAGGATGCCACCGCGTTGCTGGGCATGGACTATCAATGGACCGGCTCGGCCAATGCCGACATCGGCGAAATGGTGAATGCCGTTAACGCTGCGATTGCCGGGAAAGCTGACGCGATCGCCGTACCGATCGTCGACCCCAAGGCGTTCGACAAGCCGATCCAGGCCGCGCTCGACGCCGGCATTCCCGTGTTCGCCTATAACGCCGATGCGCCCTCGGGCTCGACGAATCCGCGCCTTGCCTATATCGGCCAGGATCTTTATCTGTCCGGCTACCAGATGGGCGAGCGAATCGTGAGCCTCATCGACAGCGGGCTCGTTGCGCTCTTTATCGCGACGCCGGGCCAACTCAACATTCAGCCCCGGCTTGACGGCGCGGCGGCTGCGATCAAGAAGTCGGGCAAGAAGATCGACGTGCAGACCATCGCCACCGGCGCGACCGTCAACGAAGAACTATCGAAGATCAAATCCTTCTTTCTCGGCCATCAGGATCTCAAAGGCATGTTTGCCGTGGACGCGGGCAGTACCCAGGGCGTCGCCGAGGTGATGAAGGAGTCCAATCTGCCCTCCAAAGGTGTCCACGGCGGCGGCTTTGATCTGTTGCCGCGCACGGTCGATCTGATCCACGAAGGTTTCCTGGACTTCACGATCGACCAGCAGCCTTACGTGCAAGGTTTCTATACGGTGCTGGAGGCCTTCATCTTTCTTTCATCCGGTGGCCTCGTTGGGCCGGCCAATATCAACACGGGTCTGAAATTCGTCACCAAGGGCAGCGTCGAACCCTACCTGAACACTTCGACGCGCTATGAGGGCAAAAGCACGAAAGCCCAGATCGTGCCACGCACGGGCGCGATCAAAGGGTGACCTCCGCCGTGCCGGACGCTCAACAACCCGCTCGACGTCCGAGGCGCTGGTCAAGCGCGCTCGGGCGTTCCAGCGAGATTCGCATTCTTGCCGTCGCACTCATCCTTTGCATCTACTTCGAGACAGTCAACCATGACTTCCTGCTGACGGGCGCGAGTCTTCAGAATCTCTCGCAGTTCATCGCCCCGGTGGCGATCATTGCCTTTGGTGAAATCATGCTGATGATCGGCGGGGAGATCGATCTTTCCGCCGGGATGGTTTTTGCGTTTGCGCCTTTCATCATGCATTTTTCTCTCGAGGCAGGCTTGCCCGCATGGTTGGCGATGTTGACCGGCGTCATCGCGGCAGGGCTCGTCGGGCTCATTAACGGCGCCGTGACGGTGTATCTGCGCATTCCATCCTTCGTGACGACGCTCGGTACTTTGTTCTTCGTGAACGGTCTCACGCTGACGATCTCACGGGGCACGCCGGTTTCACCGCCCGAGGATTCCGCATTCGCGGCGTTCATGGGAGGATGGGGATACAGCGAGATCATCTGGACGCTGACTATTGCGGCCGTCATGCACGTGCTGCTTCGTCATACGCGCTGGGGTTTGCATACGATCGCCTCGGGCGCGAATCAGTTGGGCGCGAGCGAGGCCGGGATACAGGTCAGGCGGCTGAAGCTCGGCAACTTTATTCTTGCCGCGCTGTTAGCCGGCTTTACCGGGATTCTGGAGGGTTTTCGTATCACGTCGATCGATCCGCAAGCGGGCGGCAACCAGATCATGTTTCTCGCCGTTGCTGCTGCCGTGATTGGCGGCACGCCGCTCGCCGGTGGATCGGGCACGATCATCGGTGGGCTGATCGGTGCGGCGGTGCTTGGCATTCTGAACGACGGCTTCACGCTGATCGGCATCAACGCCTTCACCTTCAACATGATTCTCGGCGCGGCGATTCTCGGGGCCATGATCTTCAATATCCACGTGGTTCGTCTCGCGCGCAAAGGGGAGTTGTGATGGCCGAGGTGCTGGAGGCGCTGCGCGGCGAAGATATTGTCAAGCGATTCGGCGCGGTCACCGCACTCGACGGCGTGACGCTGACGCTAAGACAGGGTGAGATTCTTGGCGTGCTTGGCGATAATGGCGCGGGCAAATCGACATTGATCAAGATTCTGACCGGGTTTCATCAGCAGACCAGCGGCAAGCTTTTTGTAGGTGGCGAGGAAACCCTGCTTCGTTCGGTCGATCACGCCCGCTCACTCGGCATTGAATGCGTCTACCAGGATCTGGCGCTTGCCAATTCGCTGAGCATTTATCACAACATGTTCCTGAATCGGGAAATCATCCGTCGAGGGCCGTTTCGCCTGTTGAACAATCGCGCCATGCGTGAGCGCGCCGCGGAGTGTCTTGAAGAAATCGGCGTGCACGTACCGTCGGTCGACCTGCCGGTCGAACAGCTCTCCGGTGGACAGCGGCAGGCCATCGCGGTCGCTCGCGCGGTCAACTCGAATGCCAGGATATTGTTGCTTGACGAGCCGCTCGCCGCGATGGGCGCCCGCGAGGCCGGACTGATCATCGACCTGATTCTTCGACTCAAGAATAAAGGCGGTTTGTCCATCGTCATGATCATGCACAACTATGCCCAGACGCTCGACATCGCGGATCGTGTGATGCTGATGCAACGCGGGCGTGTCACTTACCAGCGAGAGGCAGCCAGCACGTCGGTCGAGGAGCTGATGGATATCGTGCGACGTGAATATCGGGCAATGCGGGCAACGACGAACTGACACCGGACGGCTACGTGTGTGAGCATTCGAGTTGGACGTGACCCACCCGCGCTTTCAACATTGGCCTCATGAGATACGTTGCCGACCGGTACGCCGCATGCTATGCGTACTTATCGCCGACCGTGCTGCGGATTGGATAAGTGTCGTACACAATTATCATGCGCTCGACCAGACCGCTGGCGTCGAACTCGAACACATCGACGCACTCGAAGCTCACGGCCGAACCGTCTTTCAGCACCCAATCGTAGATGAAGTAACCCGTCGCACGTCGAGCTCCCGTTGTGCTCACGCAGATGTCGATAGGCCTGATCGTGCTCTCTCCCGATGCTTCGCTGACTTTGGCAAAGAACGGCGCAGCTTGCACCCAGCCGAGAAACGGCGAGAAAATCTGTGCATTCGGTGCAAACAGCGCGCAGATCGCGGCGACGTCGCCGCGTTCCAGCTCTTTGAGGTAGGTGCGAACCTGCTGCGTGTAGAGTAATTCCGGCGACGACACCACAGTAACCTCCGACAATTCGTTTATGATGCGGCCCGGTCAAACGAGCACGCCCCTGGTTGAAACACGATAGCAACGCGCCGATGAGCGAACAATCGAAAAATCCGCAAGCCGGGTATGCAACCGGAACATACCCGCTGGGAGATCTGACGCGCCCACTGCCTTCGCTAGCCGGGTTTCAGGCGTTCGTCGCTGCGGCGTCTCTCGGCAGCGTGAGTAAGGCCGCAGATCATCTATGCCGCACGCAGGGAGCAGTCAGTCGGCAGATTCAGCAGCTGGAAGCGCACTATCAATGTGCGCTGTTCGTGCGCCACGCGTCGGGGCTGGCATTGACGGCGGAAGGCGACACGCTGCTGGCGGTGGCGGTCCACGTGCTGACGCAACTCGTTCAGCATGCCGACATCCAGCATGGCGCGACGTCGGTGATTACGCTGCGATTGCCGTCCACGTTTGCGATTCGCTGGTTGCTCCCGCGGCTGGCGGAAATCAATAATGCGCTGGGCGAAACTGAACTGCGGATCTCGACATCCGCTGACGATGTGCCGGATTTCACCAAGTCGGACGTCGATGCGATCGTCGTGCGTGGCACCGGACAGTGGGCGGGCGTGGAAGCCGTGCCGCTGTTTGCCGAGACGCTCACGCCAATGTGCACACCCGCATTGGCTGCGACTCTCAGATCGGTCGCTGATCTCGCGGACGCGACGCTGCTGCATCCCGGACCAGGGCACGCGGAATGGTGTTGTTGGGTCGATGGTGTTGGGGCGGCTCAAATCAACGCCCGGCAAGGGCTTGTATTCGACACGCTCGAATTGACGCTCACGGCCGCAGCGGAGGGTCATGGAGTTGCAATCGGCGATCCACGCATGGCGCAGGAAAGACTCAATGCAGGTTCCCTGGTGACGCCGTTTCGCGAGGTGGTGCGCAACGGTGCGTCGTACTTTCTGGTATATCCGTCTCAACGTGCGGCCCAGCCGAAAATTCGTGCCTTGGCCGACCTTCTCGTGCGGCTGGCGCAGCCATGAATCGACGAAACGGGTGCGCCCGGCTGCTGCATTCGGTCAGTGCAATCGAAATCGGCTGCTCAGGCAGTCGAAGGTATTGTTTGCTCACTTGACACCGGGCCCGCTGATGGGTGTCAGCGATCGACGTACCTGTGTCGTTGTGAGTGCCGAAGGACAACCCCTTAGTCCTCACTGTCTTTGGGCAGGTCCACGAAAACCTTATTGGTGCCGGCCGCGTACAGGCGCTTGCCTTTGTGTGGATAGTCGCAAACATCCTGCTCCAGTCTCTGACCGGCGACGATAAGGACGAGTGGGAGGTGACCCGTGTTCGACAATGTATGTGCAGCGCCTCCGCGTGCAAAACCCATGAAGTCGCCTGGTCCCACTTCGTGTACGTGATTGTCAATCAGCGCCTCGCCATTGCCTGAGAGGATGTAGATACATTCCTCTTCGTAGAGGTGGCGATGATATTCGGTGGAGTCGTGCCCGGGTTGGAGCGTTACGAGATGAAAGCCGAACTGGGTGAGTCCGGTCATTTCGCTTAGCGATTTTTTAAAGCGAACCGCTCGTTCATTCAATGGATGGACGGAGCGCCGAGGCTCCATTGCGTCAATTTCGGTTGCCTTCAACAGCTCGCGTGCTTGGTTGGACACTGTTCGCCTCGTCTCTAACGGATATAGCCTGTGGTGAAGGTTCGCTTGGATTGTCAGCGATCCTTTCATCAATGTCGAATGACCATTGCTTAACTGATCTGGCGGTAGCGCATAAAAGATGACGACAAGGCCATCGTGGGCTGCTGGTTCACCGATTTCTGGGGCGAGACCTGCAACTCGATATCGTCGACGCACGTGATGCGATGCCAACATGACACCGATGTAATGTGAGCGTCAGCGTGCATCCATCTTCGCTGTACAGAATAAGGAGCACTCACTCCCGTTTCCACGAGGTGATGAGATTGGAAGCTTCGGTCACAGTGACCCGAAGCTAACCCAGCCTAAGCTCAAAAGGAGTTTCATCATGAAGACCCTTATCCATGCAGCGTTGATTGCCGGCATATTCGCCACCCCAGTTGCCTCTTTCGCGCAGGACGCTACGGCTCCGTTGACGCGGGCCGAAGTGCGCGCGGACCTGATCCGAGTAGAACAGGCCGGGTACCGGCCGGCCGCCAAAGATGTGTACTACCCGAAGAATATTCAGGCAGCGGAGGCGCGTGTTCAAGCGCAGAATGACGCGGCGCAGGGGAGCACGGGTGTAGGCGGAGCGCCGGATGGTTCGTCGCAGGCGGGTGCGCCGACGGCAACCGTAAATACTCACTCGATCTACTTCGGTCACTGAAGCTCGCGAGCCTCACAAGCCATCGTTGGTTACTTGCTTCGGCCTATTCACGGGCGCTCTTCAAGCGAGTGGCGCCTCGTGGTCGCCGACAGAACGCTGCGGGCCATGACGGCTGTTGTCGCGGCTGAAGTAGGGCAAAGCAAACAGGTAGAGCCCCGAGAACAACAGGAGGGCCAGCGGCAGCAGCGGCGCGTAGGTGATCCAGGGCGGCGGGACGCCGTTGCCCCGGGCCATGGCGACAAAGTTGGCGATGACCGTCAGCGTGAAGACAATAGCCACCCACCGGTGAGACCGACGAATCCAGGTGCTGGCGCTCATGTCGTGCTCCGCGGGGCCTGGATCATCTTCCAGCCGTTGCCGGCGGGGTCGCGGAATCCGGCGTCGACGCTGCCGAAGCGGTCTACCGGCTCCTGGGTGAATTCCACGCCCAGGGCTTTCAGCTTCTCGTAGCTGGCGCGACAGTCGGCCACGGAGAGGACCAGGGGCGGCATGGCTCCCTTGGCGACCATGGCGCGCAGGGTTTGCGCGGTGGCCTCGTCGTGGACGGGCGGGCCAGGTTTGAACAGGCCGAGCTGGAACGAAGGCTGATCCGGATGCTGGACCGTGAGCCAGCGGTAGGGACCGTTGCTGACGTCCGTGTGGACACGGAATCCGAGTTTGTCGACGTAGAACGTGAGCGCGTCGTCCTGGTTGTCGACGTATAAGCCCACCACATTAATACCCTGGTTCATGGCACCTCCCTGGTTGATGGTCAGACTGTATCTTTGACCACGCGGCGGCGCTTCTCCAAAACTGCGATGTTGAGGTCGGGGCGCTGCGCGGCCTTCAGGACGCAGGCGGGCACGCGGTCGAGTTGCGGCAGGTTGGCCTGGGCCTCGAGGCGCAGGGCGCCGGGGCTTTGGCCGGTGATGTCGCGGAAGATGCGGCCGAAGGTACCCAGGCTTTCCCAGCCGGTGGCGAAGGCAATTTCCGTGACGCTGAGTTCGGTGTCGCGCAACAGGGTGGTGGCCTGCTCGATGCGCCGTGTCAGCAGGTAGCGGTGTGGCGGGAGGCCGAAGGCGCGCTTGAAGGAGCGCGCGAAATGGGCTTCGGAGACGCCGCTGACCTCGGCGAGGCGCTTGACCGGCCAGGCCTCGTGCGAGGCGGCGTCCATGCGGTCCTTCGCGCGTAGCAGGCGGCGCAGCAGGGCCGGGTCCTCCAATGCGTCGGCGCCGACCGGCGCGGCCATCGTCTTGCATGGGACCGGAGCAAGCGCTGAAGCGCTAACTCCGGTCGACCGCGACGGGCTGCATGGGACCGGAGTAAGCGCTAAAGCGCTAACTCCGGTCGACCGCGGCGGGCCGCATGGGACCGGAGTAAGCGCTAAAGCGCTAACTCCGGTCGACAAAGCAGGCGAGGCGAGCGGCTGGGCGTTATGGTCTTCGCGAGGAGGCATGAGTTCCTGGGGAGCCGACGGTATCCGGGTAGTTTAGGCTCAACACGGGTACCCGCAAAGCGGCACACTGGCGCTCGCCGACGCCGGCAACGCCTGTTCCGGCGTATCGAGTCTCACACCTTGGACAACATCCATTCCCGGAAACGCTTCAACCCTGGTTGTGTCTCGATGCGTCCCGGGAAATAGCAGAGGTAGTGTCCATGATCGACGTCGATGGGAGCCGTCAGCGGCTCGACGAGCGTGCCGGCGGCGAGGTTGTCGCGCACGAGAAAGGCCGGGATGAGCGCCAGTCCCAGACCTGCCTGAGCGGCCTGGATCAGCACGGAGTATTGCTCGAAACGCGGACCCGCGAGCACTTGCATGTCGCGTACGTCGTAGAAATCGGCCCATTGACTCCATACCTGTTCAGCCTGGCTGTGCAACAGCCGAGGCACGCGCGCGGCATCCTGCAACCGTCGTAATGCATACCTTTGCTGACATTCCGGCGCGCAGACAAGCAGAAACGTGCGCCCGTCGATGTAATCGCATTGGACTCCCTCCCAACTTCCATCGCCATAGCGGATAGCCGCGTCCAGATCCAGCGGAAACGGATCGCCGTGCGCCAGGTGCCGGGTGAAGCTGATCGTGAGTCCCGGGGTGCTCGACAGAAATTCCGGCAGCCGGGGAATCAGCCATTTGGTCGTGAATGTCGGCACGCTCGCGATCGTCAGCACGTCGCTCTGCCCGGCGGCGCTCATGAGTTCGAGCGACGCGTTGCCCAGGTCGCGCAACGGGCTGGCCACGCGCGCGAGGTAGAGGCTGCCCGCCCGCGTGAGCACGAGATTGCGGCCGTCCCGAATGAAAAGCTGCACCCCGAATGAATTTTCCAGACTGGCGATCTGCCGGCTGATCGCGCTGGGCGTCAGTCCCAGTTCACGCGCCGCCCGGGAGAAGTTCAGGTGCTTGGCGGAGCTTGTGAAGGCGAGTAATTCGCTGACGTTCGGGTAGAGGTGTTTCATCGGGTTGGCGTCGAAGTATTCCGGATGCGCACAGCGCAATGCGCGTTTTGTACGTTTTTTTCATGACGACGCCATGTCGTGTCCGCACACTTGCAAGCAAATCGAAACCTTCCGTCAAGTCCAGTCGAGACGCGCGGGTTTCAGTCCGTTTCACGAGGAAAGCTTGCATGCAAACGCCTGCCGCACCGGTCATCCAGCCCCATGTTCCCGCTCGTCACAGCAGCGGACGCTTTGCGTCGATCCGGCGCGTCGCGCTTCATACCGTGGTGGTGCTCTTTGCGATCTACATGCTGCTGCCGATCGCTTTGCTGCTGGTCGGCGCGTTCGGTGAAACGTGGACCAACACATTGCTGCCGACCGGCGTCACCGGACACTGGTTCGCGGACCTTGCCGCCAACACGAGTTTCCGGCGCGCTTTCGGCGTGAGCCTGATGGTCGCGCTGGCCTGTTGCTGCGCGGCTGCGGTGATCGGTTTGCCGCTCGCATATGCGCTGCACTATCGCTCGCTCTCCGGCCGCGGCATGACGGCGCGGCTGGTCGCGTTGCTGCCGGTGGGGGTGCCCGCGCTCACGCTGGGTTTCGGTTACATCGCTGTTTTCAGCGGCGACACGCTGCCATGGCTCGGATCGTTGCCGTTGCTGATTGCCGCCCATACGGTGCTGACCTTGCCGTACCTCACGCAAACGCTGCTGAGCGACTTGCGCCACCTCGACATCGCACGCCTCGAAGCCTGCGCGGCGACGCTTGGCGCCACGCCGCTACGGCAGTTCTTCACGATCGTCTTGCCCAACCTTCGGCAGAGCCTGTTCTCGGGGCTCGTCATGGTGGCCGCATTGTCGATCGGCGAATTCCAGGTGTCCAATCTGATTGCCGGCTTTCGCTACCGGAACTATCCGGTGGTGCTGCTGCAGGCGTTTTACGGCGCGACCGGCATGGCGTGCGCCGCCACCGTGGTGCTGCTGTGCCTCGCGGTGATCGCGACCCTGGTATCGATCAACACTGTTCAACGACTGAAGTGAAACGATGAGCCTCCATTTCGACAACGTGAGCTTTACCTATCCCGGCGCGCAACACGGCATCGAAGCCGTCACGCTGTCGGTCACGCCGGGCGAGCTGCTCGCCGTGATGGGCCGAAGCGGTTCCGGCAAGTCGACGATCCTGCGGCTCACCGCGGGCCTGCTGGACGGCTATCGAGGACGGATTGCGATCGACGGGCGCGACGTGGCGGGCGTGCCGGTGTGGCGCCGCGAGGTCGGCATGGTGTTCCAGCAATACGCGCTTTTCCCGCATCTGAACGTGCTGGACAACGTGGCCTACGGGCTGCGAATGCGCGGCATCGACGCCGCGAAACGCCGGGCTCGCGCGCTCGAGATGCTCGAACGGGTCGGTCTTGCCGAACACGCCGGGCGGCGCACGACCTTGCTGTCGGGCGGGCAGCAGCAGCGCGTCGCGCTGGCTCGTGCGCTGGCCTTCGAACCGAAGGTGCTGCTGCTCGACGAACCGCTTGCGGCGCTAGACGCAGGCATCCGCCAGCAGCTGCGCGACGAGATTCGCACGCTGCAACGCGCATGCGGCGCCACCACCCTGCTGGTCACGCACGATCAGGACGAAGCGTTGAGCCTTGCGGACCGCGTCGCCGTGGTCGACGGCGGGCGTGTCTTGCAGGTGGATACGCCCGAGCGTCTCTATGACCAGCCGGTATCGACCCAGGTCGCGCGCTTCGTCGGGCATTCGAGCGTGATGCCGGGACGCGTGATCGCGAACGGCACGGTCGACGTTTCCTTTGCGCTGCTGGCCGCCGACACCCGTGCTTTCCGTCCTGGCGACCAGGTCGAGGTCCTGCTTCGTCCCGAGCACGTGCAGCCCGATCCGCCGGCGAGCGCGGTCAACCGGCTCGCCGGCCGCCGCGCCGAGGTGCGCTACTTCGGGGCGACGTGCCGCTACGACTTCGTTCCGGAGGCCACCCAGAAACCGCTTCTGTGCGAAGGGCGCCGTCTTGCCGAACACGCCATTGCCATCGACCCCGAACATTTGCGCGTGCTGCCCGCGCAAACCAGTCAGTTTCGCTAATTCATCCCTGTTTGACGGAGAACCAGAATGCTTGCAGGACTTAGTCTTTTGTCGCGAGTCCGCCGTGTCGCCGGAGTCGTTTGTGCATTGTCGATACTGACTGCCGCATCTGGCGCTCATGCCGCGCCAGACGCACCGCTTTACCCCGGAGAAGACGCGTTGTACGCGAAGGCGGCGGACGAGGGGCTTGTCGTGTCGTTCGACACCGGTCCCGAATGGGCCAACTGGAAGGCGCTGTTCGCCGAGTTCAGAAAGCGCTATCCGAAAGTCGAGATCACGTACAACGACATCGGCTCGGCTGCGACCGTGGTGGCGCTGGACAAGTCGCGGCGGCGTCCGCAGGCCGACACCGCGTACTATTTTGCCGCGTCCGCGCTGGACGCCGTCAACAAGGACGTGGTGGCGCCGTTCAAGCCGCTCAATTTCGACAAGCTGCCGCCGGTGTTTCGCGAGCGCGACGGCCGCTGGTTCACGGTTCATTCGCTGAACATTGCCTTGCTGGTCAACCGCAAGCTCGTCAAGGACGTTCCGCACGGCTGGGCTGATCTGCTCAAGCCTGAGTACCGGAACTCGGTGGTCTATCTGGACCCGCGTTCGACCGGACAGGGGCAGGTCGCGGTCTTCGCCGCGGCCTATGCGTTCGGCGGCAGCGTCGACAATCCGAAACCGGGCGCGGAGTTTTTCGGCAAGTTGCGCGAAGCGGGCAACGTGATGCGCGTCGAAGGCACCACCCCGTACGCGAAGTTCGTCAAGGGTGAGATTCCGATCCTGATCGGCTACGAAAACGACGGCCTCAAAGCGAAGTACGCCGACGGCATGGGCGACGCCGTCGAGGTGGTGATCCCGAAGGAAGCGACGGTTTCCGCGCCGTATGCCATCAGTCTCGTGAAGGACGGCCCGAATCCGAACGCGGCGCGTCTCTGGTTGAACCTGGTCATGAGCGACGTCGGCCAGGCGCTGTTCGCGCAAGGCTACGTGCGTCCCGCGGTGCCGGACGTGCAGCTCTCGGCGGACATTCGCGCGAAGATGCCCGACGTGCCGCAGATGCATCCGCTCGACGTGGTCAAGGCCGCGGCGAAGAAGGCGGAAGTCGACCAGTTGTGGGCGCAGGCCGCGCTCGCGAAATAAGGGGCGGCGATGGGAATTTCCTCGATGAACGAAGGACTCGCGCGCCGTTTCGGCGCGGCTCCGGCGGGCCTGCTCCTCGCCGTGTTCTTTGTGTTGCCGCTCGGCGCACTGCTGGTCTCGGCGGCCGAGGGGAACGGCGCGGCCTTCGTGCGCCTGGCTCACGATCCGCTGGTGGTCAGCGCGCTCGGTCACTCGCTCGCGCTGGCGCTTGCCGCCGGCACCGTGTCGCTGGCGGTGGGGCTGCCGCTGGCGATGGTGCTGGCCGGACAACCGCCGCAGCGGCGCGGCTGGTTGCTCGCGCTGCTCGGTGTGCCGTTGGCGTTTTCGGGTCTGGTGATTGCGTACGGGTTCATTCTCGCCTTCGGCCGCGCCGGTTTCGTGACGAGCCTCTTCGCTCGCCTCGGCGCCGACCCGGCCACGGTCGGGGCGCTGATCTATACGACGGCGGGTCTGGTCGCGGCCTACGCGTACTACCTGATTCCACGCGTGGCGCTGATGCTTTATCCGGCGATCGCCAACCTGGACCGCCGTCCGATCGAAGCCGCGCTGACGCTGGGCGCTTCGCCGCTGCGGGCGCTCTTCGATGTGGCGTTGCGGGAACTGTGGCCGTCGATCGCCGCGGCCTGGTGCCTCGTCACGTCGATTGCACTGGGAACCTACGGTACCGCGCTCGCGCTCGCCGGGACGCAGATCAATATCCTGCCGCTACTGATGTACCTGAAACTTTCAGACGGACAGACGGATTTTCCGCAGGCAGCCGCGCTTTCGCTGGTGTTGATGGCGGTCTGCACGTGCGTTCTGGCACTAGGAGAATGCCTTGCACGGCAACGACGACACTGAATGGTCCAACGCCGCGTATCTGGCGCTGCAGAAACTGGCGGTCCACCAGGCGGGGCCACTGCGGCATGCGATGCCGGTCGGCCTGATCGGTCCAAGAGAAGCCACACCGGAACAACTGCAGGCGGCGAGAAACCTGGCCTACGCATTGGCCGGCACCGGCATGACGATTCTCTGCGGCGGCAAAGGCGGGGTGATGGAGGCGGCCGCGCTCGGCGCGACACGCGCGGGCGGCATCGTGATCGGCCTGCTGCCCGAGGACGATGCGAACGAGGCCAACCCGTTTCTTACCGTGGCGCTGCCAACCGGACTGGGTATCACGCGAAATGCGTTGATCGCGCGGGCTTCGCTCTGTCTCGTCGCGATAGGAGGCGGGCTGGGCACGCTCTCGGAGATGGCGCTTGGCCTGCAGTGGAACAAGCCGGTCTTCACCCTGTTGGGCGCACCGTCGGTACTGGGGGCCGAGGTGTTCGACGATGTCGATACGCTCGTTGCCCGCGTGGCGAACTGGCTTGTCACCGCGAGGCAGACACAGACAGCGAAGGACTGAAACGGAATACGGGTGCGAGCGACCGGCTCGCGCCCGTGGCAATGCTGTAGCAGGTATTCGGATTAGTTGGTCACTTCTCTCTAAAAAATAGGCATCCTTATCATGTTTAAAAAAACCACCGCGACCTTGCTCGCATTGAGCAGCCTGTCGATTACCGCGCACGCCCAGAGCAGCGTGACCCTCTACGGGATTGTCGACGCAGGCCTTGGCTATACGAGCGGCCAACGCGTCCTGCAGACCAAGGGTGCGTCGGGCAAGCCGGCCGTCTACAGCAATGCATCGAACTATGCATTTGCGAGCGGCACGTGGTCCGGCGACCGCTGGGGGCTGAAGGGCAACGAAGACCTGGGTGACGGCCTGTCGGCGGTGTTCCAGCTGGAGAACGGTTTTAACATCGGCACGGGGCAGCTCGGCCAGGGCGGCCGCGAGTTCGGCCGTCAGGCCTGGATGGGGTTGTCGAGCACGAAGCTCGGCAAGCTCACGCTGGGCCGCCAGTACGATCCGATCGTCGACTTCGTCGGCAGCATCAGCGCGGGGACCTTCCTGACGGGCATGGGCGCGCACCCCGGCGATCTGGATAACATCGACAATCAGTCGCGCGAGAACAACTCGATCAAGTACACGAGCCCGGTATTTTCGGGGCTTCAGTTCGGCGCGCTGTACGGCTTCGGCGGTCAGGCGGGCAGCGTCAAGAACCAGAGCACGTGGAGCGTGGGCGGCCAATACACCCGTGGTCCGTTCGCCATCGGTGCGGCCTACATGCAAGCGACCAACGCCTACGGGGCCAATGGCGGCGCCTGGACCAGCGCGTATGACGGCACGTTCGCTTCGTCGATCAATGAGGGCTTTGCGTCGGCAAGGAGCCAGCAGATTATTGCGGCGGCAAGCACGTACCAGATCGGCTCGGTGACGCTCGGCGTGTCGTACAGCAACACGCAATACCAGGCCGGCAGCTTCTCGTTGTTCTCCGGCAAGGAGACGTTCAACTCGGCGGGCGCGACAGTGTCCTGGCAGGCGACGCCGGCGCTGCGCGTCGCCGCAGGTTACGACTACACGCAGGGCAGTTCCATCAAAGGCGCGTCGGCTCCGAAGTACAACCAGTTCAACCTTGCGTCGTATTACTTCCTGTCCAGGCGCACGGCACTTTACGGACTGGTCGGTTACCAGAGGGCGAGCGGCAAAACGCTCGATGCGTTCGGCAATACGGTCGACGCGACGGCCTCGGTCGGCGACGTGGGGAACGGAATTTCGTCGGCGACCAATGTGCAAACACTCGTTCGAGTGGGTATCCGCCAGACGTTCTAGGTGGCAGGCGGCGCACGTCGCCGCCTGACTTCCCTCCGCCACGCAAATCGAATATCCGGCACGCATATCAAGGCGAGTCGCGGCGTTGCCGCGACTCTATGTGCGGGCAGCCGCACACCAGGATTTGCACTCGCTGCAATTCCCCCGCCTCTCCGCTATAAATTCTAGTAGGCGAAGGTCGCGCATTGTCGTACCGGTGCATTCGATGCGTTCGCGTATCGATCGGCCCATTGACCACGCGCCTGGCCCTGGCATGACGATCTCCATGGAGGTGCACTGTGTTTGCACCGACTCTTGCGCGCACCTTGCTGCACGCTGCCCTGACAACGGCGTTTCTGTCCGGCTATCTGTGTCTGCATCCGACTGCGAATGCCGCGGCAGTCGCTCCGCCGCCTGTGAAGGAGAAGCGGGTTCCACCGGCCGGCGCTTCGGCATCGATTGACTTTCCGACCATCGTGGAGCGATACGGGCCTGCTGTCGTGAATATCAGCGCGACAGCCGCCGAGCAGTCGTCGTCGGCACCCGCTCCCGCGGTAATCGATTCCGACGATCCCCTTCTTGCCTTCGTTAAGCATGTGACGCCGAAATCACAGGCGTCTCAAGACGGGGCGGCACGCGCCATCACGGGTACGGGCTCGGGTTTTATCGTCAGTCCGGACGGCATCATTCTGACCACCGCTCACGTGGTGGATCAGGCCGAAGAAGTAACGGTCCGACTCACCGATCGACGCGAGTTCAAGGCAAAGGTCCTGGCGGTCGACACCCAGAGCGACGTGGCGGTGCTTCAGATCGATGCCACGAAGCTGCCGACGGTCAAGCTTGGCGATTCGTCGCGGGTGCGCATCGGTGAATCGGTGCTGGCGATCGGCTCGCCCGACAGCTTTGCGAATACCGTTGCCGCCGGCATTGTCAGCGCCACGTCCCGCACGCTCCAGGACGGGAGCAGTTTCCCCTTTTTCCAAACCGATATCGTCGCCAACACGGACAATTCGGGCGGCCCGCTGTTCAACCGTGCCGGCGAGGTAGTCGGCATCGACGTACAGATTTACGCGGACGCGGACAGGTCCCCCAGCCTGACCCTCGCCATCCCGATCAACATGGCGGCCAAGGTGCGATCGCAGCTGCAAGCTGCGCCAGCGACCTCGCCGGGCGGTCTTGGCGTGGACGTACAGGACGTCGGCCCCGGTCTGGCCGTGGCCTTTGGCTTGCCGCGACCGGCAGGTGCGCTGGTCAATTCCGTCGCGCCCGGCACAACGGCCGCCGCGAGCGGCCTGAAGCCAGGCGACGTGATCGTCCGGATCGGCGACAAGCCGATTGATCGCGCCGCCGAACTTGGCGAGAATGCGGCGGCTTTGCCGCCCGGGACGAAAACCACACTCAAGCTAATCCGCAATCGAAGGCCGATGACACTCACAGTGATGGTCGGCGCGTCCGCGGAAAGCCCCAAAGCTCGACCCGCCGAAGGCGGCCCAGGGGATCGCCTGGGTTTGCGCATGCATCCGCTGAATGAGGAGGAGCGGCGCGCGAGCGACCTGGCCGTTGGCCTGATGGTGGACGGTGTCGACGGGCCGGCGGCAAGCGCCGGCATCCAGCCAGGCGATATCGTTTTGTCGCTCAATGACACACTCGTCGAAACGCAGGCGGACGTGACCGCGCTGGAAGCCAAGGCAGGGAAGCAGGTGGCCGTGCTGATCCAGCGCAACCACGCGCGCAGTTTTGTCTCGGTCGCGGTTAGATGACGAGACTTCGGATGTGCACAGCCTAGGGTGCGGCTAGCGCGCAGAACAGGCACGGCGACAATGCCGATGGTTGGCCGTCGCCGGTCATGCTAGGATTTCCCGCAAACAACTCCGGAGACTGCTATGCCGTTCATCTGCGAAAACGTTGAATGTCGCGCCGTGCTGGCCCGCGGGCAGGTTAGATCCATTCACGAGGACGCCGGGTGGTGTTTCTACTGCCCAGACTGCAAAACGAGGAATGCGCTCACCGATATCGGCGAGCCGGGCGGTCCTGTCGAGTTGACTCAGCCGGAGAGAGCCGATCTTCCGCACAAAGTGATAGCAACCGCTCGCCCCCTGGAGGACGGCAGGTACGCGGCGCAATTGCGCGTACAACGGGCACTCGGTGTGAAGGGAACATACGCGGTCGAAGAACATTGGGAACAGCTCGGCGTATTCCCGGACGCGCACGAGGCTGTCGCGCATGCGAAGTCCGTCGCCGCAGATTTGCTGGACCGAAAAGCGTAGTCCTGAGAACAACGCAGGATTCAGCCGCGCGCACGGCGCGCGGCTGCTGACGGCCGGCCTGCGGCCGTATAACCGCTCGACGCGGCAACCGGCCGCGGGTCGGTGCCGGTGCCGCTGCCGAGACAGTCGACATCACTCACGAAGTTTCCGCGGGAGCGAGCTTCACGAATAGCCTGGCGGCTTCGTTGCCGTGGGACAAAGCGCGCAATGCAAGGGAGAGCGCTAGCTGTGCGTCGTGGGCGACAGCGCTGCGGTCCTGATCGAAGAGCTTCACCGCGTGGCGCATATGCTGCGCCGCCTGATCGTGAAGCTCAGCCGCCATCGCGTGATGTTTTGCCGCGTTTGTGTTGTCAGCGCCGGCGCCGGTCGACGCAGGTGTAACCGGCGGCGTGTTGGCGCTGTGCGCGCCGGCGTCGTGTGCCTGATCGATCGCTTGCAAGGTGTGGCCATGCGCCATCATTGCCTGGTGTGCGGCGTGGGCATAGTCTTTCCCCGACTCGAAATGCCGCGACGCACCGCGGTGATATCGCGCGGCCTGCTCGTGATGTGACGCCGCGGCTTCAAGATGTTCTTTTTTGTTGTGCTTCGTGCTCATACCGGCTCCTGTAAGTCCATAAGACCAACGCCGATGACGACCGATTCGAAGACCAGTGGCGGGTCGGAAACCACTGGATTCGAATTTACACGCACTCGCGCTCCCGGTGACGTTTTCGTCGCGCGGAATATTTCGACGGCCGACCGCGTTCAGCCACATCTCGCCAGGTGAGCGTCAAACACGAATGACCACGCCAAAGGCGGCAGAAGCCATTCGCCGTCTATCCGGGTTCATCAGAACGAGAACGTGGTATTGAGCATCACCAGCCGCGCCTCGCCGACCGCAATGATCAGATTGCTGTTGCTCGACGGGTAGTACGTCTTGTCGAAGACGTTCTTCACGTTGAGTTGCACGCGCGTCGGAATCCTGCCTATCTTCGTTTCGTAGGCGGCGAACAGATCGGCGACGACGTAGCCCGGCAGCGTGAAGCTGTTTGCCGTATCGCCGGGCCGCTTTCCGACCAGCCGCGCACCGCCGCCGAAACGCCATTGCCCCGGCAGATAGGGCAGCATCGTGTCGTACACGGCGAACACGCTGCCGGTATGGCGCGCCGCATTCGCGAGACGCGTGCCGTCTTCGCGGTCGATGGCATCCGTGTAGGCATAACTCGCAATCATGCTGATATGCCGTGTCAGCTGACCGGCGACATCGAGTTCGATCCCGCGTGAACGCGCGCTGCCGATCGTCGACGTCGTATCGCCGACGGTGACCGCGACATTTTGCTTGTCGATCTGATAGATCGCGAGCGTGCCTGTAATGCCGGGTTTTGCTTCGAACTTCAACCCGGCCTCGTAGACCCGGCCGCGCTCGGGCGCGAGGGGCTCGCTGACCTCCGTGGCGACGTTCGGCACGAACGACTTGCTGAAATTCGCATAGGCGGACAACGCGGGGGTGAGCCTGTACACCAGCCCGAACTGCGGCAGCCACACTTGTCCGTGCGAGTGATCGGCGACGACGAAGGGGCGCCCGACGCCGGACAGTTGCTGCCAGTTTTCCCAGCGCACGCCGGCGGAGGCGATCAGGCGGTCGGTCAGGTGGACCGTGTCCTGCGTAATCAGCGAGTACGTATGGACTTTCGACAGGCTGTCGCTTTGCGACGCGCTCGGCGTGCCGCCCGCCGCGAGCTTCCCGTAGACCGGGTCGTACAGGTCGAACCCGGACACGGCCTTGCCGCGGATCGTATCGCCGCGGAAGGAGCGCTGGCGTTCGTATTCGCCGCCCACATAGACTTCGTGGCGCATGCCCGCGAGGTTCAGATCGCCGAGCGCGCCGACCGTGGCGATCTCATCGGAATCGTTGCGGCCAAGGTTCGCATCCGATGTGCGGCTCATGATGCCTGTCTTGCTGTTGAACGCGGTCGCACGAGTCAGATATTGATTGTAGCGGTCGCGGCTCCAGCCGTAGGTGGCCCGCATGCGCCACTGATCGGAGAACCGGTGCTCGATCTTGGCCCGGAGCGTTTCCTGCTCGCCGGAACTCTGCGCCCATGCTTCTTCGTAACGGGTGTAGCGCAACGCGTCGTTCAGATGGCCGTTCACGAGGACTGTCCCACGGTCGAAGGGCGTTGTGTAGTCGACGTACTGGTAGCTCAGATCGACCGAGGTGTTGGCGTCGTGCCACGACAGTGACGGCGCGATTAGCGCGTCGCGCTGCCTTCCGAAGCTGCGCCAGTAACGCGCCGTGTTGTATTCGCCGGTCAGCCGGAAGGCCAGCGTTCCTCCGGCCACCTGACCCGGTTGCCCGATCGGGCCGGTGAGGTCGAAGCTGGTTCCGCTGCCGCGGTGGCTGGTGTAGGTCGCCGAGACCGAGCCGTGTAGTTCGTCCTCCGGTTTGCGCGTGATCAGGTTGATCACGCCACCCGGCTCCTGAATTCCGTACAGCAGCGAAGCCGGCCCCTTCAATACTTCGACACGATCGATCGTTGCCAGATAGTTGTGCAGGATCGGCGAACGGATGCCGTCGACCAGGATCGAGCCGTCGTTGTTCGAGCCGAAGCCGCGCTTGATGAATGCATCGCGTGTTCCGCCGAGCGTGTTGGTCTGAGTGATGCCGCTGACGTTGCCGAGGACATCGTCGAGGCTCTGCGCCTGCTGATCCTGCATCACGCTCGAACTGACTACCGCGACGGACTGTGGAATCTCGCTGATTTTCCGCTCGCCGCCGCCGGATATTTCGCTGGTGAGCGGGCGATAACCCACCGTCGGTTCGACGGTCGGCGCGGCGCGCACGGAAACCGCCGGCAACTCTTTCTCTGTGGCCGACGAATCGCTGCTGATGTCGGCCGAGGCACCGACGGCGGAATGCGTCGACGCTGCGTACATCAGGAAGGCCAGGTGCAGGCCGAAGCCGAAACGGCGGTGACGCCCCGGGAGCGCGGAAGTTCGCAGAAAACGCATGTGTCAGGAGACCGCTTGCCGACCCCTGCGAGAGCGCAGAAAGGTGGTTGTAGCGGTAAACGAAGGGTTATGAAAGAGATCGGCATGTTAATGTAAATGGGAATCGTTATCAATAACGATCAAAAAATAAGACGCTGTGCTCGCATTGCCGTTCAGATCGAATTGTCGACCGATGGCTAGGAGGCTCAGTCGAGACGCTCGCTACGTGATGGGTCTACCTTGAGAGCACACGTTTCGTCTGTGCACGTGGGGCCGGTTTCCAGGCTGGGCACAAGATGAACCCCACTGTCCGCCTGAAGGCAACCGCACGCCGGCGCTGTCCGGCCCCCACACCGGCACCAGCGCCGCCCGCCGCTCAGTAGCGATGGCTCACGCGGCCGCCACGGCCCCTTTTTGCCCCCGAAGCAGATGCCTGCCGATGCTTGCTGTCAGGATCAGCGCCGCGACTTCGCACGCGGCGGCGGTCCAGCCCAGGTTGTCCACCGAGGTGAAACTCAAGATCAGGGACCCGAGCGCGGCGCCGAGCGAAAAGCCGAGATACATGAACGAAGCGTTCAGCGACAGGGCAATGGGCGTGCCTCGCAACCCGGCGAGGTGGATCAGCCCTGCTTGCTGCGCGGGGTAGAAGGACCAGTGCGCAACGCCCCAGCCCACTACACCGATCAGGATGGGGACCAGCGCCAACGTCGTCGGCAACCAGTGCGCGCTTGCCGACATGAGCGAGAACGCCAGGATCGACACGCTCAGGCAGGGAATGATCACGCGGCTTGGACCGAGGCGGTCCACTGCCTTGCCGCCGATGAACACGCCAATGGCTGCCGCGACGCCCCAGGTGAACAGCACATAGCCGATTTGTGCGCCATGCAACGGCGTGGTCCTGGCAACGAACAGCGCGAGGTACGTATAGATCGTGTAGGCGCCCATGGCCCAAAGCGTGGTGACGAGCAAGGTCATCAGGATGACTGGCTGGCGCGCGACATGGATACGCTCGCGCAGTGTGGCAACCGGCAATCCCGCGCCGATGTTGCGTGGCAGGCCGAGCAGCAAGCCTGCCGTGGCCGCGGCGGACAGGGCGGCGACGCCTGCAAAGGTCATGCGCCAGCCGAGCCGGTCCCCGACCAGCGCGCCCAACGGCACGCCGAAGGCAACCGCGATCGTGATGCCGCCGTTGACGATGGCGAGCGCCGTACCGCGCCGTTCGGGACCGGCGATGGCGCCGGCCAGCGCGTTGGCGCCGGGCACATACAGACCTGCCGCCGCCGCGAGCAGGATACGGGCCGCCATCAATTCCCAATAGTTCTGCGCGGCCCAGGCAATGATGTTCGCCGCCGTGAAGGCGGAGAGCGACAGGATCATCAGCGTGCGTCGATGGAACGCGCCAGTCAGGGCCGTCAGGATTGGCGAGCTGAGTGCGTAGGCTAAGGCAAACACCGTGACTAGCTGTCCCGTGGCAACAATGCTGGTACGCAGATCCCTGGCAATGTCGGGCAGCAGGCCGGCAATCATGAAGCTCTCGGTGCCGACGGCGAATGTCCCCAGTGCGAGCCAGTAGAGCGGTGCGAGAGAAGAAGGTTGGGTGGTGGCGTTCATCGTGTGCTCCGCTTACGCTGCGACCGTCTCGTTGCTATAGAACGGATAGTCGGTATAGCCGACATCGGTGCCGCCGAAGAAAGTGGGGCGGTCGTACGGATTCAGCGGCAACTCAAGGCGCAGACGTTCGGGCAGATCCGGGTTGGCGATGAAGTCGCGGCCGAATGCGACCAGATCGGCGTCGCCTGCCTGGAGGACGGCTTCGGCGGTATCGGCCTTGAACCCGCCGGCGGCGATGATGATGCCCTTGTAGTGCTTGCGGATCAGTTGCGCGGCGACCGGGTTCGGATCCTTGCTGTCGTCGTCGACGTTGCCCTGCACACGCGGCTCGATCAGGTGCAGGTAGGCCAGGTTCAGTTTGGCGAGTTCCGCCGCCACGTATGCGAAGAGACCTTCGGGATTGCTATCGGACATATCGCCAAAACTGCCGCTCGGACCGAGGCGCACGGCCACGCGGTCGCTGCCCCAGACCGAGATGACAGCCTGGGTGGCTTCCATCAGCAAGCGGGCACGGTTTTCGAACGAACCGCCATAGATGTCGGTGCGTTTGTTGCTGCCGTCCTGCAGAAATTGATCGAACAGGTAGCCGTTGGCGGCGTGCAATTCGACGCCGTCGAAGCCGGCCTTCTTGCCGCGAATTGCGGCCGTCCGGAAGCTTTCGACCAGATCGGCGATCTCGGGGATGGTCAGCGCGCGGCTCGGCGTGTTCGGAGTCCAGCCCGCTTCGGTGTAAGCGACGCCGCCATGCGGCACGGCGGACGGCGCCACCGGCTGGACGCCGCCCGGCTGCAGCTGCCTGTTGGACTGGCGCCCAGCGTGATACAGCTGCAGGAAGATGCGGCCGCCTTTGGCGTGCACGGCGTTCGTCACCTGCTTCCAGCCCGCAATCTGGCTATCGTCGTAGAGGCCGGGTGCACCGAGGTAGCCGTTGCCGTTGGGTGCGGCGATGGTGGCTTCGCCGATCAGGAAGCCGCCCTCCGACGTGCGCTGGGCATAGTACTCGGCCATCAACGAACCGGGTTTGGCACCTTCTTCGGCGCGCATGCGGGTGAGCGGCGCCAGCACCACGCGGTGGGCGAATTCGTAAGGACCGACTTTGATTGCGGAATGAAGTCTGGACATGATTTCCTCGAGATTGAGCGGCTGGTGACGTTCGATCAACAGCGGGCTTTCAGCCTTGAGGAGGAGTGTATGGACGGACCTGCGTAAGAAAAATAGGCTAAGGTTCCGAATATCCAGGACAATTTAGTCCGCAATCGAGTCGTTCGCCGCCGGGTGAGATGCGGCTGGGTGTCGAACGCTGCACGGGTTGCGGGGCAGGTGCCTGTTGATATTTGAATCATCTTGGGACACGGCAATGGACAGCCTCAGCGGGATGTCGATGTTTGTTCAGGTGGCGGAAACCCGCAGCTTTACCGAGGCGGGACGTCTGCTCGGCGTATCGTCGTCAGCGGTCGGCAAAAGCATTGCGCGCACCGAGGAACGGCTGGGCGTGCGGCTTTTTCACCGCAGCACGCGCAGCATCACGCTGACGGCCGAAGGGGCGTTGTTCCTGGAACGATGCCGGCGCATCCTCGGCGAAGTCGAAGCGGCGGAGGCCGAGTTGTCCGATGCCGCCGGAAGTCCGCGCGGCAGGCTGCGAATCAGCACGCCGCAACTGTCCGGGCTGATCATGCCGGCGCTCGACGGCTTCATGACGCAGTACCCGGACATCGAACTCGATGTCGATCTCTCCGACCGCATGGTGGATGTCATCGAAGAAGGCTTCGATGCGGTCATCCGCACCGGCGAGCAGCACGATTCGAGGCTGGTATCGCGGCGCCTCGGTTCCTGCGGCCAGGTGCTGGTCGCTTCGCCCGGTTATCTCAAACGGCACGGCGTACCCAGGCATCCGTCGGAACTCGTTAAGCATGCCTGCCTACTGCATAAATTTCCCGCCAGCGGCAAGCTGGAGCGCTGGCCGTTTCAGCTCGCTGCGTCGGAGGCGGAACCGGAGTTGCCGCAGACCTTTGTCAGCAACACGATTGAAGTGTTGGGCTTTCTGGCGCTTCAGGACAAGGGTCTTGCTTTTCTGCCGACCTTCCTCGTGCGGGATGCATTGGCGAGCGGTGCGTTGCAGATCGTGCTCGGCGATTTCATCGACCAGACCGTCACCTTCTGGGTCTTGTGGCCGTCAAGCCGTTACGCGTCGCCGAAGCTGCGTGTCTTCATCGACTACGTCAGCCGGAATCTGCAAATCTAGACCGGCTCGGGCGTGTTGGCCTTGCTCCGTCAGGCGCATCCGGCATTGGAGATGCTGTGAGTTCTTGACCTGCCTTTAGGCGTCAGGCTGTTGCCGATCTATGGGAAGGGGGCTTCACGCGGCGACGAAAAGGCGGCCGGTGCATACGGTCCCCAGGTTGCTACGCGGCCAGCGCGGTCTCCACCGCGGGCAGGTAGACGTTGAAGCCCGCCTCCACGAGCGCTGCGCGCACACGCTCGAGTTCGTGCTGCGTTTCGTCTTGTGAGGGGTCTTGCTGCGCGCGAGCGAGTGCGCGTCCGCGTGTCACAAACAGCTCGGCCCAAGGCAGCGGTTCCACGCGCGTATAGTTTTCGAGGGCGGTGGCATAGCGCAAGGCGCTTGCGGCGTCGCCGGCGGACAACATCGCTTCAATGGCGTCGCGGTAGAACCACAAATGATTGTGGCCGACCGCGCCGCAATGCAGCATGTCGACGCCTTCGGCGAGTAGACGCGCGCGTTCGCCGTCGTCCTCGACGGCGCGGCTTAACACGCCGATGGCCTTCGGTGCGCTGAACTGCGTGCCCACTTCGCGGCAAATCGCTAGCGCTTCGCGCAGCAAGTCGGCGGCTTCTCGCCGCTGTCCGCCGACGAGCAGCACTCGCGCGCGCATTTCCAGATTCTGTGCCTCGAAGCGGCGTGCGCCCAGTTGACGGATGATCAGCATCTCGCGCTCGAGATGGGTGAGAGCAGCCTGCATGTCGCCCAATTCGTAGCAGACAAACACGCCCAACGTTTCGCACAGCATCTGCGCACGCGGTTGGCCGACCAGCGCGGCGGCGTGCGCGGCGGCGCTCAGGTCTTCGCGCGCGGCGCGTGCATCGTTGAGGTAGATTCTGCTGAAGCCGACCATCGAACGATTGGCGACCTCGATGCGGCCGAAACCGTGTTCGCGACTCAACGTCACGCATCGGCTGAAGTGCTCGAAAGCGGTGCGCATTCGCCCTTGCGCATAGGCAGCATCCGCGAGGCCGCCGAGCGCGCGAGCCTCCGCTTCGGGCAATTCGAGGCGCCGCGCGTGGACGAGTCCACGCTCATGCTCGGTACGGCAATCGTCAATCCTGCCAAGCGGAAAGAGAATGTTGCCGCGCAGGTGATGCAGGCGCGCGAGTTCGGGCACCTTGTCCAGACGTTGCGCCACTTGCTGTGCCGCGTCGAGCAGCGACAGGGCTTCCACGAGACCTTCGTTGACTCGCAGACCTTCGGCGAGTCCAAGCTGGGACTGACAGAGACTCGCTTCGTCAGGTGCGGCGGCCAGGGCCGCGCGGTATGTCGCAATCGACGCAGCGATGTCGCCGAGATCTCGTTGGAGCTCGCCCTTGAGACAGATGAGCGCGTGGCGTTCCGTGTCGCTTTGCACGATCTGCAGACCTCGGTCGACCAGTCTGAACGCGGCCTCGGTGAAGTAGGCCGCGCGTTGCGCGATCGCGGCGTCGAGGTAGGCCTGCGGCGCCCGCTCGTCCTCGGCGCGATCGAGATGCTGGGCGCGCAGTACAGGGTCGGTTGCTGCAAACCAGTCGGCCGCCAGGCGGTGCAACTCGCGCCGGCGTGCTCGCAGCAGCGTCGAGTAGGCGCTCTCCTGAATGAGTGCGTGGGCAAACAGGAAGTCTTCGCCCTCGGGCACGACAAGCGCGTTGGCGACAAGCCCGTGACAGACGTAATCCGGTGCATCGATCAGCCGCCGCAGCAAGGCGAGGCCAAAGCGCTGTCCGATTACCGCGGCAGCCTGGAACGCCTCGCGGTCTCGCGCCGACAGTCTGTCCATGCGAGCCAGCACGAGGCTCTGGATTGTCGCGGGGACCGCCTCGTCGCTACCTTCCTCGGCGTTGTGCAGGAGTTGCTCGAGGAACAGCGGGTTGCCGCCGGCTCGTTCGATACAGGCGAGCGCGACGCGCTGGGTCGCATCGATAAAACTGCCGGCAAGCTTCAATGCTTCGTCGCTGCGCAGCGGGCCAAGATCGATCGTGGCGAAGGACGTGCCGTGGCAACTTGCCCGCCATCCCGCGTCGAGCGGATCGCCGTCCACCCGCGACGTCATCACAAGCAGGCCGGGACCGTTCGCGATAGCCGCAGCGAAGGCGGCCAGGTATCCGAGCACCTGCGGGTCGGCCCAATGAAGGTCCTCCACGATAATCATGGTTGGCGTGTGGCGGCAGACATCCTCCGCGATTGCTGCCGCAACCGCGCGCTTGCCGCGCGTGCGCGCGGTATTGTCCATTGCGTCGTAAAGCGTGCGCCACTCGCCGGTTTGCGTGAGGTCGAGGATGTCGTGAAGAAACATGAGCTGCTCGCGGCTGACGGCTCCGGATGCGACCACTCGTCCGGCGGCGGCGCGCCGCTCATCCGGGCCGGCCGTAGACGACAGGCCCAGCAGGCTGCCGACAATGGTGCGGATTGGGGCCTGGCCTTTGCCCACGCCGAAATCCAGCACGAGGCCGCGGTGGCTGGAAAAGCCCAGCATTTCGACGAACCGGCGCATCTCGTCGACAAGCCGTGTCTTGCCGATGCCTGCCTCACCGCGGACGTAGACGACGTGACCGGCCCGCTGCTCGAGGCACGCGCGGGCAAGGCCCTTGAACTGCTCGAACTCCGCTTTGCGACCGACAAAAACACCGCGGCTGACGGTGGCGGGTTCAAGGGCGAGACCGTGTAGACGCCACACGCGTACCGGCGAGTCGATGCCCTTGAAGCGCATCTCGCCGACGGCTTCGCTCATCACGCTGTCACCGAGCGCGCGATGGACTTTCTCCGAGAGCAGCGTCTCACCTGGGCCGGCCGCGGCAACCAGGCGGGCGGCGAGGTTCACGGAGTCGCCAAGCACCGTGTAGTCCTGAACGTCCGCGCGTTCGAGCGGCCCCGCGACCACCTCGCCGCTGGCAATGCCCACATGCGCCCTCAACGGAGGTGACGCGGGTTCGCCCAGTCCGGTAAGTGCCTCATGAATCTCCAATGCCGCCCGCGCCGCGCGCAGCGGATCAGTGTCGTGCGCACGCGGCGCTCCGAAGATGGCCATCACCGCATCGCCGATGTGTTTGTCGATCGTGCCGCCGTAACCGAGGACGATCCGATCGACGAGCGCTGTGTAGCGGCCGGTGAGCTCGCGTAACTCTTCCGGATCGAGCGTCTGCGATAGCGCGGTAAAACCACATAGATCGGCAAACAGAATGGTGACTTGCCGGCGCTCGCTGGCGGGGGCATTCACGGCAGGGGAGGCTGTACGCGATGCGGCGCCCCGTTGATCGGCAATGGATGCCAGCAGGCGCTTGCGGTGGCCGAGCGAGAGGATGCCGAGTTCTTTCAGGTCCGCGTCGTCGAGCTGTGCCAGCATCGTGAAATCGATGTCGTTCCGGGCGAATGCGGGCGCGTATTGCTCAAGCCCCAATGCATGCAGCCACTGATCGATATCCATCGCCGCCGCCTGATCCGAAGTGTTCAAATGCGCGTACGGGCGTCGCAGCGGGTTGCCGCGCCGGCTATCGAACCGTATGCGTGAACCGGGCCGCGTTGCACCAACAAGTCATACAAATCGACTCATAACCTGTTGTCCGGCAGTGACTGCGCAACGACCCCGGCGTTCTGGGCTTCCTGACGAACATACAGTGTACGTCCAGCTCGAAGGAATCGGATACCGGGCATGCGCGACGAGGTGAATGCGGCTTCACCCAGTGGCATGTCGGCATGCCGCAGCGCGTTTGACACGGGTCGCGACGGCGACGGATACTGCTTAGCGAATCGGGCTCGGCCCAAGCAAGATTCCATCCGCTCTCACGGGGGAGCACTGTGAAGCCAGCTACGACAGGTTCTTCGCCCGACGCCCGCCCCGGGCCGCGCATCACGGGCCTGTTCGGAGACCTGACGGCCGGCATGGTGTCGACCCTGGTCATGCTCTGCTACGCCATCAGCCTGGGCACCATGATCTTCAGCGCGGACCTTGCCCGTTATGCCGGGCTTGGCATGGCCACGGCCTTCATTAGTTGCGTCGTGACAGCGCTGGTGATTGCCCTGACGAGCTCCATGCGCATGAATATCGCCGGACCCGACGGCAACGCGACAGCGTTTCTTGCCGGTGTGGCGGCCGGGGTCGCGAGCAGCGTGCGGGCTGACGGCGGAACTGCGCAAACCGTCTTGTTTACCGTGCTGATCGCCATCGCGCTGTGTTCGGTGGTGACAGGCGTCATTCTGTATGCGGTCGGTTCTTCGAAACGCAGCCGCTCCCTGCAATTCCTTCCTTATCCGGTGGTGGGCGGCTTCCTTGCCGGTACGGGCTATCTCCTGCTGGCCGGCGCGTTCCGGGTCGTGACCGGCGAGCCTTTGAGCTGGCACACATTGGCCCTCGTGCTTCACGTGAACTGGCTCATGTGGATACCCGCCGCGCTGGTGTGCGCGTCAGCCACACTCCTGTCGCGCACCTGGAACCACGTTGCCGCGCTGCCGATCATCCTGGGACTCGGCGTCGCGCTGTTCTATGTGCTGCTGCCTGCCGCAGGCGTGTCGATCGACGACGCCCGTCATACCGGCCTCATGCTTCCGCGCGTGGCGCTGCACCCCTTGCGGATTCCCGAGCTGCATCTGCCGGCATTGCCGGCGCGCGGGAGCGTCGACTGGTCGGCAATCGTTGCGCACTTGCCGGAGACGCTCGTCGTCACCTCGATTTCGGCGATCACGATTCTGATGAATTCGACAGCGATTGGCGCGGCCACGGGCGAAGACATCGATCTGAACCGTGAGATGCGGGCGGCCGGCATCGCCAACATCGCGAGCGGGATGCTAGGCGGGATGGTCGGTTACCAATCGTTCAACCGGTCGATGCTCAACGCGCGCGCCGGCGCGACAAGCCGTATGGCGGGGGTGTTCGCCTCGCTCGCGTGCCTGTTCGTGCTGGCCGTTTCGCCGGACGTGGCTGCGCTGTTCCCGGTGCCGGTGCTGGTCGGGTTGCAGCTCTTCATGGGACTTCGGCTGTTGATCCAGTGGCTGGTCGGCGCGTATAGCAAGCTCAACTGGCATGAGTATCTCCTCGTGCCGCTGATCCTCGGCGCCATTGCCTTTTACGGCGTGGTTGCGGGTGTGGTGGCCGGGGTCATCGCCGCATGTGTGATGTTCGCGCTGCTGTACGGCCGGGTCAGTTGCGTTCGCATGGAGTTCGACGGCAGCACGCGCACGTCGAACGTGGAGCGCAGCATTGAGGCTACCGAACGGCTTCATGCACTCGGTGCGCAGGTGTGCGGAACGTGCTTGCAGGGTTTCCTCTTTTTCGGCACGGCCAATTCGATCTTGCAGCGTGTGCGCGAACGGCTGGCGAGGCGTGGACCGATATCCGTCCGCTTCGTCGTGCTCGACTTCGCTGCGACCAATGGCATGGACGCGTCGGTATCGGTCAGCTTCGTCAAGCTCAGGCAACTATGCGCGACGATCGATGCGGAGCTGGTGTTGACGGGGCTGCCAACACGCTCGCGTGAACTGCTTGTGAAGACCGGCGTGCTGAATCTTCGGATTCGCGAGTTCCCCACGCTGGATGCCGGTCTGGAGTGGATTGAAAACGCGCTTCTCGAGTCGGACGCACGCATCCTGCCTGGCGCCCAGGAGGACTTTCGTGCAATGCTCGCGCCGCATTTCACGCCCGACGGGCTCGAAAGGCTATTGACTCTGCTCGACGTGTGCGAGCTTGGCGCGGGGCAGGCGGTGTTCCGTCACGGCGACCTGGCGGACGCCATGTACTTTGTCGAGAGCGGACGTGTCGCCGTTATGCTGCCGCTTGCGAATGGGCGAACCCTCAGGCTCCGCTCGTTCGGGCCTGGTACGATCGTCGGCGAAATGGCGCTCTACACACGGCAGCCGCGTAGCGCGGATGTACTCGCAGAAGGTCCCGTGCGGATCCGGCGTTTGACGCTCGAGTCGTTGCATGCACTCGAGGACGATGATCCCGTGACGGCGCAGCAGGTTCATCGTTTTGTCGTCAAGGTCATGGCGTCTCGGCTGGCCATCGCGGACGAGGCCTTGCGCGCGGCTCATTGATTGGCATGCCTTGTCATTGGGGTTGACCGTCGAAAGGGAATCTTCAGGTGTTCCGAGTGTATAGAGGCAATCGCTATGAAGAAACGTACTCGGTATCTGACGGCGATATTGGCCGTGCTCGTGACCATCGCGTTGCTCTTTGTGCCATTGCCTCAGCGGGTTCTGATCGACACGCGCGTCTCTACGGTTGCGTTGATTCAACGCCCTCCGGAAATCGTGTTCGACTATGTCACGACACCGGCTCACTGGCCCGTCTGGCATCCATCGTCGCTCGCGGTCAATGGCGCCGTCGACCACCCGCTTGATCTGGGCGAACAGGTCACCGAGCAATTTCGGGTGGCGGGCCGACGAGGCAGCGTAGTGTGGACAGTCACTGCGCGGGAGCCTCCACGCAAATGGACGATCGAGGGAAAAATTGCTGGCAACCCGGCTGGCGCCGTCACCTATTCACTGACATCGACCGCGAGCGGCACACATTTCGAGCGTGTGTTTACGTATCGCGCGCCGTCGTTGTGGTTTGCGATACTCAATTGGCTTGTTTTGCGCGCGCGAATTCAGGACGAGTCCGACCAGGCCGTGTTGCGGCTGAAGAACGTTCTGGAGACTGTGACGCAAAATTAGCGGAAGCAAGGGGCGTGGCTGTATGGCCACGCTTGTGATTCACTTCTTCACGGGTGCCGTCGAGGCGCGCCTGACCAGTACCGGGTCCGCAGTGCGAATCATTGCCGGAACATCCATCTCGCCGGCACCGAGCTTAATGAGTAGGTCGATACTCTGCTCCGCCATCTCGGCAGTAGGAATGGCAACCGTAGTCAAAGCAGGCCGCGACTGACTGGCCAATTCGATGTTGGTGATGCTGACGATCGAAATATCCTCAGGAACACGCAGGCCGAGCGTGGCCGCGGCGTTGAGCGCGCCGAGCGCCGGCAGATCATTGGATACGAACAGCGCTGTCAGGTCTGGGCGCGCCTTAAGCAGGTCTACGGCAGCGTCGAAACCGCCTTGATATGAGTCGGTCACAAACCGCGCGTCAGCCTGAATATGTTTGACCTTCCTCGATCGAAGCGCGTCGTGGAACCCCCGATATCGCCCGCCATGAATGCCATTTTTTGCACTCCCGATCAGAGCGCCGATACGGTGGTGTCCCAGGTCAAGCAAATGCTCCGTCGCAATGAAGCCGGCCTTATGGGAATCGAACGCCACACAAGGGATACCCGGAGAGATATCGGGAGATTCCCAGATGGAAATGACGACGGGTGTGCCCGCGGCCTGAATTGCAGTTAGCTCGTCGATGTGAAGATCGCCGTTATTCGCCACGAGGATCCCATCCGACAGCGACCCAGCGACGTCCGCCAGAAATCCTGTTCCGCCATCGGGCTCATAATCAGTATTGCAAACCAAAAGAAAGCGCCCATGACGACGTGCGGCGTTGTTAGCCTGCAAGGTGAATTCCGGATAAAACGGATTGGTGATGCAGCCCAGCATCAAAGCCAGCGTTGGTGCCCGACGCTCCACAAGCGCGCGAGCGTTCAGATTCGGGCGATAACCTTTCGCGGCGACCGCTTCGAGCACGCGTTCCCGTGTTTCCGTTCCAACGCGCCCACGGCCCCGGAGTACGTTCGATACGGTGGTTGGCGTGACGCCTGCCAGCGCAGCCACCTCCTTGATCGTTGCCATCAGCCCTTCTCGCTTGGACATTCTTTCTCCAGCCTCTTCCTATGTTGTCGCTTACATGCGCGTCCATATCGTCACAGCCCCCGATGTTACCAACGTACGCGGGAAACCGTTGAGCTATCCGGCACCGAAAAAAGTACTTGCCAAGCGAACCGGCCGCTGCTAACTTTCCGTCACATATAGACGTTGACTGACCTCCCGAACGGCCGCTGGCCGTATTTTTCGGCAAGCTTGGTTTAACGTTAAACCAAAATCTGGAGACGTGATGGCTGCCATATCCTTGCGAGGCATCTCGAAGGAGTTCGACGGAAACCCGCCGGTGCTTCGCGATGTCAATCTCGACATTGCCGAAGACGAGTTTTGCGTGTTCCTGGGGCCGTCCGGCTGCGGAAAATCGACTCTTCTGCGCATCATCGCCGGTCTCGAAGACCCGAGTGCCGGTGAAATTTCGATCGGCAGCCGGGTGGTCAACACGGTGCCGCCCGCCAGGCGGGGCGTCGCGATGGTGTTTCAGAGCTACGCGCTGTTTCCGCACATGACGGTCGCGGAGAACATGAGTTTTGGTCTGAAACTCGCGAAATTGCCGGCATCCGAGGTGGATCGCAAAGTCAGAGAGGCGGCAAGGATTCTCCAGCTCGAGCCGCTGCTCGATCGCAAGCCGGCAGCCTTGTCGGGTGGGCAACGCCAGCGCGTGGCGATTGGACGCGCGATTGTCCGCGAGCCGGGCGTGTTTCTGTTCGATGAACCTCTCTCGAACCTGGACGCGACCTTGCGCGGCCAGACGCGCGTGGAAATCGCGCGGATTCATCGCCGCTTCAGCACGGCAAGCATGGTGTACGTGACGCACGACCAGGTCGAAGCGATGACGCTCGCCGACAAGATCGTACTGCTCAACGTCAGCCGCGACGCAGCCGGGTCGGGCAGCATCGCGCAGATCGGCACGCCGATGGATTTGTATTTGCGGCCGAACAGCCGCTTCGTGGCCGGGTTCATTGGTTCGCCGCAGATGAATTTCCTGCCTGCCAGTGTGAGCCACGTCGATGGCTCGAGTGTCACCGTCATCCTCAACAGTTCTCAGGAACCCGTCCGTGTCGGTAGCGTCGCGAGGCGGCTGGAGCCAGGCCAGCCCGTGACGCTGGGCGTGCGTCCCGAACACGTGTCCGTGACCCACACAGAACCGGCAAGTCCGGAGAAGACGAGTGCCGCGCACCTGACGCGCCCGGTCTCGCTGATCGAGCGGCTTGGCGAGCAAAGCTATCTGCATTGCAACGACCCGGACGGCGCGACGCTGCTCGTCAAGGTCCAGGGCAATACGCCGGTCCGCGTCGGCGAAACGGTCCGCCTCGCCATCGACCCCGCGTCATGCCACCTCTTCAACCAGGATGGCCTCGCTGTTTGTGCTGCATAACAAGATTCAAGGAGACGAAAATGAAACAGGGTTTCCGCCTGTCGCTACTCGGCGCGGCGCTGGTCTTTGCCGCGCAGGTTCACGCCGGCACGCTGACGGTCAACATTGCGTTCAAGGGCGCGAATCAGCGTGCCTTCTGGGACACGGCGATTGCCGAATTCGAGAAGGCAAATCCCGATGTCAATGTGAAGGCGGCGTTTATCGAGGAGGAGGCATACAAGGTTCAGCTTCCCGGCTGGCTGATTTCGGAGGCACCCGATATCGTCAAGTGGCACGAGGGCGAACGGATGCGCTATTACGTCGAACGCGGTCTGCTGGAAGACCTGTCCGGCGACTGGCAGAAGAACGGCTGGAACGCCAGCCTTGCTTCCCTGAAAGAGCCCTCGTCATATGGAAGCAAGCAGTACGCGTTGCCGACCGACTACTTTTCGTGGGGGATGTTCTACCGCAAGGATCTATTCGACAAGGTCGGCATCAAAGGCGAACCCAGGACGTGGGACGAATTCCTCGACGCCTGCAAGAAGCTCAAAGCCGCAGGGATTGCGCCCATCGCAGTGGGCGGCCGCGACTCGTGGACGCTCGCCGCCTGGTTCGACTATATCGATCTGCGCCTGAACGGCTACGCGTTCCACATGCAATTGATGAACGGCAAGGTGCCCTATACCGATGCGCGTGTCAAGAAAGTGTATGAAGCCTGGAAAGTCCTGATCGACAACAAGTACTTTGTCGACAACCCGCTCGCGTACACGCTCGATTCGTCTCAGCCTCTGCTGATACAGGGCCAGGCCGCCATGATGCTGATGGGTAGCTTCATCGCCGGCGCATTGCCCGACACCGTCAAGCCGAAGGTCGGTTATTTTCAGTTTCCGCTCATGGACCCCAAGATTCAGGTGGCGGAGGACGGCTCGGCGGACTGCCTGAACATTCCCGTCAAGGCGAAGAACAAGGTCGATGCGCGCCGCTTTCTGGCCTTCATGTCCAAGCCGGAAATGGACGGGCGATGGGCCAAAGCGTTCGGGTCGTTGCCGGCGAACAACCAGGCGACCGTGTCCGACGATCCGTTCACGAAGACGGGATTCAACATTCTGTCCAACACGAAAGGCGGCATTGCGCAGTTCTACGATCGGGACATGACCAAGGAAATGGCCGACGAGGGTATGAAGGGCATGCAGCGCTTCATCAGCGATCCGTCGACGCTCGATCAGGTACTCGCGCATCTCGAAGAGACGCGTACGCGCATCTACAAGTAATGAGCCTGCGCAGCGGATGCGGTCTGCGCCTCCGCTGCGGCGATACGCTTTCACCGAGTGCGCGCTCGACGCGCGCTTTATCGAGTCGAATCATGTCTGCATCCAACGTTGCGTCTCCGCTCGCGCGGCGCCGCCGCCGCGCCGCGCTGCTGTTTCTGGCGCCCGCATGCCTGATGTTCACGGCGTACGTCATCTATCCGATCGTGCGCAGCGTGCTGCTTAGCTTTTATAACTGGGACGGTGTGGGACCGAGCAGCTTTGTGGGGCTCGCCAATTATCGCGAGCTATTTCACTCGGATACCTTCTACACCGCACTCGGGAACAATCTGCTGTGGCTCGCGTTGACCTTGCTCGCGCCGCCGGCCGGGCTCGCCTTTGCGCTCTACCTGAATCAGGCGATGCGCGGCATTCGTCTTGCAAAATCGCTGTTTTTTGCGCCTTTTGTGATTCCAGGCGTCGTGGTGGGGCTGGTGTTCAGCTGGTTCTACGATCCCGCCTTCGGTCTGCTGAAGGTGCTCGTGGGGCACGGCATTCCCGTACTCGGCAACGAGCACATGGCCACCTTCGGCATCATCGCTGCCGCGCTCTGGGTGCAGATTCCGTTCTGCATGATTCTCTTTCTCACCGGCCTGACGGGCATCAATCCCGAGGTGATCGAAGCAGGGCGCCTGGAGGGCGCGCGCGGCTGGAGCCTGCTGTGGCACGTGGTGCTGCCGCAACTGCGGCCGGCCACGTTCATGGCGGTCACGCTGACCATTATCGGTGCGCTGCGCAGCTTCGATCTGATCTCCGTGATGACCGGCGGTGGACCGTTCGACAGCTCAACCGTGCTCGCGTACTTCATGTACGACCAGGCGATCAAGTATTTCCGTTACGGCTATTCAGCGGCGATCGCGGTCGTGCTGTTCCTGATCATGCTGGTTTTCATCGCTTACCAATTGCGCCGCCTGTTGCGTACCGACCACTGATTCACGGAGCGTCCATGTATCCGTTACCGATCGCCCATTGGAAACCAGCCAATCGCACGTTTTACAAGGTTTCTCTGCCCATTGCCCTGGCTGTGTGGCTGTTGCCCCTGCTTGCCGTGCTGGTCACGTCCATTCGCTCATCGGATGAATTATTGCAGGGCAACTATTGGGGCTGGCCGCATCAATTTGCAGCACTGACAAACTATCGAACCGTTCTGGTCGACTCGCCGATGCTGCACTATGCGTGGAACAGCTGTCTCATCACGTTCCCTTCGGTCATCGGAGCAATCGTGCTGTCCGCCATGGCGGGCTTCGCACTCGCCACGTATCCGTTCAAGGGCAATGCAGCGGTGCTCGCGACCTTTGTGGCCGGCAACTTCGTACCGATCCAGGTGCTGATGATTCCGGTTCGCGACCTGACTTTGAAGCTCGGTCTATTCAACTCGGTAGGCGGACTGATCCTGTTTCACCTGTCGTTTCAGACCGGCTTCTGCACGCTTTTCCTGCGCAATTTCATCAAGGAGTTGCCCTACGAACTCGTCGAAGCGGCGCGCGTGGAAGGCGCGAGCGAATGGCAGCTCTTTTACAGAATCGTGTTGCCGCTGATACGTCCCGCACTCGCAGCCCTCGCCGTCCTCGTCTTCACATTCGTGTGGAACGACTACTTCTGGGCACTCTGTCTCACGCAAGGCGATCACGCGGCGCCGCTGACCGTCGGCGTCGCCGCGTTGCAGGGGCAGTGGACGACTGCGTGGAACCTCGTCTCCGCCGGCTCGCTGCTCGCGGCATTGCCGTCGGTACTGATTTTCTTTGCCATGCAAAGGCACTTCGTGGCCGGTCTGACGTTCGGGGCCACCAAGGGCTGAAGACCGGTTTATGCCGTTTCGGTCTGACGCATTGCGCCAGACACCCATTCTCACCACTGAGGAAACCCTTATGAAGGTCGGCGTCGACTATTACCCCGAGCATTGGGACTCGACTATCTGGGAAGAAGATGCGCAGCGCATGCAGGGCGGGGGCATCACGCTGGTTCGCCTTGCGGAATTCGCCTGGTCCCGTCTCGAACCCAAGGAAGGAGAGTTCGACTTCGCATGGCTCGATGCGGCGATCGACACCCTGGGACGATATGGCATTCAGGTGGTGATCGGCACGCCGACGGCAACGCCGCCGAACTGGCTCGTCGCCAAGTGTCCCGACATCCTGCCGTTGGACAGCAAGCGGCAGCCGATGTACCCCGGTGTGCGCCTGCATCGTTGCTATAACAGTCCATCGTTGCGGCGCTACACGCAAATCATCGTGGAAAAGCTGACCCGGCACTATGGCAGGAACCCTCACGTGATTGGCTGGCAGACCGACAACGAGATGATCGGCAATGACAGTCACAGCGACGCGGCCAATAGCGATTTCCGGCTTTGGGTGCAGCGCAAATACGGCGATCTCGACACGCTCAATCGCGAATGGGGCACGGTGGTGTGGAGCGGCGAATATAGCGACTGGTCCCAGATTACGACGCCGCTTGGCGGATCGCCTTATCTGAACCCGTCCTATCTGCTCGACTATCACCGCTTCTGTTCGGATTCCGTCGCCGATTTCAATCGCTTTCAGGCCCGGCTCATTCGGGAAAACTGCAGCGGACAGTTCATTACGCACAATCTGTGGGGCTATCCGGTCGTCAACGACTACTACGATCTGTTCGACAGCATGGACTTCGCCTCGGTGGACTACTACCCGAGCACCGACCTCGCGAATGACAGCAAGGCGCGGGTCTATCATGGCGCGCTGACGCTCGACCTCACGCGCGGCATCAAGCAGAAGAACTTCTGGGTCATGGAGCAACTGAGCGGCACGCCCGGCTGCTGGCATCCGATGTCGCGCATGCCGTATCCCGGCATGATTCGCGCCCACGCGTGGCAGAGCGTGGCGCGTGGTGCGGACACCATCGTGCAGTTTCGCTGGCGCACCGCACGCATCGGCGCGGAACAGTTCTGGCACGGACTGCACGACCACCATGGCAAGCCGGGACGCCGCTTCGAGGAGTTTGTCCGCTTCAGTGAAGAAGTACGGCGGCTATCTCCGTTGCTGGATGGCACAAGCGTGATCAATGACGTCGCCATGCTGTTTTCGCACGAACAATTGAACGCACTGAAGATTCAGCCGCAAGCGGACGGATTCGATTACCTGGCTAACTTCAAGCAACTCCACCGGGCCTTTCTCCGGCTGGGCATCGGTACTGACGTGATCAACTGGACCTCCGATATTGACCGCTATCGTCTGGTCGTCGCGCCGTTCCTGTTCCTCGAAAATGAGGCGGTGGTGGAGAAGCTGCGCAATTACGTCGCCCAGGGCGGGACCGTGATTTTCACTACGCGTAGCGGCGTGAAGAACATGAACAATGTCTGCCTGCCTACGTCGTTGCCCGGTGCTCTGACCGATGTAGTGGGGGCGGTTGTCGACGAGTATGACCCGGTGGGGAACGATCGACAGGGTCTGATATTGCATGGGAAGTTAGACACGACCTGTTCGCAATGGTGTGACATTCTGTCCCCCACGACGGCCGAAACGATCGCGGTCTACTCAACGGATTTCTTCGCTCAGCGCGCCGCCATCACACGGAACGCGTATGGACGAGGCACGGCCTACTACATCGGCAGCGTATTGGATGATCACGGTTATCGGACGTTGATTGGGGACATCGCAGCGGACCTTGATCTTGCCGTCTTCAACAATCTGCCGGCAGGCGTGGAACTGTCGGTTCGATCCGGCAATGGGAAACGTCTGTTGTTCGTGCTTAACCTCACGAACAACGCGAACGAGGTCCAACTTCCGGTGGCGGATGCCCGTAGCGCACTTACTGGTCATTCAATTGCGCAACCGTTCGTCCTGGAGCCAATGGGTGTTGAGGTGTTGCTGCTTGAGTGAGAGGCCATTCGCCGATACAGCCGGGACAAAACATGACGAAGCTATTTACCTTCGCCGTGTCGATATTGTTGCTGGTTGGCGGGTTGCTATTCTGCGAGACGTAGTTCCCGGTAGGCAGTCACTAGTGCGTCGAGGCTGAATGTCCGGTTGAGGCCGCTGGGGTTGGGCAACACCCATGCGCGGGCGCCGCCGAACGTCGCCGGTTGCAGGCCCCAGTGGATCTCGCGCGTGCCCGACATCGCGGAGAGCGCCGTCTTCCCGAGGAAGGCAACGCATTGCGGCGCATATCGTTCAATCTTCTGCTCGAATTCCGCCGCAGCCGCCTTGAACTCCCATTGCGATAGTTCATCCGCTCGTGCGGTAGGACGCGAGACCACGGTTGTCAGGCCACAACCGTACTGCAGGAGCGTGCGATCGTCCTCGGGAGAAATCTGCTCAGGCGTAAAACCCGCCAGATGAAGGGTCCGCCAGAACCGATTGCCCCGGCCGGCAAAGTGGTGTCCGGTGGATGCTGCAAGGGCGCCCGGATTTATTCCGCAAAACACCACCGATAAACCCGGTTCAAGAAGGTCAGGAAGGCATTGGAGTGGATCGGAGTGCGTCACGGATGGTGTAAGCCTTGATCGGGAGGGCTCTCCCACAAGCGCCGTAGTTTGAGCCACGCCGCCACGGCGGACAAGTCCCAGGCGCGTCGATTTCGGGTCAAACGTGCCCCGATTCAAGCCGGAATGGGCAGCGTTATACTTTGCCGACATCCGCCAACACGTGCCATCGCTCCCTGTTCAATGACTGAGAATGTCCAATTCCGGCAAGTGTCCGAGATACCCGGCCTGGTGCTGAGTACCGCACGCTTTGCGGATTTCAGTTTCGACCGCCATTTCCACCTCGATTTACACGTTGGGCTGGTCACGGACGGGGTTCAGCGTCAGCGGGTCAACGGAAAGACGGTTCTGCATGGACCCGGGTCCATCGTTCTGATGCCGCCTGGCGAGATTCACGATGGAATTACGGTGGACGGCAGCCAATCCACGCTCAAGACATTCCGTCTTTCGCAGGAACTCATGGCAAGCGTGGCGGAGGAGATCGGCGGCCTTCATCGGGAGCCGGAATTCGCCGGGGCCTTGCTTGAGGACCCGTTGCTCGCGGGCCATCTTCTTCGTCTGCACGATGCGATGCGGCGATGCGACACCCCAAGCAGTGTTGAGATGCAGACGGAATGGCTCACGTTGCTCGAACGCCTGTTGAGCCAATCGCGGGCGATCGTGCCTGAAACGGTACAAGGCTCGCTTTCGCGCATTCAATGGCAACGCGTCAAAGACTACTGCTTCAGTCATCTCAGCGACAAGATCACGCTCGACGAACTGGCCGCCTTGTGCTCACTCGGCAGGTTCCAGTTCCTCAAGCAATTCAAGCAGACCATCGGGATGACGCCCCACGCGTGGTTGCTCCGTCTTCGTCTCGAGCGGGCTTGTGCGCTTTTGTCGCGAAGCTCGCAGGCGATCGCGACAGTCGCGCAGGAAGTGGGTTTCTACGATCAAAGCCACTTCAATCGCGCTTTCCGGCAGGCATACGGCGTCGCGCCGTCGTGCTACAGGGCGTGAGCCGCGCAATCGCCGGCAAAGCACGAGGTTCGGCGCCACCTCGCGCCGCAGCTTGACGATCGATCAATTTTTTACAAGTCCGCCGCCCTCACTCGACATACGATGCGCCAATCAGGGGGGAAGTTCTCCACCCGTCGAGTTGAGGATACGAGAATGGACAGTAGTGATCGGCCACAGGGTGCGAGGGCGCCGGCTCTGGGTTTTACGAGCGATAACATCGCGGGCGCGTCGCCAGAGGTCGTTGAAGCCATTGCGGCGAGCAGCGCCGGGCAAGCGAGCCCGTACGGAGCGGACGACCTTACTGCTCGCGTCGAACGCAAACTGAGCGAAATCTTCGAGCGCGAGGTCGACGTGTTTCTCGTGCCGACCGGCACCGCCGCCAACGCGCTATGCCTGAGCGCGATGACGCCGCCTTGGGGCAACATCTATTGCCATCCGGCGAGCCATATCAACAACGACGAATGTGGTGCCCCCGCGTCCTTCACGAATGGCGCGAAGCTGGTCGCCGTGGATGGGCAATTTGCCAGGATGAGCCCCGCAAGTCTTCGGAGCGCGGCTCGCGTGAAGGTGGGCGACGTACATTCCACGCAGCCGTCGTGCGCGAGCATCACTCAGGCGACGGAAGAGGGCGGCGTGTACACACTGGACGAGATCGGAGCGCTGGCGGAGGTCTGCAAGGCGTCCTCCATCAAGCTTCATATGGACGGTTCGCGATTCGCCAATGCGCTCGTATCCCTCGGTTGTTCTCCTGCGGAGATGACATGGAAGGCCGGGGTCGATGCCTTGTCGTTCGGCGCGACCAAGAACGGTGTGTTCGCAGCGGAAGCGATCGTGCTGTTCGATGCATCGCTTGCACCCGAAATGGGCTACCGCCGCAAGCGTGCGGGCCATCTGTTCTCGAAGATGCGCTTTCTTTCGGCACAGATCGACGCGTACTTGAGCGACGATCTCTGGTTGCGCAACGCACGCCAGGCCAACGACGCCGCGCAGCGCCTAAGCCGGGGACTCGCGGGATTGGGGGGATTGGGCGGCGTCGAGGTGCTCGGCGCGACCGAGGCCAACATCGTCTTTTGTCGATTGCCCGCCACGGCGATCCAGGCGCTGCTTCAGGCGGGATTCGGGTTCTATCACGATCGTTGGGAACAAAACGTTGTGCGGTTCGTGACGTCCTTCTCTACCACGATTGAGGATGTCGACAACCTGCTGGCGCACGTGACGCGCGCCGTCGTTGCTCATCAATCCGGCAATCGATAGCAGGAGACTTCGGCGTGCAACATCCGGATTGCGCGCCGAAATCGACCGCTCGCGTTTCACTGATAGCGGCCCGTTGCTGCCTTTTGCTCATACAAAAGAAAACGGGCCGTGAGGCCCGTATCAGCATGTTGGCTGCGATGCGACGTTGTCAGCATTCGCCCTTTTTGGCGTGTCCCGGAGGGCAGTGGTCATGGTCGCCGTGGTGATGGTGATGTTCCTCCCATTCCTCGCGTTCCCAATAGCGGTGACCATCCCAATACCGGTCGCCGTGCCAGCCTTGTTGAATAACGACGGGGGCCACGACTACAGGGGCAGGCGTGCCGATATTGATGTCCACGTTGACGGCGTTGGCTGCGCCCGATAGGCCAATTCCGAGGCTCGCGACCAACGCTGCCAAGAGGGGATATTTCATACCGTACTCCGAAATAGAACTCGATCAATGCACCTGGCCTGTCGCCGCAGTGACTACGCACGGCGAGTGATTCGCCGATTCTCCTTAAACGGGCAATACGGCGATGCCGTTGACGGATTTTCCTCGGACGGCATGTTATTTGATAAAAGTTAACAGTACAAGTTACGCGCTTGTCTGTGCCGCTTGCGCGTTGCGTTCCAACGGAAGCCAAAGCGTGAAGCGGGTGCCCCGCGCGCCCGAGTGCCAGGAAACGGTTCCGTCGAGAGCCCGGGCACGGCGCATCTGATTGTGCAGACCGCGTCCTTTGGTTGCGCCCGAAACGGTTTCGACATCGAAGCCCTGTCCGTTGTCTTCCACGATGACTTGTACGCCCGCCGTGTCCACTGCGGTGCTGACCCGGATCTCGCTCGCATGGGTGTGGTGCAGGACGTTGGCAATGCTCTCCTGCACGATGCGCAGGATATGCAGCGCGCTGCTGGGATCGAGCCACGCCAGCGTGGGCAGCTCCCGTACCTCCCACAGCAGGGTGATGCCCGTGCCCTCCAGCCGCGGTTCCAGCCGGAATCGCAGGGTGGCGAGCAACAGCAGCAGGTCGGCTTCGACGGGCTCCATTGAATCGATTGTCAGCTTGAGGTCGTCGAGACAACTCTTGAGGATGTGCGACACGTCGATATCGCTTGCGCCTCCCCGATCGACGGAGCGGATCGCACTGATCAGCGACGACCCGAGCCCATCATGCATATCCTGCATCAGGCGGCGGCGTTCGTCGCTGATTGTTTGCAGCAACTCCGCCTCGCGTATCCGCTGGTGACTGAGTTCGAGTTCGGCTTCGCGCTCTTTCAGGCGCTGCGCAAGGTTCGCATTGCTCTGCTCGACTTCGCTGATGGCGTTGACATAGCGCCGGACCATGAGCAGCCCGCAGACGCCGAACGTGACGGCATTCATGTAGGCCCCGAGAAACCACCCTTCCGGACTGAGGACGTTGTTGTGCATCATCCAGTCGGTTATGCCCAGCAGCGTGCAGACGCCGACGCCTGCCGCCAACAGCCGCGCTTCGCGCGACCGGCGCCACGCACTGAGCACGCCGACAAAGCCGACTATCGTCGCCATCAGGACGGCAACGGCGTAAATCAGCGGCACGACGATGGGCGTGCTGGGGAGCACCGGCAATACGGCAACCACGGGCAGCGTCAGTACGGTAATCAGGACGGTGACGCTCGCGATGGTCCAGGTCAGTATCCTGAGCGGCCGTCCATGCATCGTGCACAGGAAGAAATGCACGACCAGCGTCAGCCAGAACAGGGCGTTGATCGTGAGCCACGCAAACCAGTCGCTGGTGATCGGCAGGCTGGCGTAGTAGTGCAGGTGGCCGACAAAAGAGGTGGCTGAGAGGTTGAAAAAGATCAGATAGCCGGTTTCCTGACGGCGGTTGAACCAGACAAACAGCGCGAAGATGCCGACGCAGAGGAACGACGCGCTGAGCATTGCCGGAAGTTCGCGCTGCAACCATTGGCGCATGTAGTAGCGGCCTCGCAGTGCGTCGGTGGGCCCTGCCCACAGCGTGGCGACGGCCACCCGGTTTTCGGGCGTGTGCTCGATACGGATCAGGATCTCGCGCAACGGCGCGTCGCCGGCGTCGCGATCCAGCGTGATCCACAGCGGCGTGAACAGGCTGTTCCACAGTGGACCTTGCTGTTGCGCGCGATGCACCAGGCGGCCGTCCGCATACACCGCGATCGTGCCGTCTGTCTTGATGCGGCTGATGTACAGCGCCAACGGACCTGCGGCGGCGTGCAATCCCGATACGGGTAGCCTGACCCATGTCGTACGGATATCGGGCGTTGCATGGGCAGTACCCGGTGAGTTCGACGGCAAAGCGGTGGGCAGCGTTGCGTGTTGCCACGAACCCGGCAGCGTGCGGCTGTCGAACGACGTCGGCGGCGCGGCAAAATCCGGCGCATCGGTGCTCTGCCATTCGGCCTGCGTGAGATGGACGACGTCGCCGGTTGTGTGCGTGCCGTCCGTTCCGATGTACCAGACAGCCGCGGCGATCAGTAGCGCCACGGAAAAAACCAATACCGTATTGGCCAGAAATTGCGCAGGACGACGGATCACGCGGTCACCTTCCCGACGGGCTTCCGTTTGCTGCAAGTGGTGCGGCACATATCCCGAGGCTCCCTAGTCGCTCAACAGTCCGAGCGTTCTGGCTTCATAGATCGCCTCTGCCTTGGACGTGACCTTGAGCTTGCCGTAGATGCGCCGCACGAATGTCCGCACCGTGAAGTGGGACAGTTGCATCAGCTTCGCGATTTCCTGTGCCGTGAAGCCTTTGGTGATGAGAACCAGCACCTCTGTCTCGCGGGCCGACAGCAGCGGCGAAGCGGCTGCGGGCGGTTCGCTCTCCACGCCGGCATGGGCCGCGGTGTCTGCACGGGGACTGGCGGTGTCGCCTTGCCGGAAGCGCGCGAGAATCTGCCGGGCGATGATCGGGCTGATCGGGCTGCCGCCGCCCGCGACGCTGCGGATTTCGTCGACGATTCGCGCGGGCGGACTGTCCTTGAGCAGATAGCCGGCCGCCCCGGCCTCGATCGAGCGCACCACGTGCGCCTCATCGGTGAAACTGGTGCTGACCATGATGTTGCAGGCCGTCCATTGCCGGGCGGTGGCCTGGATGACGTCGATACCCGAGCCGTCAGGCAGTCCCAGGTCGACGAGCAGCACGTCCGCCGGCGGCCCTTCGAGCAGCGCCAGCCCTTCGGCACGGCTGCCGGCGATACCGGTCAGACACATGTCAGGCGCGGCGCTGACGGCCTGGCTCAACGTGCCGAGAAAGCCAGGATCGTCCTCGACGATGGCGACGCGGATGGAAAGCGCACCCTGTTCATGAGGCACGGACTGGTTGGCGGCGGCATGCGGCGAGGGCATGGTCAGGCTCTCTGAGGCAATTAGAGTGGACGCGATAACGTGTCGTCATCCCGATCGATGAGGGATGTCGGTACTTCCATTACGGTCCCGTGCCGCCGCACAGTGGCAAGCGCATTGGTCTGATGCGACGATCCTCTGCGAGCGGCGAGAAAGCGCGCATGGCGCTCAGACGCCGCGGGCCGAGCGCTTGCATCGCCCGCCGCCGGCGTCAATCCTCGTTGTCGATACCGGGTGAATCTCGACGCTATCCCCCGACGCGCCGATGGGGGCGAGTATAGAGCGAATCATTGCCGGAGAATTAATGGAGCGTCTCAAGTGTTGGAAAATTTCTTTAGAAACCGCTTAACTGCTACGCCCAAAGCGAAGACGCCATGGCGATGAAGCGCCCGCGTTCGATCGTTCTTCGGTCTTTCAGCCGCTGCGGCGTGCTGGCCTCGTCCATGCCTTGCGCCTAGGACGCCACCCTCAACTTGCCATAGATGCGTCGCACGACAGTCTTCACGGTGAATGGCGATAGCCGCATCCTCTCGGCGATTTCCTGTGTCTGAAAGCCTTTGGTAATCTGGTCCAGCACTTCCACCTCAGAAGCCGACAGCAGGGGCACAAAACCCGCGTTCCGCCCGCCGCTTTCGGCGCCGCCTTGCCGGACCCGCGCAAGTATCTGCCGCGCGACGATTGGGCTGATCGGACTGCCGCCGCTTGCGAGGCTGCAGATTTCCTCGACCATTTTCGTGGGCGAACTGTCCTTCAGCAAATAACCGGTTGCGCCGGCTTCGATCGAGCGCATCACATGTGCTTCGTCGCCGAAATTGGTGCTGACCATGATGTTGCACAGGGCCCACTGCCGGGCCGCTGTGTGGATCACGTCGATGCCTGGGCCGTCAGGTAAGCGCAGATCGACGAGCAGCACGTCCGCCGGGGGATCTTCCAGCAGCGCAAGCCCTTCCGCGCGAGTGCCCGCGACGCCTGTCAGCCGCATGCCCGGCGCGCCATTCACGGCCTGGGTCAATGCATCGACGAAGCCAGCATCGTGCTCGACGATGGCGACGTGGATGAAAAACGGTTGCTGGCCGGTGCGGGTGGATTGCATATGGCAGCCATCGTAAGCGCAGAACGCGGCCGGCCGATGTAGCACATTTGGGCGACAGAAGCGCGTGGTCCCCGTCCCTATAATCGAGCCAAATTTGAAAAACCAGAATTTAAAGACCAGAAATACGGGGAAAAAATGGACCGCGCACGTTGCAGGGGTGGGAAAGGGTCGTCGTTCGATCTGAAACGGAAGACAATCAGCCTGGCCGTGGCGGCGGCGCTGACGGCGATGACGTCTGTGGCAACGGATGCGCAGACTGTCTCCGGTGCGCAGACCACCCAGGAAGTCTGGAGCAGTGGCGATTTGACGGTCCAGAGCGGAGCGTCGATTGTCGTATCGAATTCCGCCGCGGTGCTAACGGCGGCCAACACGGTGCTCGGCACCTTGAGCAACAGCGGCACCATCAGCGGTGGTTTCGCGCTTTTCAATTCCGGGACTGTCGCTGCACTGACGAACGACGGCGTCATGAGCGGTAGTAATTTCGGCATCTTCAACAGCGGCACGATCGGTACGCTGACCAACAGCGGCACTGTTTCCGGCAACGACGCCATTGTCAACAACCAGGGCAGCAACCTGCTCCTGCTGACCAACGACAACGGCGGCGTGATCGACGGCTCTCTGTGGGCCGTGGCCAATATGAGCACGATCGGCACGCTGGACAACCTCGGCACGATCAGTGCCGGTGGTTCGGCGCTTTACAATTCCGGCACGATCGGTACGCTCAGCAATAGCGGCAGTATGAGCGGCACTTATTACGGCATTTGGAACACCGGTTCGATTAGTGCGCTGACCAGCGGCGGCACCATCAGCGGTACTCTTCGCGACGGCATCCACAACGGCGGCACGATCGACACGCTGAGCAATGGCGGCCTTGTCAGCGGTGCCAGCAATGGCATTTCCAATCTTGGCGCCATCGGCGTGCTGACCAACAGCGGCACCATCGACGTCACGTCCACTACCACGGGTAATGGCGTCAGCAACAGCGGCACGATCGGTATGCTGACCAACAGCGGCACCATCACCGGCGGCTATTCCGGCATCAACAACATGGGCTCGATCGGTACGCTGAGCAACAGCGGCACGATCACCGGTACGTCGGGCGGCGGTGTCTACGTCGGCGGCGCGATGAGTCTGTTGAGCAACAGCGGCGCGATCAGTGGCGGCATCGCCGGTGTCTACAACACCGGCACGATGGAAACGCTGACCAACACCGGCAGTGGCACCATCGAGGACATTGTGCCGTTCAGCAGCAGCACGGGCGTCTATGGCGGCGGCCTCTGGAATGGCGGCACGATCGGCACGCTGAGCAACAGCGGTGCCATCATCGGGAATCTGCACGGCGTCAATAACTCCGGCTCCATCGGCACGCTGTCCAACAGCGGTCAGATTTCGGGCGGTCTCGAAGGCATCTATAACGCCGGCACGATCGACACCCTGATCAACGAGAGCGGCGGCTCGATCATCGCCATGGCCGGCAATTCCGCCATTCACAACAGCGGTGGCTCAATCGGCTCGCTTTTGAATAGCGGGACGATCAGCGCCGTCGGCTACTACGGCATATTGAACGACGGCACGATCGGCACGCTAAATAATAGCGGCGCGATCACCAGCAGCAACGACGGCATCCATAACAATTCCGGCTTCACGATCGACACGCTGATCAACAGCGGCACGATTAGGAGCAGCGGCTACTATGGCATCGTCAACGAGAGTGGCGGCGCGATCGGTACGTTGACGAACACCGGTTCGATCGGTGGTGGTCTCATCAGCATCAACAACCTTGGCTCGACCGGCACGCTAAGCAATAGCGGCACGATAGCAAGCGGCAATGTCGGCATCTGGAACGATGGCACCATCGGTACGCTGAGCAATGGCGGCGCGATAAAGGGCGGCAATTTCGGCATATTTAACGACTATGGTGACACGATCGAAACGCTGATCAACAGCGGCACGATTAACGGCATCCTGACCGAGTATGGCAGCTCGATCGGCACGTTGACGAACAGCGGTTCGATCATAGGGCGTAACAGCGGCATCTACAACTCCGGCACAATCGGCACGCTCACGAACAGCGGCGCAATCGGGAGCAGCGGCGACGGCTTCTTCAACGGCGGCTCGATCAGCACGCTGACGAACAGCGGCACGATCAGCGGTAGTTACAGCGGCCTGACCAACTCCGGCACAATCGGCACGCTCACGAATAGCGGCGTGATCAGCGGTGGCTCCACCGGCATCTACAACAACGGCACAATTGGCACGCTCGCGAACAGCGGCGCGATCAGCGCCAAGGGCGGTTTTTCCGGCATCTACAATGCCGGCGGCACGATCGGCACGCTCGTGAACAGCGGCACGATCAGCGCGGGTCACAACGGCATCTACAACTACGGCACAATCGGCGCGCTGACAAACAGCGGGACAATCACGGGCAGCATCAACGCGATCGACAACGACTCGACCGGCGTGCTCGGCACGATCACCAACTCGGGCGTGATCGCGGGCAATATCCTGAACGCCTCGAGCACCGCGCTGACGATCAGCGGCGGCACGGGTACGGTGTTCGGAACACTGACGGGCTACAGCGGCGCGGTGGGCACGATCACCAGCACTTCGGCGGATCTCAACTTTGCCTCGGGCAACCTGCTGCTGAACGACGCCATCAATGTCGGCTCCAACACCGTCTTCAACAGCGGCGCGACGCTGAGAGTCGACGCGCTCACGACGATCACCGGCAACTACTCGCAGGGCCAGGCGGCCACGCTGCTGATCGGCGTCGCCAATGGCGCGACGTCGACCGGCAGCACGACGGACACGGGCTACGGGCGCCTCGTGGTGTCGGGCAGCGCGACGATCGCATCGGGTTCGTCGGTCACGCTGCAGAAGACGGCCAGCTATGCATTCGTCGCGGGACAGCGCTATGTCGTCGTCGACGCGTCGAGCAGCGGCACGAACTACAACGAAGGAAGCCTGAAGTATTCGATCAACGGCTACACGAGTGTGCTGAGCGGCGCGGCCGTCACGGGCAGCGGTCGCAGCGATCTGGTGGTGACCGTGGTGAGCGCGACGGATAACTCGACGTCGGGCACGACCACTAGCGGCGCGACCACCAGTGGCACGGACACTAGCGGCACGACTACCAGCGGCACGGACACGGGTACGACAACGACGGGCACGACCACCACAACCACAAGCACCACCCCACGCGCGCCGGATCTGGCGACGCGAACCAACGCCGTATCGTCGCTCGGTGGCCTGCTGGGCTACACGGGGATCAGCACGGACCTGCTGAACCTGTACAACGCGGCCACGGCGCTGAGCGTGGGGACGTCGGCCGAAGCGACACGCGCGGGCGTGCAGCTCGGACCGGCATCGCAAGGCTCGGCGAGCAGCGCGGCCACGACCCCCACTTTCGATGTGCTGACCGTCATCGCGAACCGCGCGGACAGTCTGCGTCTCGGCCAGGCCTACGGCGAGAGCGGCGGGCAGAGCGGCGTCTCGACGGGCGAAAGCGCGCCGGACAATGCGGTCTGGGGCCAGGTGCTGGGCGGCCATGCGTCACAGGGCAACGCCGCCGAGGCGGACGGCTTCAGCGCGAACTACGGCGGCCTGCTGTTCGGCGCGGACCGGGCGATCAACGACCGCTGGCGCGCGGGCGGCGCGTTCAGCTACACGACGAGCGCGGTCAACAACACCGGCGACAGCGCGGGCGACACGACGCGGGTGAACGCCTACGGGCTGATCGGCTATGCGAGCTATACGGCGCCGACGTGGTACGCGAACCTGTCGGCGGGCGCCGTGCTGCAGCATTACGACACGACGCGCGAGGTGAGCTTCACGGGCTTCTCGGGCACCGCGCAGGGGCGCTTCGACGGGCAGCAGTACGTGGCGCGGGCCGAGGCGGGTTATCCGCTGGTGCTGGGCGCGTACACGCTCACGCCGCTGTCGAGCCTGACGTACAGCTACCTGCGGCAGAACGGGTACACGGAATCGGGCGGCAGCGGTGCGGCGCTGTCGGTGCAGGCCTCGCACGCGACGTCGGTGAAGAGCGATCTGGGCGCGAAGCTCGAGCGCGGCTTCGCGACCCCGTATGGCGTGCTGGTGCCGGATGTGGGGGCGGCGTGGCGTCACGAGTACGTGCACGGCCGGCAGCTGACGACGTCGAGCTTCGCGGCGGATGCCAGCGGCGAAACGACGTTCACGACGACGGGAGCGAGCCCGGTTTCGGACATGGCGGTGGTCTCGGCGGGCGTGACGCTGCTGCGCGCGAGCAACCTGACGCTGACGCTGCGCTACGAGCTGCAGGCCGCGCCGCGCTATGTGTCGCAGACGGGCAGCGTGCGGCTGCGCCAATTGTTCTAAAGCACTTCGGGGATGCGGCTGCGCTTCTGATGCGGGCCGATCCGCTGATCCCGGTCGGCCCGCAACAATAAGACAGATCAAGAGAACGAGCGACGGGGTTCTTCACCAGATGGTTCAAGCTATTCGTTATCCCAGGCGGAAGACGATCGCGCTGGCGCTCGCAGCAGCGGGGTTGTCCGCGATCTGTCCGCCAACCCGGTGCGCCCCTGCCGGCGGGCAGATCACGGCCGGCACGGGGACCATCAATGCCACGGCGAATTCCACCGGCGGCACGAACACGGTGGTCCAGCAAAACGGCAACCGGCTCGCGATCAACTGGACGAGCTTCGACATCGGCGCGAAGGACACCGTCACGTTCGCCCAGCCGAGCAGCAGCGCCATTGCATTGAATCGCGTGACAAGCCAGAGCGCCACACAGATCCTCGGCACGCTGAGCGCGAACGGACAGGTGTTCATCCTGAATCCGAATGGCGTGTTGTTTGGCAAAACGGCCCAGGTCAACGTCGGCGGTTTGCTCGCGACGACCTTGAGCCTGTCCGACAGCGATTTCCTTGCGGGTAACTATCGCTTCACGGACAGCGGCGGCACCGGCAGCATCGTCAACGAAGGGCAGATTACGGCGAACGGCGGTTATATCGCGTTTATCGCGCCGCACGTGTCGAACCAGGGCGCGCTCATCGCCGACCAGGGGACCGTCGAGCTGGCGGCCGGCGCGGCCGCCACGGTGACGCTTGCCGGCAATCAGCTCGTTTCGCTGACGGTCGATCAGGGCACGCTCGACGCGCTCGCCGAAAACGGCGACCTGATCCGCGCCGACGGCGGCGTCGTGATCCTGACGAGCAAGGGCAGGGACGCCGTGCTGTCGGGCGTCGTCAACAACACGGGGGAGATCCGCGCACGCACGGCCGTCAATGTGGGCGGCACAATCAAGCTGCTGGCGGATGGCGGCACGGTGCTCGTCGGCGGCACGCTCGATGCCTCCGCGCCCAACGGCGGCGATGGCGGTTCGATCGAAACGTCGGGCCAGGCGTTCAAGCTGATGTCAGACGCGTCGATCACGACGCGCGCAGCGTCCGGCAAGACGGGCACCTGGCTCATCGATCCGTCCGATATCACCGTGGCTGCATCGGGCGGCGACATGACGGGTGCCGAGCTGTCCGCGCAACTGGCGAACACCAGCCTCGCGTTGACGACGAGCGGTGGCACGGGCGGCAACGGCGACATCACGATCAGCGACAACGTTGCATGGAGTTCGGGTAACACGCTCACGCTGACGGCCGACCGCAACATCAACATCACCGGCACGCTGAATGCCGGCACGACCGGCTCGCTCGTAGCCAATGCGACGAACAACATCGTGCTGGCAGGGGCGTTTACCGGGCTCGCGCTCAGTGCGGCGAGCGCGAGCGGCAACATCACGCTTTCCGCGCCCATCACGCTCGATACGACGAGCGGCGTGCTGACGTTGTCGGCGGCAGGCACGATCACGCCCGATCAGAACGCCGCGATTACCACGGGCACGTTCGATCTCACGGGAGGCCAGTGGCTCCAGGTCGGGAGCGGTTCCGTCGCGAGTTTCAGCGCACAGAATTTCGTGCTGACAAGCGGCTCGTTCCTGCGTGCATTGAGCGGTAGTGGAACAACCACCGATCCGTATCTGATCGGCGACGTCTATGGTCTGCAGGGCATCGGCTCGTCCGTGTCGCTGCTCGCCGATGCATACAAGCTCGCCAATTCGATCGATGCGAGCGGCACCGCGAACTGGAACAGCGGCGCCGGTTTCGCCCCGATCGGCAGCAGCACCGACATGCCCTTCACGGGCACGTTCGACGGCAACGGCAAGACCATCACCGGCCTGTCGATCAGTCTGCCGAATACCCAGGACGTGGGCCTCTTCGGCATCGTTCAGGATGGCTCGATATCGAATCTTTCGCTGACCAACTTTACTGTCGAGGGTTCGCGCTTCGTCGGCGCGCTGACCGGCATCAACCAGGGCGGGACGATCTCGGGCGTCTCCGTCGACAACGGAACGGTGACGGCCACCTCCAACACGCTGGCCGACATGGTCGGCACGACCAACGTCGGCGGGCTCGTCGGAGAAAACGTCAACGACACGGGTTCGACCGCGACGATCAGCAATTCGAGCGCCGGCTTGGGCGTGACGGTGACGGCGTCTGCCGGCGCCAGCGGCTCGATCACGCTCGGCCAGGTCGGCGGTCTGGTCGGATTGAACGCCGGCGGGACGATCGTGAGTTCGACCTCGGCCGCGTTCGTGACGGGTGACCGGTTTGTCGGCGGACTCGTCGGCCGGAACGACGGCACGATCTCGCAGTCGTTCTCGATCTCGCAGGTGACCTCGGTCTGGGGCTACGACGGCGGCCTGGTCGGCTTGAACACGGGCACGATCGCCGACAGCTACGCGCTCGGCGCGGTGACGGGCACCTTTGCATCGGCTGGGCTCGTCGGCCAGAACATGGGCACGATCGCGCGCAGCTATGCAGCGGGCCTGGTGCAGGACAGCAGCGGTGTGACGGGCGGTCTCGTCGCGGTCGGCACGGGCACGGTCAGCGACAGCTACTGGAACACCGACACGACCGGGCAGACCACGAGTCTAGGCGGCACGGGCCTCACGAACGCGCAGATGCTGACGGGCACGGCGTCGAACTTTGCCGGTTTCGATTTCAGCAGCGTCTGGAAATTCATCGACGGCACGTCGTATCCGTATCTCGCGTCGATCTTCACGAGCACGCCGACGGTATTTTCCGGCACCTACACAAGCGCGTCAGGAACCGCGAAAGCCGGCTCGACCGTCGACCTCGCCGCGAACGACCAGTTGATCGGCAGCGTATTGACGGGCGCAAACGGCTTCTACTATCTGATGTTCTCCTCGACCACCTTCAGCGGCACAACGGCCGTGGTCGTCTTCACGCCGAGCGGCAGCGGCACCGCACTCGCTGCCGCCGAGACCTCGGGCGCAAGCGTGGCGATGGACCTCACGGACAACGTCGTCAAACTGGGCGGCACGAACGTGAGCCTCGGCGACATTGCGGCTGCGCTCGGCAATCCGTTTTCGGGCGGGACGGTTTCGTCGGTGGCGTCGCTGCTGCCGTCCGTCCTGACCGATCTGCGGGCGACCGCGCTGACGACAGCAAGCGGCGTCTCGCTGGTGTTCGATTCGGGCACGACGCTCAGCCTGAGCGGCGACACGACGCTCTCGGCGGCCCAGATGACGCTGGGCTCCGTGAGCGGCAGCGGCTCGACGCTCACGTTGCAGACTTCGGGCGGCGACATCACGCAGAGCGGCGCGTTCACGCTGGGCGCGCTCGGCGTGGCCGGCGCGGGCAATGTGACGCTCGATGGCGCGAACCAGATCGGCACCGTGGCCGCCAATGTCAGCGGCACGTTCAGTCTGAACAACGCCGCCGATCTGACGGTCGGCCAGGTCGGCGCGACGGCGGGGATCACGGCGGGTGGCGCCGTCGCGTTGACGAATACCGGCTACGCGACGACGCTCGCGCAGGCGATCACGTCGTCGGCGAGCGGCGATGCCGTCGTGCTGGCGAGCGCGGACTTCACGAATGCCTTTGGATCGAATGCCGTTGTCGCGAGCAACGGCCGGTGGCTCATCTATTCGGCGAGCCCCGATGCCGACACATTCGGCGGCTTGCAAAGCGGCAACGATGCGCTCTGGGGACAAAGCTACAGCGCCGGTTCGACGGTTTCGGCAAGCGGCAATCGCTACGTCTTCTCGACCGACCAGACGATTCTCGTGAACGCGATCGCGAATCAGAAGAAGGCAGGCCAGACTGCGCAGGAAAGTGCGACGTACTCGTTGAAATACGCCGGCGCGAGCTACGGCTACGCCTTCACCGATGCGGCCGTGCCGGCGGGCATGTCGATCAGCGTATACAGCAACGGCGATGCGGCAAGTGCGACCCGCGCGAACGGGGACGACGGCATAGGACGCTATCGCATCCGCTTCACGGCGTCAGGCGTGCCTGCCGGTTACGTGGTGGCCGATGGCCAGTTGGCGGACCTGACCATCACGAGCGCGACCTCCTCACCCTCGCCCGTCGTCGATCAGGTCCATGCGATCGCGAGCACCGACGCCGACACGGGTGCCCTCGACGTCGACACACTGCGCAGAAAGGAAGTCAGCACCATCATTGCGACGTTCGACGCGGCCCGCACGACGCTCGTCGCCAATGACAACCGGTCTTCGTCGGTTGCGGCATGGCCCGTGTCCGCGGCGTGCGCACCGTGAGCGCGCCGATGGCCGTCCGTTTCATGAAGCCGCGTCGCTCCGTTCTGCTGCACGTAGTCGCCGGGCTCGGCACGGTGCTCGGCTGCGCGATACCCGAAGCCTCGGCGCAACTGGCGACACCGGTGCCGAATCTGCCAAATGTGCCCAATGCGGGCAGCACGTTGCGCGACCAGTTGCAAAGTCTGCCGCCACCGGCACTGCCCGCATCGAATGCCGAGATCCATATCGAGTCTCCCGCCGGAGCCGGGCCGTCGGCATCGACGCTGCGCTTCGCCGTCAAGGGCTTTCAGATGGACGGCAACACGAAGTTCAGCACGGCAGCCTTGATGCCGCTGCTCGCACCGGCGCTCGGCGACGCGCGCACGCTGGGCGATCTCGACGAGGCAGCGGCGCGAATCACCGATTTCTATCGTGCGCATGGCTATCTCGTCGCGCGCGCTTACGTCCCCGCACAGGACATTCGCGACGGCATGGTCGGCATTGCGATCGTCGAAGGGCGCTATGGCAAGGTCGAGTTGCATAACGGCTCACCCGTGCGGGACGCCGTGCTGCAACGTTATGCGAGCTCCGCGCATCTGGGGGAGGTGGTCGACGAGCGGCGCCTCGATCGTGTGGCGTTGCTGATGCAGGACGCAACGGGCGCGAGCGCCGTCACGGGCAATCTGCAGGCAGGCGACACGCCGGGCACGTCGGACCTGGCGCTCGACGTGCCGCCAACGCGCGCGCTCGCATTCAGTGTGCAGGGCGACAACTACGGCATCCGCCCGACAGGGCGCGACCGCATCGGCGGCTCGCTGCAATGGCTGAGTCCCCTCGGCTTCGGCGACCGGCTCGATGCGCGCGCATTGACGTCGGTGACGGGGCAGACGTTCGGCCAGCTCGGCTACAGCGCGCCCATCGGCAGCGACGGGCTGCGCACCGGCATTTCGCTCGTGGAATCGACGTACCGGCTCGGCGCCGATTTTGCGTCGCTCGATGCCTACGGTCACGCGACGGTGCTGTCCTGGACGACGAGCTATCCGCTGATCCGCTCGCGCACCGTCAACCTCAACGCGGAAGGCGGATTCGACCGCAAGAGTCTGACCGATCACGCGAGCGGCACGGTCGATAACAAGTTCGACAACGTCTATGTTGCCGGCGTCAACGGCAATGTGCTGCTCGGCAAGACGTTCGCCAGCTACGCACTGCGTATGGAGGCGGGTGACGTGCATTTCGAGTCGGCCGATGCGCTCGCTACGGACCAGTCGTCGGCCCAATCGGCAGGGCATTACCGGAAGGCCACGTATTCGTTTGCGCTCTACGAGGCTTTCACGTCGAAGCTTCAGCTCTACCTCGCGTTGAGCGGACAGCAGGCCTCGAAAAATCTCATCTCATCGGAGAAGTTTTCGCTGGGCGGCCCGTATGGCGTGCGTGCGTATCCGACCGGCGAGGCGCCCGGCGACGAAGGCTATCTCGCGACGGCGGAACTGCGCTATGCGCTCGCGCAGTCGGTCGTGCCCGGTCAGCTGGGTGTGTATGGATTCGTCGACACGGGGTTCGTGCGCGACAACGTCTATCCGTTCACGACCGATCCCAACCATCGTCGGCTGTCCGGGGTGGGCGTCGGCATCACGTTGTCGGGCGCGCCGAGCTACGAGGTGCGTCTTGTCTACGCGCACAAGCTCGGCAACGCGGCGGCGGTGGCCGATACCGACCACGCGGGCCGCGTGTGGCTTCAGTTGACCAAGGCCTTTTGAGGGAGAGACAGCCTGTGCGTTCATTCTTCCGCCTCTGCGCATGCCTCGGCGCGCTCGTCGCCATGAGCGCCGCGAGCGTCGCCCGCGCCGATGCGCCGGCCGGCACGATCGCCTACACCGCCGGTGTCGTGGCGATCGAAGCGGCTGGAGGCACGAAGCGTTTCGCCGTGGCAGGCTCCGCGCTCGAACGCGGCGACACGATCCAGACCATGAAAAACGCCGAGGCCGTGCTGCTGATGGCTGATCATCAACGCATCTATCTCAAGGGCGACACGGTGTACCGGATCGACGATTACCGCTTCGGCGAAGACGATCCGGCGCGCAACGTCAGCGTCGCGTCGCTGCTCAAGGGCGGGTTGCGCGTGATCTCGGGGTTGATCGGCAAACAGGGCAATCCCGACGCATATCAGCTGAAGACACAGACGGCGACGATCGGCATTCGCGGCACCGAGTGGTCAGTGCTCGAGTGCGGGTTGCAATGTTCCGGCGACGAGGCCGGCGAACACGTGCGCGTCTATCACGGCACGATCGACGTTCGCACCGACGTTGACCATCACGAATTGTCCGAGGGCTACGGCACGATCATCCGCTCACGGCACTCGACGTTCGACGCCATGTCAGGGACCAATGTCAAGTCCGTCGTCCCGTCTCCCGCCGCTTGCAAGTAAATCACACCATGACCGACAAGACCTTTGCATTCAGGACATCGCCGCGCGACTCGGGCACCGGCACGCCGGTAACGGCCAACGTCGTCGCCGGTCTGCTGTCCGGCTTCGTCTCGCTGTGCTATTCGATCGCCTACGGGTCGCTGATCTTCAGCGGCAGCCTCGCGCATTTCGTGAGCGTCGGCATCCTGGTCACGCTCGTGAGCGGTGGCGTCATCGCGCTCGTCGTCGCGGTGAAAAGCTCGTTGCCGTTCTCGATCGGCGGGCCCGACAGCAATGCCGTGGCGGTCCTCGTCGGTCTTGCGGGCAGCGTGGCAGCCGACGCCAGCGCGACAGGCCTGCCGCCGGACGGCGTTCTCTTCACCGTGCTTGCAGCAATCGCCGTGAGTTCGATCGTGACAGGGACACTGCTCTATCTGGTCGGCGTGTCGCGCCGCAGTTCGATGATCCAGTTTTTGCCGTTTCCGGTTGTCGGCGGATTTCTCGGCGGTTCGGGCTATCTGCTGTTGTCCGGCGCAATGCGCACGCTGACCGGACACAGTCTCGGCTGGTCCGCGCTGGCCGCGCTGCCCGATCTGCCCTGGCTTGCCTGGCTGCCGGCACTTGTGGTGTGCGGCACGCTGCTCGCCGCGCAAGGCCGCGTCAAACCCTATGCGCTGACGCCGCTTGGCCTCGGGGCGGGCGTGGTCGTGTTCTTTGCGGGAATGCTCGCGATGGGGCAGACGGCCGAGCAGTGGCGTGCGGCGGGCCTGCTCTTCGACCGTGAATCGCTGTCGTCGCTGCAGTTGCCGCTCATGCTGCCGCGTCACCAGATCGACTGGACCACGATCGTCACTCACTTGCCCGAATGCCTGGCCGTGGCGGCGGTATCCGCGTTGACGATTTTGCTGAACGCGAGCGGGGCCAGCGTCGCAACGGGGTTCGACGCCGACTTCAACCAGGAAATGCGCGCGGCTGGTCTCGCCAACCTGCTTGCGGGCGTGACGGGTGGCGTTATCGGCTATCAGTCGATGACGCGCACGCTGCTGAACCGCCGCGCTGGGGCGACCGCGCGCCTGAGCGGCATCGTTGCGGGTGCCAGCTGCTTCGCCGTCATCGGGCTCGTGCCGGGCGTGATTGCCTGGCTGCCGAAACCCGTGCTCGTCGGACTGCAGCTTTATCTTTCCTGGGGAATCCTGCGCGAATGGCTCATCGCCTCCTATCGCAAGCTGGGCCTCGCCGACTATCTGCTCGTCTTGCTGATCGTTGGCGTCATCGCGGTCGAGGGGGTCGTTGCGGGCATCGCGCTCGGCATCGCCGCCGCCTGCGCGATGTTCGTCTTCAACTACAGCCGCATCAGCGCGGTGTCGCGCGAGTTCGACGCCCGTGCGTGCCATTCGAACGTCGAGCGTTCGATCGAAGATACGGCATGGCTTCGCGAGCACGGTGATGCCGTGGTCGGTGTCTGTCTGCAAGGCTTTCTGTTTTTCGGCACCGCGAATCTCGTGCTGCGCCGGCTGGGCAAGCGGCTGGGCAACGCCGCCGGCAGCAAGCAGCATTATGTGATGCTGGATTTTCGCCAGGTGAGCGGTCTCGACGTATCGACTTCGGCGACATTCCTCAGGCTCAAGCAGCGCTGCGCGGCAAACGGCGACACGCTCGTCCTTACCGCGTTGCCCCCGCGAGCGCACGAGATGCTTGCGCGTGCGCGCGTGCTGACTGCGGACGTCAAGACATTCAGCGATCTCGACACCGGCCTCGAATGGGTCGAAGACCGGTTGCTCGCGCGAACCGATCGCCTGGCGGCGCAGACTGTGTCGCACGGGCTGAGCGCGATACAGCCGCACTTTACCGAAGCGGCCCTAGCGCAGCTCGAGCGCTGTATGCAAACACGCCGGCTCGCACAAGACGAGCCGCTATTTGCGCGCGGCGATGCCGGCGATGCGGTGTACTTCATCGAAGCGGGGCGTGTAACCGTTTCGCTGCCGCTCGCGAACGGCCAATCGATGCGTCTGCGCTCGTTTGGCGCGGGCACGGTGGTCGGCGAAATGGCGCTCTATACGCAGCAAACGCGCAGCGCGGATGTGCGGGCCGACGAGCCGACCGTCGTGCGGCGTCTCACATTCGACGCACTGCAGCGGCTCGAATCGGCCGACGCCGATACCGCGCGGCAATTTCACCGCTTCGTCGTGAAGGTGCTGGCCTCGCGGCTCGCCGTCACGAACGAAGCTGTGCGTGCCGCCCGCTGAGCCGCGCGATGAAACGCAACCTCTTGCGCTGGATCGCCAGTCTTGCCGTGCTCGCCGTTCTACTCGGCCACGCGGCCGGTTTCTACCGGCTGCTCCCCGTCGACGTACTCGACAATCTCATCTACGACGCGCGGCTGCGGCTGACGATGCCGCGCACGCCCGACGACAGGATTGTGATCGTCGATATCGATGAACGCAGCCTTGCAGAGGTGGGCCGCTGGCCATGGGGAAGGGACCGGATGGCGATGCTTGTCGACCGGCTCTTCGGCGCGGGCGCGAGCGTGGTTGGGTTCGACATCGTGATGGCCGAGCCGGATCGCAGTTCGGGACTCGCTTCGCTCGAACAGCTTGCCGCAGGCGGCATGCGCGGCGACGCAAGATATCGGGCGGTGCTTGACGGTTTGCGCGGACAGCTCGATTTCGATGGCCGGTTCGCCGCCGCGCTGGGCGGCCGGCCGGTTGTGCTCGGTTATTACATGAGCGGTCGCGGCGACGCGCATGGTGCCTTGCCTTCCCCCGTTCTGTCCGCTGCCGTGTTCGCGGGCCATCAAGGGGGCGTGAGGGAAGCCCAGGGATACGCGGGTAATCTGCCCGTTTTTCAGCAGGCCTCGACCAGTGCGGGTTTTTTCAATCCCGTGGTCGACTTCGACGGCAACGTGCGGCGCGTGCCATTGCTGATTCGGCACGGCGACAAAGTATACGAGTCGCTCTCGCTCGCCATCGTGCGGCTTGTGCTCGGCGAGCCTGTGCTCGTGCCGGATTTCGGCGAGCGCGGTGACAAGGGCGACGATCCGCTCGACACGCTCGTGCTGAAGACGCCACGCCGTACCGTTCGGATTCCTGTGGACGAGCACGGCGCGGCACTCGTTCCGTATCGCGGCCGCGACCATAGCTTTCCGTATGTGTCGGCGGCCGACGTGCTGACCGGCAAGGTGCCCGCCGACCTGCTCGCGCATCGCATCGTTCTCGTCGGCACGACGGCGCCGGGCCTGCTCGACATGCGCTCGACACCCGTCGGCAGCGTCTATCCAGGTGTGGAGATTCACGCCAATCTGGTGAGCGGCATGCTCGACGGCACGCTCCGGCACGAGCCCGCCTATGCGAGCGCGATCCAGCTCGTGGCGATGCTCGTCATCGGGCTGCTGATGATTTTCGGGCTGCCCTGGCAGGCGCCGTTGCGTGCGACGGCCGCCACTATCGCCTTGCTGGCGCTCGCAACGGCAGGTGATTTCGCGCTGTGGACCTACGGCGGCGGTGTCTTGCCGTTTGCTGCGAGCATCCTGCTGATCGCGACGCTGTTCGTGCTCAACATGTCGCTCGGCTTCTTCCTCGAATCCCGCCACCGTCGCCAGTTTGCGAATCTGTTCGGCCAGTACGTGCCGCCCGAGCTGGTCGAGGAGATGAGTCGCGAGCCGGGACGCTATAGCATGGACGGTCGTCGCGCCGAGCTGACGGTACTCTTCTGCGACGTGCGCGGCTTCACGACGATCGCCGAGACGCTCGAACCGGAAGACCTCGCCCGGTGGATGAACGAATACCTCGGTGCGATGACGGCAGTGATCCGCGCCCAACGCGGCACGCTCGACAAATACATCGGCGACGCGATCATGGCTTTCTGGGGAGCGCCAGTCGCGGATCCGAATCACGCACAGCACGCCGTGCTTGGGGCTCTGCGGATGCGCGAGGCGCTGACGCTGCTCAATACGGCGCTCGCGCAACGCGGCAAGCCGGCGATCCGCGTCGGCATCGGCATCAACACGGGACCGATGACCGTTGGCGACATGGGCTCGGATGTGCGCCGCGCTTATACGGTGATGGGCGATTCGGTCAATCTCGGTGCGCGGCTCGAGGGCATCTCCAGGCACTATGGCGTCGACGTCGTGGTGGGAGAGTCGACGCGCGAGCAAACGGAAGGCATCGTCTATCGGGAACTCGATCGCGTGCGCGTCAAGGGCAAGCGGGAAGCCGTGGCAATCTACGAGCCCATCGCCGAAGCGGACCGGTTGCCCGCCGTATTGGCCTGGGAACTCGGCCAATGGGACGAGGCGCTGCGGTACTACCGCTCGGGAGACTGGGACGCGGCCGAAGCATTGCTGCGCCCACTGGTGGGCGCAGCGCCCGGCAGCGGCCTCTATGCGCTCTATCTCGAACGCATTGCGACGGCGCGCGAGCGTGCATGCATCGAGGCGTGGGATGGCATCCACGACTTCGACACCAAATAAGTACAAGGCCGCACATGATGAAACTTACCGTGCTCGGTTGCAGCGGAGGGATAGGGGGAGACGCGCATCGCACAACGGCGCTGCTCGTCGACGACACCGTGCTCATCGATGCGGGCACGGGCGTCGCCGATCTCGACGTGGATGCGCTTGAGCGCATCGATCACGTGTTCATCACGCATGCGCACGTCGACCATATAGCGTGCCTGCCGTTGATGCTCGACACCGTGGGGGAGCGGCGCGCGAAACCGCTTGTCGTGCATTGCACGGTTGCAACGGAAATGATCTTGCGCGCCCACCTGTTCAACGGTGCCCTGTGGCCGGATTTCACGCGCATACCCTCGCGGGATAGACCGTTTTTGCGCTTCGCGCCGCTGGAAGAAGGCGAGTCATGCGCGATCGGCGAGCGGATTTTCAGGCCGCTGCCGGCCGAGCACGGCGTGCCGGCGGTCGGTTATCACGTCGCGACACCTCGAGGCAGTGTCGTGTTCGGCGGCGACTCGACCGTGTGTCCGGCGTTCTGGCATGCCGTCGCGCAGATTCCCGACCTGCGCTATCTGATCGTCGAGACTGCGTTTCCCGACGCCAAACGGGAACTCGCGATCCAGTCGAAGCATTTGTGTCCATCCTTGCTTGCGTCTCAATTGCCGCGGCACGCCAGCGGTTTTCGCCTGCTGATCTCGCATGTGAAACCAGGCCATGCCGACGAGACGATGCGCGAACTGCAGCGCGCGGCAGGGCAGCATGAACCGGAAATGTTAGCGAGAGGACAGGTCTACTGGATTTGAAAGTGGGGTGGTGCGTTCCAACGGAAGCCAGAGTGTAAAGCGCGTGCCGAGTGGTCCGGAGTGCCATGCGACCGTGCCGTCGAGGGTACGGGCGCGGCGCTGCTGGTTGTGCAGGCCACGTCCGGTTGTCGAACCCAGTACGCGTTCGACATCGAACCCCTGACCGTTATCTTCGATGCTGACCTGCACGCCGTCAGTATCCACAGCGGTACTCAATCGAATCACGCTCGCGTGGGTATGGTGGAGAACGTTGGCAATGCTCTCCTGCGCGATGCGCAGAATATGCAGCGCGCTGCTGGGATCGAGCCAGGCCAGCGTGGGCAGTTCCTGCACCTCCCACAGCAGCGCGATGCCCGCACCCTCCAGCCGGGGTTCCAGCCGGAAACGCAGCGTGGCCAGCAACAGCAGCAGATCTGCCTCGACAGGCTCCATCGAGTCGATGGTCAGCTTGAGGTCGTCGAGGCAACTCTTGAGAATGTGCGACACGTCGATGTCGCTTGTGTCCCCACGTTCGACGGAGCGGATCGCGCTGATCAGCGACGACCCGAGCCCGTCATGCATGTCCTGCATCAGTCGGCGGCGTTCGTCGCTGATCGTTTGCCGCAACTCCGCCTCGCGCAGCCGTTGGTGACTGAGTGCGAGTTCGGCTTCGCGCTCGTCCAGGCGCTGTGCGAGGTTCGCGTTCATCAGCTCGACTTCGCTGATGGCGTTGACGTAGCGCCGGTACATCAGGGAGCTGAAAATGCCGAACGTGATGGCGTTGGTGTAGGCCCCGAAATAAAAGCCCTCCGGGCTGACGAAGTTGTTTTGCAGCAACCAGTCGGACACGCCCAGCAAGGTGCAGATACTGACACCGATGGCCACCAGCACGCCCTCGTGGGAACGGCTCCAGGCATTGACGCCCCCCGCCACGCCGACGCTCGCGCCCATCAGCGCGGCAATCGGATAGATCAGCGGGGTGACTTTGGGCGTGTTGGGCAAGACCGCCAGCACCGGCAGCGTCAGCACGCCGATCAGGGCGGCCACCCCGACCAGCGCGCGCGTGAACCCCGTGAGCGGACGGCCGTGCAATTGACACAGGAAGAAGTGCACGACGATGACCAGCCACAACAGGGAATTCACCGTCAGCCAGGCGAACCAGTCGTTGGCGACGGGCAAGTCGACATAGAAGTGCAGGCTGCGCAGGAATGAGGTGACCGCGAGGTTAAAGAACAGCAGGTAGGCCGTTTCGTGGCGACGCCGGAACCACACGAACAGGGCGAACATGCCGACTGCCAGAAACGCCGCGCTGAGTACGGCGGGCAGTTGCTGCTGCAGCCATTGGCGCGTGTGGTAACGACCTTTCAGCGCCTCGACGGGGCCAAGCCACAGCGAGGACACGGCCACCTGGGTGGCCAGCGAGTGCTCGAGGCGGATGAGGACCTCGCTTACCGGCGGGTCGCCGGCATGCCTGTGCACCACGACCCACAGCGGGGTCCGGGTGCTGTTCCACAGCGGACCTTGTTCCTGTGCCAGGTGAACCAGCTGGCCGTCGACATAGACCGCGATGGTGCCGTCCGTCTTGATGCGTACGCCATATAGCGCGAGGCGGGTGGCATGGCTGGGCAATCCGTGCACCGACAGCCTGAGCCAGGTGATGCGGCTGCCGCTGGACGTCGCTTTTGAACTGCCGGCCTGGCGCACCAGAGCGATGGAGCGGGCGAGAGGCAGCGTGACTGGCTGCCACGTCTCGGGCAAGGATGTGCTGTTCAGGGTGGGCGGCGGCTCGCTGAAGCCTGGTGCATCGTCGACCTGCCAGTCGGCTTGTGTCAGGTGCAGGCTGGCGGCCGGCGGCTGCTCGCTGCCGGCTTGCGAATAGAAGATGCCTACGATGACCAGCAACACCGCGGAAAAGACGAACACCGCGTTGGCGACGAACGGCGTAGGGCGATATTTCAAGCCGCCCCCTCGCCCGGGCCGGCCTGAGCGACGTTGTTCGACGCGTCGGCGAAGCCGTAATCGTCCCCGACATGGATGGAGAGCGGTTCCAGGCGGGTGTTCATGGGGCGCATAGGGGCATTATTGTAAGATAAAATGAGATAAGTCCGATGTAGCGCGTTTGTGCGACAGATGGGCTCGGCACGCACTAATAAAATTGGCCGGATTAAAAAATAAATACGGGGGAAATTGCACCGCGCGATGCGCGGCCGGAGAGCGGCCGCGCCGTCAGCTCATGCATGGCCTCCGATAGAAACAAGATAGTCATCGGGGAAAGACCATGCGCAAATCGGGACATCAGCCGCAGCCGGCGGCAAGGCGACTGACGGCAATCAGCCTCGCGGTGACGGCGGCGCTCGCCGCGATGACGCCGCACGGGGCAAAGTCCCAGACGGTGATCTCCGGCGCCCAGACCACCACGCAAATCTGGACGAGCGGCGATTTCACGGTTAGCAGCGGAGCGTCGATTGTCGTATCCGGACAGACTGCGGTGGCGGCCGGCGGGTCGTCGCTCGGCACGTTCAGCAACAGCGGCACGATCAGCGCCAGCGGCGCCTACGGCTTCCTGAACGGTGGCGGGATCGGCACGCTGAGCAATAGCGGTGCGATCACCGCCGGCAACGACGGCATCCACAACAATGCCGGCTTCACGATCGACACGCTGATCAACGGCGGCACGATAACGGGCGGCGTTTACGGCATCGTGAACGAGAGTTTCGGTTCGATCGGCTCGCTGACGAACAGCGGCACGATCATCGGCGTGCACGCCGGCATCGACAACATTGGCACGATCGACGCGCTCACGAACAGCGGCATGATCGGCGCCGTGGGCGGCAATTCCGCTATCCACAACAGCGGTGGCACAATCGGCTCGCTCTCGAACAGCGGGACGATCAGCGCCAGCGGCTACTACGGCGTCTTGAACGATGGCGCAATCGGCACGCTGAATAATAGCGGCGCGATAACCAGCAGCAACGACGGCATCCATAACAATTCCGGCGGCACGATCGACACGCTGATCAACAGCGGCACGATTACGGGCAGCGGCTATTACGGCATCGTGAACGAGAATGGCGGCTCGATCGGCACGCTGACGAACAGTGGCTCGATCAGCGGCGGCACTTACGGCATCGACAACTTCGGCTCAATCAGCACACTCACGAACAGCGTTTCCGGTTCGATCAGCGGCGTGAGCATGGGCATCGTTAACAGCGGCTCAATCGATACGTTCACGAACAGCGGTTCGATCAGCGGCAATGTCTACGACATCGAAAATTACGGCGTAATCGGTACGTTCACGAACAACGGATCGATCAACAGCGGCAATTCTGGCATCTTGAACGTCGGCTCAATCGGTACGTTCACAAACAACGGATTGATCAACAGCGCCATGACGTACATGGCCATCGGTAACCTCGGCACAATCAGCGCGCTCACGAACAACGGTTCGATCGGCATCTCTGACTACGGCATCCTCAACTACAACAAGATCGGCACGCTCACGAACATCGGCGTGATCAGCGGTGGCGGTTTCGGCATCGTCAGCGACGTCGGGATCGACACGCTCACAAACAGCGGTTTGATCAGCGGCTACAGCGCCATCTTCAACCTCGGCACAATCGGCACACTCACGAACAGCGGCACGATCAGCGGCAGTAGTGCCGGCATCGCCAACTACGTGTCCGCCGCGGCCGGCGAGCTCGGCTCAATCGGCACGCTCACGAACAGCGGCACAATCATTGCCAGCGGCGACTACGGCATCCTGAACGACGGCACGATCGGCACGCTGAATAATAGCGGCACGATAACCAGCAGCACCGACGGTATCCATAACGATTCGATCGGTACGATCGGCACGCTGATCAACAGCGGCTCGATTTCATCCGTGCTCAACAACGGTACCATCGGCGGCGGCAACACCGGCATCTCTAACATCAGCGGTACGATCGGCTCGCTCGGCAACGCGGGTACGATCATCGGCGTGAGCGTCGGTCTTTACAATGGTGGGAGCATCGGCACGCTCGACAACGGCGGCACGATTACCGGTAGCGCCGGTCTGGGAATCGGCAACGGCGGGACCATTACCACGCTGACGAACGACACCGGCGGCACGATCACTGGTTATACCGCCGGCATCGGCAACGCCAGCACAGGCAGCATCGGCACACTGAGCAACGCCGGCACGATCGTCGGGAGCGCTGCCGGCGTGGCCAACAGCGGCACCATCACGAAGCTGGGCAACGTGGGCGCCATCAATGGCGGCACCTACGGCATCGACAATACGGGAACGGTCGGCACGCTGAGCAACAGTGGCACGATCGGCGGCGGGTATGGCCTGTACAACGCCGGCAGCATCGGCACGCTGAGCAATAGCGGCGCCATCAGCGGCACCACGACGGGTATCATCAACTGGTCCAGCATCGACACGCTCGACAACAGTGGCACGATCGCCGGGCATACGCTCATGGGGATCACCAACGGCGGGACCATTACTACGCTGACGAACGACACCGGCGGCAGCATTACGGGGCAGACGGGCGTCTACAACGGCGGCACGGGCAGCATCGGTACGCTGACCAACAACGGCACGATCACGGGCAGCTTTGCCGGCGTCCAGAACAGCGGTGGAACGATCACCCAACTGACCAACAACGGCGCGATCGTCGGGAACGTCTACGGTGCGCTCAATCTCGGCACGATTACGGCGCTGAACAACGCAGGCACGATCAGCGGCAACTCCGGCATCAACAACGGCAGCACGGGCAGCATCGGCACGCTGGCCAATAGCGGCACGATCAGCGGCGCCGGGTTAGGCATCGTGAACATGGGCAGCATCGGCGTCTTGCGCAACAGCGGGTCCCTAACGGGCGGCCTCTTCAACAGCGGCAGTATCGATACGATACAAAACAGCAGCGGGATAGACGGGCAAAGCGGCAGCGGCGTCGGCAACTTCGGCAGCATCGGCGCGATCGTCAACAGCGGTTCCATTTACGGCGCAAACGGGATCGACAACGGCAGCACGGGCAGCATCGGCACGCTGACCAATAGCGGCACCATCACAAGCATCGTCGACGACGGTTCGATCGGCACGCTGACCAACAGCAGCACGATCACGGGCATCGTCAACGGCGGATCGATCGGCTCGCTGACCAATAGCGGCTCGTGGAGCATGAGCGGCGTGGTCGGCGGCAGCATCGCGTCGTTGACCAATAGCGGAACCATCGGCGGATCGGCGGGCACGGGTATAGCCAACAGCAACGGCATCATCGGCACGCTGAGCAATAGCGGTGTGATCAGCGGCACCACCTACGGCATTCAGCTCACGAGCCTGCCCGCTGCCTCGAAGTGGGGCGTCGGCGGCGCCAGTATCACGTCGCTGATCAACGCGGCGGGCGGCGCCATCTTCGGCGGGCAAACGGGCATCTACCTCGACGGCACGATCGGCTCGCTGGTCAACAACGGCACGATCAGCAGTCCCGGAAATGGGCTATTCAACAGCAGCACGGGTAGCATCGGCACGCTGACGAACGGCAGCACGGGCGTCATCAGCGGCAATACCGGCATCAACAACCAGAACGCGATCGGCGCACTGACCAACGACGGCACGATCACGGGCAGCAATTACGCGATCTACAACGGATCGACGGGTGCGATCGGTGCGTTCACCAATTCGGGCGTGATCGCGGGCAACATCGAGAACGATTCGGCCAACGACCTGGCGATCAACGGCGGATCGGGTTCGACGTTCGGCACGCTGACGGGTTTGGGCGGGGCGATCGGCACGATCACGAATACGAATTCGAACGTCGTGTTTGGGTCGGGCAACCTGCTGCTGAACGATCACATCAACGTTGGCGGCAATACGGTCGTCAACAATGCGGCGACGCTGCAGGTCAACAACGCGGTCACCATCACGGGCAACTACAGCCAGGGCTCGGCGGCCACGCTGCTCGTGGGGGTGGCGAGCGGCGCCGTGACGACGGGATCGCTCGCGAGCGACAGCGGTTATGGGCGCCTCGTGGTGTCGGGCAGCGCGACGGTCGCATCGGGTTCGTCGATCACGCTGCTGAAGACGGGCAGTTATGCATTCGCGGCCGGTCAGCGGTATGTGGTCATCGATGCGGCGAGCAGCGGCACGAACTACAACGCGGGCACCCTGAACTATTCGGCGGTCGGCTTTACCGGTGCGTTGAGCGCTGCCACTGTCACGGCCAGTGGCCACAGCGATCTGGTCGTGACGCTCGACAGCGGGACGTCGACTTCCGGCAGCGGAACCTCCGGCAGTGGGACGTCGACTTCCGGTAGCGATACCTCGACCTCAGGCAGTGGAACGCCGACCTCCGGAACGACATCCACCATCACGTCCACCCCGAGCGCGCCAAAGCTGGCGACCCAGCCCAACGCCGTATCGTCGCTCGGCGGACTGCTGGGCTACACGGGGATCAGCACGGACCTGCTGAACCTGTACAACGCGGCCACGGCGCTGAGCGTCGGGACGTCGGCCGAAGCAAACCGCGCGGGCGCGCAGCTCGGACCGGCATCGCAGGGCGCGGCCAGCAGCGCGGCCACGGCGCCCACCTTCGACGTACTGACCGTCATCGCGAACCGCGCGGACAGCCTGCGTCTCGGGCAGGCCTACGGCGAGAGCGGCGGCCAGAGCGGCGTCTCGACGGGCGAAAGCGCGCCGGACAACGCGGTCTGGGGCCAGGTGCTGGGCGGCCATGCGTCGCAGGGCAACGCCGTCGAGGCGGATGGGTTCAGCGCGAACTACGGCGGCCTGCTGTTCGGCGCGGACCGGGCGATCAACGACCGCTGGCGCGCGGGCGGCGCCTTCAGCTACACGACGAGCGCGATCAACAACACCGGCGACAGCGCGGGCGACACGACGCGGGTGAACGCCTACGGGCTGATCGGCTATGCGAGCTATACGGCGCCGACGTGGTACGCGAACCTCTCGGCGGGCGCCGTGCTGCAGCATTACGACACGACGCGCGAGGTGAGCTTCACGGGCTTCTCGGGCACCGCGCAGGGGCGCTTCGACGGGCAGCAGTACGTGGCGCGGGCCGAGGCGGGCTATCCGCTTGTGCTGGGTGCGTACACGCTCACGCCGCTGTCGAGCCTGACGTACAGCTACCTGCGGCAGAACGGGTATACGGAATCGGGCGGCAGCGGTGCGGCGCTGTCGGTGCAGGCCTCGCACGCGACGTCGGTGAAGAGCGATCTGGGCGCGAAGCTCGAGCGCGGCTTCGCGACCCCGTATGGCGTGCTGGTGCCGGATGTGGGGGCGGCCTGGCGCCACGAGTATGTGCACGGCCGGCAACTGACGACGTCGAGCTTCGCGGCGGATGCCAGCGGCGAAACGACGTTCACGACGACGGGAGCGAGCCCGGTTTCGGACATGGCGGTGGTCTCGGCGGGCGTGACGCTGCTGCGCGCGAGCAACCTGACGCTGACGCTGCGCTACGAGCTGCAGGCCGCGCCGCGCTATGTGTCGCAGACGGGTAGCGTGCGGCTGCGCCAATTGTTTTGAAGGGCATGATCTGGACGGATTTCAGCTACAGTGCCAGACGGCGTCCGTGGCCTTCCTGATTCCGGCTTCGCGCGATACGTCACCCGATGTGCCGCGCCGGCCGGCGTCACTTTTTTCTACCTGACTCACTGCATAACCGTTCATGTCGAGCACCGCGAATTCAGATACGTTGAGCATTCCTGAGGCACTCAATCGGGCCTATGCGCACTGGAACGCCGGCCAGGCCGACCAGGCGGAGCAGTACTGCCAGCGCGTGCTGGCCGCATGGCCCGGTCAGGCCGACGCGCTGCACTTGCTCGGCCTGATGGCCCACGCATACGGCAATCTGGATCTGGCGATCGCTCATCTGCGCGAAGCATGCAAGGCGCCGCGCGCGCCCGCGATCTATTCGAGCAATCTCGCGGAAATGTGCCGGCAAAAAGGTCTGCTCGCGGAAGGCGAAGAAGCCGCGCGGCGCGCGGTGTCAATGGACGCGAACCTCGTATCGGGCTGGAACAATCTCGGCGTTCTGCTTCAGGAAGCAGGCAAGCTGGAGCAGAGCCTCGAGTGTCTCGCGCGAGTCGTCACGCTGACGCCGGATTCGCCGGAAGCGCACAACAATCTGGCCAATACGTTCAGGCGTCTGAACCGGCTGGATCATGCCGAAGCTCACTACAGCCGCGCGCTCGCCTTGAATCCCGACTACGCCGAAGCGCACAGCAACCGGGCATTCCTGCTCACCGCGCTAGGACGTCGCGACGAGGCGGCCGAAGCGGCCCGCCGCGCGATCGGGCTGAATCCGCGTCTGGTCGACGCGTATCTGAATCTGGCCGACGTCGAGGCATCGCGCCACCGTTATGGCGCGGCGCTGCAGGCGCTCGATGCGCTCCAGTCGTTCGCTCCGCAACACCCGGCCGGTCTGAATGCGCGTGCCCAGACCCTCAAGCAGCTCGAGCGCAACGACGAGGCTTTGCACTTCGCGCAACAGGCTGTCGCCGTTGCAGCTCAGAGCGCCGACGCGCACAACACGTTGGGCCAGGTGCTGCAGGCACTAGGCCGGCACGACGAAGCACTCGCCGCGTTCGAGCACGCCGCTGCGTTGCCCGGCACGGTAGCCGAGGAAGCGCTCGTCGGACGCGCGACACTCTTCATGGAAACCGGCCGCAAGGACGAAGCGATGGCGGCCTTCGATCGCGCGCTGGCCGCATTTCCGGGTTCGATGAAGGTGCTCGGCGCGCGTGCCGATGCGAAGACGTTCGCCCACGGCGATCCCGACATCGAAGCGATGGAAACCGCGCTCGCCGAAGGCGACCGCCGGCCTGTCGACGAGCGGCTCGCCGCGCATTTCGCACTCGGCAAGGCCTACCTCGACGTGGGCGATGCGCCGCGTGCGTTCCAGCATCTCGACGCCGCCAACCGGCAGAAGCGCGCCACCTTCGCCTACGACACGGCCACCGCGCAGCGCTGGCTGCGGCAGGCCGCCGATACGTTCACCCCCGCGTTGATCGAACGCTTCGATGCGGCCGGTGCGCCCTCCGAACTGCCGGTGTTCATCGTCGGCATGCCGCGTTCAGGCACGACGCTGGTCGAGCAGATTCTCGCATCGCATCCGCAGGTGCACGGCGCGGGCGAACTGTCGACCTTGCGCCTGATTGTCGAAGGCAGTGGGACGTTTCCCGATTTCATGCAGTCGGTCTCGCGTGAGGACCTGGCGCGTCTGGGGCGGGCGTACCTCGCGCGCGTGACGCCGCTCGCGCAGGGCAAATCGCGTCTCGTCGACAAGATGCCGGGCAACTTTTTCTACTCGGGCCTGATTCCGCTGATCCTGCCGGGCGCGCGCATCATCCACTGCCGGCGCGATCCTGTCGATACGTGCCTGTCCTGCTACACCAAGCAGTTCGCGGGCGAACAGCCGTTCGCCTACGATCTGACCGAACTGGGCACGTTCTACCGCGCCTATGAAAAGCTGATGACGCACTGGCGCGACGTGCTGCCGCCGGCGCATTTCATCGAGGTCGACTACGAAGCCGTGGTGGACGATCTCGAAGGCGAGGCGCGCCGCATGGTGGATTTTCTGGGCCTGCCCTGGGACGACGCTTGCCTGAAGTTCCACGAGAACCGTCGCGTGGTCCGCACGGCGAGCGTGAATCAGGTGCGGCAGCCGGTTTACGCGACGTCAAAAGGCCGCTGGCGCCGCTACGCGGATCACCTTGGGCCTCTGCTGGCGGCGCTCGGGATCGATGCATGATGAACGCGCCGGATATCGCGTCGATCGAACGCCAGGCACGGGCGCTGCTGGCGAACGGACGTTTCGCCGAGGCCGAGGCGCAGGTGCGCCCGTTGCTCGCTTCGGGCAGCGGGCCGCTCGCGCTGTGGGGCGTGCTCGCCGACGCGATCCGTCCGCAGGGTCGCATCGAAGAAACGCGGGCGATCCAGGACATGCTCGTCACGCACATGCCGGGCAATCTCACCGCACGCTTTAATCTCGCCGAAACGCTGCTGCTGCTCGGCGATTTCGAGCGAGGCTGGCGTGAATACCACCATCGCTACGGCATGCCGCATACGACCATGATCGAGCGCAAGGTGCAGCGCCCGCGCTGGAATGGCCGGCCGATTCCCGGCAAGACGCTGCTGATCCATGACGAGCAGGGCTATGGCGACACCTTCCAGTTCCTGCGGATGGTGGCGTGGGCCAAGGCGCGCAGCCAGGCTCGCGTCGTGCTCGAAGTCAATGCGGACAGTCTCTCGATTGCGCAGCGCTGCAACGGTTTCGACGACATCATCGCGCGCGGCACGCTGCCGCCGGCGTTCGACATGCATTGCGAGCTGATGAGCCTGCCAATGGTGATGGGGCTGAAGCTCACCGACCTGCCGGGCAACATGCCTTACCTCTGCGCCGACCCGCACCGTATCGAGAAATGGCGCACGCGTCTTGCCGGTTTGCCGCGGCCGCTCGTCGCGCTGGTGTGGGCCGGGCGTCCCACGCATGTCAACGACGCGAACCGTTCGATGGCGCTCGCCGATCTCGCGCCACTCGCCATGCCGGGTGTCACGTTCCTGTCGATCCAGAAGGGACCGGCTGCGGCACAGGCCGCGACGCCGCCCGCCGGGATGTCGCTCGTTTCGCTGAGCGACGAGATCGAAGATTTCGAGGATACGGCGGCGATCCTGAGCGTGGCCGACCTGCTGATTTCGGTCGATTCGTCGCCGGTTCATCTGGCCGGTGCGCTCGGGCGTCCGGCTTGGGTGATGCTGCCGTTCGTGCCGGACTGGCGCTGGCTGCTCGAACGCACCGACTCGCCGTGGTATCCAGGCATGCGCCTTTTCCGTCAGCCCGCGCATGGTGACTGGCAAAGCGTGATGGCCGCGATCGCAACGCATCTGGCGTCGCTTCGGGGCCCATGACGATGGTCCGCCGCACGAGCGAATCGAAGGGTATGCGAGCGCGAATCGCAGCGGCAGTGCTCGCGATGCTGCTATTGCCGGGCGCCATGACGGGCTGCACGGGACTGGACCCGAACGTTCATGCCGACAGCCTGGCTGCGTCAGCCGGATTGATCCGCGAGCAGGTCGATGCCGGCGGCTTCGTGCTGACCGCCTTTGCGCGCATCTCACGCCCTGACCAGCCGCTGACCGTGTACATCGAAGGCGATGGCTACGCATGGATGTCGCGCAGCATGCCGTCGCCCGACCCGACGCCGCATCAGGCGATGGGTCTCGCGCTGGCGGCAGCCGACGGGTCGGCTAACGTGGTGTATCTCGCGCGTCCCTGCCAGTTCACGCCGATGTCGCTGAACCCGCGTTGCGGGATTCCCTACTGGACGGGCAAACGCTTCGCGCCGGAAGTGGTGGCGTCGCTCAACGGGGCCGTCGATCGTTTTCTTGCGAGGCTCAACCCGCAACCGGGCCAGCGGGCGCACCGGCTGAACCTTGTCGGCTATTCGGGCGGCGGCGCGCTTGCCGTGCTCGTCGCCGCGCGCCGCACGGACGTTGTATCGATCCGCACGGTAGCGGGCAATCTCGACGACGAATACGTCAACCGCCTGCATGGCGTCTCGCCGATGCCTGAGTCGGAAAACGCGATCGACGTTGCGGCGCGCGTCGCCGCGATTGCGCAAATTCACTTTACCGGCGCGGACGACACGGTGGTGCCGCCCGAGGTTGCCCAGCGCTTTGTCGAGCGGGAAGGGGCGCAGTGCGCCCAGGTGCGAACCGTGCCAGGCGTCGGCCATGACGGCGACTGGGCTGCACGATGGCCGGCCTTGCTGGCCATCCGGCCCACATGTGTGGAACGGAGTATGGGAGCGACGTGACCCGTCCGCCTTCTACCATCCGGCTGACGGGTTTGAGCGCGTCGGCCGTGTGACTGGCACGGCGCGGCTAGAAAATGCAACGGGCTCGTTCCGCTATTTGACCTTATCCGCAGCCGGGCGGACACGTGCATTAGCCTCGAACTTGGCGCGATAGGTGGAAAAAAATGTGCGCACATTGCGGATGTTTGCCGAGCTCCTGAACAGTCGGCGCGCGAGTTCATCGTATTCCGGCATGTCTGCCACCTCGGCGACGACCACGAAGTCCGGGCCAGGCGACACGCGATAGCATTGAGTGACGGCAGGCTCGGCGCAGATGTACGCTTCAAAGGCTTCGAGATCCTCCGCCGTTTGCCGGTCAAGACTCACTTCGACAAGCGTAATCAGCGTCGAGCCCATCTTCGCGTGGTCGAGCACGGCAATCTGGCGCTGAATAACCCCCGCTTCTTTGAGAGCACGCACCCTGCGTAGTCACGTAGGCGGCGACGCGTGCACGCGCGCGGCAAGCTCAAGGTTCGAGACCGACGAATCTGCTTGCAGAACGCCCAGGATTCGCAGGTCAAGATCATCCAGATAAATGCCCGGCATCTGACTTCCAGGAGATGTTGGTGTGAAATTAAATTTCACACATGCCAGGCTGTATTGTCAAATTTCATTTTGCCAAGAATTATGAAAATTAATTTCATCTGATCGACTCTACCATCGCTTCGCTGGTTCCCATGAGGGACATTTACGGAGAAACGTCATGTGTGGAATTGTCGGTGCGGTTGCGCAACGGAACATCCTGCCCAACCTGGTCGATGGCCTCAAACGCCTGGAATATCGCGGCTATGACTCGTGTGGCGTTGCGCTTTATCAGGACCGGCAGCTCGTGCGCTCGCGCAGCGTCGAGCGCGTTGCGAACCTGCAGGACGAAATCACGCGGCTGGGCTTGTCCGGATACACCGGGATCGCTCATACCCGTTGGGCGACGCACGGCAAGCCGGTTACCGCAAACGCTCATCCGCACTTTTCGCCGGGCGCGGACGCGCCGCGAATTGCGCTCTCCCACAATGGCATCATCGAGAATCATGAGGCGTTGCGCGCGACCCTGGAGGCGCGCGGCTATGTTTTCGCCAGCCAGACCGATAGCGAAGTCATCGCTCATCTGATCGACCACCTGTACAACGGAGACCTCTTTGAGGCCGTGAAAGACGCGGTCGGGCAGTTGAGAGGAAGCTACGCGATTGCCGTCATTTGCCGCGACGAACCGCATCGTCTGGTCGGCGCGCGCGATGGCATGCCGCTTGTCGTCGGTGTCGGCGAAGGCGAGAATTTTCTTGCCTCCGACGCGATCGCATTGTCGAACGTCACCGATCAGATTGTGTACCTGGAGAACGGCGATCTGGTCGACGTGCAGCTTCATCGTTACTGGATTGTCGACGGTGGCGGTCAGCGTGTCGAGCGCAGGGTGCACACCGTGGCGGCACATAGCGGGGCGGCCGACCTGGGCCTGTATCGCTATTACATGCAGAAAGAGATTTTCGAGCAGCCGCGCGCCGTTGCCGATACGCTGCAGGACGTGACGTCGATCATGCCGGAACTGTTCGGCGATAACGCATGGCGTGTCCTGAATGCCGTGGATTCCGTGCTGCTGCTCGCCTGCGGCGGAAGCTTCCACGCCGCGTTGACCGCCAAATACTGGATCGAAAGTCTCGCGCAACTCCCCGTGAACGTCGAGATTGCCAGCGAGTACCGCTATCGCGATAGCGTGCCTAACCCGAACACGCTGGTCGTCGCCGTCTCGCAGAGTGGCGAAACAGCGGACGTGCTGGGCGCGGTGCAAGTCGCGAAGCAATACGGCATGCATCACACGCTCGCGATATGCAACGTCCCAACCAGTGCGCTGGCCCGCGAATGTTCGCTGACGTTCTTTACGCGCGCCGGCATCGAAATTGGCGTGGCGTCCACGAAGGCATTTACGACCCAGCTCGTCGCGCTGTTTCTGCTCGCGCTGACGCTGGCTCAAAGCCGGCAATGCCTGTCCGAGCAGGACGAGCAGCATCATCTGCGCGCACTCCGGCACCTGCCCGACGCCATGACAAAAGTGCTGGCGATGGAGCCGCAGATCATCGCGTGGGCGGAGCAACTTACCCGTAGGCAGGACATTCTGTTCCTGGGGCGCGGCATGCACTACCCAGTCGCCATGGAGGGTGCGTTGAAGATGAAGGAAATCTCATACATTCATGCCGAGGCGTACGCGGCAGGCGAGTTGAAACACGGTCCGCTGGCGCTGGTCAGCGATGAGATGCCGGTGGTGGCCGTTGCACCCAATGATCGCCTGCTCGAGAAGCTCAAGTCGAATATGCACGAGGTCAGCGCACGCAATGGCAAACTGTATGTGTTTGCCGACATCGACTGCGGGATATCGGCCGGGCCGGACGTTGAAGTCATCCGTCTCACCGAATACTACGGTTTGCTCTCGCCGATTTTGCACACGATTCCGATGCAATTGCTTGCCTTCCATGCAGCGCTCGCACGAGGAACCGACATCGACAAGCCCCGGAATCTCGCCAAGTCGGTAACGGTTGAATAGTGGTGCTTGTTTTGGTTCAGTGACTGATATCAGGATTCACGTATGTCCCGCTCCGAACGTCTCCTTCATCTCCTGCAAGTGTTACGTCGTTATCGGCGTCCCGTGCGTGGCCAAACCCTGGCCGAGGAGCTCGGCGTGAGCATCCGCACGCTATACCGGGACATCGCCAGTTTGCAGGCGCAAGGAGCGATGATCGAGGGGGAACCGGGCGTTGGTTACGTGATGAAACCGGGTTTCATGCTGCCGCCCATGATGTTTCGCTCAGAGGAACTCGACGCTCTGGTTCTTGGCATGCGCTGGGTGGCCGATCGCGGCGACAAGACGCTATCGTCCGGCGCGCTGAGCACGCTTGCGAAGATAGCCGCCATGCTGCCCACTGAACTGCGTCGCGAACTGGAGGAGTCTTCACTGCTGGTCGGCGCGCCGTTGAAGAGATCTGCCCATAAAGTCTCGCCTGACCTTCTACGTGCCGCAGTCCGAGAAGAGCAGAAGCTCAATATTACCTACGTGGACGCCAGTGGTATTCACTCGCAGCGTGTCGTTTGGCCCTTTGCCCTGGTGTATTTCGACCAGGCGCGGGTCCTGATGTGTTGGTGCGAGCTTCGAGCCGATTTTCGGAATTTCCGTTCGGACCGGATCTCGAACATCGAGCCGTTGGAAGAGCGCTACCCCAAAAGGCGGTCAACACTGCTTCGTGAGTGGCGTAGGCTCAATCACGTCGCCAGCCGCACCATACTGCCAGAATCTGACAGTATCGACCATTAGACTGAGCTTCTTTTCTTGGCGAGGAGCTCAAAATGAAGTTCGCATCGGTTCGTGTTGTTACCCGGGATGTCGATGGGCTGGTGGCGTTTTATCGAAGGCTTTCCGGTATCGAGGCGGTACGTCCGGCCGATGGATTTGCCGAAATGCGGTTCGAAGGCGCGACGCTTGCGATTTCGTCTGAGTATCTGATCGAGCGTTTCAGTGTCGGTGCTGCCACTGCGGCTGCAAATCAATCGGCGATCCTGGAGTTCGAAGTGGAGGACGTTGACGCGGTGTTCGAACGGATGAATGCGTCCGGGACAAACATCGTGATGCCGGCGACGTTGATGCCGTGGGGCAATCGCTCGCTCTTGCTGCGCGACCCTGACGGGAATCTCGTCAACCTGTTTTCTCGCCCCAGGCGTTGAGGAAACCCGCGGTCACGGCGGCCCGCCGCGCCGTTGGTCGGTCGTTCGCGATGGCGTTCTTTCGCATACGCCGGGCTGATGCAAAGGGCATTTCCCGGATATCAAACCATTTGGCAATTTTTGTGCGACTGTTTATGCGGCGGCTTTCGACGAGACAGGTGCATCAAGATGAAATCTGGAATAAATTTGGCGTCTCTATGATTGTCGCTTCAATCGAAAAAGGGGATTCGCCATGGCAGAAAACCATCGTAGGGCACTGATCAAGTCGACCGCCGTGCTCGGTCTGGCCCATCTTTGTGGCCTTGGAAGCCTGAGCGTTCTGGCGGCGTCGGCTGTGTCAGGCAAACACATCAAGCCCGGCAGCAAGTCCGCATTGATCGTGGTGGACGTGCAAAACTGTTTCATCGATGGCGGAACGCTGCCCGTGAAAGGCGGCGCCGAGGTCGTGCCGGTCATCAACGAGTTGGCTGGCAGGTTCGAGAACATTGTCATTACGCAGGACTGGCACACGGCGGGGCACGCGTCGTTCGCCAGTTCCCACCCCGGTAAGAAGCCGTTCGAGACGGCGCAGTTGTCGTATGGCACCCAGGTCTTGTGGCCGGACCATTGCGTGCAAGGCACCGACGACGCCGCGCTCGACAAAGACCTCAAGCTGCCGACTGCGCAGATCATCATACGCAAGGGTTTTCACAAGGACATGGATAGCTATTCCGCATTTGAGGAAGCCGATCACAAGACAGAAACCGGCCTTTCGGGATACCTGAAGCAGCGGCGTATCGACACCGTGTTTGTGACCGGACTGGCGACGGACTTCTGCGTTGCATGGACAGCAATGGACGCCCGCAAGGCGGGGTTCGAAGCTTATGTCATCGAAGACGCAACGCGTCCGATCGACCTCAACGGCTCCCTTGCGGCTGCGCGAAAAAACATGGATCGCGCGGGCGTAAAGCGGATTCAGTCGAAGGATATCTTGTCGACCTGAGCATACAGCTCGGATCACCGCCCTGGATATCGCACAACCTTGCAGTCTAAGGTTGTGCGTTGGGTGTCCAGCGTGCGAACGCCAGCGTCGCTTCGCACGCCATCACTTCGCACTCCAATCCGCCGTGGCCAGCTTGGCGATGAAGAAGTCGGCGAGAGCGCTAACCTTCGCCGGTCGTGCGCGCGCAGTGGGCGTGACGAAATAAAGGCCACCTTCGGGCAAGCGCCAGTCAGTCAAAATCGGTTCAAGCTGATGGTCGGAAAAGTACTGCGTCGCGACGAATTCAGGGAGTTCGGCGATGGCCAGTCCCGCGAAGACCATGGGCAGCAACGCCTCCACGCTCGTTCCCCGCAACGACCCGGTTGGTGTAACCACGCACTCCTCGCCACTTTCGTGAGTAAAGCGCCAAACGTCGCGCTTGCTCCTGTTCGTGTAGGTAAGACATTGGTGGGCGCCCAGATCTTGCGGATGCTGTGGGCGGCCATAGCGAGCCAGATAAGAGGGGGACGCCACGACAAACCGACGCACGTGCGTAAGGTGACGCGCGACGAGCGATGAGTCTTCCATGATGGCGATGCGCAGGGCGGCATCGAAGCCTTCTCCGATCAGATCGGTATGCGCATCCGTGAGATGAAGATCCACCGAAATCTCCGGGTAGGTCCGGAAGAATTCGGGCAGCAGCGGGGCAACCCACCGGGCGCCAAAAGTGAGCGGCGCTGCGAGCTTGACGAGACCGCGCGGCCGGCTCGAGGTCTCACGGGCGACATCCTCGGCCTCCTCGGCGTCGGCGTAGATCTTCGCCGCTCGTTCGGCGAGTGTGTGGCCATAGTCGGTGAGTGCAAGTCGTCGGGAGGTGCGGTTGAACAGTCGGCCTCCCAGCCGCTCTTCAAGGCGGGTAACGGCCCGGGAGACCGTGGCGACGGAGACACCCATGGCAGCGGCCGCCGCGGCGAACGAACCTTCTTCGGCGACCTTCGCGAACATCGCGAGCCCTTCGAAATCCGGAAGCTTTGACATCGACAATCCTGCAACGATGGTTTTCATTCATTTCTATTTTAAAAAATACCATGCCGCTATAAATTTGTCTCAGCCCCTTGGGAGATAGATCGTGATGCGCAGACTCGAAGGAGAAGTTGGCGTCGTCAAGCCGAGTTCGATGCGGCGATCGGGCCGAGGGCCACTGGCATCCAGGCGAACTCCGCCACTAGGAAAAGCACGACCATGATTGAAGTTCTCGCATTCCCCACGCCCAACAGCGTCAAAGTCCCGATCGCATTGGAAGAGATGGCGCTCGACTATCGGCTCGTTCCTGTCAATCTGCGCCAGGGCGAGCAGAAGACCGACGGCTTCAAGGCGATGAATCCGAACGCGAAAGTCCCCGTTCTCATCGACCGTTCCGTTGTGGGAGACGGCGACGTGGTCCTCAGCGAATCCGCGGCGATCCTGGTCTACCTTGCGGAGAAGACCGGACAGCTTCTTCCGAAGCAGGGCCTCAGGCGGGGCAAGGTCTTCGAGCAACTCTTCTTCCACGCGTCAGGCCTCAGCCCGGCGTTCCTCCAGGCGTTTCTGGTCGCGATTCAGTCGTCGCCCCAACCCGAGGCTCGAGCGCGCGCGCTGTCGGAGGTTGACCGGACGCTCGGGGTGCTCAATCACGGCCTTGAGCATCAACAGTACGTTGCAGGCGACGCGTACAGCATTGCGGACATCGCTCATTTCGGGTGGGCATGGCGCCATCGGGAGATCGGCGCGAGCTTCGACAAGTTCCCATTTGTTGCGCGATGGTATGCCGAGGTATCGGCTCGACCCGCAGTCGCCAGAGGCATTGCAAAGACCCTGGCGCTTGCTCAGTAATCCTTGTAATCAGTTTCAATTGATAGGTATTTGACAGACAACTACTTGCCTTAAGGAGGCAGACCATGTCCAACAGTATTCCGACCCTGCTGAGACGCAATCTCGACGTTTTCGGTGAGAACGATCCCGTGCGCCGGCGTGCGCTCATCGATGAAATTTTCACCGAGGATTGCGTGTTCCATGACCCCAACACCGGCACTTTTCGCGGCCGCGACGAGATCGATCGGATCGCGGGTGTGATCAAGGCAACGCATCCTGACTTCCAGTATCAGCCAATCGCCGAGCCCGATGTGTCGGGCGACGGCGGCCGGATTCGATGGGTATCCGGTCGTCCAGGCGACGCGCCGGCTTACGCTGGAACCGACTTCATCCTTGCCCGGGAAGGCCGCATAGCCGCCGTTTATCTCTTCTTCGACGCGTTGCCCTGAACGGGTCGCCAGGGTACGTGGCTGAACGACGTTCGCCACGTACCGCTCCTTCCTGGCACGACAGAACCCAACGCATGTTTTCAAGGATGAGCCGCGCATTCCGCGTAGTACCGATTCGGAGCTGGAAAGACCCCGGTCAACACTTCGATCAGGAATGGACCGTTAAAGCGGGATGCCTCGCTCAGTGCATCGGCCAGATCATCGAGACGCTTGACCCTGCGCGCCTCGACACCGAGCGAAGCGGCAAAAGCGGCCCAGTCATGACTCGGGAGCTTGCTGAACTGCTCCGGAATGGAGCCATTGCTGATCGCGTCGATATGCACCGCGCCATGCGCAGCATTGTTCAACACGACATAAAGCATCTTTACGCCGTATCGGGCCGCGGTCTGGATCTCCACGCCATGCATCAGCATGCAGCCGTCTCCGGTCACGACGACACATGGGCGCTCCGGAGCCGCAAGCTTGACACCGATCCCGGCGGCGACTGCCCAACCCATCGGCGCGAGGGAACTGGATGAAAAGTAGTTGCCAATGCCCGACGAGAGCCAGTAATGGGCCATGAATATCCGGTGGGCGCCGGAATCCACGACAACGTTTGCGTCTTTCGGCAAGAGTTGACACAGTTGCTTGACGACGTCTCCTGTATAGAGCGGCTGATCGCCATCCGAGCCCCGCACGGCAGGTTGCTCGAACTTATAGTCGTACAGGGGAGTCTGGCCGACTTCGGCGACCCACGTTTTTCTTCTTTCCAGCACAGTGTGAAAGTCGACGCTCCGGCTCGTGTCCATCTGGGACAGCCAGCGGAATGTGGCGCCGATGCCGGAGAAAACCCTGCCGCGTGCGACATGCCCCATCGCGGGTGCGTCGAAGCTGTCGTCGAAGATGATCAGCTCCTTGTAGGCAGTGAGCTTCTCTGTCCAGTTCATGCTGTCGCGCTGATTCAGATCGCTGCCGAACACGACGAGGACGTCGAGCTCGTCCGAGTTGATGACACGAACGGCCCGCGAGTGACCCGAGAATCCGTACACGCCGAGCGAAAGGGCATGATCCTCAGGAAACGCGCCCTTTCCCGATAGCGTGGTCGCAACAGGAATGCAGAATTTTTCGGCCACGTCGAGCAGGACCTTCGCGGTTTCCGGGTCATTGCCGCGACTGCCGATCAGGAAAGCGACTCGCTTCGATTTGAGCAAGTACTGGTTGCACAAGGCATCCAGTGCTGCGTGGTTCGCGGGCACCTCGGATGCATTGAACTCACCATGATCGTACAGTTGCCGCGATACTTCCTGGCCGGGTAGAGCGTCCTGGCGTTGAACGTCGACAGGAATGCTCACGAAAGACTGCGCTCTACGCATCCAGTTCAACCCGTCTGTCGCGCGGCGCATTTCGGCCTGAAGATTGTCCTTGTTCTTCAGTTCAACGACATTTTCAACCAGGCTTCTCACCACGCCGCTTTCGAAAATGCCGCTCATCGTCGCGTCCTGGAACGCGCCTTTGCCTTCTGCGCGCGACGAAACCCCTCCGGCAATATAGAGCATGGGAATCCGGTCTGCGTGAGCTGCCGCCATGCCAGGCACGAAATTCATCGTGCCTGGTCCGGAAATCCCCACGCACACGCCAAATTTGCGGCTGGCCCGCGCATAACCGTCAGCCATGAACGCACTGCTGGTCTCATGCGCGCAAACAATTCCGCGAATCGACGGCGACTTGTCGATTGCATCCAGCAGCGGATAGATCATCTTTCCCGGCACGAGGAAGACGTGGTCGATTTTCGCGACTTCCAGCGACTTCACGACCGTTGTCGATACATTGAGGGAGGCGTGTGATTCCATATTTTTTGAGTACGATCCGAGTAGAAACCAATAATCGGATCTCGCTATCCCTCATCCGGTCGTCGCGCGCAACCCTCGAAAGAGCTACGCGACGAAGCCGGCGGCAACCGGCATGCGGAGACAGCGAGACGGCCTAGAACGCGCTGCACACCGGCTACAGTCGCGTTTCATGCTGCTTCATCGAGCCCGTCAGGAACGGGTCCGTGTCTCCATCCGTGAGTACTCTTCCTCGGTTATGACGTCGCTCGCATGCACTGCCTCAATGGCTGAGGCGAGCGCTGCGAGGTGTTATCGACCGTACGGTGCGCGTGGATCGCGAACCTCGGTCCGTTCGACTACAGGTTGTGGTCCAGCTTGAATGCGCGGCCTGGTTCAGAACGTCTGCCAGTCGGGCGCCTCGCTGGCGCTGGTCGCGGCCGCGGTGCTCCCGCCGGTTGCAAGGCGTGGTGGCGTCGTGGGCTTCGGCAACCTGGCAGGGGACGCCGCCTGAACTTTCGGCGCTGCCCGATGAGGTTCCTTCCTTGCTGTGTTCGCCAGTGGCATCGATACTCGCCTGCCGTCCACCTTGAAGAAGGCCACCGCCGCACGCAGGCCCTGGGCCTGCTGCGCCATCGACTGGGCCGCCGCCGATGCTTCTTCCACCAGCGCGGCATTCTGCTGGGTGACCTGGTCCATCTGGTTGACCGCCTGATTGACCTGCTCGATGCCGGTGCTCTGTTCTTGCGACGCCGACGAGATTTCACCCACGATGTCGGTGACACGCTTCACCGACGCGACGATTTCATTGATCGTGCCGCCCGCCTGCTCGACCAGCGTCGAGCCCACCTCGACCCGCTCGACCGAATCGGCGATCAAGTCCTTGATTTCCTTTGCGGCGCTGGCACTGCGCTGCGCGAGCGCGCGGACTTCACCGGCCACGACAGCGAATCCCCGTCCCTGTTCGCCGGCACGCGCCGCCTCGACTGCTGCGTTGAGCGCGAGGATGTTGGTCTGGAAGGCAATCCCCTCGATCACGCTGATGATCTCGGACATTTTGGTCGAACTGGCGGAGATCTCGCGCATCGTTTCGACCACCTGCCCGACGACCTGGCCGCCTTGCTGTGCGATGCCGGAGGCCGTACCGGCGAGCGTTGCTGCCTGCTTCGCGTTGTCCGTGTTGTGACGGACGGCGGCGGTCAGTTCTTCGATGCTCGAGGCGGTTTCCTCGAGCGATGCGGCCTGCTCCTCGGTGCGGCTCGACAGATCCAGATTCCCTTGAGCGATCTCCGCACTCGCGGTCGCCACCCCTTCGGCGTTTTCGCGAACCTCCGCCACGACCGTCGACAGGGCATCGCGCATTACCTTCAGCGATGCCATGAGGCTTTTCGTGTCACCGGGCCGGAGGTCGATGCTGACGCTGAGATCGCCGGCTGCCACGCTTCGGGCCAGGTCGGCGGCGGTCGACGGCTCGGTTCCCAGCTGCCGTGTCAGACTACGCGCCATCCAGACGCCGATTCCCCAACCGGTCATCACAGACAGCACCACCAGAACCAGCATCAGATTGCGGCCTTCCTCGTACACCTTGTCGTTGGATCCAGCCGTCGTTTGTGCGTCGCTCTGTTTCACGTTGACCAGGGTGCCCATCAGGACCAGGGTCTTGAAACCCTTCTCGTGGTACTCGCCCAACAGATAGGCAGTCAGGCCAGCCTGATCCTGCAGGCCGGCGGCGTTGATCCTGCCTTTCATTTCATCGAAGGCCTGTATGTAGTCGTGCCAGCTCTGATCGAGATCGGCGAAGGTCGCCTTTCCCTTCTCGGTGTAGACGAGGGGCTCGGCTTGGTTGAGGTGCTCGCGTGCCGAGGCGATGGCTTTTTCAGCCTGGGCCAGGGTGGCAGTCCGCTGCTCGGCAGTGGTGGCCAGAATGGCGTTGCGTAGATAGGTGCCGACCCGCAGCACATCGGCGTTCGCCTGCTGGATCTGGTTAAGCCCCACGAGATCCATTCGATAGGTCGTGTCTGCGTTTGCGCTGATCTGTCCCATGCTGCGGACACCGATCACGCTGACGATGGCACTGATGACCGATACCACGATAAAGGCGCTGATAAGCTTGGCGCCGAGTTTCATATTGCCAATATTCATAGCTTGTTTCGTCGACGTGAAAAAAACCGGAACAGAGAAGTAGATCCGGCAACGCTCGTGCGTCGCCGGATAGTCGGCAATGCCGGTCGCGGTGTACTTTGCGCAACCTGTGTCTCGGCTGAGGCAGTCCCGATCCCTTCAGACGTTACGCGGCGACGCTTCCCCTGCGTTTGACGTCTGGCCGTGCGTCCAGACCTGGCCGGCCGGGGACGCGGCAGGTGCTTCCTGTATTGAGTTAACGGCAGCGAGAATTTATTCTTCAGATCAATTATCGTTTACGCGTAAATTTACTTTGCCCTCCGGCTTTCACGTTATTAATTTGTAAGGTTTGGGCGAATGCCGCAGGGCCAGCAACCGGAAGCGGCCGATGAGGTGTTGTCCGGTCCAGCGGTTGGAGCGGTTGGAGTGGCCTGCTTGCTGCCAGATCGCAGGCCCTCCAGGACTCGGTCCCCGGTTCGATAAGCTGCGGTGTCGAGCCGAGATCGGCTAAGAGCGCTTAGTCGACGTGGTGGGTTGGATCGCCGACAATTTCGCCGAGGTACTGTCCCCGCGCGACCGGATACTCCCCGGCGCAACCACGCATCCGAGAGAGACTTGAATGACTGGAATATCCATCAGATCCGCAACTATCGACGATGCCCAAATGGTCGCGGATTTTCACGTGAAGGTCTGGCGGGACACCTACCGGGATCTTGCGCCGGCGGAAGCCCATGCCGTCCTCGACGAGAAATATCGCGGCAAGAAGTGGAAGGAAAAACTGTCTTCGAATGACAGCAGCCAGATCGTGCTCATTGCTGAGATTGACGGCCGAATGGTTGGGATAGGCGCCGCCGGCAGGCCTTCGGAATCGATATTCGAAGGTCGTGGCGAAATCAAATTCCTTTACATTGATCCCGACTTCAAGCGCAGGGGCATCGGCCGGCAGTTGCTTGCCCAACTTGCGATCCATTTGAGGGAAATGCAGTATCGGGGCGCCGCGCTAAGCGTCGTTAAGGGAAACGAATCCGCGATTGCTTTTTACGCGGCGCTAAACGGCCAGCCAGCAGGTGAGTACATCGATCCGGGACCTGTCTGGCGATCACAGAACATCTTATTTATGTGGAATGACGTTGCGAGTCTGATCCCTTAAGACAGGCCCATGTCTGCTGGCGAAGCCAGACAGGAGTAGCTATGCATGATCGATTCCTTCGGATGCTCGGCGCTGTCTCCGTGGCGATATTCATGGCTCTTGGCGTGAACCATGCCGTCGCTGCGTGTACCGTACCCACGCCGGTGAAGTCGATCGATCCAGCGGGTTTTTACGACGATCCGGCCGCCTATGCGCAGGCAGTCAAGCCGATGCGAGACTACATCTACCAGCTCAACAAGGCAGCCGAATCCAACCAATGGACCTGCGTTCTCGCGCTTCTGGAAGGTTGGGCTCACGCGGATGCGTTGATGGGTCCGATTACCGGGTACCAGGGCTACTACGAGCGCTCATGGGCCGGGACAGATTTCGCACTGGTGCTGCTGGGATTGCCGCGGGAAGTCAGCGAGACCCATGCGGACGCGTTGCGCGTCATTACGCCGTGGCTGACGCGTATCGCCATCGCCACGCGGGATGCGGATGCGATCAACCATTTGCACAACAACCTTGTCTATTGGGCAGGGCTGAATCTTGTCGCCATTGGCACGCTCGCACAGCAGCAGGAATTGATTGATGCCGGGCTCGCCCGTGCCCGGGAGGGTATCCGCGACATAGGTCCGCGTGGCGAACTGGAGCGGGAGATCAAGCGCGGCGATCGTGCGCTTCATTACCACACGTTCGCGCTGATCCCATTGGTGTTCACGGCGGAACTAGCCGAGCGGCAAGGGGTGAACCTCTACCAGGAGAATCACGGTGCAATCGGCCGGCTGGCGAATCTGGTGATCAAAGCAGTGCAGGACCCCGTCAGCTTTACCGAGATCACCCCGGTCAAACAGACGCTCTTTCCCTGGACCTTCCAGGACGAGCTGTCATGGATGGAGCCGTATTACGCGCGCACGCGTGACCCCAGGCTCCCCGCGCTGATTGCTCCGCGCCGTCCGTTCCGCGAATGGCGTCTTGGTGGCAACGTCACGGTCGCGTGGGGCGTTGCGCTGCCCTGATGAGCGTTGTGCGGATGTCTTATTTTGGGCGACTACGGCATAGAAGCCGCTGGTGCAAGAAAACGCCACCGGCCGACACACATTGCTCGACCGGCGACATCGGGGTCCACTCCTGCTCAACAGCCACACTTCCACTGCGGCTGCTGCAACGTCATGCCGTGCTGCCCCTTGTATGCGGCCACGGCCGGCGGCGTCCAGCCGTCCAGCATCTGCGGAGCGAGCCGGTATATCTCGATGCCTAGCGGACGGCATACTTCCAGCGGATCGCGCGCATCCGGCCCCCACATCGGCAACGAGAGATCGCCGCCCGGACAGGTCGACAATGCGCAAAGCAGGTCGATTTCCGCGAAAAATTCGAGGTAGTCTCCCTTCTTCGCGGGGCATGCCTTCATGAAGTATTTGTCTTCGAGATTCAGCCCGGTGCACTGAAACACGTTCAGCACGTCGTGCACGTCGTATTCGGTCAAGCCATACGGTGCGATTGCGCGCGTGAGATTGGAGTGGCAGTGGAAATGAAAGTCCTCACCGGTCAGCATGCGGTTCACGTAAGGATCGCAGCGAGTGCCGAGCAGATCGTGGACGCGGCCGCCGTGCTCGTCGACGCCGTAGTCGGCGAGGCTGTCGTCGGTGATCGTCACCATGGGGCGCAGGAAGGGTAGCGTCGACCACAAACGATCGAAGGTGCTCACGTGCGCCTGTTGCAACTGGCGTGTGCGCGAGGCCCACATGCGCTCGCGCGGGTTGTGCAGGTTCCACATGTTGAGGTCGGCCACTTGCGGACCTTCAATTGTGACGATGCGAAACACGTGGCCAGCCGGCACGGTCCATGCCTGACCCGAGCGGATGGGCACGACGATCGATTCGACCAGTGTGCGCGTATCGTGCCCGGAGGCGATGCGGCTATAAAACGCCTTGTCGACGTCGAGTGCGGAACCCTTGGTGGATTGATAGGCGGCGGGGTAATTCAACATGATCGAGACTCCTATATAAAGCACGCGGACAGGCTGCGCGCGTCATGCGCTGTCGCCTGTTTGAGCCGTGGCCGTGAATCGGTGGGCGAGGCTGGAATGAGCGGCAATGGATCAAAGATAATCGAGCAGCGCGTGCTCCGATTCCTTCAGGTAACCGGCGAGCGCGGTGCTCGCCTCCGCGGTGCGCCCGCTTGCTATCAGCTCCAGAATCTGCTGATCTTTCGCAATCCAGGGACGCTGGAAACGCCGCTCGTCGGGGGCCGAGGCAAACACGAGGCGTAGTTGCGCCAGTATCGTCGTAAAGAATGTGTCGAACAGCGGGCTGCCGAGCAACTGCACGATGCGCCGGTGAAACAGCAGGCTGCAGGTGCCGACGCTGCGCCAGTCGCCTTCGTCCGCCGCTGCTTGTGCGTGCACGACTGCGTCGCGCATCGCCGCGATTTCATCTTCCTCGATCGGGTCCTCGCGCATCAGGGCTTGCAGTTCGAGCGTGCGCCGCACTCGATAGATGTCGCGCACGTCGTGGCGCGTCAAGGTGCGCACGATCACGCCGCGATGCCGGTAATGCACCGCGAGCCCTTCGCGGCACAAGAGACGCAGCGCTTCACGCAGCGTGTTGCGCGAAACCTCGTGCGCCTGGGTGAGATCGTTCTCGACGAGTGCGGTGCCCGGCGGCAATTTGCCTTCAATGATCTCGTTGCGGATCGTCGACAGGATCCGGTCCGTGACCGATTGCTCGGGCTCCTGCCCGGTGAGGGCGGTAACAGTTGAGTGCGAGGTGGGCATACGGTGTTTTACGCAAAATGGACGTCTTTAAGGAAGCTGGCGATCCGCGAAGTCTTGTCGAGGGTCGCCAGTTCGTGCGGCGGCGCGTCGCTCACGATCGTGCCTGCTTCCATGAACACGATACGGTCTGAAATACGGAACGCAAAATTGATTTCGTGGGTGACGATGATCATGGTCATGCCTTCCCGGGCAAGTTCCTCAATGACTTTCAGTACTTCGTTGACCAGTTCCGGATCGAGCGCCGAGGTCGGTTCGTCGAACAGGACGATCGACGGCTGCATGGCCAGTGCCCGCGCAATCGCGACGCGCTGCTGCTGACCGCCGGACAACTGATGCGGATACTTGTGCGCATGCGCGGCCATGCCGACCTTGGCCAGCAGGTGCATGCCGGATTCGTCGAGCGGGGCGCCGTTCAGACGCCCGTGATAGCGGGGCGCGAGCGTCACATTCTGCAGCGCTGTCTTATGCGGAAACAGGTTGAAGCTCTGGAACACCATGCCGATATCGACGATGCCGCGCATGTACTGCGCATGCGGCACCTTGCCATGCCTTGCGCGTGGCGGCCACAGGAACGCCTTGTCATGCAGGCGCACTTCGCCGCCGTCGAGCGTCTCGAGGCCGTTCAACGTGCGGATCAGCGAAGTCTTGCCCGAACCCGACGGGCCGATGATCGACACCACTTCTCCTGCGCGCACGGTCAAGTCGATCCCCTTGAGCACTTCATGATCGCCGTAGCGCTTGCGGATGCCGAGGGCTTCCAGCGCCCGCGCCGCGCTGCTGGCTCTCGCCGTGCGAGCGTTCTTCGTTGCCGGCGCGGGCCGCGGTGTTTCCGCAGGCATGACGGCAGCCCCAGACTGGGTGCGGCGCGTGACGTCGAGGTGCTTCTCGAGCATTTTCAACGCATGGCCGAATACGGTGACGATCAGCACATAGTAGAACGAGACGGCCAGCATCGTCTCCAGCACTTTGAAGTTCTGCGTGTACAGGCGCTCGCCGACCAGCAGGATTTCCGCCAGCGAAATGACGGACACGAGCGACGTCAGTTTGACGATCGTCACGTACTCGTTGATGAGCGCGGGCAGCGCGACGCGAAACGCCTGCGGCAGCACGATCAGCCGCTGCAGGCCGGCGAAGCGGATACCGAGCGCCTTGCCCGCTTCGAGCTGCCCCTTGTGAAGCGACAGCAGGCCGCCGCGATGAATCTCGGCGATGTAGGCCGCTTCGCTGATCGAAAGCGCCAGCAGGCCGGCCCAGAACGGGTCGGACAATAAGCCGCCGGTCCAGGGCAGCACCTGCGGCAGGTTGTAGACAAAGATCAGCAGCACCAGCAGCGGCAGGCTGCGAAAGAGCCAGATGTAGGCGCTGCATGCTACGCGCAGCGGCATGAACGCGGACTGTTTGCCGAGGGCGAGCGCAAAGCCCGCGACAATGCCGATCAGCCAGGTCGCGGCGCTCAGTTCGACGACGCGCCAAGTGGCTTTCCAGAAGGCGGCGTCGATCAGGAGCGAAGCTGTGTAGTGCCAGTCGAATACCATGTGCTTCCCCTCACGGCGCGCAGCTGCGAGGGCGCGGGCGAGCGCCCGGCCTCAGGCTGCGCGCGCTACGTGCAATCAGTTCGATGCCGTACCGAGCGCCTTGGCAATGTCAGTGCCGTTCGGCTCGGCGACGTTGTACTGCTTGAGCAGTGCCTGGTATTCGCCCACCTGCTTCATCGACGCAAACGCGGCCTTCAACTGGGCGAGCAGCGCGCCATTGCCTTTCTTGACGCCAAGCCCGATGACGACCGGATAGAGCGGGGCCGTCGACGTGATCGCCACGCGCCCGCCGAGCTTGTTGACGGTCATCTGCGCGACGGCCGAGTCTTCGAATTGCGCGTCGACGGCGCGCGAGAGGACGGCCTGGGCCGCTTCCGGCGACGTCTCGAACTCGCGCACGTCGATTGCGCCGCGGCCGGCAGGCGCACAGACCTGCTTCGACACATCGTTGAGTTTCGGAATCCACGATGCGCCCTTGATCGAGCTCACACGCTTGCCACACAGATCGTCGGGCGTCTTCGGTGCGAAGCCGGAGTTGCTCATGGCGAGCAGCGAGCCGCCGGTTTTCAGGTAGGGCACGAAGTCGATCTGTTTCGCGCGTTCCGGCGTCACGTAGAGCGCCGATGCGATGACGTCGAAGCGGTTCGCGTTCACGCCGAGGATCAGGTTCGCAAAACGCGTGTCGACGAAACCGGGCTGGAGCTTCAGGTGCCCGGCGAGTTTTGTCATGAACGCGGGATCGAAGCCGACCGGATCCGCGTCCTGCATGTAGTCGTAGGGCGGGTACGTCAGGTCCGCGCCGATCGTCAGCTTGCCGGGCGCCACGGTCGGCGCGTCGCTCGAGGCGAATGCATGAGACGCGGCGCATAGCGCGAGCGCGGTCGCACACTTCGCGACCCGCGGCAGGAAGGGAATGACAGTTTTCAGATCAAGTTGAGCTTTCATGGCGTTCTCGCTTGTCGGGGTGGAGGCACTATACATTGTTGAACAATAGAAAAAATATTGTTCAACAATGATTTGTGCGTGAGCATAATTCGGGCCAAGGAACAGGCGAGATTGATCAACACCCTGTGACGGCGATCTGGCAAGGCAGTGCGAGAGACGCAGGCCCGTCTTCGAACGGAAACTGGGCCATCGCCGACGCACCGGTTCCGTGCGCATGCGCGTGTTACTGGCGAAGGCGTTCAGGAACGGTGCATTGCCTGGCGAAGCATGGCGCGTGAGCGTAAGTGCTTGCGAGCACGATTCTCAAAGGGTCGCGCCGGAATATTTGCCCCTGCCACCCGTTTACTGCACACGCTTCGCCCGCACTCGCGTTTGCCACCGGACGATTCGGTTTTCGTCGTGCATGACGTATGGCTCGTTCGCCGCGCATTGGCCGGCGACGGGTCTGCTTTTGCCTGGTTTACGTATTCGCCCCACCGCTGCCGACGCTGTGCGACCCGCGTTCGAGTCGCAGGACTGCTGTGCTGGTGTCCGCGACGCGGACACGGGCGAAATTCGCTTGCGGCGGCCGGCACGCGATGCGTGCAGCGACAACAGACGTGCCGGCCCCGCGGCTTTCGTGGAGAGCCGAGTCATGAACCCCCTCATGCAAAGTCTTACTCCGAAGTTCGACCGACAACCCCGCCAGCGCGTTGCCCGTGGAAAAGGCCACGCGCTTCGACGGCTGCTGCTGACTGCACTATGTGGCACCGGTCTCGCGCTTTCCTCAGCCGGCATCGCCATGGCCGGCGAGCTCACAGCGCTGCTGCCGCCTTCGTTCGTCACCTCGTCGACGGTGCCCGCCAACGGCGACCTCAATCCGTATGGCGTCGCCTTCGTGCCCGACGGCTTTCCCCGCTTCGGCACGATCGCCGCGGGCGACCTGCTCGTGTCCAATTTCAACAACGCGCAGAGCGCAGGCAACCTGCAAGGCAAAGGCACGACCATCGTCAAGATCGTGCCGCACGCCAACCCGGTCACGTTCTTTCAGGGTCCGGCGCGTCTCGGTCTGAGCACCGCGCTCGGTGTGCTCAGGGGCGGTTTCGTACTGGTCGGCAGCGTACCGACCAAGGACGGCACGTCTGCAACGGTGCAGCCCGGCTCGCTGCTGGTGATCAATCGAAGCGGTAGTCAGATTGCGGAATGGACGCCCGCGATGGCGAAGATCAACGGTCCCTGGGATCTGACGATCTTCGATCAGGGAGATCACGCGAAAGTATTTGTGTCCAACGTGCTGGATGGCACCGTCACGAGGCTCGACGTCAGCGTCGACGATAGCGGGGTCCATTTGAACCACGCCACGAAGATCGCCTCCGGCTACACAATCCGCAGCGATCCGGCAGCACTGGTCCTCGGACCCACGGGACTCGCCTACGATCCGCAACGCGATGTGCTGTATGTCGCCTCCACCGCCGACAACGCGATCTTCGCCGTCTTCGGCGCGGGCAACTCGCAGCACGACAGCAGCAAGGGCGTGCTGATCTACGCAGACAACACCCATCTGCACGGCCCGCTCGGCATGGCCCTCGGACCGAACGGCCATCTGTTCGTCGCGAACGGCGACGCGGTCAACGCCGATCCGACGCAGCCGAGCGAGATCGTCGAGTTCACGCCGCAAGGCAGCTTCGTTGCGCAGTTTTCCATCGACCCGGCGCCCGACGGTGGATTTGGCATCGCGTTTGCGCAGCCGCGGCATGAGTTCGTGCGCTTTGCGGCCGTTGACGACAACACGAACACCGTGACCGTCTGGAATCTGCCATTTGAGAACGCGGGTCAATGAGGCATCACGCTGCGCGCGGCGAAGCACAAGGCATGGTGTGACGTAAATGGCCGCAAAGTTGTCGTCAATGACTCTGTAGCCTGTCGCGCTCCAGCATTAGACTCGACTCCATCGTGCGTGACACGACGAACTGGAGGAAGAGATGATGGACGCAACAAGGAGCGCGCAGCATTACGAACCGGAAGGCTTGCTCGAACGCTTGAAATTTGCGCTGTCCGCAATGGGACGCGAAGCAGGCCCTCTCCGGTCGGAGGATCTTGCACCCCTGGATCAATTTCATTCTCGGGGCCTGGACGCAACGGTCGAGCTTGCGCAGGCGCTCAAGCTCGACGGCGCGACGCGCGTCCTCGACATCGGCTCAGGCCTGGGGGGACCGTCTCGCTATCTCGCGGCGACTTACGGTTGCACGGTGCGTGGCATCGATCTCAGTCCGCCGTTCGTCGAAGCGGCGACGTTCCTCGCGGAACGAACCGGACTCGCCGGCCACGTCGCCTATCAGTGCGCGGACGCGCTCCACCTTCCGTTTGACGCCGAGGCGTTCGATGTTGCGTGGACCCAGCACGTTGCCATGAACATAGCCGACCGCGCGGCGCTTTACCGTGAGACGTCCCGTGTGCTGCGCACGGGTGGCCGCTTTGCGATCTTCGATGTTGTCGCGGCATCCGGTGCGCCGCTGCATTACCCCGTTCCGTGGGCTCGCGGACCCGAAACGAGTTTTCTCGTCACCGCGGACCAGATGCACGATCTGCTGACGCAACAAGGGTTCCGGCCGATCTCACGGGTCGACAGCACGCAGGCCGGCATGGCCTGGTTTGCAGCGCGGCAAAAAGCTCAGGCTCAGCAATCAGCCCCGCCCGTGCTCGGCCTCCATCTCGCGATGGGTCCGGGCTTCGGCGAAATGACGGCCAACCTCGCGCGCAACTTGAGCGAAGGGCGCGCGGCGCTCGTCCAGGCTATCTACGAAAAATCCTGATCGACTGGGGGTGTATGTCACTGTCGAGTGATCAAGTGCCGGAAGGGAAGTCGTTCCCCTGGAGCAGGTTATCTCCGGACCAGATTGCTTGCGGCGTTTACTGCACCACGCAATCCACGTTAGTGCTTGTCGCACTGTTAGCGTTCGGCGGTGCATTTTTACTGATCGCCAGCGGCATCGTGACCGGCACGCCATGCGTCGGCGGAATCACGACCGGCTGGGTGTTCAGGTTGGCGACATAGCCGAACTGGCCCGTCTGAAGGATCTGTTGGCCGGCCGGATTGGTGAGCACCACGGCGCCCTGCGCTACGTCGATATGCAGACCGTTCTGCGGCGTGTTTCCGTTCGGCGTCGGTACGCTGCCGCAATCGTTCTGGCAGAACAGCGCACCGAAGTGGGTGCCGCGTACGCCGATGGTGCCCGTCGGCGTCTCGAAGCTGACGGCATCGTGGTTGCGCTTTCCGATCAGCCCCGTTACGGATCGCAGGCCGCCGTTGACCAGCTGGATGGCGACACTGTCCTTCTCCGGGTGATCCACGTCGTACACGTAGCTTTTGACGACGACCTGCGAAGACGGGCGCAAGACCATCTCGCCGTCATCGACAAATTTCATCCGGGTGTATGTGTTCGCCTCGGTGACCAGCGTGTCGCCCTGCAAGATCGATGACTTGACCCCCAGCACCGCCGTGCTGCCGTCGGCGTGTTTCACCGTCAGCACGCCGGACAAGTGCGTCACCGTGCCCACAGACTGCGCGTAGACGCTGCTGCCGCAGCCCAGCATGGCTAGCGGAAACAGGAATTGCCGCGTGAGCCGGAACATCGAACGGTCGCGCCAATGGATTGTGTTGATGACTCGTTTCATGGTGGGGATATCAGCTGCAATACATTTTGGCCGGGGTGGATTTGGTGCCGCTTTTCGCGGTGCCTTGACTCGAATTGGTCGACGTGTCGGTGCCGCCGAACGTGCCCGGCTCACCTCCCACCGTCATGTTTTCCGCGGACGATGAAGTGCTGGTAGTGGTTGTAGTCGTGGAAGGCGTGGTAGTCGTGATGATGGGCTTGGACGTCACAGTCTGAACGACGGCATTCGATACCGGCGTCACTGCTTGCGTCACCGCAGACGCCACTGATTGCGAAGAAGCAGGCGTCGTAGGCGTGACAGTCGTCACAACTGGCGACACCACAGTCGCCACGGGCACGACCGTGCCGTGAGCGTCAGTGATGCTGACGCCAGCCGCGTACGTCACGGCGCCGTTGACGGCTGTGAATGTGGCCAACCCCGGTGCCGATGTCGTGACGTTCGCATTGACCGATATGTTGTTGCCGGCGAGCGAGTTGATGTTCCCCCCAGCGGACGTAAGCGCGCCGTTGAGGGTGAGATTGTCCGTCGAAGCCCCGGTGTTGGCGACCGACAGATCGATGCCACCCGACGCATTGACACCGCTCGCGCCGACGACCATCGCTCCCGTGTTGCTTACGCTGACGTTGCCCCCAGCGTTGTTGATGCGGCCGACGTTCACCGCGCTCGTGTCGGCAGTGTCGAGATGATTGACGATCGCGATGTCGCCGGTCGTGGCATTGCTGGCGGAAATTCCCGCGATCTGATTGCCCGCCAGGGTCAACGTCGTGCCGTTGGCTGACGACGTGCTCAACTGTTGCGTGACGTGCAGTGGCGAGAACTGTTGGGATATCGCTCCGCTTGCCGCCGTCAGCGTCAGGTTGCGCGCGGTGATGTCGCCTACCACCAGGTCGCCGGTGCTTTGCGTCACGGACATATCGCCGCTGGTCGAGATCGTGCCGCCGTTTTGCGAAAAGCTGCTGCTGATGTTGAGTTGGGAACCGCTGCCGGTGCCGACAATGCTTCCCCCGTCGGTCAACGACAGCGAAGCCAGGTTGGCGACGCCGGTATACCCCAGCACGCCACCACCGACAGCGACGCTGCCACTGCCGTTGATATTGGCCACATTGAGCGTGCCGCCCGACAGGTACAGATTGGAACCCGTGTTGAACGTGATGCTGTTGACCGTATCGACCCCGTCGTAGTAGCCATGCGACAAGCGTCCGCCTGCGGCCACGACGACGTTGTCGATAGCCGTCGGGAAGTAATGGGTCGACCAGAAATAGGTGTTGCCCCACAGACTCTCGTCGGTGCCCGAATAGGTGAGGGTCTCCGATCCCGCCATGGCAAGCGACAAGCCCGCCCCCGAGCTGTTGTAAACCGGCTTGATCATCTGCAGGCCGCTGCTGCTGTCGATCACGTTACCGAGGACATGACGGAATACACCCGGTGCGGTGCTACTGACAGGGCCTGAAAGTGCGGCAAAGGTTGTCCCCAACGTCGGGACATAGCCACCCAGCAAATTCGTTTGCAGCGTGCCACCCAGCGTGAGAGACGACGCGGAATAGATCAGCGTGTCGTAGCTGCTGGCACTGGCGATGTCGATCAGCAGCGTGCCGGTGGCGCTCTGACTATAGCCGCCGTTGATCGACAGTGAGCCTATCGTGCCGTTGCCGCCAGGGGAGATCGTGCCGTTGTTGAGCAGGGCGCCCGAGCCGGACGTCACCGAAATCGTGCCGTTACCGGACAGATTTCCTCCGGTGTCGTTGGTAAACGTGCCGAAACTCAGCGTGGCGCTGTCCAACGCGAGGTTGCCGGTGTTAGTGAGTGTTTCGCCGGTAATGGAGCTGCCCGATGTCATCGACAGCGTGCCCTGGTTGCTGACGATGCTGACCGATCCCGTCGCGTTGGCAAACGTGGCCGTTCCGGTATTGAGGAGCGAACCGGCGGTCAGGCTGGAATCGGTCAACGACAACGTACCGCCGTTGGTCAATGCGCCGCCGAGATTGAGATTGGCGGAAGCATTGGCGTTCAGCGTCCCGCCGGCAAGGAGCGTCAGGTTGCCGGCGGACAGGCTGCCGCCGTGACTGAGGTCGAGCGAGCCGCCGTTCGCCAGCACCATCGTGCCGTTGCCGGACGCGCTGAGGCCGTCGCTGACAGTCAACGCGCCGCCATTGAGACCGACGGTGGCGTTGCTGACGGTCACTGCGTGCGTGCCGCTTTCGATGCCATTGACGTTGGTGTTGAGGTTCAGCGCGAGCGTGTTCGAGGTGCTGGTGACATCGGCGTTGATGTTGATGTTGCCGTCGGCGTTCAGGGTCAGCGATGCCGCCGCACCGCTGGTCTTGTTGATGGCGGCGCTCACGGTGATGTCGCCGCCGGTGGTCCCGCCATCGGCGCCTGTCGCAAGAACGACACTGGTGCCGCTGTTGAGCATGGTCGACACCGTGCCGGCACTGATGGTGGAGCCCGAACCCGTGGAGGTGATCACGTTGTCCGCGGTGGTGGTGTTGCTGGAACTTCCCGACACCACTTCGAGGGAATACGGATCGATGAACCACTTGCCGCCCGTGCCGACGGTCGGCAGCTTCACCACATCCAGCGACTGCTTGCCCGATGTCTCGACATAACCGCCCGGTCCCGCAAGACCAGCCGCCGAGATAGTGCCGTCCAGGTACGCAACCTTGTCCGAATACAACGTGACGTTGCCGCCCTGGGCCGTGCCGTTCGCGGCAATGTTCGAGCTTGCCGTCGTAGTCAGGTTTTGCGAGGCGCGCAGGAAGATCCGCCCGCCTTGATTCACCACGCTGCTGGCGTTGATGGCGCCACTGTTGTTGATCAGGCCCGCAGCGGCGCCGATGCTGCCCGCTTCCGCTGCGATGTTGCCGAGGTTGGTCACGTTGCCGCTGGTGCCGGTCACGTTGACCGTCACACCCGGTGTGCCGGTGTCGACGAGTTGCACGGTTTGTCCGGCTGCCAGCAGCACTTCGCCGTTCGGGCTGGTGATCACGCCGCTGTTCTTCACGTCGGCGCCGATCAGGTAGACGCTGCCGCCGCTCGCCGTCTTGATGACGCCTTGATTCTCGACACGGCCCGCGACGTCGCCGCTATTGAACGTTAGCCGTCCTGCCAGAAAATCGCTGTCGCTGATGTTGAGCGTGCTGGCGATGAACCGCGACACGTCGACCACGCCGGACGGCCCGACCAGGATGCCGTTCTGATTGATCAGCGCGACCGTGCCGTTGGACTTGAGCAGACCGTAGATCTGGGAAGGATCCGACCCGGTCACTCTCGCCAGGAACGACGATGCCGCCCCCGGCTGGTTGATGTTGACTACCGCGTTGGCGCCGATGCTGAACGTACCAAAGCTCGCAATCGCCGAACCGCTGCGTTGGTTGATGTTGAGCGTATTGCCACTTTGCGTGATCGCGGCGGCGCCGTACGTCACCGTGCCGCCAGTCGGCAGTGTGTTGGCCGCGGGCGGTGCCGCCATGGACGGCATATTCCACGTCATGAGAATGGCCGCAACCGCCATCGCCGACATGCGCAACGGCGAGACGGCGGCCGGCATATTCAATGGATTTCGAGTGGTCATATCAAAAGCCCAGGCTTGCGCTGACATCGGCGTGGAAGTCGCCGCGCTTCTCGGTGAGTGAATTGCCGGCCGCGCCGACTCGCGCGACGTCCAACCTGATGCTGACGTTACGGCCGAAGGCGTAACGAGCGCCGACACCCATGCTCGATACGTTCAGGTTTGCCGGAATGCCGCTGCTGCCGACATTGCTGTTGTGGCCATACCCGAAGTCGAAGAAAGCCAGCAGGCGCAGGTTGCCCTTGCTGACGAGTTGAGGCGTGTAGATCTCGGCGTTGACGAACACGCCGCTATCGGCAACCACCGCGCGCTCGGTGAAGCCGCGCACGGCGTAGATGCCCACTAAACCGAACTGTTCCGACGACACCAACGGGTTCCTCGTGACTTGCGCCGTGCTGGCGACACGCCATTGCCAGTCGTTGGCGAAGCTTCGGAGGATCGACGCGTCGCCGTGCAGGATCGTGAAGCCGTCGACGGTGTCGCGGCTGCCGGGCGTCAGGTACGAATATCGATCGGTGCGGCCGTCGGTGTTGGTGTATTGCGTGCCGGTCGGTATGTTGCGCGAGATGCCGATGTCGTAGTCGATGCTTTGTCCCACGCCGACAGTCTGGCTGCTATACGTCAGGCTGAGCGGCATCGTGGTGTAGGGCACGCAGGACGCGACGGGCGGCGTCGGTCCTGCGGTGCTGAACGTGACGCCGTTGACGTTGCAGGTCGAATCGATTTTCTTGTAGTCGAAGCCGACTATCAGCTTGCTGGTGGTCTCGCCGCGGCGGGCGAAGAGGTGATTCCAGCGGAAAGCGTAGATGTCGCCCTTGCCGGTGAAGCCGAGCAGGCCACCGAGCGTTGGCGATGAGCTTGGCGTGTTGATGTCGGACTTGCCGTAGAGGAATTCAAGGCTGTCGCCGAGGCTGTACAGCGGAATCCGATAGCCGACGGAGTAGACGTTAACCCGCACGCCGCTCGGGCTGTCGGGGGAGGTCGTGTACGCCAGCGTGCCGACCTGATCTAGATTGAACAGGTTGGCGTCCTGAATGGCGACGCCGGTGCGCCAGCGGCCGGTGGAGGTCGCGCCGGTGTTGTCGACCGTCGCGGAGATGTGCAGCGGATTGTCGTCGACCACTTTGACTTCGGCGTTGACGGTGCCGGGTTCGTCGCTGCTGCTTAGTGTTACGTTGACCTGCTTGGCCGGGTTGTCGTTGCTGAGTTGCACCGCCTCGGAGATTTTGCGCAGGTTCGGCGACTGGCCGCGCTGAAGTGGCGGCAGCCCGGCGAGGACGTTCTTTTCGCTGAAGTGCTGGTTGCCGGTGACGGTGATGTTGCCGATCCGATTTTCGGTCACCTGGATTTTGACGACGCCGCTGGTGAGTTCCTGTTCGGGTACGTTGACCTCGACGGCGGTGTAGCCTGCTTTGCGGTAGGCGTTTTCGAGCGCTTCGAGCGCGTGCTGGATGTCGCCGTAGACGCGGTGCGGGCCGCTCATGGGTTGTAGCAGGCGTTGGACTTCGTCGGCGGGCAGCAGGCTGTTTCCTTCAACCTCGAAGCGCGTGATGGTGAAGCCGTCGTCCGCGAAGGTATTGGTGGCTGCTGCGATCAATGCCAGCCCCGACAGGCATTGGATTAGACGTCGCTTCATTGTTTTTTATGTCCGCCTTTTCCCGGGATGGTAAGCGGAGGCCAGTGGGTTCGTGGCGGCCGTTGTCTCGGGGTGTTGTGGGGGTCTCCCTTTGGTGGTGCGTTCGCGGTGTGCTGACCGTGCTGCGAGGTGGTGCCGCGACCGCGTGACGCCCATTCACTTTTGTTAACGGCAAGGTGAAGCGGTACTTGATAGGGGTTTGCCTGGAAAAGCCTACGTTTGAGGTAGGGGGAGGCGGTCGTGGTTCATGGCGAGAGGTGATTTTGGGGTGGGATTTGTTTCGGGGTTTGGGTGGTGCGGAAGCTGCCTACGTGGCGGAAATCGGCCATGAACTGTTCTTGGCCGCTGGCGTACCTCAGACAGTGGGATGTCAGCTTCGCCGCAATTACCGGCGGTTCACGGACTAGCGCGTAGAGCAGTCGGTCGCAAATCCAAGACTGCCCAAGGTCGAGTGAGATCATGCCGACCGGCCGCCGGAGTACTTTAGCTACGTCAGCCGCCATTGCTCGCCGGTTCGTCTGCTCCCGATCTTCATTCACTTTGAACCGCAATCCAATCAAATCGACGCGGCCGACCTCTGCGGAGCAGGGCGAGACAAGCGGCAGTGTGCGTCCACCGAACGCGACTACCCTATGAGCTTTCCTGATATCCTCGCGTAAACAACGTACAGGTACGCTAAGCGAACCCTAATGGGAACCATCTATAAGAATCCCTCCCTTGTGGAGGTGATATGCGAACTCCACTGGGAACTGACTGCGGTCGCGATGCCGGCTGTTGGCGGAATTGATCCTTTCTTCGATGTGGTACGCGCCGACCTTACGCCACGATTGATCGCGGCAGGATTTCCGCAATCCCAAGAACTCGCACCACCACAAGTGCCACGTCAATTTTTGGCTTGGCAACCTGTCGTCAGGTTCGCGCCAACCGCCGATACTTGGCCGAAGGTGCAGCTCGGGCCTGGTCTACTCACCGTGAACATGGCCGGTCAACCCTACACCGGTTGGCCTGACTTTCAGCCCTCAGTGGCCTCGGCTGTCAGTGCGCTCTTGGAGTCATTTCCTACACCAAACCGATTTCTTCGGCTTAAATCGCTTCAGCTTAAATATATCAATGCGTTTACTGACAAGCACGACTTCCAAACGTATGCGCAATTTACGTCGAAGTATTTGGGATTAAGATCCGTCCTACCCGATCGTTTTATTGAAAGCATCGGAACCGCCGCAGATGTTATCGCCACTAATTCCCAAACGCGGATACCCGTGGTGGAACCCCGGGACTCGCATGTCGTAGTCCAAGTGGCAGAAGCACAGATCAATCAGGCGCCCGGTTGCGTGCTCCAACTGTCTATTGAAAAAAGCGGCGCAACAGAGCACGGCCTCGTAATGCAATGGTTCGAAAATGCACATGCTTTGGCACGCAAGACCTTTCTTTCGCTTGTCAAAACTGAGCTGATCAATTTAATGCAACCCGAGGAGAAAAAATGACGGCAATCGCTTATCAGGGTTCTTTCCCGCTGACCAGCGTTATTACGACTCTTTCGCCGGAATTGGGCAAAGCAGAACAATTGGAATTTCCTGTTCAGATCGGTCAACAAGTACCATTTGATTTTACTTGGTCCTTTGGTACCGTTTTACACGGCTCGATTTTTTCCGTTGTGAAGCCTAGTGCGGCTGGAGCCGCTGACGTCGCAGAAATTGTCATTGAAACGCGACCTGCCGATAGGGCTCGAGAAAAACTCCTGCTTGAACGGTCCATTATCCGTTTCCTAAACTTGGAAGGACTGGAGGATGAGGAAGCCGAAAAACAGTTGTTTTCTGCTGTGCCGGAGGCGCTTGTATTTATCAGCGAGCTCCCCCTCGAGATTCCATTGCCGCAGCCAAGTATAGCGCTTGATGGGATGGTAACGCTTGAATGGCGAGAAGGCACAAAGAAAGCAGCCGCAATGTTTGAGGGTGACAACGATTACGGGTATACGTATTTTCAGAACGGGTCCTTCGTGCCAGGACAAAATGTAGCTGTCGCGGGAGGTGGGATTCCAAAGGATCTGAAAGATTACTTTATTGCGTGAGTCGTTAAACGATGGCAGACGCAGATAAAAATCAAAAACCCGATTATTCAATGGTATCACTAGGGGAAGTGAGGGGAGGGGAGGAAATCCTGCTTGCCGTGGTTGAGCCGATGAATTGGGAAAACGGCGGGTACAGCGTCAAGGGGTTTCAGAAAAAACACCTGATTGCGTGCGAACAATCGGTATCGCGACAATGCTATTCGTCGCCCCGCCGCCTTGATTTTTTCGTATTTGAAATACTGCTGGGAAAATCGGGGCGGACTGCTGTTGGGGTTCAAAGCTTTAATGCGAATGCCCTTCGGAATATTACTTCTGGTGATGGTATAAATCAGTTTTCAATAAAAGACGCACCAATTGTTCAGCGAGGGAAAATCGATTTCGCACATGCCCACATTGGATTTTCCAATGAAATTGCGCATGCAACGATAAACAAAAAGAACATTCAAGCCGCAGCGATAGAAAATCTATTTGATCTGTTTGGAAAAAGCGGAGCCGTACTGGACCCTAGATCGCGATTTCCACGACCACCGTTCCTTTATGTACGCCTTTCAGAAATACGACTCGCTGTACATCGACTGCACCTTTGGGTCACCGGGAAAGGCAGGGAATTTATCCGACTGGATACGGATCGTCGCAAGTCATCCGACAGCAGCCCCGACGCGCATGCGTAGCCAGATCTAGGTGCGTACCAGTTATCCTCCACCCCGAAAGCTCATTGCGGAGCCAGAATCAAATGGCGTCACACGTTCTCTCGGCGACCAACTCGCCCGTGTCTGCATTCGCGTCATAAGCATGTTCGTGCTGAGTTGGCTGCGATCAGTCGAACCGGTCGTCTGACACTGCAAGCAGCGTGCTCAGTCGGTGGCGACCAAAGTAGTGTCCGCTGAGTCCTCTCGAACAGACGGCCGTCAGCCGGACGGCGAATGGCTCTTCAGGGTTGACTACGGTCCCGGGCGTTGCCCGGAAGCAAGCCATTCATTGAGCGTCGGAACAACTGCTTGCATCCGCCTCGACAATCAGCCGTTGCGTCACGCTTCGGCTACCAAGCGGTTAGGCGAGATCAGATCGCCGCAGCGCTGCCATCGAAGCCTTATCCGATCGGCCAATCTTGCCCATTTATCCCGCTTGGTTGCCCGCACCCCACCCACCCTGATTTATAATCATCAAGCCATCGGGAAACACCCGGCGGCCAGGTTTAGCAGCCTGGTAACTAAACTCGCACACCCGCGGAGGCGGGTCGTGCGTCTACCTCCGCACGTCTATATTCCAATGGGCGGGCTGTGGTGGGGGAGCCGCAAGGCTCGCCGGTTTAGTTTAGTTCCGGTCTGCTAACCCTTCTACGTGCCCGCTCACCCCTTTCCAGCGAGTGTCGGGCGATCCAGGAAGTACCAGGGAGGTCGCACCATGAGCAACAAATCCACAAAAACAAAACAATCTCAACCCGATTCACGCCCACCCGTCGACGCGCTCCAGTACGAGAAACTTGCATTGCAGGCCTTCGATCTTTGCAACCGTCACACAAGCCAACTGGAAACGCTTGTCACTTTTGCGGCCACAATATGTAGGAATCCTGCCATCACGATGGAGGAACGTAGGAACCATCGAACGTTGCTTGAATTGCTTGTGCACACCGCGGAGCAATATCAGCAGCAACTGGCCGTTGACCGTGAACTGTTCCCGGTGATCGCACTTGACGCAAAGGGCGTGGCTCAAAGCCGCATCACGGCGAGCCGTGCGGCGCGCCTGCTCGAAGAAGCGTCGCAATAGACAAACCGCCCCCTGGAAACGTTGGACACCCATCCACGTTTATGGGGGGCGCGGTTGATAGCTCGCGGCTCTTTTCCACCGATGCCCCCCGCTGCATGCGCCACGCTAAACAGCACCGACGATTGACATGAAATAGAACACCACGGAATTCAAAAACGCCTGAGAACAGGTATCGCTGGAATAAGCTGGCGTACTCCATCGTTTACTCGTTGGGCAACCACGTCCCGGGCGGCAAGCCCCTATCGCAGCCAGGCCCGCGGCGTGAATTTGCGCAAGCACACCGATGTGCTGGGTGACGCCGACGACACGACGTCAAAAACGTCGGGGATTCATGTGGCCAACCATCATGGACAAACTGCTTCGTTGCGGGACATTGCTCGTCTGTCTCGGCTTCGCTGCGCCTGCACTCGCGCAAACGTATGACGAGCAACCGGTGCCGGCCGACAGCACGAATTGCCGCGCGGTTGCCGCGCAGGCGGAAATCGACGGGACGATGCAGCAGGTCGTCGGACGTGCGTGCCTGCAAAGTGATGGGACCTGGCAGATTGTCCAAAGCCCGGATGGCAGCGCGCTTTGGTACCCCGTCACCGCCTATCCCTATCCCGACCCCTGGTGGTGGGGGCCGCCGCTATTCATCGGCGGTGGCGTGAGCTTCATCTTCGTCGACCATTTCCATCACTTTCACCACTTCGACCACTTTCATCAACTGGGTCACGATCGTTTCACGGTCGTTGGAGCGGGCTTTCATCGCGGCCCGTTCCCTGCCGGTGGTATGCGCGTTGGTGGTATGAGGGGATTCGACGGTGTGCATGGGGCCGGCGGAATGCACGGATTCGGCGGCGTACGCGGGTCCGGCGGAATGCATGGATTCGGTGGCATGCATGGATCCGGCGGCATGAATGGGGCCGGCGGATTCCATCGGCACTAGCCCAACTTTTCCTATGCGCGCCTCTCGCGACGCGCATAGGGGATCGTCCAACGCGACCGCTCAGGAACGCTCAGGAACGCATTACGCAAGCCGTCGAGGGGCCGTAGGGCAGTGGGTCGCTGTTAGCCGGTAAAGACGTCTGCTTGACGTTGACGGCAAACACGTCCACTGAGAAGTTTGTCGTGAAAGGTCTGAAGATTTTCGTCACGCTTGCCCCGCTGACTTGCGCCAGCATATGCTCCGTTCGGCAGTATCCGGACTCGTCGTTCGAGCGAAGGATTGTGGCGGTGCGGTCCGTTGCGTGATTCCGGTGACTTGTTACTTACGCGCACCACTCCCATGCGATCCGCTCGCTCCCGACGGCTGAAATTCGCTGCCGAAACCACTTGAATCGTGTCCGCCGCCGTGGCTTTCGGCGTGCGCTTCACCGTGCCCTTCACCGTGCCCGTGGCTAGCCATGGCGCCGCCGTGATGAAAGTCATGATCACGGTCATGGCCGCGATGAAAATCGAAGTCATGGTCATGGTCATGGTCATGATCACGGTGGTGATGGTGAAAGTGGTCGATATCGACAAAGCCGAGAAAGCCTCCTTCGTACAGGGGGTACCCGTAGGCGGGACCGCAGTAATATTCAGCGCCCGCAGGATTGGTCATCATGTAATCCTGATCACAGGAATTCATCGATGTGTCGTAAGGCGACGCGGCACAGCCACCCAGCAACGCGGCTGCAATCACCCCTGTCAAAGGGGGCAAAATCATGTGCTGCACGGTAAGACCTCATCTAATGTGACGGAACGGCTCCGCTAAAGATTTAGACCACGGCGAGGCACGAATGTCCAGGGAGCGAGCAGGGGAATGGGTTGCCGCGCGTGAAAAAAAACGCGGTCTCCAGGCCCCTCTGGATCAGGGCAACGTGTGCGTCAAAGAACGCATGACCTAAGCCAAGCCGGTCAGGGCGTGACGAGCAAAGACGTATGAAGGCCCATCGAGTAGTGGCCTGGCCTGTTGCAGATGACTGCGTAGCGGCCGGGTGCCAACATGAGCGTCAAACGCTTGCTCTTGCCGGGGTCGATGTCCTCCACCTCTCCCATTTTTTTGAACTGACTCTCCGACACCTGTCCATTTTTAACAGGCAGCTTATCGGCGGCCAGGTCTGTTTTGAGAACGACGAATTCATGCGTCATACCGGTGTTCGGCGCGTTGCTTACCTCGAACGTGACTTTGCCTGCCTTAACGTCGCTGGCATCGAGCTGGATCGCGTTCGTGAGCATCGTGGCTTTTATCGTCTGCTCCGCGTAACCGGGGCTGCAAACCAGGCCGAGTGCGGCCACACCAAGGAAGACTACGGTGCGTGGGCTTGAGAACATGACGTTTTCCTCTGCGAATACCACGGGTGTCAAGCGCGAACACGTGTCGAGCGTTGATCCTTCAGGCGACCCGTTCACTACAGAAATAAAACGACCAGTGCCGCAGGCTTATTCCGTGTCCGAGGACTATTTTCGTGTCGGTCGCTGCTGTCCGCTCGCAAGGGTGCGCACGGATTCCCGCGCCGATCGCCGCGGTGTCCTGCGGAAAGGTACGACGTGTCGCCATGATTCCGTTACTCGCGGATTGCGCGCACGCGCGTGCTTTCAGATGGCGCGCTAATGGATGAGCGGATAGACAGCAAGACCAAACAGGGCAGCCGCCACAACAATCACCGGCTCCTGCAGCTTCTTGAATCGCCAGAGCAACACGACCGTTACAAGAGCAAGCACGACAGTCGGCCAGTCCACGATGGAGCGCCGCGCGATGACAATGACTGAGCCTGTGATCGCGCCCACGGCAGCGGCCGTGATGCCGTCGACGAACGCCTTGACGGCGGGCAGCTTGCCGTATTTCTTGAAGTACGGCGCGGGCAGCACCGTGAACAGATAGCAGGGCAGGAAAGTGCCGAGCGCGGCAACGCAGGCCCCTGAAAATCCCGCGACGAGATATCCGATGAAACCGACCGTGATCACGACCGGACCCGGCGTGATCATCGCGACGGCCACCGCATCGACGAACTGTTTGTCGTTGAGCCAGTGATGTTCGGTCACGACGCCGCCGTAGAGAAACGGCACGATCGCGAGTCCCGAGCCGAACACGAACGCGCCGGCCTTGGCAAAGAAAAGGCCGACTTGGCCAAGCAGTGGCAAATCAAGACCACTCAGGAAGCCGCTCGCTGCCGGCGCCTGTGTCACGGCAAGCGCATGCAAGCCGCCCTTGCCGAGCCATTTCGGCGGAGCGCGCCAGAACCAGTTGAGTAGGCCACCCGCGATAAACAGCCACGCGATTTCGGATTGGGTGACCACCGTGACGACCGCGAGCGTCAGGAATATCGCCCACAGAAGTCTGTCTTGGCCGACGGTTTTCCTGGTCAGCTTGTACGCGCTCATCGCGATGATGCCGACCACCGCGGCACCCACGCCGTAGAAAACCGCCTGCATCCAGGAGAGGCCGCCATACTGGGCGTAAGCCCAGCCGAGCGCCACCACCATCAGGAACGAAGGCAGGACGAAAGCGATACCGGCCACCGTCGCCCCGACGACGCGGTAATGGACATAGCCGAGGTAAATGCCGAGTTGTGCGGCAAGAGGACCTGGCATCATTTGCGCCAGCGCCAACCCCTCCTTGTAGTCCTGCTCGTTGATCCAGCACCGGCGCTCAACGAGGTCGCGATGCATGTAGCCCACCAAGGCCACGGGGCCGCCGAAGCCGAATGTGCCGAGACGCAGCATGTAAAGCATCAACTGGCCGAGCGTATAGCCCGGTGCGGCCGCCGTCGTGGTGTTCATGACCGGCTCCCTGCATTGCTGTTTTTTGTGCTCGCCGCAAAGTGCGCGTAGATCGAATCCAGCACGCGCCCCATTTCATCGAGCAGTTGATCGTCGTCCAACGCGCGCTGCCGTGCGCCGGCCATCACCGCTTCGAAGCCGATCGCTTCCGGCACCGGAGCGCCGCCGACGTCAAGCGTGTGCACCATTTCACCGAGCCGAAGAAGCGCCGCGTCGTCGTCGAGGCCGAAGCTCACAACCAGCACCTCAAAGGTCACGCGCTCGCCGATATGCGTAAAGGCGGCGCCGTCGAAGTCGAAACCGAGTGCGTCCGGCGGGCAGGCCTCCGGCGAAACCAGCCAGAGGAAGCGTGCCTTCGGGTCGATGAAACGGCGGATCAGCCATGCGCTCGCAACGCGATCGACCCATAGCCGTTGCCGGGTTGCCCACGTGCGTGCCTGGTACTCGTCGCGCTGTAACGGCCGGATGGCGCGCTCGGCCGCATGCGGCTCACCCGGCGACAGGACCGTATCCGCGAGCGCCAGAAAGTCTTCCCAGGCGACTTCGGCGTCGGTCGATTCTGCTCCCGGGAAATAGTCGATCGTCCGGATCGCCTCATAGTCCTTGCGCACGCGACGTAACAGGCGGGTGACCTCGGCGGGCGACTGGCCTCTCAGTGTTTTCCGGGCAACGACTAGTGACGCGACAAAGGTCGCGTAATCGTCGTTCCGATCGAACAGCGCGCGGAAGTCCGCTTCCTGCGACGCGTCCAGACTTTGCGCCCGCAGCAGATGTGCGGTGCCGCCGGCCTCGTCAATGCTGCCTGCGAGTTCGCGCAGCATGTCTTCGCGCTCCGCAGTGTGCGGCAGCAGGTAGATGCCGTCACGCAGGACGGCGCACCCTTTCGCTTTCAGCGCCCGCCATGCCCGCATCCGCGCGGTAGCGTTCTCGGTGGGAAAGGTCAGGACCAGCACGGCCCAAGTGGTTAGGGTGATCATGTAAAGTAAACTACATCTGTGTAGCGTACTTTACAAATTATTTTCGCTTAAGCGTCGGCCGGCGCCGGATTGCGCGTAGTCGAATCGAAGCGCCGATGCTCAGAAGCGCTGCTGCAGGCGCAGGATGCCGGTGTTCGACATAAAGCCCGAGCCCGCCTGCAGCTCGTAGCGCGCCGAGATGCTCAGGTTGCTCGCCCGCACCAGCGTCACCCCCAGCGACACGCTCGCCAGATTCGACACCGGGGTCGCGCCCACCGTCGTGAACGCCGTCTCACCCGTCGCATCGGCCGCGAAGCTCGCGCCGGTTGTCTGCCGTGCCCGGTCGTACTCGTGGATCCACTGCACGCGCAGCTCCGGCACCAGTTCCCCATACGCGGTCCCGAATGCCTTGTCGAGCTTCGCACCCAGTGCGCTTCTCACCGAGTTCACGTGTGTGCCGCCCACGGTGAGCGCCGCGCCGTTGCCGCCGCTCTCCGTGTAGCCCGCCTGGTTCAGATGGCTGTACGTCAGGCTCGCCAGCGGCGTCAGCGTGGTGCCGGCCACCGCCAGCGGCCAGCCCGCTTCGGCGTGCGCCACGTACTGCTGGCCGCTGAAGTTGCCATAGGCCGCGCCGCTGTAGCCCGTCATGCTCACCACGCGCGTCGTGTCGTAGTGCTGCAGCGTCGCGGCACCCGAGAGGTTCACGTACCACGGCGAGCCCTCGTAGCTCGCGTAGCCGATCAGGCCATACGCGTTCACACCTGCGCTGTCGCCCGCGGTGGCGTCGATCGCGGTGTGCGAATACTGGAACGCGCCGCCCGCCTGCCAGTGCTCGCCGAACGCGCGGTCCGCACCGATCAGCAGCCCGCCGTAGTTCGCGCTGTAGCCGTCCACGCCGTCGCCTTCGCCCTGGCTCGCGTGGCCGCCGAACACCTGGCCCCAGGCGGTCCAGCGCGGCGCGCTGTCGCCGGTGGCCACGCCCGTGGCGCCGTCGGCACGGGCGAGGCGCAGCGCGTCCACGTGCGCGCCCACCACGCCGAGAGCTTCGAGTGTCGAGGCCGAGCCGGCATACTGAGTCTGGATCGGCGCGAGCTGCTTGCCGATCTGGTTGGCCGTGCTGGTGGAGCCGTCGGCCAGCGACGCCAGCGTCGCGTCGTACAGGTTCAGCAGGCCGGCATTGTCCACGCCGGTGTAGCCGAGCAGGCCGCCCAGCGCCTTCGCTGCATTGGGCTGCGTCGCGAGCGAGGCGAACGAGGTGGGCGACGAGGATGAGGTGGTCGAGGTGGACTGTGTGCCGGACGAACTGCTGGTGCCGGAGGTCGACGAGCTGGTGGTGCTGGATGCCGGGGGGATGATCGTGGCGTTGTCCACCGTCACCACGAGGTCCGTGTGACCGGTAGTGCTGACCGTGGTGCCGGTCAGCGTGGATGTATAGCCCGCAATCGAATACTTCAGCGAGCTCGCGTTATAGGTGCCGACGCCGGCCGCGTCCACCACCACGAAACGCTGGCCGGCCGCAAAGCCGTAGCCGCCCGTCGTGCTCTTGAGCTGCACCGACGAACCCGCCGCGATCGTCGCATCGCCCGACACCACGAGGCGTCCGTAGCCCGTATCGGTCAGGCTGCCGGCGGAGGTCGCGCCGTTGGCGACGCCGATCAGCAGCGTGGCCGCCTGGCCTTGCGAGTAGTTGCCGGCGATCGTCGTGAGGTTGTCAACTTCGAGCGTCGCGCCGATGTTGTTGACCGTGTTCGAGCCGACAATGATGGTGTCGTTCAGCAGCAGGTTGCCCGAGGCAAAGTTGAGATTCGCCGAGGTGCTGGTGATCGTGCCCACCGCGCCGTTATAGCCGGTCAGCGTGCCGAAGGTGGTGCCCGTGCCGCCGCTGATCGTCAGTGCATTGCTGGCGAAGTTCACGATATTGCCCGCGATCACACCCGAGTTGGTGATCGTGCCGATCGTGGCGCCCGACTCGTTGTAGATCGCGTAGTCGCGACCCGTGATCGTGCCGCTGTTCGTGAGCGTGCCGATGTTCGTGAGCGTGCCGATCATGCCGGAGTTGTAGAGGCCGATGGAGGTACCGTGGCCGATCGTGCCGCTGATCGTGCCGTTGTTGCTCAATGTCCCGATCGTGCCTTCGTTGAGTATGCCTATGCGGCTGCTGATCGTGCCGTTGTTCGTGAGCGTGCCGATTGTGCCCAGGTTCAAGAGGTTGAATGAACCACCGCTGATCGTGCCGTTGTTCGTGAGCGTGCCGATCGTGCCGAGGTTAAAGACGCTGTAGGTGCCGCTGCTGGCGCTGATGGTGCCGTTGTTGATCAGCGCGGCGATGGTCCCGCCGTAATTGCTCAAGGTGTCGTTGCCGCTGAGCGTGCCGTTATTGGTCAGCGTACCGAGCGACGCCCCGTTGTTGGTGACCACCGCACCACTCGATGATACGATCGCCGCCCCGCTCTCGACCGTGAAATTGCCGCTGGTCCACGTCTGCATGCTGGTCACGGTGCCGGAGATGACCGTCTGGGACTTGGCGGCGGGCGGTGTCATCGCGGCGAGCGCCGCCGTCACCGCGAGGCTGATCGCCGTCAGTCGCCTTGCCGCCGGCTGCGGTTGAGGTCCCGATTTGCGCATGGTCTTTTCCCCGATGATGTTCAGTTTTTATCGCTATCGGAGGCCATGCACGGGCCGATTGCGCGGCCGCTTTCCGGCCGCGCAATGCGCGTGGTGCAACTTCCCCCGTGTATCACTTTTTCATAGTTGGGCCGATTGTATTGGCGCAGGCCAAATTTCCCAAAATGTATCTGTAGCGCAAACGTGCTACATCGGGCTTGGCCCGGCCGCTCTTACAATGCCGACTATATGCACCCCATGAATTAGCGTCGCGAAGCAAAGATGACGGTCCGATCGCATACAATGCGTATACCGTGCATCTGTAGCGAGTGAGACGACGTGACAGCATCTTCCCTGACAACCCCGGAAAAACTGGGCGAACTGGCTTATCAGACCCTTCGGCGGATGATCCTCGACAAGGCATTGCGCAGCGGCGGCCCTGTCGTCGAAGGGCGACTGGCCGAGGAACTCAACATTTCCCGCACGCCCATGCGCGAAGCATTGCTGCGGCTCGAAGGCGAGGGGCTGTTGACGCGCGCCGGGGCCCGCTCATACTCGGTGCGCTTCGTCAGCGCTCAGGAATATTTGCAGGCCATGAAGGTGCGCGAGCTGCTCGAGGCGGAGGCAGTCGGCCTTGCCATCGGCAAGATCGACAAGAAGCAGATCCAGCAACTGATAAAGAAGATCAAGGCTTTGCGCAGTGGGCAGCAGGAGCAGGAACACTGGCAGATCGACGACCAGGTCCACACGATGATGGCGCATGCGAGCGGCAACGACGTGCTCGCGCGGATGATCGAAGTTGTGCGCACGAACAGCCGGCTGTTTGAACTCACAACGCCTTTCAATCGAATCGAGGAGGACCGCGCCGAGCACCTTGCGATCCTCGAAGCGTACGCTGCCGACGACGCAGATGCCGCACGCGCGGCCGTTCGCACGCACCTGCAGAACCTGCGCCGTTTCGTGCTTAATCGCCTGACTGGAGGCGGACTCTAAGCCGGATCCAGATTCGTCGCGCCGGGTCAGTCTCGCGGAACACCACACGGCCCGCTAGCAACCCGCGGCCCGACCGACTCCATCGGACTTCATCAGTGACGCAGGATCTTGCCGACGAATTCGCGCGTGCGGGTTTCCTGCGGGGCATCGAAGACTTGCTGCGGCGTACCGGTCTCGATCACATGGCCGCCAGCCATGAACACGACTTTCGACGATACCTCGCGCACGAAGCTCATCTCGTGCGACACGATGAACATGGTGATGCCCTCCAGCGCCAGGGCGCGAATCGTATCGAGCACCTCGGTGACGAGTTCTGGGTCGAGCGCCGCCGTGACTTCATCAAGAAAGAGCACATTCGGCTTCAACGCCAGCGCGCGGGCGATGGCAACACGTTGCTGCTGACCACCCGACAGCTCGTCCGGATACGCTTTCAGCCTGTGTTCCAGGCCCACGCGCGTGAGTAGCCGGATGGCATCTTCTTCCACCTGCTTGCGCGGCCACCCCTTGATCCGGGTAGGCGTGATCATCACGTTGTCCAGCACATTCATGTTCTGGAACAGGTTGTATTGTTGAAAGACGATCGCGATTTCCGAGCGCAACGACCGCACGGCCGCCTTGTCCGCATAGTTCACGGGATTGCCGTTCAGCCGCACGCTGCCGTGCTCCGGCGGCAACAGTCCCAAAAGAACGCGCAGCAACGTGCTCTTGCCCGATCCGGACGGTCCGATCAGACTGACGATTTCACCTTTCTCGACCGACAGGTTGATGCGTTCGAGAACCGTGTGCGGCCCGTACGACGCCTTCAGATCAACGATTTCGAGTTGCGGCAAGTTTCTTCTCCAGGCGCTTACCCAAGCGCGACAACGGGTACGACATCACAAAATAAAGCACCAGCACCGTTCCGTACACGAGCCACGAGGAAAAGCCCTTGTTGGCCAGCACCTTGCCGGCGGACGTCAGTTCCATCACGCCGATCTGCGAGGCGAGCGCCGTGTCCTTGATGAACATGACGAAGAACCCGAACGTGGGCGGCACGATCACGCGCCACGCTTGCGGCACGATGACGAAGCGCAGCGATTCGAAGTACGAGAAATTCAGCGTTTGCGCGGCTTCCCATTGGTTCTTATGGACCGATTCGAGTCCGCTTCGAATGATCTCGCCCAGGTAGGCGGAGGCGATCAGGCATACGCTCAGCGACGCGACGGCAAACGTCGGGAGATTCGCTTTCGACGTTTGGCTCGCGAAGAACACGAGCATCAGCGTGACCAGAAACGGGATACGGCGAAACAGGAAGCAATAGACGAAGGCGAGGGCGCGCAGAGGCGCCATCGTGCGGGAATGCGTGACGCGGACAATCGCGATGACGAAGCCCGCCAGAAAGCCCGTCAAGCAGCCGGCCACCGAGAGCACGAAGGTTGCAGCGAACCCTTCCACCAGCAACAGCAGGTTGTAGAAAGAAAACAGTTGTGCGATTTCGGCCTGTGAGGAAGCGAACATCAGAACACCTTGATTTTGGCGCGGCAGACATGGCGCCCGATCATCGCCAGCGCGAACGTCGCGATCAGTGTGACGGCGACATACAGAACGGCGGCCACGCTGAACGCCTCGACCGAAAGGTAGGTTTGCGAACTGAGGTTATACGTGCGCCCCGTCAGTTCCTCGACGCCGAAGACCGATGCCATCGAGGTGCCGAGCGTCATGACGATGAACTGGTTCGACAACGGTGGGAACATCACCTTCAGCACGTGCGGAAGAATCACGTGCCGCACGATCTGCGGCGTGGAGAAGCCGAGCACTTCGGCGGCTTCGATCTCCATCAACCGCACCGAATTGAAACCCGCGCGCTGGATCTCGCACAGATAAGCGCCCGCATTGAACGTCGCCCCGATCAACACCGCCGTGAACGGCGACAAGGTCACGCCGATCTCGGGCAGTGCGAAGAACAGGAAAAAGATCTGCACAAGTTGCGGCGTGTTGGTCGCGAATATCACATAGGCCATCACCGCCTTGCGCAGAAGCACCGGCCCATAGCGCAACACCGAGGCGCAGACGAGGCCGATGACCATGCCGAACCCAAACGCGAGCACGGCGATCTGCAGGCTGAGCCATGCGCCGGCAAGCAGATAAGGCCACTGTTGGATGATGGGCTCGAAATGTAGGGGCATCGAATAGTGGCTCCTGCCGGATGCGCAGCGCTCGTCCGTTACTGCGACGAGCGCTGCTGTCAGCTTCCCTTACTGCGCGGTTGCGACAGGCGTGGGTGAGGCGGTCGGGTCGTGCAGCATGGCGCTGCCGAACCACTTCTTCCAGCTTGCAGCGACATAGCCGGTCTTATGCAACGTGCCGATTTCCTTGTTCAGACGCTGCGTCAGTGCCATATTGCCCTTTTGCACGCCGATGCAGTCGTAGTCCACTTCGATCGGTGCGTCCACCACGCGCCATTTCGTCGGGTAGTTCTTCGTGTAGCTCAGCATGAAATCGAGCACGTCGATCAATGCGTCGGCACGGCCCTGGGCGATTGCGCGAACCGCATCCGGATAGTTGTCGAGAATCAGGAGTTGCGCCTTGGGCAGTTTGTCATGGATCAGCTGGATAGGTGTCGTGCCGCGTACCTGAACGAGACGCACCGCCGGATCGTTCAACTGGGTCCAGTCTGAATAAGACGTCGCCTGTGTCGTCAGGACACCTAGCACTTCGGTGTTGACCGGATCGGTGAAGTCGATCACCTTCAGGCGGTCGGCGTTACGCGTCATGCCGCCCATCACGGCGTCGATCTTGTCGGTCATCAGAAACGGCACGCGATCGTTCGAGCCAACCGGAACGATTTCGAGCTTCACGCCGAGCGAGTCGGCAATCTTCTTAGCAATACTGACGTCGAAACCGTCGATGTTGTTCTTTGCGTCGTAAATGCCGAGCGGCGGCAGATTCGGATTGATGCCGAACACGATCTTCTTCGACGCGATGATTTCGTCGAGCGTGCGGGCGCTGGTGTCGAACGAGCCGAGCAACGCGCAGGCGGCAACGCCCAAAGCGAGCATGCGGGTGAGGAGCATCGAGGATTTCATGCGGCAACTCCGTAATAGGTTCGGGGATGAATGCTGACCGTTCTGGCGCGTGGTTCGGGCACTTCCCGGACCCTCTTTATTTTGGCCATTTTGTGTATACGAAACGTATACGATAAGATAAAAACATCGACGAAATTAGTTGTCAAGGGAGCCATATCCCATGCTGGATGAGAAGACCATGCGCATCGAGCAGGCAGGCGGCGCGGCGACGGTGAGGTTTCTTTTCGACGGCCGGCCGGCGTGGGCGCGTCAAGGCGAAAGCGTGGCGGCTGCGCTGTTCGCCTCAGGCACGAAGACCTTGCGGACGAGTCCGCGCAACGGCGCGCCGCGCGGCATGTTCTGTTTGATGGGGTCTTGTCAGGAGTGTCTCGTCATTGTCGAGGGTTGCCGCGTGCTGGCATGCCGGACGACGGTCACGGAAGGAATGCATGTCGGCAAGGTACCGGAGATCGGCCTTGATATCTGACTTCGATGTCCTCGTGCTCGGCGCTGGGCCGGCCGGTGTGAACGCGGCGCTGGCCGCGTCGGCGGCAGGTCTCAAGGTCGCGCTGTTCGACGAGAACCCGGTGGCCGGCGGGCAGGTCTATCGCGCGCCGGTCAGCGCCGCTGTTCCGTCGAGCGCGGACCAGCAAGCGGGCGACGCTCTGCGGCGCGAACTCGCCGGAAGCAAAGTCTCCACCTACTTCGATCACGTGGTGTGGGCCGTCACCGGCGACTATCGCGTCGATGCCGTGGGTCCGGCCGGCCCCGTGCATTGCACCGGGCACGCGCTGATCGTTGCAGCAGGAACCACGGAACGTGTCGTACCCTTCGACGGGTGGACCACGCCCGGCGTCATCGGGCTGGCCGCCGCCACGATCCTCATCAAATCGCAAGGCATCCTGCCGGGCCGTTCGACGCTCGTCGCGGGGTGCGGGCCGTTGCTTGCGGCCGTTGCGGCGAAGACGCTGGACGGCGGCGGCAAGGTCGAAGCAATCGCGGATATCGCGAGCCGTCGCGATTGGGCCCGCGCGTTGCCCGCCATGGTGTCGCGCCCCGATCTGATGCGCGAGGGATTCCACTGGTGGCGCGAGATTCGCCGCGCCGGCGTGCCGATTCATTCGCGGCACACGATAGTCAAAGTCGAGCCGGCCGGCGATCGGCTGCGCGCGACGCTGGCGCCATGTGACGCGGCAGGCCGGCCCGTCCCGGGAGAGCGCCGCAGCGTGGTCGCCGACTGCATAGCAGTCGGTCATGGCCTGACCCCGTCAACCGAAATCACGCGTCTCCTGCGCGCGGAACACCGTTACTCGCGGCAGGCGGGCGGCTGGATCGCCATCGCTGACGAGAACTGCCGCACCTCGCGTCCCCGGCTCTATGTGGCGGGCGACGGCGCGGGCATCGTCGGCGCGGCGGCGGCGAGCCACCACGGCACGCTCGCAGGACTCGCCTGCGCCATCGAGCTTGGCGGCAGGGACATCCCCGGGCTCCAGTCACGCCTGTCGTCCGTGCGGCGGGCGTACCTCAAGGCGGCGCGCTTCGGTCGCGCGATGGCGCAATTGATGGCGCTGCGGGCTGGCCACGTCGACGGCATTGCGCAGCAAACCATCGTCTGCCGATGTGAGGACGTGACGCGCGCCGAGATCGACGCCGCGTGCGACGCCGGCGCGCGCGACGTGAACCAGCTCAAGGCCTGGACCCGCTGCGGCATGGGACCGTGCCAGGGCCGCACATGCGGGGACGTGACGGCGGAACTGCTTGCGGCACGCGCGTGCGGCGGCGCGCGCGAACGCGCAGGCTGCTTTTCCGCCCGCACGCCGTTGCGGCCCGTCACGGTTGAAGCGCTGACGGGCGAGTTCAGCTACGACGACATTCCGATCCCGAAGGCCGCGCCGCTATGAACCAGCCGACGACGACCGCATTCGATGCCGCCGTGCTTGGCGGCGGCGTGATGGGATGCACCACCGCTCTCTTTCTCGCGCGAGCCGGCATGCGCGTGGCGGTGATCGAACGCGATGCGCTGTGCCGTGGCGCGTCGGGCGTGAACGCCGGCACGCTGACGCTGCATATGACGCGCGCCGCGCTCGTTCCCTATGCGATCCGTGCGTGGACAATGTGGATGAACACCGACACGTGGCTAGGCCAAAGCGTGCTCTCCACGTCGGTGCCCGGCCTCTCGCTTGCCTTCACGGAATCCGAAAAAGCACTGCTGCAGCAACGCGCGGCGGCGAGGCGCGAATACGGCGCACAAATCGATCTGCTCGACCGGGATGCCGCGCTTGCCGTCGAGCCGGGCCTGAATCCCGCGATGCTGCAAGCCGCGTACTGTGCAACCGATGGCTTCGCCAGCGCCTATCTCACGGGTCGCGCTTTCCATGCGGCGTTACGCGAAGCAGGGGTACACGTTTTCGAGCAGACGCCGGTCACGCGCATCGAACGCGTCGCGGGGATGTATCGGGTGTACGGCCCGGACGACGCCATCCGTATCGACGCAACGCGTCTCGTGATGGCGGGCGGCGTGTGGCTGGAGCCGATGCTCGCCATGCTCGGCATCCACATTCCCGTCAAGACGCTCGTCAATCAGTTGATCGTCACCGAACGCATGCCGCCCGTGATGAAGTCGGTGCTGAGCATCGCGAACGGGCTGCTGTCGATGAAGCAGTTCGCCAACGGCAGTGTCCTGATCGGCGGCGGCTGGCAAGGCATCGGCGATCGTGAGCGGGGCGGCGTGGAAACGGTGCCGGGCAACCTGATCGGCAATCTCCGGCTCGCGCAGCATGTGATCCCCGCGCTCGCCAAGGCGCGCGTGGCGCGCATCTGGCTCGGCCTCGAATCCGAAACCGCCGACGCCATGCCGATGATCGGCGCGCTTCCCGGTTTGCCCGACGCGTGGGTGATCGGTTGCGTGCACTCCGGTTACACCAGCGGTCCCTACATGGGCAAGTTGCTTGCCCAGCGCATGCTCGGCGAAGAACCCGAGTTGCCCTTGTTCGATCCGGCGCGGCTCGTCGTTCATGACGATGCGCCCGCCCAACCTCATTGGGAAAAGACAGAATGATCCCCACGCATGCCGACCCATTCAACGGCGTCTACGCCGCTACGCTATGCCCCCTCGACGCGGATGGGCGTCTTATGGACGAGGCGGTGCTCGAACGGCATATCGAAGCGGTGGCGAGCGTCGACGGCATTGCCGGGCTTCTGGTGAACGGCCATGCCGGCGAGAACTTCACGCTCTCGGCGGCGGACAAGCGGCGCGTCGTGGAAATCGCGCATGCCGTGTGCGGCGATCGCTCGATCATCGTGGCCGGCGTGAATGCCGAAGACAGCTATGAGGCGCAGGCTCAAGCGAACGATGCAAGACAGGCCGGCGCCGATGCCATGCTGCTGTTTCCGCCGTTCTCCTGGGCGCTGTCGACCGATCTCGACACCGTTCTGACGCATCACCGGATCGCCAACGCCGAGGCCCGCTTGCCCATGATGCTTTACCAGGCCGGCGTCGCCACGGGCGGCATGGCCTACACGCCGCAGATGCTTGCCGCGCTCGTCGGCTTGCCCGAAGTCGTCGCCATCAAGGAAGGCAGTTGGGAGACTGCCGCCTACGAAGCGAACCGACGGCTCGTCAAATCGATCGCGCCGCACGTGGCCGTGATGGCTTCCGGCGACGAACACCTGTTCACCTGTTTTGCGATCGGCACCGAAGGTAGCCTCGTCAGCCTTGCGGCCGTCGTGCCGGAACTGGTCGTGGCGCTGTATCGCGCCGTCGAACAGGGCGATCTCGGCCGCGCGCAGCAGCTTCACGAGCGCGTCTATCCGCTTGCGAAGGTCATCTATGGAACCGCGCCCGGCTCCTATGCCAATGCGCGCCTGAAAGCCTGCCTGCACCTGCAGGGCCAGTTTCCGTATCCGACGATGCGGCCGCCGATCCCGCCGCTCTCACACGAAGAGATGGCGCGTCTCGAAGACGCGCTCGCCTTCGCAACCGACACTCAACGGAGTGATTCATGAGTTCGACCCCAACCCTCATCAAAGGCGGCCGCATCATTACGGCCGTTGACGACTACGTCGCCGACATCCTCGTGGAAGGCGAGCGCATTGTCAGCATCGGACTGAATCTCGACGGGGGACCGGATGCACGGGTGATCGACGCGGCAGGGTTGCTGGTGTTTCCCGGAGGCGTCGATTGCCATACGCATATGGAGAACACCTTCGGGCCGTCGGTGACGGCCGACAACTTTGCATCGGGCACGCGTTCGGCGGCCTTCGGCGGAACCACGACCATTATCGACTTCGCGTTGCAAACCGCCGGCACGAGCCCGCTCGATGCGATCTCGCGAGCGCAATCGAAGGCGGCATCGGCCGCGAGCATCGACTACGGCTTTCACGTGATCGTGACGCAGGTGGACGAGCGCGTGCTCGGCGACATGCAATACGCGATTCGTCACGAAGGTGTATCAAGTTTCAAGATGTTCATGGCCTATCCCGGCACGGTTATGTCGGACGACGCCGCCATTTTTCAGGCCATGCGGATGGTCGGTCAGCACGGCGGCATGATCGCGTTGCATGCCGAGAACGGCACGGTCATCGACCTGCTGATTCGCGAGGCGCTCGCGCAGGGCCATACCGCGCCGCGTTATCACGCGCTGACGCGGCCTGCGATCATGGAGGGCGAAGCGACGCATCGCGGCATCAAGCTCGCCGAACTCGCCGAAGCGCCGGTTTATTTCGTGCACCTTTCGGCGAAGGAGGCGTTGAAGCATGTGATCGAAGCGCGCGACCTGGGCATTCCGGTGTTTGCGGAGACCTGTCCGCACTATTTGTTCTTCGACGAATCAGCCTATGCCGACGACAGCTTCGAGCTCGCGCGTTACGTGATGAGTCCGCCGCTGCGCTCGAAAGAGGCGCAGAACGCGCTGTGGACCGCACTCAAGACCGACGATCTGCAACTGATATCGACCGATCACTGCCCGTATTGCATGAAGGAGGGGCATCGCGGCAATGTCAACCAGAAGCCGCTTGGGCGCGACGATTTTTCGAAGATCCCGAATGGCGTGCCTGGCGTCGAAACGCGCATGACGGTCGTCTATGACGGCGGTGTACGGAGCGGCCGCATAGCGCTCAATCGCTTCGTCGAGTTGATGTCGACTGCGCCGGCCAAGCTCTTCGGCCTGTTCCCGAAGAAAGGGACAATCGCGGTTGGCAGCGACGCCGATATCGTCCTGTTCGATCCGAACGAGTCGCATACGATCAGCGCGGACACGCAGCACGGCGATTGCGACTTCACGTTGTTCGAGGGCCGCGAGGTCACGGGCCGGGTGAGGAAAGTGCTGCTAAGGGGAGAAGTGCTGATCGACAACGGCGACTGGGTCGGACGGACCGGTCAGGGACAGTTTGTCGCGCGCGGCGAACTTGGCGCTCATTGGTAGAACGCCATGCCGATCTATGAATATGCCTGCGATGCATGCGGGACGTTCGACGCCATTCGCCCGGTTTCCCGGCGTGATGAGCCAACGCCGTGCCCGGGGTGCAGCCTGCCGTCGCCGCGTATCGTCAGCGGTTCGACGGTGCTGCTGGCACAGCGCGGCGGGAACATGCAGACGGAAGAAGGGGGTTATGGCTTCAGGCATCGAGGTGGGTGTGGTTGTTGTCATTAGAAATCCGACCCGGCTGCGCAAGCGATCGTTGCACCTTGGAAGCTGCCGTTGAAGTCCTATCGGGTTGAAGGGCGGAAGTGGGGCTCGCTCCGGATTTCGTTCAGCACCATCACGAGGCTAGAAAATTCTGCAGGAAAAACAGTTCGCTACGACGTGCCACCGATACCGAAATCGCTGCGCTCACCAGCAAGGAAACGCGTCTAAGGTCAGATAACAGCGTTGCTGGCGGCGGCCGTGCGGCCGCGCAGCCAGTTAATGCTCGCGAAAAGCAGCACTGCGAACACGATCAGCATTGTCGCCACGGCGAGGATTGACGGGTCGATCGAGTCGCGAATACCGCTCCACATCTGCCGAGGCACGGTTGTCTGATCCGGGCCACCGATGAACAGAATGACGATGACTTCGTCGAACGAGGTCGCGAAAGCGAAGACGCTGCCGGTTGCGACCGCCGGCGTGATGAGCGGCAAGGTCACGCGCCTGAATGTGACCCAAGGCGTCGCGCCGAGCCCGGAAGCGGCGCGCAGCAGACTCTGATCGAACGAAAGCAGTGATGCGGTCACGGTGATCACGACGAATGGCGTGCCGAGCGCCGCATGCGCCAGCACCACGCCGGGATACGAGTTCACAAGACCGAGCGGCGCGAAGATCAGATAGAAGCCCGCCGCGACGACGACAATTGGCACGATCATCGGCGAAATGATGATCGGCATGATCAGCGAGCGCAACGGAAACTGCGCGCGCGAAATGCCTAGCGCGGCGAGCGTGCCGAGACACGTGGCGATCAACGTCGACGCCGCGCCGATGCCGATGCTGTTCAGGAGCGATCGTTGCCAGCCCGCGCTCGTGAGCGCCTGCTCATACCAGCGCAGCGAAAAGCCCTGTAACGGGTAGGAGAAGTACGAGCCCGAATTGAACGAGAGTGGGATGATCGCGAGAATCGGCGCAATCAGGAAGAACAGTACAAGCGCTGTATGCAGCCGCACCCAGCGCGCGGCGACGCGTTCCGTCAGCACCGTGTTGCGTTGATCTTGCATATCGTTCCTTCGTCGTGTTCGCGTATTTCAACCGAGGCTCAACCGAGTCTCAACCAGGTCTCAACCGAAGCGCAAGCGATCGATGCCGACAATGCGGTTGAACAGGAAATAGAAGATCGCCGTGAAGATCACGAGATAGGCTGAGAGCGCACCGGCGAGGCCCCAGTTGAGTTGCGTGTTGGTCTGGATCGCGATGAGCTGACTGATCATCTCGTCGCCTGCGCCGCCAAGCAGCGCGGGCGTGATGTAGTAGCCGAGCGCGAGCACGAACACGAGGAGGCAGCCTGCCCCCACGCCCGGCAGCGTCTGCGGCATGTAGATCCGCACGAATGCGGTGAACGGGTGCGCCCCGAGCGATTGCGCGGCCCGCACGTACACGGGCGATATGCTCTTCATCACCGAGTAGATCGCGAGAATCATGTACGGCAGGAGCACATGTGTCATGCCGATGAGCACGCCCGCGCGGTTGAAGATGAGCGGCAGTGGATGTGTGGTGAGACCGATCCCCATCAGCAGGCTATTGATGACGCCACCCGGCTGCAGCAAAACGTACCACGCGGTTGTGCGCACGAGCACCGAGGTCCAGAACGGTACGATCACAAAGAGCATCAGGCGGTTGCTGTTTTTTGCGGGCAGGTTCGCGAGCAGCCATGCGACCGGATAGCCGAGTATGAGGCACAGCAGCGTGACCGTCGCGCTGATTGAAATCGTGCGCACGAACGCTTGCCGATAGATCGAAGCGTTGTCCGGCACGAACGCGACTGAACCTTGCGGTGTCACTTGCGCATCGACGGCTGCGAGCAGATAGTCAGGCGTCGGCGACGTGGCGGCGCGCTTCAGCAAGCGCCAGATCTCCGGCGAATTCCAGCGTTCGTCGAGTTCGACGAGTGCCGGTTTCCACGCAGGCGGCGCATCGGCGGGCAACTGGTGCGCGGTGCGCATCAACAGGCTACGGAACTCGGCCTGATCGAAGTTCAGCCGCCGTGCGACAGTGCCGAGCTGTCCGCTTTGCTGCGCCTCTTTGAGCCCCGCAGCGAGCAGGGTGAACATGCGCTCGTCCGGCACGCCCTGCCCATCCCATGCATCGAGTGCGCGCGTGAGCGTGGGCATGCTGTTCGGCACTTCGTGGTTTTCCACGCTGCGCGCGAGCAGGAGCGCGATCGGCGCGATAAACGTCGAAAGCAGAAACACGATCAGCGGCAGTGCGAGCAAAAGCGCCTGCACCGACGCACGGCGGCGCGCCTTTTGAAACGACGCGCGGCCGTCGGCTCTCGTCGGAGAGCCCGGGGCCGTGGCTCGGGCCGAAGCGGGCATGTGGGTAGTCACGTTGGGCTCTCGTTGGACGATGGTGTTACTGCGTCAGCCACACCTGGAAGCGTTTATTGATCTGGTCCGCGTTGTCGGCCCAGAAGTTCGCGTTGATCTGCAAGGCGCGCTTGAAGTTCTCGGGTGCGGTGGGCAGATCGGCGAGGCGTTGCTTGTCGACCAGCGCGATGGCGTCCTTGCGCGGCGGCGCATAGGCGATGTACTTCGACAAATCCGCATACGCCTTCGGCTGCGAAGCGGAGACGATGAATTTCGCGGCGGCGTCGGCGTGCTTCGCGCCCGTCGGAACGCCCCACCAGTCGAAGTCGTAAACCTGCGCGTCCCAGACGGTCTTGAAGGGCTTGTTGTCCTTCTTCGCGGCGTCGGAAATGCGGCCGTTGTAGGCCTGCGTCATCACGACCGCGCCGTCTGCGAGCAACTGCGGCGCCTGGGCACCCGACTCCCACCACACGATGTTCTGCTTGATCGTGTCGAGCTTCTTGAACGCGCGATCCACGCCGGCGGGCGTAGCGAGCACCTTGTAGACATCTTTCGGATCGACGCCGTCCGCAATCAACGCCCATTCCATCGTTACCTTCGGCGATTTGCGCAGGCCGCGCTTACCGGGGAATTTCTGCAGATCGAAAAAGTCGTTGACGGTGGTCGGAGCGGTCTTCAGCTTGCTCGTGTCGTACGCATAGACCGTGGACCAGACCATGCTCGCCACCGCGCAATCGCTGATCGTGCCGTGGATGAAGTCGCTCGTCTTGCCGAGCGTCTTCTTGTCGAACTTCTGCAGCAGGCCTTCGTCGCAAGCGGTGATCGCATCGTTCGTTTCGAGGTCGATCAGGTCCCACGTGGTGTTCTTCGCCTGCTCCATCGCGGAGAGTTTTGCGAGGCCGCCATCATATGATTCGGTCGAAAAACCAATGCCGGTGGCTTGCGTGAACGGTTCGAAATAGGCTTTCTTGGCCGCTGCTTCATATGCACCGCCGAAGGTCACGACGGAGAGCGTCTCCGCTGCCTGGGTGGTCACGGTAACGAATGCGAGTGCGGCGAGTGCGGCGCTTTGTGCTTTGATGAGAGTGCGCATGTCAGTTGGCTCCTGCTGGTGCGGTCGTGATGATGGAAGGTGAGAGCGGTGTGGATGCGGGAATCACGGGCGCGCTGCGTGGCGCGCTCGTCGCGAGAATCTTGCAGTCGTCGTGGCGCCATGCGATCTCGATCGCGCTGCCGGGCGAAGGCAGCGCATGGCGCTGCGTATTGGGCACTTTCACGACGAAGGAATCGCGTGAACCAAGCGCGAGGTGCACGCGATGATGATCGCCGCAATACACCAGCTCCTCGACGCGTGCGCGCACCACGTTGCTGTGTTCGTCGACGTGCACGCCTTCTGCGCTTGGGATATGCGCGCGTTCGGGGCGCAGCGCGAGCATCGCTTCGTCGCCCGCGCGCAGGCCCGGTTCGCTACGGCCGCGAATGACACTGCCGTCCGAGAGTGCGAGTGTCGCCCAGTCCTCGCTCGCATTGACGACGCGCCCGGTCAGCCCGTTGTTTTCGCCGACGAAGTTTGCGACGAAGGCGTTCTGTGCGTTCTCGTAGAGTTCGCTGGGTGTGGCGGCTTGCTGGATGCGGCCATCGGAGAACACGGCGACGCGATCCGACATGGTCAGCGCTTCGGCCTGATCGTGCGTTACGTAGACGATCGTGAGCGACAGCTCGCGATGCAGGCGCATGATTTCGTATTGCATGGTTTCGCGCAGGCGCTTGTCGAGCGCACCGAGCGGCTCGTCCATCAGCACGACGCTCGGCTCGAACACGAGCGCGCGCGCGAGCGCCACGCGCTGCTGCTGTCCGCCGGAGAGCTGCGCGGGACGCCGGTTCGCCAGATGCGGCAGTTCGATCATCTCGAGCGCGCGCTTCACGCGCGTCTTCTGCTCAGCGCGGCTTACGCGCCGCACGGAGAGCGGAAACGCGACATTCTCCGCAATCGTCAGATGCGGAAAAAGGGCGTAGTTCTGAAACACCATGCCGATGTCGCGCTGATGCGGAGGCTTGTCGTCGAGCCGCCGCCCGTCGAGGCGTATCTCACCGCGCGTGGGCGATTCGAATCCCGCAAGCATCATGAGCGTCGTCGTCTTGCCCGAACCGGACGGACCCAGCAGCGACAGGAATTCTCCCTTGCGCACGTCGAGGTTCAAGTCATCGACGACGTATTGCGCGCCGTCATACGACTTGCTCACGCCCGAGAACGAAATGAAGGAAGGGTTTGACATCGTGATCGCGTCCTGTCGATGGTGCGTCTTGATCAATGCGTTTTCTCGAGCTGCATCGCGGCGATTTTGCTGGCGATGTAGCGTGCGAAGTCATAGTTGGGGCGTTCGAGATGACTCAAGTGACCGGGCTTCGCGAGCGGCGCGTGCACGCCGCGAAACACGGCTTCCACGCCGCGCTTGTCTTCCGCGTTCACGTCATCGAGCAGTTTCTTCAACGTCGTCATGTGCGCGTTGGCCTCGGTATCGGCGACGAACTCCGGTGCAAGCCCGCCGCCGAAGCGGATATGCACGCGATCCACGCCTTGAGGCTGCAGCACGAGATACCAGAAGTAACCCGGCGTGAGCGTGACAAGATGCGTCGGGTAGATCGCGAGCAGCGCCGTGGTCTTGCGCCAATGTCCCGTGAGGCGCGTATTGTCCGGATGCGCGTTGCCGATGGGCAAGGACGCTTCCTTCGTGATCCAGTGGTAGTTAAAAGCGGGATAGCCCGGCGGGCATTCCATTTCCTCGAGCCGCGAATGCGGTCCTACCGTCGCGCGATGCAGCATGGGCAGGTGATAGCTTTCCATGAAGTTTTCCGCGAGGATCTTCCAGTTCGTGTCCCACACGTGCTCTTCATAGAAGGTTTCGATGTAGTCCGACATGCCGTATGCACCGATGAGCTCGCTCAGTTTGGCGAGCTGCGCGTGAATGGGCGGTGCGTTTTCGTCGAGTGTTACGTAGATCCAGCCTTGCCATTCTTCGCAGCGCACGGCGGGCAGCTTGTAGCTTTCCTTGCAGAAACCCTCTTGCCGATCCATGAGCGGCGCGCCTCGCAGTGCGCCGTCCAGCGAATAGTTCCAGGCGTGATAGGGGCAGACGATGCGGCGCACGTTGCCGCGTCCTTCAAGCAGCACCGACATGCGATGCAGGCACACGTTCGACATCGCCTTGACCTGCATCTGTTCGTCGCGCAATACGACGATCGGTTGCGCTCCAAGTCGCGCAGTCATGTAATCGCCGGGCACTTTGAGCGCGCTGGCGCGGCCGACGCATTGCCATTCGCGCTCGAAGATAGCGCGCTCTTCCAGCGTGAGGAATTCGGGCGACGTATAGACACCGGGCGGCATCGCATGCGCATCGCTGAATGACCGTTCGCAACCCGTCTGCAGTTCGTCGACAAGCGCTTGCACTGCGATCATCCTTGCCGGGTTGGCCATGGTGTCCCCCTTGATTCGTCACGGTGAGAGCGCGGCGACGCGAGGCTTTGCTACGTAGCGCTCAACATGGACACCAATCTATCAAGCCAATTTGCAAGCCAAAATATTGTTTTTAGATACAAAGCAAAGCTTTTGCCTATGCAGTGCACGCAGGCTTGAAGCAGACGACCGCGCCGTCCCGATCATGCGTCGATATGCAGGCGCCGAATATAGGTTTCGCAGAACGATGCGAAGCGATGCACGACCTGGCGCGGCTTCATCGTGCGCGATTGTGCGATGCCGAGCATCGTGGCGTTGACGTCGTCTTTGAAACGCTTAATGACGAACTCTTCGCCATCCACGGTGCGATTCGATTTGAGCGGAAAGTTCAGGAGGCTATAGCCGAGACCGTTGGCCACCATGCCGCGCACGACTTCCGGCTGCGACGAGCGGAACGCGGGCACGGGACGGCTGCCCACCGCATCGAAGAGAGCGGCGAAATACTCGCGGCTGTGCGGCAGGTCAAGCATCACATAAGGCTCGGGCAAGAGGTCTGCGAGCGATACCTTGCGCGCGCGTGCCAGACGATGCGTGCGCGGCAGGATCGCATACGGCGGCAGCGAGAGCAGCGGCGTGAAGGCGATTTCCTCTGTCAAATCGAGGCTGTAGGTGAGGGCAATGTCGAGCGAGCCGTCGTGCAGGCCGCGCAAAAGGCCATCCTGATGCGCCTCGACAGTGCGAAACGAGATACCCGCGTGCTCGCCCGTGAATCGGCTGATCAGCCCCGGCATGAGCGGCGGCGCAAGCGAGACGAGGCAGCCGAGCGTGATGACGCCCGTCATGCCGCCGTCCATTTCCTTCGCCGTCGTCTGCAATTCCTCCGCGATCTTCAACAGATTGCGCGCTTGCCCGAGCAGATCCCGGCCGGCTTGCGTGAGCGAGAGACCGCTCGCGTGATGCCGTATGAAGAGTTGCACACCGAACGACACTTCAAGGTCCGCGAGCGCCGTCGAGATCGACGGCTGCGAGATGTGCAGACGCTTCGCGGCCGCGGTGAAGGACAGGACTTCCGCGGTGATCACGAAATAGCGCAACTGGCGCAACGAGTAGCGCAACGGATGACTCTCCATCGACAACGCTCCGTGTTCAAGGTCTTCAATGGGCGGCATTGTGAAGCGATCAAAAAGGCTTGCATAGGTAAATCCGATGCCATGCATTTTTTAAATATATTTTTCGGATTCTGGACGGACGCGTAGATTCTCACGAAAGACGAACGGACCAGGCGGCGGCGCGCTGCCGGAAAGCGCTACCGGGTTCGCCACGATCGCGAGTGCTCGAAGGCCGTGACACCGTGATCGAATCGAAACATTCCGCCTTTTCAGAAGGACGCAGCTATGACAGTGGAAACAACGTCAATCGACACGCTCGTAGTCGGCGCCGGTCAGGCTGGCGTCGCTATGAGTGAACATTTGAGCAAGCTTGGCGTGCCGCATCTTGTGCTGGAACGTGCTCGAATCGCCGAGCGCTGGCGCACGGGACGCTGGGATTCGCTGGTTGCCAATGGTCCCGCGTGGCACGATCGTTTCCCCAATCTCGAGTTCGCCGACTTTGACCCCGACGCCTTCGCGTCGAAGGAGCAGGTCGCGGACTATTTCGTCGCTTATGCGAAGAAGTTTGAAGCGCCGATCCGCACCGGCGTGGAAGTGAAGAAGGTCGTGCGCAATGCGGGGCGCCAGGGCTTCACCGTCGAAACATCGGAGGGCACGATCGAAGCCAATCGCGTGGTGGTCGCGACCGGACCTTTCCAGCGTCCCGTCATTCCACCAATCGCGCCGCAAGATTCGAGTCTTACGCAGCTTCATTCCGCCGACTATCGCAATCCAGGCCAATTGCCCGAAGGGGGCGTGTTGGTGGTGGGGGCTGGGTCGTCAGGTGTGCAAATCGCGGACGAGTTGCAACGTGCGGGCAAGCGCGTCTATCTGTCGGTCGGCGCGCACGATCGTCCGCCGCGCGCCTATCGCGGTCGCGACTTCTGCTGGTGGCTCGGCGTGCTCGGCGAATGGGATGCAGAGGTCATGAAGCCCGGCAGGGAGCACGTCACCATTGCGGTGAGCGGTTCGCGTGGCGGCCATACGGTGGACTTCCGCCGTCTCGCGAATCAGGGCATCACGCTCGTGGGCCTCACTAAATCGTTCGATGACGACGTGGTCACCTTCGAGGCCGATCTCGCGGAGAACATCGCGCGCGGCGACGAAAACTATCTGTCGCTGCTGGACGCGGCCGACGCGTACGCCGGGCGTAACGGTCTCGATCTTCCCGAAGAGCCTGAAGCCCGCGTCATTCCTGCGGATCCGGAATGCGTGACGCACCCGTTGCACGATCTCGATCTGGCGAAAGCCGGCGTGACATCGATTGTCTGGGCGACAGGATATGCAGTCGATTTCAGTTGGCTGAACGTCAACGCCTTCGACGAAAAGGGCAAGCCGAAACATCAGCGCGGCGTATCGAAGGAGCCCGGCATCTATTTTCTCGGTCTGCCCTGGCTATCGCGCCGAGGCTCCGCATTCATCTGGGGCGTGTGGCACGACGCGAAGCACATTGCCGATCACATCGTCACGCAGCGTAAATATCTGGCTTATTACGATGACTCGCAACAGCAGGCTCAGAGCTGCCGCGAGGAACGCGTTGAAAGCGTTGAAAACACCTCCGCCGATTCACGCATCCACAAAGTCAGCGAGATGGGCGTGAATTGACGCGTATGCCTCTTTAATCCGCGATCCATTTCTTCCTACATGAAGGTGCATTGATGAGCCAACCTACGCATACCCGTATCCGCGTGTTCAACACGAAGGATACGTATCCGAACCAGACGCTCGACAACGATCTTTGTCAGGCCGTGCGGGCCGGCAACACGGTCTATGTACGCGGCCAGGTGGGCACGGATTTCGAAGGCCGCCTGATCGGCATCGGCGATCCGAGCGCCCAGGCGGAGCAGGCGATGAAGAACGTCAAGCAGTTGCTCGAAGAAGCGGGCAGCGACCTGTCTCACATCGTTAAGACCACGACGTTCCTGACGGACGTCCGCTACCGCGAGCCGGTCTATCAGGAAGTCGGCAAGTGGTTGAAGGGCGTGTTTCCGATTTCGACCGGCCTGGTGGTGGTCGCGTTGGGTCAGCCGCAGTGGTTGATGGAAATCGACGTTGTCGCGGTCATTCCGGATGGATGGACGCCGCCGTTGGCCTAAGGAGCGGGACATGACATTTTCTATTGTCGGATGTTGTCCTGAATCCGGGCAGCTTGGAATCGCGATCAGTTCGTCCAGCATCGCGGTGGGCGCTCGATGCCCATGGTTGCGCGCAGGCGTGGGCGCGGTGGCGACGCAGAACGTCACGCTGCCCGCGCTTGGCCCGCAGATTCTCGATCTTCTGGCGAGCGGGCAATTCGATCCCGTTGCCGCATTGGACCGTGTGCTCGGCGCGAGCGAGTGGAGCGAGTATCGCCAGGTGACGGTGATCGATGCCCGGGGGCGCACGGCGTTCTTCAGCGGCAAGGAAGCGCTCGGCACGTATCACGCTGTCGCCGGCAAGCAGTGCGTTGCCGCAGGCAACATGCTGGCCGGCGTCGAAGTGATCGAGTCAATGCTCCCGGCGTTCGAGCAGACATCCGGCACGCTTGCCGATCGTCTGCTCGCGGCCATGCATGCTGCGATAACTGCCGGTGGTGAAGCGGGCCCCGTGCATTCGGCGGCGCTCAAGATCGTGGGCGACGTGAGTTGGCCGATCGTCGATTTGCGGGTCGATTGGATTGATGACGACCCCATCGGCCAGCTCGACGGTCTATGGCAGGCGTATCGGCCGCAGATGCAGGACTACTTGACCCGCGCGTTGAATCCGACCGCCGCGCCCAGCTACGGCGTGCCTGGCAATGAATGACAGGTCCAGCCGTGCGCTGCTCGAACGGCTGATCGGCTTCGCCACGGTCAGCCGGGACTCCAATCTGGACATGATCGAATTCATTCGGCTTTACCTGGAGGAACTCGGTGTCGGGAGCGAGCTGTTCTACAACACCGAGCGCACCAAGGCGAATCTGTTTGCGACCATCGGTCCGCGTGAGCGCGGCGGCATCGTGCTGTCCGGCCACACCGACGTGGTGCCCGTCGATGGCCAGGCGTGGACCGTCGATCCGTTCCGTCTCACCGAACGCAACGGGAGGCTGTATGGCCGCGGCACGGCCGACATGAAGGGCTTCATCGCTTCGGCGCTGGCGGCGGTGCCTGGGTTTCTCGAGCGCGAGCTGAAGCAGCCGGTGCACCTTGCTTTTTCGTACGACGAGGAAGTCGGATGCCTCGGCGTGCGCCCGATGCTCGCGGAACTGGAGCGGCGTGAGCACAAGCCGGCTCTGTGCCTGATCGGCGAGCCGACCGGGCTTAAGCCGGTGCTGGGCCACAAGGGCAAGCTGGCGATGCGCTGTCAGGTTAAAGGCGCGCCTTGCCATTCGGCCTATGCGCCGTATGGCGTCAACGCCATTCAATATGCGGCGCGGATGATCGGCCGTCTGGAAGAGATTGGCGAGGAGTTGGCGCAGCCCGAGCATCACGACGAGCGATTCGATCCGCCGTTCTCGACCGTGCAGACGGGCGTGATCAAAGGCGGCCGTGCGCTCAACATCGTGCCGGCCGAATGCGAATTCGACTTCGAAGTGCGCGCGCTGCCTGGCTTCGACGCAAACCAGGTAGCCGACGAGTTACTGACCTACGCCGAGGCTGAACTGCTGCCGAAGATGCGCGCAGTGCAGTCCGGCACCGACATCCGCCTTCAGCCGCTCTCCGCCTATCCGGGATTGGCCACATCGCCCGACAGCGAAGCGGCGCGTCTTTTGGCGCTGCTTAGCGGCTCCATTGAGTTCGGCACGGTCGCATTCGGTACCGAGGGTGGGCTTTTCGATCGGGCGGGCATTCCAACGGTGGTCTGTGGACCCGGCAGCATGGACCAAGGGCATAAGCCGGACGAGTTCGTCACCGTCGAGCAATTGCGCAATTGCGATGCGATGCTGGCTCGCCTGGGAGATTACATTTCGGCCGCGACCTGATCGCCGGTTAGGGCGCGACCTTGTCGATTTCCTCGTAAACGCGATTGAGCCAGACCTTGACCCGTTGGCGCTCAAGCATGCCAAGACCGGTGCTCGCGCGATCCGGGTGATGTGCCGCGGCCCAGAAGCTCGAATTCTTCTGGTCGATTTTCTGCATCGTCGTGTCGGGAAGATGGCGCAGCGAAACAACGTTCGCACCAAGCGCTTCGGCGCGCTGACGTTGGCCTGAGGTTTCCAGCAATTCGAAGCGCTCGCCCCGGATTTCGTTCAGCACGATCACGAGGCGCAACTTGCCACCGAACTGATCGAGCCATTGTCGCAGCAGGTCGACTGAATCGCGGCCCGCGTCCATGACGTGCCACCACGTGAGTGCAATGCCGTTTTCCCGCGCAATACCGAGCACGTCGGAGTCGTCGAACCACTTCGAGACCGGTTGCTGGGTCTGCGCCGCGAGGTCGACCAGGATGCGGCGCTCGGGCTGTTCGAGCGCATGCTCGATAACCGGGTCGAGACTGTCGTGGTCGTCGAGCGTGGCTGGCGCGGCGAAATCGGCGTAGTAGCGCAGCAGCGCTCCGTGCGAGCGGTCAGTGTCAAAGCCAAGAAACGGCAAATTGCGGTCGATGAAGTACTGCGCCAGAACGCGGGCGACGAGCGATTTTCCCACCCCGCCTTTTTCCCCGCCAATAAAATGCACGAAGCTCATGTGCTCGGTTCCTTGTTGTCCTAGTGGATCTGCGATGCAAGCGCGCGGCGCGGCCTGCACATAGGCTATCCGGGCAAAATTCGCGGAGGCGGTTTTTTTGCCCGGCCTGGGCGCAGTACGCGCCGAACGGGCCACCATGCATCATGCCAGAGGACTATGACGGGATGATCAAATCGACAACGTCGCGTAGACGCCCGCTTGATCTCGACGATTTCACATTTCTCGGTCGCGAGGGAGATTCCGGGCTAGCGTTTGGACTGACCGGGGCTTTCTGGCGGTTTGCTGGACATTGGGTCTCCCGAAGCCTTCAAGGCGACGGTCAGAATGGACGTCTGGCAGCTCGTCATGAGTTTCAACGTGGATGCCAATGCATCGGGCGCATCTGTACTGAGCACGGAGACTCGGGTGTTTTGCCCAACCGCTGCAGTTCGTCGTCGATTTGCTTCCTATTGGTACATCATCCGTCCTGTCAGTGGGTTAATTCGGCAGCGTATGCTTGCCAGGGTTCGGCGACAGGCGGAAAGTCTTGACAAACAACGATGAGAGTCGTCTGCGGAAGCCAGTGAAGGGCCGTGAAGGCCATTCATATTTTCGGAGTGAATGGGCGTGTTAAAAAATACGAAAACTTGCATCCTCGTACTAGACATTGATGGAACGCTAACTGATTCTGTAGCAATGCATCAGGAAGCGTTCGTGCAGGCTCTGCGGATGTTGGATATTCCCCAGTTGGATACGAACTGGGATAGTTATCAGCAGCACACCGACACGGGGATCTTGGCTGAGGCAGTCGCCCGCGCTGATCTGCCGAAAAAATCCCCGCAACAGGTTTCAGCCTTCGAGGCAGATCTAACGGAGCGATTCCTTCGCTCGTTAAGGTCCAACGCTCTGCGAGAAATAAGAGGGGCGCGTAAATTGACCGAATACGCCGTCCAATCAAAGTGGGGCGTCGTGTATGCCACTGGCGGCGTGCGAGGGGTCAGTCGAGCAAAGCTCGAAGCGGTGGGCATTCCGTATTCGGAAGAAACCTTAATCACATCGTCAGAATACGAGAATCGCACGGAGCTAGTGGCGTCTGCGATCCAACGCGCCAAAGAGGTATACCGTGTCTCCGAGCCGATTCGCATTTTGTCGTTGGGCGACGGTCGGTGGGACCTGGAGGTTGCAACAGCGCTCAACATTGATTTCTTGGGTATCGGAGCAGGGACCCGTTCTGCCGCTTTCCTGGCTAATAGCGGTGCAGAAGTGCTCCCCGATCTCAGCGCTGCCTGCGATCGACTAGAACGGTACAACCCATAGCCCTGGCGAGAGTAGCCGCTAGCTAAACTACGATTTCCCGGCAAGTGGTGCGGCGGACGCTGAATGACCTAAGCTGCACTAACGCGGCCACCCGGAAGTTCCTCTGACCATGAAAGGAGAGGCCTCATGCCGAGCTTTGTGCGAGTGCGACCGGCTATGCTTATCGACTCTGTCTGGCGCATAGCGCTTCGCCTCGGGTTCCGCTTCGCTCGCGCCTGGTGGCACCTTCGACGGCCTCGCCATGAGGGCGCGCTAGTAGCAATCTACGTCGGGCGGGCGTTGTTGCTTGTGAAGTCATCGTACCGGGCCGAATGGAATTTTCCCGGCGGCAGTGTCCGGCCCGGTGAGACGCCGGACTCAGCGGCGCAGCGCGAAATGGAGGAGGAGATTGGTCTGTCGTCGCACACATTGCTTCCTGCGGGCAGCGCGTGCGGCATTTGGGACGGGCGAAGAGACCGGGTGCATTTCTTTGAACTGCACCTCGATTGCATACCCGAGCTGCGGCTTGATAATCGTGAGATTGTCGCAGCGCATCTGGCATCGCCCGAGGAATTGCACGGCATCGCGCTGACTGGGGCGGTCACCGCTTATCTTGGCAGAGATCTCCGCTGTTAGTTGGCTTTTCCCTGCAGATTTGCTGTCCACATTACGTTACGTTAGACGTCTAAACGGAGGCAAACGATGACACGAGTTCGCGTTAACGGCTTCACCATCTCGCTCGACGGATACGGAGCAGGTCCGAATCAGGACATCGACAATCCGCTCGGCGTTGGCGGGACGGAACTGCACCAGTGGCTTGTCCCAACCCGCACGTTCCAGCGGGCCTTGTTCGGCAAGGACGGCGGTACGACCGGGGTTGACGATGATTTCGCCGCCCGTGGCTTTCAGAATGTTGGGGCATGGATTCTTGGGAGAAACATGTTCGGACCCATTCGTGGGGACTGGCCGGACACCAACTGGAAAGGCTGGTGGGGAGACAACCCACCGTATCACGTTCCAGTCTTCATCTTGACCCATCATGCCCGTCCCCCCATCGAGATGGAAGGCGGCACGACGTTCCACTTCATAACAGGAGGCATTCGCGAGGCGCTCGACCGTGCACGCGAGGCCGCTGCCGGAATGGACGTGCGAATCGGCGGTGGGCCGGACACAATCCGGCAGTATCTTCGTGAGGGACTTATTGATGAATTGCACGTGGCGATCTCGCCGGTCCTGCTCGGCCGGGGAGAATCGCTGTTCGAAGGGGTTGATTTGCGGGCGCTGGGATACGAATGCGTTGAATTCGTAGCGTCGGAGAAGGCGACGCATGTTGTTCTACGGCGCCGCAGCACAGTTGCAGCCATGTGAACGGGGCCGGCGTCGAATAACACTTAACGAACTGAGCCGGCTGTCGTTCGGCTCAGTTTGGCCGGGAAGCGACGTTCGGCTAACACGCTCGATACTTGAAGGCGTAGCCGACCTGATGAACCGATTGGGCGGCGCGTGACGCCAATAGGGCGCCAGATTAGCAAGTGACGTGTAGGCGAAATTGATTGATTGGTATCGATTGATCAATGATGAACGGGGGATCTTCCTGTGAAGAACATATTCGTTTGGTCTACAGCAATAATAGTATTGAACGTTGCCATCCTGTCGAAAATAACGATCGGTATTGATTTTGTTGTTTTCTGGAAGGGGGCGGTTGCGGCACTTCAACATGGCCCCGATGCGGTTTTCAACCAGGATCTAAACTTATTGAGGGCGCGTGCGTTAGAGCCATCAACCGACTTTATGGAATTGCGTGGGCCCTGGTTATATCCGCCTCCTTTTCTGTTGTTCATAATCCCATTCGGTTTGCTGACATTTAAACACGCACTGGTATTGTTTACATGTATTGGCGTTGCTGTTTATGTGTATTCGTTGCGGCAGGTTTTGCGTCCATTGAGTTGGACGACGATCAGCCCCTTCCTTGCATTTCCGGGGGTGGCTCTTGCCATTTGGTATGGACAGAATTCGTTGTTGACGATGGCATGTGCAGCTCTTGGCTTGGCGTTGTTGCCATCACGGCCGATCGTGGCAGGGCTATTCATAGCATTGGTTAGTGTAAAGCCCCAGTTTGGCGTGCTGTTTCCCATTGTTCTTATTTGCGATCGTCAGTGGAAGGCATTCTTTTCCGCTGCCATAGGAACTATTGTACTGTGGTCAGTTAGCACCTTCGTTCTTGGTTTTAATACTTTTACTGAGTTTATTAAGACAACGATTGCATTTAGAGTGCTGTGGATCGAGAACTTTCCACCGATTTGGCATGGTATGCCAACATTCTACGGGCTAGTACGATTGCTAGGTGGCTCAGCCACCCTGGCTTACACAATTCAGGGGATATTGGCGGCATCAATAGTTATCGTTGTTTCTGCGATGTGGCGGTCCTCCGAAATTAGATATGAATTGAAATGCGTGGTGGCGAGTTGCGGCGTGATCGCAATACAACCCTACATCGTCTACTATGACATTGCCTGGCTCGCATTGCCAATTGCTTTTATGTTTAAAGATATGTGCCTTAACGGTTCAAGTAAATTGGAGCGTGCGGCGTTGTTTTTTATATGGTTGAGCCCCGTTCAGGCTGTGTTTGCGGTTGTATACCCCCCACTGTTGCATTGGACGCCAATAGTATTGCTCGGCATGATCTGGATGAGTGTTAGTAGAGCAAGATCCACGAAAACAGAAGAGAAGATTTATGACGTCGCTGGTTAAATCGATACCTGACACCGGCACGGAGTGGTTTGGCGAAACGTAAGGGCGCGTTGCTAATCTTCGCTCTTCCCCCATCAAGACAGCTCAACGGAGAAATAAGCGATGACCTCAAAAAACGTCCGCCGAGCAACCGCGGATGACGTTCCGGTGCTTACACAGATCCGGAACGATGCGCACGCAAAGAAGGTGTCGCACAACGACTATGCGTGGGGCAAGGAGGGAGACGGATTTTCTGCAAGATGGGTATTGAACAATGTCTCGCAAAAAGAAGTCTACGTCGTCGAGCAGGATGGCATGTCCGTCGGAACGTTTTCGCTCGACCTGGGCGAGGATAATCACTGGGGACCTCAAGACCCGATCGCCGGCTATGTGCATGGGCTTTCTGTGCGAAAAGGCTTTAACGGATGTGGACTCGGCGGCTTCATGCTTGATTGGTGCGCTAGCAAGGTGCGCGGTTTGAACCGGCGTTTTGTTCGACTCGACTGCGCCGTCCACAACGCGAGGCTATGCGCTTACTACGAGTCGCTTGGCTTTATCCGGGCGGGACTGTTCCAGGAGCCAGAACCCGGCGGCTATGTCTGGGCACTGTACGAGAAATCGGCTGACTAACTTTTAATCGGAACTCCGATAGGCTTTTCGCACTTGCCTAACCAAACGGCCGACGCATAGTGGGAGTCGTTGCCGGTGTACGGACCAGTGATTGCTTTGGAGCCCATCGAGAGGCCGTTCCGGGTCGCGTGCTACGCGTGGTGCGCTCGAACCACTGCACGCTGTAGCCTTCACCGACGCATCGCTCGTCATGTCGAGTTGCCGCGGGACGACCCACGAATCTTCAAACGTCGGCAGTATCTTCGGGTCGCGGGCGGGGACGCCTTTCTCCAACAGGCGCTCGGTCGCGACACTGCCAGTGGCGCCACCAACGAGGATGGAGGTGTTCATCGATGGCGCCTCCCGCACTTACTTGCCCTGAAGCAGAAGACCCAGCGGCGCGAGCGGGCCGACGTGCATGAACTCGTACTGTGCGTGGCCACCGGACGTGAGCGGCAGGGCGTCTAGCGCCGCCTTCGCTTCTCCGATCGACCCGACATCCATCAGGAAGATGACGCCGGGCTTATCCTGTCGGAACCAGAACTGCTCGATCTTGCCGTCGAGATAGAGCTTGAGCGTGGCCGGCACCTCGACCGGAAAGATCTGCGCCCTCTCCTCATCGGAGAGCGGCTTGACGATAGACGCAACGGCTAAAACTTTCATGAGTGCACTCCTTGTGCAATGTGTGTTCCGGGATGAAGGGTCTGAGCATCGGCTCTGCGCCAGAGAAATCGCGCTGTCGCAAATGACAAATTGACTGTCATTCGCGCCACAGATCCGATGAAAAAAGTGTAGTCTTTCGACTATCGGAACGGTACAGTCGCAAACGACAACTTTAGGGCCATTCACGCCATGAGAATTTTGATACTCGCGCTCGACGGTGTTTTCGATACCGGGCTGACCGTGCTGCTTGACGCGCTGGGGCTCGCAAACAGATTTGCAGCTGCGCAGATGGGGGGAACGCTCTCTTTCGAGGTGTCGATCGTTGGCGTGAGAAAGAAGGTCAGGTCCGGGCAAGGACTTGCTATCCCCGTACAGGCGATAGCGCCGGATTCGAAGCCGGACTGGGTGATCGTTCCTGCGCTCAATACCGGAAGTCCGGAGACGTTAGTGCCGGCACTTGGACGGCGGGATGTGAGTCAGGCGATGGAACAGCTGCGGAAATGGCACGCGGACGGAGCGCATATTGCGGCTTCCTGCATCGGGACATTCCTCCTCGCGGAAGCGGGGCTTCTGGATCAGGGAGACGCCACGACCACCTGGTGGCTCGCTCCGCTATTTCGGCAGCGGTACCCGGATGTTCGGCTCGACGAGACCCGGATGCTCGTGCCGTCGGGCAGAATCGTTACGGCCGGAGCCGCCATGGGCCATCTCGATCTCGCCCTCTGGCTAGTGCGCAAGGCCAGCCCGGAGGTGGCCGCCGTCGTTTCGCGCTATCTGCTCGCCGACTTTCGTTCTTCGCAAGCGCCCTACATCATCCCCAACCATCTGGCGCAGGCAGACCCTGTCATTCAGCGCTTCGAGCGGTGGGCGCGGGACCATCTCAAGGAAGGTTTCTCGCTAGAGGCTGCAGCCGGCGCGCTGGCTACGAGCCCTCGGACGTTGCAGCGGCGTTGCCAGGCCGTGCTCGGGAAATCGCCCCTTTCCTACTTCCAGGACCTGCGTGTCGAACGTGCGCGATCTCTTGTCCACGGCAGCGACCTTGACCTTGATGCCATCGCAGTCGAGGTCGGTTACGTCGACGGGGCGACGTTGGGAACGCTCTTGCGTGATCGCTTGGGCCGGGGAGTGCGCGAGCTTCGCGCAGAGCTCCGCTAACGGCGGTCGCTTCGTGGAGTTCAGCGCGCAGTAACGATGCTCGACGTGACACCATGTAACCCGTGGCACGCGGCAGGATCGTGCAGTAGCCGACGAGCGTTGCTATGACGCGAATAACCGCTCGCGGTCTGCCGGGTTGCCACAACGGGCCGCGTGCCGCCAACCGCCGACAGGCAAAATGCAGCCAGTTGCAGAGCTTCGATGTATCGACCAGAATTGACGACAATGTTCACCAGGAACGATTGCGGATCGTGCTCCGTCGTCGAAGACGCAGCTGAATCTAAAAGGAAACATGAGACGACTGTTCGTCGCTGCGCTTGCAGCCACCTCTTTCTGGACTTGCGCTCATGCGCAGAGCAACACGTCCGGCCCGCTCGTCACCCCCTCGGGCGCATTGCAATTCGTGCGCGTCGACCACGATTTTTCGGCGATGCTCGACAAGGAAATCTTCGACCGGTTTGATGCGCGCACACTCACGCATTTCGATGACGTGAGCAACGAAAATGACCGTGTTGACCGCATGCTTGTTCAGACCGATGCCGGCCCGGTGCTGTACGACTTTCGCCGCCGCCCTCCGCTTGTGCAGCGCTGTGGCGAGCGCATGACGGTCAAGCGCGTGTTCTGGCAAGGCGATGAGGTCGTGATGCAAGGCTCGCAAGGCTGGTTCCGATTCAAGCACGGCGTGCTGACGAAGCTGCAGTCGTCGATGACGACGTACCACTGATCACGCGTCACGCATGCGCCCCCAATGCGCCTGTCGGCTCTCCGCCAGTTGAATAAAGCCAGCGTTGAGGCCCAGGCTTGCGTGGATCGGGATCGGTCAGCTTCGTTATGTTAGGATCGGCTAACTTCTGCGCATCGTTACTGGGTCACATCGCCGATACCGAGGGTGATCATCATGCCCATCAATTATCTTCGTGGTTTCACGAAACCCGAGCGTACCGACGTCACGAATCGCCGCCTGGGGCGGTCGCTCGCATTCGTTGCCGGGGCAGCCAACGCGGGTGGATTCCTTGCCGTAGGACAGTACACGTCACACATGTCCGGGATTGTCTCGTCACTTGCCGATAACCTCGCACTTGGCGATACCGATGTGGTCGTGGCGGGATTGAGTTCCTTACTCTCGTTCCTTGTCGGAGCGGCCACGTCGGCGATCCTGATCAACTGGGGACGCCGCAAGCAGTTGCACAGCCAATACGCGATACCGTTGACGCTCGAGGCATCGCTGCTTCTCCTCTTCGGTTTTCTCGGCTCGAATCTGGAAACACACCGTGTGCTGTTCGTGCCCGCTACCGTCTGCCTTCTTTGTTACGTGATGGGATTGCAGAACGCCATGATCACAAAGATTTCAAAAGCGGAGATTCGGACGACACATGTCACCGGTCTCGTGACCGATATCGGCATCGAACTCGGCAAGCTGTTTTATTGGAATGTCGGAGACGCAGCTGGCAATCTGGTTCGCGGAGATCGGCAGAAACTCGGACTTCTCGGATCGTTGCTGATCTCGTTCCTGGTGGGCGGGCTTGCTGGCGCGGTGGGCTTTCGACACCTGGGGTTCGTGTCGACCGTTCCTCTTGCCATCGTCCTTCTGACTCTCGCCGTTGTCCCGATACTCGACGATATGCTCGCTTATCGCAGGTAGCTGAAACGCTACGCTGCAAAGTCTGATAAGCGTCTGCTTTTGCGTGCAAAGCAGACTCAGCTTTGCATTCAATGATCGGCTGAGTTGGGTCGCGTGCTGCCTTCCTCGATTCACTTGAACTCGCCAGGGAGAAACTCATCCCCCACTGAATCGACTTTGTTGCTTCGCTCGCCGACTACCTGTCAGATCAAGTCCAGGCTAATACAGATCAACATCACCACCGCCGCAACCTACCCCTTGAACTCCATCGAAACGAAAATCTTCTTACACGGCTCAGCCACTTCCCACGTCCCCTTAAACCCGGCAGGAATCAAAAACCGATCCCCAGCCCGCACAGTCTTGCCGGTTCCATCCGCACCCCGAATCACGGACACGCCCTCAAGAATTTCGCAATACTCACTCTCGGTGAAGTTCACCGTCCATTGCCCGCAAGCGCCCTCCCAAACTCCAGCCGCGAGCTGCCCACACGGGCTGGAAAAATGCGTGTGAACGACCTGCGATGGATCGCCGGCAAGTACCGCTTCCGCCTTCGGCATGTACTCGACACTTTCCTTGGCAGGCTGCGAGAAATCTACGATATTCAGAATGCTGGTCATGGCTCGAATGCAAACAGAGTTAAAAATCAAAGCTTGAAAAAAGGGCGTAGCGCACACACCCACTGCATGCGCTACGCGCAAAAGGAGACTTACTAACAGCGGACTACATCAGAAAACCGACCTTAACTCCCCGACTTCAACTGCGCCCACAGCCGGTTTTCAAGTCGCATGATCGGCGCAGGCTGTGGCCGCATCAACGTCATTTTGTTCAGCACGGCCTCTGGCGGATACACGTTCACATCCTGCTCAATCGCCGGCGTCACGAACTGCCGCGCGGCCCGATTCGCAGTCGGATAGAAAACTTCGTTCGTAATCCCCGCGCTTACTTTCGGATCCTCGATGTAGTTCATCCACTTCATCGCCGCTTCCGGATGCGGGGCATCTTTCGGAATCACCATCACGTCCATCCAAAGAAGGCCTGCGTCCTTGATGTTCGAGAACCGCACCTCATACGAACGCTTTGCTTCGGACGCGCGTCGCCGTGCAATTCCCACATCGCCCGAATAACCTAACGCCACGCAGATATCGTTGTTCGCCAGATCGTTGATGTAGCCGGACGAATTGAACTGCGTGATGTACGGTCGCACTTTCTTCAGCACCTCATACGCGGCCTGGTAGTCGCCGGGATTGGTGCTGTTCGGGTCCTTGTGCATGTACTGAAGCACAGCCGGGAAAACATCTGCGGCCGCGTCGAGGAAAGACACGCCGCAGCTTTTCAGCTTCGAAAGATTTTGAGGATCGAACAGCAGCGACCAGCTATCGACAGGCGCATCGGCGCCAAGTGCTTTCTTCACGGCCTGAACGTTATAGCCCACGCCGTCGGTGCCCCACGCCCAAGGCACGCCATATTGATTGCCGGGGTCCGCATCGGCAATCAGCTTCATCAAACCCGGATCGAGGTTTGCCAGATTCGGCATCTTCGATTTGTCGATCTTCTGATACACGCCGGCTTCGATCTGGCGCGCCATGTAGCTCGATGTCGGCACAACGATGTCATACCCGGAACTGCCTGCCAGCAGCTTTGCCTGCAACGTGTCGTCGCTATCGTAGCTGTCGTATTTCACCGTGATGCCGGATTGTTTTTCGAAGCCGGAAATCGTGTCTTTGGCGATGTAGTCCGACCAGTTGTAGACGTTGATCGTCGTATCCGCTGCGCGCGCAGCGTTCATTGGCGTTAAAGCTGTCAGCGAGCACAGCATCGTGCCGGTGAGCGAGAGAAGCTTGGCATGACGGATCTTCATTCGACTATCTCCTTGGTTTCGATCTTCAGTTTTCACCGCTGCGCAGGCACTGATGCACGAGGGTGACGATCTGTACGTTCCTATGTCGCGCATAAATGCGCAGGGAAAGGGACGCTGCAGGACGTGACGCCACCCGCCGCCGCACAAGCGCACAGCAGAGCTAAATGGGACGCGGACAGGCGAGCGCTATAAGCCGCCCAACGCTAGCAAGACAACTTGCAAAACGCGGAGGGACAAACACATTGCAGACGTTCGACCGCTAAACAAAGCGGCTCGATCGCCTGCAACACGTGCTCGCGAAAAGCGAAAAGAGAAGGGGGCTAAGGCAGAAGCGACGCGATTTCGTCGGTACGCACCCCGATGGCGGCGGGTGCGGCAATGACGTTGTGCCGACGGACGGAGCGCCGCGACAACACGGTATCGATGGACAGGGGGCGGGATGGCGAAGCGCAGTTGCTCCCCTGATGAGCGATCGAACAGCCGGACAGGAACGTTCTTTCCCGACCAGGCTGATATCTCACCAATGGACCACGGACTTTCACGATGGAACCCGAAGCGACGTTGAGTAGAAGTCTTCGCTGATGCGGATCGACCGCACGGCGAGAACCACCAGACTGCCGCCCTAGGATATATGAGCCATTATTTTCGTCAAATGGTTTTCTGACACTGCGCTGTCATCGTCATGCACAGTGGAACGCACTCATGCGAGCCCATGCTTCAACACGCATGGCTCGCATGGAACGTCACAGCGACAGACAACGTCGTCAGTTTTACTGACCGCCCATCGGTTCGGGCTGAACCACCGGCGCCGCGGGTGCGGGTGTGCCAGTTTGCGAAGAGCCGTTTGCCGACGAACCATAACCGGTGGCGTCATGCTGTGCGGCTACGCGTGCTTCGGCCGCCTGGATGTCAGCGGGGTAGGTGGAGTCCGTGGCTCTCGCGGGGTTGTAGCCGGCCTGCTCAATCTGGAGCAGTTGCTGCTTGACCTCAGTGCGGGTGAGCGGTTGCTCGGACTGTGCGAACGAAGCGACCGGCGCTGCGAGAACAACGACCAGTGCAACAGCTTTGATCAGCGATTTCATGATGCTTCCCTCCGAGAATGTTCTATCCGGCACCGCAACATGTGTTCGGCGACCTATGGATAAATTCTAGGAAGCGGGTGATCCAGGGCAAACCCCTAAACCCGTAATTCAGTCTTGCGGCAAACGATAAGTCGGCGATATGTAATGCTCGTCGTAAGACACGAAATATTGCTTCAGACTCCGGAACGTACACCTACGCGGTACGCCGTCACCTGCCGGTATGTGCTGCCTGGCCGCACGATGACGCGCTCCCGCTCAGCCATATTGACTTCGTTCGGAAAGCCGCCCGCTTCGAGACACAGACCGGCGTGCCGGTGGTAGGCGATACCGCCGCGTCCCGTGTTGCCATTCAGGAAATTGCCGGTATAGAACTGTAAGCCGCGCTGATCGGTCGAGACGGTCAATTCGCGCCCACTGCCGGGGTCATAGGCGCATGCAACCGGGCGTATCTGCGGCTCGCGGCCGGCCGTCGTGGCTTCAGGCGCGTCACGCAGCACGTAGCAGTGGTCGAAGCCACCGGCTTTCGCGAGTTGCGCATGCGGCCAATCGAGTCGTGCGCCGATCGGCGCGCTTTGCCGGAAGTCGAACGCATTGCCTGCCACGTCGGCAAGCTGGCAAGGAATCATCGCTGCGTCGACTTCGAAGAACCGGTCGGCATCGATCGACAATACATGTCCGCGAATGTCGGCATCCCGCCGACCTGTCAGGTTGAAGTAGGGATGGCTCGTCAGATTGAGCGGCGTCGCCGCGTCCGTGATCGCTTCATAGGCGATCGTCAACGCGCCGTCGTCGTCGAGCGTGTAACGCACTTGCACGGTGACGTTGCCCGGAAAACCGGCGTCGCCTTCGGGCGATTCCAGACGCATGACCAGTGCGCCGTTGTCTTCGCTCACGTCCCACAGTGTGCGATGAAAACCCTGTGTGCCGCCATGCAGCAGATTCGCGCCTTCGTTGCGATCGAGCGTGTACTCGATGCCGTCGAGCGAGAAACGCGCATCGGCAATGCGGTTTGCCCAGCGGCCGATCAGTCCGCCCATGTAGGTGGTGGCCGCAACATATTCGGCAGGCGTGTCGTGGCCGAGCAGGATGTCGCCGAGCCGGCCTGCGCGGTCCGGCGCATGCCACGAGATCAGCGTCGCGCCCAGGTCGCTGATGGCGACTTTCATGCCGTGCGCGTTGCGCAGCGTGAAGAGCCGCACGGGATCGCCGCCGGGCAGCGTGCCCCATGGCTCAGAAGAAAGTGGTGCGATGCTGATCATGTCGTCGGGGGAGATAGAAGAGGAAAGGCAGGCTCAGCCGGGCGCTGCCGTCGAATTCGCACGGTCCTGGTATTCGCGCGGTGTACAGCCGAGTTCGCGGCGAAACACCGCGTACATGTATTGCAGCGACGTGAAGCCGCAACGGATCGCCACCTCGGCGCTCGACGCATCGCGCCTGGCAAGCAGCGCTTTCGCGACATCGAGTTTGTGGCGCAGGATTTCCTGATGCACGGTGCACTGCCGTTCGCGCCGGAAATACTCTTCGAGCGACGAACGCGACACGCCCACGTAATCGGCAACCTGTTCGGTGCGAATGCCCTGGCACGCATATTGGCGAATGAAGTGCCGCGCGCGCATCACATACGGACTCGCGAGCGGCTGGTGTTTTGTCGATTCGAGCACGTTGATGCCGACCGGCGGCACGAGAATGCGCCGCCCCGGAAAACGCGCCCCGTGCAGCATTTGATGCAGCAAGTGAGCGGCGGTGCGGCCCATTTCCTCGGTGCCTTGAATCACGGAAGAAAGCGGAATGCGGGTCAACGTGCGCGTGAGCGGATCGTTGTCGATGCCGATGATCGCCACTTCTTCAGGCACGGGAATCCCCGCGATCAAACAGGCCTGCAGCAGATGCCGCGCGCGGGCGTCGGTCACGGCGATGATGCCGACCGGCTTCGGCAACTGGGCGAGCCACGCGGTGAGCTGTTCGATGGCCTGATTCCACGACGGCGCGCTGGTCGACAGGCCGCGGTAGATCTCGCTGCCGATCTGCTCGGCGCTGTGGCCGTCCGCGCTGCGCAGGTGAGCAAACGCCAATTCACGTTGTTGCGCCCAGCGATTCTCCTGCGCCTGCGGAAGGCTATACAAAGCGAAATGCTCGAGTCCCGCGCCGATCAGATGTGTGTAGGCGAGCGAGACGAGCTTGGCGTTATCGGTCGCGATATAGGGTAAGTCCGGGGGGTAGTGCGCCGGATCTTCGAACGATGAACCGACCGCCACCACCGGCAACGGACAATCGCGCAGCGCTTCGCCCACCGCGGGATCGTCGAAATCCGCGATGATGCCGTCGCCGTCGAAACGCTCGATACCGGTCAACCGGCAGCGGAAATCTTCTTCGAGGAAGAGATCCCATGCCACGCGCGTCGACAGCAGGTAATTGCCGATGCCGGTGATGATCTCGCGGTCATACACCTTGTTCGCGTTGAACAGCAGCGCGATCCGATGGGTCGTCTGGGGTGTTTGCGGACGGGTCATGGCAGTGGGCGGCGGGCGGATCGTCGGGACTCGCAGCGCCTTCGTCTCCTATTGAGTGCGCGCCGAACGCGGCACCGTTTTTAAGCGTCTGGTTATTCTAGGCCGCGCAGCGCGCGCCGGTGTGAAACAAACGCATGGGCGGTAAGAAACATCACGCACGCTGCGCAATTTCGCAATTGCCGAGGCATCTTGCAAGCGGCAGCATGGCGTCACCTTGTCGACCGGCGCGGCGACGTCGCACGGGTTGCAGTGCAGCATAAAACAGGAGACGCTGATGTCCTACTTCGAACACATTCCCGAGATCCGCTATGAAGGCCCGCAGTCGGATAACCCGCTTGCGTATCGCCATTACGACAAGCGTAAGCAGGTGCTCGGCAAGACACTCGAAGAACATCTTCGCATCGCGGTGTGCTACTGGCATACGTTTGTCTGGCCGGGCGTCGATATCTTCGGGCAAGGGACGTTTCGGCGTCCATGGCAGCAAGCCGGCGACGCAATGGAACGCGCGCATCAAAAGGCGGATTCCGCGTTTGAGTTCTTCTCGAAGCTCGGCACGCCGTATTACACGTTTCACGATACCGACGTCGCACCGGAAGGCGACAGCCTGAAAGCCTATAGCGAGAACTTCACGCGTATCGCCGACTATCTGGCGCGCAAGCAGCAGGATACCGGCATCAAGCTGCTGTGGGGCACGGCCAATCTGTTCTCGCATCCGCGTTACGCAGCGGGCGCGGCGACCAGTCCCGATCCGGAGGTCTTCGCGTTTGCGGCGACGCAGGTTCGTCATGCGCTCGATGCGACGCAACGGCTCGGCGGTGAAAATTATGTGCTGTGGGGCGGACGCGAGGGCTACGACACGCTGCTCAATACCGATCTCGTGCGCGAACGGGATCAGCTTGCGCGTTTCCTGCACATGGTGGTCGAGCACAAGCACAAGATCGGCTTCAAAGGCGCATTGCTGATCGAGCCGAAGCCGCAGGAGCCGACCAAGCATCAATACGACTACGACGTGGCGACCGTGCACGGCTTCCTGCTGCAATACGGGCTGGAGAAAGAGATTCGCGTGAACATCGAAGCCAATCATGCGACGCTTGCCGGTCATTCGTTCCATCACGAGATCGCCACGGCTTACGCGCTGGGTATTTTCGGCAGCGTCGACGCGAATCGCGGCGATCAGCAAAACGGTTGGGATACGGACCAGTTTCCGAACAGCGTCGAAGAATTGACGCTCGCTTTCTACGAGATTCTCAAGCATGGCGGCTTCACCACCGGCGGTATGAACTTCGACGCAAAGGTGCGGCGCCAGAGTGTCGATGCGGAAGATCTGTTCTTCGGCCACATCGGTGCAATCGATAACCTGGCGCTCGCCGTCGAACGTGCCGCGACGCTGATCGAAAACGACCGGCTCGAACAGTTCAAGCGTCAGCGCTACGCGGGCTGGGAGTCGGAGTTCGGCCGCAAGATCCTGAAGGGTGACTATTCGCTTTCGACACTGGCTGCGGATGCGTTGACGCGCGGCCTGAATCCACAGCACGTAAGCGGCCGGCAGGAACAACTGGAAAACGTCGTGAATCAGGCGATTTACAGCCGACGCTAAAAAAGCACCATGAAGTAAAACCCGCCGACAGGCGAGCAGCAAACCATAAAAATCGCGCGGCCACGTTGACCACGCGAATAACCAGGCTTTGGGTTGTCGCTTGTCCGGTTCTGCGGCTCGCAGCGCAGACCGTCCAATCCGGTATTCCGGCTATCAGAACAAGGAGTGAGACATGAAATTCGCAACGCGTCGTACCGTACTGAGTTCGCTCGTGTGTGGAGCGATGCTCGCCAGCCTGTCGCTTGTCGCGCCGCTTGCGCACGCAAGCAAGGATCACCCGGAAATTGGCTTCTGCATCGACGATCTGCGTGTCGAGCGCTGGTCGCGCGATCGTGATTATTTCGTTGCCGCAGCAGAAAAACTCGGCGCCAAAGTGTCGGTGCAATCCGCCGATGCGAGCGAAGAGCGACAGATTTCGCAGATTGAAAACCTGATCTCGCGCGGCGTCGACGTGATCGTGATCGTGCCGTTCAATTCCAAGACGCTTGGCAATGTGGTCGCCGAAGCGAAGAAAGCGGGCATCAAGGTCGTCTCGTATGACCGCCTGATTCTCGACGCCGACGTGGACGCCTATATCTCGTTCGACAATGAGAAGGTCGGCGAACTGCAAGCGCAAGGTGTCTACAACGCGCAACCGAAGGGCAACTACTTCCTGCTCGGCGGCGCGCCGACCGACAACAACGCAAAGATGCTGCGTGAAGGCCAGCTCAAAGTGTTGAAGCCCGCGATGGATAAGGGCGATATCAAGGTGGTCGGTCAGCAATGGGTGCCGGAGTGGAGCGCGTCGACAGCGCTGCGCATTGTCGAAGATGCGCTCACGGCGAACAACAACAAGATCGATGCAATCGTTGCCTCGAACGACGGCACCGCAGGCGGCGCGATTCAGGCGCTCGCGGCGCAGCACATGGCGGGCAAGGTGCCGGTGTCGGGACAAGACGCGGATCTGGCTGCGGTGAAACGCGTGATCGCCGGCACGCAGACGATGACCGTATATAAACCGCTGAAGCTGATCGCAGGCGAAGCGGCGAAGCTCTCCGTCGCGCTGGCGAAGGGCGAGAAGCCGGCCTTTAATGCACAGTACGACAACGGCAAGAAGAAGGTCGACACGGTGCTTCTGCAACCCACGTTGCTTACCAGGAGCAATGTTGACGTGGTCGTCAAGGACGGCTTCTACACCCAGGCCCAGCTCGCGAGCCAATGAGCGTAACGTGTGCGTAGTTCAAGCCGATGTGCCTTGCATGCGTCAGGCACATCGGCGCGAGCGCGCGCCCTGTAGCGAGGCATAGCGAATGAGTGAACCATTATTGACGATGCGTGGCATCGTCAAAGCGTTTTCCGGCGTGAAGGCGCTCGACGGCATCGACCTGACGGTGGCGCCCGGCGAGTGCGTGGGCTTGTGCGGCGAGAACGGCGCGGGCAAATCGACGCTGATGAAAGTGCTGTCCGGCGTCTATCCCCACGGCACGTGGGAGGGCGAAATCGTCTGGGAAGGCGAGCCGCTGAAAGCCGCGAACATAAGGGACACGGAACGGGCGGGCATCATCATCATCCACCAGGAGTTGATGCTGGTGCCGGAACTCTCGGTCGCGGAGAACATCTTTCTCGGCAACGAAATCACGCTGCCCGGCGGCAGAATGAATTACGCCGCGATGTATCAGCGCGCCGACGAACTGCTGCGCGAGCTTGGCATCAGCGGAATCAACTCGGCGCAACCAGTGATGAATTACGGTGGCGGCCACCAGCAGTTGATCGAGATCGCGAAGGCGTTGAACAAGCGCGCGAAACTGCTGATCCTCGACGAGCCGTCTTCGTCGCTGACTGCCACGGAGATACACATCCTGCTGGATATCGTGCGCGATCTGAAGCGGCGCGGCGTGGCCTGTGTCTACATCTCGCACAAGCTCGATGAAGTAGCGGCCGTGTGCGACACGATCAGCGTGATTCGCGACGGCCGCCACGTCGCGACCGAACCCATGCGAGCGCTGACCACCGACCGCATCATCTCCCTGATGGTGGGTCGCGAAATCAAGAACCTGTTCCCGCGTGAACCGCATCCAATCGGCGACGTGATCTTCGAAGCGCGCCACGTGACCTGTTTCGACGTTACCAATCCGCGCCGCAAGCGCGTGAGTGATGTGTCTTTTTCGCTGCGGCGTGGCGAGATTCTCGGCGTTGCCGGTCTGGTCGGAGCGGGCCGCACGGAGCTGATGCAGGCGATCTTCGGTGCGTATCCCGGTGTGAGCGAGGCGAGCGTGGTGATGGACGGCAAGCTGTTGAAAATCCACGCCCCTGTCGATGCGATTCGCGCCGGCATTGGCATGGTGCCCGAAGATCGAAAACGCCACGGCATCGTGCCGGGTCTGAGCGTCGGCCACAACATTACGCTTGCTGTGTTGCAACGCTTCGCGAAGGGCGGCCGGATTGATTCCGCCGCCGAACTCGACACGATTCACACGGAGATGAAGCGGCTTTCGGTGCGCGCGGCGCATCCGATGCTCTCGATCGCGAGTCTGTCGGGCGGCAATCAGCAGAAGGCCGTGCTGACGCGCATGCTGCTGACCGACCCCAAAGTGCTGATCCTCGACGAACCGACGCGAGGTGTCGACGTCGGTGCGAAGTACGAAATCTACAAGCTGATTTTTCAACTGGCGCAGCGCGGCATGTCGATCGTGATGGTGTCGTCCGAATTGCCTGAAGTGCTAGGCATCAGCGATCGCGTGCTGGTGATCGGCGAAGGAGAATTACGCGGCGATTTCGTCAACGACAGCCTCACGCAAGAGGACATTCTCAGCGCCGCGATCCGTCCTGTGCAGCGATCCCTGACCCCAACCGCACCAACCGAAGCGAGTGCCGCATGACTCCCGACGTCACTTCCCAACCCGCCGACGGCGCTGCGTCGCGAGGCGCATTCGGCGGCTCGCAGCGCATTCAGCAACTGTTCGCGCGTTACAAGATTCTCGCATTGCTGATCGCCGTGGCCGTGATCTGGATTTTCTTCTCCTTTCTGACGCACGGCGCGTTCGTGACGCCGCGCAATCTGTCGAATCTGCTGCGGCAGATGTCGATAACCGGCATGCTCGCGTGCGGCATGGTGTTCGTGATCATCGCGGGCGAGATCGATCTGTCGGTGGGGTCGTTGCTGGGTTTGCTCGGCGGTGTCGCGGCGATTCTCGATGTGAACCGGCATTGGCCGATCGGCGTCACGGTGCCTGTGGTGATGCTGCTCGGCGTGCTCGTCGGCATGTTCAACGGATGGTGGTCGACATACCGGCGTGTGCCTTCGTTCATTGTCGGCCTGGGCGGCATGCTCGCGTATCGCGGCATTCTGCTCGGTGTCACGGGCGGTTCGACGATCGCGCCGGTCTCCGACGGTTTTGTATTTGTCGGCCAGGGGTATCTGCCGCGCCTTGCCGGCGATACGCTTGCCGTCGTGCTGTTCGTCGTACTGGCCTTTCTGACGGTGCGGCAACGAAGCAATCGCGAGCGCTATAAGTTGCGGGTGGTGCCGATCTGGCAGGACGTCGCGAAAGTGGTCGGGGCGGGCGTGATTCTGGCGGCGTTTGTCGCGACGCTCGACCGTTATGGCGGCATTCCCGTGCCGGTTTTGTTACTGCTCGCGCTACTGGGCATTTTCACGTGGATCGCGACACAGACCGTGTTCGGGCGGCGCATCTATGCAGTCGGTTCGAACCTGGAAGCGACGCGGCTCTCCGGCGTGAATACCAACCGCGTGAAGCTGGCCATCTTCGCGCTGATGGGACTGATGTGCGCGTTCGCTGGGATCGTCAATACGGCGCGGCTCGCGGCCGGTTCGCCGTCGGCGGGATCGATGGGCGAACTCGACGCGATCGCGGCGTGCTTTATCGGCGGGACGTCGATGCGCGGCGGCTCTGGAACGGTCTACGGTGCGCTGATCGGCGCACTGGTGATGGCGAGTCTGGACAACGGCATGTCGATGCTCGATGTCGACGCGTACTGGCAGATGATCGTGAAGGGCAGCATTCTCGTGCTGGCTGTGTGGATCGATGTCGTGTCGGGATCGAACCGGCGGTGAGGCGTCTACCGCCAGGGCGCGCCGGTCATTCAGCCGTTTATCGTTAGCTCGTATTTCGCGCGCTCCCGGCACCGCAGAAGGTCAAATCACTCACCTTCAAGCGGACGCGCTTTACGATGCGCGCAATCGCCTGCCTTCGAACTGGCGGCAATGGCGACCCGACGCACCGCTGCACCGCTGCACCGCTGCACCGCTGCACCGCTTCAACGCGGCGAGACGACGATCGCCGCGCGGCGGTTCTGCGCCTGGCCGGCGGCTGTGCGGTTGTCGCCCACCGGGTCGCGTTTGCCTTTCCCGACGATGCCGACGCGGCCGGCAGGAAGGCCGGTGTCGACCAGTTCGGTCGCCACGGTCTCGGCACGGCGCCTGGACAACCGGAGGTTGTAGGCGTCCGTACCCACCGCATCGGTGTAGCCATAGACGGTCACGCTGGTGAGCCCCACCGACGCTAGCGTGTGGCCGATGCGCTCGAGGATCCGGCGGACGTCCGGCTTGAGATCGTAGCGGTCGAAGTCGAACAGGATCGGTCCGCTCGAGCCGAACTCGAAGCCCTGCTGGGTCTCGTCGAATCCTTCCGACCTGAGCGCCGCGACCTGCGTCTGGGTCAGACCGCGATAAAGCGGCGGCGTCTGGCAGCCCCCGAGCAGCATGCAAAAGAGCAGTGTGCTCCCGCTGCACATCAGCGAAATGCTTGCAGGAAAGGAGTGTCTCATCATTGCATCTCCCTCGAGTGCGCCCGCCTTGCGCGCGTTGTTTCGAACCGTCGCGACGGTCCGGGTGCTACGCCATGCATGGCGTCAAGCCGGTCCGGCGACGCCTTCGGCAAACTGCCACGAGCCGGGCTGCGCGCGCTTGGCCCGGTACATCGCTGCATCGGCGGCGCGCAGCAAGCCGATTGCGTCGCTCGCATGATCCGGATACAGCGCCACGCCGATGCTCATCGTGGTGGCCACCGTGCGGCCATCGGGCAAGACGATTGTCGGCGCCATGCTGGCCAGCAGGCCTTCGGCGATTCGCCCGGCGCTGGCCGCTTCGCGCATTGGCGTCAACATCACGACGAATTCGTCGCCGCCCAGGCGCGCGACCAGATCGGCCTCGCGCAACTGCATGCGCACCCGCGCCGCGATGCCGATCAGCACTGCGTCGCCGGCTTCATGGCCGAGACAGTCGTTGACCTCCTTGAAATGGTCGCAGTCGAGATATAACACGGCGACCCGCTGGCCCGTCTCCGCAGCGCCGCAGAGGGCGCGCTCGAGGCACCACTCGAATTGCACGCGGTTGGGCAGGCCCGTGAGGGCGTCGTGGTTGGCCTGGTGTTCGAGCGAGGCGTTTTCTTCGCGCAGGTTGTTTTGCCATTCTTCGAGTTCATCGAGCAAGGCGTTGAAGTCGTCGCCTAGCTGGTTCAGTTCCGCGATCGCGACGGGCTCGACCCGTTGCTCGAACGCGCGCTCGCGCCGCACCGCGTGGGCGACGTCGGCCAGCGCGCGCAGTGGCGCGACGATGTTGTGCAGCAGTCGCTGCGAACTCACATAGGCGCCGAACACGCTGATGGCGAGGCAGGCCAGGATGCCGCCGATGCCGCCGAGCAGAAAGCCGAAGAACTGGCGCCCCTGTCCGTGCACTTCGACATGACCGACGACGATGCCATCATGCAGCACCAACGTGGTCACCGGTCCCGGCAGCGCAATGCCGGCGACCTGCCGTTCGAGCCTGGCGATCGCACTGTCGGCGGGCAACTGCCACGCCGCGAACGGCAGGCCCTTGCCATCGGTGACGATAACCTCGGCCACGTCCTCTTTGCCGGCGATCTCCCCGATCGCCTCGGCCGCCGCGATGCGGTCGCCGAACACCAGTGCCGCTTCGACCGTATAGCCGAGCGAGCGGGCCAGCAGGTTCAGATTGTTGCCGGCATAGGCGCGTAGCGCGATCACCGCGACCACGATCAACGACACGGCGGCCATCGCGACGGCAACGAACGCCAGACGCAGGTGCGCGCGGCGCAACACGCTTTGCAGCGTTGGGCGTGACGCGCGCGGAGGGGAAGCGGGGGGAGCGGGCTGTCTCATGGCGTCAGTGGTCGCCGGGCGAGCTTGAGCACATTCGGTTGAACCCGTACGCCGCTGCGCGCCACGGCGTCGAGATTGATGTCGAACGTGATGGGTTCGTCATCGACATTGAGGCAGAACATGCTGCCGGTGACGCAGGACGGGTTGTGTTCAGAGATGGTCAGGACCGCATGGCCGGCCACGGCCGCCCTGACCTGGTTTCTCTCATCGTCGCTCAGGTCGCCGAAATAAACGACGTCGCAGACTGTAGCGATGGCGGGATCATCCAGGTCGATGCGCTGCACATCGAGCGGCGTCGAGCCGGCCTGCAGCGTGTCGACCAGGCCGTGCGCGTAGTTAGGCCGGCCCGTCACGCACAGTCGCAGGCGGGCGGGAGTCGTCGGCCAGTGCGTGAAACTGATGATGCCTAGCACGACCTGACGCACGGCGGCGTCGCGCGGCGACATGGCGGGATCGGCGTGGCTCGTGGTGTTGGCGGACGTGTCGCTGGCTGGACCGGCTGCACTGGCGGGTGTCCCGGCGAGCGTCGCCGATGCCGTACACAGCGCGCAAACCGCCGCGAGCAAGACGTGGCGAAGCGAGGCGGCCCAGCCATGCCGACCAGACGTCGTCCGCGCAGCGATCGTCGCCGCGCCTCTTGGCGTCATTGCCGCCGCACGACAGGCAGCCGCGGTGCACACCTTCGCATGCATGATGAAAACACTCGTTGGCGTCGATCCCGGCGCTGCCTCCTGCCGCCCGCCATTCGCGGGCCTGCACCGTATCACGCGCACGGAGTGGTCATATTACGCATAAAGTCGCGCGATCAACCAGTGGGAAACACCCGCGAACACCATGGGGAGAGTATTGACCGCCTTCCTGTCTAACAAAATCCGCAATTGCGCTGCGTCACGAACGAGACGGTCCCCGTCCATGCCAGGCTGGCGTGAATCGGGCACAATGATTTAACCCACGAGTGCCTGCACCGCAGGTGTGAAGGTACGCATCACTCGCCAGCGTATGGTCGGATGAATCGCCCGACACAGTGGCGCGCACATAGCAGCCGGAGTAACGCCCGGCCGCTCGTGGCATTTCACGCTACAGGCGGTTTATCCGGACTACGTGACAATAACGGCGTCGTCCCGAACAAAAAGACGCACGACAGAGCCGGAATCGGGCGCGCTCTCGATGAGCAGCTGCGCATCGATCAGCCTGGCGCGCTCGGCCATGCCCTGCAGGCCGTATGAGTATCCGGCCCGTGCGGCAACCATATCAAAGCCTCGGCCGTTATCGCAGACCGTCAACTCGACACCCGCTTCGGTGTTCGCCAGCGTCACATCGACACGCGATGCACCGGCATGACGGGCCACGTTAGTCAGCGACTCCTGCGCGATACGGAATAGCGCGGTCGCGCGGAAATCCGAGAAGGTCGGTTCGGCACCCGTGACATTGAAATGACAGGGAATGTGAGTATGGTCGGTGAAATCTCCGGCGAGCCATTCCAGCGCGGAGGCGAGGCCGAAATTCAGTGCGGCCGGCCGAAGATGGCTGGCCACATTGCGCACGATCTGGATGGTTTGCTCAACCAGATTGCGCATCTGCTCGGCTTTTTGCATGGCGGCGGAACCCACCGGCAGTTGCATCCTCAGCAACGACAAGTCCATTTTCAATGCCGTCAGCAACTGGCCGAGTTCATCGTGAATTTCCATCGCGATGTGTTTCCTTTCCTCCTCGCGAATGGCTTCCAGATGGGCGGATAACTGTTGCAGCTGTTCGCGCGACGCCAGCAGCTCCAGCTCGGCCCGTTTGCGCACCCCGACTTCCAGTTCGAGCTGGTCGCGATGGCGCCGCAGGCTTTCCACCGCATGCTTGCGGGCCGTCATGTCGGTCAGCAAGCCTTCAACTCCTCTCAGGCTGCCGTCGTCGCCTGTCACGCCGCGCGCATTGAGTTGAACCCAGATCGGTGTGCTGTCGAGACGCTTTAACTCCATCTCGAGTCCCACGATGTCACCCCGCATGCGCAGAATTTCAAGCAGGGTTGCAATCTGCTCCGGCGAGAACGGTTGTTTGTGGGGGACGCTCGCCGCGGCGTCGATCAGGTCGGGCACGTCGCAATAGCCGAGCAGTTGCGCCATGGCCGGATTGGCTTCATCCAGTTGCCCGTTCTGATCGAGCAGGAAGATACCTTCAAGGGCGTTCTCAACGATGCTTCGGTATTTCCGTTCGCTATTGCGCAGACACACCGTGGATTCCTGAAGACGGTCGGCCATCACGTTGACGCGCAAGGCGAGCCGGCCCAGCTCATCGCCGGATTCGACAGTGCAGCGCGCATGAAGGTCGCCGCTCGCGATCCGGTCGACCATCTCCTCAAGACGGTTGATCGGACTGCGCACCATTTGCTTGAGCAGCAGGAAAGTCGCGGCGTAGAGCACGGCAACGACGGCCGCGATCATGGCGAGAATCGCCCGGCGGGCGTCGCTGATCGCCTGTTCCGCGACCGCCTTCGTGAGGACGACGCGCACCTCGCCGATCTTTTCCCTCGGTGCATCGCCGGGTGGCGTGTATTCAATTGCCCTGACGCGCACCACGCTGTCGCCCGGGCTCGGCTGGACGGTTTTCCCCGCGGTGGATACCGTACCGTAGCCCACTGCCGTGACGGTGAATTGGGCCACTTCGGGATTCGGCGCGAGCGCGGCGAGCTGACCGTTGATCGCGCCGAGATCGATGTTCCACAAAGGTTGAGCGAGTGACCGGCTGAACAGGTCGGCGATCCGGGTGGCGCGCTCCTCCAGTTCAGTGAGCCGGCGCTGCCGTTCGTGCGCGACCAGCGCATACGCCGAGGTGCCGGCCACGATCGCGACCAGTATCACGAGCGCCAGCATCAGCTTGGTGTGCAAACTGGGCGAGCGTAGCGTAAGCCGTGGGGACATACGCATCATGAAACCCTGGACGCCGTGTTCAGAAGATATTGAAGATTGAAGTCGTAGGGACCCGGACGCGCAGATCGGGCCTTCGAGTAAAGACCAAAGTCGAGCATTGCTCCGCTCCGGAACACGACGTCAGCGTAACGGACGGCGTTTTCGCGGTGGATCACCGTCAGAAAGTCGAGCTTTTGACGCAGACCTCCGTTCGCGGCAAAGTCTTTGCCCTGATTGTGATCGTGCAACAGAACCATCGCCCAGGCGCCGATGAAATAGTCGCCTGCCATCATGGCCGCCAGACCGCCGTCGACCACCCTGGCCAGGGCTTCCTGCAACGCGCCCATGCCTCCCACCAGAACGCGCGCGTTGCGCGCCTTGACGGCGTCCAGTGCCCCGAGCGCCATCGCGTCGTTGGCGGCCCAGATCACATTGGCATCCGGATAGCGGGCGAGCAGCACGCGCGCCTTTTGATCGCTGTCGGCATAGCTCCAGTCGCTGAAGACCAGTTGGCAGGTTCGCGCATTCGGAGCATGAAACAGGAAGTCGTCAACACCCGCAGCTCGCTCCAGCGAGACCGGCGTGCTAGGGTCTCCCGTAATGCCGATGACCTGCGCCCCGTTCTGGCCCAGTTGTCGATACAGAAATTGCATCAGCCGGTACCCGGCGCGCTGGGCGTTTGCCGTCAGCGTGCCGATCCAGTTCGAAATCCGTTGCCGCTCATTGCCAACCGCGCGACGCTGGTCGGGCGTCAGGTCGTTGTGGATGAGCAGGATTTTCGCCGGCGAGCGCGCCAGCGTCTTGAGCATCTGCTGCGCGGCCATCTTTTCGTTGACGATGATTACGTAGTCCGGCGCATCGGCGCGTCGCGCAACCTCCTCTGCCTGGCGCTGCATCAGCAGATGGTCACGTTCCGCGTACAGCACCTCCAGTTGCATATTGAAGGTCTGCGCCGCCATTGCCATGAATCGGGAGACCAGTTGCCAATGCTGTCCCGTACCGCGTTGTACCGCCTCGCCAGGATTAAGAAACACCACGCGCGGCGCGCGCCTCTCGGCGAAAGCCCGTCCGGAGACGCCGGTCAGGGCCGCGTACGCGCAGGTGAGCAGCGCTTGCCTACGATTCATAAGATGATTGACTCAATTGCCGCCATGGGGGCGCGGTTGCGCGTCGTGCGAGGATCGCGGTTACGCGACGGACGCGGCAAGGCACATTCTACGTGCCACGCCGGTGTTGGCAATATTCGACCGGGGATTGGCTGGTTTCCAGGACTTTCGTGACGGAGGCGTTGAGCGGGGCATCGGGGTAGTTTCGTTTGTGATGCTGTGCTTATTCTGATTGACCGTAACGGTTGATATCGCAAGATTCGGCACTTGGTATTTGAAACCGCCGAAACTTTCCTATTCTTTCCACTCCCATAGCGTCCTAATGACGGAATGACCGGCAACGCTGCAGCTGCATCAGGTTGACGAAAATATCCGCGGGTAAACGCTGCATTTGACGAACCCGGAAACTTGCCGCGAGAAGAAGGCGCCTTGGTCCGTGCAATATCAAGTTATCCCGCATTTTGCCGTTATCGTTCTTATGGCTGGTCGTAACCAGCGGGTGTTTCGCTGTGCTCGCTTAACAGCGGAAGCAGATAACCCGCGTTGAATATATTAGGGCCAAGTCTCGCTGAGAGTGGGAAGAATCCAGACCTCGGATAACCAGGACAGCGATACCGCCAAATCGAATCGGATAAAACATGATTCGCCGCATCTTTCTTGACAGTCACACCCTGTACGCTTCAACTGCATCGGGCCTGTCGCGATCCCAGTTCGAGGCGTTTGCGAGACAGTTGCCTTTGCTGTACCTGATTCTGGTTGTCAATAGTTTCGCCGTGGCGTTTACCCACGTTGGGACTGCGCCGGCATGGCTTGCAATCTACGCGCCCGCTGCGATGTGTTCAGCCTGCATTCTCAGGTTGTTTGTGTGGCTCGGACGAAGAAAATACCTTGCCTCGATGAGCGACGCGCAAGTGGCGGCGCGACTGAAGAACACGGTACTGCTGATTGCGCTGCTGGGAATCATCTTTACCGGCTGGGGATTATTGCTGTTTCCTTACGGTGATCCGTACGCACGCGCTCACGTCGCGTTCTACATGTCGATTACGGTCATCGGATGCATCTTTTGCCTCATGCACATGCGCACGGCGGCACTGCTGCTGACCGCGATTGTTATCGTGCCGTTTACCGTCTTCTTCTCGCTAACGCATAACCTCGTACTGATCGCGATCGCGATTAATGTCGTACTGGTTTCGATTGCGATGATCATTATTCTTCTGACTTATTATCGAGACTTCGCGCGGCTTGTCGAATCGCAACGTGCACTTGAGGCAAAGCAGAGCGAACTGCAGCACCTCAGCGACGAAAATTTGCGGCTCGCCAATCTGGACAGCCTGACGGGTTTGCCCAATCGCCGACGCTTCCTTGCCGATCTCGATGCGCTGTTCCGGTCAACGAAAGACGGGCAAGCAGGCTTTGCAGTGGGGGTCATCGATCTGGATGGCTTCAAGCAGGTCAACGATGTCTACGGTCATGGCGCGGGGGATCGCGTACTCGAAGAGGTAGGCCGGCGACTCCTGCAATTCTCGGCGCCAACGCTGAGCCTTGCACGTCTCGGTGGAGATGAATTCGGTCTGCTTGTAAGAGACGTCACCGACAGGCAGCAACTACTCGACCTTGGTGCGAGTATCTGCAGTGCGCTCCAGGTCCCGTACGCATGGCAAGGCACGACGGCGCGACTGTCCGGATCGCTAGGCTTCGCGATGTCGCCAAGCACCGGGAGATCGCCCGCGCAACTGTTCGAACATGCCGATTACGCGCTCTATTTTGCAAAAGAGCATCGCCGTGGCGGCACAACGATTTTTTCGCGTGAGCACGAGGAGCAGATCCGTGAGCTTGGACAAGTCGACCAGGCCTTGCGGCATGCTGATCTCGAGCGCGAAATGACGCTCCATTTCCAGCCGATCGTGGACGTATCCAGCCAGCGCGTTATTTCCTACGAAGCGCTGGCGCGCTGGAACAGCCCCTCACTGGGACTCATACCGCCATCGCTTTTCATCAAGGTGGCGGAACGGAGCGGTTTCATTCACGCGCTGTCGGTCAAACTCTTGTGCAAGGCACTGGCGGAAATGCGCGCGTGGGACCCGGCAACCCGGATCGCGTTCAACCTCTCGGCGCACGATATCGGGTCGGCGGAAGCCGTCGGAAATATCGTGGACATAGTCACGAAAAGCGGTATTGCACCCGGGCGACTGACGTTCGAAGTGACAGAAACCGCACTGATCCAGGATTTCGAACAGGCCACTTCTTCACTGCATGCGCTAAAGAACCTTGGAGTCCGCATCTCCCTCGACGACTTCGGGACCGGCTATTCCAGCCTGACGTGCATTCACCGACTACCGCTGGATAAGGTCAAGATTGATCGCGGGTTCCTGAAAGATATCGATTCCGACGCGACTGCCCAGAACGTCGTGCGAAGCATCGTCGAACTGTGCCGATCGCTCAAACTGACGTGTGTCGTCGAGGGCGTGGAATCCGGCGTTCAGGTAAGCGTATTGCGCGGGCTGGGTTGCACGGTCATGCAAGGATTCTATTTTGGTCATCCTGCGCCGTTCGGCAGCCGAGGTCCTGTGCAACAGAACTTCGCATAACCCGTGATGTGTTCGTATCGGCATACCGACTCTCGTCACCCAGCCTGCCAGCACCATGAATAAGATCTTTTCCGCTCCTGCGTCCTTCGAAGCGGAACACAGTCTGCTCTCACTCGCTGCAAACGAGACGGATACCGCGATCGTCATTACGGATAATCTGGGTAAGGCGATTTACGTCAACGATGGTTTTACACGCATGCTCGGCTACACGTCGGCCGAGATGTGGGGCAAATTGCCGAGCGCAATGGTCTGCGGGCCTTACACCGATACGGAAACGCTCCAGCGCATCAGGCAACACGTGAGCTCGGGCGAAAGTTTCCGCGCGGAAATCCTTATCTATGACCGCTGGGGCAAGCCACTTTGGATATCGGCGGTCGTGAATGCGGTAAAGAGTGAGCAAGGCGAATGCACCGCCATGGTAGGCGTGTGGACGGACATCACCAATACCAAGATGCACGAAGTCCTCCAGCACAAGGTGTTGCATGCTTTGGTCCGGGAAGCGCCTATCCTTGGCGTGATGCGGCTGATCTGTACCGAGGTCGAGCGTATCGCGCCCGAAGTCATGATATCGATCCGGCGTCTCGACGAATACAAAAGACTCTGGACGTTGGGTGCGCCCAGTCTGCCGGCCGACTACGTAAAGGCCATGGATGGGCTGATGCTCGGCCACGCGATAGAAGACTGCGAGATTCCCGGCCTCGAAGGCCAACTGGTGATTTTTGCCGAACAAACGCCCGATTCTTTCTGGGGCAGGCAAAAGGATCTCGCGCAGGAATGTGGCCTTGTTACGTGCTGGTGGCACGTAATCAGGTCGAGCGATGGTTGTACGCTCGGCACGCTCGCTTTCTATTACCGCGAAACACGCGGTCCGGACAATTTGCACCGGCACCTCGCCGATGTCAGCCTGAACCTCTGTTCTCTTGCATTGGAGCGCGAGGCTAGCAAAGAAAACATTCGGCGGCTCGCCTACTACGACGGTCTTACCGGTTTGCCGAATCGAAGCGCTCTCGTTGCCCGCATCGAATCGCTGCTTGCCGAAGCGACTCGAGAAGGGTGTGCATTGGCGTTGCTGTTTATCGATCTCGATCGTTTCAAGCAGGTGAACGATTCGTTCGGCCATCCCGCGGGCGACACCCTACTGTGCGAAGTCGCCAGACGCGTCAAGGAATGCCTGGGAAAATTCGACGTCGCCGGAAGACTCTCGGGGGACGAATTTGTCGTTGCGTTGATGCCGTGCGATGCCGGGAAGGCAGTTGCCCGCTGTGAATCGATCATGGCAAAGCTAAACGGTCCGTTCACGATCGGCCCAACGATCGTGACGCCGACTGCGAGCGTAGGAATCGCGCTTTTTCCGCAGCATGGCGACAGCGTCCACACGCTGCTGCTGCACGCCGACATGGCTATGTACCATGCGAAGAGCAAGGGACGTCATCGATATTCGATGTTCAACCCGGAATTGAACAGAATCTCGCAGGAAAATCTCAAGCTCGAGCGGGCGCTCAGAGAGGCATTGCACAATGACCAATTGCAACTGCACTACCAGCCTCAGGTGAGGCTCGAGGATGAGAGTCTTCACGGCGTGGAAGCATTGGCTCGCTGGCATCATCCGGACTTCGGGATGGTCCCGCCGGAGCGGTTCGTTACGCTGGCGGAAGAACGTGGCATGATCGCCGACCTTGATCACTGGGTGATTCACGCAGCCTGCGGACAACTCAGAAAATGGCGTTGCCTCGGCCTTGCGATTCCGCACGTTTCCGTGAATGTGTCCCCGACCACCTTTAGCGATCAGGCGTTTCCCGGCTGGATTGCGCGGACGCTCGCCGAGAACGGTGTTTGCGCAGCTGATCTGATGCTGGAGGTAACGGAAGGCGTATTGCTCGACACGGTGTCGGGAGCCTTCGCCAATCTGAATGCAGTACGCGATCTGGGTGTCAGATTGTCGGTCGACGACTTCGGCACCGGCTATTCCAGTCTTAGCTATCTTTATCGGATGCCCGTGGCTGAACTCAAGCTGGACAAGAGCTTCGTCCGCGAGCTCGAATACAACGAAAGCGCGAGAGCCTTGTCGAGTGCGGTCATAAGCATCGGTGCAAGTCTTCGCCTCGCCATCGTTGCCGAGGGGGTAGAGTCCGACGCACAAAGGCGAACCCTGCAGGCTCAGGGTTGCAAAGTCGCACAAGGCTATCTGTTTGCCCGGCCCATGGAAGCGGACAAGCTCACTGCATGGCTCACGTGTAGCCCGCCTCCGGCATCGGTCTGCCGCTCATAGCGCGGAACGCTCCGACTGCCTCCCAGAAAACCCTATGAAAAACGTTTGCACGTCACCCGCTCACTCAAGCAAATGATTGACCGGCCGTTACAGCAATGACCGGAGGACAAGACGTTGATTTCCACTCTCTCGCTCACTCCTGGCAGAGTAGATCGGCGGATCCTGGAAACAGCGTGGCGCTGCGTTCCGTTCCGCGTGAGCATCCTGTAAATGAATCGACGGTTTTTATACTGGCGGGGCGAAGATGATGAACTTGAAGGGCATGACGGTAAAGGCAAAGCTTGCGACAGGCTTCGGCCTGATCGCGGCGATGGTGATGATCGTTTCGGGTTTTTCCATGAAGGCCCTGAACGACTCGAACGAACGCTTCCTGGGCTATCTGAGCGGCGTCAGTGCGCGCGCTGACATGACGATGCAGTTGCGCACGGCGGTCGACCGGCGCGCGATTGCGGCGCGCAACCTCGTGCTGGTCACAAAGCCTGCCGACAGCGATGCGGAAAAGGCGGCGGTGAATCAGGCACACGAAGACGTCCAGAACCGGCTTCGACAACTCAAGGAACTGAGCAGCGCTGCTGGCGTACCCGAGAAGACGCGCAGCCTTGTGACTGACATCGATCGTATCGAGGGGCAGTACGGCCCGGTTGCGCTGGCAATCGTCAATGCGGCCCTGAACAGTCGTCATGAGGAAGCGGTTTCCATGCTGGACGACAAGTGCCGCCCGTTGTTGAATGCGCTCGTCAAGGCAACCGACGATTTCGCGCAAGATACCCGCGACCGGCAGGCCGAACTGGTTAAGGAAGCGGACGGGCGGTATGCAACACAGCGGCTGCTGCTGGTCGCATTTTGCGTGGCCGCGATTGGCGTCGCACTCGCGGCGGGAATTCTGATCACCCGTGGACTGGTGCGCACACTCGGCGCAGAACCTACGGCGCTGAGCGAGGTCGCCGGAAGGGTTGCGACGGGCGATCTCAGTCCAGTTGAACGTGCTGAACTGGCGCCGGCTGGCAGCGTGCTTGCGTCGATGGGAGAAATGCAGGCGAGCCTTGTGAGGTTGATTGCTCAAGTGCGTACTTCGGCCGACAACATTGCGACAGGCTCAAGCCAGATTGCCGCAGGCAACGCCGATCTGTCGGCGCGAACCGAGCAGCAGGCGTCATCGCTGCAGGAAACAGCGTCAAGCATGGAAGAGTTGACAGCCACTGTCAGGCTCAACGCAGAGAACGCGCAACAGGCCAGCAGCCTGGCGTCAAACGCTTCGGACGTGTCCGAACGGGGAAGCTCGGTGGTGGGGCAGGTCGTAGAAACGATGAACGGCATCAGTGAGAGTTCGACCAGGATTGCGGACATCATTGGCATGATCGAGGGCATCGCATTCCAGACCAACATCCTGGCGCTCAATGCAGCAGTCGAGGCGGCCCGCGCGGGAGAACAGGGTCGTGGTTTTGCCGTTGTGGCGAGTGAAGTGCGCAGTCTTGCACAACGTTCCTCGGGGGCTGCCAAGGAGATCAAGGAACTGATTTCCGGGTCGGTCCAGAAGATCCAGGATGGCTCCGTTCTCGCGGCAAACGCCGGCAAAACCATGGCAGAGGTGACGCAGGCAGTCGCCCGTGTCACCGATATCATGGGAGAGATTGCGGCTGCGTCGAATGAGCAGAGTCGCGGCATCGGACAGGTCAATCAGGCGGTGACGCAGATGGATCAGGTCACGCAGCAGAATGCCGCTTTGGTCGAGGAAGCCGCAGCCGCCTCGCGGTCGCTCGAGGACCAAGGTCGGCAGTTGGCGCAGGCGATCGGTTTTTTTCGCATGGATGCGAGATCTTCGGCAAAGATCGGATACGGATCGTAGACGCTCAATAGTCGGTGTCGAGTACGCTATCCGCCAAACCCCGGCGCTTGCTGCTAGCTGCGCCTTTCCCGGCGCAGCTAGCCAAAATCCGCCGCCTCCCGTGTTTTTCCGCCATTCAATCCAGTTGCACTGCAGCGTGCCGACACGTGACGAATAACGTTTAATGAACTGACACACGGCAAGCGTTCGGCCTTTCCACGAAGGGCATCCGCCGGCGCCGTGCAGATCGGCTGAAACCCTGGCTTTCAGTCTCCCAACCACTCTTCCGTCTTACTACTGTTCCGACGAAATAAGCTCCCGCGCCAAGCCGCGCTTTCACAGCTTCTCCACCACCGTGCAAGCTGATCGGGTCATACGATGTTAAAGCGCAGAACCTTCCTGCTAGGCGGCGCCGGGGCGTTCGGTGTGCTGCTGGTCGGCTGGTCGGTCCTGCCGCCGGGGCAGCGCCTGACGCCTTCCACGCCCCTGCCGGCCGTCGGCAACCAGGCCGCACTCAACGGCTGGGTCAAGATCGCCGCCGACAACAGCGTCACGGTCATGATGTGCAAAGCGGAAATGGGGCAGGGCATCCACACCGGCCTCGCGATGCTGCTCGCCGAAGAACTGGACGCCGACTGGTCGCAGGTTCGCGTGGAAAACTCGCCGATCGACAAGATCTACAACAGCGTGCAGGCCATCATCGACGATCTGCCGTTTCGTCCCGACGACGACAGCACCGTCAAGCGCGCCACGGTCTGGATGACCCGCAAGCTGGTGCGCGACGCCGGCACGATGATGACGGGCGGTTCATCGAGCATCAACGATCTATGGACGCCGATGCGCGAAGCCGGCGCCTCGGCGCGCGCGATGCTGATCGGCGCCGCGGCCGCGCAATGGAAAGTGCCATCGGGTGAATGCCGCACGGAAGGCGGTTACGTTCTGCACGCGTCCGGCCACAAGGCGAGCTTCGGCGAACTTTCCGCGATGGCCGCGCAGCAGCCGCTGCCACGCAAGGTCGCGCTGAAAGATCCCGCCGACTTCAAGCTGATCGGCAAACCGATGCGGCGCATCGAAGCCGCATCGAAAATCAACGGCACAGCGCGCTTCGGCATCGACGCGCTACCCGACGGTCTCATCTACGCAAGCGTGATGATGTGTCCCACGTTAGGCGGGACAGTGGCGCATTTCGACGCCTCGCCTGCGAGGACCATGCCTGGCTTCATCAAGGCATTTTCGCTGAAACCCTATGGCGGCGGCAGCGGCGGCGTTGCGGTCATTGCCGACAACCCGTTCCGCGCGATGAACGCGGTCAGCGCGATCAACGTGGCGTGGAATGACGGCCCCGCAGTCAAACTGTCGAGCGCGAGCGTGGACACGCGTCTGAAGCAGGCACTGGACGACAGCGACGGTCACGCTTACTACCGTCAAGGCGACGTCGAAGCCGCGTTGATCGGCGCGGCGCGAATCCTCACCGCCGAGTACCACGCGCCGTATCTTGCGCATGGCGCGGTCGAGCCGGTCAATTGCACGGTGCAGGTTGCGGACGGCGCGGCCACCGTTTGGGTCTCGACGCAAATACCGGCGCTCGCAAGGCAGCACGTCGCGAAAGTGCTGGACATCGACGCCGACAAAGTCGACGTGCAAACGCAACTGCTCGGCGGCGCTTTCGGGCGCCGTCTCGAACTCGACTTCATCGCGCAAGCCGCGGCGATTGCGCGCGAGGGCGGTGGCCGTCCGGTGCAGACAATCTGGTCGCGCGCAGAGGATTTCACCCACGATTTCTATCGTCCGGCGTGCGTGTCGCGCCTGAAGGCCGGTCTCGACAAAGACGGCAAGCTCGTCGCATGGCACGCCACTTCGGCGAGCCAGGCGATCGTGCCGGAATCGCTCGCGCGCTACTACGGCGTGCCGCGCATGCCGATCGACAAGACCACGTGCGAAGGCGCGTTCGATCAACCCTACGAATGGCCCGCGGCGCGCGTGGCGCACAAGATCGTCGAATTGCCGATCCCGGTTGGATTCTGGCGATCGGTCGGCCATTCGCATCAGGCGTTTTTCACCGAGGGCTTTACCGACGAAATCGCCGTAGCCACCGGCCAGGATCCGATTGCGTTTCGCGCGGCGCTGCTTGCGCAGCATCCGCGCCATCTGGCGGTGTTAAGGCGCGTGGCGGTCTTATCGGATTGGGGACGTCCCATGACGCGGGCCGCCGACGGCACAAAGCGGGCGCGTGGCGTTGCGTTGCACGAAGCGTTCGGCAGTGTCGTCGCGCAGGTGGCGGAAGTATCGGTCGGCCCGAACAGGCAGATTCGCGTGCATCGGGTGGTCTGCGTGATCGACTGTGGATTGCCGGTGAATCCCAACCTGATTCGTCAGCAGATGGAGAGCGGCATCGTGTTCGGCCTGTCGACTGCATTGCAGGACGAAATCACCATCGACGGCGGCGTGGTGACGCAGAAGAACTTCCTCGATTTCCCGGTCGTGCGGATGAACGACTGTCCGGTGATCGAAACCGACATCATGCCGAGCCAGATGCATCCGCAAGGCGTCGGTGAACTGGGCGTGCCGCCGGTCGCGCCGGCGGTGGCCAATGCGGTGTTCGCGCTGACCGGCCAGCGCTTGCGTGCGTTGCCGTTGAGGCTTGCGTGAAGGCTTCAGATTGATGGAGAAAACATGGGATCGCTCAACATCAACGGCCGGGCAGTGGCCGTACAAGCCGAACCGGACATGCCGCTCCTGTGGGTGCTGCGCTGCGACCTCGGCATGACCGGCACCAAGTTCGGCTGCGGCGTGGGCATTTGCGGCGCGTGCACGATTCATCTCGACGGCAAGGCGGGCCTTGCCTGCCAGACGCCGATGTCGAGCCTGCACTCGCAGAAGATCACCACAATCGAAGGCGTGCAGGGCGCCGAAGCACAGGCGCTGAAAGCAGCGTGGATCGATCTCGATGTGGTGCAGTGCGGTTATTGCCAAAGCGCGCAACTGATGGCGGCTTGCGCGTTGCTCAAGCAGAAGCCCAATCCCACCGATGCCGACATCGACGCGGCGATGTCCAACATTGTGTGCCGTTGCGGCACGTATCCGAGGGTGCGGGCGGCGATTCACCAGGCGGCCGCGAAACGGCGGCCCGCTTAGGGCCGACAGCTTAGGGCCGGCACCACCGCAGGCGGGGGCGCCTGGGTGAGCCAGAACTATCCACGAGTCAGGCGCGCTCAGTTCGCCAGCATCTCCACGACTGCCACCACTACCGTAAAAACGCCGATACAACCGCCCAATGTGGCTGCGCCTTGCATGAATTGCGACATACGTGACCCCGTAACGTGGTGAAGAGGCTCGTATTTAACCCGAATTGAAAGGTAAAAGAAAGCTTGTCAATAATAGTGATTTACCCGGATGAGACGAGACGAGGCGGGAGGGTCAGGGCGCCTTGGCAGCCGCGGTCGGCACGGCCTTAGCCGACGCAGCCGCGGCAGCGTTGGATACCGCTGCTCCAGGCGCCGTCTGCGCATCGGTCTCCCATCCACCGCCGAGCGCGAGGAACAGGTTGACCTGATCGATCGCCACCTGACCTTCCGCGGCTGCCACCTGAGATTTCGTCGAAGTCAGCGTGCGGGTTGCGTCCAGATCCGAAATGAACGACTCGCGTCCGGCGCGATACAGCCGATGCGTTTCGTCCGCTGACTGGGTGGCCGACTTCAACGCGGCACGCAAGGCGTCGGCGCGGGCGTAGTCGGACGCATAGGTCGCGAGGCTGGTTTCGGTTTCGCGTAACGCGGTCAGCACCACGCCGTCGAACCTGGCCAACGCCACATTGCTCGACGCTTGCGCTTCGCGCACACGACCCCGCGCGCCGTTCGTGGGGAAGGTCCAGCTGATCAGCGGACCGAAGCCCCAGCGCGCCGTCGGCGAGGTGCCGAGGTCTTCCAGAACCCCGGTCAAACCCGCCGACGCACCGATGCTCACCGTCGGATACAACGCGCCCGTCGCGACGCCGATGCGCGCCGTCGATGCCGCCAGCTGACGCTCGGCCTCGCGCACGTCAGGGCGGCGTTTGAGCAACGCGGCGCCGTCGCCGACCGGAATCGGCTGACGGATTCGCGGCAGCGTGCTGCACGCCAGCACGGCTGGCGGCAAGTTGGACGGCGCGCGTGCGAGCAGCGCCGCGAGCCGGTATTGCGCGATCTGGCGGCGCGCGGTATAGCGCGGAATATCCGCCGCCAACGTATCGACCTGGGTCTGCCCGCGCGTCACGTCGGTCTGATTGCCGCGGCCCGCATCGCGTAGCCGGCGCGATACGTCCACACGCTCCTTCTGCAAGGCCAGCGACTGCTGCGCGATTCTGAGCTCCTCGGTAGCCGAGCATTGCTCGACGTAAGAGCGCACCACATCCGCGACCACCGTGATCCGCGCGAGATCGCCGGCCGCCTGCACGGATTCCGTGTCCGCCGCCGCCGCTTCGACACCGCGTCGCAGCTTGCCGAACAGATCGATTTCGTATGAGATGCTGATGCCGATGTCGCCTTCATTCACGACCGGCAGCTTCTCGGTCAGCAGAAACTGCTCGGCCGATTCCTGCGCGCGTTCGAGCAGCACCGAACTCTTGCCGGAGAAGCCGCCCTGCGCCTGCGCGACGCCCAGTGCTTCACGCGAACGCGCGAGGTTGGCTGCCGCGACGCGCAAGTCGGTATTCGATTGCAGCGCTTCGTCGACGAGGCTGTTCAGCACGGGATCGTCATAGAGTTTCCACCAGACCGCCGGCACGTTTTGCCGCGTGGTCAGTTTGGCATCGGCGCCCTCGATCGGCGCATTGGCGAGTGGCGCGTTGACCAGCGCCTGCTTCGGCAGCGCGTAATCGGGGCCGACATTCACGCAGCCGTTGAGCGCAACGGCCAACGGCAACAAGGGCAGCAGCGGCAATAAGGGCAGGGCGCGCGATGGCTTCATTGCGATGCGCCCGACATGGCGGCAGCAGACGCCGGTTGCGCAGCAGCAGCGGCGGAGGCAGCCGGAACCGCAGAAGTAGCCGAAGCCGCCGATGCATCCACCGCACCCGAAGCGCCCGCAGCCGGACGCGGCTTGCCGGTCGGCGACAGATCGCGCACCGACACAGTTGCCGTGCGTCCGGCGATCATGCGGAAATCGGCTGGCACCTCGTCGAGCGCGACGCGCACCGGAATCCGCTGCGCGAGCCGCACCCAGCTGAATGCCGGGTTCACGTTCGGCAGCAGATTCGATCCTTGCGTGCGGTCGCGGTCTTCGATCCCCGCGACGATGCTTTGCACGTGACCGCGCAGCACGTTCGGCTCGCCCATCACCTGGATATCGACCCGCTGGCCGATGTCGATACCGCGCAGCTTGGTTTCTTCAAAGTAACCGTCGACGCGGAACGAATGCATATCCACCACCGCCAGCACCGCACGGCCCGCCGAGACGAATTCGCCGCTACGCGGCGCGCGGTCGTTCAGATAACCGTCGACCGGACTCACGATGGTGGTGCGTTGCAGATTCAGTTTGGCCGTATCGATCGCGACGTTCGCATCGGCGAGCGCGGCTTCCGCCGTTTCGACACGCGAACGGCTTTCTTCGGCGACTTCGGCCGCGACCAGGTTGCCGAGCTGGCGATTGCGCGCGTCTTCGCGGCGCGCCTGATCGAGGGTGGCGCGGCGTTGCTGCGCGGTGGCCTGCGCCTGGCGCAGGGCGAGCGCATAGCGGGCCTGATCGATCACGAACAGCACCTGGCCTTGTTTGACCTGCTGGTTGTCCACCACCTCGACCGATGAGATCAGCCCCGAGATATCCGGCGCGACCTGGATCACATCGGCGCGCACGTGGCCGTCGCGAGTCCACGGTGCGAACATGTAATAGGCGACCAGTTTCCACAGCACGAAGGCTGCCACCACGACGACGATCAGGGTCAGCAGAATCTGACCGACGGAGAACCAGGTTTTTTTCACGTTATTAGTCTGTGCGAAACGACGACGACAAGGCCCAGCACCAGCACATAGATGCCGAGATCGAAGATGGAGCGATGCCAGACAAAGCGGTAAAAGCCGACGCGGGCGAGCACCGTGCGGATGGCCAGGTTGATCAGATAGGCGACCAGCATCAGCACGAGCACGGCCGGCACGAACACGCCGAAGATATCGATTTCACCGATCATCGCGGGAACGGGCAAAGGAGTGGATCGGGTTGCGGGACAGGCGCATCAGGCAGCGGCCTCCGGTTCGGGCGGCGTGGGTGTGATTAGCGTGGCCGGAAACAGCGAAAGACGCAAGCCGACCAGCGCGTGCAGCGCCTCGCGCAATCGGCGCGCGGAGGTTTGCGCGGCCAGGCCCGGCGTGCCGGCATTGGCGAGTCCTTGCGCGGTGACGCGCGCCACGGCGGCATCGATCGACGACATCAGGCTCTCGGGCACCGGTTGGCGCGTTTTCCGGTCGACGCAGGTTTCGAAGTACCGGCACACGTCTTCGAGGACATGATGGATCGCGGCCGGCGCGTCGCCACCGAGCTTGTGCGTCACGCGGCGCAGATCGAGTGCGTTGAAGGCGATGCGCAGATCGCGGAAGCTTTCGATTGACGGATGGCGGTGGTCGTCCGTGGCGGCGAGGCGCGGGATCAACTGCATCAGGCGGTCGAGCATGCGCGCGGCGAGATTGCGCGGGTCTTCGATTGTTCGCGTGGACGCGGTCAGCGCCACGTCGGCCCAGCTCGAGCGCAACAGCCGCGAGGCCGCGAGTTCGGCGCCGAACGGCCGTGTCGCGCGGGTCCACAGATACGCATACAGCAAGCCGGCAAGACCCGCGAGATTGCTGTTCACGAAGATCAGGAAGTCGGCCGAGTAGGCATCCTGAATGCTGATGAAGGTAGCCGTATTGACGGCCACGAGCACCGTCACCATGTTGAACTGCGGGCGCGGGATCAGCGTGCCGACAAGGATGAACGGCGCGGCGAACAGAATAACCAGCATCGGGAAATCGTGCACGTGAGGCAGCACGGCGAACAGATAGATGCCGGCGGCCACCACGCTGATCGCCGTGGCGACGAAGAACTTGAACACCATGGGCGCGGGTTCGTCGAGCGCGGCGAAGAAGCAGCACGCGATGGCGGCCAGCGTCACCGCACTGGCGCCGTCCGCCCAGCCCGAGCCGATCCACAGACTGCACGCGATGATCACCGCGGCGCCCGCCGATACAGTCGAAAACAGCATGATGCCGCGGTCGAAGAACCGTTCGGTGCCGCCCAGCCGCCAGTGGCGAAAACGTGGCCGCCACGAGCCTTCTTCGCGCGTGATGATGATGCGCAGCGAGCGGCAGTCTTGCCAGAGGTCGATCGTCTGTTTCATACGCCACAGCGCGTTCGAAAGCAGCGCGCCGTCCCAGGTCGCCAGCGCGGCCGGCAGCGGCTGCATCGCGGCGATGCGCTCGCGCAATGCGTTGGCTTCCGGGTCGGGGTGATAGCCCCCGCTGGCTGCGGGAAGCGGCGCATGGAACCACTTGATGACGTCGTTGAGCAACGTCTCGAGACCCTCGGGCCAGGTCTGGCGGCCGCTGTTGTAGAGGGCGACTAGCGGGTCGGCCAGCGCCGACATCATTGGCAGCAGCAACTGCATGCGCCCGCGCAACTCGTGAGCACGCGCCAGGATGTCCGGCCGGGTATGGTCGTAGGCAAGCTGGCTCAGCAGGAGTTCCAGCCCGTTGATCGTGCTCGCGATCCGTTGACGGGCTCCCGAGATCGCCGAGCTCGCAATGCGCCCGGACAGCGTTTCGGCCGCATAGAACGCGGCGTCGCGAAACCACGCGTCGGTCCGCTCGATGATGATAGGCGCGAGCCGGCTGGGAAACAGCGAACTGCCGACAATGCTCGCGCACACGATGCCGAGCGTGATCTCCTCGGTGCGGCTGATGGCCAGATCGAACACGCCGCCCGGATTGGTCACCGAAGGCAACGCAATGATCGGCATGGTGTAGGCCGCCAGCATGAACACGTAGCTGCGCGCGGTGCGATCGGCCACCGCCAGATACAGCAACGTGCCGGTCCACAAGGCGACGATCACGCTGAACAGATACGGTGATTCGACGAAGGGCGGCACCAGCAACACCGCGGCCGATGCGCCGAGCACGGTGCCGAGCGCACGATAGAGCGCCTTGGAGCGGGTCGCGCCGACAAACGGGTTCGACACGATGTAGACGGTGGCCATTGCCCAGTACGGCCGCGGCAATTCGAGCGAGAGACCGATGTAAAGCGCGATCATCGCCGCGGCAAACGTCTTGAGGGAGAACAGCCAGTCGCGGATGGAGGGATAGGCCATAAACCGTTACGCGGCGGCTTCGCCGAGCCGGCTGACGGTCAGGAGCGGCGTGGCGCACGCTTCGGAAACGCTAAAGGCCGCGAGCACGCCATGGCTCGCACGCCGCCATTTTCTGGCAGCGACGACCAGGGTCCTGCTGACAATGCGGCGCAAAGCATGGAGATTCGACATGGCCGCTATTGTATTTCCTGGATATTCGTTAGCAAACTGTTGAACCGGATTTTTTGCAGAGCCGACGGATTCGACGATGCACCGCGTTCAAGATAGAACATATTGATCAGGAGCAAGCTGCATGACATTCAATCTTTCGCGATGCCTGGCGCTGGGATGCGCGGCCGCCGGGGCTTCCATCCTGGCATTGCTCATGCAACCGGTATTCGCGGCGCATCCCTACGCGTCGCATCTAAAACCGGTGGCGACGATCTCGGACACACGGTTCACGATCGACACGTCGCAAGGGCAAGCTGAATTTCCGCTGTATCTGTCGAAGGATTGGAACGTCGCGCAACCGCAGGTGACGCGTGCGGTGATCGTGATTCACGGCAAGCTGCGCAACGCGGACGTGTACTTCCGCACTGCGCAGAACGCGCGTGACGCTGCCCACGCGGATGCCGACAGCACGCTTCTGATCGCGCCGCAATTCCTCGCCACGCTCGACACGCGCATGCATGGCGAACCGGCCGATCTGCTGCGTTGGACCGGCGACGCGTGGATGGGCGGCGAGGCGGCGCGGGCGCCGTTGCCCATCAGTTCGTACGCGGTACTGGACGCGATCGTCACGCGTCTCGCGGATCGCAAGCTGTTTCCGAATCTGCGGCATGTCGTGTTCGCAGGGCATTCGGGTGGCGGACAGGTCGTGCAGCGTTACGCCGTCGCGGCGCATAACATCGACGTGCTGACGAATGAAGGCATCGATGTGCGCTACGTCGTGGCGAGCCCGTCGACGTATGCCTATTTCGATGCGCAACGGCCGAATGCGCAAGGTGTGGCGGCGCCGTTCGATGCCGCGCAATGCGCCGACTTCAACCAATGGAAATACGGCATGGACAATCGGCCGCCGTACCTCGACGACCGTTCGCCGGCAGAACTCGAAGCGACTTATGTGTCGCGCCGCATTGACTACCTGGTCGGCGGCGCGGACGACGATCCGCAGCAAAGCGCGCTCGATAGAAGCTGTGCCGCCGAAGCGCAAGGTCCGCAGCGTGTCGCGCGCGCGGAAGCGTATTACCGGTACATCCAGTCGCGTCATCCGGAAGGGCTGAAGCAGCGCTTTCATATCGTGCCGGGTGTGGGTCACGATGGCGCGCGCATGCTGACATCGGTTTGCGCATTGTCGGCGATGTTCGACACCAAAGGATGCGAGCAATGAAAGGAGCGGCATGAACCGTGCTGCCACGATAAGGTCACCTTTCGAACGGCCGTGCCGACATGAACAACACCCGAATCCTCGCGGCCGCGATCGCCGCACTATCGCTCAGCGCCCTGTTGCCGTGCTGCGCGAATGCCGACGATGCGCCTGGCCCGTGCGCGTCGCTCACACGGATCGTCGCGGCGGCGCCGGACGGTTTGGCCTCGCTGACGCCGGATGACGGCCGGGGCGTCGCGCAACCCTACGGCGATGCCGGCCACCATGTCCAGCCGCGTCGCGAGCGTCGCAACTCGACCATCGAGAGCGGCGCGATCTCGATGCGCGGAAACACAGCGGGCGGCACGCCGAGCGCATGAACGATTGCGGCCCTGATGACCGGCGCGTGCGTGACGGCCGCGACATGTTGCGTATCGCGCGGTGTGCGGTTTGCTTGTGCGCCTGATGCCCAGCTTTTTGACTCGTCCGTGCCGTCGCTCGACGCATCGCCCGCTCGCCCGGTTGCCCGCTCGCTCAACGCATCGTCCAACGCATCGAGCCACCGTCCTACCCGTTTCACGACCTGATTGAACGACTCCCCGCCGTGCGCGGCAGCGTCGGGATCATGTGTCCATCCTGAGAGGTCTTGCGGCGCTTCGGCGGCGAGATCGGCGAGACGGCGGCCATGCCACAGGCCGTAGTCCATATCCGCCAGCCCGGCCTCGACCGATGCGCCTTGCCCCAAGGCTGCGGCGCCGATGCCCAAGGCCGTTGCCGTATCGCGCGCGCAAACGGCCGGGCTGACGAAAACCGCGGCGTCGTCCGGAATCGACAGACGCGCACGCGCGGCGCTTGCTTCGGCGAGGCCACGCGCGTCGAGCGGATCGTCCGCGGGGAAGCGGCCCGCGCGCATCGCCGCAGTCGATGCGTGGCTGATCAGTAACAGCCGTGTGTCCATTCAGTTCATTTCCAGAGAGGCCGGGCCGGAGCGGGACGCATGAAACGCATGCTTTGGATTGCCGGGGGCCCAAGTTTAGCGCGTAGAATAGCGTCACTGCGAAGCACGGAAGCCGGTGAGAGCCCGGCGCGGTCGCGCCACTGTAATCGGCATTCACGAGCCGAAAGCCAGACCTGAGCTTCGCACCATCCCTCTTCAATCGACTATCGGGGCGCGTTACCCCCAAGGAGATGTCCATTATGACTCACGCCGTTTTCGATCCCGCTACGCAGCCTGCTGCACAGCCCGTTGCCCAACCCACGCCGATTCCGCTGCGTGAATTGCTGCCTTGGGTCGTATTCGGCGGCTTGCTGCTGTTGCTCGCGCTCTATTTCGTCGGTGCGGAACAGGGCGCCACGTCGCTGGTGCCTGGCATGTACGTGCACGAATTCGTGCACGACGGCCGCCATCTGCTCGGCTTTCCCTGCCACTAACGGGGTCGAACATGGTCGGTAAATTGTTGGTACGCGGGATGCTTGCAGGCATCGCCGCGGGATTGCTCACGTTCGGCTTCGCCAGATTGGTGGGCGAGCCGCAGGTCGACCAAGCCATTTCCTTCGAGGAAAAGGCCGAGGCAGCCAAAGGCGAAGCGCCCGAACCTGAGCTCGTCAGCCGCGACACCCAGGCGGGCCTGGGATTGTTGACGGGCGTGGTGACGTATGGCGCCGCGTTCGGTGGGCTGTTCTCGCTGGTGTTCGCGTATGCGTACGGCCGCGCCGGCGCGTTGAGCGCGCGCGCGTTGTCCGCATGGCTGGCGCTTGGCGCGTTTATCACGCTGGTGATCGTCCCGAACATCAAGTACCCGGCGAATCCCCCTTCGGTGGGCGACCCCGAGACGATCGGAACGCGGACCGGCTTGTTCTTCCTGATGATTGCGATCTCGCTGGCCGCGATGGTGTTTTCGCTGAAGGTTCGACGCCGCGCAGCGCTGAAGCTCGGCGCGTGGAACGGCTCGATTGTGGCAGGCCTGGTGTTCGTCGCGATCATTGCTGCCGTGCAACTGTCGATGCCGACGATCAACGAAGTGCCCGCGACTTTCCCGGCGGTGCTGTTGTGGAAGTTCCGCGTCGCGGCGATCGGCATGCAGGTGGTTATGTGGACGACCGTCGGGCTGCTGTTCGGCGCTCTGGTCGAACGAAGCAAACTGCTGGTTCCCGCGAACCGCAGCGCCGCGAAGTCTGCTTACCTTTGATGGGGGGCGTGGCCGCGTAAGCCGCGGCGAAGCCGCTTTCCTGTTAGCGCAAAAGGCGTGACCGCGTAAGCCGCGGCGAAGCCGCTTTCCTGTTAGCGCAAAAGGCGTCACCGCGTAAGCAGCGGAGAAGCCGCTTTCCTGCTAGCGCAAAAGGCGTCACCGCGTAAGCAGCGGAGAAGCCGCTTTCCTGCTAGCGCAAAAGGCGTGACCGCGTAAGCCGCGGCGAAGCCGCTTTCCTGTTAGCGCAAAAGGCGTGACCGCGTAAGCCGCGGCGAAGCCGCTTTCCTGTTAGCGCAAAAGGCGTGACCGCGTAAGCGGTCACGCCGACATGCAGCGCGAGAGAAGCCAGCTACATCAAGTACTTGGCGCGCTTGCCAGAATGTTATCCACAGGCTTGCGAACATTTTCTGTGGATAAGCCAGCCCTCCGCAATGCGTCCATCCGCGCGAACCGCGTAGCCGATCATCCCTGCATTCACCCGCACCGCCAACAACAAACCGATCTGCGTCAAGCACTTAGGTGCGTAGCCCCGTTGTTATCAACAACCCTCTCCACATTTTCTGTGGATAAATTGATCCCGCGTTGTACAAGGTCCGCAAACATCTGTTCCGTTTGAACTCAACAACTTGGTTGTTGGCATACGGTCTCCGGTTGTCCGTATTCACTTTCGCTACCGCGTCGAGGGCGCGGCTCGGGAAATGCCGCTTGGAGCCTGGCCGCGTGTGAGGCTCGCCACGATCAGGCTGGAGCTTGATGAAACGAAGCTGGGCGTGCAGCGTTCCGGCGATCCGGCAGGCCAGCGCAAGCTGGTCGCGGACAAGCTGAAGGTCGAGAAGGCGCAGGTTGTCCGGCAGCAGCAGGAGCTGGCCGAACGCGAGCGGCAGGACGCTGAGTCACAACTGACCGTAGTGGTCATGTTTGAGACGTGACATCCCTGGGCGATGGTAGACAACACTCCGGACGGGGCCAGGGGCGTGCGGCGGATGTTCGATCTGCACCTGCTGCCAAATGCAGGCGGTACGCGTGTAAGCGACGTGATGCCCGGCGATATCCGCGGGGCAGTCCGCACGCTCGTCGATGCAGGAAAAATTTCGACAGGCATATCGCTGCACATGTACACCAATGCGATGCCCGTGTGGGCGGGCAGGCGCAAACCCTGGCGGCTGCTCTTTGAAGGGAACCCGGTTGAAGGCGTGTGCTCGCACGCATCGCAGCCACCGCACCGCATGACACCGGCAACCGAACTGCGTGAACGTTCCGGATGACTCCGTTTCCCCTGCTCTTTTGCAAGTCACTTGTCGTTGATAGCTGGGCCAGCTCCCAGCAGGCGTCGTCGTCTTTCCGCGGACGACGCTCGACTGCCTTTGCCCGCTTCGTGCGGGTTTTTTGTCTTTTCTGATCTGGCGCAAACAGTGCGGCAGCAAGTCCAGCCCGTCAACGGCGTGAAGCTCGCAGACTCTCCCCAAGTCAGACCGGACCACAGCCTTGTACCTGTCAAATTTCGTCAATGCGATCGCGCTGACGATTTTTGTCCTTTGCCGTCGGCTAGATTACGGAACTGGCCTGCGGGCAGATGAATTACGGTTTCAGCTTTACGCGGAATAGATGGGACTATTAACTAACGGAACGTCCATGGCGGAATCTGATCGTGTAGCAGGGTTGATAACAGGCAGGCAGTCGGCGCACATGGAGATAATCCGGCGCTATCCAAAGGACAGGGCGCCGGCGGACGAGCACAAGCCGCGACCGATGCCCGTGGTGTCGGTTATTGAGTGGGAAGTACGTGAGGAAGTCTGCGAGCCATACAGGATCAGGGCGCTCGTTTCGACAGCGGGACCGGTGTCGCGCAAGGACATCCTGGGTCAGTGGGCGAACTTCAGGTTCCAGACCGGGGAAGGCGCCCAGATTCGCGAGTTCCGGGGCTTCGTATCGCGCTTTCATTCGGTGTCGCGCTCGCCTGACGGCTGCACGTACCGCGTCGTGATCCGCCAGCGCCTTGCCATGCTGGACGGGCCGAGCAACTGTGCAACGTACCAGAACAGGTCGTCTGCCGAGATCGTTGGCGATATCCTCAATCGCCATGACAGCCGCTTCTGGATGCGGATTGAATACAGGTTGCAACGACCGCACCCCAGACATTCGTTCCACTTCCAGTACAACATGGGCGACTGGGCGTACTGCCGGCTGCAGATGGAGCAGGACGGCCTGTTTTCGTTTACCGAGATGGATGAGCACGGCGAAGTGCTCGTCATTGCCGACGATATCGACGGCTATACGCGTCCGGCGATCGGACTTCCACATCGTCCTGTGTCGGGCCTGCTCACTTTTGACGAGTCAGTCTATTCGCTGAAAATCAAAACACGCGCCATTCCCGAATCGTTCATCGTTGCGGACTACAACCCCGAGAACGCCGCGACGATCTTTCGCGAAGAGGCACGCGCGCGCGACGAATTCAGCGCCAGACTGCACGACGGGACCACGCTGGGTACACCCATGGTGTGGGGCACCCATCACGAAGACGCCGAGGGGGCGAAGCGTGAGGCGACCTTGCGGCACGAGGCGGCGCGTTCGCAACAGGTCACCTGCAAGGCGAAGTCCACGATGCCTGCAGTGCGGCCTGGCTGTATCGTGCAGCCGGACGTGCTGGACGCCTATGCGGTCGAGGAAACGGGTGCGCCTGACTCGAAGGAAGGGATGTTCGTCTGGAGGGTGGTGCATCGTGGCGCGCGCAACCAGAATTACAGGAATACATTTCACGCGATTCCGGCGGGCCGTCCGTACCGTATGCCTGTTGACGAGTCGCGGTGGCCCCGCATCCACGGCACACACGGCGCAACGATCAGATCGCCGGATAAATACAGGTTTCCTTACCTGAGCGCAAAGGGTGAAGTCATCGCCCGCTTTCACTGCGATTTCGGCAACTGGCCGAGTGGGGCGGAGAGCATGCCGCTGCGGATGGCGAAGCCCTTCGCCAGCAGGGACCGGTCAGGTCTGAACATGCCGCCGGTGGATGGTGACGAAGCCCTGGTGGCGTTCCGTGAGGGCAACCCGAACAAGCCGTTCGTCCTGGCTTTCATGCCGAATGCCGTGAACGAGGACCTGATTAACAGTTCGCGGCGGCGCATGTCGCGCAGCGAAATCCGCACGCGCTCGGGCAACAAGCTGTGGATGGATGACTGGGACAACCAGGAAGGGATCGAACTCAGCACGGAGCACTCCGGCCGTTCGCAGCTCAACCTCGGCCATATCCCGGATCGTGACCTGAACGAGCGCGGCACGGGGGCGGAGCTTCGCACGTCGGGTCATGCGGTTGCGCGCGGCGGTGCGGGCGTGATGGTGACGGCGTACGACCAGGCGGACGGCAGCGGCAGGGTGCTCGCCATGGGCGAGACGGACGCGCAGCTCAGGGACCATCAGGCGATGAGCAGGTCACTTGCCGAGTCCGCCGAGGCGTCAAAGGCTTCGCCCGCCGACACGGTTGCACAGCAGAACATCAACGATGGCCTGCACGATCTGAAGAAGCCGGGTGTGCTGGTCACGGGACCAGGGCCTGTCGGACTTGTATCGGGCGATGGTGTACATGTCGCCGCCGATGGCTCGATCATCGGCACGGCGAAGAAAGGGATTCACTTCAGCACGTTCAGGCGCTTCACGGCGACAGCGCGCGATGCGATGTCGTTCTTCTCGCAGAAGGGCATGAGTCTTGTCACGTCGGCGGGAGACTTCGTGGCACAGGCTCAGCGTGGCCGCATGCAGCTTGCCTCGCAGGGTGACATGACGGTGGAGACGGTGAGCGGCGTTTTGCACATGAAATCCCCGAAGGAAATCGTCCTGAACGTGGGCGGAACGTACCTGCGCATGACGCCGGATGGGATTGAGTTCGGGTCGCGGGGGGGCGCCGTGTTCAGGACCGGGGGCCTGAAGAAGGTGGGTCCCGCGCAGATGGACTTGGGCGGTACGGCTTTCGCGCCGACGTTCGTGCCGTTCACGACGGACTGCGAGGTGTGGCGGACCAATCCAGATTTCATCCAGGAGATCGCGCCAGCGCCCGCACCGATGCAGTGGGAGGGACTGGTGAATACGGGGACGGTGGCACCTGTGCCGTCGCTCAGCGCGGGCTCGATGGCCTCAGCGGATGGTGTGTCGAGTGATGGGGGGAGTCCGTGGGGCGCGGGCGTTCCGCCGACGGGAAGAAATACGCTGGTTGAGAAAGGGCGTGGCGTTCTGGTGGTGAACGATCCAGATAATGCGCCAAGCGAAGGACCAGCAGGGAATCCAGACCCGATCAAACTCGAAAGCCCTGCCCCATGCGACTGGCAGCTTTCGGATTTCGTGGCGTCGGCAACGATGCAGCGCGAAACACCTACGTACCAGAAGTACGGCTGGACGAGGACTGAACGGCTTGTAAAGGGCGGAAGGCCGGTAATGTGTGCCGGGATAGCGCCAACTACATGCCAGTTCATTTACGACTCCAGCGCCAGGACCCTCACGGCAAAGGTTGTGACTGCATTAGTCCCACGATTGCTGGTGAAAATGAATCCCGCAACGAGAGAGCCGCTGCGTGACGAACAGAATAACTACGTGGTTGTGCAGTATGAAACTTTCGGCAACGGAGCGAATTCTGGCAAGTCGCTTGCCGAACAGGGTTTGATGTTGATTGAGCGTGACCCAAGGGAAGTCGATGCATCTACGTACAAGAATATGATCGAAAAGACGCTGAATCAGGGGAATTACAAACTGATTCTCGATGGTTGCAGCAAAGCTGGGGCTTGTGGCTGCCGGATTGCCGTGAGATTTTGCGCGGATGTGCATGTGGTTAAGGAGGCTGATGCTCGGGCGCTTAACCCGAACGTCACGATCAACCTGTACCCGACTACTGATCGGGCCGATGCTGCTAATTGGCCGGAAAAAGAATATAAGCTCGATAACAGCGGTGCTGGAAGAGTACCGTATGTGACCCAAACGAAATCACACGAGACAGGGCATTTGTTTAATTTCCCTGACGAGTATTGGGAACAAGGGGGATTTGTGCACTCGATGTATATCAAAGACGGCAGGGATATAGATTTTGATCTGGCAGACAGGAATAAAACTACGGGTAAATTCTGGGTGATTGAAGCCGAAAATAACCTTATGGGCGGCGGGTGCCTCAAGCCGGCAGCAACCACTTCACCTTACTACCTCGAATATATTCGCAGATGGTTTTCCGAACACACCAACAAACTATGGCGTGTTGGCTACAACGCTCCTGCCGTCGCCACAAAGAAAACCGGAGCAAGTGATGGAAGCTCAACTGTGAAGACCGGGGTGGTTCATGCCAACAAGTAACGATGGTCAGAAGTTTCGGAAGATACTGAAGGCGGCTTTCTGGTCGTTGATGGTGATATGGATAGGAGGTAGGTGCGCGATGGCAAATGATTCGAATAATGAGATCCTGCGGCCCGGTGCGTTTTCCCTTTCGTGGTCGGGTGGCCTTGAATATGGTTCGAGAGAGATGACTTTCGATGGAGTAGACAAATTTTATTTTGCCAAAGGGGACACGGTAAACGACGACACCCAAACTGGCGTGGGGGTTTTTGTATTGAGTCTGCAAAATCGAGACATAGAGGAGCTGAAAGGGGTGGCGCAGACTTTATGCGAAAAAGATATCCAAAGTGGCGGCCCTGAAACGCATGATCCTGCTGCAACATTCACTGTTGTGTGCATGGATGACGGGAAAGTTGCAGGTAGCTTGGGTTCTCTGCGTCTGATTCCTGAAAAATTCAGGCGCAAAGTTTTTGATGTTCCCTTCAGATTGTCGGAGCAGGCTCGAACGGATGGTCGAAAGCTTATCAAGTTGGATTTTACCGTCGTGAATGTAAAGAAAAAGAGCGGGCACTATTTTGTGTCTGTGAAATTTATAAATTCCGGGGATCGCCTGATAAAATTTAAGACGCCGGATAAATGGATGGGAACAACTGTTGGGGGGAGATTGGGGGTTGGGGCTGTTAATAAAATCGCCTCGAATGGGAAAGGTGAGGAAGTTAATGGTTCGTGGGCGTTTGGGTTGGATGGGCAGGATTTGCTTAATCGGAATGCCTTTCCGGATGGTGCCGTTGTTTTGAAGCCTGGGGATAGTGAGGTTCTGGAGTTTAAAACAAGTCCGGATTATAAGGCTGAAAAGGGCGACTACGAATTCTCAGGAATCGCATTTATGAGAATCGAGTATGAGGGATATGGATGGGGGCTTTCATCGCAGGTAGATTTTAAACCGGTGAAGGCACGAATCACCATCGACCACGACTACCCTTCGACGCCCGAAGAGCGCGAACAGTGGGAGGCCACACACAAGAAGGACATGTCCTCGCAGCCGGTCAAGCCGGGCGAAACCTTCGTCGAGCACGGCCTGTATCGCGCCGTACGTACCAGCGGCGGCTATCGCGGCCTGCTGCTGAAACCATTCAGGGCAGGCGACGTGGCGACAACCGAGCCGGTGACGATGCCCATGGACTCCGAACTGGTTGACGTCAACATCGACGGCCCGGTGCAGTGGGTGTGGGAAGCGAGCGCGCCAACCCCTATCAGGCAGTGGTCATCCGACATCACCGACGGCACGCAACAGTTCTGCGAACCGGGTGTGACCTGTCCGCGCAGCGGGCGATGGGTGGCGCGTGTGCGGACCAGCCCTTTGCTTCAGCCTCTGCAATATGAATATCAGCTCGCAGGCATCCTCACGCTACGCCGGGGTGACGCGATGCCGCCGGTTCAGGGACAGGGCGATGCAGAATGGGAATGGGTGGGGGCGGCACGTGGCTGAACGCGCCTGCATTCTTCGCCTTGACCGGACCGCGGCGGGCGGGACCGTGCTTGACGGCATTGAGGGAACAGGCGTCGGTGAGCGCGGCATGAGCTACATCGGCGCGCGTGTGCAGTGTCTCGCGTGCGAGACCGTGGGACACATCGAGGCGGACAGGCCGCGCCACGAAGCGGACGCCATCGAAGGCAAACTGCCCGCACTGGAGAACGACTTCTGCCGTTGCCGGTGTACCCCTTCGCCCCGGTTGATCGCCTCGCAGCGCGAGTGGGCTTACGAAAGCTGACGGGGGAGACACGCCGATGAGTTTTCAATGGGACCCGTCCATACCGGACGAATGGCCCGAGGCGGAGCGTTTGTCCGCGTGGGTGTTTGTTGCGCTGTTCTTCGTCATCGAGGGGGGCGCACTTCTCATCACGGTGCTTTCGTGGCCCAGGGGGGCGCCCATCGCATCGGAAAAGTTCATGCGGGACGCGGTGTTGTTACCGCTCCTGCTCTGGCTGACGCTTGGCTCATGGCTGTACGCGATGGCTTACGACAGTGTGGCATTTGGCAATGCGGTCAGGAACGCTGCCCGCTGGCATCTGGTGACCGACTGGCAGCGAAGCAGCCGCGCGGGCCTCCCCATCCTCGACAGTGTGATTCTCACGCCCGAGCCTGATCTGGCGTTGCGCATGTTGGGACTGGAGGGGAAGGCACCGGAGAATCCGGGACGGGTCATGGCGCTCGACGATGTCGCTGCAACGGAAGGTGTCTCGCGGGTCTCGGCGCTGGCCGGAAAGCTGATGACTCCGCTTGTTCCCATGCTTGCCAGGGCAATGCGTGACGATTCGTTCGATATCGTGATGCAGTGTGACCGGCAGGAGGTGGCTGGCGAAATTCAGGCTGCATGGGAGCGGCTGGAGTTGCCTGGCAAGCCGCGTATCCGCTGGATGGACAACAGCCGGGAGATTGACTTTGCGAAATTCTGGATCGATGACGATCACAAGCCCCTGTCGTTTACCCATTACGTTAGCGAGCAGACGCCAGGATACCGGCTTCTGCTCGCGTGGCATCTGAACGAAGCCGCACAGGCTGAACCGGCTATGTCGGAGGCGGCAGTGGCGTTGCTGGTCGCGTCTCCCGCGTTGATGAGCGAGAGGAACAGGCCGCGTCCGCAGGCCTGGTTGCTGCGCCAGATCGTGTCCGACGCCGACCAGGTGGACAGGTCGCTTGGCCTGTTGCTGAAGGCGGAGCAAGTGCCGGCAGACCGCATTCACCACTTCTGGCATGGGCGGCTCAAGGGGTTGGCACAGCATGCCACCATGGGAGCGCTCAGGGACAGCGGCCTGACGCTGGCTGCACATGAGCTGGAGCAGGCGGTGGGACCGCAGGCACCGGTTGCGCACTGGGCGGTGCAGGCGCTGGCGGCGAAGATGGCGCACTACGGGCAGGGGCCGCAACTCATGGCGCTCCCCAGCGAACAGGGCGTCGTGCTGAACCTTGCCGCGAAAGAGGCTTCATCGGTCAGCGTGCCGTGGAAACGGACCTACGAGCCTGATCTGTTTTCGGGGGCGGAACTCATCATGTTTATTTCGCTGTGGGCGTTTGGCCTGCTGCTGTCCACCGACAAGACATGGGACACCTCTCAAACGGTTTTCACCTGCTTCATTTTCGTGCTGATTGTCCTGAATGTTATCCGGCGCTTCTGGAGCCACAGGGTGCTGGTGCACGATTTCTGGGACAGGTATGGGGGACAGTCATGAATCGTCGCAGGTCGGGCAATGGCGTTACGGGTGCATCTACCGCTGGCTTTTCCTGTCCATGTTGTGTGCGGTCTTCCTGAACGTGATCGGATACTTCGCTGCGGGAGACTCCCTCAGCAGGGTGATCCTCTGGAGCGGCATCGTTGCGCTTGTCCTGATCATTGGTCAGGGCGCGCATTCGGCCATTTCGGCGCCAGGCAGGCTGACGGATGCATCGATTCGGCAGAATGCATTCGCATCAATGGCTTGGTTCTGTTGTGGGCGTGTTGTCCACAGTCTTATGAACGTTTTCTGTGGACAAGTTCCCTGGCCGCATAACGATATGCGAATCGCTTGGTTGCCCGAAGCCGGGGCAAATCCGACACTCACTCCAATCTCACGCAAACCGAGCCTGGAGCCATGTCGAATCCATCAAGCCTGCGCCCGTCATGGGCGACTCACATCACGGCGTTTCTGCTGCTCGCCGCATCGGCAGTCGCGACGACAGCCACGGCGATAGCAGCGCCACCTTCGGGCGATCCGATCCTGATCGGCGTCAGCGGCCCGCTTACCGGCCAGAACGCCCAGTACGGCGCGCAATGGAAGGCCGGCTTCGATCTCGCATTGGATGAGATCAACAGTCACGACGGCATCAACGGCCGCCCGCTGAACTACGTCTTCGAGGACAGCCAGAGCGACCCGCGCCAATCCATCACGATCGCGCAGAAATTCGTCAACGACCCGCGCATCCTGATCGAACTCGGCGACTTTTCCAGCCCGGCTTCGATGGCGGCGTCGCCGATTTATCAGCATGCCGGCCTCGTGCAGCTCGGCTTCACCAACTCGCATCCTGACTTCACCAAAGGCGGCGACTACGTCTGGAGTCCCTCGGTTAGCCAGGCCGACGCGCAGCCGCTGCTCGCCGACCTCGCCGTGAAAACGCTCGGCCTCAAGCGCATCGCCGTGCTCTATCTGAACACCGACTGGGGACGCACCAGCAAGGACGTTTTCGTCAAAGCCGCCAATGAACGCGGCGCGCAAGTCGTTGCGTCCGAAGGCTATCAGTCGGCCGAGAAAGACTTTCGCGCGACGCTGGTGCGGGTGAGCGCGGCCAACCCGGACGGCATCGTGCTGATTTCGTACTATTCCGACGGCGCGCAAATCGCCCGCCAGGCGCGCACGAGCGGCATCAACCTGCCGATCGCCGCGGCCAGTTCCGTGTATTCGCCGAAATTCCTCGAACTCGGCGGTGAGGCTGTCAACGGCGTGGCGACGAACACCAGCTTCTTCCCGGGCGAATCCGGGCCTGAGGTGCAAAGCTTCGTCAAACGCTTCGAAGCGAAATATCACCGCGAACCGGACGCGTTCAACGCCTATGCGTACGACGCCGTCATCATCGCCGCCTACGCGCTGCGCGCCGGCGGTCCCGACCGCAAAGCCGTGCGCGATGCGCTGCCGAAGCTGCACGACATTCCGAGCGTCGTGTTCGGCAAGGCTAACTTCGATCCGGCGACGCGTCGTGTGATCGGTGTGAAAAACATCAACGTGGTCGTGAAGAACGGCAAGTGGGCGTTGCTTGAGAGCAAGGCGACGGTTGCGCAGAAGTAGGCATTCCGCTGTCCGTTCAACGCTCCGCTCACCCACGCATTCGTCCACACCATTTTCACCATGAGCCTCTTACTCGATCACATCGTGATTCGCGTCCACGACCTGACGCAGACCATTGAAGATTTCAGCGCGCTTGGGTTCACTGTGCAGCAAGGCGGCACCCATGCCGACGGCGTCACGCACAACGCACTGATCGGTTTCGCCGACGGCAGCTACATCGAACTGATCGCTTTCTTGCAGACGGCGCCGCAGCGTCGCTGGTGGGACGTGGGGCAGCGTCACGGCGACGGCTTTGTGGACTACGCGTTGTTGCCGTCGAGCGTGGGTGCCGTGATCGACGCGGCGCATGGGCGCGGATTGCAATACGACGGTCCGCAAGCGGGTGGGCGTGTGCGTCCGGACGGCGCGCGGCTCGAATGGCAGATTGGCCGGCCGCAGACCAGTGATCTGCCATTCCTGTGCGGGGATATCACGCCACGCGATCTGCGTGTGGCTGAAGGTGCGGTGCGTGACCATGCGAACGGCGTGCGAGGGGTTGCGAGTTTGACGCTCGCTGTGGACGATTTGAACGTGAGCCTGCAGCGGTATCGGGCGTTGCTCGGTGTCAGTGCGGAGGCGACGCGGGCAGTGGCCTTGCCGGGCTTGGGGGCAAGGTCGGCGACGGTGTCCATTGGCGAAACGTCGGTCGTGTTGTTAAGCCCTGTGCCAGTCGATGCCGCGAGCGTGACCACCGAAGGCGCGGCGTTGCGCCGGCAACTCGCCACGCGGGGAGAAGGGGTGTTTGGTGTTGCGCTGCGCGCCGACGGTCATGCGGGGTCGCGCGTGCTCGATCGTGATCGCACGCATGGTGCGTGGTTTGAGATCGTTGCGGGGTGAAAGAGGCATTGTTAGCCGCGCAGCGCTTTCTTGCTCCATCATGACGCGTCCCCGCGCGACGGATGAACGCCGTGTGGAACCCAATCAGGTTGCGTCGTGAAAAATCACCCCTAGCGTGTGCCGATGCCCCGAGCGCAGGCGGCTCACGCCGTGCCGCAGATTCACCCGGTACACGCCGCGCGTGCCTTGCACCGGCCGGTGATGAACCGCGAACACCACCGCATCGCCCTTGCCGAGCGGCACGACTTCCGTGCGCGACTGCATCCGCGGACGCTGCTCCGTCATGACAAACTCACCGCCCGTGAAATCCTTGCCTGGCTCGGAAAGCAGAATCGCGACCTGAAGCGGGAAGACGTGCTCGCCGTATAGATCCTGATGCAGGCAGTTGTAGTCGTCCTTGGTGTATTGAAGCATCAGGGGCGTCGGACGCAGCTGACCGGCTGCATGGCAGCGCGCGATAAACTCGCCGTGCGCGGCCGGATAACGGACGTCGATATTCATCGCCTCGTTCCAGCGATTCGCGACCGGCGCGAGGCGTGGATAGAGCGCGGCGCGCAACGCCGCCACCCGATGCGGCAGCGGATACGCAAAGTACTTGTATTCACCCCGGCCGAAACCATGCCGCGCCATCACGACGCGGCTGCGATACAGGTCGTCGCGCGGATAGAGCGCGCTCAGCGCGTCGCATTCCCGCGCATTGAACAGCTTGCGCAGCATCGCGCAGCCGTAGCCATTCAGTTCTTCTTCGACATCGAACCAGTCGATCGCGTCGATGCGCTGCGCAAGCGAGCCGGCGTCGATGCCCGAGCCTGGTTCCAGTGCGCCCACGTGTTTCGGTTTGGGCTCGAACCCCAGCGCAAGTTCCAACTCCGGCGACTGCGACTGCAGCTCCTTCGCGACCGTATTCATGAGCATTCTCCGTAAGGCGATTCATCGAGCGATGACTGAGTGTAAGGATGCGCCTAAGGTCGTGCACTCCGACTCTTGCTCTTTAATTCCCGTATTGTTATGGCCACGCCGTTCGAATCCGCCACGCAGGCGTCGGGCGTCGGGCGCCGGGCTTCGGCGGCATCTTGAGCAAAAGCAATGGTCCGATTCCAACATGCCGATTTCGCAAAACGTGTGGCAAGGTTCATAGTAAGACCCTATTTGGCCCAACAAGCGTATTCGGAGACTTTGACCATGTCCGCTTCCCCAGAGAAACTCGACGACTGGCTCGACAAGGAGGTGGTGACCGAAGACGACATCACCGCTTTTCCGCTGAGGGCAATGGCCGCAACCCTGGATCGGCAGGAGCGTGGCGACACGGTGCCGCCGCTCTGGCACTGGCTGTACTTTCTGCCGATCGCGCCGCTGTCCGAGGTCGGTCCGGACGGGCATCCGAAGCGCGGCGGATTTCTGCCGCCGGTGCCGTTGCCGCGCCGCATGTGGGCCGGCGGCCGCCTGACGTTCCACGCGCCGCTCAAAGTCGGCGAGCATGCGAAACGCACGTCGACCATCGCCAATATCGAAGACAAGACCGGCCGCTCCGGTCGCCTCGTGTTCGTGACGGTGCAGCACACCATAGAAGCCGGCGATGAACTGAAGCTCGAGGAAGAGCACGACATTGTCTACCGCGATGCGCCGCAAGAGGGCGCCCGGCCGCCGCAAGCGGCGCTCGCGCCGCAGGACGAAACGTGGCGCCGTACGATCGATGCGGACGCCGTGATGCTGTTCCGCTACTCCGCGCTGACCTTCAACGGCCATCGCATCCATTACGACTATCCGTATGTGACGGAGGTGGAAGGCTATCCCGGGCTGATTGTCCACGGTCCGCTGATCGCGACGCTCCTCGTCGATCTGGTGCGGCGCGAACAGCCGGACGCGACGCTGCACAGCTTTGCGTTCACGGCGCTGCGGCCCACCTTCGCGGGCCAGCCCTTCACGGTATGCGGCAAACCTTCTGCCGACGGTGGGACCGTCGACCTGTGGGCCAAAGACCATACAGGCTATCTGACCATGCGCGCCACGGCGGCGCTCGGCTGAGCTAAGCGAGATTCGATTGTGCGAATTACGCGGCAGGATGCGACTTCGGCGGATTCAGAAGACGTCGCTGCTGCGTGCTCTACCGGGTTGTCTCTGTCGTCACGCCCACCAGTTGCAATGTGCTGCCCCGCACTTCGATCTTCACCGGATCGGTTTTCTTCCAAAGCTTTTTGGGGACGACCAGCTTCCAGGTGGAATCCTTGCCGGCATTCCGGAAAAACGCGACAACGCCGACATACTCTGCTTCGCTGTTCATCGGCTCGCTGATGCTCGCACTGGCATCCGGGCGGAGCACCACGTCCGTGGTTGCCAGCAGATCGGCCTTTAGCGCATCGACATCGTTCGTTTGCAGTTGTGTGTAGCCGAGCTGCTGGAACGTTTGCGGCGTTTTCAGTTGATAGATCCGCACTACGGTCGACAACGATTGTCCGGCACCGTTTGGGTTCGCTGACGACCGGCTGACAAGATCCACATTCATCACCTTGATTTGCGTCGTAAACGCCCATTTGGCTGCATCCACCGTACCGTCTTTCACAGCCTGTCCTACTCCGCAACCTGTGACGGCAAGGATAGCCAACGTCACGGCGCCGATTCGAATTGTGCGCATCGTTTTGTTGATCCTTTTTTGTGTTTCATGTTCGTGAATCGCTTCATCAATGCATTGAGTGCTGTCGAGCAGCATATCGGTCGCTGCCTCCTGTCCATGCGCCCAGTTGCACACGCGTAACCGCACCAGGCGGGCCCGGTAGGCGAGGCCGCGGCAGTTGGGTCGTATAACCGAGACTGACCTGATTCGAATTCAGTGCCTGCGTGGGCATGAGCTCGGGGTTGACATGCATTTCGAGTTGCGCCCGCGCTTCGTAGCCCAGGTAAAAGCGCAGCAGCGCCATGACCTCGCTGTGATTCGCCCGCCCCGGCATCAAACCGAGTACCGATTCACGTGTTTGTGGCGTGATGACGATCCGCACTGCGTTTGCGTAGTCGTAGAATCCGCGGCCAAGCAGGCATCCCTCGCCTAGCGGGGTTCGCGGGTAACCTGCCGCGCTGATCCACACGGGGTGAAACTCTTCCACGATGATTCGCGCATCCGGCACCGCGTGTTGCAACACGCCAACCAGACCTTCGGCCGTGCGCGTCTTCTGGCTTGCGAGTCCCAGCATCGACAGCAGCGCGCGTGTGCTTACGCCCGAAGGAAGCCCCTGTGGGGCAATCACAGCGGATTCAGGCGAAGCGATGCCGAGGCCGGCGAAACTCAGCAGATAACGCGATATTTCATCTGTTCCGCCTTTCCTGAAACCAGCGGGATATCGGTACTTGCGCCACACGCGGTAAAACTGCGTGACTATCCGATGATGGAAGATGTCGAGGAAGGCCGACATCGATTCGGCACCCTCGCGATTTTGCGCGACTTCGTCGACAAAGTACGACGGCATGCGTGCGTCGACACCGTACAGTCCGAGAAAAGTCGTGCGTATGGCGGGCGGCATCGCCGGATTGTCGAGGTCGTATTCGACCGCGTCGATTTCACGGTTCGGAAAACCGAGTCGCGCCCGCGAGCGAAAGCGCACGGGCTCCGAGTTCGGCGAATCGGTCGTGCCGATGGGTGGGCGATCGGGTGCGGCAAGTTCGATCAGCTCGCAGAAGCGGAAGAAATTCATCCGCACCGCGTCGACGAGTAACGCGGGCAGCAACGGCCGGTCGGCGTGGTTTGCAAATGCCAATGCGAGTTCCTGCTCCGCGCCTCTCCATTGCGGTCCGTTCAAAACGGGGCTCCTTCGCCTTTCGTATCGGGCCATTCGATCCGGCGGCCAGTGGGCTGTGACACGATCACCAGTTTGGTGAACAGGTTCAGCGTGGCGTACAGCGCGAGAAAGCGATTCAGCATTCCGCCGAATAGTTCGATATCGCCGTCGCCGGCGAAGGCGGCGCTGTCGAGTGTCACCTCGATCTCGACGCCGCGCTGCAGCCCGCCCTTGACGAGCTTTTGCAGCAACCGATGTTGTACGTCGGTGATCGCGTCAATTCGGCGCCGGTTAAGTTCACCCTCGGTCCAGTCGTACAGTGCAAGGCTCCCGCGCAAAATTTCCGCATTGAGCAGCGACAGGTAGTTTGGCGCGAGATGTGACAGCACGCGCCACTGGAAACGGTCGCCGGTTGGTGGATACACGGGGAGAGTCGGCGCGGTCAGGTTGCGCACCGCGCCGATATTGGTGAAGCCGCCGCGCATGCGGTTGATCCCTGCGTCGCGCATGCCTTTGCGCGGCAACATGCCGTTCGTGCCGGTGACGGAAAGCGACAACGTTTCTTTCGGCAGCGTGTCCTGGTGCTCCCATGCATGACCGCCCAGGACAATCCAGGTGTCGAAGCGCCCGGATGGGCCGCGTCGCATACGCGTATGGAAATACCGATCCGGCATTTCATGGCGCAGCATGCCGCCGCGATGACGGAAAGCGGCGAACGGCGCATAGTCGAAGCGCCGGCCAGTGCCCGCTTCGAAACCCCGCACGCTCTCGACCGAATAGATGTCGACGTGATCGCCCCGTTGTTCAAGCGCGTGTACGCGATATTCCGTCTCATACTGCGACGCCGTGATCGGATCCGCTTCCAGCGCGAACAGATTGATGATGGGTGTGCAATAGAGGCGCACGTTGTCGGCGCAGAAGTGCATGTCGTCCGGATACGTGTTCGCCAGCACCACCTCGACGTCGAAGTATTCGGCGGCCTGAGGGATTGCCTGCATGTCGAGACCGAGGAGGTCCACGAACATGAATTTTTCCGGGAAGGTGAAATATTCCAGCAGCAGCTGGTATCTGTACAAGGCGGTGACGAGCGGTCAGACGCTCAAGTCCATCGAGATCAAGTGGTACAAGATCGACGACGCGGGGAAGGAAAAGGAGTACTTCAACACGAAACTCGACAACGTAAAGGTCGTAGCGGTCAAACCGAAGATGCTGGACATCAAGAACCCGGCCTACGAGAAGCACAATCATCTGGAAGACGTCGAACTGCGTTACGAGAAAATCACGTGGTCGTACAAGGACGGCAACATCATCCACGCCGATAGCTGGAACGAACGTTCATAGAAGCAACGTGTCACGGTGCCGCTTCGCGTCTCCTCTAGGGCACCGTTTTTAACGCACGAACCGTCCTCAAGCGGTTCGTGCGCTTTTATCTGAATCGCTCCTGCTACCCGTTGCCATGACTGCCCGAGATATTTCCCCATTCCTGCGCCGCCTTAACGATCATTGTGCTCGCGCGCTGGCCGATGCGGCCGGCCTGTGTGAAACACGCGGCCATCGCAATATTGAAATCGAACATTGGTTGATCAAGCTGCTGGAGTTGGGCGAGGGCGACCTCGTGGCGATCATGCGCCACTACGAACTCGACGCGGAAGGCATCTGGAACGGCCTGCTCAGCGCGATCGACCGGCTTCCGCACGAGTCGCGCGGCAAACCGGGTCTGTCGCATCGGCTCGGACAATGGCTGGAAGCGGCGTGGATGTGCGCCTCGCTTGAAGCGGGCGTCACGTCGATCCGTTCGTCACATCTGCTGGCGGCGCTTGCTGATGCTCCGCATCTGTTGCGCGCGCCGGATGCATGGTCTCTGCTTTCGGTGTCGGCCGCGCAGATCGAACGCCTGATGCCTGTGCTCGACAAGATATCGGTAGAAGCGACAGGCGTATCCATACAGCCGAGTGGCGATGCCGATACCTCGCCTGATGGCGTGGGTAGAGCGCCTGACAATGCCACGGTCGGCTCGGTCATGAGCGAAACCGCGTCTCATGCCACCCTCGGCGATCCATTTGCATCGTGCGCAGCCAGGTCACATGAACGCTTACCCGGGCAACCGGGAACTGACGCGCTGCAGCGTTTCACCGTCGACATCACCAGGAAAGCGCGCGACGGCAAAATCGATCCGGTTTTCGGCCGGGATGTGGAAATCCGGCAGATGGTCGACATCCTCGCGCGCCGTCGTAAGAACAATCCTATCCTCGTCGGCGAGCCAGGGGTTGGCAAGACCGCGCTGGTCGAAGGACTCGCGCTGAAGATCGCCGAAGGCGACGTGCCGTCGGTGATCCGAGAGGTCAGCGTGCTAACGCTCGACCTCGGCTTGCTGCAGGCCGGTGCCGGCGTCAAAGGAGAATTCGAGCAGCGTCTGAAGAATGTGATCGAAGCGATACAACGGTCGCCAACGCCGATCCTGCTCTTCATCGACGAGGCGCATACGTTGATCGGCGCAGGCAACGCCGCAGGCGGCGCCGATGCGGCGAACCTGCTCAAGCCAGCGCTGGCGCGCGGCGAGTTGCGTACGATTGCCGCGACCACCTGGTCCGAGTACAAGCAGTACTTCGAACGCGATGCCGCGCTCGAACGGCGTTTCCAGATGATCAAGGTCGAGGAACCCGACGATGGCAACGCATGCCTGATGTTGCGCGGCCTGAAGGAACGCTATGCGAAGCACCACGGCGTGCATATTACCGACGCGGCGGTCTTGGCCGCGGTGCGTCTCTCGCGTCGCTACCTGAGCGGCCGCCAGTTGCCGGACAAGGCTGTCGACCTGCTCGATACTGCCGCGGCGCGCGTCCGCATGAGTTCGGAAGCCACTCCCGTCGCAATTTCCGCATGCCATGCTGAACAGGCTGCGCTGCAGGTCGAACGCGGGGCATTGGTCGATGATCATGCCGCCACATCTGTAGACGTCGGCGGGCGGCTGCTCGCGATCGACATCCGCCTAGCCAGTCTCAAGGTCGAACTCGATGCACTCGAATCGACGTTCGCCGAACAGAAAGATGCCGCCGCCAGGCTGCAAACACTGCGTGATCAGTGGCATGCCGCCGCGGACGAAAGCGTACGTCGCGACCTGCAACAATCGATCCGCGTGGTCCATGAAGGCCTGGCCAGACACGGCGTCGGCGCGCTGGTTCAAGCGGAAGTGGACGACGCAGTGGTTGCCCGCGTGATCGCGGATTGGACCGGCGTGCCGGTCGGCAGTTTGCTGGAGGACGAACTCGCGACGTTGCTCGAACTGGAGACGCGTCTCGGCCGCGTCGTGGTGGGTCAGGATGACGCCCTCGGCGCGCTCGGCAAGAGTCTGCGCACCGCCAAGACCGGCCTCAAGTCCGACGAAGCGCCGCTTGGCGTGTTCTTGCTGGTCGGTCCATCCGGGGTGGGCAAGACGGAAACGGCCCGCGCGTTGGCGGACCTGATGTTCGGCGGCGAGCGCGCGCTGATCACGATCAACCTGTCCGAGTACCGGGAAGCGCACACGGTCTCGCAGTTGAAGGGCTCGCCACCGGGTTATGTCGGATACGGAGTGGGGGGCGTGTTGACGGAAGCCGTGCGCCAACGCTCCTACAGCGTCGTTCTGCTCGATGAGGTCGAAAAGGCACACCGCGACGTGCTGAACCTGTTCTACCAGGTGTTCGATCGAGGCTTGATGCGCGACGGCGAAGGCCGCGTGATCGACTTCCGGAATACCGTGATCCTGATGACGTCGAACCTCGGCAGCGAACAGATCATGGCCGCGACGGAGACCGTCGAGGAAGCCGGCGGCGACATCACTACTACGATGCTGATGGAAACGATTCGGCCCTTGCTTGTCGAGCACTTCCAGCCGGCGCTGCTCGCGCGTTTCCAGACGGTCGTATACCGGCCGCTTGCAGCCGCGGCGCTGGCGTCGATTGTGCGGATGAAACTCGACAAGGTGGCACAGCGTATCGAGCGCCGGTTTGGCGTACCGCTCGTCTGCGATGACTCGTTAGTACGCGAACTTGTGCGCGCGTGCCAATTGCCCGACTCCGGCGCGCGCAATATCGACAGCCTGCTCGATCAGCAGATCCTGCCGGTGCTGTCGCGCGAATTGCTCGTGCGCGTTGCCGCGCAGCAAATGCTACGCGGAATCACGTTGTCGTTCGCTGAGGAAAGCGGCATTGCGGTGGAGTTTGACGGCGCGATCGAGGCAGAGGCATGACCCGCGGTGGGCCGGGTCTCTTCGAGGCGGTGACAGGGCATTTCGCAAACGGTGCGGCTGTCGATGACTTCGACGCCGCGACGCAGACTTTTCTGTCAGTGCAAGACAACATCCAGCGCATCTTGAATAGCCGTCGTTACGGGCTCGCGCACCTTCCCGATTACGGACTCGACGACCTGTCGGAAATCTATCGCCATCTGCCATCGTCCGCACACAAGCTCAGGGGCGCGATCGAGACGACGCTACTGAAGTACGAGCCGCGCCTGGCGTCGATCGAGATCGATATCGAAGATACCGAACCCGGCATGTTGCTGAGTTTCACGATGAATTGCTATCTGTGTCAGGCAGGCTTGGTCCGCTTCGGTACTCACTTCACGCTCGATGGGCAGACGCGACTCACGATGCTGAAGGCTGATCATGATCGCGACTAAAGGTGCGGCGCGGGCGAATCGTGTCGGCCGTCGGCGGCCTTCTACTCAAGCCCAAGCCCAAGCCGGAGCCGGAGCCGGAGCCGGAGCCGGAGCTTGGGATAATAATTTCCAATAAGAAACGAATGTGCAAACGGCACCGCGCCCCCGGGAGCCGGCCATCGCCGCCCACGCCGCTGCCCGAAGCCGCACCATCTCTGCGCCGCACCAAGCTCACAAGCCCATTCAGCCCGATCCGCCACCCAGCCCCGGGCAAATACCCTTGCCGCCGTAAAATACCGCGTGTATAGTTTCCGAACTTACTCTTGTTTCGCATCGGAAATTAAAGGGATTCTCATGAACGCTTCCACCATTCTCGCCGACCTCGGCATCGCGCACGCGGCGCAAGCCGGCGACATCGCGGTTCATTCGCCGATCACCGGCGAACTCATCGGCCGTGTGGCCAGCAACACGGTGGCGGAAGTCGACGCGGCGCTCGCCCATGCAAAAGAGGCGCACACGGCCTGGCGCAACGTCCCGGCGCCGCGCCGCGGCGAACTGGTGCGCCTGCTCGGCAATCGTCTGCGTGAAAAGAAGCAGGCGCTCGGCAGCATCATTACGCTCGAAACCGGCAAGATCCTGCAGGAAGGGTTGGGCGAAGTGCAGGAAATGATCGACATCTGCGACTTCGCGGTCGGTTTGTCGCGCCAGTTGTACGGTCTGACGATCGCGTCGGAGCGCCCGGGCCATCGTATGGCCGAAACATGGCATCCCATGGGGACCTGCGTCGTCATCTCGGCGTTTAACTTCCCGGCGGCGGTGTGGTCGTGGAACGCCGCGTTGGCGCTGGTGTGCGGCAACGCAGTGATCTGGAAACCGTCGGAAAAGACGCCGTTGACCGCGCTTGCCGTCAACCAGATTCTCAGCGAGGCACTGAAGGAATTCGGCGACGCGCCGGCCGGCCTGACCGCACTGATCAACGGTGGCCGCGATGTCGGCGCGAAGCTGGTGGCCGACCCGCGTGCGTCGATCGTCAGCGCGACGGGCAGCACGGAAATGGGCCGCACCGTCGGCGTCGAAGTGGCGAAGCGCTTCGGCCGCTCGCTGCTCGAGCTCGGCGGCAACAACGCGGGCATCGTCGCGCAAACGGCGGATCACGAGCTTGCGATGCGCGGCATCCTGTTCTCGGCCGTGGGAACGGCGGGGCAGCGTTGCACGTCGCTGCGGCGTCTGTTCGTGCACGAGAGCGTGTACGACAAGACCATCGAACGTCTGAAGCAGCTGTACAGCAAGGTGCCGATCGGCAATCCGCTCGAAAAAGGCACGCTGATGGGGCCGCTGATCGACAAACAATCGTACGCTCGCATGCAGGAAGCGCTGCAGCAGGCCACGGCCGAAGGCGGCAAGGTGTTCGGCGGCGAGCGCGTCGAGGTGAAGGGCCATGAAGGCGGTTACTACGTGCGCCCGGCCATCGTCGAAATGCCGTCGCAAACGGCGGTGGTGCTGAAGGAAACCTTCGCCCCGATTCTTTACGTGCTGCGCTACTCGGATTTCGCGGATGCGGTCGAGGCGAACAATGCGGCGGTGCATGGTCTGTCGTCGTGCGTGTTCACAACCGATCTGCGCGAAGCTGAACGCTTCCTGTCCGACTCGGGCAGCGACTGCGGAATCGCCAACGTGAACATCGGACCGAGCGGCGCGGAAATCGGCGGTGCGTTCGGTGGCGAGAAGGAAACGGGCGGCGGTCGCGAGTCGGGTTCGGATGCGTGGAAGGCCTACATGCGCCGCGCGACCAACACGGTCAACTATTCGTCGGCGTTGCCGCTCGCGCAGGGCATCGACTTCAATATCGGCTGATCCGGTCAGTCGTCATAGCGCGACATGGTCATAAAACAGTAGGGCAGTTAGCAGAAAACGGCGGCGCATTCACGCGCCGCCGTTCACTACTTCTTTCAGCAATCCATTTGCGCCGCCCGCTGTATCTGAGCGGCCACGCTACTCGTGGAGTAAGACGTGAGTTCCAAAGTCGTGATCGTCGGCGGTGGGGTGATCGGCAGCTCGATTGCGTATTTTCTACGGCTGACTGATCCGTCGGTCAGCGTCACGGTGATCGAACGCGATCCGACGTATGCGCGTTCGTCGTCGGCATTGTCGGCGGCATCCATTCGCCAGCAATTCTCTACGCCGCTTTCCATTCAGATGTCGCTATTCGGCATCGAGTTCCTGCGCTCGATCGGCGAGCGGCTCGAAGTCGACGGCGCGAAGCCGTCGATCGATCTGCACGAAGGCGGCTATCTGTTTCTCGCCACGCCCGCCGGCGAGACGACGCTGCGTGAGAATCACGCGCTGCAAAAGCAGCTCGGCGCCGACATCAGTTTGCTCGACAAAGGCGCGTTGCAAGCGCGCTTTCCCTGGCTCAACACGGAAGACCTGATTGCCGGCGCTTTTGGCGAAAGCGGTGAGGGCTGGTTTGACGGCTATGGCCTTGTGCAGGCGCTGCGCAAGAAAGCCCAGGCGCTCGGCGCGCGCTACGTTGCCGCCGACGTCACCGCGCTGCATCGCGACGGCAAGCACGTCACGCAAGTACAAACCGCGCATGGCGAGGTCTACGCCTGCGACGTGGTAGTCAACGCTGCGGGCGCCTGGTCGCGCAAAGTCGCGCAGATGGCCGGCATCGACCTCCCGGTATTCGCCCGGCGCCGAAGCATCTTCAATGTCACGTCGCCGGCACGGCTCGAACGGTGTCCTTTGCTGATTGATCCGACAGGCGTGTATTTCCGGCCCGAAGGCGCATCGTTTATCTGCGGCACGTCACCGTCGGCGGATAACGATCCCGACGATTTGCCGCTCGACGAAGTCGATCATGCGCTATTCGACGACGTGATCTGGCCGACGCTTGCGCATCGCGTGCCGCAATTCGAAGCGTTGCGTGTGCAGAACTGCTGGTCCGGCTACTACGAATACAACGTGCTCGATCAGAATGCGATCATCGGCTACCACCCGGATGTCGATAACTGCATTTTTGCCAACGGCTTTAGCGGGCACGGTTTGCAACAGGGTCCGGCAACCGGCCGCGGCATCAGCGAACTGATTCTGCATGGCCGTTATACGACGCTTGACCTCGGTTCGCTGAGCTTTACTCGCGTGCTCGAAAACCGGCCGATCGTGGAGAAGAACGTGGTGTAGCCCGCGCGTTCGAGGTGATGCGGAAAACGCAATACGTAGTGCGCAGATATCGTTTGCCGTCCACACGGACGATGGCCACAATCGACGCCGCCCCTCCATCGACAAGATAAACGGCCCGTCACCATGTTCACGTTCAATCCCGCATTCGAAGCGCCGACCGGTTCGCCGATCCGCGAGCTGTTCAAGTATCTGGCGCAGCCCGGCATGATTTCGTTTGCCGGCGGCTATCCGGCCAGCGATCTGTTCGACCGCGAGGGCCTGGATGCGGCCGCGGCGCGTGCGTCGCAGCAGCCTGCACTCTGTCTGCAATATGGCCCGACGGACGGCCTTGTCGTCCTCAAGGCGCAACTCGCCCACTTGATGACGCGTCGCGGTACGCCTTGCACGCCGCAGGAGTTGCTCGTCACGACCGGTTCGCAGCAAGGTTTCGATCTGCTGCTGCGCGTGTTGGTCGCGCCGGGCGACGTGGTGCTGGTGGAACAGCCCGCCTATCCGGCGACCTTGCAGGCATTGAAGCTGCAGGAGGCCGACGTGGTGACCGTGCCGGTCGACCAGGACGGGCTCGATGTCGCCGCGCTCGCCGCGTTGCTCGAGGCAGGCACCGAAGCGGGCGCCTTGGCGCGGCCGCCGAAGCTGCTTTACACCGTCCCAACTTTTGCCAATCCGACTGGCGCGACCTTGTCGCTCGAGCGTCGCGTGGCGTTGTTGAAACTGGCGGCGCGTTATCATTTTCTGATCGTCGAAGACGATCCCTATGGCGATCTGCGTTTCGAGGGCGCGGCGTTGCCATCGCTGCTCGCGTTAAGCGATCAGGTGCCCGGTTCGCGCGACTGGGTCGTGCATTTTTCGAGTCTGTCGAAAATTGTTGCACCGGGTTTGCGGGTCGGCTGGATGGTTGCGCATGCGGAAATTTTGCGCCGTTGCGTGGTCGCGAAACAAACCGTCGATCTGTGCAGCTCGCCGTGGACTCAGGCGATCGCCGCCGAATACCTCGCGAGCGGCGGGCTGGAACGTCATCTGCCGCGGATCGTCGACGCCTACGCCGCGAAGTGCCGCTCGCTATGCGATGCGCTCGATGAGCATTTGGGCGACGCCGTCGCGTTTCATCGCCCGGCCGGCGGCATGTTTGTCTGGGCGCAATTGAAGGGCGGGCAAAATGCGTCCGACACGCTGCGCGCCTGTATCGAGCGCAACGTCATGTTCGTACCGGGCGTCGCATTCTATAAAGATAATATCGATCTGTCGGCACTGCGTCTGTCATTTGCGGCGCCAGGCGTAGCCGAAATCGAAACCGGTGTCCAGAGAATGAAGCAGGCGCTCGCACTCGTTTGATGACGGCTAACACGGCTAACGTGGTATTGATGGAAAAGCAGTAAGCGCAATACCTGAAATAACCCGGCGAGCACGCAGTGCGTAGCCGGGTTTTTTTATGCGGGCGCTAAATCGCGGAGGATTGGCATAACCATCCCAATCCAGTAAAGCGGTGTAAGCCCACGTCCGGCCGGACCTTGCTCACAGGCCTCCTGTGCACCGCTCAGGGCGGCAGCGGGGGCAAGCGTCTCCTTCTTTGCATGCCGCCGGCTTCACCTGCCGGTTAACTCGAGCCGCCGCTTCGAATGGACGTGTTTTCAAATTATTTAATTCCGTTCGTTCAGTAGTTGCGTCAAACTCCTGAAACATGGCTGAATGTTAAATGGGGAGTGCCGCCGGTTTGGGGCTAAAAATATCGGTTATCATCGCTGCCTTCGGCGAATGATTTCGATGAGTTAATTCATCGGCCATCCACGTTAATACCGTCGCATCGAACCAGAAAAAATCAGATGAAGATGTCGCGAAAAAAGATTGCAATCCTGGTAGTCGGTCTTCTGGTCGTGGCCGGCATCGTCATTCAGGCGGTGTGGCGTCCATTCGCACACCGCAAAGCCGCCGGCACCAGCGAAATCGTGCTCGATATTCATCACCCGGATGCGGTGATCGACAGCGAAGCGCTCTCGCGTTTGCCGCGCGACATCTTGCGCGTGCCCTTGTTGCACGACGTGCTGACTCAGGACTTTGTCGACTATTACGAATCGAACGATACGCGGCTGTCCACGGAAGGCGCGCTGCGTCGTCTCGCTTTCGAACATCAACTCGACTGGCGCGATGAACTGATCCGCCGCGTATTCGACGAACCCGCGCATGTGCTGCTGTGGCGCTCGCCGGATGGCCGCCTCGGCTACTGGGTGATGTCGATGCGCCGTAACGGTCTGGCGAAGCTGCTGCAAGGCTTCGGCAACGTCGCCGCGAGCGACTCGCAGTTGAGCCAGGTCGCCAGACTCTCCGGCGACGTGCCGGTTTACGCGTTGAAGCTGGCGGTTGGCCGCACGATTCTGTTCGCCACGAAAGACGACCGCCTTGTCGTGATGTCCGCTCCCGGCGTGCTGCTCGACGCGAAAGGCAGCGTGCTGGGCGAACGGGCCGAGGCCGTGTCGGAGATGCTTTCTTCCGGCCGCGACGACGCGGCGCGCGCCTATCAGCTGGACGCGCCGGGCGACGCGCCGAAGGGACACCGGCTGGCGGTGTCGGCCAATTATTTGTCGTTTGGCTATCAGGCGTTTTTCTCCGGTATCGACGCACTGCGATTCGATTTTTCACCGAACGGCAACTCGGCGGCGAACTGGCAGACCTCCGCTCTGATCGAGCCGGGCAAGTTGCCGCAGGCGTGGAATAGCGCCGACTTGTGGCATGCCTTGCCGGCCAATCCGGCAGCGTGCGCGAGCCTGCCGGCGGATTGGAAAGAAGCGTCGGGCTTGTTGGGCAAGGTGGCCGATGTAGGCGCGGACGGCGCCGCTGCGATCGGCGATCAGCTCGCCGGCCCCGCGGCCGTCTGCTGGTATGCGAAGTCCACGCTGGTCGCGCCGGTATTCGTCGCTCGCGTGAAGACGCAGGACGGGGCGAGCATCGCTGCGTTGAAGACCGCGCTCGACAAGACCTTTGGCGAGGTGATCGGCGCGTACGAGGCGAAGGCCGTCAAATCCGGCGACGCCGATTCGGGCTATCGTCGCTTGCCGGTCACGAAGCACGATCAGGGCGGGGGCGTTACCGTGTGGCAACGGCCGGTCAGTGCGCTCTCAGGTACTGCGTTGTCCAGCAAGGCGTCGTTCGCATCGCAACTGTCGGCGGAACGCTATTTCCCCGTGACGCTCGCACTGGCGCACGGCTACCTGATTTTCTCTCCCGATACACGTCTGGTCGACGACACGCTCGCCGTCCTCGACAAACGCTATCCGGCGCTCGCCGATACGCTCGCGCCGCAGCGTCTGCCGCGCACGATTTTCACGCTGACGCCTTCGTCCGCGGCTGCGTTGATCGAACGCGAAGCGGGCGCGGCCTTGCCGGCCGACCAGGAGGCGGTATTCCGCAATGCGTCGCGTACCCATCTCGTGCCGAAGCTGCATGCGCTCGCACACTACCCGCCGGTTTCGTTGACGCTGCCGCAGAACTTGCCGGGTTCGACGGGTTGGGTGCCGGTGGAGTGGTGGTTCGATCACGCGAAGGCGGGTGCGGATTCCGCTGCCACGGCGGGAGTAGCCGATTCGCCTGCAGATCAGCCCGGCACCGAGGGCGACTAGGTGCGCCGCCTTCACGTCCCCGGCGCGGCATTCGCGACGAATGCGTGCACGTCACGCCGCGTCTGGCTCGGGCGCGCTGCGTCAGCGCTCGTCATGGCCGGCCTCGCGCCGTACACGAACGCGCTCACCAGCACAACCGCATCGCCCGACCCCGACGCGCTCTCACCGCAGCAGTCCGCCGCATTTCGCGCGTGGTTCGTGCGCATCGTCGACCAGCAAATGCGCCGCGGCCCGACGCCGCGCTGGACCCAGCGCGACTGCGCGGGCCTCGTGCGCTTCGCCGTCGGCGAGACGCTCAGGCCGCACGACAGCAAATGGCTGCGCGCGAACGGCATGACCAGTCTCGCGGACACCAGCAGCATGCCACCCGAACTGCAACTGTCCGCATCGCAACGCGGAATCGCGAATCGCTGGACCCGGCTCGACGGCTCCACGGGCGCGTATGCGTCGGCGATCGCACTGATTCAACGCAACAGCCGTTTTGTTTCGAAGGACGTGAACCAGGCATTGCCTGGCGATCTGCTGTTCTTCGACCAGGGCGACGACCAGCATCTGATGATCTGGCTGGATCGCTACATCGCTTATCACACAGGCACCGTTACGCCGACCGATACCGGTCTGCGCGCCGTGGCCGTCTCCGACCTGATGCAATGGAAAGATTCCCGCTGGCAGCCGCTCGACGGCAATCCAAATTTCGTTGGCGTGTTTCGTTTGGACTTTCTGACACCATGACCCGAATGAATTCCGTCACCGAGTCGCGCGCCTGGCTTGGCAACCTGAAACGTCGCGCGGGCTTTGCCGTGGTCGCGCTCTTCGCGGCCATGACGCTCGTCACCGCATCGACGGCCCGTGCCGACGACGCCGCCTCGAGCAGCGCCGCCGATACCAACATCGCCGCGAACCCGACACTGCAAACCGCGCCATCGAGCAACTTCGCGTCGCAGAAGGTCGACGGTCAGCCGTTCTTTCTGCTCTCGGATGCGAGCTTCGGCAGCGATCAGCTGGCGCAGGTGCGTCTCGAAGCGCCCGGCCGCGAGTTCAAGGATGCGCTGCAAGCCTATGGCGGTGCGGACATCGTCGTGTATCGCGTGCCGAAGCCGCTGGACTTTTTGAAGGCGCAGAAGAACCTGCATCGCCTGAATGTCGCGCCGAATTATCAGGGCGAAGGGCTGGCGAATACGCTGGCTTATCTGTGGGACCGCTGGTTCACCGAAGCACGCCGCGCCTGGCAGCGTGTGCTGTCGTTCGCGACGCGCAGTAAGGCGACCGAAGCCGCGCCGCAATTCAAGCTCGGCGAGCAGACCGGCAAACAGACGCAATTCCAGCAGAACTCGCTGTTCGCGCCGCTGAAGGGCTATGACATGGTTGCGCGCTTTCGCTATCCGATCTGGGATGCGAAAGTGATCGAGCCGCCGAAGGGCGTGAATCTCGAAGGCAGCAGCAGTAACTTCATCGAGGCGAGTTCGGGCAACGTGATGATTCCGGTGGGCAAGCTGCCGCCGGGGCTGTATATCGTCGAGGCGGTAATCGGCAACTATCGCGCGCATACCTTGCTGTTCGTATCGGACACGGTCGCGATTGTGAAGGCGGCATCGAGCGGCATGCTGGTGTGGACTGCCCGGCGCGATAACGGCAAGCCGGTGCCGAGTACCGACGTGAACTGGACCGACGGTGTCGGCGTACTGCAAAGCGGCACGACCGGCGGCGACGGCGCGCTGCTGCTGCAACACGTGAGCCCAGAGCGCAGCTACGTGCTCGGCACCGATCCGCAAGGCGGCGTGTTCGTCTCGGAGAATTTCTATTACGACAGCGAGATCTACAACACCAAGATCTACGCAGTGACCGACCGTCCGATGTACCGGCCGGGCGACGCGGTGCATGTGAAATTCATCGGCCGTACGTTCCAGAACGCGACGCAATCGACCGCGCCGGCAGAAGCCGATATCAAGCTCGACGTGCTCGATCCGAACGGCTCGCCGGTGGCGACCAGCAAGGTGCATTTTGCTTCCGATACGGGCGCGGATACGTCCTTTACGCTGCCCGCCGATGCCACCGCCGGCGGCTATACGCTGCGCTTCGATTACAACGGCGATGTATACGGCAGCGCATTTCGCGTCGCCGAATATGTGAAGCCGCATTTCGACGTCAACCTGTCGATGGATAAAGCGGACTACGCGACGGGCGAGCAACTGAAGGGCAAGATCCAGTTGCGCTATCCGGATGGCAAGCCGGTGCGCGACAGCAAGGTGTCGGTCACGCTGCGCGCGCAGAAAGTGACGATCGTCGACGGTGAACTGCGCTATGCCGGGCTGTTTCCAGTCAAGCTGGAACAGCAGGAACTCACCACCGATAGCGACGGCAACGCGAGCCTCACGCTGCCCGCCGCCAAGGAACCGAGCCGCTATGCGCTGACGCTGTTCGCGCAGGACGGCGCGGCCTACAAGGTGCGTGTGACGCGCGAGGTGCTGATTGCGCGCGGCGCGACGCCTTATCGATTGTCGGCAGCCAAGTCGTTTTCGCAACCGAAGGAAACGGTCAACTTCGATCTGCAAGCGCTCGGTACGATCGATCCATCGTCACGCGCGCCGGCCAAGTGGGAATGGACGCGCCTCGAATCGCAGACTCATGGCGAAGGCGCGCTCAAGGGTGCGACGGCGGGCGGCAAGCTGTCGTTTCCGGTGCAATTCGTCGAGCCGGGTTCGTACATGCTGTCGGTCAAGGACGACACGGGCAATCTGCTCGCCGCCGCGAGTCATTGGGTGGCGGGCGATGGCCTGAAGGCGATTCCCGGCAGCGTCGAGATCGTGTTCGATCGCGATAAGTACAGGATCGGCGATACCGCCGAGGCGCTGATCACCTTCCCGATACCGGTCGACGATGCCCTGCTGACGCTGGAGCGCGACAACGTCGAACATCGCGCGTTGCTGACTGCGGGCGGCGACTGGCTGCAACTGCAACGCGTGGCGCCCTCGCAATGGAAGGCACGTATCAAGGTGGGCGAAGCATTCGCACCGAACATGACGTTCTCGGTGCTGTACGTGCATGCCGGCGAATACGTGTTCCAGAACGCGGGTATCGTGGTCGCGCAGCCGCAGATCGAACTGAATGTGAAGAGCGACAAGCCGGTGTACGGTCCGGGCGATACGGTCACGCTGAACTTCGACAGCACACTGAACGGCAAGCCGGAAGCGGCGAACCTGACGGTGAGCGTGGTCGACGAAATGGTCTACGTGTTGCAGCCGGAAATTGCGCCGAACATCGTCGACTTTTTCTATCACCCGCGCCGTAACAATGTGCGGACGTCGTCGAGCCTGTCGTTCATTACCTATGACCTTGCGCGCTCGCCGTTGAAGGGCGCGCCGGGTGGCCCGCAACGCGCGAACTATAACGAGCGCGGTGTGAAGGTGCTCGAACGGCCGCGCCGTGACGATCAGGACACGGCCGCGTGGGACGGCACGCTGAAGACCGACGCGAACGGTCACGCCACCATGACGTTCAAGATGCCGGACTCGCTGGCCCGCTGGCGCGTCACCGTGCGCGCGGCTGCACCGGACGGCATGGTCGGTCAACGCACCGCCTATGTGCGTTCGGACAAGGCGCTGTATCTCAAGTGGAGCGGGCCTTCGCATTTCCGCACCAACGATCAGCCGGCCATCGACATGATCGCCTTCAATCAGACCGACGCGGATATGGACGCCGAGTGGGCGGTCGACGGCGGCGGTCTCTCGTTGAACCAGAAGGTCACGCTCAAGCGCGGCGCGAACTACCTGCGGCTGCCGACCGGCGCGTTGAAGGCGGGGGTGATCAACGCAAGCTTGCGGCGGGCGGGGAAGGATGTGGATCGCTTGCAGACCACGATCCAACTCGATGCGAGCGGCTGGCTCGATCTGCATCAGAACACGGTGGCGCTCGACGGCTCGAACAAGCCGCTCAATCTGCCGCAAGATGCGCAGGACGTCAGCGTACGGTTCATCGGCAATGCCGCGAGCCAATTCGCGCGTGTCGCCGACGATCTGATCAACTATCCGTACGGTTGCGCCGAGCAGACGTCGAGCCGCCTGATTCCTTTGGCGCTCGCTCACGATGCGATCGGCCGCGGCCTCAGTGGTGACGGCGGCGCGAGTTCGACGCAGGGGCTCGAAGCGCTGTTGCGCAATCAGCGGCAACGTCTGGCGATGCTGGCCGGTGTCGGCGGCACGTTCGGCTGGTGGGGCGACACGACCGGCGGCAGTTCGCTGATCACCGCCTACGCGTATTACGCGGACTGGCTCGCGAGCCGCAGTCTCGGCATCACGCTGCCGGCCGACAACTGGCAGCATGCGATGGACGTCTATCGCGACGCCGGCGCGAAAGAACCGCTGTTGCATCGGGCGCTGGCGCTATGGTTCATGCAGCAGATGGGCCTGCCGGTCGCAACGCCGGTGTCGGGTGTTGCGGCGGATTTGACGAGCGATGCGGCGGCTGCGGGCAAAGCGTCGCCGGGTAACTTCACGTATGGCGCATCGGACAGCATCGTGTTCGCGCAAGCCGATTCGCCGCGTGGCAAGCAGATGGCGACGCTGCTGATCGCCAACCTGGCGCGCAGCGCGAGTGCTCAATTGCCGGATGGCTTCGAAGCGGCGGCGAGCGCGGCGCGTACGGCTCTGGCCAACGATCCCGCCCCGCTCGTGCAGAGCCTGCTTTACATGACCGGCGGCGACGGCGCCGCACCGACCGACGCATCGGCCTTGCTCGCGAAGAGCAGCGCCGACTATCCGACGCTCGATCGTGCACTCACGTTGCTGTGGCTGCGCAAAGCGCTCGGCGGCGACACGGCGCCGGCTTCGCTGCCGTCGCTGCAAGGCGCGGGCTGGACGCGCGCCGCGACGCCGACCGGCACGCCGCTCTGGAAGTGGACCGGAGCCGCCTTGCCGGCCACGCTCGAGGCAGGCGGCGCGCGCACCGATATGAACGCACTCGTCTCGTTCCGCAGTCATACGAGCGAAGGCAGCCGTTTGAATATCACGGTCGAACGCCGTTTCTACAAGCTGGAACCGCTCGAAGTGAAGGCCGATCCGAAGAAGGCGGGTGGCGCGGAGAGTCAACTGGGTCGCTCGGCATTTACCGCGCGCCTCGTTAAGCCGGGCGATGCGATCGACAGCAATGCGCTGTACGTCGACGAAGTCACGCTTACGCCGCGCTCCGGCAACGCGTACCACTACGGTCTGCTCGATGTGCCGCTGCCGCCGGGCGGCGATGTCGAGGCGACCAGCTGGGGCGTGTCGATCGACGGATTGCCGGGCGCAAAGGAAGGGACAAGCGGTCCGCAGCCGTTCGCGCGTGTCGCTTCGTATGAGATGGGTGAGCTGGCCTATCACCAGCCGGTGCCTTTGCTGGATCGTCCGGTGACGTTGCGGCAACTGGTGCGCTTTGCCCTGCCCGGCACGTTCGTGTTGCCGCCCGCGCGCTACTTCCGCATGTATCAGCCGGACGCCAAGGCGTTCGAAGGCGGCAAGAGCGATCGTGTGACGACCCTGCGCATCCAGTAAGCGAGACCGCCATGTTCTCCGTTCCTCGGCATTCGCGCGATCGTCTGGCAGCTACGCTGCGGATCGCGCTCGCCGTGGGGGCGGGGTGTGTTTTTAGCGGCGCGGGCGTGGCTGCGGCGATGGCATCGTCGACTGCGTCATTCGCTGTGGGGGCAAGGTCGACGTCAACCACATCGCCAATCTCGTCATCCGCTGCGTCCTCGGCGCTGCACTTTGCCTGGTTGCGCGATGGTCAAGCGCAGCTTTGGCAGTTCAACGCTGGCGGCACCTCGGATGGCGTCACTCAGCAGTCCGCACAGCCCTTGCAGGCGACGCTGGAGACGCCGCTCGGCAGCGTGTGGAAACTGTTTGTCTACGGCTATCTGGTCGATCGCAATATCGCCACGCCGGATTACACCTGCAGCGGCGGCGATCCGGAAGAAGTGTATTGCTGCATGACGGGCGGTCACATCGACCGCGAACATGCGCTGGTGCAATCATGCGGACGCTTTTTCGAACCCGCGCGCCTGCAACTCGATCCCGCCGACTGGCGCAGGTATTGGACCGCCGCGCATGCACCCGCATGGCTGCGCGACCTTCACGCGATGACGCCGACGCGCCGCGTGCCGGTAATCGACGTGTTGGCGGCCTTGCAGACGATGCCGGCGAAGCCGCGCGAAGCGGCGGCGAGCACGCTGGTGTCGGTGCTGACGAGCGGGCGCGGCGAAGGCACTGTGTCGCTATACGGTAGTCTGCTGCGCGCCAAAACCTGGACCATGCCGGATCCCGCTCGGCCTGGCGCGTCGATCGGTGGCGCGGCAGGCTGGCTCGCCGACGGCACGCCGGTGTGGCTCGGCGGCCCCGGCGGCAGCGCGCGCGTGCTGGCGGTCGCCGCGCCGCGCATCGCGCCGTTGCTCACGCAGGTCGCCGTGCCGGACGACAACGCGTGCGTATTGGTCGACTTTTTCAGCCGCTATCCGATTCGCCAGGTGCTCGGCGACAAAAGTCCGGCAGCGGTGCCGGATGGTCCGCTGCGTGGGGCGTTCCGCATCGGCTTCGTCAACGGCAACTGGGCGCGTGTGGAAAGCCGCGGCGAACTGCGGCTCGATCGCGACGCTGCGGGTGCGCCGCAAGTGGTCGGCCGCTTCGGCATGAACGACTACGTTGCGCGGGTGGTCGAGCGGGAAGGCGACACGAGCCAGCCGGAAGCGGCCAAGGTGTTGGCGGTGGCGGCGCGGTCCTACGTCGTGCAGCACGGCAATCGCGATCACGGCTGCTTCCGTATCGACGACAGCAGCAGCACGCAGCGCGTCCTGCCGCGGCCGCCGACCGCCGCCGCGCGCCGTGCGGCCGATCTGACGGACGCGCTGGTGCTCACGGGCGTCCCGGTTCAGTATCACCACGACAAGGCCGCGCCCGGTCAGATGAGCTGGCTCGCCGCGAAGGCGGCTGCGCAAACCGGCCTTACTTTCGACTCCATTCTCTCGCGCACCTGGCCGCAAGCGACCTTGACGTCGTTCGAGAGCCCGTTGTCCGGCGATTGCCTCCAGGTGGCCGGCGCCCAGCAATGGCTGCAGCGCAACGCGCCGTTGTGGGCGCGGCGCATGGATGGCGCGGCGGGCTACGAGACGCCCGATCTGCCGGCCGTGTGCGCGGTGCGCGAAGGGCGTCCGTATGCCGATGCGCAGCGCAATCGCGTGTACGTGTATCGCCTGCAAACCGAAGAGGACCGTATCGCGCTGGCGCATGAATATATTCACCTCGCGTTTCAGCATCATCCGCGTGGCCTCGATGAAGAATTCGTCGAGCGCACCGCGCGCACGCTGATCCGCACCGACAATCCGATCCAATGAACACCGTCTCGCGCTCGCTTTCCGCCGTGTTCCGCGCGCATCCCGTGATGCGCCGCGTTCGAATGCGCGTGGCCTCGGTTGTGCTGGCGGCGGGTATGACGACGAACGTGCAAGCCGCCGGCGCGGAGGGCGGTAGCGGCGCGCTCGCCGATCTCACCGGCGCGTTCGGCGGCTGGCGCCACAGCGGGCTGACGAACGAAGGCGAGCACTTCGTCGCGGCGTATCCGCGCCCGCCGGTCGACCGTGGCGCGCAACGCTATCGCACGCTGATCGAAGGGCGCCTGAAGCACCTCGACAAACACGCGCGCAAGCCGCCCACGCTGGTCGTCAACGGCAACCCGACGCCGCTCTATACCGACGACGAAGGCGCATTCGCGCGGCCGTGGGCATTCGGTTCGGGCTCGAACAGCATCGAGCTGATTTCCGCCGATGGCAAGCAGCACCAGCGCATGCAGTTCTACGAAGCCGACCGCAGCAAGCCGCAGGCGAAGCTGCGTGCGATCGTCACGTGGGACGACCCGAAAGCACAGGTGGACCTGCACGTGATCACGCCAGGCGGTCTGCACGCGTTCTTCGCCAATCCGACGCTCGAAGACGGCAGCGGCTTCGACGTCGATTCGGTGGACGGCGCGGGTCCGGGGATATTTTCGTCGGCGGCGCCCGAGCACGGTACGTGGCTGTTCTTTCTGAACTACTGGGGCAACTTCGATTCGACCGGCTACAACTTCGACGCCGCCGCGCACGAGCGCGACGTGATTACCGCGACGTTGACGCTGGTCTTCAATGAAAATACGCCGAATGAGCGGCGTGAAACGATGGTCGTGCCGCTGCGCAAGATCGGCGACCTGCAGCTCGTGAAAAGCGAGCGACTCTGATAGCGGGATGGGAGCAGTGACAATGAAGGTCAAGACGACGGGGTGGGTGAAGGCCGGCTGGATGATGCTCGTCGTCGCCTGTTTGCAGGCTGCGGCCGTGGCGCACGCGAGCGATATCGAGTTCGGCGCGCCGTTGAACGGCTGGCGCAACACCAGCGGCGACAGCGAGCGCTATACGCAGGACGTGCACTACCCCGCGGTGTCGGTGTCGACGCCGGAAGGGCAGTCGAAGTTCGCGCTGATCGAAGGACAGATCCGCAACACGCCGAAGAAGAAGGGCACCACGGTGGGCACGCTGGTGGTCGACGGCACGCCGTTGCCGCAGCGGGTGGAGGAAGACGGCACGTTTTCGCGGCCTTACGCGTTTCCGTCCGGCAGCAACAGCGTGGAATTGCGGGCGCCGGATGGCTCGCGCAAGCGTGTGCAGTTTTACGACGCGTACAGTGGCAAGACCCAGCCCAAGTTGCGCGTGGTGCTCGCGTGGGATACCGACGGCACCGATCTGGACTTGCACGTGGTGTCGCCGGACGGCGTGCACACCTGGTATGGCGACCGCGTTGCGCCGAACGGCGGCGCGCTCGACGTGGATGTGACGACCGGCTACGGGCCGGAGATTTACTCGTCGGCGGCGCCCTTGAAGGGCACGTATCTGGTCTACGTGAATTACTACGGCAACGGAAACAGCGGCAGCGATATGACCGTTGCGCAGGTGACGATCATCACGAACGAGAACACGCCGAACGAGAAAAGCGAAACCATTCGTGTGCCGATGCGTAAGCCGGGCGAGCTGACGCTCGTCAAAACATTTGTGATGCCATAAAACCAGCCAGGGGAAGCAAAATGAACTCACTCGATCAGAAGCAGCCGCTGTTGAGCTACGACGGTAAGGTTGGAGAGCTGTACGGGATATTCATCAAGAATCTGTTGCTGCAGATCATCACGCTTGGCATTTATCGTTTCTGGGCCACCACCAATAACCGCCGGTATATCTGGTCGCGCATGCGCTTTCAAGGTGAGCGTTTTGAGTACACCGGAACCGGCGGCGAATTGTTCAAAGGCTTTCTGCTGGCGATTGCGATCATGTTTGGAGCGATTGTCGGCACAGTCGTTCTCAGCGCGATTTTGCGCGCAATCACAGGGAGCGCGGCACTGGCTGTCCTGCCGATCATTGCCCTCTACATCTTGATCGCGGTGGTTGCAGCAGGAGCGTATTTCAGCGCGCAGCGTTATCGCCTGAGCCGCACACAGTGGTGTGGGATTCGCGGCGGCATGACCGGTTCGGCGTGGGTCTACGGCGCGTTTGTCCTGCTATATGGCCTGCTGTGCATCGTTACACTTGGACAGATGGTGCCGTGGATGTCGATGCGCCTTGCGGAGCGCCGCATCAACGCGAGCAGTTTCGGCAGCCTGCCGTTTCATTTTGAAGGCCGTGCACGCGCGCTGTATGGCGCGTTCGTCGGCACGTTCCTGGGCGTCGTCGCGCTGTTCGTCGCGCTTGGGGCAGTTTTCCTCAAGAGCATCGTGGCACTGCTGCCTATCGGGCATGCGCCGCTGAAGGCCCATGATCCTGCTGCGTTCGCCGCATTCGGCTCGGTGTTCCTGTTTTACGTGCTGTTCATCGTCGGCGCGTTGCTGATCCAGTGCTTCTATCTGGCGCTGGTGACGCGTCATGTCATGGGCAATACGACGCTAGGCACACAACTGCGCTTCGGCAGCAGCATCACCGCCGGGCGGTTGCTCGGCATGGTGCTGGGCAATCTGGCGATCATCGTCTTCACGCTGGGTCTGGGTTTTCCGATCGTGGTGCATCGCGTGATGCGCTTCGCAGCCGATACGCTGCAGGTGACCGGTCAACTCGATCCGCAGACGCTCGGTCAGAGCGATCAGCAGCCGCCGCGCACGGGCGAAGGCATGCTGAACCTGCTCGATCATGGCGGCGCGTTCTGACGCGGTTGTGGAGCCTTCTGTTCCGACCGGCGCACGCTATTACGACGGCCATACTGCCGCGCCTCACGTGGTGACGCTGCGCTGGAGCGAGGCGTTTCTGTCGATTGAGGGTGACACGGGTGAACTGGCGGTTTGGCCGCGTGCGCGGTTGATCGTCGGCGAGCCCGATCCGGAAGGCAAAGTCGCTTTGTCGTGCAAAGGCGAGCCGGGCCGCGTGCTGACCGATGCCTTCGCACTCCCTGCGCAGATGACGGCGCCACGCATGCGGCGTTGGCATTATCTGGGCTGGATCGCGATCGGCGTGGCGGCGTTGGCGCTTGCGTTCGTACTCGTCGTGAGGCTGCCTGCGGCTGGCGCCGCGCTTGTGCCGCGCAGCGCGGAAAACCGGCTTGGCGAGGTGGTGGAGTCGGTCGTGGTCGGCAAACATCGGGTGTGCCGCGGCGACGACGGACAACGCGCGCTCGAGCAACTCGAAGCGCGTCTCGCCCATGCGGCGGGAATTGCGCAACCGGTACGTCTAGTGGTCGTCGACAGCAAGCAGGTCAATGCACTGACGCTGCCTGGGGCACGCATGATCATCATGCGGGGCCTTTTCGAGCAGATCGGCAATCCCGATCAACTGGCCGGCGTGATGGCGCACGAGACAGGCCATATCGCGCGGCGCGATCCGCTGACTGCGTTGTTTCGCGGCGCCGGTATCAGCCTGATCAGCACGACCCTGGGCATTCACCTCGGTTTCGCCGACGTGTCCTCGTTGGCGGGACGATTGGTCGGCTTGTCGTATAGCCGTGACATGGAACGTCTCGCCGACGCGAACGGCGTTGCCTATCTGCAAGCGAGCGGATTGCGCAGTGATGGGCTCGCGGCATTTTTCGCCTTGACCGAAAAGCGTAGCGGCAGCGCCAGCGGTGCGACTGAATTTCTGTCGGATCATCCGCGGACGATCGATCGGGAAGTGCGGAGTCAGGGATCGCCAGTCGGCGAAAGTGCGTTGACGACGCAGCAATGGGCGGCGGTTCGGGCAATGTGCGGGAAGCCGTGAGTCGTGCGACCTGTCGGAAGCGCGGATGTGAAAGCCAATGCGCTCAACGACTTGGGTGACTCTTGCGCAGGATATCCACAGCCTTGCGAACAGTTTCTGTGGACAAATCGAACCACGGAATCCGTTCTATGGAAGACGCGCGTATTGCGCAGCTTTGTACGTTTCAGGCAGGCTTTTCGAGTGGCCGGCGTGTGGTTGCCGCGCAAATTCCCCGGCTGATGCTTACCGTTTCTTTCGGGCCCTCAAGTTTTCGCGCGTCACAGTCGATAGGTCTCGTAAGCGGTCGTACATCGAACCACTGTATGTGAGCGCGATATGGCTGTTTGCATTGCCCTGGTGAACCGGGCGCGGCGCATGCCTTGAGCGAAATGAATGGAGGTTGCCATGCAAATCGACAGTGCGCTGTCGTCGACACTGCCGGGTCCGGATCGGGCGACAACGAAAAGCCGGTCCGTAGTGGACGACACGGCCACGCAGACCGTGGCGTCGGAGCCGCAGGAGCAGGACGACGCCGTCCATATTTCCGCCGAAGGCGCAGCGACGGCGGCGCAAGAGGGCAATACGGTTCAGGACGGTACGGTAAGCGACTCAGCGGGAGAGGACGCATCGGCAACCGACGTCTCGGCGGCCAAGTCGTTTGCGTATGGCACGCTGGGTCTCGAACGTCCGGATGAGCCTCATGAAGCGCACAATGCGTTCTACACGGCTGGGCGTTGGCTGGCAGCGGGAATCACCATTGGCGGGATCATCTCGTTGCTTGTTTGAGGCAGGGGGAGGGGGACGCGCTTGCCGTGCATGACGCACGACAAGCGCAACGACCGGCTTGGCTTAGCGGTCGAGGAACGACTTCAGACGGTCTGCGCGGCTCGGATGCATCAGCTTGCGCATGGCCTTGCTCTCGATCTGACGAATCCGCTCGCGCGTGACGTCGAACTGCTTGCCGACTTCTTCGAGCGTGTGGTCCGACTTCGTGTTGATGCCGTAGCGCATACGCAGCACCTTCGCTTCGCGCGGCGACAGTGAGTCGAGCGCGTCGTCGATGGCGGCGCGCAAGTCGGCCTGCATCGCTGCGTCGGCCGGCGAGGAAGCGGCCGAATCTTCGATCATGTCGCCGAGCGTGGCGTCACCGTCGTCACCGACCGGCGTTTCCATCGACACCGGCTGCTTGGCGATCTTCAGAATGCCGCGCACCTTCTCTTCCGACAGTTCCATGCGTTCCGCCAGCACCGATGGATGGGCTTCCTGGCCGGTCTGCTGCAGGATTTCGCGCGAAATGCGGTTGAGCTTGTTGATCGTTTCGATCATGTGTACCGGCACGCGAATCGTGCGCGCCTGATCGGCGAGCGAGCGTGTGACAGCCTGGCGAACCCACCACGTTGCATACGTCGAAAACTTCCAGCCGCGGCGGTATTCGAACTTGTCCACCGCCTTCATCAAACCGATATTGCCTTCCTGGATCAAGTCGAGGAACAGCATGCCGCGGTTGACGTACTTCTTCGCGATCGAGATCACGAGACGCAGATTCGCCTCGATCATCTCGCTCTTGGCCTTGCGCATCTTCGACTCGGCCGCGACCATCTGACGATTGATCTCTTTCAGATGCTTGAGCGGCAGCGAAACGGTTGCTTCGATGTCGATCAGCTTTTGCTGCTCCGATTGGATTGCCGGCAGATGGCGCTCCAGCGCCGCGCCGAACGTCGACGCACCGCGCGCGGCACGTTCGGTCCAACCCAGGTCGGCTTCATGACCCTTGAAAGACTCGATGAACTGCTCGCGTGGCATGCCGCTCTTCGTCACGGCGATTTGCAGAATGTTGCGCTCGATCGCGCGAACCTGCGCGACCTGGTGTTGCACGTCGCCGCACAGGCGGTCGATGGTGCGTGCCGTGAAGCGGATCTTCGCGAGGTGTTGCTGGATTTCTTCGCGCGCGCGCAAGTAAGCCTTGGAGCTGACGTCGCCGCGCGTGTGCGAGGCGTTCTGCTGGTCGGACAGAATGCCGACTTGCGCGAAGATTTCCAGGCAATCGCTGGTGAGTTGCTTCAGGCGTGCTTCGTCCGCTGCCGAGGAGTCGGCCGGACCGGCATCGTCGTCGTCTTCGCTATCGCTGTCGTCATCGTCGGTCGCGTCGGCGTCGACGTCCGCTGTGGCGTCCGCGCTCGCGCTGGCGTCTTCCGCTGCGACCGTATCTTCATTCAGGCCGTCGACCAGCTCGTCGATCCGCAGTTCACCGTCCGCCACCTGTTGGGCGCTCGCCAGAATGGCGGAGATCGCGAGCGGGCAAGCGGCAATCGCCTGCACCATTTCGTGAAGGCCGTCTTCGATGCGCTTCGCAATCGCAATTTCGCCGGCGCGGGTCAGCAGCTCGGTTGCGCCCATCTCGCGCATGTACATGCGCACGGGGTCGGTCGTACGGCCGAACTCGGAATCGACGGTCGACAACGCGACTTCGGTTTCCTCGTCTGCCTGATCGTCCGACACCACAGCAGGGGTGTTCGAGTTGAGCAGCAGGGTTTCCGCATCCGGAGCCTGCTCGTAGACCTGCACGCCCATGTCGTTGAAGGCGCTGACGATGCTGTCGATCGCCGCCGTCTGCGCGAAGTTGTCGGGCAGGTGGTCGTTGATCTGCGCGTGGGTCAGGTAGCCTTGCTCCTTGCCCAGCTGGATCAGCGCGCGCATCTGGCGCTGACGCTCTTCGGCCTGTTGCGGCGGCAGTTCAGCCGCTACGGGGATCGCTTTGCCTGCGCCTTTGCCCTTGGCTGTACGGCCAGCGGGCGCTTTGGCGGTGTATCCGGCAGTTTCGTGTTGCGAATCTTCGCGATCAAAAGGGTTCACGTATTCTCCTCTAGAGGCTTCGCTATGAGACGCAAGACGCTACCGTCAGGCGTTTCGAGCATGGCTCAACATCACCTGAGTGACTCAACGCGGTTGTTTGGCTGTGCTCTGGGGAGCAAAAAAGATGAGCCCGCGCGAAGCGGGCCGATAGAAATGTGCGAAATTCGCGCGGCTCGCATTATATACGAGCTTGCGCCTTCGCGCGCATTATGAGCACACCAATTTGTCATGCGCTCTTGTTGCAGATTCCTTCATCGCCTGTCACCCGTAGGTTCAGGTGGGGGCAGAAGGCAGTACTTCAACTGCTCGTCTTGCGCGCAGGCAGGCTCTTCACTATAGGCGAAGTGGGTGACTCTCGCACGACCGGGTGACTTCCGTCGATCTTGCTACATATAGTGGGGCGCATGTTTCGGCGTCAAATCGCACTTGGTCAAAAGAAAATTCACAAAAGGGGGTTGACGACCTGCCGGTCGTTCTCCATAATCTCGTTTCTCTGCTGCTGATGCAGCGACGCAGAACGAAGCGGTGCCGGGAGGTGAAGGATGCGACCCGGTGCGGTTTTGGTGGTGGATGCGTAATTGATCTTTAAAAACTAACAGCCGATAAGTGTGGGCGCTTGATGCGCGACGCGAGCCGGGCCCTTCGGGGTCTGGCGCAAAGCGAAAGTATCAAGTCTCACACAGTAATGAAAGGAAGGTTTTTCTGTCGAGAGACAGATTAATCATTCGTCAGTACGTTGAGTGAGCGACCGGTCTCGGAAGAGACCGAAAAACAGTAACAGGTTTGAACTGAAGAGTTTGATCCTGGCTCAGATTGAACGCTGGCGGCATGCCTTACACATGCAAGTCGAACGGCAGCACGGACTTCGGTCTGGTGGCGAGTGGCGAACGGGTGAGTAATACATCGGAACGTGTCCTGTAGTGGGGGATAGCCCGGCGAAAGCCGGATTAATACCGCATACGCTCTACGGAGGAAAGGGGGGGATCTTAGGACCTCCCGCTACAGGGGCGGCCGATGGCAGATTAGCTAGTTGGTGGGGTAAAGGCCTACCAAGGCGACGATCTGTAGCTGGTCTGAGAGGACGACCAGCCACACTGGGACTGAGACACGGCCCAGACTCCTACGGGAGGCAGCAGTGGGGAATTTTGGACAATGGGGGCAACCCTGATCCAGCAATGCCGCGTGTGTGAAGAAGGCCTTCGGGTTGTAAAGCACTTTTGTCCGGAAAGAAAACCTCCGCCCTAATATGGTGGGGGGATGACGGTACCGGAAGAATAAGCACCGGCTAACTACGTGCCAGCAGCCGCGGTAATACGTAGGGTGCAAGCGTTAATCGGAATTACTGGGCGTAAAGCGTGCGCAGGCGGTCCGCTAAGACAGATGTGAAATCCCCGGGCTTAACCTGGGAACTGCATTTGTGACTGGCGGGCTAGAGTATGGCAGAGGGGGGTAGAATTCCACGTGTAGCAGTGAAATGCGTAGAGATGTGGAGGAATACCGATGGCGAAGGCAGCCCCCTGGGCCAATACTGACGCTCATGCACGAAAGCGTGGGGAGCAAACAGGATTAGATACCCTGGTAGTCCACGCCCTAAACGATGTCAACTAGTTGTCGGGCCTTCATTGGCTTGGTAACGTAGCTAACGCGTGAAGTTGACCGCCTGGGGAGTACGGTCGCAAGATTAAAACTCAAAGGAATTGACGGGGACCCGCACAAGCGGTGGATGATGTGGATTAATTCGATGCAACGCGAAAAACCTTACCTACCCTTGACATGTATGGAATCCTGCTGAGAGGTGGGAGTGCCCGAAAGGGAGCCATAACACAGGTGCTGCATGGCTGTCGTCAGCTCGTGTCGTGAGATGTTGGGTTAAGTCCCGCAACGAGCGCAACCCTTGTCCCTAGTTGCTACGCAAGAGCACTCTAGGGAGACTGCCGGTGACAAACCGGAGGAAGGTGGGGATGACGTCAAGTCCTCATGGCCCTTATGGGTAGGGCTTCACACGTCATACAATGGTCGGAACAGAGGGTCGCCAAGCCGCGAGGTGGAGCCAATCCCAGAAAACCGATCGTAGTCCGGATCGCACTCTGCAACTCGGGTGCGTGAAGCTGGAATCGCTAGTAATCGCGGATCAGCATGCCGCGGTGAATACGTTCCCGGGTCTTGTACACACCGCCCGTCACACCATGGGAGTGGGTTTTACCAGAAGTGGCTAGTCTAACCGCAAGGAGGACGGTCACCACGGTAGGATTCATGACTGGGGTGAAGTCGTAACAAGGTAGCCGTATCGGAAGGTGCGGCTGGATCACCTCCTTTCTCGAGCTAACGTGTCAATGCGTTGAGCGCTCACGCTTATCGGCTGTGAAATCAGACAGTAAGTCAGACAGACTGAGGGGTCTGTAGCTCAGTCGGTTAGAGCACCGTCTTGATAAGGCGGGGGTCGATGGTTCGAATCCATCCAGACCCACCATTGTCTTGTCTGCGATGGCTGCGCTGGTCGATGAACCCCGAAGTGTGATGATGGTCTGTGCATGACTGGGGGATTAGCTCAGCTGGGAGAGCACCTGCTTTGCAAGCAGGGGGTCGTCGGTTCGATCCCGTCATCCTCCACCAATCTTCAATGCGCAGCGTTCTGCTGAAGTAAAAAAGCAGAGGGTTTTGCATTGGCGATTGAGCCAGTCAGAGTGATACGCGGTTATAGCAACTGCGATATCGGCTGTCGTTCTTTAACAATCAGGAAGAAGTAGTAAAGAGATTCACGAAAGGATACTTAGAGATGGGTATTCGAGTAGGTGAATCAGGGTTGTGATTGTATCAATGTATGAAAAGGTGATCGAAAGATTGCTTTGGAATACGGCGCAACACGAATACTCAACCTGTAGCGGTGGTGGCGAACGCATCATTCCCAGAGAATGATGCAGAGACACACCCGTTATAGGGTCAAGCGAACAAGTGCATGTGGTGGATGCCTTGGCGATCACAGGCGATGAAGGACGCGGTAGCCTGCGAAAAGCGGTGGGGAGCTGGCAAACGAGCTTTGATCCACCGATATCCGAATGGGGAAACCCGGCCCGTATGGGTCATCCGTAGCTGAATACATAGGCTACGTGAAGCGAACGCGGTGAACTGAAACATCTAAGTAACCGCAGGAAAAGAAATCAACCGAGATTCCCAGAGTAGTGGCGAGCGAAATGGGACCAGCCTGTACTCTTTATTTGTAGTGTTAGCCGAACGCTCTGGAAAGTGCGGCCATAGCAGGTGATAGCCCTGTAGGCGAAAACATTATGAAAGAACTGGGTGTACGACAAGTAGGGCGGGACACGTGAAATCCTGTCTGAAGATGGGGGGACCATCCTCCAAGGCTAAATACTCGTGATCGACCGATAGTGAACCAGTACCGTGAGGGAAAGGCGAAAAGAACCCCGGGAGGGGAGTGAAACAGATCCTGAAACCGCATGCATACAAACAGTCGGAGCCTCGCAAGGGGTGACGGCGTACCTTTTGTATAATGGGTCAGCGACTTACATTCAGTGGCAAGCTTAACCGATTAGGGCAGGCGTAGCGAAAGCGAGTCCGAACAGGGCGTTCAGTCGCTGGGTGTAGACCCGAAACCAGGTGATCTATCCATGGCCAGGATGAAGGTGCGGTAACACGTACTGGAGGTCCGAACCCACTAACGTTGAAAAGTTAGGGGATGAGCTGTGGATAGGGGTGAAAGGCTAAACAAACCTGGAAATAGCTGGTTCTCTCCGAAAACTATTTAGGTAGTGCCTCGTGTATCACCTTCGGGGGTAGAGCACTGTCATGGTTGTGGGGTCCATTGCGGATTACTACGCCATAGCAAACTCCGAATACCGAAGAGTGCAATCACGGGAGACAGACATCGGGTGCTAACGTCCGGTGTCAAGAGGGAAACAACCCAGACCGCCAGCTAAGGTCCCCAAATATGGCTAAGTGGGAAACGAAGTGGGAAGGCTAAAACAGTCAGGAGGTTGGCTTAGAAGCAGCCATCCTTTAAAGAAAGCGTAATAGCTCACTGATCGAGTCGTCCTGCGCGGAAGATGTAACGGGGCTAAGCCATATACCGAAGCTGCGGATGCACAGTAATGTGCATGGTAGGAGAGCGTTCCGTAAGCCTGCGAAGGTGCACTGGAAAGTGTGCTGGAGGTATCGGAAGTGCGAATGCTGACATGAGTAGCGATAAAGGGGGTGAAAGGCCCCCTCGCCGTAAGCCCAAGGTTTCCTACGCAACGTTCATCGGCGTAGGGTGAGTCGGCCCCTAAGGCGAGGCAGAAATGCGTAGCTGATGGGAAGCAGGTTAATATTCCTGCACCATTGTTAAATGCGATGGGGGGACGGATCGCGGAAGGTTGTCCGGGTGTTGGAAGTCCCGGTCCTTGCATTGGAGAAGGCGCTCAGGCAAATCCGGGCGCGGAATTCAAGGGTGCGAGGCCAGTCGCTTAGGCGACGAAGCAATCGGAAGTGGTTCCAAGAAAAGCCTCTAAGCTTCAGTTTAACAGGACCGTACCGCAAACCGACACAGGTGGGCGAGATGAGTATTCTAAGGCGCTTGAGAGAACTCGGGAGAAGGAACTCGGCAAATTGGTACCGTAACTTCGGGATAAGGTACGCCCCTGTAGCCTGACTGGCCTGCGCCAGGAGGGTGAAGGGGTTGCAATAAACTGGTGGCTGCGACTGTTTAATAAAAACACAGCACTCTGCAAACACGAAAGTGGACGTATAGGGTGTGACGCCTGCCCGGTGCCGGAAGATTAAATGATGGGGTGCAAGCTCTTGATTGAAGTCCCGGTAAACGGCGGCCGTAACTATAACGGTCCTAAGGTAGCGAAATTCCTTGTCGGGTAAGTTCCGACCTGCACGAATGGCGTAACGATGGCCACACTGTCTCCTCCCGAGACTCAGCGAAGTTGAAGTGTTTGTGATGATGCAATCTCCCCGCGGCTAGACGGAAAGACCCCATGAACCTTTACTGTAGCTTTGCATTGGACTTTGAACCGATCTGTGTAGGATAGGTGGGAGGCTATGAAGCGTGGACGCCAGTCTGCGTGGAGCCGTCCTTGAAATACCACCCTGGTTTGTTTGAGGTTCTAACCTTGGCCCGTGATCCGGGTCGGGGACAGTGCATGGTAGGCAGTTTGACTGGGGCGGTCTCCTCCCAAAGTGTAACGGAGGAGTACGAAGGTACGCTAGGTACGGTCGGAAATCGTGCTGATAGTGCAATGGCATAAGCGTGCTTAACTGCGAGACCGACAAGTCGAGCAGGTGCGAAAGCAGGTCATAGTGATCCGGTGGTTCTGTATGGAAGGGCCATCGCTCAACGGATAAAAGGTACTCTGGGGATAACAGGCTGATACCGCCCAAGAGTTCATATCGACGGCGGTGTTTGGCACCTCGATGTCGGCTCATCTCATCCTGGGGCTGTAGCCGGTCCCAAGGGTATGGCTGTTCGCCATTTAAAGAGGTACGTGAGCTGGGTTTAAAACGTCGTGAGACAGTTTGGTCCCTATCTGCCGTGGGCGCTGGATATTTGAAGGGGGCTGCTCCTAGTACGAGAGGACCGGAGTGGACGAACCTCTGGTGTACCGGTTGTCACGCCAGTGGCATCGCCGGGTAGCTATGTTCGGAAGAGATAACCGCTGAAAGCATCTAAGCGGGAAACTCGCCTTAAGATGAGATATCCCCGGGGCTTCGAGCCCCTTGAAGGGTCGTTCAAGACCAGGACGTTGATAGGTCAGGTGTGGAAGCGCAGTAATGCGTTAAGCTAACTGATACTAATTGCCCGTAAGGCTTGATCCTATAACAGGTGTGTGTCGGCAGCCGTTAGTGCTTCAGCACTTATGGATGCCCCACCCTGCGCCACGCGCAGGGTCTTATGCAGACCACACACGGTTGAGAGATCGATGTTGTGCCTCGAACAACACAACTCCCTCTGGTGAGCATCACCAGAAACTACTTCTTCCAGATTGGCTGTATTGCCCAAAGGCAGTACGGCAACAAGTCATGCCTGATGACCATAGCGAGTCGGTCCCACCCCTTCCCATCCCGAACAGGACCGTGAAACGACTCCACGCCGATGATAGTGCGGATTCCCGTGTGAAAGTAGGTAATCGTCAGGCTCCCCAGCAGCAGCAGAAACCCCACCCCGAAACGGTGGGGTTTCTGCGTTTACGCGGCAGAAACAGTGCGGCAGAAACAGCCCGGCAGAAACAGTGCGGCAGAAACAGCCCGGCAGAAACAGCCCGGCAGAAACACGGCGCGGCAAACAGCGCGACAAAAACAGCCCGCAGGAAGCGCACGCAGCACGGGGCGCATGCCCCCGGCCATGCCATCACGACTGCGATCGCACGCTCACACCGGCACTGCGTCCGGATGTCATCCCATTCAGTTAAGCCCTTTTCCGCACCGGTATCTGATACGACAAGCCTGCGGTAAAGCGGTCAAGTCGTTCGCTCGCGTCGGTGATCGCCCAAAGGGGCGCGCTGTGCAGTTGTCGATCGTAATTCGTTGCGATTTCGGCGAAAAGCGCGAACCCCGCGCTGTCCAACCTCCACTCTCCAGTCTCGCGACCGATATCGAAAACTGCCGATACCGCTCTCTCCGCCGCACCGATCTGCTCGCCCGTTGTCGAGCCAAAACCTGATTCAGCCAGAAAACCCGTTAACAGCATGACCTGTGTGAGTGTTTGCGCATCGCTCGTGCTGCCGGAGCCGCGGCGCAAGGCGTCGAGCGCCAGATGCACGCGCAGGGCAAGGTCGTCGGCGACCTGTCGAGCGATTGGCAACAGCATGGCCTTGTCATGACGAGCACGTGCAGCGCCAGTCTTGCGGGAAAACGGAATAGGTTGTGCCATGACGGTCCAGTGTTATGCCTGTGCAGATACAATAACGGCGCGAGCGGTAAAAGGTTGAGTCCTCTCGCGACGATCGCAACCCAATTTGCTCGTCATAAGCGGCGAGATTGCCGTCCCAAGCCAATCGGCATCGGCCGACTGGTGCACACGAGCTTTCAACTTGATTGCGCGCTTTTTCCGAATCCCCCCGTTTTGTCGCAACGTCGAATCGGGCAGCATCTCGAATTGTCCGATCCCGCGTCATGGTCATTTAGGATATGCCGGACCGGCATGGCCGTTGTGCCTGGCTGTTTGGCTAACGGTGGAAGCACGGTTAGTACACTTTCGACTCAGGCAAGCAGCGCACCTTCCGCTGCAAGCGCCGCAGCCCTGGTGGAGTGCGATAGCCGCGGCGTGACGAGTTCGGATTATGGGCTGTTCAAGTTCGAGCATTTGAAGCGTCCGGTTTTTCCGTTGGACGCGCAGACCGAGTGGGTATCGGCGAACTGAAGCGAGTTGAGCAACGAACCGCGCAACGAAAGAAGCAACGAACCGACGGCCCCCCATGCGTGAACATACTTGCCATGCAGGGCTTGTGCACCTCGCACGGAGTCTCTATAATTCGCGCCTCTAAAGGCTCGTAGCTCAGTTGGTTAGAGCACCACCTTGACATGGTGGGGGTCGTTGGTTCGAATCCAATCGAGCCTACCAACGCATCAGTGACGTAGACGAAAGCGGTTCCGCTTTCGTCTACGGTCATGTTTTCGTACCACATCGGCGCACATCGTTATCGTGCGGCTGTCCTGTCAGTTTCTCCCTTCCGTATTGCCTGTTGTTCGCCCCAGCCTCGCTCGTTCGCTGATGCCTTTACGCGTTCGCGGTCGCTGCACGTCGCTGCGTTTTCATCGACGCGCGGTTGCCACTGTGCGGCGGCATCCGCCTGACTACCTTCACCGCTCCACGTCGCATGCATCCCGATGCGGGTAAAGTTGAGCCTCCAGGTCTCGCAATTGCATAAACCGCCGTGAGCTCGCGACACAGGGCCGGCGGCTTTAAAGGACGCTGACGCAATGAAGAAGCTCATCAACGACGTCTCCGCGGTCGTCCCGGATATGCTCGACGGACTCGCGGCGCTCAATCCCAATCTCTCGTTATTGCAAGGCAGCACGATCGTCGTGCGTGCCGATGCCGAGGTCGTTGCCGCGCGCGGAGAAGTCGCGCTGATCTCCGGTGGCGGCTCTGGCCACGAACCGGCTCATGGCGGCTATGTGGGCCACGGCATGCTGAGCGCCGCGGTAGCGGGCGAGGTGTTCACGTCGCCCTCCACCGATGCCGTGCTCGATGCGATCCGCGCTGTAGCCGGTGCCGCGGGTGTCCTGCTGATCGTGAAGAACTACACGGGCGATCGCTTCAACTTCGGCCTCGCCGCCGAGATCGCGCGTGCCGAGGGAATCCCCACGGAAATGGTGATCGTCGCCGACGATGTCGCGCTGGCGGCGAGCGGCGACCATGCGGGCCGTCGCGGGCTCGCGGGGACCGTGCTGGTTCACAAGATCACCGGCGCGGCTGCGGCAGCGGGACGCCCGTTGGCGGAGGTTGCGCGGATTGCGCGCGACGCGGCCGCCTCGCTCGGCACGATGGGCGTCGCGCTCACGCCGTGCACGGTGCCGGCCGCCGGCAAGCCGGGTTTCGAGCTGGCCGATGGCGAAATCGAATGGGGTCTCGGCATTCACGGCGAACCCGGCGTGGAGCGCGGCACGATGGAACCGGCGGACGCGATCGTCGAAAGGCTGCTGGCGAAAATCGTCAGCGACTTGTCGCTGCAGCCTGGCGCGCGGGTGGCGTTGCTGGTGAACAATCTCGGCGGCACGCCTTCAAGCGAGTTGAGCATCGTAGCCGGGTCTGCGCTTCGCTATCTGGCGGCATGCGGCATTCACGTGGAGCGCGCGTGGGCCGGCACGTTCCTGAGCGCGCTCGAAATGTCGGGCGTCTCGCTGACACTGCTGCGCGTGGACGATGAGCGACTCGGCTGGCTCGATGCCGCCGCGCACACCACCGCATGGCCCGCGTTGAGCGGCCGCGTCGCACCGGTTTCCGTGCGGCCCGCACCCGCCGCGCCGGATCGTACAAACGGCGCGACGCTCACGCGAGAAGCGACGCTGCGCCGCGTGATCGAAGCCGTTTGCGCTTGTCTGCTCGAAGCCGAGCCGATCTTGACCGACATGGATCAACGCGTCGGCGATGGCGACCTCGGCATCAGCCTGTCGCGCGGCGCGCGTGGCATTCTCCATGAACTCGATACGTATCCCGCGGAGTCAACGCCGGGCGCCGTGTTGCGCGGCCTGTCCGCAACGGTGCGGCGCGTGGTCGGCGGCACCTCGGGGCCGCTCTACGCGGTGATGCTATTGCGCGCTGCGGTCGCGCTCGAACAATCCGGTGGATCGTCGGCGAGGGCGTGGTCGGCGGCGTTCAGTGAAGGCGTCGCGGGATTGATGGCGTTAGGCGGGGCGCATCCTGGTGATCGCACGATGGTCGACGCGCTCAAACCTGCCGCCGATGCATTGCAAGCCGCGCTTGCAAAGTCGGAAGACGGCGGGCTCGACGCGGCATTGAAAGCCTCGGTTGATGCGGCAGTAGAAGGCGCGGCGCAAACCGCGTCGATGCATCCGCGACGCGGGCGCTCGAGTTATGTGGGAGACCGCGCGCTCGGTCACGCGGATCCTGGTGCGCAAGCAGTGGCGTTATGGCTCGCGGCGATTCGCGAGGCGCTGACGCAGCGCTGATCGCTATATAACCGAAAGAGCGCCGGCACTAGCCTGAAGACGCAGTCCACCGTCGCCGATGAAGCACGGCGGGCTTCGGTCTGGCGCGCTTCGCTCAGGACATACGTTATAGCGCCGCCGCTGCCGGCGTCGAGCGGTCCGTGGATTCCTGTTCGAATCCGTAGAACGACGCAGGGGTTGTGCATAAAATCGCGTCGACCACCGCTGCTTCCAGGCCGAGTTCCAAAAGCGTCGATAACGACTGGCCGTAATTCATCACTCGCTCGTGCTGAGTGTGGGGCCAGTCGCTTCCCCACATCAACCGCTCGGCACCGAAGTGTTCGACAAGCTGGCCCGTCGCCTCACGCACAAATGCAGAACCGGGAACCGCGCATCGGTAGGCGCCCGAGACCTTGACCCACACGCGTCCGGTTCCGCCATAACCGAGCAAAGTCTTGAAGCCGGGATCGTGAACGCCTTTCTCAGGATCGGGGCGTCCGAAATGATCGACGACCACGGGTACGCCGGTTTCGAGCAGCCGGTCGAGCATCGGCGCAAGATCCTGAGCATTCCTGTGTAGTTCGATGTGCCAGCCCAGTCTCGACAATCGTTCGAGCAACGATGCCCATGGTTTCGCCCGCAGATCGGGCAACGCCTGCCCGATCAGATTGAGCCGTATGCCGGTGACGCCTTGAGCATGCAACCCGGCCAGTTCTGCTTCGGACACATCGGGCGCGACCACCGCTACGCCCCGCAAGCGGTGCGGTTCTCGCGACAGGGCTTGCAGCAGGTAGCGATTGTCCGTTCCGAGAAAACTCGGCTGCACCAGAACCGCGCGCCCGATGCCGTGCGTGTTCAGCAGTTGCAAATAGGTGTCGAGCGTGGCGTCGTAGCCCGGCGCGTAGCGCCGGCCATCCGTGAGCGGCAAGTCTTTCTGGAAGACGTGCGCGTGAGTGTCCATGCGGCAGGAGCGGGAATGAGCGAGGGATGCAGGTGCGCTCATGGTCAGCTCCGCGGCGGGTCCAGGGTCAATCGCGCGTTGTCGACGGCATCCGGCGCAGATTCAGGCACCACCCCACGCAGACGTTTGCCGCGCGTCTCGGGAAGCAGCAACACAGCGATCATCGCGAGGCCGTAAGCAATGGCCGCGTCGATTCCGATTGCCGTACCGAGCGTCATCGAATGACTCATATAGCCGACGAGGACAGGGAAACCCGCCGAGGCGATCCGTCCGAAGTTGTAGCAGAAGCCGACGCCTGTGCCGCGCATGTCGGCGGGATACAGTTCGTTGAAAAGCGGACCGAGGCTTGCCGGGATGCCCGCGGCGAACAGCCCGAGGGGGAAGCCCAGCACGAGCATTTGCGTGTTGGTCAGCGGCAGCATCACGTAGGCGAGAACCGTAACGATGCAGCAGAAGGCGAAGAGGGCGACATTGCGCCGGCGGCCAATGCGGTCGAGCAGATAGGCGCTTGCCATGCAGCCGCACCAGAACGCCACGATGACAACCGCCAGGTAGCCGCCGGTGTTCAGAACCGACAGGTGCCGCTCTTTGGCAAGAAAGGTGGGCAACCAGGTCATGATCGCGTAGTACCCCCCGTGAGCGCCGGTGCCCAGCACGGCGCCGATCACGGTGGTCCGGAGCACGCGCGGCTGGAACACCTGGGTTATCTGCCCGAGTACCGAGACCTTGGGTGCCGCGCTTGCCGGCGCGACGCGCACCGGTTCCTTCAGATTGCGCCGGACGAATAGAACCAGGCCGGCCGGCACCAGGCCGACGGCGAACATCGCGCGCCATGCGGTGTCCGACGGCAGCCACGAGAATGCTGCGGCATACACCAGCACGGCCGCGCCCCAGCCGACCGCCCAGGCGCTTTGCACGGCGCCCATTGCCTTGCCGCGGTGTTCGGTACGAATGGTTTCCGCCATCAGTACCGCACCTGCTGCCCATTCGCCGCCGAATCCGAATCCTTGAAGTGCCTTGAGAACGAGAAGCTGTGGGAAGTTCTGGGCGAACGCGCAGAGAAAGGTGAAGCTGGCGAACCAGAGGATCGTCATTTGCAACGTCCGGACGCGTCCGATGCGGTCCGACAACGCCCCGGCGATCCAGCCGCCGAGTGCCGAAGAGATCAACGTCACGCTGCTGATCGCGCCCGCCTGCGTATGGTCGATGCCGTACGCGGCGATGATCGCGGGAATGGCCAGGGTGAACATCTGCACATCGAGCGCGTCGAGCCCCCAACCGGCAAAGCACCCCCAGAAGGTGTTGCGTTCGAGGGGCGTGCCCTGCTTGTACCACGTGAACATAGCCGTCTCCGTTATGCTTGTCATGTAGTCATATATATGACTGTATGAATAGTGGTCGCAAAGCCGCGGAAAGTCATTGAGTATTAACCCTTGCTCACGTCGCGGCGGCAGGATGTTGTACAGTAGTTACTCCTCTGAACAACTATATGAATGTTATGGAAGCAGCCTCTTTCATGACCAGGCCCGATGGCCGGTTGCCCCGTTATCAGCAATTGCGCGACGATCTGGTCAGCCGCATTGCCGCAGGCGAATGGGCGCTGGAGGAGGCCATCGCCACCGAGGCGGAGTTGGGGGAGTTCTATAACGTCTCCACAGGAACGGTTCGCAAGGCGATTGATCTGCTCGTTGCCGACGGCGTGCTCACGCGCAGCCAGGGCAAGGGCACATTCATTCGCCGGCCCCGTTTCGATTCCTCGCTGTTCCGCTTCTTTCGCTTCAAGTCGCGCGACGGCGAACCGGTGCGGCCGACCGCGCGCGTGCTCAAGCGCGAAATCGCGAAGCCTGGCGAAGAAATTCGCTCGACTTTGCGGATGAAAGCTTCCGAGAAAGCAATCCACCTGTCGCGTGTGCGTCTGATCGAAGGCCAGGCGGTTCTGTCTGAAGAAATCTGGTTGCCGCGTGCGCGTTTCGAACCCTTGGCCACGTTGCCGCTCGGCGATTTCGAGGACTTGCTGTATCCGTTGTACGAGCGTTTGTGCCGGCAGATCGTGGCATCCGCTACCGAAATCTTAAGAGTAGAACAAGCCACGTCCGACGACGCCTCGCTTCTCGATGTAGCGGTCGGTAGTCCCGTCATTCAGGTCCATCGTGTCGCGTCGGACTTCGCGGGCACGCCGTTCGAATGGCGCAGCACGCGTGGCGCCGCCACAACGTTTCAATACCAGGTGGAAATCCGCTGAGTTAGCGACCCGCTGGAATACCGCGGGCTGATCCGGCGTGTAATCGACCACGTTGTATCTGGCCTCACTCCCTCTGCTGCCACGGGACCATCGCGATCGGCCCCGCGATTGCTGGTGCGTCTCAGCCTCACTCCGTCTTTTGAACACAAACGCCGCCAGGATCGCTGGGGCGTACACGCCTATCCGGGTATCACCTCATGGCGTCAAACGTCAATTCATATAAACATATATATGACTATATCAACCCGGTCGTTTCTTTCTCGACGTCGCGGCCGGCGTGCCGCCTCGCGAACGTCGATGGCGGCCGGTGAGAAAACCGGAGTGAACATGTCTACGCAGGCAGGATTTGAGCAGCAAGTAATGAGGAAGATGGCGTGGCGGCTCATGCCGCTTCTGATCGTCATGTTTCTGATTTCGTTTATCGACCGTCAGAACGTGGGTTTTGCCAAGCTGGAGATGGTGCACGCCCTTGGCATGACGGAAGCGTCATACGGGTTGGGGGCTTCGCTGTTCTTTATCGGCTACCTCATTTTCGAGGTGCCCAGCACGCTGGCGCTGCATCGTTTCGGCGCGCGGACCTGGCTCGCCCGCATCATGATGACCTGGGGTGTGGTCACGGTGCTGATGGCGTTCGCGCGTTCGCTGCCGGTCTTCTATTCCTTTCGCTTCGCATTGGGTGTTGCCGAAGCCGGTTTCTATCCCGGCGTCATCTACTACCTCACGCAATGGTTCCCGCAGAGCTATCGCACCAAAGTACTGGGGTTCTTCACGCTGGGCAGTTCGCTCGCCAATATGCTGGGCTCGCTGGTCGGCGGTCTCCTGCTGACGCTGGGCGGCACGTGGGGCTTCGCGGGCTGGCAGTGGGTGTTTATCGCCACCGGCATTCCCGCCATTCTGATTGCGTTCGTTGCGCTCAAATTCTTGCCGAATTCGGTGCAGGAGGCGCCGTTCCTTTCGCGGCAGGAAAAGGACGTCGTGATCGCCGCGCTCAAGCGGGAAGCGTCGGATGACGCCAAGGCGACGCGGCCTTGGGGCGCGTTGCTCGACCCCAGGGTTCTCATGTTCGCGTTGACGTACATGCTGATGTCGACGTCGTTGTACGGGGTGACCTACTGGATGCCGACGCTGCTGAAAAGCGATGGCGTGTCTTCGTCGTTGAACGGCGTGCTGAACATGATTCCGTGGGCGCTCGCGACCCTGCTTCTGCTGTGGCTGCCCGGCAAGCTCAAGCGCGAGCGTGTCGTATTGAAAGCGATGAGCGTGGTGGCCGGCATCGGGGTCGTTTGCTTTGCGTCGAGCCTCGTCTTGCCGACCGCATCGTTGCGCTTTGCCGCGCTGTGCCTGGGCGGGGCGTGCATCCCCTTGCTCTATCCGTGCTTCTGGTCGCTGCCTCCGCGCTTCTTCTCCGGCGCAAGGGCCGCGGCGAGCGTGGCGGCGATCAACTCGATCGGCAATCTGGGCGGCTTTGCCGGACAGAACCTGATGCCTTATGTCGGCAAGGTGGCGCACAGCCATGTCGCGCCGATGCTGGTGCCGACGGCGTGCCTGTTCGCGCTGGGGATTGGCACGGCGCTCGCCGCGCTGATCGGCGCGCGTCGCCGGATGACACTCGAGTCGTCGGCGATTGGTCCGACCTAGATCGCGTCAAGGACGAAGCAGATCGAAGCCGGCCAGCACGATGACCCCGCTGACGACGATCAGGGCCACCGAATGCTGTCCGAAGTAGAGCAGGCCGGCGGCTGACCAGTTCGTCAGACAGAATGCTGCGATACGTTTCATTGTTTAGAATCCCAAAGTAATAGCCAATAACCCGCTGACCACTCCGCAAACCACCACGGCCAGCGCCACCACGGTTAGCACACGCGTCGGAAACGAGCGGCCGAGCATGGCCATCGACGGCACGCTGATCAGCGGCAGCGTCAACAGCAACGCGCCGGCCGGGCCGGCCGCCATGCCGAAGGAGAGCATGGCCTGAATGATCGGCACTTCGCCCGCGGTTGGAATCACGAACAACGTTCCGGCGATCGCCAAAGCGACGATCCACAGCAGGCTGTTATCGATGCTGGGTCCGATGTGCGGAAACAGCCAGGTCCGCGCTGCGCCGAGAATCAGCACCAGCACGATGTATTCGGGAATCAGCCGCAGCGTCATGGTTCCGAGGATTTTCACCCAGCGCGTGAACGCGGTGCCGGGTTCGTCGCTGGACACCCGTTGCGCCATGGCTTCGCGCGACGCTTCGGCTTCCTTCGGCGTGACCATCCGGTTCACCAGATAGCCGAGGCCGAACACCATCACGAGCCCGAGGGCGAGCCGCAAGCCCATCCATTGCCAGCCGAGCACGAAGCCCATGAAAATCAGCGTAGCCGGATTAAGGGCAGTATTGCCCAGCCAGAATGCGAGTGCCGCGCCCGGTGCGGCCTGACGCGCGCGCAAGCCGGCCACGACCGGCGCTGCGCAGCACGTGCACATCATGCCCGGCAATGACATGAGGCCGCCGGTCACCACGCTGCTGAAATCGGTCCGGCCCAGCACGCGTGCGATCCATTGCGGCGGAATCAGCGCCTGCACCGCCGAGCCGAGCAGAAGGCCCAGCACCATGGCTTGCCAGATCGCCTTGCCGTAGGCCAGCGCGTAGTCGATGGCCGCCTGCCACGAGGCCGGCGGCGCGCTCGACGCCGTGCCCATCAGGATCGACTTGCCGATGGAATGCTGGCTCGCCGCGACGAAGGCACGGTTGTAGTACGGGAACCACTTCACATAGAAGAGCCCGACGACGGCGATCAGCAGAAACACGATCCAGCCAAGGGCGACACGGGGCTGCCGGAGGGTCGATTGCATGGTGAATGCTCTTAACCGTGAGTTTTTAGTCAGATGACGGCGAGCGCGCCGTTATCGAGTCGAATCAGTAGTGCTTTTGCCTGCTCAACGACATCGGCGTCGTTGGGCCGGAAATTAATTGGCAACGCATGCGGCAACTGCACGAAATGCTGACGGCTGCTGCGCGCATACGCCGGATCATAGTGCCGTTCGATCAGTTCGCGCGCGAGTTCGGCGCGGCTATTCTCGTCAACGAGTCGTTGCCAGCCCGTGACACGTTCGCGGCTATGCAAACCGATCATCTTCTGCAGTTGCGCTTTGAGCGCTTCAGGATCGTCGAACAGATGCGCATAGTCGTGCAGCAGGAACGCCGCGCGGTCTTGATGGCTCGATAACACTTCGACGCAAGCGCCCTGGTGGAACGTGTCGAGGAGCGCGAGCGGCAGCGTAATCGAACCGATCCGCTGGCTCTCCGCTTCGACGAACACCGGCCGTTTGGGATCGAACGTGCGCAGGGCGGTCACCAGCAGCGTGTCGAAGCGCTTTTGCGATGGCTGCGCAACCCCCGCCCATGCGCCGAGCAGCGAGCCGCGATGAGCGGCCAGCGCCTCGAGATCCAGCGTTTGCGCGCCGGCCTGGCGCAGTGCCTCGAGCAGGCGCGTCTTGCCGCTGCCGGTCGGGCCCACCAGCGCAATGTAGTGGAACCGCTTCGGCAACGTGTCGAGGGCGTCCAGTGTCGCGCGCCGGTAGCTTTTATAGCCGCCCTCCAGTTGACGTGCCGGCCAGCCGATCATATTGAAGAGCGTCGTGACCGAACCCGAGCGTTTCCCGCCGCGCCAGCAGTAGATCAGCGGCCGCCAGTTGCGCGGCCGGTCGGCGAAGGTGGTTTCCAGATGATGCGCGATGTTGCGCGCAACCAGCGCCGCGCCGATCCGCGTGGCTTCGAACGGCGAGACCTGCTTGTAAGTCGTGCCGACCAGAACACGCTCTTCGTTGCTCAGCACAGGCGCGTTGAGCGCGCCGGGAATGTGATCTTCGGCGAATTCGAGCGGCGTGCGCACGTCGATGATTTCGTCGAAATCACCGGCTTGATCGAGGCTGACGAGTAGGTTTTTCAAGGGGTTATGGGCGAAATGAATGGCTTGCAACTCAGATAACTTCGACTCGCCTGTCTCCGCTGACCATTTCGCCGATCACGCACGCTTCGTCGAATCCGTCTGCGCGGAACAGCGCGAGAACTTCGTCGACCGCCTCCGGCGCGCACGACACCAGCAGGCCGCCCGAAGTCTGCGGATCGGTGAGCAGAGTGCGCGCCGTCGCCGGCAATGAGGAAGGCAAAACAATGTCCTTGCCGTAAGCGTCCCAGTTGCGCCCCGAAGCGCCGGTAAAAAGGCCGGCTTCGGCGAAGCCGACTACGTCCGGCAGCCAGGGCAGATCCGCATAGCGCACGCGGGCGGTCAGATTCGACCCGCGGGCCAATTCCAGCGTGTGGCCCAGCAGGCCAAAACCGGTGATGTCGGTGAGGGCATGCACGCCGTCGAGCGTGGACAGCGCCGCGCCCGGCCGGTTGAGCCTGGTCGTGGCCGCGATCATCGCGGCATAGCCGTTTGAATCGAGCCGGTCCTTTTTCAACGCCGCCGACAGCACGCCCACGCCCAGCGGCTTGCCGAGGATCAGCACGTCGCCCGCCCGCGCGCCGTCATTGCGTTTGACCCGCTTCGGATCGACCACGCCAATTGCAACGAGGCCATAGATGGGTTCCACCGAATCGATCGAATGACCGCCCGCGAGGGGAATGCCGGCTTCGGCGCAGACAGACTCGCCACCCTTCAGCACCGCCGCGATCACGTCGTGCGGCAGCACATTGATCGGCATGCCGACGATCGCCAGCGCCATGAGCGGCTTGCCGCCCATGGCATAGACGTCGGACAGCGCATTGGTCGCGGCGATGCGGCCGAAGTCGAACGGGTCGTCGACGATCGGCATGAAGAAGTCGGTGGTGGCGACGATCGCCTGCTCGTCGTTGAGCCGGTAGACGGCGGCGTCGTCGGCGGTATCGTTGCCGACCAGCAGGTCGGGAAAGAACGGCAGCGGCGCGCTGCGCTTGAGCAGATCGGCAAGCAGGCCGGGGGCGATCTTGCAGCCGCAGCCTCCGCCGTGCGACAGGCTGGTCAGGCGGGGCGGCCGATGGGCGGTGGGGAGAGTGTCGGTCATGGGCGGCGCGGATTTCAGGCTTCGAATCACCCATTATGGCGGTTGTTCACGCGCGGCGCAGGACAGCGGCGCCCGCGGCGTTGGCCGTTGCAGACGCAATCAACGGATGCATGAGGAATCATGCCCGTTTCCGTCGAAACCGGCTGTGGTACTTCATATTTAACGGCATGAATGGGGTGGGCAGTCTCGCTGCAGGACTTCATATGGGCTTCTATAATCGTTATCAGTATCCCAAAAAGAGCCGAGGCCGTTACATGACCCACATGTCCCGGCGACAGTTTCTGAAGGTCTCCGCCACCACGCTCGCCGGATCAAGTTTGGCCCTCATGGGCTTCTCTCCGGCACCCGCGCTAGCCGAGGTTCGTCAGTACAAACTGTCGCGCACAACCGAAACCCGCAACACCTGCCCGTACTGTTCGGTGGGCTGCGGCATCCTGATGTACGGACTTGGCGACAACGCCAAGAATGCAAAGTCCAGCATCATCCACATCGAAGGCGATCCCGATCATCCGGTGAACCGCGGCACGTTGTGCCCGAAGGGTGCGAGCCTGATCGACTTCATTCACAGTCCGAGCCGTCTGAAGTATCCGGAGTACCGCGCGGCCGGATCGAATGAATGGAAGCGGATTTCCTGGGAAGACGCGCTCGATCGCATCGCCAGACTCATGAAGGAAGACCGCGATGCCAATTTCGTCGAGACGACGGAGGACGGCAAGAAGGTCAACCGCTGGCTGACCACCGGCATGCTCGCGGCATCGGCCGGCAGTAACGAAGTGGGCTATCTGACGCACAAGACTGTCCGCAGTCTTGGCATGCTTGCATTCGACAATCAGGCGCGTGTCTGACATGGCCCGACGGTGGCAGGTCTTGCCCCGACGTTTGGCCGTGGAGCGATGACGAACCATTGGGTCGACATCAAGAACGCGGATGTGATTCTCGTGATGGGCGGCAATGCGGCCGAGGCGCACCCATGCGGATTCAAGTGGGTCACGGAAGCGAAGGCGCACCGCAAGGCAAGATTGATCGTGGTCGACCCGCGCTTTACGCGCACGGCCTCGGTCGCGGATTACTACGCGCAGATTCGCACCGGCTCGGACATCGTGTTCCTGGGCGGGGTGATCAACTATTTGCTCACCAACGACAAGATCCAGCACGAGTACGTCAGGAACTACACGGACATGCCGTTCATCGTGCGCGAGGATTTCTCGTTCACGGACGGCCTGTATTCCGGCTACGACGCGGATAAACGCAGCTACGACAAGAGCACGTGGGACTACGAGCGCGGCGACGACGGCTACGCCAAAGTCGATCCGACGCTGGAACACCCGCGCTGCGTTTATCAGCTGATGAAGCAGCACTATTCGCGCTATACGCCCGAGCAGGTCGAGAAAACCTGCGGCACGCCGAAGGACAAATTCCTCAAGGTGTGCGAGATGCTGGCGTCGACGGCGGTCCCGGGGCGTGCCGGCACGATCCTCTACGCGCTCGGCTGGACGCATCATTCGATCGGCGCGCAGATCATCCGCACGGGCGCCATGGTGCAATTGCTGCTGGGCAACATCGGCATTGCGGGCGGCGGCATGAACGCGCTACGCGGTCACTCGAACATCCAGGGTTTGACCGACCTCGGTTTGATGTCGAACCTGTTGCCGGGCTACATGACGCTGCCGATGGAGGCCGAGCAGGACTTCGACGCCTTCATCACGAAGCGCGCGAGCCAGCCGCTGCGGCCGAACCAGTTGAGCTACTGGCGCAACTACCGCGCGTTCCACGTCAGCTTCATGAAGTCGTGGTGGGGCGATAACGCGACCGCCGAGAACAACTTCGGCTATGACTATCTGCCGAAGCTCGATAAGTCATACGACATGCTGCAGGTCTTCGAGCTGATGAATCAAGGCAAGATGACCGGCTACATCGCGCAGGGCTTCAACCCGCTCGCCGCGGCGCCGAACAAGGCGAAGATCGGTGCGAGTCTGGCCAGGCTGAAGTGGCTCGTCATCATGGACCCGCTCGCCACCGAGACCTCCGAGTTCTGGAAGAATTTCGGGGAATTCAACGACGTCGATCCGTCGAAGATTCAAACGGAAGTTTTCCGCCTGCCGACCACCTGTTTCGCCGAAGAGCGCGGCTCGCTGGTCAGCTCCAGCCGCGTGCTGCAATGGCACTGGCAGGGCGCGGACGGCCCGGGCGAAGCGAAGAGCGACCTCGAAATCATGTCGGGGCTGTGGCTGCGCATTCGGAAGGCGTACAAGGAGAGCGGCGGCAAGTATCCCGATCCGATTCTCAACATGAGCTGGCCGTATTCGAACCCGGAAAGCCCGACGCCTGAAGAAATCGCCATGGAGTTCAACGGCAAGGCGCTCGCCGACGTGACCGACGCCACCGACAAAACCAGGGTGCTCGCCAAAAAGGGCGAGCAGCTGGCGGGCTTCGCACAGTTGCGCGACGACGGCAGCACGGCAAGCGGCTGCTGGATTTTCTGCGGGTCGTGGACGCAGGCGGGCAACCAGATGGGCCGCCGCGACAACTCGGACCCGACCGGCATTGGCAATACCTTGAACTGGGCGTGGGCGTGGCCGGCGAACCGGCGGATTCTGTACAACCGCGCATCATGCGACGTCAGCGGCAAGCCGTTCGACCCCAAGCGCAAGCTGATCGCGTGGAACGGCAAGACGTGGAGCGGTGCGGACGTCCCCGACTTCAAGGTGGACGAGCCACCCGAAAACGGCATGAATCCGTTCATCATGAATGCGGAGGGCGTGGCGCGTTTCTTCTCGCGCGACGGTCTGGTGGAAGGTCCATTCCCCGAGCACTACGAACCGTTTGAAACGCCGCTCGGCTATAACCCGCTGCATCCGGATAACAAGGCGGTCGTCAGCAGTCCGGCGGCGCGCGTGTTCCCGGACGACCGGGCCGCCTTCGGCACGCATGAGAACTTCCCGCATACGGCTACCACGTATCGTCTGACTGAACATTTCCACTACTGGACCAAGCATGCGCGCCTGAACGCGATCGTGCAGCCGCAACAGTTCGTGGAGATCGGCGAGGATCTGGCGAAGGAAGTGGGCGTGGTGGCAGGCGATCGTGTGAAGGTGTCGTCCAATCGTGGGCACATCATCGCCGTGGCGCTCGTCACCAAGCGGATCAAACCGCTGATGATCGAAGGGAAAAAGGTCCAGACAGTCGGGCTGCCGTTGCATTGGGGCTTCAAGGGGCTCGCGAAGCCGGGCTATCTCGTCAATACGCTGACGCCCTCCGTGGGCGACGGGAATTCGCAAACACCGGAATTCAAGTCGTTCCTCGTCAAGGTCGAAAAGGTATAGGGAAAAGAGATGGCACTTCAATCACTGGATATCAAACGCCTCTCGGCCACGACCTTGCCCGAACCGCAAGTGCGCGAGCCGGTGACGGGCACGGTCGCCAAGCTCATCGACGTGTCGAAGTGCATTGGCTGCAAGGCGTGTCAGACGGCCTGTATGGAGTGGAACGATCTGCGCGACGAGATCGGCACGACGACCGGCGTCTACGACAATCCGCGCGATCTGTCAGAGCATTCGTGGACCGTCATGCGGTTCTCGGAATACGAGAACGCCGAAGGCGATCTCGAGTGGCTGATTCGCAAGGACGGCTGCATGCACTGCGAGGATCCGGGCTGCCTGAAGGCTTGCCCTTCACCGGGCGCGATCGTGCAATACACGAACGGCATCGTGGATTTTCACGAGGAAAACTGCATCGGCTGCGGTTATTGCATCACCGGTTGCCCGTTCAACGTGCCGCGTATTTCGAAGAAGGACAACCGTGCGTACAAGTGCACGCTGTGTTCGGACCGCGTGGCGGTCGGCCAGGAACCGGCGTGCGTGAAGACCTGCCCGACCGGCGCGATCATGTTCGGCACCAAGGAGGACATGAAGCAGCAGGCGGCGGACCGGATCGTCGATCTGAAGGAGCGCGGGTATCAGAACGCCGGCTTGTACGATCCTGCCGGCGTGGGCGGCACGCATGTGATGTACGTGCTGCATCACGCCGACAAAGCCAATCTGTATCACGGCTTGCCGCAGGATCCGAAGATTAGCGCGATGGTTTACCTGTGGAAAGGTCTGGCGAAGCCGCTGGCGCTCGCGGGCATCGCGTTCGCGGCCCTGGCCGGTTTCTTCCACTACACGCGTGTCGGTCCGAACGAGGTGACGGAGGCGGATGAAGCCGAAGCACAGCATCAGGCTGACGAAGCACGCCGTTCCCGGGAGGCATCCGATGAAGCACGCTGAGCATGATGAGCACGGTGTGCTCAAAGACGTGAGGGGCAACAGTCTGATCGAACGCTACACGCCGAATGAACGGACGAATCATTGGATCACCGCGATCACGTTCGTTTTGCTGGCGTTGTCCGGCCTCGCCATGTTTCATCCGGCGATGTCGTGGCTCTACGCGATCTTCGGCGGCGGGCAGTGGACGCGGATTCTGCATCCGTTTGTCGGCTGCGTGATGTTCCTGTCGTTCCTGATTCTCGCGTTGCGTTTCTGGCATCACAACTATCTGGACAAAGCCGACATCCAGTGGATGAAGCAGATCGGTGACGTGCTCAACAATCGCGAGGAAAAGCTCCCCGCGATCGGAAAGTACAATGCCGGTCAGAAGTTGCTATTTTTCACCATGGTGATGTGCCTGCTGCTGTTGCTGGCGAGCGGCATGGTGATCTGGCGGCGCTATTTTTCGTTCTATTTCCCGGTCGAGATCATTCGTCTGGCGGCGCTGGTTCATGCCGCGGCTGCGTTCGTGCTGATCGTTGGCATCGTCGTGCATATCTATGCGGCGTTGTGGATCAAAGGCTCGATCGGCGCGATGACGCGCGGGACCGTGACCTACGGCTGGGCGAGAAAGCATCATCCGAACTGGTTCAAGGAAATCATCGACAAGTAGAGAGGAACGGTAAAGGATGGGTAAAAAGGCGTGGCGCAGCTCGCCGCGCACCGCACCCCGAGCCACCGCTCCTGCTCGATGAATCGCGGTGGCTTCGCAGTTTTCAGCGCAGTTTTCAGAGGTCGATACTTTGGTTCAACGCATTCTTGAGGCCGGCGACATCGAGTCGCTCGATCACACGGCGATTCCCCGCATCCGTACGCCGGAGCGGCTGGCGGTCTTTTCGGCGCGCGCCGCGCGGCTGCGTCAACTGGCGGCGCTCAGCAATCCGATTGCCGGCTATTTACGTCTGATGGCCGTGCTGGCGGACGCGCAGCAAGCCGTGATCAACGGCTTCAAGGCGAAGCCGCCCAGCGCCGAGTTGATCGCGAGCGCGCAGCAGCATTCCATGCCGTTGATTCCGGCGCTTTCGGGCGTGCGCGATCCGGCGTGGCACGATGTTCTGCTTCAATTGCTCGACAAGGTGCAAGCCGCAGGTCCGCTCACACCGCCGCTCGAAGCGCTCGTTGAAAAGCTGCGAACGCTGGACGAGGCCACGCTCGACGCCCAGGCCGACGCGATCTTCGCGCAGCGCTTCGAGGAAGTCGATCCGGCGAGCGCGCCGTTCATCATGGCCGCGCTGCAAGTCGTCTGGACCGACCTCGCTGCCGACGTCGACAAGCGCGAGGTGCCCTACATCGAGACGCTCGGCCTGTGTCCGGTTTGCGGATCGCATCCGGTGGCGAGTGTGGTGCGCGTGGGCGGCGCGTATGACAATTACCGCTACCTGCAATGCGGTCTGTGTGCGACGGAGTGGCACATGGTTCGTGCGAAATGTTCGAACTGCGACTCGACCAAGGGCATTGCCTATCACGCCATCGGCTCGCAGGATGCCGACGAGGCCACCCGGGAGGCCGATTCAAGGAACGCGGTCTTGAAGGCGGAGTCGTGCGACGAATGCCATACTTACCGGAAAATCGGCATTCAATCGAAAGACTACGATTTCGAACCGTTCGCGGACGATCTCGCCAGTCTCACGCTCGACCTGCTGATGGGAGCGGAAGGTTACCGGCGCGCGTCGCCGCATCCGTGGCTCTGGCCGGAACGGACCGACTCCGTGGCTGATGATTCTTCCGGCGAGTCAGACTAAGAAAGAGGAATGCTTCGTGAGCGATGTAACCGGCTCTGAATTGCGGGCGCTGATGGCGCGTGTGCCATCGGTGGAAAAGGTGATGGCGTCGGCCGGGTTTGCGGCGTTGCTGACGGAGTTCGGCCGTACGCAGGTGTTGAGTGCCTTGCGTCATACGCTCGACAGCTGGCGTGCCAGCGCGCAGGCGGGCAATGCGTCGGTGAGCGCGCTCGATATCGCGCAACTGCAGGTCTCCGTCGAGGCCACGCTGCGCCGGCGCAACACGGCCCGCTTGCGCAGCGTCTTCAATCTGACCGGCACCGTGCTGCATACCAATCTCGGCCGCGCATTGCTGCCCGACGAAGCGGTGCAGGCCGTCATGAAGGCGCTCACGCAACCGGCCAACCTCGAGTTCGATCTCGACACGGGCAAGCGCGGCGACCGCGACGGTCTGATCGACGAACTCATTTGCGAACTGACTGGCGCCGAAGCGGCGACCGTGGTCAACAACAATGCCGCGGCGGTGTTGCTCACGTTGTCCACGCTGGCGTCGAAGAAAGAAGTGATCGTGTCGCGTGGCGAACTGGTTGAAATCGGCGGTGCGTTTCGCATTCCCGACATCATGAGCCGCGCGGGCGCCAGGCTGCGCGAAGTCGGCACCACCAATCGCACGCATCTGAAGGACTACGACGAAGCCATCGGTCCGCAGACCGCGCTACTAATGAAAGTCCACACGAGCAATTACGCGATCAGCGGATTCACCAAAGAGGTCGGGGTCGACGCCGTCGCGGCGCTTGCCCACGCGCGTGGTCTTGCCGTTGCGGTGGACCTCGGCAGCGGCACGCTGGTCGATCTGACGCAATGGGGTTTGCCGCATGAGACGACCGTGCGCGAAACCATCGAAGCCGGCGCCGATCTTGTCACGTTCAGCGGCGACAAGCTCCTTGGCGGGCCGCAGGCGGGGTTGATCGTCGGCCGGCGCGATCTGATTACGAAGATCAAGAAGCATCCGCTCAAGCGCGCGCTGCGCGTCGGCAAACTGACACTCGCGGCACTGGAACCCGTGCTGCAGATGTATCGCGCGCCGGAAAAACTCGCGGAGCGACTGACTACGCTGCGTTTGCTCACGCGCCCGGGAGAGGACATCCGGCTCGCCGCGGAGCGGCTACAGCCTGCGTTGCAGCGTGCGGCCGGCGATCGTTACGTCGTGGCGGCCGAGTCCATGTTCAGTCAGATCGGCAGTGGCGCGTTGCCTGTCGATGTGCTGCCGAGCTACGGCCTCGTGATCAGGACCGCCGACGGCAAGCGCAGCGGCCGTCAATTGCTGGCGCTCGAGAAGCGCTTGCGCGAGATGGCGCGGCCGGTGATCGGCCGTATCGCGGACGATGCGTTGCGTCTCGATCTGCGCTGTCTCGAAGCTGCCGATGAAGCGCAGTTGATCGCGCAATTGAAGGACGTGCAGGCATGATCGTAGGGACGGCCGGGCATATCGACCACGGCAAAACGAGTCTGGTGAAAGCGCTGTCGGGCGTCGATACGGATCGTCTGAAGGAAGAAAAGGCGCGTGGCATTTCGATCGAACTGGGCTATGCGTACGTGCCGCTCGAAAACGGCGACGTGCTCGGCCTGATCGACGTGCCGGGCCACGAAAAGCTCGTTCATACGATGACCGCGGGCGCGAGCGGCATTGATTTCGCCCTGCTCGTGATTGCCGCCGACGACGGCGTGATGCCGCAAACGCGCGAACATCTGGCGATTGTGGAGCTGCTCGGGATCAGGCGCGGCGCCATCGCGCTGACCAAAATAGACCGTGTCGATGTTGAGCGGCTGCAGGAAGTGCATGGCGAGATCGCGGCGTTTCTGAGCGGCGGCGTGCTGCAGGATGCGCCGGTGTTCGAGACCAACGCCCTAAGCGACGATGATCCTGGCGTGGCCGCGCTCAAGGCGCATTTGCACGCAGCGGCAGCAGCGTGGCGCATGAAGCGCGACGACGGTCTGTTCCGTCTCGCGATCGACCGGGTTTTCACGCTCTCGGGCCAGGGCACGATCGTGACAGGAACCGTGGTGTCGGGACGCGTGGCAGTCGGTGACACGATGCTGCTCGCGCCGAAAAATCAGCCGGTGCGCGTGCGCAGCATTCATGCGCAGAATCGTCCGGCCGAGAATGGACGGGCAGGCGAGCGCTGTGCGTTGAACCTGGCGGGCATCGAGAAGAGCGCGATCGATCGCGGCGACTGGGTCGTCGATCCGCGGCTGTCGCAAGCATCGGAACGTATCGACGTCATGCTGACGTTGCTCGCCGATGCACCGTTGATGCTGGAGCATTGGGCGCCGCTGCACGTGCATCTGGGCACGCAGCATCAGGTGGCCCATGTCGCGTTGCTCGATGGCCAGACGCTCGGCGCGGGGCAGTCGGCGCGCGTACAGCTCGTGTTCGAACGGCCGGTGTGCGCGCTGCCTGGCGATCGCTTTGTCGTGCGCAATGCGCAGGCGAATCGCACGGTTGGCGGCGGTCATGTGCTCGATCCGTTTGCGCCTTCGCGCAAGCGTCGCGCGCCTGAGCGGCTGGCGTGGCTCGATGCGCTTCAGGTCATGCTCGACACTGGCGCGCTGGATCCGCTGCTCGCAAGGGCGCCGCATGGATTGTCTCGTTCGTTGCTGGAGCGACTGACGGGTATGCAGGCAGCCACGCTTGCGTTGCCATATGACACGCGTGTCGTGGAGGTTCCCGGCAGTAACGACGCATTGTTGATCGCCGATACGTCATGGCGCGCCTTGCATGCGCGGCTGACTACGGCGCTAAAGCAGTACCACGAGCGCTCGCCGGATGAGCTCGGCCCTGACATATCGCGCTTGCGGCGAATCGCAGCACCTCTCGTCGACGACGCATTGTGGCGCGTGCTAGTTGACGACGCGGCGGCGCGTGGAGAGATCGTCAGACGCGGACCGTGGCTGCATCTGCCGGGCCACGCGGTAACGCTCGACGAGGCGGATCGCGCGCTTGCGGCAGCGCTGCTGCCCGCGCTGAAGGAAGGACGTTTCGATCCGCCCTGGGTGCGTGATCTGGCAAACGCACATGGCGTATCCGAAGACCGCGTGCGGCAGTTGTTGCGCAAACTCGCACGGCAGGGCGAGCTTTTTCAGGTTGTGCGCGACCTGTTTTATCACCATGAGGTGATTCGTGAACTGGCTTTGATCGCGAGTTCCGAAGCGCAAAAAAATGCGGGTACGGTAGCGGCCGCACCGTTTCGCGATATCACAGGGCTCGGGCGAAAGCGTGCGATCCAGCTTTTGGAGTTCTTCGACCGCGTTGGGTATACTCGCTTCCGCCGTGGCCTGCATCTGATGCGCACGGATAGTCGCTGGCTCGATCTGCTTTGATTCAGTGTTTGAGTTTCGGCGCGTGGTTCAGGTAGTTCAATGGGTCAGGTAGTTCAATCACCGTAGGAAGGCATTCGTATCCGGTGGTGCGGCTGGGCTTCAAACCCAGTTGAGGGCGTCAGACGTTCTCAGGTCGGTTCGACTCCGGCTGCCTTCCGCCCGGCAAGGGTTCCTGGGCATTTCGATTGCCTGCGCGAGGGCATTCCAGATGCCTGCGCAATTGGAGACCAGGACCTACCGGCAAAACGCATTTTACGGACATTCAATGGCTGCACTTTCGTTCAGCCTTGCTGCTATTTTCTCGATTTGCGTTGAGTAACCCGGTGCTTATCCTAAGCATGACGATAGTCCCGCGCCGCCTCGACGACGCAGCGAATGAACTCGGTGACCGCCGTCCGTTGAGTGTGCCCACCGCGTTCGACAAGCCCGATCTCACGGGTGAACGTATGCTCGCCGAGCGACAGCCTATCGAGACCTCGCGGAATATGCAGCGAGGCCGCGTCCGGTATCAACGCTATGCCGACGCCTTGTTCGACGAGGCCGACGATACCTTGCAACTCATCGAGTTCGACGACGTCGTGTACGTGCACACGTGTCTTGCGCAGAAAGCGCTCGACGAGGCGGCCACCAAACGAATTCCGGTCGTAGCGAATGAACGGCTCCGATGCGAGCAATTCGCGCCACGGTGTCTTTGCGAGCTTCTTAGGCACGAGTAGAACGAACGGCTCGGCGCAGAGGAGGTGCCACTTCAATTCGGCGGGCAACGCGAACGGCGGCTTGATGATGAGCGCGGCGTCCACTTCGCCGGAGTCGACCTGCGCCAGCAGATTCAACGACACGCCGGGCACGACGCGTACGTGCCATCCCGGCGAACTCACACGGAACTTCTGAATCGCGGATACCAGCAATGAAGCCTGAGCCGAGGCAATGGCGCCGATGCGAAAAAAGCCGGTTGCGCTCGACTCGCCGGCCTGATCGGAGAGCGTTGCATATTGTCGAAGCAGATCTTCCGCGACGGCCGCGGTCCTGATGCCGGCTTCGTTGAGTGTCGCGGAGCGCCCGGTTCGTTCAAAGAGCGAAAATCCCAGATCTTCTTCCAGCCGCTTGATTTGCGCGCTCACCGCCGATTGCGTCAGACCGATATGCGAACCCGCATTGCCAAAGGTGCCGAAACGGACTACGGCGAGGAACGTCTTGAGTTCGCGCATCATGGCGTCTGGGGCGGCGGGGTGGCCGCTGGCGTTGGTATGGCGTGTATTTCATCACAAAGCGGCGGCGCAAAGAAATCAGGCCGCCTGTACCGATTGCAGCGGGCATTGCTTTCAGCCGGCCGCGAGCGAGCTTAAAGCAGCTTCAGGTCGTCGGTCCGGACATCGCAGATCAGCATGTGGCCGGGCGCATGCGTAATGCAGATCGGCGGGCGCGCTTCGATCACCGCGGCTTGTGGTGTGACCCCGCACCCCCAGAACACCGGTGTTTCACCGTCGAGAATAGCGGTCGGCTCGCCTTCGTCGGGGACATTGACATCGCGGATGCCGATCGCGGCCGGATCGCCGATATGAACGGGCGCGCCATGCGCGCCGGGCAGCTGTTCGCAGACTGCATACGCGATCGCTGCATCCTCCGGCGTGTAAGGCCGCATCGACACCACCATCGGCCCGCGGAAAGCGCCCACCTGCCGCGTCTGAATCGACGTGCGGTACATCGGCACCACTTTCTGTTCGTCGACGTGACGCACGCTCAGACCGGCAACCTGCAACGCGTGTTCGAACGACAGCGAGCAGCCGATCACGAAGCCGACCCAATCCGCTTGCCACAACGCCGAGACATCGTCGAGTTCTTCGACCAGTTTGCCGTCGCGCCACACGCGATAACGGGGCAGGTCGGTGCGCAGATCGATGTCGTCGCCGAGCACCGGTACGAAGCTGCTGCCGGGTTCGGTCATGCCGATCAATGGGCAAGGTGTTGGATTGGCGCGGCAATAGGCGGCGAAATCGTCCGCCCATGCCTTCGGCAACACGACGAGGTTGCCTTGCGCGTAGCCAGGCGCCATGCCGCTGGTGTTGCCGTTGAAGCCCGCCCGTATTCTCGCGCGCTCGGTTCTGGGTGTTGGCGCGAGGGCGGCTTGCGCCTCAACGTGGGTGCTGACTTTAATGGTTTGCGTCATGCCGGGTGTCCGTGTCGAGGGGCGAAGTAAGCGCCGCGTGTGCCGGTGTCAGGTCAGCGATGCGTCGGCTGTTTCCCGGATGCCGGCGAGGGTCACAAGTGCGACCACCGCGGCGCCGACGAGCAGGAAGGCGGGACTCAGCAGATTGCCGGTGTGGCCGATCAGCGCGGTGGCGATATACGGCGTGACGCCGCCGCCGAGGATCGCGCCGAAGTTGAAGCTGAATGCCATGCCGGTGTAGCGCACGCGCGTCGGGAATTGCTCGGTGTAGGTCGGATAACCGACCGACTGCACGATCGGCATCGGCAACGCGACGATGAACATCGCGAGAAACGCCAGCGGCATGTTGTGATGGTTCATCAGCATCATCATCGGGATCACGAGGACCGCGTACGAAGTGAAGCCGATCGCGAGCACCCTGCGGCGTCCGATCCGATCGGACAGCGCGCCCCAGAGCGGCATCAATGCGGCCATCGTGATGCTCACGAACGACATCATCCAGAAGACACTGGTCTTGTCGTACTTCAGGTACGTGATCATATAGATGCTCATGAACACGAAGCCGACCCAGTACCCGGCATTCTGTCCGAACGACACCAGAAATACCTTGAGCATCGCCCCACGATGATGGGCGAGGACCTCACGCAACGGCGCCTTGACGGGCTCGCTTGCTTCGAGGACCTTCCTGAACGCGAGCGACTCGTCAATGCGCCGGCGCATATACGCGGCAATCACGACGAGCGGCACCGCCATGAGAAACGGGATGCGCCAGCCCCAGTCGTGCAGTGCGGCGCCACTGACCGATGCAGTCGTCAGTCCGCAGACTGCCGCTGCAAGCGAACCGCCGATCGCGACACCGACTGGCGTGGCGGCACCAAACAGACCGCGTTTGCCGCGTGGCGCCGATTCCGCAACGTACGCCGCGGCGCCGGTCACTTCGGCACCGGAAAAGAAACCCTGAACGAGCCGTACGGCCAGCAGCGCAACCGGCGCGAGGACACCGGCTGTGGATGCCACCGGCAACAGGCCGACGGCAGCCGTTGCGATGCCCATGCCGATCACCGTGACGAGCAGGACCGAGCGGCGTCCGATTCTGTCTCCGATCCGGCCGAGCACGATGCCGCCTATAGGGCGCATCAGGAACGCGCTGCCGAACACGGCCAGTACGGATAGCAGCGACGCGGTGGCGTTATCGGCGGGAAAGAATAACGGTCCGATGATCGCGGCCATATAACCGTACACACCGAATTCGTAGTACTCGATCGCGGTGCCGGCGGTTGCAGCGATGGCGGCTTTGCGGGCGGTCGTGCCGGGTATGGACGATGATGGCGTCGTTTCGACATCGAACTCTGCTGCTGAGGCATTCGACATGATGATTCCCACGTGAAGGTAACGCTAGTACGAGATGGAAAGAGCGTCCGATTCCTTCGATGCGAGGTCGACGCACGATCGGCGGCTTCGGTTCACCCAGCTAGGGTTGGCCGTATGCGTTCAGCACGGGCCGGGGCAAAAAACAACGAGGCAACAACCTCGTAATTGATAAGCATGCCGAAAATAAGTGCGGATACCCGGGTGTGACAGGATCGACCGGCTCAGTCCGGAATGAAGTGAGCCACAGTCTGGCCTTCCTCGACCATTTCTCCTTCTGCGACGAGATACGACGCGATGTGGCCTGATACGTCTGCTTCGACCGGGATTTCCATCTTCATCGATTCGAGTACGAACAGCTCGGCGCCGACCGCCTGATGAACGCCCGGCTGCGCGACGATCTTCCAGAGCGTGCCGGTGGTTTCGGCGATGATGGGGATGGCAGGTTGAGTCATGATGTTCGTTCAGACGTGGCAAAGGGTTGAAGTTGTCGGCGCTTTAACGAGAACACCGGCGCGGGTCAGCGCGTCGCGGATCTGCCGGGCGAAGGTGGCCGCGCCGGGTTGATCGCCGTGAATGCAAAGCGTGTCCGGCTACACCCGCACCCAGGCGCCGCTGAGCGCGCGTACGCGGCCTTCTTCGAGCATGCCGAGCACCTGTCGAACCGACTGGTCGACATCGGTGATGAGCGCCGCCGGATGGCCACGCGGCGTCAGCGTGCCGTCGTCCTGATAGGTACGGTCGGCGAAGACCTCCTGCGCGACGGACAAGCCCGCATCCCGTGCGGCGTCCACCAGCTGGGAGCCGGCAAGACCGTAAAAGACCAGGCCCGGGTCGATATCCCGGACGGCAGAGCACAATGCATCTGACACGTCACGGTCGCGGGCGGCCAGGTTGTACAGCGCGCCATGTGCCTTCACGTGCGCGAGGCGCCCGCCCACGGTTTCGGCGAAAGTCTTGAGCGCACCGACCTGATACACCGTGATGTTGTAGATCTCGTCTACGCTGAGCTGCATCGTCCGGCGACCGAATCCTTGCAGGTCGGGAAAGCCCGGATGCGCGCCGATCGCCACGCCGGCACGGTGTGCAGCGCGCACCGTGGCCGCGATAGTCTGCGCGTCGCCCGCATGAAAACCGCAGGCGATGTTGGCCGACGTCACGTGCTGAAGTATTGCTTCGTCGCTGCCGAGGCGATACACGCCGAAGCTTTCGCCGAGATCGCTATTGAAGTCGATTTCAACCATGGCCGTGTTGTTCCAGTGCGGCGAAACAGTCTTCCTGCAATAGCAGAAGCCGTTGCGCGGTTTCCAGATCGACGCAGGTGAAGCGCACGGATTCGCCCGGCATTTTCTGGGCGAGCCGGGGCAGATCGACCGCGCAAACGTGGGCGATCTTCGGATAGCCGCCGGTGGTCTGCCGATCCGCCATCAGGATGATGGGCTGGCCGTCCGCCGGTACCTGGATAGCACCGAAGCCGACCGCTTCGGAGGCGACGTCGCGTGGTGCGCTCAAATCGAGCCGCCCGCCTTCGAGGCGATAGCCCATGCGATCCGATTGCGGCGCGAGCCGGTAGGGTTCGTGCAGAAATGTCTGTTGCGCCTGCATCGTGAAGTATTGCCATTCGCGGCCTGGCAGCACGCGGATCGGTGCGTCTGGCGCGCTCAGAACGTTTTCGTCGAATAGTGTCGGGTCCGGGGGGCGCGGTACAGGTCGGGTCGGTGCATGAGCGGCGAGCAGGTCGCCTTTCTTCAACGGGCGTCCCGCGTGACCGCCGTAGCCGCCTCGCGTATAGGTGCTGGCGCTGCCCATCACCGGATCGAAGCGGAAGCCGCCACGCACTGCGAGATACGCGCGCAGGCCGCTGCGGCGCCTGCCGAACGAGAGCTCGCTGCCGGCGGGCACGATCGTCGCGCGATCGAGCGGGACCGGCACGGCATCGAGCTTCGCGTCGAGATCGGCGCCGCTCAGCGCGATCACGGTGTCGTGCAGAAATCTCAGTGTCGGTCCCATCAGCGTGATTTCAAGCGTTGCGTTCGTCGACGCATTGCCGACCAGCGCGTTGGCAATCCGGTGAGCACGTTCGTCCATGGCGCCGTTTGCCGGAATCCCGAGATGCTGGAAGCCAACACGGCCGAGGTCCTGAAAGGTGCTCAACGCGCCGGGCTTGATCACTTCGATGTTCATCGCGAAGCTCCCGGGTGTTCATTGAGCGCGTCGAATTGAGCCGCGCTGATCGGCACGAAGCGAACCTGATCGCCGGCCTGCACGAGGCACGGTTCGGCGCGCGATGGCGTGAACAGCGACAGCGGCGTGCGGCCGATCAGATTCCAGCCGCCCGGCAGCGTCAGCGGATAGATCACCGTTTGCCGGTTCGCGAGCCCGATCGAGCCTGGCTGGACGGCCGTGCGAGGTGTTGCACGCCTCGGCAGCGAAAGCGTTTCATCGAACAGACCGATATACGGATGTCCCGGTGCAAAGCCGAGCATCATCACGTCCACGGGTGCGCCGCTGTGAAGCTCGATGAGTTCAGCCGACGACAGATTGCATGCGCCAGCGGCTTCGTCGAGATCGGGGCCGTGCTCACCGCCGTAGCACACGGGAATCTCGACAATACGGGTCGCCGCGCGCTGCACGATATCGACGGTTTGCAGCATCGCGCCGAGCGCTTCGCGGACCGTGTCGAACGGCATCCGCCAGGCCGCGTCGCGCGGCACGCGTGCTGGATCGTAGTGGACACCGACAGTCGTCAAGGCCGGAACGACGTCCGTGACGTAATCGGGCCGTGCCGACACGATTCGTGCAGCGAAGGCGCGCGCCATCCGGTTGGCCTGCACGGTGTCGCCGCCCACCAGTTCGACGATGAGCAGCCGTTCCCCTGATGGATGGATTGTCCACGACGGCGCGAGCGGTGCTGCCGCGCCGTGTTCATGAGCGAGGAGTGACGCGCTCACAGTGCCACCGCCACGGACGTGGGAACCGTGACCTTCGGGATCAGCGTGGCTGCCTCGCGCTGAACGAAGCTGGTATCGACGTCTCCGGCGACGAACGACGGATGCTCCATCAGGCGTGCAAGAAACGCCGTGTTGTGCTGGATTCCCTCGATGCGGCTCGCCGCGAGCGCTTCGGACATCAAGGCGCGCGCCGCGTCGCGGGTCGCACCGAACGCGATGAGCTTGGCGATCATCGGATCGTAGAACGGCGAGATCGTGTCGCCTTCGCGCAGGCCCGTATCGATGCGCAAGCCGTGGAGCATGTGTGGCAGATCGTAACGTGTCAGCTTGCCTGGAGACGGCATGAAGTTCTTCGCCGGATTCTCCGCGTAGACGCGACACTCAATCGCCGCGCCGTGCCGGCGGATATCGTCCTGCGCGATACGGCGGAGATCGCCGGACGCCAGCAGTATCTGCGCTTGCACGAGGTCCCAGCCGGAGATCGCTTCGGTCACACCGTGCTCGACCTGAATGCGCGTGTTCATTTCGAGGAAGAAGAACGCGTGCGTCTGCGCATCGACGATGAACTCCACAGTGCCCGCGCCGCTGTAGCGCTGCTGTTCGGCGAGGGCGACGGCGGCCTGCGTCATACGGTCCAGCACGCCGGCCGGCAGGTTGGGCGCGGGACTCTCTTCGACGATTTTCTGAAAGCGGCGCTGCACCGAGCATTCGCGTTCGAAGAGATGGACCGCGGAGCCGTCGCCGTAGCCGAACACCTGAATTTCGATGTGCCGGGCACGCGGCACGTAGCGCTCGAGATAGACGCCCGGATCGTTGAATGCCTTTGCTGCGAGCGCTTGCGTAGTGGTGACGGTCTCGCGCAGGGTGGCGGGGCTGTCCACCCGCTTCATGCCGATACCGCCGCCGCCGCCCGACGCCTTCACGAGCAACGGAAAGCCGACGCGTTGCGCTTCGTCGTCGAGGCGTGACAGGTCATCGGGCGAAAAACGGATACTGCCTGGCAAGACCGGAACGCCACAATCGAGGGCGATCTGGCGCGCGCGATTCTTGTCGCCCATGTTCTCGATCGAGGCGACCGACGGGCCGATCCAGACCATGCCGCGTGCTTCGGCGGCGCTCGCAAAGGCCGTGTTCTCGGACAGGAAACCATAACCGGGATGGACGCCATCGGCACCGTGCAATGTGCCGGCCGCCAGTACCGCCCCGACGTTCAGATAGCTCTGTGAAGCAGGCGCAGGACCCACCGGGACGGCAATGTCGGCCATCGTGCAATGGAGGGCGTCAGCATCCGCGGCGGAATAGATCGCGATCGTTTCGATATCTAACTCGCGCGCGGCGCGAATGATACGACAGGCAATTTCGCCGCGATTAGCGACCAGAATCCGTTTCATGACGATAGAGGGCGATGGTGTCGAAGAGGGCGCGGCACACGCCGCGCAACGAGGCAGACGGCTTACTTGGCAAACAGCGAAGCCATGTTCGCAAACGCCTTCAATTCGAGTGCATTGCCCGACGGGTCGAGGAAGAACATCGTCGCCTGCTCGCCGACCTCTCCCTTGAAGCGGACGTGTGGCTCGATGATGAACTTCGTGCCTGCCGCCGTGAGCTTCCCGGCCATTTCGGACCATTGGCTCATCGACAGCACGACACCGAAGTGGCGCACCGGTACGGCGTCGCCGTCAACGGCGCTGGTCTTGACGTGACCGACTTCTTCCGGCGCGAGGTGGGCGACAATTTGATGACCGTAGAAGTTGAAATCCACCCAGTCTTCGGCGCTGCGCCCTTCAGGGCAGCCGAGCAATTCGCCGTAGAACTCCCGGGCCGACGCGATGCTGTGAACCGGAAAGGCGAGATGGAAAGGGGGAATGCTGGTGGTGGCGTCCATGGTATGAATGACTCTCAGTGGGGTTATCGATCTGCGTGTGCATGCAGCCTGCGTGGTGTGCCGTTGCCGTGAGATGCAACCGTTACTTCACGCTATGGAGCCGAGTCTAGATATGACAAAAATGCTCGACTACCGATATATTTTTGATCTGAGTATCAAGAAAACAGATCAATCGATGGTCGCCACGAGCGGCGTGTGGCGCGGCGGACTATCAGTTCGCGACGGGGTTTTGTCGCATTAACGCGGTCAAGTAAAATTCGTCGGCCGCAACGCATGACAAGCATGAAGGCAAAGACGAAGTCGCCCGCGCAAGACGCTGCCTGCTGGCATGGCAAGGTTCTGAAGCAGGTGCACTACCCGCTGGACGTGATCCTGCTGTGCGCCCATCGTGATAAGGCCGCTGCTCGCCGCTACTTCGAGAAAGCGATTGAACAGAACGGCGAGCCCGAGACAATTGCCGTGGACAAGAGCGGCGCGAATCTGGCTGAACTTGAAGCGCTCAATACCGAGCGTTTAACGCCGATCAAAGTCCGGCAAAACAAATACCTGAGCAACGCCGTCGAGTAGGATCATCTCGCGATTTAAGTAATCCTCTTCATCTCAGGCAGCCGATCGTCGCATCGTCCCTAACGCAACACAACTGTTTCACTCACATGGCGTTACCGGTTCACGTAGAAGCTGGCGTTCGCGTGTGCTCAGACTGTCAATACGGCGTTCGGCCCATCGAAGCGCGAAACACGTCGCATCGTTCCCGTTCGAAAACAGCAGATGGCGGAGCGGGTAACTGATCCGAGATGGGTTTCTGACGTCGCCCCGGTCGATTACCACGGTCGCCTGGTAACCGCCGGATTCCGCCAGGATGGTCACGCAGTGAGCCACATAGCCGCGGTAGTAACACCTTGTGCAGGTCTGGTCCATGACGAGGCTCCGGTGAGTCGATGTTTCAACGTAGCGCGGCAAATAAATTTATGCACGTGGCGACTGGATTTTCTAACTTTCGTGTGATTACTTTGTGAACAAAGAGAGCGCTGAGCCGGCACTGATGCGAACTTCAGAGCAGCCGACTACGTTCCGCGACAGGTAGTTCAAATCCCGCATCGTCGTCTTTCCCGACGCTACTACTGCCACCGTCGAGAAGCGTGCCGTCACTATTTCGGAGGCCGGACACATCGCATATCTGGACAAGCACGCCGACTTCGAGCGTATCGAAGTCGGGAGGTAAGTCTGCGGGAAAGCAGGGTGCAGCCTGGAACGATTCATTTGAACGGAGCATCACCGATCGCAACCGGCTATTCCTGATGGAGTATGGGAGCAATTCCGTAAACGGGAACGGAGACCGGTTGCCGCGCCAGCGATGAACCAGTGTAGGCCAGCGAGGGTGTTCGGGACCGCGTGTGCGTTGCGGCAGTTGACGCAGGATTGCTGAAGATGCCGCGGCGCCTGGGGAAAAATAGCGTTTCAAGGGATTCCCCTTTTCAATCACTTTGAAAAAGCGACCTTTTCGGGGTCGCTTATACCTTTCAGCGCATCGTCGATCAGATATTCCGCCCGCCTGAGCATGTAAAAAATCGACTGATCGCTCGTCAGAAAGAGGACGTTGTGGGGTGAGTGTTCAACGATGATCGGGATGTCGCAGTAAAAGCGCGCGATTTCCGCTATCGCCCGAAAAGCGCCTGAATCTCTTCGAACGGCCCTGCAGCAGATGACATGGTCGCGATAGGAGTAGAAGAATTTGGCCCAGTCCACATGTCCTCCGTCCAGGCTGTCAGCCTGCGCCAACAAATCGATATAACTGCTCAGACCAACCGTTCCAGATGATCTGTGGATCCGGTTATGTATGAATAAAGGAGATTCTTAAATGGCGTCCCGTCGTCAATTCAATAAACGTGAGATTACGATTTGGGGTGCTTTTTATAATTTAGAATCGCTCATTTTTTGCGAAGTTAGCACGACATCTCTCAAGAGGTTCCTGATAAATATGTCAGGAAATGCTTACGCGAGTAGGCCCGAAAGACGTGCCGGTTCTGAAAGCAACGAAGTTTGAACCTGAGTATGGGTGCCGGCACGGTACTGATTGGAATGAACCGACTTACGTGCGTACCGATTACTGGGCTCGATCATCTGCGTCAGAGCGTCGGCGATATTCTCTCAACGCGCAAGGACAGTCGGCGAACGGCCAGAGTACGGCTCCGATATTCCGAAGTCCGATCCCGTGGTGAAGCTCATCGAGCTGCGGCCTACCGCGAACTGAGGTTCCGCGCGCGTATCAACGCGCACTGCGCGTGCCGTGGTGCTGGCTTTCTTTCTTTACCAGTGCAGATATTGAACATCTCGCGGCACTACTGGACGCCAACCGCAAAAAGGGCGTTCACAAATGCCGTCGACGTGGCCGCGAGGCTGCTATCAGTGACGAGCGCATTGATCGCGGCCGTGATGAGCACCTGCGTTTCCACCTGCGTCTGATATTCCGGATGTGGATCGACCTCGCCGGCGTGTGCTTCCTGTTGAGCCTTGGGATACGTCATGCGGTTCGCAAGTTGCTTTGTCTGCCGGTTGTAGACTCCGTTCGGACCTCCCATCACCGGGTCCGATGTGATCTTGCAGCATGGGCAGGATGATGGGTAGACCGTAGCCACAGTGATGTGGGGGCAAACCTGGCGGCGCTTTGCGAGCGACTGTTGGAGTCGTCTGCCTTCCGCCATCCTGTTCTCGACGGACGAAATTCACAGATTGCAACGTAACACTGGTAAACACCGATATAAACCGGCTAGCCGGTTTGTAAAATAAAAACGTCGGCGAATCGAATAAAACGCCCGTCATTACCAGGATTCCAAAGAGCGCATAGGGTCAGCCGACACCGTTAACGCGTCACTCCTTATGCTTCAAGACAAGTCTTCGTGATGCCTGTGCCTGAAACAGATAGCACGCATTTACTCAATAAGAATGGACAATCCAAGCCGCTCAGAGCGATCTCGCAATGTTGCCATCCAGGCGTCGTTGGCCATACTCTCACGGAAAGGTCCCAATGGCCTCACCTTTGATGAACTTGCTCGAGAAAGCGGCATCAGCAAAGGAGGACTGTTGCATCAGTTCCGGACAAAGAGGGGCATTCTTCAAGCGCTGCTGAACTATCAGCGGCAGCACTTCAAGGAATCGCTACGCATGCATCTAAGTTCTGGAGAGGGTAGCATTGAGGAACGGAATCTTATCGCGCAGATTGCTGTGTTGAGGGAGTCTGTCAATCAACCGAATTCAGTTGCCCGTTCGATACTAGCGGTTCTCGTCGAAGATCCGCAGCTTCTGAAGGCCGTTCGAGATGATCATGCGATCAGCCTCGCCAACATAAAAGCCGAAGCGGCGAACAGTGACATCGCAGTGCTGCGCTGGGCCGCCGCTACGGGGCTTGCATTCACAGAACTTTTGGGGCTCTCTTCGATCACAATGGAAGAGCGGGAGAGACTGTTCGAGCGGTTACTCGATGGGACATACTGGTAGCGTGCTATTCCGGTCGGGACGCTCACCGCGATACCCGGCGGGTAAATTCCATTCCCGGTTCGCTAGGTCGTCCCATATCAGTCGCGGATCAAACTGCATGGCGGCCGCCGCCGTCAGCATGACTGCCGCCGCGAACGCAGCTGCGCCTGGGCCAGTTGCAGCAAATGCGAGGCTAGCGATTGTTCTACGGCCGCTCGGGGCCATCGCGTTTTCCCGATGGGCGTTGCGTTTCCTCGTGCAGACGGTCGAACAGGCGATCACGTGTCTCGGCCGACAGTGGGCAGATGCCTAGCACCCACGACAAGGACATTCCCTGTGCAGCCTCCCAATGCAGTAACGACAGTTCGGGATCGGTAGACTGAATCTTCATGCGGCTGACCTCTTCGGCGGAAAGGTCGCGAACGAGCCTGGAGAGGCGGGAATCCATCAGTCGCTCGCCGGCGATCGAGGAGATCGTCTCTCTCGACTGGTCGATTACCGCACGTGCGGTTGCTATTTGTGCCAATAACGTGTGCTGTATTTCTTCGGGAGCCGCGATGGCACGATACAGGCGCGAGAATCGCTCAAAATGGATGATCTGCCTTTGCATGATTGATTTCATGTGCGTATCCGTTCAGACAAATTTGGCATGTGCTCCCTGTCGTAATCAACCCCGTGCTGTAGGGAGTGAGTAAGGTTTGGGAGTGGCAGCCATTCTTGATTGACGAATATTCGCATACAAACCGGGTAGACGGTTTGTTGCGTGAAGGAAAATTATCTTTCGAAATCTTATCTCGCGCGGTGGGGATTCATCATCGCTCGTGAACCCGACCGAGCGACCCCGCATGAGCCCGAGCCGGGTGCTGCCGGCTCGGGCTTGAGGCCAATAAATTTGCGGAGGGTGGGGGGCGATCCAGATCGCGAGACGTATTGTGCTGCTTTTCTACCCCGTCGATTATTTTTTAGGCTCGCAGGCGTCGTCGGATGTCCATCTGGTTTCATCCAGCAGCACCTTGAACAGACGTTCTTGCTGCCTGTCGGAAAGAGGACTCAAGCCAAGTAGCGAGGTGTAGGCCAGGCCCCGTGCCGCAAACAGACGCACGAGCGCGATGTCATCATCTTCCGCTTCGCTCTTGATCTTTCGCACGCTTGCGCTGTCTCTATCCCGGATCTCGCCAAGTAGCGTCGGGTCTTCCACGAGCGCAGCAAGAATGGCCCTCGCCACGGAGTGAGGTTGATTCGTTGATTCCCGGGTGACAGCGATCACGGATGAAAGTGTGGGTTCGCGAAGAGAGCCGCCCTTGGTGGACAGGAAGCTATTTGCAAACGAATCGTAGTGTTCCTGCTGATGGGCGAGCAGGGCCTTGAGGACGTCGGCCTTGGTGCGGAACTGGTGCAATAACCCGCCTTTACTGATCCCGCTCTCACGAGACAGTGCGTCAAAGGTCAGTCCACCGGGACCGTCCCTTGTCAGGATTACCAGCGCCGCCGCGATGGCGGCTTTTCGGGATCGCTCAGAACGGCTAGCGTTGTCCATGTTTTCCTATGATATGTGAGGTGCCGCACGAACGTTGATCCGGGCGGCATCTGTACGAAAACCGCGAGAATAGCGGCCTCGAGCTTGATTTGTCATTCTATCAAGAGTTCACCGGCGATCCGCCCAGGTTGAATCCTACCGATTCCCGGGTTGCTGCCGGGCATTTTTCAGCACGGAAACCGGCTCGCGCGGACTGGTTTTGCTGTGCAGGCCGTGTTCCGGCGACGGAAATGCAACCTTCATCACCGGCATGATCATTCGGCTGAGTTGTGAACTGTATGCGCAGAACTGAAGGTGCCGTTTGCGGGTGAGTTCGGACTATTGATCGATTCGCGCCTTACCGTGATCCGGCTGCGACGCGTGGGTTCGTGAAGAGCGTCAGCCTTCGTGAAAAGGAGCCTGGCGGCAAACGATCCCAAATATTCTTGCTGATGTGCGAGCGGGGTATTGAGAATGTCGGCTTGGTATGGAACTGATGCATCGCCACGCCTTTTGCCGATCCCGCTTTCGCGGGACGGCGCGCCGAAGGTCAATCTACCAGGGCCATCTCCCGTCGGGATGACGAGAGCCGCCTCGATTGCAGCGTTGCGGGATCATTCCGAATGGGCCGCGCTATCCGTTTTTCGGAGCTTACCGCAAATCATGCTTCGCGCTGGCTAGTTCGATTCCGGTTGCCGCGGCCCGATATCTGTCTGGCGATCCAGATGACGCAAGAAAAATACAGAGCGCCGAACGCAAGCGAAATCATCAGTCTCGGATACTGGGTACCCGTCTGAATCATCGGAATCGTGGCGACAGTCAGAAACAGCATCGTGACCATGTTAATGGCCACGGTGAACCAACCCATAATCTGGAAGTAGACCAACAGGACGATTGCTGCAATGCAAGGCGCCCATGCTGCCGTTCCCATCACTTGCGGTAAAGCATGCAACATATAGGCGACCGTGAGCCCGATGGCAGCGCCGACTGCGCAATGCGGCAACTTCCTGAAGTTGCCATGCTCAATGCCGCCCCAATAGAGCGCGAAAAGAAATCCTACCCAGACGTCGGCGATCGCCAGCGTACTGGCTAGTGCGACAAACGATCCCACCACGACAACAGCGCCGAGCAGACTCAGCAGGCCAGCGACAGGCGAGCGCCTGCGGGCATCGCTGTTCGCTTCGACGGCGGCCGGTATCGCGTCTTGTTGAAATGACATTCTCGTCTCCTCCTTGTTAGTGCGCACCACAAGATGTGTGAAGCGCCGTTCAGTTCTGGACGTGCACTGCAACGTCCATTTTTAAGTGGATCTGGAAACGACGAAGCCCGTCATCTTCCAGCGCAATTCAGCCTAACACCGAATATTTTCTATGTAAACCGACTGTACGGCTTGTTTTGTGCTAGCGTGATTTCCGACGATGATGAGTGTCGTCGGAGGGGAGAACAACAGGCAGTAAGGTCGAAAAGACTCGGGGTTTTCCCAAGGATGTTGAGTCAGGGCTTGACGTCTCATGGTTCGAGTAACTACATTACATGAACACTGGTTCACCAATCACAAATGAGCGGCATCGATCGCCCCCGGCTGATCGTTTGACATCTACCTGAAATCAGGTGCCCGACGGCGCTGCACACAACGGAGACGCGTCATGGTTCGACTACTTGGGAGAGCGTTTGCCCTGCTTACATTGACGAGTGTTCTGCACATTGCTGAAGCCGCGAGCCACGATCCGACCAGCTCAGGAATGACAGCAACGGGCATGGATTCTTCGTGCGTGCAGCGCGAAGGCAACACGAGCGACGCAGAGCGCGTGCCGCCAGACCGGCATGCTCGCGAGGAAACTCGTGTCCGGAGAACTGATCTCGCCCCTGTGCTCGATGATCAACTCATTCCAGACAGAGTGACGAAAAAGGTGCGAAGCACAATGGTGTAGAAAGAGAAATTACGTATAACGAATCATATCGGAGACAAACGTGATTGACAGAAACATCGGCACGAGATGTGAACCAGTTGTGCCAGACGTATCAGGAATACGGTACCGGCATTCCCTCCATGCCTTTTCCCTCTGCGGGAAAGTAGAACGCTTCCGGCATCGTGTCCTTGTGTCATCCGGGGCTGCGTTGAGCGCGTTTGTCATGAGCGCCTTCCCGGTCAAGGCGGCGGAGCCTGCCGTCTCGACAGACGTATCGCAGATCAACCCGCCCGTAGCGGCAGTGCCTGAGTCAGCAGCTACGCCCGACGCGTCAGCGAGTTCAGCCGCACGTGCCTATGCGCTCGACGCGAAGTACGGCTACAAGGGGTGGATCGTGCCGTTTCCATCCTATGGCGACACCCTTGCACTCGACTATGGAAACTGGCGGACGAAGCTGGCGGAGTACGGCTTTGGATTCTCGATACAAGGCTCGACGATCTTCCAGGACAACCTGCTCAATACGCCCAGCAGGATTCCTTCATCGGGTTTTGCGCCCTGCGGACCCAACAGTCTGAACTACAACTGCGCCGGCGGACGGTCGTACTTTGGTCAACGACCCAGCGTTATGTTCGCGAACTCTGCGTTTCTCACGTATGACATGAGCCAACATGGCATACCGGATGGTCAGATTGCCGTGGGTACCAACTTTGGCGTCAGCAATGACCAGCAGTACAACCCGAATACCGCGCGTTTAAACAGTATTTCGTGGTACCAGACGCTCCTCGACAAAAAGCTGGAAATCAAGGCCGGCTATTTTGCGAACCTGCCTGAGTTTGCCGGCACGTTCGTTGGCGGACTGGTTGTCAATCCATTCGGCCCTTCGTCGTCGGTTCCAATCGTTCTCGGCATGTCGCCCAATAGTATCAGCACGCCGAATTTCCGCATCAAATGGAATGTCACGAATACGCTGTACGCGCAGACGGCGATTCAGCGCAGCCTGCCGGTGAACGGGCCGACGGGCAATTCCATTTATGACGAAGTGAATACGAATCCGACAGGCTTCAGATTCACATCGTCTGTGCCGGGAACGCGCGTGCTGTCGATCAACGAATTCGGCTACAAGCGCCCGTCGTCGCCAGATGCGCCTTTTACCTGGCTTCGTGCCGGCTTCATGTACAACAACTCGACGTTCCCGGACTACAGCCGCATGCTGCAGGACCCGCACGCGACGAAGAATGGTTCGTATGGGCTCTACCTACTCGGCGACTATCAGGTGACGCAGTCGGCGCCGGGCTCACCCTACACAGCCTACCGGGGCATGTATGTCGGTGGCAGCTTCATGTATGGCGACCCGAAATCGACGCCTTTTACTCAGTACTACGAGGCTCGCGCCTATTGGGTTGGCCCGTTTGCGAGCCGGCCGACCGATCTTCTGTCGTTCGTCTATAGCCACAACAAGACGAGCAGGAACGTTCAGAGCGTCATCAACAACTACACCGCCTATACGAACTTCTTTGCTATCAGCGGTGCGAACAGCATTACCGCGTCGTACACGTATCACGTCATGCCGGGCCTCTATGCCACTGCCGGATTGGGCTATACGGATAAGCCCAGTTTGTCGGAATTCAGGGGAGAGGGTAATGCACTCAATGTACTGCTCAGTCTGTACTGGATTATCTGAGCGTCACATAACCAGAAAAAAAGGAGTGGTTCTATGACGGGCAGTCTCGACAAAGCGATGTCGCTCGTGGGGAGGAAAGCGCTCATTACGGGCGGAGCTTCCGGCATGGGGCGCGCTTCATCGCTGCTTTTCGGCGCTCAAGGTGCGCATGTGGTTATTGTCGATCGCAATGGTTCTGCCGCCGAAGAAACGGCGGCTGAAATTCGGCATGCCGGCGGCTCGGCAGAAGCGCATCAGGTCGATCTGCTCGATCAGGCTGCCCTCGATGCATTCGTCGAAACATTCCTGCGCGATCACGCCGTGCTCGACATTCTGTTCAATCACGCCGGCCTGCCCGCACCACCGGGTTTCGAGTACGACGCGGAAAGCTTCAACACCTGCATGACGATCAACGTCTGGGTGCCGATGATCCTGACCAAGCGGCTCTTGCCGTTGCTGCGCACTTCCTCTTCGGCATCGGTGATCTGCACGTCGTCGATTGCCGGCCTGAAGGCGGTGTCGTTTTTTCCGACCTATTCGGCGAGCAAGGCCGCGCTTATCCAGTACGTGAAGTCGATTGCGCAACTGCTGGCGCCCGAGGGCATCCGCGTGAACGCGATCTGCCCGGGTGCGACCGATACGCCTGCCCTCAGGCGCGACATTGCGGATGGAATCGTCAAGGCGACGATCGAGCAGATCTCGGCATCAGTGCCGTTGCGGCGAATGGGCACACCGGAGGAGATGGCGCACATGGCGCTCTTCCTCGCCTCTGACGCGTCGAGCTTTATGACAGGCGTGGCGATTCCCGTCGATGGCGGTGCTACCGCCTGATATCGCTTTCAGTGTGTGCCGGGATGAATTCGCGCACTCCCGCACACCAATGAGAACCCATAGGAGAACAACAGATGGCAGACATTCAACTCCACCGTCCCGGCAAGCTGGGCAATCCGGATCTCGTCATCCGGGACGATCCACGCGCCGACCCGCGTCTCGTTGCGGCGCTGGAGGCTGCGCAAATGGGCGGCGACCCGCCTGTCTATGTCGACAGCAATACGCCGCTTGAAGGCATTCGTCAGTATCTTGCGGCAGCCGAGGCTGGTTCTGTCGAGTTTTTTGCCGCTTCCGTCGCCGGCATGCCGTTGGTGGAGGGCGTGAGCACCACCATCGAAAAGATCCCGGGCGTGGACGGCAATGAGATCAGCCTCTTCATTCATCGGCCAGACGGTATCGACGGTGCAGTGCCCGGCGTGCTGCACCTGCATGGAGGCGGTATGTGCATCCTCGATGCCGAAGGGCCGCTTTATACGCGTTGGCGCAGCGATCTCGCTGCCAGGAAGCTGGTCGTGATCGGCGTCGAATTCCGAAACGCGACGGGACGTCTTGGCGTGAATCCCTTTCCCGCCGGACTCAACGATGTTTCATCCGCACTCCGTTGGGTGCACGCGAACAAGGCGAAGCTCGGCATCGCCAGGCTCATCATTTCGGGCGACTCCGGCGGCGCCAACCTCGGGCTGGCGGCCACGCTCAAGGCGAAGCGCGAAGACCGGTTGCGCGAAGTCGATGGTGTCTATGCGCTGTGTCCGTACATCTCTAACGCGTATGCCAGCAAGCGGCCCGAACTGCAATCGCTCTACGAAAACGATGGCCTCTACACGCCATTGGCCGTGGTTGCAGCAACGGCTATTGCATACGACCCCGACGGCGAGAACGCGGCGAATCCGCTGGCGTGGCCGTATCACGCGAGTCAAGCCGATCTCGAAGGACTGCCGCCGCACGCGATTTCGGTCAACGAGCTCGATCCGTTCCGCGACGAGGGCCTGGCTTATTACCGCAAGCTTCTCGCTGCCGGCGTGCAGGCGAGGGCACGCACGGTCAACGGTACGTGCCACGCGGCCGAAATCAATTTCATGAAGGCGATTCCCGACGTGTACCACGCGACGCTCGACGATATCGCGGCTTTCGCACACTCACTGTGACAGATCAAAAGGACAATTTCATGCAAGCATCCGCCGTTCAGAACGCCTCGGCCCCGGCTCAAGTCGACATGCTGATCGTAGGGGCGGGCATCACGGGCCTCTATCAGCTGTACCGTGCGCTCGAGTCGGGTCTCAGCGCCGTATTGCTCGAAGCAGGGAAGGGCATCGGCGGGACGTGGTTCTGGAATCGCTACCCGGAGGCGCGCTTCGATTCGGAGAGCTACACCTATGCGTACCTGTTCTCGAAGGAACTCTTCGATGACTGGCGCTGGTCCGAACACTTCGCTGCGCAGCCGGAAATCGAGCGCTATCTGAATCACGTCGCCGACCGTTTCGATTTGCGGCGTCACGTCCGTCTGGATGCGCGCGTCACGTCGGCGATGTTCAATGAAAACAGCGGCACATATACGATCGAATCCAGCGATGGGTCGACTCACATCGCCCGCTACCTCGTCGCCGCGACGGGCGTGCTGTCGGTGCCGTTCTACCCGTCCGTGGCCGGGCGCGAAGATTTCGCGGGCGAGTCGTATCACACAGGGCTCTGGCCTTCGACGCCGGTGGACTTCAAGGGAAAACGCGTCGCCGTGATCGGCACAGGCTCGAGCGGCGTGCAGATTGTTCCCGCCATTGCCGACGAAGTGGCTTCGCTGACGGTGTATCAGCGTTCGCCGAACTGGTGTACGCCGCTCAACAACCGCCCCATCACGGAAGACGAACAGCTGGGGCTGCGCGCCGATTACACCACGATCAAGCAGACGCTGGATACGAGTATCAGCGGCTTTCTGCATGAGCCGTACAAGCGCGCCTCGACCGACGATACGTTGGAAGAGCGTCAGGCCTTCTACGAAAAACTGTGGAACAGTCCCGGCTTCTCGAAGATGACGTCGAACTATAGCGACTTCTTCACGAATGCGGATCTCAGGAAGGAGTTCTCCGAGTTCATCGCGGGCAAGATTCGTGGTCTCGTCAATGACCCGGCGACGGCCGAGCTGCTCATTCCGAAGGACCACATCTACGCGCAGAAGCGTCCGCCTTATGCGACCGGCTTTTATGAGGCGTTCAACAAGCCCAACGTCAAGCTGGTCTCGCTGAAGGAAACGCCGATCCAGAAGGTGACGGAAAAGGGCGTCGAGACAGCCCATGGCGTGGAAGAATTCGACATCATCGTCTGGGCGACGGGCTTCGATTTTGCGCGCGCATTGCAACGCATGGGTATTCGTGGACGCAACGGCGTCGCGCTGGAAGACGCATGGCGCGATGGTCCGAGCACGTTCCTCGGCATTCAGGCGACGGGCTTTCCGAACCTGTTCTTTCCAGGCGGCCCGCATGGCGCGGCAGCCAACAACCCGCGCTACAACGGCGACCAGGTCGACTTCACGATGGAACTGCTCGCCTATATGCGCGAGCGTGGCTACGACGTTGTCGAGCCGAGCCAGGCGGCCGAAGACCAGTGGAGCAACACGGTCAATGCGATGGCTTCCTACTCGCCGTTCAGTCCGGAGCACAGCTACTACTTCGGCTCGAACATTCCGGGCAAGCCGCGCAAGTTTCTGCTGAACCCAGCGGGGCGCGGCATGCTTTTCGACGTGATGGCGAAGAGCCGCGAAGCGCAATTCAATACCTTCGTGATGTCGCAAGGTCGCGCTTGCATTGATGACAGCGAGACCGCGAGCGCAACACAGCAAACGGGAGAGCAGTCGTGACGAGCCACGCCATCAGTGAGACGCCGCACGGTTTTCGCGTCATGAGGGTCTTCCACCCGACTGCGCAAGTGCCCGACCTCGCGCGAGCGGAGCAATGGTTCGAGCGCGCATTCGGGCGCAAGAGCACGTCGCTGTCGGCGATGCTGCCGTCGACACCCGAGTACCCCACCGAGTACTCGACCTTCACGGTCATTCGCGATGTGTTCTTCGACACCATCGACCCGAAGCTGCACTTCATCAACGGCCGGCAGCGCTATCCCGCCGTGCAGACGCCGGGCCTCCGGGGAATCGGCTGGTACGTCGACGGCATGACGGATCTCTATCACGCGCTGCGCCGCAACGGCTTCCGCTGCATGGATCTGTCCGACAACATCGCGCAAGGCGACGAGCCGCCGCTCTCGCCAGGCGGCGGCGTGGTGACTTTTTTCGTGGTGCCCGAAGACGCGGGGATGCAATACCAGTTCTTTCGCGAAGGGCCTTTTCCACTCGACCCGCGCGCGACACCGGGCTGGGCGCTCGGCCCGGTCGACGCGGATGATCCGCTCGGTATCGAGCACTGTTCGCATCACACCATCCTGACGAGTCAGCCCGAGCGTGCGCTGCGCTTCGCGGTGGACGCGCTCGGCGGCACGGTGGTGCATCGTGGCCGCAACGAAGTGCTGGGCGCGACAAGCGTCTTTGTAGCGATCGCCGATACGTTGATCGAGTACGCGGTGCCCGATCCCGGCACGCCCGCTCGTGCCGACCTCGCGGCGCGTGCGCCGAACGATTCGTACTATGCGATCACGTGGAAGGTCGCGGATCTGGAAGGCGTGGAGCGCCATCTCGCCACATTGGGCGTCGGCATTCGCGATCGATCGGCAACCACCATCGTCGCGCAGCCGGAGGACAGTCTCGGTGTGCCGTGGGGTTTCACGACCACGCTGCAACCGGGCGATCCCCGGGTGCGTGCGCACGGTGGCAGCGAAGCGCGACGCGATTCGACGACAGCGCCAGGCAGTGTGCTCGTCGTGGGTGCATCGGCGGGCGGTCTTTGTACGGCGGAGGCGCTGCGGCGTGGCGGCTACAAAGGTCGTATCACGCTGATCGGCGATGAGCCGCATGTGCCGTACGACCGTCCGCCCTTGTCGAAGCAGGTGCTGCATGGTGCGTGGGAGCCCGAGCGGGCAGCGCTGCGTCCGTCGCAGGCTTTGGCTGCGCTCGATGCCGAATTCGTGCTCGGCGAGTCGGCGGTGGAACTCGACGTCAAGGCGCGCAGCGTGCGCACGGCGTCGGGGCGTCGTTTCGAAGCGGACGCAATCGTGATTGCGACAGGCGCGCATGCGCGAAGGTTGCCGGGACAAGCGAAGCTTGCCGGCGTGCATGTGCTGCGTTCGCTTGACGACACGCTGGCGCTGCGCGAAGCATTGCGCACGTCCTCGCGGCTTGTCGTGGTGGGTGAAGGTGTGCTCGGTTCCGAGATCGCTGCGACGGCGTGCACGCTGGGGCTCGACGTGACGCTCGTTGGACCGCTCGCCGCGCCGATGGCAGCGCAGATCGGGCCGCTTGCGTCGGGCCTGCTCGCGACCGTCCACAAGGAACGCGGCGTATCGCTGCGGCTGGGTACAGGCGTCGACGGACTGACGAGCGAAGGTGGATGCGTCACCGGCGTGCGACTCGCAAACGACGAAGTACTGCCTGCCGATGTCGTGGTCGTCGCCATCGGGGCGTCGCCCGCGACAGGTTGGCTCGAAGGCAGCGGACTGCGTATCGACAACGGCATCGTGTGCGATTCGCGCTGCCGCGCCGCCGATGGAATCTACGCGGTCGGCGACGTCGCACGATGGCATCACGAGAAACTGGGCCGTCTGACGCGCTTCGAGAACCGGACCAATGCCACCGAACAGGCGGAAGCCGTTGCGGCGTGCATTCTCGGCAAAGACACGCCCTATGCGCCTGTGCCGTATTTCTGGACCGATCAGTTCGACGTGAAGATTCAGGTGTTCGGTGCGATCGCGGCCGACGCGCAGGCGGAGATTGTCGAGGGCGATTTTTCGGCACGCCGGTTCGTCGCGCGTTACACGAGCGATGGTGTCGTGACGGGCGTGCTCGGTTGGAACATGCCCAAGCAGGTTCGTCAGCACCGGCAGGACGTCGTCGACGCGACGCATCTGAGCCGGACATCGGCATGACCAGTGATCGATCATTGGGCAGCAAAGGATGTGAAAGGAGGTGATCGAACCGCGGATCGTCGTCGACCAGTAGAAGCACCCATGTATTCGATCAACTTGAAGTCATGCCAGAAAGGAGTCTGAAGTGAAGATTTTCATCGACCAGGAAAAATGCGTCGCGGCAGGCCAATGCGTGGCCTACGCGCCCAATGTGTTCGACCAGCGCGAAGAGGACGGCATCGTGATCTTCGTGAATGAGAATCCCCCGCCCGAAGAAGCCGAGAACGTTCGCCAGGCCGCTGCCGTGTGCCCTGCGCTCGCAATCCGTATCGAAGAATGACCGACGAAGGCGGAATGCTTTCGTCGCATAGACAAGGAGAGAATATGAACACCATCGTGGACGGTGCGACCGAGGGCATCCTCGACTATCCGACGCCGAGAGACCCGGCTGCCCCCTTTCTTCCATCGCCGGAACTGCGGGCGCTGCGCGATGCCGGCGTGGAAATCACGCGGGTGCGCATCTGGGACGGCAGCACGCCGTGGATACTTCTCTCGCATGCGGCGCAGCGCAAGATCATGGGCGATCCGCGTGTCAGTGCGAACGATCACCTGCCCAATTTTCCGTTCATGAACCGGGCGATCGCTGAAACCATCCATGACCGGCCGAAGACCATCTTCGATACGGACGGGGAGGACCACGCGCGCCTTCGCCGGATGCTGACCAATTCGTTCACGCGCCACCGGATGGAGAAAATCCGTCCGCAGATCCAGCAGGCGACCGACGATCTGATCGACAGGATGCTCGCGGGACCAAAGCCGACGGATCTCGTCGAAGCGTTGTCGCTGCCACTGCCTTCGCTGATGATCTGCGATCTGCTCGGTGTGCCGTACGACGATCACGATTTCTTCGAGAAGCATTCGAAGATCGCGAATGCACGTGACAAGTCCCCGGATGAAAACCGCTCGTCGACGCAGGCTCTTGGAGAATACATCGGCAAGCTGATCCAGCAGAAGATGGATCATCCCGAAGAAGACGTGGTGTCCGACCTTGGGCAGCGCGTGAAGACGGGCGATCTCGACATGGCGGGCGCAGTTCAACTGGGCGTGATCCTGCTGATCGCAGGGCATGAAACGAGCGCCAACATGATCACGCTGGGCACCGCGCTGCTGCTGCAAAACCCCGACCAGATGAAACTGCTGCGCGAAACCGATGATCCGAAGATCGTCGCCGGCGCCGTTGAGGAACTGCTGCGCTATCTGACTATTCCGCATCTGCTGCAACGGCGTATTGCGATCGAGGACATCGAGTTCAACGGAACAATAATCCGCGCAGGCGAGGGCATCTGTTCGCCGCTGCCTTCGGCGAATTTCGATCCGGTTGCCTTTCCCGATCCCGCGAAGGTCGATATCACGCGCGACGCCCGTCACCATCACGCATTCGGCTGGGGCCCGCATCAGTGTATCGGGCAGCAACTTGCGCGCGTCGAGCTTCAGGTGGTCTATCCGACGCTTCTGCGGCGCGTGCCCACGCTACAGCTTGCCGTGCCGTTTGCCGAGCTGCGTTTCAAGCACGATTCGCTGGCGTACGGCATCGAAGAACTACCTGTGATGTGGTGAAGCCGAATCGAGGAGAGGATACATGACCGTTAAGAAAGGAGCGCCGTCCGACACGAGCGCGAAGGCCGACCTGCGTACGGCGGGACTTGCAGCGATGCGCGCGGCGTTGCCGGGTGTTCTACCCGACGGCGACGTCGACTTGCGCGATGGCCGGTTCGGAGAAGAGCTCGTCGAGCTGGGTCTCGTGAGCGTGTGGGGTGCGTTGTGGGCGCGTGATGGATTGAGCCCACGTGACCGCAGTCTCGTCACGTTGGGCATTCTCATCGCACTGCACGCGGAGACCGAGTTGCGCACTCACTTCAGGATCGCGCTGACGAACGGTCTCACGGAAGACGAGCTTGCCGAAGTGATCTACCACGCGTCGGGCTATACCGGCTTTCCCGCGGCAGTCGCGGCGCGTACCGCGGCTCGCGAGGCACTGGGCGCATGAGCGAAGCGCGAGCCCGCGCGTCGCCACACGAAAAAGGATAGGCACAGTATGTCACTCAAGGGAAAGAATGTTGTTGTCACGGGCGGTGGCCGTGGAATCGGCCGTGCCATCGCAACGGTACTCGCCGCGTACGGCGCGGCGGTTGCCGTATGGGATCTGAACGCCGAAGGCGCCGCGCAAACGGCCGACATCATCCACGAAGCGGGCGGCAAGGCGATCGCCGTTGCGGGCGATGCAGCCGTCGCCGATGCCATCGCCGACTCGGCGGCGCGCACACGCGAAGAACTTGGACCCGTCACGGTACTCGTCAACAATGCGGGGATCAGCAGTTACGTGCCGTTTACGGGCCTCACTGAGGAAGTGTGGGACCGCATCATCGGCGTGAACCTCAAGGGGCCGTTTCTGGTGACGAAGGAATTCATTCCTGACATGCTCGATGCTGGCTGGGGGCGAATCGTCAATATCTCTTCGTCGTCCGCGCAGACGGGTGCACCGGCGATGGCGCACTACGCTGCGTCGAAGGGCGGCGTGATCGGTTTCACCAAGGCCCTTGCGATCGAGTTCGCCGACAAGGGGATCACCGTCAATCACGTTCCGCCGGGCTTTGTCGATACGCCGCTGGTACGGGAGGGTCCGGTCGACGTGGATGCCGTGGCGCGAACGATGCCGATGAAGCGCGCGGGTCAGCCGAACGATATTGCTCACGCCGTGGCCTATCTTGTCTCCGAGGAAGCAGGCTATGTGACGGGGCAAACGCTCAGTGTGAACGGCGGGCGATATCTCTTCTGACTGACGCGGGGGATGTCGAGCGTGATAAGGCGGGACCGGGTTCAGTTCAGTTTTGTGCCTCGCCCGCCAGACAGGAAGACAGATTGGCCTCTGACATCGACCTCGACATCGACATCGACCTCGACGCGATCCACAAGGCGCTTGCGAACCGCATGCGCCGCGAAATTCTTGCATGGTTACGCGAGCCGCACGCACATTTCGCCGAGCAGGAGCTGGCACTTGTTCACGGCGTCAGCGCCGGGCAGATCGAGGCACGCTGCGATCTGGCGCAATCGACGGTATCGGCCCATCTCGCCGCTTTGGAGCGGGCTGGGCTCGTGACTTCGAACCGGATTGGTCAGTGGGCGTTCTTCAAGCGCGACGAGCGGGTGATCCAGCTTTTCCTCGCGCACATCAAAGCACAGATGTAGCCTGCCGGGTCACATCTTTTCCCTTCCAGGGGGCAAATTGCCGTTTTTCAGGGCGGGACGGGATGTCAACTTCGGCGTTTTCAGGTTACGATTGATGGACGAATCACAATTCATCAAACACCGTATGGTTACTCGAAAGTCCACTTCCAGACAAAACGCCACAGAACTAGCCGAAGTCGAAACAGCACCGCAGAACTGGCGGGATGCCGGGTCACGTGACGAACGCACCCGGCTGATTCGCGAAGGGCTTTTTCGCGCCGCGGCTGAGGTCGTGGGCGAAAAGGGCTATCAGGATACGTCCATCACGTTCATCACGCAGCGAGCCGGCGTCGCGCAGGGGACCTTCTACAATCATTTCGAATCAAGGCAGGATATTCTCGACCAGTTGTTGCCGGCACTCGGTAAAGACATGCTCGAACATGTGGGCGCCTGCGCGAGCAAAGGGAAAACGCTGTTCGAACGGGAAGAGCTCGGTTTTCGGGGCTTTTTCTCTTTCCTCAGAATCCATCCGCATTTTTTCCGCATCCTGAACGAGGCACCGAGCTTTGCACCCAAGGCGTATGAGGCACATCTGGAACTCGTTCGCGAAGGCTATATGCACTTCTTGCGCAAGGCGCGGGGCGGCGGCGAGATTCGAGGGTTTTCGGAGCGAGAACTGGAAGTCGTGACCTACGTGCTCATGTCGGCGCGTCTGTATCTGGGGCGCTACGCGAGCCAGGACGGCAGCAACAATGAAATTCCCGACTGGGTGGTCAAAGCCTACTGCAAACTGATCCGACACGGTCTGTCGGGCGGTTGAAGAGCGGTACGTAATCGTGCGCCGTGTGCCGCTGCCATCCTGATGTTCCCGCCTTGGAGGGCGGGGTCTTACGTCCGGGCGATATCGGAGGCCGCGAGTCAGTGCTTGCCGACATCCGGCGCCTGATGAACGAGCTGTTCGCGCAGATCGCGCTTGAGCACTTTCCCCGAGGCTGTACGAGGCAGCATATCGACCACGAACAATTGCTTGGGGATCTTGAAGCCGCCGATCTTGTTGCGGCAATGTGCCTGCAATTCCGCGAGCGTTAGCGTTTCGCCCTCGCGCAGCACCACCACCGCAACTACGCGCTCGCCCCATTGCTCGTCAGGTAGTCCAACTACTGCGGCATCTTCGACCTTGTCGAGCGAGTAGATCACGCGTTCCACTTCTGACGAAGCTACGTTTTCGCCACCGCTGATGACCATGTCCTTCTTCCGGTCCACCAGGAAGAGAAAGCCATCGTCGTCGAGATAGCCCATGTCACCTGTCCGGAACCACTGATCGAAGAAACTCGCACGTGTGCGTCCTGGGTCGTTCCAGTAGCCAGGCGTGACTTTGGGGCCGCTCAGGCAGATCTCGCCGGTTTCACCCGCAGGCAGCCTGTCGCCATGGGCATCGCGGATTTCGACTTGCACATGGGCCAACGGACGTCCCGCCGAGCCGATCTTGCGATGCTCCTGGCCGGCCTGCATCATCGTGTCGCCCGAGCAGGTTTCCGTCAGGCCATAGGCGTCGATGTAGCGGCCATGCCTGAATAGCGTGCTGAAACTGACGATACGTTCGACGGGCGTGCGCTCACCGCCGCCGATCACCCAGCGCACCGTGCTCATGTCGTAGTCGCCGCGGTTCTTCAGGGCGAGCAACCGGTTGAGCATCACGGGCGGCAGCCATGCGCCTGTCACCCGCTGCTGTTCGATGGCAACCAGCACCTGCTCCGCATCGAAATCGCGCATGACATGCATGGAGCCGCCCGTCAGGAAGACGGCAAAGCCTGGCAAGTCGAAGGCGCCGACGTGGTAGAGCGGGCCCACGACCAGCAGCCGATCCTGTGCCGTCAGTCCGAGTTCGCAGATATGGTCCAGCGTCTTCCAGTAGAAGTTGTCGTAGCTGTGAATCACGCCCTTGGGGCGATCGGTCGTGCCGGAGGTGTACATCAGGCGGAACATGTCCGACGACGTTGCCGGATGCGCCGTCTCTACCGGCTCAGCGTGCCGGTCAAGCTGGCGCGTGTCGCCTTGCTGCTCGCGAGAAAGCACGATTCGCGCAGCATTATCCGGCAGGTTGTCCGTGAGTTCTTCGTCGACACAGACCAGTTTTGCCCCGGCGTGCGTGAGGATGTAGTCGACTTCATCCTTGCCAAGCCGATAGTTGATGGGAAGCAGTACCGCGCCGAGATGGCTGATGGCGAGAGTCAGCTCGACAAACGCGGCGCTGTTCTTCATCAGCAGCGCGACCATATCGCCGGCGCCGATGCCTTGGGCACGCAAGGCGCCAGCTGCGGCACAGGTGCGTTCGGCCAGTTGCGCATAGGTAATGCGGTCTTCGCCGTAGGTGAGCGCGATACGCTCCGGATTGGAGCGGGCCCAGTGGAGAATCGAGGAACTCAGGGCAATCATCTTGGGTGTCTCGCTGATGTACTTTGTAATGGCGCGATCGAGGTCCGATGTATGTCAATAGGAGCGAGGCATGCCGAGGTCGTGATTGGCAATGTAGTTCAGAATCATCTCTTCGGAAATGGGTGCGAAACGGAAGAGCCGGCTGTCGCGCCAGAGTCGTTCCACATGGTATTCCTTTGCGTAGCCCATGCCGCCCATCGTCTGCATTGCGCGCTCGGTTGCGCGCGCGGCCACCTGTGCGGCGAGCAGTTTGGCGGCGTTCGCGACGCTGCCGTACGGCAGTCCTCGATCGAAGTTCGTCGCTGCCTGGTAGTTAAGAAGGCGCGCAGCTTCGATTTCGGCATGGCATTGCGCAAGAGGAAACTGCAGTCCCTGATAGCTGCTGATTGCACGGCCGCCGAATACCTTGCGGTCGTTCGCGTAGCTCACCGCCAGCTTCAGCGACAGTTCGCCTGCGCCGACCAGACCCGCCGTGGTCACAATGCGTTCGGTGTTCAGGACGTCAAGCAGTTCGCGCCACCCGCCATGCAACGTGCCCACCAGCTCGTGCGGCTCGATACGCACTTCGTCGAAGAATACGGAGCTTGACGGAAGGGTGTTGGTGCCGACCTTGTCGATCGGGCTGTGCGACAGACCCTTGCGCTCCACATCGATCATGAACATCGACAGGCCGCTGCTGCGCGACTCCGACTCTTCCACGCGCCGGGTGCGTGCGACGACCAGCATTTTCTGCGCGTTGTCGACGGCGGTAATCCAGATCTTGCGGCCGTTGAGGCGCCAACCGTCGCCGTCGGCGCGTGCGAAGCTGCGAATCTCAAGCGTGTTGGTGCCGGCATCCGGTTCGGTCAGCGCCATGCAGAAGTTGATGTCCCCTGCAATGAGCTTGGGCAGCAGTTCGCGCTTCATCTCGGGCGTGCCGAACTTGCTGATCGATACACCGCCGAAGATCGGGTTGATCATGAACAGTTGCCCGACCGTGCTGCCGGCGCCGGCGGCAGACAGGTTCTCGATGATGAGCGCCATTTCGAACACACCCTGTTCGGCGCCGCCGTATTCGGATGGCAATGCCACGCCGCAAAGCCCCGCGTCGCAAATTGCCTTCCAGCATTCGGCGGGAAATTGTTTTTTGGCGTCGATGTCGCGCCAATAGTCGAGACCGAAGCGCTCGCCCACCTTGCGGGCAGCGTCTACGATCATGCGTTGCTCTTGCGTAAGTTGAAAGTCCATGGCTTATCTGCCTCCTTGATTTGTGTTGGTATGTCTGCCGGCGCGGTGCGCACGGTTAGCCGTGAATCGCCCGGCCGAGGGCGGCAAGGGCGGATTCACCAATGGCTTCCGAAAGAGTCGGGTGGGCGTAGACGTGCTGCACCAGGTCTTCATCGGTTGCTTCGAGTTGACGCGCAAGCGAGAGCCCCTGAATCAGTTCCGTCACTTCCGTTCCTACCAGATGCGCACCGAGCAGTTCGCCTGTTTGCGCATCGAAAACGGTTTTCACGAAGCCTTCGGGCTGACCTAGCGCAAGCGCTTTTCCATTGCTATGAAACGGCATGCGGCCGACTGAGACCTCACGGCCGTCGGCGCGCGCGGCCGATTCGGTCAAGCCGACGCTTGCGACTTGCGGATCGCAGTAGGTGCATGCAGGAATGAGCGGCGGCTGCGGATCGACCTGCAAGCCGGCCAGATATTCAACGCAACGTACGGCTTCGCGGCTCGCTTTGTGCGCGAGCATCGGTGCACCGCAAACGTCGCCCGCTGCAAAGATGCGCGGATCATCGGTTCGTCCGAACTCATCGGCGCGGATGCAGCCCTGTTCGATGACGGCGGCCGTGTTCTCCAGGCCGAGATCGGCCGTGTTGCCGACCACGCCGGCACAGACGAGCACTTTGTCGAAGGGCAGGGTATCGCTGGCGTCGCCTGTGCGCAGGGTCATCCACGCGGCGTCTTCAGCAAGGCGGTTCAGCGCGGCCGACGTCCCCGTCCGAACGAGGATTCCGCGTTGCGTAAAGGCATGCGCCACATGATTCGACACGTCGATGTCTTCGTTCGGCAGCACGGCGTCACGCGTTTCGACAACGGTCACCTGAGTGCCGAGCGCCGCATAGAAACTGGCGAACTCCATGCCGATCGCACCCGCTCCAACGACCAGCAGACTCGAAGGCACGGCTTGCGGCACCAATGCGTGACGGTAATTCCAGATCCGCTCGCCATCGACGGGAAGTGTTTCGAGGGAACGTGGACCGGCGCCCGTCGCGATGAGGATCGCATCTGCATCCAGTTGGCGATTGCCCTTGGCATCCTCGCCGGTGACTTGCACGGCGCCCGCACCGTTAAGGCGTGCTTGGCCGCGCACGACTTCGACGCGATGCTTCTTGAGCAGGTACTGCACGCCTTGACGCAAGCGGTCGGAAACCGCACGCGAGCGGCCCACCATGCGAGCGATATCGATGGTGACGTCACCAGCGATGTCGATACCCAGGTCCGACGCACTGCGCACGGCGGACAGCGTGTCCGCGGCATGCAACAGCGCCTTGGTCGGAATGCAGCCCCAGTTCAGGCAGATTCCACCCAGTGCGTCGCGTTCGACAAGCGTGGTGCGGATACCCAGCTGGCTGGCGCGGATGGCCGCGACATAGCCGGCGGGGCCGCCGCCAATGACGATAAGCGTGGCCGGGCGCGTAGTGGTTGTGGTCATCGTGATCTCCGTCGCCTAGCTCGCCAGCAGCCGCGCGGGCCGCTCCAGCAACCGCGCGACAGCATTGAGAAAGTTGAGGGCGGCCACACCGTCCGTGATGCGATGGTCTGCCGACAGCACCAGACCCATTTCGCGACGCAGTGCCGGTTGACCAGCGGCGTCGGGGCGGAACACTTCCTTGATGCTGCCGACGCCCAGGATCATGGCCTGGCCCGGATTGATGATCGACGTCATGTACGTTACGTTGTGCATGCCTGCGTTCGATACCGTGATGGCGGGGCTGCCGTTGTCCTGCGGCAGCAGCGTGCCGCCGCGGGCGCGTGAAGCGACAGCGTCGAGGCGGCGCGCCAGTTCTGCAATCGATACGTCGCCGACATCGCACACGGCAGGCGCGAGAAGACCCCGTTCAGTGCTGACCGCGACGCCTATGTCGATTCGACGGAACGCGAGAATGCCGTCGTTCGTCCACACGCGGTTCGCCTGCGGCAGGCTTCGCAGCGCGCGTGCAACTGCCAGTACGACGAAATGATTCAGCGTAAGACGCGGACCGTCGCCTCCCTCGTTGATCTCGCTACGCAGCGCGATCAGTCGCGAGACTTCGATGTCGAGGGTCAGGTAAAAGTGAGGCGTTTCCTGTTTGCCTTGCGTCAACCGGCGGGCGATCGTGGTTTGCACGGTGCTCGGCCGCACCAGTTCGTGATTCGGCTCGTGATTCAGTTCGATAGCTTCCGGCTGTACGCGCGCTGCCTGCGATACGTTGTTCGCCGCAGCCTCGATATCGCGCGCCACGATGCGTCCTTTGGGGCCGCTGCCTTGCACGCCGGCGAGCGAAATGCCGCGCTGCTGCGCGAGACGGCGGGCCAGCGGCGAGGCCTTTACGCGAGTCGCCGTGTCCGCGCATTGGCGTGCTGCATTCGATGCTGCTCGCGGGACCGATGCGATATCGGAACGAGGCGCTGCTGGCTCTGCAACGTTGATTGTCCGGGCGGTTGTCTGCTCGCCTTGCTTCCCATCTTCCCAGTAGCCGAGGACAGTCCCCACGGGCACGGTTTCGCCCGCTGCCACCACGATTTCATGCAGCGTGCCGGCGGCTTCTGCGGGAATCTCGTTCGCCACCTTGTCCGTCTCGACGACGAAAACGGCGTCGTCGGCGCTGAAAGCGCCGCCAGGCTGGACGATCCAGTCGGCGACGACACCTTCCGTCATCGTCAAGCCCAGCTTGGGCATCAAAAATTCTCGCAGCACGATCATTGCCCCCTGAAGTCGGCCGGGCGCTTGTCGAGGAATGCCTGACAGCCTTCGTGGGCGTCGCGTGTATCGAGCACCAGGCCGATGATGGCCTGCTCATGGGAGAGCGCAGCGCCGAGCGGCATTTCCTGGCCCTGGCGCACATTGCGTTTGAGCAGCTTGAGCACGAGCGGCGATTTTTGAGCGATCCGTTCCGCGAGGGCCAGCGCCTCGTTCAGCAACGCGTCAGCCTGCACGACACGGTTGCACAGACCCAGTGCGACAGCCTCTTCCGCGCTGATCTGGTCGCCGGTGAACATCAGCTCCTTGGCACGGCAAAGCGGAATCTGCCGAATCAGACGTTGCGAGCCGCCGGCGCCGGGGAACAGGCCAAGGTTGATTTCAGGCAGGCCGAGTCGCGCGCGGTCCGAGACCAGCCGGATGTCGAGCGTCAGCAGCAACTCGGTGCCACCACCCAAAGCCCAGCCATTGACCGCGGCGACGGTGGGTTTGTCGGTGTCCTCGAACCGGCGGAACACGCGATGAATGATTTCCGCGAACTCCTGGTAGTGCGCGAGGCCCTGTCGGCTGTTCAGATCCGCGATATCGCCGCCTGCCACGAAGGCGCGGTCTCCGGCACCTGTCACCACGATGGCTTTGACGGCAGCATCGCGCTCCAGTTGACCGAGTGCTTCTTCGAGGCAGAGCAAGGTCGGGATATCGAGTGCGTTGAGGTACTTGGGACGGTTGATGGTGAGCACGCCGACCGGGCCGCGGCGTTCAACGAGTACAGCTTGTTCCTGGTTCATGGCAGTTCCTTCTCAAGATATCGACTGGCGCACGGCAGCGCAGATTCGCTCGGGCGTGACGACGTAACGCGCTTCGAGAGAGCGTGCAAACGGCACCGGCATAAAGGGGGCCGCGACGCGAAGGATCGGGGCATCGAGTTCGTCGAACGCATCCTCGGCGACACGCGCCGCGATTTCCGCCCCGACACCGAACGCCTCGACGGCTTCGTGCACGATGACCAACCGGTGCGTGCGTGCAAGCGATGCATACACGGCCTGTTTGTCCCAGGGCTGCAAGCTGCGCAGATCGATGACTTCGACTTCGATGCCTTCGGCGGCCAGCTTTTCCGCCGCCTGACACGATGTAGCGACCGTTGCGCCATAGGTGACAAGGGTGACGTCGCGTCCCGCTCGCGCCGTTCGTGCCGCCCCGATTGGAATACTGGCGGTGAGATCGACTTCGCCCTTGTTGCCGTACATTGCCTTGTGCTCGACGACGATGACGGGATCCGGGTCGTCAATGGCGGCGCGCAGTAAACCGTATGCGTCTGCGGGCGTGCTTGGGCAAACGACTTTCAGGCCCGGTACGTGAGCGAGCCATGCCTCGAGGCACTGCGAGTGCTGAGGACCGGCGTTCAGACCGCCGCCGTGCGGCGTTCGCAAGACCATCGGTACGCTGGAGCGGCCGCCAAACATAAAGCGCGCTTTTGCGGCCTGATTGACGAGGGCATCCATGGCCAGCGTCACGAAATCCATAAACATGATTTCGACGACCGGTTTCACGCCCGTCATGGCCGCTCCTACGGCGAGCGAGGCAAGGCTGGCCTCGGAAATGGGCGTGTCGCGCACACGTGCGGGTCCGTATGTTTCCAGAAGGCCCCGGGTCGCCTTGAAGGAGCCGCCAGCGGCCGCGATGTCTTCGCCCAGCAACATGACGGTCGGGTCGGCACTCATCGCGTCATGCAGTGCACGGTTGACGGCCTGGGCATATTTCAGTTCGGTCATGGCACGTCTCCTATGCAGCCAGCGTGTAGACGTCTTGACGCGCCGTGTCGTAGGAGGGCTCCGCATCGGCGCGTGCGGCATCGACAGCGGCAGCCACTTCAGCTTCGACCGTTTCGTTGATGCCGTCGATTTCCTCCGTCGTTACTCCTTGCGCCAGCAACGCCGCCGCAGTGCGCGCGACAGGATCGAAGTCCGCTAGCGCGGCCAGTTCTTCGGGCGCACGGTACTTTTGCGGGTCGCCTTCGTAGTGGCCTCGCACACGCTGGGTAACGCACTCGAGGATTACCGGGCCTTCGCCTTGCCTTGCGCGATCAACGGCTGTCTTCGCGGCATCGGATACGGCCAGCACGTCGCTGCCGTCGACCGGCGTGTATGCGATGCCGAATGCAGCCGCCAGCCCTTCGAGCTGCGCTGCGAACTGGCGGCTCGTCGGTGAAAATTCGGACCAGCCGTTGTTCTCGCAGACCAGTAGCAACGGCAGCCGCCACAATGCGGCCATGTTCAATGTTTCGTGCAAGACGCCTTCTGCCATCGCGCCGTCACCGAAGAAGGCAACTGCGACGCCTTGCGTTTCGCGCACCTGATGGGCGATCGCGCTACCCAAGGCGATCGGGATACCCGCGCCGACAATTCCGTTCGCGCCGAGAATGCCGAGGTCCATGTCGGCGACATGCATCGAACCGCCGCGGCCTGCGCACACGCCGCCTGCCTTGCCCAATATCTCCTTGAAAAAATGATCCAGCGAGAGGCCACGAGCCAGCACGTGTCCATGACCGCGATGGGTTGTGGCTAGCGTGTCCTGTGGCGACAGGGCGGCGCACACGCCGGCTGCGATGGCCTCCTGACCAATGCTCAGGTGAATGAAGCCCGGTACTTCGCCGTCCGCGAACAGCCGGGTGAGGCTGTTTTCAACAGTGCGGATCGTTTTGATCGTGCGGTACAGGGTTAGCAGTGCTGGAGCGTTTCGTTGATTGGCCACGGGCTCTCTCTGGATGGGTTTCGCGATGGCGAGATGTTTGGTGATTTATGAACCGTGATTCATGTTATGAGGTGAGGTACGCGCCTGTCAACGCCGATCTGCCTCAGTGGAAACCCTTGCGCAGCAACGATATCGATTCAATTAGAAACCGTCCACCCGGTTTACCCTGATCAGAGCCTCTCACACCTTGACTAACATCGGAGCACGTTACTACGATATGTGAATGGTGATTCATCAATGTCGAAAGAAGACTGGCGCGGGCCAGTTTGTCCCATCAGGAGCGTTGTCGAAATGGAAATCGATCTGGGCGGGAAATGCGCGGTGGTGACGGGCGGGGCCAGCGGCATCGGACTGGCTACGGCCAGGTTGCTGATCTCGGCGGGTGCATGCGTCGTCATCGCGGACCGGGACATCGCGAGCGCCCGTCGCACGGTCAGCGAAATCGGCGGCAGTGCGGTAGAAATCGATGTCGGCGATGAGGTCTCTGTCGAGGCGGCCGCTGCGCAAATCGATACGCAGCTTGGCAGCGTTGATATTCTCGTGAACTCTGCAGGCGTGCTGCAACGTACATTGCCCCCGCATGAGTTGAGCCTCAATGAATGGGACCGCGTTGCTCGCGTCAATTTGCGGGGAACCTATCTATGTTGCCGTAGGTTTGGTTCGGCGATGGCAACGCGCGGGCAGGGAAGCATCGTCAATATTGCTTCTGTCGCGGGGATGCGTTCGGGGCCGCTTCATTCATATGCGCCGGCAAAGGCTGGCGTCATCAACCTGACTGAATGTCTTGCTGGCGAGTGGGGACCGAAAGGTGTGCGTGTGAACTGCGTGTCGCCCGGTTTCACGATGACGCCTGCGCTCGCACGCGGACTCGACTCTCATACGCTCGAGGAGCAGGAACTGGCCAACAGCACTGCTTTGGGCACGCTGGTGCAAGCAGAGGATATCGCCCGAGCCGTTCTTTTTCTGGCGTCCGGGTGGGCTGCGGCTGTTACAGGGATAAACCTGCCCGTCGATGCGGGCTACCTCATCGCGGGGTCATGGTCGAGCTACGGGGGATTACGTCGTGCGCCTTCTCCTGCGCGCGCGCCAGCGGCTGATCAGTAATTCATTCGTTAAATCTGGAGAAGAAGATTGAAGATCCTCGTTGCAGTGAAGCGGGTAGTGGATGCCAATGTGAAGATCAGCGTGAAGTCCGACGGCACCGCTGTCGATATCGCGAACGTAAAAATGTCGATGAATCCGTTTGACGAGATTGCGGTGGAAGAGGCCGTGCGTTTAAAGGAAGCGGGTATTGCCACGGAAGTGGTGGCGGTATCGGCGGGTGTCGCGCAATGCCAGGAAACACTGCGTACCGCGTTGGCGATCGGCGCGGACCGCGCGATTCACGTTGAGTCGAATGAGGAGCTTCAGCCACTGGCCGTTGCCAAATTGCTGAAGGCGCTGGTCGACAGGGAGCAGCCTCAACTCGTGGTCCTCGGAAAACAGGCCATCGACGATGACTCGAACCAGACGGGCCAGATGCTGGCTGCACTGGCTGGCCTGCCGCAGGCAACGTTTGCATCGAAGGTCGTAGTGGCGGATGGCCGCGCGACGGTGTCGCGTGAAGTCGATGGCGGTGCCGAGACGTTGTCGCTGAAGCTGCCTGCAGTGATCACGACCGATCTGCGCCTGAATGAGCCGCGATATGTCACGTTGCCGAACATCATGAAGGCCAAAAGAAAGCCACTGGAAACCGTGACGCCGGCAGATCTGGGTGTCGATGTCGCGCCGCGTCTTCAAACCCTCAAAATCAGCGAGCCGCCCAGGCGATCCGCTGGCGTGACGCTGCCGGACGTCGATGCGCTTGTACAGAAGCTCAGGACGGAAGCGAAGATCGTCTAGACAAAAGAACCAGGAGAGAAGGTCGATGACAATTCTAGTAATCGCGGAGCACGACAACGCCCGCCTTAAAAGTTCGACGCTCAACACGATAGGCGCTGCTGCGCTGATCGCCACATTGGCTGAAGGTGACATTCACGTACTGGTCGCCGGTCATAACGTAAAAGCCGTATCAGAAGCGGCAGCAAGAATTGCGGGTGTCTCGAAAGTGCTGCTCGCTGATGCAGCCTTCCCTGAGGGAGATCTGGCAGAGAACATCGCCGCGACCGTGACGGCGTTGCAGGGAGCCTACGGGTACATTCTGACGCCCGCGACCGTGTATGGGAAAAACATCGCTCCACGCATCGCAGCAAGGCTCGATGTGGCCCAGATCAGCGATGTGACGTCCATTGTTTCGGCAGATACTTTCGAACGTCCGATATACGCCGGCAACGCGATCGCAACGGTGAAATCGCATGACCCTGTCAAGGTCATCACGGTGCGTACGACGGCTTTCAACGCCGCTTCCGAAGAAGGTGGCGGTGCGGTGCAGGAGAACGTTGCGTCGATCGACGCTGGCCTGTCATCGCGGATTGTGCGCCGAGAAGTGACGAAACTGGATCGGCCGGAACTTTCCAGTGCGCGACGCGTTGTCTCGGGCGGTCGCGGGGTGGGCAGTCCGGAGAATTACGCGAAGGTGCTCGAACCGCTGGCAGATACGCTGGGCGCCGCGATGGGCGCATCGCGGGCTGCCGTGGATGCGGGCTTTGCGCCGAACGACTATCAGGTTGGTCAAACCGGCAAGATCGTCGCGCCAGAACTTTACGTGGCTGTCGGGATTTCAGGCGCTATCCAGCACCTCGCGGGCATGAAGGATTCGCGAGTCGTTGTTGCAATCAACAAGGACCCTGAGGCGCCGATCTTCAGTGTCGCCGACTATGGCCTGGTTGGTGACCTGTTCTCAGTGGTACCGGAACTCGTCGAGGCGCTGAACAACAAGGTCGTGCATCAGGTCTGAAGGCTTCGGCAATTTCTGGCGCTTGGGGCGTGTATCACTCTATGCGTGAAGCGAGGAGGTGCAAGTGAATTCAGAGCGCCGGTCACTGCGACATCTGGTGGAAAAGTGGTCAGGGCCGTACGAGGCGGGAGGCATCCGGCTGACGCGCGTCGGCCGGTCCCGATCGCAACCGTGTCGGTGTGTGCGCGTCGAATTCGTTTGTACGTCGAGGCCCCTGTCGATTCTGTTCTTTCGTCACGAAGACGGCTTTTGGTATTTGTTTCCGTCAACGAGGGCATCGTTTGCGGCCAACCGTGCTTGTTGACGGGGCAATTCAGGAGAATGGTTATGCCGATTCGCACGCTTGATCTTAGCTCGGCTCTCCTTGTGATCGACTTCCAGGAGGGCACGCGACGCTATACGGGTAGCTTGGGCCCGGAAGCGTATGGCGCTGCAGCGCGCCTCGCGGTGGCGTTCCGCAACCTTGCTCGACCGGTCGTGCTAGTGCGAATGCAAGGTGGACGCGGCGGTCGCAGCGATGTTGCGCCTGAAGGCAGCGCTTACTCGTTTTCGCCCGAAGCCCAGGCATTCGTGCCTGAACTGGGGCAGCAGGCCTCCGATATCGTTATCACCAGATCTTCATGGGGCGCCTTTACCGGCACCGACCTCCAACAGCGAATTGTCGATCTGGGTATAACCCAAGTCGTCATTTGCGGAACAGCTGCAAGCATTGGTGTCGAGTCGACAGTGCGTCAGGCCTATGAATTGGGATTCAATGTCACCATTGCATCGGACGCGACGACTGATTTCAACGTCGATGCAATGAAGAATTCGATAGAGCGTATCTTTCCGATCCTGGCAGAAGTCGGTTTATCCAAAGATATTATTCGGGCGCTGGAGAGCCAGAGCGGTTAGTTCGAAAACTACGTGTCAAAAAGTTGGACGCGTGAACGTCAAGGCTGAGATTCCAGAGCTGGCAAGCGTAAGGCACGTGTTCGTCAAAGCTGCAGCCCGGCTAAACAACCGCGCAGAGAACACCCACCAACCGACACGCGAACGCGAGCGTCGCATGCGCGACTTTCCCAGTCCGAAACGCGCACGGAAATCTCTCCCGTGCTTCGGGCCAATCCGCCAACATTTCGCGCTTAAGCGGCATCTGCTGCGTGCGTCACACTATCCCAGACACCTCGCAGCACCTCTCATTCTCATTTTTGCGACGTTTTCGGCGCTCGCGTCCGCGATGCGGATAAACACCGTCGTAACGCGCCCACGGCAACGAAAAGCGCATGGTTAGCGCGTCCCGGTGACCGGTTCGATGCCGACACTTCCGCTCCAGCGTGTTCCATGACTGAGACAGTTTGTGCCAGCGGTTAGCTTTGGAGAAGCCTCCCCGCCCCTGCTTCAGGTGCTGGCCTTGGGAAGTCAGGGGTGGCCCGCTATTTGCATCGGCACGCTACAGACCATAAAGACGCTGTGTCGAGCAAATTCAATACAGCGACACAAGCAGCAAAAAGGCACTACGCGAATCGGGGGGAGACCATGTCCATACACGCCGGTCGCCGTCATGGCGACCCAGCAATCCATTTCTTATCGCCGCGTCGGACCGCAGACGCAACAAACCCGTTCGATGGCGCTCCGGATGAGCGAGTCACCAGGTCGGCAACGCGTCATTCGCATTTCCCGCAGGACGGGAAACGAAGCTACGTCTCGCATCCTCAGCGTGATCCTTGTCGTTGGATCTCTCGTGTCAGGCGCGACGGTTGAAAGCCTGCAACCGCGAATGCTATCAGCGCGGCGTGATCGCGGTCGACATTGGCGAGGATGGTGTGATGCGCTGGGAGTATCAGGATAGTGCTGCGCGGGGTGCGTTATGTCGAGCGCGCGCCTCTCACCGACAGTAAATGAACGGTTGGTTTCTATCCTGCAATCAATTGCAACGGGGGAAAGCGATGGAATTCTTATTTGGCTTGGGAGTGGGGGGATCCTTTGGCGCGTGCCTTGGTCTGCTGATCGCAGCAATGTTTCGAGCAGGCAGGGACGACGTCCTGGAGACACGGTTCACGGAACCGGACGGAACCGCGCTGCGCAAAGCTGCGGATTCGCCGGATGACAGCCGGATCCCGTGCTGAGCACAGGCATGAGGCCAGTCATTCTGAAACGACAACGCGAGCCTGGACTATTACACATGGATCAAAAATTCACACATCGAGCAAGTGCTGTCCGTGCTGCCGCATGTCAGCTAACAAGGAAGAAAAACCATGAAACAGTTACGAGCAATCGGCTCGCTGCTCGCCGTGATCTGCACGATTGCGAGCGTGGTCGGGATCGTCACGCGGATACATAGCCCTGACACCGGGGACGAACCGTTACCCGTCTTTACCTCGCACAGCCGCTACGCGGACAATCCGCTAGACCCGGTCAACCTCGGACACGCCAACGTGCTGCGGGAACTGAAGGACCCGGATAGCGCGCGGTTCAGGAACGAGGTCCGGACGTCGAGGGCCTACTGCGGTTCGGTCAAGTCGAATAGCGGTTTCGGTGGCCACACCGGCTACCAACGGTTTTACACGATCGGGGGCGCGGTGCGATTTGACGACGACACCCCGGGCTTCGATACGTTATACGACGCCTTCTGCAAGGAATGACGCTCACGCCCCGCAAGGAGATACCACCGACCGTCGAACACCAGAACGGCCTGCAGGAAGGTGACCGCTGCCGGCCGAGGCAGGTCGGTGTGTCCGCTACGCAAAGAAGTCCGGATCGAGCGTCTCGATTGCGAACCCGGTGCCGCGAATGACACACGTCATCGGTTGTTCAGCGACCGCCACGGCCAGTCCCGTTTCCTCGCGCAGGCGTTGATCGAGGCCTCGCAGCATGGCGCTTCCGCCGGTCAGCATGAACCCGCGATCGGCGATGTCGGCTGCAAGCTCCGGCGGGGTGCTTTCCAGGACGCGTCTTAGCAGCGACACGATTTGCCCGAGTGGCTCGACGAACGCTTCATAGACCTCCTGGCTCGACAGGGTCATGGTGCGCGGTGTGCCTTCCGCCAGGCTGCGGCCGGTCACTTCCGCAAACAGGTCGTCCCTGAGTGGAAGGGCGCAGCCGATCTCCAGCTTGACCCGTTGCGCGGTGTGCTCGCCGATCAGCAAACCGTGCGTACGGCGAACGTAGTTGACAATGGCCTGGTCGAGCGTGTCGCCTCCCACGCGGGCGGATGCTCCGCGCACGACGCAACCGAGCGCAATGACGCCGATCTCAGTCGTGCCCGCGCCAATGTCGACGACCATGCAACCTGTCGCATCGGAAATAGCGAGCCCGGCGCCGAGGGCGGCGGCCAGCGGTTTCGCGAGCAGCGCAACGTGGGACGCACCGGCACCCTGTATCGCTTCCTTGAAGGCCCGGCGCTCCACCTGGGTCGCGTCGCCCGGAACGGTGACGGTGATTCGTGGCGCGTTCGGCAGCCATCGGCCTTTGCAGGCGTGATGCACGAATTGCCGGATCATCTGCTCGCTTGCCGAGAAGTCAGAGATGACGCCGCCGCGAATCGGCGTGATGGCTTCGATGTTTTGCGGCAGCCGGCCGAGCATTCTCCTGGCCTCGTCACCCACGGACAGCGTCGGACGACCGCGCGCTTTTAACGAGTCGCGTCCATGAGTACACAGCACAGACGCCTGACTCAGAACCACGCCGGCCCCGGAAATGTGAATTCGCGTGTTTGCCGTTCCTACGTCGAGGGCTAGAGCAGTTGGACGAAGACGCAACAAACTCCTTATCGACATGAAAAGTGCGTAGCTGTGACCCGGTCGTTCATTCCTGACTTTCCCGATGAGTTGTTGAGTTGTTGAGTGGCTATGTGTGCGGAAGCGTCATAGATCCAGGGCGTGTTTGGGCTATCCCGCGCTTCGCGGTAGACGATAAGACAAATTTCCACACGCCATGCCTACACAACCGGTTTACGGCTCAAGGGACGTTGCAATCAAGGGTGATTTATGTAGGTCTTTTCTGAAATTTATGTCAGTTAATCCCGCACTTGGGTAGTCGCGCTAAGGTTCGGAAAGGTGTGGTGTAGCGCAGAGCTAACCTGTCGGCCGAGTACCGGCGCACTCCGCGTAGATGAGCGCGCCGTACTCGTCAATCCAGGCGACGATGCGGGTTTTCAGTTCGGCATGGCCAATGTCGGGATTTTTCGGGTCAATGAACCTGAATAGGCTTCACGCTGATGCAAAGCGGTCGAGCAAAAAGGGCGCAACGTCAAGCTCCGGGGTACGTTGGAGAATGAGATCGGTGACCAACTGCGACACGATTGGCGCAAGCGTGTAGCCGTTCGACGTCACGGCATTGAAGAAGCCGGGAACACCTGCAACGGGGCCGACAATGGGCGCGCCGTCGATGTCGATATTCATGCCGGCCCAGGCGCGCACCATGTGCATGCCATTGAGCGCGGGCAGCACGTGGCTCGCGACCCAGGCATTGCCTTCGATGCTCTCGCGCGTCGCGTGGTTCATGCGCCGCGCGGGGTCGAACGCGGCGGTCCAGCCGCCGCCGATCAGAATGCCGCCGGTCGCGGTCTGCTTCAGGCTCAGATGGCGGTCGGCGTGGGCGATCAGATGGTCGACGAGCTTCGGCGCGGGTTCCGTCGCGATCATCTGCAACGGCGCACCCGCCACCGGAACGTGCACGCCGAGCATCGCGCCGATCTCTTTCGCCCATGCGCCGGCGGCGTTCACCACGACACGTGAGCGAATCCGGCCGCGGCTCGTGTCGACAGAAAAGCCGTTGCGATCGCGCATGATCGCCGTGACGTTGGTCGCACGCTGGAAGCGCGCGCCCTGCGCGCCGGCGAGGCGCATGACGGCGTAGGTTGCGCGCAGCGGATTGATCTTGCCTTCCATCGGGCAATATTCCGCGCCGAGCAGTGCGGGCGAAAGATGTGGCGACAACGCGAGCAGGCCGCGTGCATCGAGCAGTTCCGCTTCGATGCCAAACTGCTTTTCGAGCGCGATCTTCTGTTCGAGGAAGCGCATGCCGGCCTCGCTGTCGGCCACCATCAAACCGCCCGTCACGCGGATTTCGAGGTTGTCGCCGCTGTCGCGTTCTAGCTGCTGCCACAGCCGCACCGACGCAGGGCCGAGCGCGAGCGTGTTGGCGGCGGGCGTCCCGCCCGCGCGGGCCTTCTTGCCGAAATCGAACGACAGCAGTTGAACGTGCAGGCTGCCCGCGTTCGCGCCGGACGCTTGCAGGTTGAGATCGTCGCGGTCTACCACCAGCACATCGCGGCCGGCACGGCTCAGAAAATGAGCGAGACATGCACCCATCACGCCGCCGCCGATCACGAGCACGTCGGTAGTCTGATCGCCCAGTGCGGGTTCTTTGACAGGCCGCGCAATGTTCGGTGTGGACGCTTTGCGATGGCCGCCCCATTCGGGCTTCTCGAACGCGAGCGCGGCGAGCGGCGTGGGACGTATCGGCACACGCGGTGCGAGAAAATGCATGACCTCGCGGGCACGGCCAGTCGATTCCTCGATGAGCTTTGCGCAACTCGCCGCGCAATTGCGGCCCTGGCAGCGGCCCATGCCGAGGCGGGTGTTGCGCTTGATCGACGCAAGCGTGTCGTGGCCGGCGGCGAGCTGGTCGACGATCGCGCCCTGCGTCACGTCCTCGCATCGGCAGACGATCGTGTCGCGCGGCAAATCCGCGAGGTGCGGCGCCGGTGCGGCGAAAATCTTCCACAGCGCGGTCTGGAAACGGTCCGCGCGTCCCAACGCGCGGCGTGCCGCAGCACGCGACTGCTCGGCGTCCGCGTTCGACTGAAGACGTAGCGCATCCGCCGCCGAGTGGCCCGCGAGCGTCCCACGCGCAAGCGCGACCCGGGCGCCGCCGATGCGCGCGCCGTCGCCTGCCGCAAACACGCCTGCGATGCTCGTCTGCCCGTTTGCGTCGATGTCGGTGGCGAGGTGACCGATGCCTCTGTCGACGAACGAATGCGTGCAGCCGAGCGCCCGCGCGATATCGGTTGTCGGTGCGAAGCCGTCGCCCATGCACAGGGTGTCGCAGGCGAGGGTGACGGTTTTGTCGTCGCAACGGTAGGTAATTTCTTCGAGTCGCTGCTTGCCGCGCGCCTCAAGCACGTGTGCGTTCCAGGCGACAGGCACGTTCGCGGCGCGCAGCGTGGCGAGGTAAGCGGCGCCGTCGCGAATCAGGCTGGGCGCTTCGCGAGTCGCTGCAAGCAGTTCGCGCCACAGGCGCAAGCCGGGCCGCGCGGCACGTTCGAGAACCGCCACGACATTCGCGCCGCCGGCCACCAACTCGGCGGCAAGTTGCAGATTCAGCGGCCCGTTGCCCGCAATGACGATCCGCTCGCCCGGCGCCACGCGATATGCCCGCGCCAGCGTTTGCGCGCCGCCGGTGGTCATCACGCCGGGCAAGGTCCAGCCCGGGAAGGGCGCGGTGTATTCGTATGCACCGGGCGCGAGCACGATCTGCTGCGGGCGGAACACGACGCTTGCGCCATTCACGATCACACCGATTTCGTGCGGGCCGAATGCGCCCCAGACGAACGCCTCCGCCGTGAGCGTGACGCCCATCGCGCGAGCACGCCGGATCAACGCTGCGCCTTCGCGGAACTGCCGGTCGAGTTTGCTAGCCCGGTGGCTCGGGGCGATCTGCTTGAAGAACTGGCCGCCCGCCATAGGGCGCTCGTCGATCACCTCGACCGATGCACCACGCGCGCGGGCCGCGCACGCCGCCGATAGTCCCGCGGGACCGGCGCCGACCACCAGCACGTCGACGGCGACCTCGCGCGGTTGTGCGCCTTCAGGCGTCGGGGCGAGCGGCACATGATCGCCGGCGTGGGTGCGATCAGTGCCCTGCGCGGTGACCTGCATGCCGTCCGCCACCTTCGTCATGCAGGCGCGTTGTCCCTGTTTGCCGTCCACGCACACGAGGCACTCGAAGCAGTTGCCCATGCCGCAATACAACCCGCGCCGTTCCCCGCCGCGAGTCTCCCGGTACACCCCACGGCCGGCGTCGGCAAGCGCCGCGGCAATGGACTCACCCTCCAGCGCGCGGATGCGCTCGCCTTCGTATTCGAACGAGATGAGCTTGCCGGATGGAGCGATATGCGATTTTTTTAGACGCATCAAAAACCTTGTTGCATGGGGCTTTGCAAGCTTCCAGACGGTGACCGGAATTTGAAAAACTTGACGTATGGAATTTGTATACAAATGCTATACAAACAATATGCAAGTTCAAAGCACTCAAAAAAAACGGACTCCAGCTCGACGATGAAAACTTTCCGCGGCACCTACACCGTTCTGATTACGCCCTTTACCGCCGACGGCAAGCATGTCGACGTGCCCGCTCTGCGCAAGCTTGTGAACTGGCAGATCGACGAGGGGATTCATGGGCTCATACCGCTCGGCAGCACGGGCGAATTCCTGTCGCTGAAGGACGCGGAGCGGATCGAAGTGGCGCAGACCGTGATCGAGGCGGCAGCGGGCCGCGTGCCGGTGCTGCTCGGTACGGGGATGGAATGGACCGACGACGCCATTGCCCGCTCGCGGGAAGCGCAGGAACTCGGCGCGGACGGCGTGATGGTCATTCCGCCGTTCTACAGCACGCCGACCGAAGACGAACTCTTTGAGCACTACCGTCGGATCGGCGAATCGATCGATCTGCCGATCATGCTTTACAACAATCCGGCCACGGCGAACGTCGACCTGAAGCCGGAACTCGTCGCCCGCCTGTCGCACATCGACAACGTGAGCTACATCAAGGAGTCGACGCTGGAGGTCACGCGGGTGCGCGACATCGTCGAATTGTGCGGTGACCGCATGACCGTGTTTGCGGGGATTCTCGGTTACGAATCCATGTGCGTCGGTGCGCAGGGCTGGGTGGCGGTGTGTTCGAACCTGCTGCCGAAACTGTCCGCCCGGCTTTACGAATGCACTGCTGTCGAGCGTGATCTCGACGCGGGACTCGCGATTTATCGAGAGATCCTGCCGATCGTGCGCTGGGTTGGCGGTCATCGCTATGTCTCGGCAAGCAAGGCCGGCCTCGAGATGATGGGCTTGCCCGTGGGTGCGCCGCGCGCGCCGCGTCTGCCGCTGCCGCAAGCCGATCGCGAACTGCTGCGCGCGGACCTCGCGGCGCTCGGCGTCCTGAACACGCTGTCCTGATTCTTTTTTCCTCCTGGAGAATGTCATGTCCTTCCGCTCGCTTGCCCGTCCGTTTCTGCTTTCAGGCGCACTCGCGCTTGCCGCCGCGTTGACCGCCCAGCCAGCCGCTGCCGCGTGCACGTCGTCGATTCCCGCCGACGCGCTGATCAAGAAAGGCACGCTCATCATGTCGACCAACCCGACGCTGCCGCCGCTGCAATACACCGACGGTTCCGGGCAACTGAAAGGCATGCGCATCGAATTGGGTGACGAGGTTGCCAAGCGTCTGTGCCTCACGCCCGAATACGTGAAGATCGATTTTGACGCGATGGTGCCGGGTCTGCAAAGTGGCCGCTGGGATGTCATCAATACCGGCATTTTCGTGACCGACGCGCGTACCCGCATCATGCAGATGATTCCGTACGAGAACCAGGCGATCAGCATTTCCGCCACCTCGTCGAATCCGTTGAAGATCACGAAGACGGACGACCTCGCGGGCCACACGGTGGGTGTCGAGATCGGCGGCTTCGAGGAGGCGCAGGCGCGCGCGATGATGAAGGACATGACGGCGCGCGGGTTGACGCCGTTCACATTGCGCACCTTCGACACGTTCTCGATTGCTTATCAGGCGCTGGGCGCCGGGCAGGTTGAAGCGGTCGTCTCGATCGACGCGGTGGCCGGCGAATACCAGAAGCGCGGCGGCTTTGCGCGTGTCGTGTCCGGCATTCATCCGACGCCGGTCGCGCTTGCGGCGAAGAACCCGGCTCTCGCGAGCGCGATCGCCGGCGTGCTCGACGAGATGCAGAAGGACGGCAGCTACCAGAAGCTGTTTGCGAAGTACGGCATCAAGCCGCTCGATGCGCCGATCGCAGTCGCACAGCCGAAGTGATCGCCGCACGAACACGTTGATTACATCGCCGGGAGTCGAGCAATGAACAAAGGATGGAGCTGGGACGGTTTCGCCTCGTATCTGATCAGCCCGTACTTGATCGGCGGCGCGTTTCAGACCATCTGGCTGACGCTCGTGGCGATCGCGGGCGGCCTTGTTCTCGGTTCGCTTATCGCGTTCGCGCGGCTGTCCGGAAAGCAGTGGCTGTCAGCACCGGCGGCGTTCTACGTATGGATTTTTCGTGGGACGCCGCTGCTGGTGCAACTGATCATTTTGTACACGGGGCTGCCGCAGGTCGGGCTGCGCTTCTCCGTGATCGAGGCGGCGCTCATCGGCTTGATCCTCAACGAGGCGGCATACCTTGCCGAGATTATCCGGGGGGGCATTACCGCGGTGCCGCGCGGGCAGACCAGCGCCGCGAAGGCGCTCGGTTTGACGGGTGCGCAAACCATGCGCCAGATCGTCTTCCCGCAAGCCATGCGGCTTATCGTGCCGTCGCTTGGCAATAGCGTGAACAGCCTGCTCAAGACGACCTCGATCACGTCGGTGATCTCGGTGGAGGAACTGCTCAGGCGCACGCAGGAACTCATCCAGGAGCGCTTCATGGTGCTCGAGCTGTTTATCGTGGCCGCGCTTTACTACTTGCTGATGACGACGATCTGGAGCTTCTTCCAGCGCAAGATCGAAGCCTATTACGGGCGGGGCTATGCCGCGCACGACACAGGCCGGAGCGGCTGGCGCGCGTGGCTCTCGGCGCGCCGCACGCCACGCGTGGCAGCCCGCTCGCATTGATTACGGAGAAACACGCGTGACCGCTATGTACCAGCCCAGCTTCGACACGGTGATCCGCAACGCGCGCATCGCCACGGCCGCCGATCTCTATACCGCCGATATCGGCATTCGCGATGGCGTCATCGTTGCGATCGGCCGCGATTTGCCCGACGGCCGCGAGACGATCGATGCCGAGGGCCGCTTCGTCACGCCGGGCGGCGTGGATGCACACGTCCATCTCGACCAGCCCACGTCCGACGGCTCGAAGATGGCGGACGATTTTCTGACCGGCACGCGCTCGGCAGCCTGCGGCGGCACCACGACGGTCATCCCGTTTGCGTTGCAGTTCAAGGGGCGCAGCGTGCGCGCGGCGGTCGAGGACTATCACACCCGGGCCGAGGGCAAGGCATCGATCGACTATGCGTTCCACCTGATTGTGTCGGACCCGTCAGAGGCTGTGCTGAAGGACGAACTGCCGGCACTGATCGCGGACGGTTATACGTCGATCAAGGTCTATATGACCTACGACGACATGAAGCTCGACGACCGCCAGATCATCGATGTGCTCGCCTGCGCGCGCATTCATGGTGCGATGACGATGATCCATGCGGAGAACAGCGACTGCATTGGCTGGTTGACCGAACGGCTGCTCGCGGCCGGCCTCACCGCGCCGAAGTATCACGGCGATTCGCGGCCGATGCTGGTCGAGCGGGAAGCGACTCATCGGGCGATTGCGTTGTCCGAGGTGACGGAGGCGCCGATTCTGATCGTCCACGTCTCCGGACGGGAGGCGATCGAGCAGATTCACTGGGCGCGCGGCCGGGGTCTGCCCATCTTCGCGGAAACCTGCCCGCAGTATCTTTTCCTTAGCGAAGAAGACCTCGCGCTCGAAGGCTTCGCCGGCGCGAAGTGCATCTGCAGCCCGCCGCCGCGCGACAAGGCGAATCAGCAGGCGGTATGGACCGGATTGCAGAACGGCATGTTCACGATCGTGTCGTCGGACCACGCGCCCTTCAACTACGACGATCCGCACGGCAAGATGCTGCATGGTGCCGGTGGCGGATTCCATCAGGTGCCCAACGGCATTCCGGGCCTCGAGACACGGCTGCCGTTGCTGTTCTCGGAGGCGGTGCTGGCAGGCCGGATCGACATCAACCGCTTCGTGCAGCTCACGTCGACGAACGCGGCGAAACTGTACGGACTGTATCCGCGCAAGGGCGCGATCGCGGTCGGCAGCGACGCCGATCTGGTGATATGGGATACGGGGATTGAACGTACGATCCGCAACGAGGAGCTTCACCATGCGGCCGACTACACGCCCTACGAGGGGCGCGAAGTGCGTGCATGGCCGGCGAGGACGCTGAGTCGAGGCGTGACCGTCTGGCTTGACGGGCAGTTTCGCGGGCAGGCCGGTCATGGACGGTTTCTGCGATGCGAGCGCCCCGACGTTGTAACATCGCGGGTCAAAGCCGGGGTATCCACCGTCTGACGGCGGGTCCGGCGAACACAGGCACTACGCGCAATCATGAAAAAGACAGACACCAAGGCAGCCGTCACCGGCGTGAAGAAGGCGACGAGGAAATCGACAGGCAAGCTGCCGCAGCCGGATGCATCGCCCGTACAGACAGAGGAAACGCTTTCCGAAACGCGTGTCGCCAGCCTTGGCGAGCGCGCCTACCGGCGCTTGCGCGAGATGATCCTGGATCGTGAGCTGGAGGCGGGCGCGCTACTCAATGAGCTGCGTGTTGCCGACCAACTGGACATGTCGCGCACACCCGTTCGCGAAGCGCTGATCCGGCTGACCGGCGAAGGCCTGCTGGTGCGCGCCGACGCGCGCAGTTTCGCGGTGCGCACGGTGTCTACCCGCGAGTTTTTCGAAAGCATGCGGGTTCGTGAAGTACTCGAAGCACAGGCGATCGACCTCGGCATTCAGCGGCTCACGCCCGCGGCGATCGAGGCGCTGGAAGAGAAGGTTCATGCGCTCGAGGTCGGCAAGCATACCGAAGTCGAACATCGTGAACTGGATGATCTGCTGCACAGGACGATTGCGGAGGCGTCGGGCAATGCCGTTCTCGTGCAGATGATCACGATGATGCGGCTGAACGCGCGGCTCTTTCGCGTGACGAGCCATCTTCACCGCCAGCAGGAGAATCACGTCGAACACCTGGCGATCCTCGCCGCGCTCAAGTCGCGTGACAAAGTGGAAGCGCGCAACGCGATGATCAGCCACATTCGCGGACTTCAGGACGACGTTATCCAGGCGATAACGGGGTAATCCCCGCTTGCGCATGGAAAACGCGAGTCCAAGCTAAAAGGCTGAGCCCTGTGCAATACAGAACTCAGCCCAGTCAACCTTGGCTCTGCGAATCATCCGGCTTTGCGAGAGCCGTTCAGCAACGCGGGCTCTTCGCTAAGCCGGACTCAATCAGAACTTGTGGCGAATACCCACTGTCACGGTAGCCTGCTTGTTGGAGCCCGAATCGCCGGTCGCCGAACCGATGACCGCGACAGCAGCCGTGCCCGACGAGTCTTGCGTGCCCGATGCAGTCGTGTAGCCAGCCCATGCGTAGACATCCGTACGCTTGCTGATCGAGTAGTCCGCCGCGACCGCGAACTGGTTGTACTTTGCCGACGAACTGCCGCTCGACTTCAGGTACACGTAGCCAATTTCTGTCTGCAGCGGTGCCGAGACCTGCCACACGGCGTACACCGAACCCGTGTTGTACTTTTCAGCCTGCTTGAACTTCGAGCTGCCGTCCGCGGTGTATTCGGCGTAGCTGTAGTAGCCGCCCACGGTCACCGTGCCGAATACGTAGTTGCCGCCGATACGTGCATTGTTGATCGACGCTGCAGTGGAATACGCGGCGTTGACCGATGTATTGAACAGCGAATCCCACGTCGTCGTGCCGCGGTTCGCGCCGCTGCCGTTGCTCAGGTGGTAGTAGCCCGCTGCCAGGTTGACCGGACCGTTGCTATACGCGGCTGCAGCGGCATAGCTTTGACCCGAGCCCATCGCGCCGGCCACCCCGCCCAGCGAGTACATGGTTTCGAACTGGAAGCCCGACCAGGACGGCGACGTGTACTTGATCGAGTTATTCACGCGCGCGCTGTTGTCGGCGTTGTCGATGTCGCCCGGCGAGATGAACACGCCACCGAGGAAGCCATCGCCCTGCACCGGCTGAACCAGGTCAACCAGCGGATCGTATTGACGACCGGCCGTGAGCGTACCCAACGCGTCGCTGCTCAGGCCGACGAACGCCTGGCGACCGAACATGCGGCTACCCTGGCCGAGCTTGCCGTTCGTCGAGTTGAAGCCGTTTTCCAACTGGAAGACTGTCTTGATGCCGCCGCCGAGATCTTCAGAGCCTTTCAAGCCCCAACGGTTGCCGGACTCGTTGCCCGACGACATGCTGATCGACTTGCTGCCGCCGTCGTTGGAAACGTACGTCAAGCCCGTATCGACGATACCGTACAGCGTGACGCTGTTTTGTGCGTGAGCTACGCCGGTTGCGCCGAGCATGGCCAGCGAAAGAGTTGCCAGTGTGGTCGTCTTCATCTGCGTCCTTGAGTTTTGGTTGAAGTGCGGGGTGCAGAATAGCGGTCAACGAAATTCTTACAAAAAAGTGTTGGCAAAAAACAACCGTCGATTAGGAATGGAAACTATCTGCACCATTCCGGCTCGCAAATAAGCTATGCAACGTACCTTACTTATCTCTCTCAGTTTTGATGCGAAGGATTTTCCTACGATCAGTCGGATAATTCCTACGAATCATCGGGAATATGCACAGGGAAACGATCAGAAGGAGCGGAAGCAGAGGGTATCACCCGATTCACAAAGTCTCTTCCACGAAGGGACGCTGATAGATTTACATTGGAATACTTAGTGACGCTTAAAAGAAAACATCAATACATAAGATCGACTATGTAGGTGTATGGATTGTCACTGGTCAGGGTATTCCTACAAAAAAATCATTCTGAACTTGCTTGGATCAAGTGGACGAGAAGGTGAGAATCACACCGTGCAAAATGGTGAGAGGTGTTTTTGTTCTGTCAAACTTGGGCACCCATGTGAGAAGGAGTGAGAACGCAGAGACTCGCAGGGTTCGCTGCTGGAAAGGCGAGTGGCCACCTCGCTTCAATTCATACCTTCTCGCACAGCCAGGAAGTGAATAGTCACAGGATTTTCTCGCATCCTCCAGGCATGGGAAAGACTCATGCCGAGCGGGGTCTGCATACTCGCCTACTACCTGCTGTGCGGTCGATCGGACAAGTGGTCGGGGCTTACCTGAATTGCAGAAGAATGTGAATGGACATATTGCAAAGTATCCGCGCCTTCGTGGCCGTCGCAAATGCAAACGGCTTTACCGCAGCAGCGCGACAGATGCGAGTTGGGACGCCACAGGTATCGCGCGCCATCGCGGAGCTGGAGACACACCTGGGGTTGCGCTTGTTACGCCGCACAACCCGCAGCGTGGCATTGACCGCGGCAGGCGATCGATACCTTGCGCACTGCAAGTTCATCCTCGACCGGTTGGAACTGGCGGAAGCCGAGGCGGCCGGTCTGTGCGCCAAGCCGGTTGGTACGTTGCGAATCGGTGTGGACCCGACGTTCGATGCTCACCATCTCGCGTGGCTCATTCACGGCTATCAAGCGCGTTATCCTGAGGTAACGGTCCAAACATCGCTGCTGAGCGGAAGTCTGGATGCAGCTTTGAATATTCACGACACGATACTGCTCTGCAATCCCATCGCGCAAATCGAGCGCATGGTGTTTGAGCGCGTCGGCGCAACCAGTACCGTACTGTGCGCATCACCGGTTTATCTGGCAAGCCATGGTGTCCCTGAAACAATCGGCGAACTTCGCAGTCACCGGTGCCTGAAAGTCAAACATATGGACGCCGCCGCCGAGCAATGGTTGTTCGAAGGGCTTGCCGGACCCGAAGTGTTCTGCTGCGACGAGGCGCGGGTATTGACTGATACGACCGACGTACTGGCCAACGTCATACAGGAGGGGGGCGGCATCGGTCAGCTGTCTCTATCGCGGGCGCTGCCGGCATTGCGCAGCGGTGTGCTGGTTCGGGTTTTGCCCCAGTATCGGCTAGCAGCCCGAAACGTGTACGTGTTGCGTCCTTCTGCCGATTATGGCGAGCCCAAGGTCCAGGCCTGGTTCGAGTTCGTGAAGGCCGCTTTGCCGGGACGGCTTGCAGAAGATCAGGTGTCGTTGATTGCCCACAATTCGGGCCCCTCCGAATTGTCCAGGGCTGTTGAAGCCGAAGTCGCCGCGGAAGTCCAGCCGTAAAACATAAGACCGTATCAAATCTGCGGCTTTGTCATTCAGGGGGATGGCCCGTGCCGCGGCTGACGGGGTTATGCCGGCATGGCCGGATGATCTGGAAGTCTTACCTTGATTGCGGTACCGGCTCCCGGCGAACTGATGACGTCGATCTGACCGCCCAGCATCAGAACCCGCTCTTCCATGCCCGCCAGTCCGAACGATCTTTTTCTGGCCGCAAGAACGTCGAATCCTTCACCGTCGTCGCACACTTCCAGCAGACAGGCATCAGGCGTTTGTTCCAGCGTAATGATGACCTGGCTGGCCGCAGCATGGCGGGCGACATTGGTCAGCGCCTCCTGCACGAGGCGGAACAGCACGATCGCGCGATCCTCGCTCACGACGATATTTTCGTCCTGCAAATACAGGCGACATGCCGCGCGGCTGTTGCGGTTGAACTCGGCGGCGAGCCACTCGAGCGCAGACGCAATGCCGGCGTTCAGCACCGCAGGGCGCAACGACGCGATGACGTCCCTGACGACCTGCATGGTTTCGTCCAGCAGGGAAACCATTGCTTCGGTCTGTTCGACCAGCTCCGGGCGATCGCTGCCGAGCTGGATGCGCAATGCCGACGCCCTGAAGCGAAGCGCGGTGAGGTGTTGTCCGAGTTCGTCGTGCATTTCCCGCGCAATGTGTTTGCGCTCTTCTTCGCGAGCCGTTTCGCGATGGGAGGTGAGTTCCCGCAGCATCTCGTAGGATTGGCGCAAGCGGTGTTCTGCTTCCTTGCGCTCGGTCAGGTCGACCACGAAAGCGACACCTTCTTTCCCACTGGCTTCGAACGCGGCCCTGCCGACCATCACGGGCACCCGGCTGCCGTCCTTCCTGATGTACTCCTTCTCGGTGGGCTGACTACGCCCGTTCTGCGCGATCTGTGCCAGCACCCGGTCGGTACTTTCGTGCCACTCTGCCGGCGTCAGATCCCTCCATCGGACGCGGCCGGAGACAAAATCCTCGCGTTCGTATCTCACCATGCGCAGAAATGCGTCGTTGGCCTCCAGAATGTCGCCCTCCGCATTCCACACGATGATGCCGATGATGTTGGCGTCGACGAGCCGGCGGAACCGGGCTTCGCGTTCTGCCAGATCGCGGTACAGCCGGGTGTTCTCGAGCGAGGTCGCCGCCTGGGAGGCGAGAAGCCGCAGCACCGCGATCCGCGCCGGCGCGAAGGCGCGAGTGACCAGATTGTTCTCGAGGTAAAGGGCGCCGATGAACTTGGCCTGATTCATCAAGGGCAGGCAGAGAATGGAACGCGTCCTATGCTGACGAATGTAGGAATCCGTAGCGAATGTGGGCTCGCTGGCGGCATCGCCCAGAATCACGCTTTCCGTCGTGCGCAAGACATGACGGAGCACGGATTCAGGCAGCACCGACGCGCTCACCGGCACGTCGCATAGCTGCACGCGAGGCCCGTCATTGCCTGTCGTGACTTCCGCTGCTATCCGCTGTGCGCCTCCGTCTGGAAGAATCAACAACCCTCGCTCGGCACCCGCCTGTTCAATCGCCGTGCGCATGACCAGATCAATGAGCTTGTCCTGGACGATCTCACCCGAAACGGCCTGCGATACCTTGATGACGGTAGCGAGGTCCAGGTGTTCGACGGGCGTTCCGATCGTGCTGGTTGGCCCGGGTGCGCGCTCCTCCTCCCTCAGATGCGGATGCAGTTCGTCGAGCTGCCGCACCTTGCCGTCTGCGCCCCAACGCTTGTAGCCTCGTCGGGCGTCCTGCAAATACACGTGGGCAATCTTGTCGAAACCGCGCGCTGCATAGAAGCGGGAGGCGAGTTCGTTGGCGAGGGCTTCGTTCTGCACGAAGCCGTTTGCGCGCGCCGACCGGATGGCCTCTTCGTAGAGGCGCATGGCGTCAACGTCGCGGTACGTCAGGCGCGCTATCTCGGCACCGACCAGCGCCGCGCGATTGCCGAAATTTTCCGGACAGTTCGTTGCCCAGACCGCGAGGCACCGATGATGGGCGGCGATGGCGTCCAGGTGCTGCTGTCGCTCGCCGGCGGGTGCGCGGTCGCAGTGGCCGGCCTGGGAAAGTGCGCTGTAGAGGTGATATTCGCTTTCTTCCAGATGCGACGATGAACTCCACAGCAGTTGCTGGGCCATCGACGCAGCAGCCATGGCCTCGGCAAGGTCGCCGGCGAGATACCGTCCCTGCAGTTTTCGTATCCAGTACCAGCATGCGGCCGTCGCGAGAGCCGGATTGCTGGACAAATGCTGCTCGGTGCGCCGTTCGTTGAACTCATCGCAGTCAAGGCGGCCAAATTTCAGTGTCGAGCCACGCAGCATCCGGATCAGCGCGATCTGCGCCGTGATGTTATTGATGACGAGACCGAAGCCCGCGTTGGTTGAAAACGCGAGGCCCTGTTTGGCTTCGCGTTCTGCTTCAGTCAACGGCTCACCGGCGAAAAGCAGGTCCGAAACGAGATGACAGCACGTGTAGGCTCCGGACGGGACGTCTCCGATCCGGTTCGCCGTTTCGAAAGCCCGGCGCAGCATCTTGCTGCTCGCGCGTACGTGTTTCGTCCAGCGCACCACGTACAGTGCAAAGCAGAGATAGGTCACCGCCTCGTAGCGTTTGAGTCCGCGTCGCTCGACCAGTTCGTAGCCGAGCTGGCCGAACTGGAATCCGGCCTGATAGTCGCCAAAGCGTGGTCCGGCGATCCTGGGAAACATGACATAAGCGAAACACGCGGCGTCGCAGTTGCCATGCTCGAGGCTGAGACTGATTGCCTTGCAGATTGTCAGGGACGCCAGATTTGCGTCGGTGAACCACGCGGGTCTCAAGAGCTTGCTCAGCACATCGGCGGTGGCGAGAAACGACGGATCTTTCATCAGGGGCAAATCGATGAGCGCCTCGATGGACCGGCCGGCAAGCTGCGACCGGGTGCGTTCGTATTCCCGTTGCGCGTCTTTCTCTTGCGGATGCGCCAACCACTCGATGCCAACATGCCGGAGATGGTCGAGACAGACATCGACCGCGCGCTCGCTCAGATCGAGGGTCAGGTACACATCCATTTGCAGGCACGTGACGAGCGCCTGTTCGACCGTGCTCGCCGCGCGGCGCGACAGCATGGCCAGCCGCTCCTCCGCGGCGGGTAACTGGCCAGTGAGAAATTCACATTCGGCCAGGTTCAGTTGCAGCGCGAAGACAAGTTCATGGCTGCGCTCCCAGCAATCGTCCTTCAGGAGTTCCGCACCCATGGTCAGATAAGTGCGCGCCGATGCATAGGCGGTCGACGCCTTGGCCCGCTGGCCGGCGATCAGGTTGAAACTGGCCAGCTGCTCGCGTTCTTCCTGCCGGCTCACCAGCGTTGCGCCACGGTTGAGCTGACTGACGATCTCGAAGATCGCCTCGTTCCTCCTGTCGGCGGGGGTCTTCGCCGCGAGCAATCGCCCGATGCGCAGATGGGTGTCGGCGCGCGACGTTTTGGGGATCAGCGAATAGGCGGCTTCCTGTACCCGGTCATGCACGAACCGGTAGGCGTGTTCATGGTGCTCGATCAGTTCCTGATCGAATGCGGGTCGCAGCAGCGTTCGAAGCGCCTGCTTCGACTTTCCCAGAATCCTTGGCAGCATCGCGACCGAGGCCGTGTTGCCGAGGCAGGCGAGCTGTTGCAGCGCATGCTGCGTTTGCGCCGGCAGACGGGCCAGCTTGGCGACCATCAGGTCCACCACGTTGTCGGTGTAACCCCTGCTGTGAATGGGCGGCAGCTCCCAGCACCAGCGGGCCGTGTCGTGATTGAACGTGAGCAGATCCGCGTCGGCGAGGGCGTACAGAAACTGGGTGACGAATAGTGGATTTCCGGCGGTCTTCACATGCACGAGGTGCGCGAGCGGGGCGGCGCGTTCGCGCTCGCAGCGAAGCACATCCGCAATGAGTTGCTCAACGTGCCCGGGCGCGAGAGGTGCGAGCGCAATTTCGCACACCCTTGCGCCCGTTGCCCTGACCGTCTGGAGCGTGTGCTTCAGCGGATGTCCGGCATCGACTTCGTTGTTGCGATAGGCGCCGATCAGCATCAGATATCGCAGATCCGGGTGGGTGAGCAAATCTTCCACCAGGTCGAGGGTCGCGGCGTCGATCCATTGCAAATCGTCGAGAAATAGCGCCAGCGGATGTTCGCGTCGGGCAAAGACACCGATGAAGCGGCGGAAGACCAGCCGGAAACGGCTTTGTGCCTGCTGCGGCTCGAGTTTCTGGACAGGCGGCGGCTCACCGATGACAAGCTTTAACTCGGGGATCAGATCGGTCATGAGGCGCGCGTTGGGTCCCAGTGCCTCCAGCAATGCCTCGCGCCACATTGCCAGCTCCGTGTCGCGCTTGCCGAGAAGCGGCCGCACAAGACCCTGAAATGCCTGTACCAGGGTCGAATAGGGTATGTCGCGCTTGAACTGTTCGAACTTGCCTGACGCGAAGAGCGCCTTCGGCCGTACCAGCGCCTTGTGCAACTCGTTGACGACTGCGGACTTGCCGATGCCGGAATAGCCGGACACCAGCATCAGTTCCGGCGTGCCGCTCGTGATGACGCGCTCGAATGCGGCGACCATGGTCGCGATCTCGCGCTCTCGCCCGTACAGATGTTCGGACATGAGGAGGCGGTCGGGAGTGTCGTGCTCGCCCAGCGGGAAGGCATCGATATGGCGCCGCTGCTGCCAATCAGCCAGGCAGCGGCGCAGATCCCGCTCGACGCCTGCCGCCGTCTGATAGCGCTCCCCGGGCGTCTTGGCGAGCAGCTTCATAACGAGTTCCGATAAGGCTGACGGGATAGCCGCTATGTGTGTATTGGGTGACGCTGGTTTTTGGGCGATATGGCAATGCATCAGTTCCATCGGGTCGGCGGCCGTGAACGGCAGCGTGCCGGTGAGCAACTGATAGAGCGTGGCGCCGAATGCATAGAGATCGCTGCGCGAGTCGACCGCACGATTCATCCGGCCGGTCTGCTCGGGTGCCATGTAGGCGAGCGTGCCGACAATGGTTTCGGGGGGCTCGGGCGCTTGCCGCTCGCGTGGCAGTCGCGACGCGATGCCAAAGCCCGTGAGTCGCACCCGGCCGTCCGTGCAGTTCACCAGGATATGCGAGGGCTTGAGATCCTTATGGACGAGGCCCTGCTGGTGAACCTTGCCCAGCGCGGCGGCGATGCCCACGCCGATGTACAGGACGCTTTCCACTTCCATGGGTGCGCCAGTCAGCCGTGCCAGCAGCTCGCCGCCTTTATCCTCGAGCACCAGCATGGTCCGGCCGTTTGCACGCACCAGCTCCACAGGGCGTACCGCCCACGTGCCATTCAACTGATCCTTCAGTGCGAATTCGTGAGCGAGGCGATCGAGGGTGGCGGGCAAGGGATATTCGGCGGCGGCACGAGCAACGAGTACGCTGTCGCCGTCCGGGGCCTGAACCCGACAGAAGGCGCATTCGCCATCTTTCCACAGAACCTGGAGGCTGCCGTCTTCTTCGGAACCGCGTGGAACATTCATCTACCGTACTTCACTATAGGGTTTCTGGCCGTCATTCATGCAGGAGGAGCGCGCCCCCGTTCATCTGCGTGGAGTGTACCGCCAGCCAATGATTACACGGCGGCGTCGACGCAGTCAGCAACGTCAAAAACCGACGTTGTCCGCGATACACTCTGCGGTGAGGCCGGTCTAAAAAGCGGAGCCCCCATTCCGTCAACGCAGGAATGGAGGGCGCTTGAAGCGGATCCCCGAGGCCGCGCGTCAAGGCGCTATCCGGCCAGAATTCAGGATTTCCTCACGGCATTTTCATCAAAACCTTACAGATCGGCGCTTGCACCAGTGCATTTGATCTCTCATAGTCAGCGTCTTGCACCGTTCAGGCGACGGCCTGACGTCGCAAGGCACAGGCTGTGTGGCGAGTCCACTCATGTCAGGACCGAACCTGTTCAACAATGGCGGCGGAACAAAGCTTGATGCCTGAACTTATCGATGAGCAAGCCGATTTGCCGCGCTCGAATTCTGTAGATTGGCACACGCGCCTGCTTCCAGGAGCCGTTGCGCTCCTGTCGATGCTCGTCTTTCTGATTGCCGCGCCGTTCGCGAAGATGCCGCTGCCTCATATACCGGCATTCATCCCGGTATATGAGTCGGTGCTCATCATTAACGATCTGATTACCTCCGTCCTTCTGTTCGGACAGTGTGTGATCGCCCGTTCACGGGCACTCGGCGCGTTGGCAAGCGGCTATCTGTACACATCGGCGATCGCTCTTCTTCACATGTTGAGCTTTCCGGGGTTGTTCTCGCCAACGGGACTGCTGAATGCGGGGCCGCAAAGCACGGCATGGATATACATGTTCTGGCACGCCGGGTTTCCGCTCTTCGTCATTGCCTATGCGCTGCTCAAAGACGGAAAACAGGCCGGGATGGCGGGCAACAGCTTCGGAGCACGCAGGCTGATGTTTATCGTCGGCGCTCTCCTTTGCCTCGCGGCGGGGATGGCTGCCCTCGCCATAGCAGGAGAACGCCTGCTGCCCGAAATCATACAGAACAACCACTACACGCCGGCGATGCGGTGGGTGGCGGGATCAACCTGGGGATTCTGTCTCCTGGCCCTTGCGGTGCTGTTCCGACAAAAATCGCGTTCGACGATCGACCTGTGGCTGATGGTCGTGCTGTGCGTCTGGATTTGCGATGTCGCGCTGAGCGCTGTGTTCAACGGGGGGCGTTACGACCTCGGGTTCTATACCGGGCGATTCTATGGCATGTGCGCGGCCAGCTTTGTCCTTCTGTTGCTGCTGGTCGAAAATACCTTTCTCCATTCGCGACTGGCTGCAGCACTTGACGAGTTGAAACGGCTCGCCACGACAGATCCGCTGACGGGTGTCGCCAATCGCCGCGCCTTTGACGCCGCGCTGACAGCGCACTGGCAACGCGCCGTCCACGACGGATCGCCCCTGTCATTGCTGATGATCGACATCGACTTCTTCAAACGTTTCAACGACCACTACGGCCATATCGAAGGAGACCGGTGCCTCGTGCTCGTTGCCGAATGCCTTGCGCGCACAGTGCGGCGCGGAAGCGATCTGGTGGCACGCTACGGTGGGGAAGAGTTCGTGGTTCTCTTGCCGGAAACCGATGCGGCCTCGGCAGTTCATGTCGGTCAGCGAATGTGCGATGCGGTGGCTGCCCTTGCGATTCCCAATGAAGGCTCACCGCATAGGTCGAACGTCACGATCAGTGTCGGCGTCGCCAGCCAGATCATCGAAACAGGCGCTGAGATGACGGATCTGACAAAGGCAGCCGATCACGCACTCTATCAGGCAAAGGCTGGGGGGCGTGGCCGGGTCGAAGAAGCGGGGTTGGTTGCCGGGTAGTTGACTGCGCTGCGCGCTTGCAGCGCCCGCCTGCGTCGATCGCGTCGATCGCGTCGATCGTGGCCGCAGAAGGGAAACGCGCCGCATCCCCATCCGCCTGGCCTGCGGCCTGTCACACACCCGAAGGGTTTTAACTGCGTAAGCGCCGCTTATAAATAGATCAACCCACGCTTACGGAACGCCCGCCCGGAAATCTGTTCAGGTACCGTCGTGGACATTGCGTCGCGTTTTCGTACGCTGACGCGCGAGGACCGCACATTCAATGCGAGTCGATGGAAACCCGAGGGTACTCACATGCAGAACCTGCCGTACGGCCAGATTTCCCAAGGCGACTCACCCGTGCTGGTCGTTACGCCGCACACCGGAACCTCGATCCCGGCGGCGTTGCTGGTGAATCCCGCATGGGTGCCCGTCGAGGGACGCCAGGCTGACCCCTTTGGCGCGATCCTGCATGGCGCCGCGTTGAAGCGGGGCATGACGTGCGTTTCGGCCCTCTATCATCCCTGTGTCATCGACTTCAATGTCGCGCTCGATAACCGGCCGCTTTCGTCCAGGCTCAACCGGGTCGGCTTGTGCCGAACGCACACTTCCCGCGGCGAGGCACTGTACGCGGAAGGGCGGGAGCCTTCCGAGGCCGAGGTCAACGCGCGCGTGGACCAGTACTGGAAGCCGTTCCATGCTGCCTTGACGAACGAGCTTTTGCGGCTGCGCAGCATGCACAGCAACGTTCTGCTTCTCGTCTCGCACGCCAGCTCGTGGCTGTCGCCTTATCGGGAGCAGCCGGGCGCCGCGGACTGCAATATAGGCACCAACCGCGGCGCTGCGTGCGACAGACGCCTGGTGACTGCCGTCACGGAGTCGGCGCAGGCATTCAACCGCTCATGGGTGGTCAACGGCAAGCTCGCGGATGCCTTTGCCGCGCAGCACTACGGCAAGCCGCCGACTGGAATTCATGCGATCGAGATCGAAGTGGCCGGACGCTGGCGGCTGGACTGCGAGCCGCGAGCCCTGCCGGAGGGCGGAGCGGCTGCCGATGCCGCGCTCGACAAAATGCTGGGGGCGTTCGAAGCTGTTTTGCGCACTTTGCCCAGCAATGAACAACCGGCTCAGGTGGGTTCTGCCCCTGGGGAGCGCTGCTAAACTTGCATCAGAGGAGTCGCTCAGCCTTGGCGGCCGTCTAACACCATTCCGCTACTACTTCGCCGCCGACCATGAAAGAGAGCGCACCCGAACAGTATCCTGACTGGGACCTGCTTGCGAGCTGGGTCGCGGTGGTGGAAGCGGGCTCCATTTCAGACGCGGCCAATCGGCTCGCCATTTCGCAGGCCGGGGTTTCCCAGCGCATCAAGGCGTTGGAGACGATTCTCGACACCACGCTGCTCGACCGTGCGACGCGGCCAGCGCGGCCCACCGCTGCGGGCCAGCGGCTCTTCGAACATGCGACGGTCCTGTTGCAAGGTGCGGACCAGATGGTGGAGAGCGTGCGTAACGTGACCCGGGCAAAACGCGTTGTCGTGCGACTGGGTTGCGTCGATTCGTTTGCCGCTACGATCGGTCCGATCATCATCAAGGCGTTGACCGGCACGTCTCATCAGATTCGCCTGTGGTCCGGCATCACGCCGACGCTCGACGCTCAACTCGAAGCGCGCCAGCTCGACATGGCGGTCACGACCAACGGTCTCGGACAAACGCCCGGCATTCGCCGGCAAAAGCTTTTTTCCGAACCCTACTTCGTGGTCTTGCCAAAGAGTTTCGAGGTCGACCGCTTCACGACGCTGGCAGATTTGAGCCGGCATCTTCAGTTCATTCGCTACAGTGCCCGGTCGGTCATTGGCCAGCATATCGACGCCTATCTGGCTGCGAACTCGGAAAACGTGGAACGTACCTGTGAATTCGATGCGACTGATCCGATGCTCAGCCTCGTGGCGGCGGGCCTCGGCTTCGCCGTCACCACGCCGTTGTGCGTGTGGCAGTCCCGGCATTACGTGCCGGACTTGCGAGTCGTTCCACTGTCGGCCTTCTCGCGGCAAGGGCGTCCTTATACCGGACTCAGCCGCTCGTTCTTTCTTGCATACCGGGAAAACGAACTCGGTCATCTTCCTGCCGACTTATACGATTTGCTTCGACGGGCTTACGAACGGCAGGTGTCGCGTGACATCGCGAAAGCACTCTGCCTGAAGTCCGAAGATGTTTTCTTGCCGGAGGAGGCATAGCGCACGGCTACCCCCCGGAGATCCCGTGGATGGCGTGGATATTCGCTTTCATAACGAGGCCGGATTCAATTCATAACCGTGGGTTTAATAAAAAGCCGCGCATTTTGCAGCGACTACTCTCGAAACTGAAGTTCTCCGTCGCGGCAAGTTGGGCGCAGAGCCCCATCTGATCAGGGATGCGCCACGGGTGACGCTAGCTTTGCCCTGCGGTTCATTGAATCGATTTTCTTAAGGAGTAGGCGTGATTTCAGGTCCACAATTCCCGTTGCCGGCTAACGAGCCGGAAGTGCACTTCGGCCACGGAACAGCGGCAGCCCGCGAGCTGACCCAGGCACTCGCGCAACGCGATGTCGTTGAAATCCCGACTGTCATTGCTGGCAAGCGCTATTTCTCGAACGATGTCGTGGAAGTGCGTGCGCCGCACGACCATCAGCGGCTCCTCGCCCGCATTCACCGACCGTCCGAAGCGCAGATCACCGAGGCTATAGCCAGCTCGAAGAAGGTTGCACGCGATTGGGCGAGTCTGACGCACGCAAGCCGCGCGACGATTCTTCATCGGGCCGCTGAAATCGTTGCGACGCGCTCGCGTATGAGGATTAACGCGGCCACGATGCTGGGCCAGAGCAAGACCGTGGAAGAAGCCGAACCGGACAGCGCCTGCGAGCTCATCGATTTCCTGCGCTTCAACGCCTATAACGCGCAGCGCGTGTACGCCGAGCAGCCGATGTCGGTTTCGAGCGCGGCGAACCGCATCGACTGGCGTCCTCTGGAGGGTTTCGTGTATGCCGTGTCGCCGTTCAACTTCACGGCGATTGGCGCAAATCTGACCACCGCACCCGCAATCATGGGGAATACGGTTCTCTGGAAACCGTCCGAGAAGTCGGCGTTGGCCAACTACATTTTCTTCGAGGCACTCGAAGAAGCGGGTCTGCCGCCTGGCGTGATCAACTTCGTACCGGGCGAAGCTGAATTGACGACACGCCTCGCACTGTCGTCGCCTGACCTCGCGGGCATTCACTTCACCGGTTCGTCGGCCGTATTCCAGTCACTGTGGAAGGGCGTCGCGTCGAAGGTCGATTCGTTCCGGACTATTCCGCGTCTGGTCGGCGAAACGGGCGGCAAGGACTTCGTTCTGGCACATCCATCCGCCAACGCTTCCGAAGTCGCCATCGCATTGATTCGCGGTGCGTTTGGATATCAAGGCCAGAAGTGCAGCGCGGCATCGCGCGCGTATCTGCCGAGAAGCCTGTGGGCCGCGGTCGGGCAGGAATTGCGCGACCGTCTCTCGCAACTCAAGGTCGGGGATGTCGCCGATTTCAGCACCTTCATGGGGGCTGTGATTTCGCAGGCTTCGCATCAAAAGCTCAGCCGTGTCCTTTCCGCGGCGAAGGAAGATTCCGCGGTCCAGGTCGTCTCAGGCGGCAAGACCTGGTCCGAACCGGGCTACTTCGTCGAGCCGACCGTGCTTCAGGTGACAGACCCAAAGCATGCATTGATGACCGAGGAACTCTTCGGCCCGGTTTTGTCGGTCTTCGTGTACGAGGACAACGCCTGGTCCGAAACCCTGCAGCTCATCGATGCGACGAGTCCCTACGCGCTGACAGGTTCGATTTTTTGCACGGACCGTTTTGCCCTGCATCAGGCAGAAGACGCGCTCGTCAATGCAGCGGGCAACCTGTACCTGAACGACAAGCCGACCGGCGCCATGATCGGACAACAGCCGTTCGGCGGCGGCCGGGCAAGCGGCACCAACGACAAGGCGGGCTCGTATCTGAATCTGCTCCGCTGGGTATCGCCGCGCACCGTTAAGGAAACGTACCTGCCAACGCGCGATTGGCAGTTCGGCGGCTGAGCATCCTGCACGGCCACTGCTGAAGGTGCGGGAAGTTTCACGTGATTCACGCGCCAGGGCGCTGCTGCTTCCTTCGGAACGCAGCAGCGCGGCTACCAGGCGGGGTTCGGCCGCGTCGTCCCTCCCACCGCCCACGCGGCGCGGAACACCAGTATCGCGCCAGACGTGCTGCTGAACACGAATCGCCCATTCATCCGTTCGGCCCGATGACGCTCATCAGCAGCGACGCCACGATGAGGCCGAACACTCCCCCGAAACAGAACGTCAGCGGAAGGCTCGCCGAAATCGCGGCGCGGAGACAGCGCGGAGACAGATTGGAAACGGCGATTGCGAGCCACACGGATCTCCCTCCCTGGATCTGTCTGGAACGCCGACCGGCTGAGGGTTTGTCCCAGTGGAAGAACCACTCCATGGTGCGTCAAGGTCGATTGGATAACCGCGTCTTATGAAGATGGTAACTGGCACTGATGGTGCAGCCCATGTGTTTTTGGCTTCCTATCGTGCTAACTAGGCGACGTACAGCGACCAGTCGACGATCGAAGTCAATTTTCATCAGAAGAAGGGCGTACAGATGAGCATGAGACACCAATACGCAGGCATTCTGACTGCGGTCCCTACCCCGCTCGACAAGGAGGGCCGATTCCAGCCGGCACCTCTGCAGCGGCATATTCAGCGCCTCGCGTCCGCGGGTGCGGACGGGGTCGTGCCGCTGGGCGGAACGGGCGAATACACCGCGCTATCGGCGAGCGAGCGTCTGCGGGTGGTCGAATGCTCGATCGAGGCGGGCGCGGGCAAGCTGCATGTCGTACCCGGCATTCTGTCACCCGGGATCGGCGACGCCGTCGATAACGCCAAGGCTTTCGTGGCCGCTGGCGCGAAGGCGCTGATGGTGGTCACGCCGTACTATTTCCGCCCCACTCAGGACGGGATTGTCGACTACTACAAGAAGTTTGCCGACGAAGTCGATGCGGACATCATCCTCTATGAGATTCCGTATCGCACCGGCGTTTCGCTTCACTACGAGACGGTTGCGCGGCTCGCGGAGATGACCCGTGTCGTCGGTATCAAGGCATGCAATCCGGACCTCGCGCAACAGATGCGGGTGGCCGAACTCGCGGCGTCGAAGATTGCGATCCTGAGCGGCGAGGAAGACGTTTTGCCGTTGCACGTGGCGATGGGCGCCGTCGGCGGGATCATTTCGAGTTCCAACCTGATTCCCCGGCAATGGGCGAAGGTCCTGTCGCTGGCATCCAGCGGCCAGTTGAAAGAAGCGATCGAGTTGCATGCGACCTTGCGGCCGCTCATCGATGCAGTTTTTGCCGAGCCGAACCCGGCACCCATCAAAGCGGCGCTTGCCCTGCAGGGTTTTGATTTCGGCGACGTTCTACCGCCGATGCTCCCTGCGTCGGATGCGCTACGGCGCCGCTTGGCGAGCGTCATTGCGCCCATCGTCGCACGTGAAACCGAGTAGACCACTCATCACATAAAAGGCCATAGCCATGTCAGCTGATTCCAAAATCGCCTTGCCCCGCCGCCGATTCCTGCAAGCCGCGGGCACGACTCTGCTTTCGACCGCCATCGCCGCGCCGATGGTCATTACTTCACGCAAGGCCATGGCCGCGAGCAACCTGACGGTTGTGAGCTGGGGTGGCAACTATCATGCGGGCGTGGAAGAAGCACTGGCGAAACCATTCGAGAAAGAATTCGGCGTTCACGTGACCCTGGTGGATACCCCGGATCTCGCGAAGGTGAAGGCTCAGGTCATGACGAACAATGTCCAATGGGACGTGTTCGACGCGGTGGGCCCGATGGCGATGACCGGCTCGAAAAACGGTTATTGGGAGCCTCTTGATCCGGCGCTGTTCAATCGGAGCGACCTGATCGCGCCGATGACGAAAGACGCGGTTCCCCTCTATGGTTTCACCGGCGGCATCTGCTGGGACAACAACAAATTCCCGGATGGCAAGCACCCCCAGACTTTTGCGGAATACTTCGACGTCAAGAAGTTTCCAGGGCAGCGGACGCTGCGCAACCGTGCCAGCGAGACGCTGGAAATAGCCTTGCTCGCCGACGGTGTCGCGCCGGACAAACTGTACCCGCTGGACGTCGAGCGGGCGTTTAAGGCACTCAACCGTATCAAGCCGTTCATCGGCAACTGGGTAGACCAGACGCCGCAAACCGTCACGCTCGTCGAGACCGGCCAGGTCGATTTCAGCTACACCTACTCGACGCGCGTCAAAGCGGCTCAGGAAGCCAACAAACCCATCAACTTCTCGTTCAAGCAGAATCTGATTGGTCTTGAATATCTGGTGGTTCTGAAGAATTCGCCGAACAAGGCAAACGCCATGAAGTTCGTGCAATTTGCGCTGCGCCCGGACCGGCAAGCCGCGTTGATGAATGAGCTCGGCAATACGCCGGCGAGTCGCAGCGCCTTGCCCATAATTAAGCCGGAAGTCCGGAAGTGGCTGTCCGACCCTGCGAACAAGATGAACGTCGTCAGCAACGACGCATGGTGGGCCGATCACTACGACGAGTTGACCTTGCGGTTCAAGGAGTGGGTGCTGGGCTGATTGCACTATCCCCGGTGCACGTCGATGGGTGTCGGCGTCTGCGTTAAGGAGCGGTTATGAAATCACGTGTTGACGGACTGCTGTATGTCGGGCCAGCGACCGTATTCCTGTTTTTCGTGTTGTTTGTCCCGCTTGCCTACGTCGTCTATACGAGTTTCTGGATTAACGGTGGCCTTTCGCTGTCGGCGTACCAGCGGCTCCTCGGCAGCGAGCTGTTCCTTCGCACGCTCTGGTCCACGTTCCAGATCAGCATCACCGCCTCGGTGGCCAGCCTCCTGTTGGGCTATCCCATTGCGATGCATCTGGCCAGGCAAACGCCGCGTAAGCGCGCCGTGTACATGGTGTTGGTACTCGTTCCGTTCTGGACAAGCATTCTCGTCAAGAGCTACGCGTTCACCATCCTGCTGGGACGGGACGGACTGGTGAACCAGTTGCTGTCGGCCGCGTTCCATACACACGTGCAGTTGCCTCTGCTGTTCAACCGTTTTGGTGTGATGGTGGGGATGACCAACTATCTGATTCCGTTCATCGTGTTTCCGGTGCTCGCCAGTCTTCTCTCGATCGACCCGTCGTTGTATCGGGCATCCGAAATCATGGGGGCGAAGCCGCCGCGCATATTCTTTCGCATTACGTTGCCGTTGAGTCTGCCTGGTGTCGCGGCCGCGGCGTTGAGCACGACGGTGATGTCGATGGGGTTCTTCGTCATACCGGCCCTGCTCGGCGGGCGGCGGGACGCAATGATGTCCAACCTTGTCGACTTCTACACACGGGAGACGATGGACTGGAATATGGCATCCGCAATCGGCGTCATTCTGCTCGCCATCGTCACGCTGGCGGCGATGGGGGCGGAGCATTTTCAACGGCGCGACTCGAAGAAAAGGGCGATGGCATGACAACCTCCATTGATGTGGTGCCGCCTTCCGGCACAACTGCCGGCGTGGTGATCGACAGGCAGGAACGGCGTTATGCACGGCTTCGCAACGTCATCGCGTTTGCGGTCTATGCGTTCATTCTCGTGCCGACCTTGATTGTCATTCCGATTTCATTCGGCGGCAGTGGCGAGTTGACGTTCCCACCGCGAGTCTGGTCTCTTGAACTGTATCAGCAGCTGTTCACCTCGTCTTCGTGGATGGGAACGATCCTGCAGAGCCTCAAGGTCGCCGGATTGACGATGGTGATCTCGGTACTGATCGGCGTGCCCGCGTCGTACGGTCTCGTGCGCTTCGAGTTCCCCGGCAAGCGGCTCGTGTTGCTGCTTCTCATGAGCCCGATCCTCGTACCGGTTATCGTGATCTCGCTCGGCCTGTACCTCTATTTCTCGCGACTCCATCTCGTCGGGACGACGGCGGGTCTGGTTGTCAGCCATGTCGCGTATGTGACGCCGTTCATGATGATGACGGTAATGGCCGGTGTCAAGAAACTGGACCCGGCACTGGAGTTCGCGACCACCATCGTGGGCGCCAATCGACGGACCGTCTTTCTCAAGGTTGTGTTGCCGCAGCTGAGGCCGTCGATCTTCGCAGGGGCGCTGTTCGCGTTCCTCGTGTCGTTCGATGAGGTCGTCATTGCATGGTTTCTGACGAGTCCGACCACGACGACTTTGCCGGTCAAGATGTACAGCAGCATTCAGTGGGATATTTCACCCGTCATTGCCGCGGTGTCGGCGCTTCTCACGGTGCTCTCGCTGGTGTTCTGTTGTATTTCCGCGTTTCTGCAGCCAGCAGCACCTGAATCGTCACATTGAGGCCGGAGACAAGCATGTCACATGTACTGCTCGAAAAAAATGGACAGCCTTCGGCCCAAACGGGCCCTTCGGCCAACGGAAATTTGAATGCCATGTCGACCTCAACAGCCGCCGGGGACAACATGATTGTTTTCCAGGGTATCAGCAAGCGTTACGGGAATTCAGTTGCGTTGCACAGCACCGATTTTTCGGTGCGCAAAGGCGAGTTCTTGAGCCTGCTGGGCCCCAGCGGGTCGGGCAAAAGCACCATCCTCAATATCATTGCGGGCGCGGTGGCGCCCTCTACTGGCAGCATTCTGCTCGACGGAAAGGACGTATCGACGGTCCCGCCGCGTGAACGCGGACTCGGCATGGTCTTTCAGAACTACGCTTTGCTGCCGCACCTGAACGTATTCGACAATGTGGCATTTCCGTTGCGTATCCGGGGCGTCGGCAAATCGGAGATTCAGCAACGCGTTCGCAACGCGTTGGAGCGGGTTGGCCTCACGGGCTACGAGAACCGGAAACCACGCGAAATGTCCGGCGGTCAGCAACAGCGCGTGGGCATTGCGCGTTGCATTGTCTACTCTCCGTCAGTCATCTTGATGGACGAGCCCCTGGGCGCACTGGACAAGAAACTTCGCGACCAGCTTCAGGGTGAAATCAAGCGTTTGCACCGGGATCTGGGTACGACGCTCGTGTACGTCACGCATGACCAGGAAGAAGCGCTTAACCTCTCCGACCGCGTGTGCCTGATGAACGGCGGACGCATCGCTCAACTCGGTACGCCGGACGAGCTTTATTTCGAGCCGACCAATGAGTTCGTGGCGGATTTCGTCGGCGAATCCAATTTGCTTGAAGGCGTCGTTCAATCGAATGACACGGTGCTGGTGAACGATAACTGGGCGCTCAAGGTGCGAAGCACCGAGGGGCACGCCACCGGTTCGAAAGTGAAGGTGCTCGTGCGGCCCGAGAAGATTTCGGTTCTTGAAGGCGAAGAATCGAGTGCGTCCGGCGCCGGGGATATGAATGCGTGCACAGGCGTCATTTCACAGATTTCGTTTGTTGGCGGCATGACACGTTTCGAGCTGGCCACTGCCGCGGGTTCGACGTTGCTGGTAAAGACAATTTCCGCGCGAGCGGCCGAGCGTTCGCCTATGGGCCGTCCGCTCACCGTTCGCTGGTCGGCGCGTGATAGCGCGGTTCTGAAAAAGTAACCCCGATATGAATGCAAATAGCCTGATCGCTGCAATGAAGGAGTTGGTGGGCAACGCCAATGTGGTGGACACGCCGTCCGATATGGAGCCGCATCTGATCGACTGGCGCAAACGGCATTCGGGAAAGGCCGCCTGCATCGTGTTTCCCGGAACGACAGCGCAAGTGTCGGCGGTGCTCGCATTCTGTAACGACAATGCCGTCAAGGTGTTTCCGCAGGGCGGAAACACGAGCGTGTGCGGTGGCTCGGTGCCGGACAGCAGCGGCGCGAGCGTGCTGCTGAACATGCGTAAGATGAATCGCATCATCGAATTGAATCCACGGAACAACTCGATGACTGTCGAGGCAGGCTGTGTGCTCGCGGACATCCAGGCCGCGGCGCTGGAAGTCGACCGCCTGTTTCCGCTGACGCTCGGCGCTGAAGGTTCGTGCCAGATAGGCGGCAATATCGCGACGAACGCGGGCGGCACGAATGTGCTTCGGTTCGGCAATACGCGGGATCTGATTCTAGGTGTCGAGGTGGTTCTCGCAGATGGCCGTATCTGGAACGGTCTGCGCTCATTGAGAAAGAACAATAGCGGCTACGACCTGAAGAATCTGTTTATCGGCTCGGAGGGGACGCTTGGCGTAGTGACAGCCGCAACGCTTAAGCTATTCCCTCGACCTCATGCGATCGCTACGGCGATGCTGGGCGTGGAAACCGTCTCAGCGGCGGTCGACGAAGGGCTCAAACTCCAGGCCGCATTTCCGGGCGAACTCGTCGGTCTCGAACTGATTTCGCAGAGCGAGTTCGACATTTCGTTGCGACACGCCGCCAATACGCGAAACCCGTTTCAGCACACGCCAAACTGGACGGTTCTCGTCGAACTTGCCGCCGCGACCGGCACAAGCGAATCGCTGGCTGACAGACTGACAGAGGCATTGAACGACTCATTCAGCAATGGCGCGGTGCAGGACGCAGTCATCGCGTCGAACGAGCAGCAGCGTGGAGAGCTCTGGCGTATCCGCCATCACGTTACCGAGGCGAATGGCCGCGAAGGGATGGGGCTTACGCATGACATCGCGGTGCCGACTTATCGCATTCCGGATTTCGTCGAGCGCGCCGGTCGTGCGCTGGCGGAACACTATCCAACGGCGGTGCCCGTGATTGTCGGGCACATGGGTGACGGCAATCTCCACTACATTGCGATGTTCACGCATGAATACTGGGCGAGCGTCGAAGACAAGGCGGCTGTCCAACTGAAACTCAGTCATCTTCTCTACGACATCTCGGCTGAAATGGGCGGTACCTTCAGCGCCGAACACGGAATCGGTTCGCTGCATGTCGCGGAAATGGAGATGTATAAAGATGCAGCGGAAGTCGCGCTAATGCGGGAATTCAAGCAATTGCTCGACCCGAGGAACACGATGAATCCAGGTCGCGTGCTCCCCAATGCAGCAGTGGCGGACTAGAGCGATTGTATGGAATTCGCCAACGTCGCAGACTACCGTGCCGCAGCAAGGCGATTTCTACCGAAGTTCGCATTCGCTTATCTTGAGGGCGGTTCAGAGGACGAAATAACCCTGCGGCGCAACCGGCTCGCATTCGAGCGTGTGATGTTTGCGCCGCGGGTGCTGGTTGACGTCAGCACGGTGAGCACAACGGCGACGCTTGCCGGTCGCGCCGCGGCCTGGCCGGCGGTCGTGGGTCCGACAGGATTGAACGGGCTTTACCGCCGTGAAGCTGAAGAGACATTGGCACGGGCTGCGTGTGCCGCGGGTCTGCCTTTCGTTCTTTCGACAGCCTCCACGAGCCTTCTTGAAGACGTTCGCAAAGCGTCGGACGGCGAGCTCTGGTTGCAACTCTACGTCCAGCAGGACCGGAGAATCGCCGAAGACATGATGGCGCGCGCGAGCGTGTCCGGCTTTTCGACGCTGTTGCTGACGGTCGATACGCCCGTTACAGGTCAACGCGATCACTATGCCAGAACGGGTTTCAAGCTGCCGCTCCGATGGACCCGGAAGCTGTTGTGGGATATCGCCACGCATCCGCGCTGGACCGCGACCGTTGGCTTGCATGGTGTTCCTCAACTGGTCAACCTTGCCCGCAGTGCAAGACTGGGCTCCGGCATCGAGGCGCAGGCCGCGGCGCTGAGTCGTCAGATGGATTTGTCGCTGAGCTGGGACGACCTTGCGTGGGTGCGTCGCCACTGGCCGGGAAAACTGTTCGTCAAAGGCATACAGACCGTGGCCGACGCGCTCAGGGCGTCGCAACATGATGTGGACGGCGTGGTGCTCTCCAATCACGGCGGTCGTCAACTCGACGGTGCGCTCAGCGCGATGGACATTCTCGCGGACACGGTGTCCTCTACGCCGAAAGGTTTCGACGTTTTGATCGATGGCGGTATTCGTCGGGGAAGCGACATTGCGAAAGCGGTGGCGCTCGGCGCCAAAGGGGTCTTGCTGGGACGTGCGCCTCTTTACGGTCTCGCAGGCGCTGGCTCGAGCGGGGTGAATGACGTGCTGTCGATGCTGAGAAACGAACTTGAAATTTGCTTGCGGTTGCTCGGATGCCCCGACATTGCCTCACTCGACGCGAGTTATCTCGTCGGTGAGCGCGAGCCGCGTATCGGGGCGGCACTTCGTGAAGACGCTGAAACGATGGCGATCAGGTTGTGATCGAAGCTGGTTTTCGATTTCGCGAGAGCACTTCACGCCTGCTGATTGCTATTCCGATCATGCGGTGACGTCGCATTTGGCGGCGTCACCGTTTTCCTTGCTACTTTCAGAAAGGCATCTATAGCGCTTGCGTGAGCGCGGGCAATACGTCGAACAGGTCGCCGACGAGCCCATAGTCCGCGACGCCAAAGATAGGCGCGTCCGCGTCCTTGTTGACCGCGACGATGACCTTCGAGTCTTTCATACCGGCCAGATGCTGGATGGCGCCCGAGATGCCGACGGCGACATAGAGTTCCGGTGCAACGATTTTTCCGGTTTGACCGACTTGCCAGTCGTTCGGTGCAAAGCCCGAGTCCACCGCTGCGCGCGAGGCGCCGACGGCGGCGCCGAGTTTTTCGGCCAGTGGGTCGAGAAGGGAGAAGTTCTCCGCGCTGCCCAGACCGCGGCCACCCGATACGACGACGCGCGCTGCAGTCAGTTCGGGCCGGTCACTCGTGGCGACTTCACGACGAATGAAGATCGAGAGACCCGAATCGGCGACAGCCGGGGCGGTTTCGATAGCGGCATTGCCGCCGTCCGCGCGGGCCACATCGAACGCCGTCGTGCGGATCGTCGCGACTTTCACCGGGTCGCTCGACTGCACGGTGGCGATAGCGTTTCCCGCATAGATCGGGCGCTGGAAGGTGTCGGCGGACTCGATCGCGATGATGTCGGAGATCTGCGATGCGTCGAGCTTGGCGGCCACGCGAGGTGCCGTGTTCTTGCCGGCGGCCGTGGCGGGAAACAGGATATGCGAGTAACTATCTGCCAGGGCCAACACCTGGGCGGCGACGTTCTCGGCCAACTCATCCGCGAATTGTGGCGCGTCGACGAGGATCACCTTGTCGACGCCGGCAACCTTGCTCGCGGCTTGCGCGGCGGATTGCGCACCGCTGCCCGCGACAAGTACATGGACGCCATTCGAAAGCTGGGTCGCGGCCGCGATCGTATGAAGCGTCGAGGTTTTGATCTGAACGTTGTCGTGTTCCGCAATAACGAGCGTTGTCATTTAGATTACCTTTGCTTCGGTTTTCAGTTTTTCGATAAGCGTTGCGACATCCGGCACTTTCACGCCAGCCTTGCGCACCGGTGGCTCGACAATCTTCAGGGTCTTCAGGCGTGGCGACGGGTCGATGCCGAAGTCGGCGGGTTTGACCGTCTCGATGGCCTTCTTCTTTGCTTTCATGATGTTCGGCAAGGTCACGTAGCGCGGCTCGTTCAAACGAAGGTCAGTGGTGACGATAGCCGGCAGGCGCAGCGAGATAACTTCAAGTCCGCCGTCGACTTCGCGCGTGACCGTTGCGGTGTCGCCATCGATTTCGATGTTGCTGGCAAAGGTCGCTTGTGGCCAGTCGAGCAAGGCGGCCAGCAATTGACCGGTCTGGCCTGCGTCGTCGTCGATTGCCTGCTTGCCCAGGATGACCAGTTGCGGCTCCTCTTTTTCAACCACCGCCTTGAGAAGTTTTGCCACGGCGAGCGGTTGCAATTCAGCATCTGTCTCGACCAATACCCCGCGGTCCGCGCCGATAGCCAACGCGGTACGCAGCGTTTCCTGGCTTTGCGCCAGGCCGCAAGACACGGCGATAACCTCGGTCGCTTTGCCGGCCTCTTTCAAACGTGTTGCCGCTTCCACGGCGATTTCGTCAAAGGGGTTCATCGACATCTTGACGTTGCCAATGTCCACGCCGCTTTCATCGGCTTTTACGCGGACCTTCACGTTGTAATCCACTACACGCTTTACTGCGGTCATCACCTTCATCTGATCTTCCTTGTGATTTCAGTCGTTTATGCAGATACGGGAGAGCTCGATCGTCAGGAGCACGAGCGGTTTCATCCTGACCCTCAGGACACCGCGCCGAGACCGTATTTGCCGGTCAACAGTTCGCCGGTGGTAAAGCGCTCGATGGAGTAGGGCTTCAGCGACACATCGGTCGGCAGACCCAGCGCTTCCTGGGCCAGCACGCGACCAACCGTCGGCGAAAGTTTGAAGCCGTGGCCGGAGAATCCATAGCCGACAACCAGTCCCTCAATGCCGGGCAATTTGCCGAGAACCGGGTTCCAGTCCGGCGTCACGTCGTAGACACCCGTCCACGAGGACGCGATCCCGGCGGTTTCGTATTCGGGGAAGCGCTCGGCAACCTGAGCGCCGACTTCCACGACATAGTCCATCGGGATGTCGCCTTGCTCCACTTCGGTCGTGTTGAGCGTCTCCCCGACCACCCCTTCGCTGACGAGCATCTGGTTGCCGCCGTAGCTGCGATAATAGAGCATGCCTGGCGACGCAAGGTCCTTGAAGACCGGCATCGAGAACGTGTACTTTGCGGCTTCACATTCGAGCGCCAGCACGGCGTGGCGTTCCGGCATGACGGGCAGGGATTTGCCGGTCCAGCCAGCCAGTTCCGGAGTCCAGATATTCTGGGTGCTGATCACCATCGACGTGGCGAAGTCGCCGATGCTGGTAGAGACGCCAACGACCTTGCCGTTCTCGATGAGAATCCGGTTGACCGAGGCATTCTCGCGAATGGTCACGCCGCCGCGCCGCGCCGCACGCGCGAAGCTGGTGGCGACCAGGTAAGCATCCGCAAATCCGGCTTCGGGCTCGTAGCCGATCAGGGCCGCATCGCCGAACTGCGCGATGGGAAGCAGTTCGCCGGCCTGTTTCCTGTCGAGCAATTCGAGCGGAATACCTTGTTCTTTCTGCTGATTCAGGGACGCGCGCAGAGGCTCGAGTTTATCGCCCTCGGCGGCGACGATCATGTATCCGCACTTCACCAACCCGCACGACGCTTCGTCGTCGCCGAGATAGGACGCGAAGTTGTTGAAGACGTCCCACGATTTGCGCGCCAACTCCACGTTTTCCTTGACCGAGTAGTGGGTGCGCAAAATGCCCGACGATTGTGAGGTTGTTCCGGCGCCGATCGTGCCACGGTCGAGCACGAGCACGTTTTTTGCCCCCAGCTTCGCAAGCTGGAATGCCACCGAACTGCCGATAACACCCGCCCCGATCACGACCACATCATATGTATTCACGTTCAGCTTCCTGTTGTGCACGGTGTGAGTGAAGTGTGATGCGGCAAAAACCGGGGGCGGGAAATATAAGCGAATTCGATTTTTAGCAGAAGCGCGTGTCAGGGTGAGGGGGCTCGCGTATACGGTCCCATTGACGTTGGTGTGCTCTATGCAAACAACACGGGGGCCATACCGTCAACTGTCGAGCCATATCACTCTATCCGCGAATGATTCCAGTACCCTTGCGCGTTCGCTGTGCGCGATGTTGAGCCAGAGTTCCTTCGAATACCGGAGCCGGACAGCCGAAATTGCCGGCTCCAGGGCCGCATCGGCGGCAGTCAAAACAAGACGATCACAATCGCTTTCCGCGGCAAACCGCATGGCTCCGACCGCCGTTTCGACTGCAAGCAGTCTGCGAGCGTCGCAGCAAGCCGCCTCGTCTGCCGGCATTGGCAGAGCAATCAGGTGCACATCGAACGGGGTTCGCAGTCTGTTCGAACGCAGCCCATTGAACAAAGGGCCCGCGAGATCCAGATCGACGTCGCGCGAGAGATCGAAATATAACGAGCGCTTCATCGGGGCGCGTTGTGCTGCGACCAGTTCACACTCCATGTTCGCGATCATCTCGACGGACGTACCTCCTCGCAGGGCGGTCGCCAGATAGGTTCCGTCGACGATCCATACCGTATTCATATGCGGGTCCCTGGGCGTTCGCAATGTGTCTTCGTTTGACGACAATAGCCACACCGACTATCCTTGATGTCTGAATATTGTATCCAAAAAAGGTTGCACATGGAAAAAGTCCACCTGTCTCTCGAAGAAGTGAACGCGTTGTCCATGCGGGTACTCACGTCCAATGGCATGGCCGAAGATCACGCTCGGGCGATCGCGCGGGTGATTACGGCAGGTCAACGGGACGAGTGTCACTCGCACGGGATTTACCGTCTGCTTGTCTGCGTCAGGTCTCTTCGGGAAGGCAAGCTCGTGGGCGATGCGAGGCCTCAGGTCAGTGAGCTTTCGCCCGCGATTGTTCGAGTCGACGCTGGATTCGGATACTCACAGCTAGCCTTCGAATTGGGCAGCAAAGTTCTTGTTGAAAAGGCTCGGAACGTTGGCATCGCGGCACTCTCGATCAACAACTGCTTCCACTTTTCGGCTCTCTGGCCCGAGGTGGAGGCTATCGCGAGCGAGGGGCTCGCCGCTGTAGCGATGACTCCCAGTCATAGCTGGGTCGCACCGGCGGGCGGCACCAAGCCGGTGTTCGGGACCAATCCGATCGCCTTCGCGTGGCCGCGGCCGGGCAAGTTTCCATTCGTTTTCGATTTTGCGACGAGTGCGATCGCCCGTGGCGATATCGAGTTGCACAGAAGAACAGGAAAGGAAATCCCCCTTGGCTGGGCCGTCGACGAGGCTGGGCAACCGACGACGGACCCGGCTGCCGCGATGCGAGGCGCAATGCTCACATTCGGCGGCCATAAAGGCTCTGCCCTGTCGGCGATGGTCGAACTGCTTGCCGGCCCTCTGCTCGGGGATATGACCAGCCTCGAATCGCAGAAATTCGATGAAGGCGTGGGTGCGACTCCCTGTCATGGTGAACTGGTACTCGCGTTCAATCCCGATATGTTCGCTGCCGGAAAGCGCGTGCAGGGTGAGCAGTACGCAGAAGCCATGTTCGACGCGATTGCGGGGCAGGGTGCGCGGCTACCGTCGCAACGGCGATTCGAGGCAAGGGTTCGAAGCGAAGCAAATGGCGTCGAGGTGAGTGCCGAACTCTACGCGGACGTCAAGGCGCTGATTCGGAACTAACCGCGGTCTGGTGGTCGCATACAGCATTTTTTTTGCAGTTCCCGCCATAGGCGCACGCCCGAGCCTCATCACATAAGCAGGCTGACGGTCGGTGGGACAGATCGCGAACGTCTGTTCCGTCGGCCGCGTCCCGGGCGGACGGAACCTCGCGCAAAGGTTTACCCGGCCTTGACTCTGGATTTTGGATACAGGATATTGTGACCACACTTCGATCCGGAACATTCTGGATCGGTCGATCCCTCATCCTGGGAGCAATGACATGTCACCGATTGCAGCCCGGCTCGAACGCCTGCCGTTCAGCCGTTTTCACTTCAAGCTGCTCCTGATGGGCGGCCTGGGCTTCATGTTCGAGGCCATCGACGCAGCCATCATTGCGTTTATCCTGCCCGTTGTCCGTACCAAATGGCATCTGACGAGTTTCGAAACCGGGCTTCTCGGCAGCAGCACCTATGTTGGTTTTCTCGTCGGTGCGCTGTCCGCCGGCCTGCTGGGCGATCGTTTTGGCCGTCGCGTCGTGATGATGTGGGCGCTGACCTTCTTCTGCGTGCTGACATTTGCCAACGCATTCGTGAACGACTGGCACACCTTCGCACTACTGCGAGCGATTGCAGGCATCGGGATGGGGGCTGAAGGCGCGATCATTGCGCCGTTCCTGGTGGAGTTCGTCAGTAATCGCTATCGGGGTGCCTTCACCGGCGCACTGGCTGGATTCTTCTCGTTTGGCTTCGTGGCTGCGGCGCTGATCGGCTACTTTGTGATCCCGCTGAACCCGGAAGGCTGGCGCGTCGCGCTGGTGATCGTCTCCGCACCGGTCGTTGTGCTGCTCTGGTGGCGGCGTTCACTGCACGAGTCCCCGCGGTGGCTGGAAATTCGCGGCCGTCATGCGCAAGCCGAAGCCGTGGTGTCCGATATCGAGCGGCAAGTCGAACGTACAGGCGTCACACTGCCTCCCGTGACGCCTGTGGCAGGCGCATCGGCCAGCTATGAGCACTCAGGTTCGTTCTTCGGAAACCTGAAGCTGCTGTGGAAGCCGCCTCTCGCCAGGACGACGTTGATGACCTGGTGTCTGTGGCTATCGGTGACGTTCTGCTCGTACGCATTCTTCGTCTGGATCCCCGGCTTGCTTGTTCAGCATGGCATGACCATTACGAAGAGCTTTTCCGTCTCGATCCTGATCTACCTCGCGCAGATTCCGGGTTACTACTCGTCGGCATATTTTTGCGAAAAGCTGGGACGCAAGGCAACGATCGTCACGTACATGGCGTTGGCTTGCGCTGCAGGTATCTGGCTGGCAAATGCGGGCAGCGACACGTCGATCGTCCTTGCTTCGATCTTCATGTCCTTCGCGATGAACGGCGTCAACGCGGGCGAGTATGCCTATACACCCGAAGTGTTCCCGACGCATTTACGCGCAACAGGAATGGGCACGGCGTCAGCGTTCGGCCGTATCGGTGCAATCTGCTCGCCAATGCTGGTGGGTTATATCTACCCGTTGTGGGGTTTCGCCGGTGTGTTTGGCATGACCACGGTGATCCTGCTGATCGGCGCGCTCGCGGTGATTTTCCTGGGCGTTTCGACGACCGGAAAGACGCTTGAGGAAATTTCCGAAGCGGAGTACGGCGCCATGCATCCCGACACGCGTAGCGCCGCGCTTCGAACCGCGAAATAAGGAGTCCTCGTGACGAATACAAACCACGCACTCATTCTCCGGGTGATCGAGCGTGTCGCCCGGATGCAACAGGAAGGCGGTGATGCCGGCCGCGTGTGGTCCGAGTTCGAGCGTTCTTTCACGGAGGTGTTCGGCCAGCGACTCTTCACGGTGCTGGCGTATGACGAGGCGTCGAGCCGCCTGGGACGTCTGCATAGTAATCGCCCGGATATCAATCCGGTAGGCGGACTCAAGCGGGTGACGCAAAGTCGCTGGTCGGATCAGGTTCTTCGCCGCGGTGAGATCTTTGTCGGCTCAACGCGCGAGGACATCAAGGCGGTGTTTTCGGAATACGAGGTGTTGTGGTCGATTGGGTGTGAGAGTGCGCTGAACATCCCTGTGCGCAAGAACGGCGTCACGCTGGGCACGATGAATCTGCTTGGCGAAGCGGCGCTGTACGACCGTGCTGATATCGCATTGGCGCTGGTGTTCGCGCAACTGGCGGTTTCACCGCTCGAAGACCAGGTTCACAGGCTGCGCGGGCTTGAAGATCCTGATTTCATGGAGCAGGTGTAGGACTGGGGGCGGGGCGGCAGAAAACCGCGCTCCGCCGATTTCTCGAACGCATTTGACAGACCCGCTGAAGGGGCGCATGATACGCGAAACATATGGATATTGGATCCAATATAATGTTTCGATGCTCCCGACGCGGCTTTTACGGGTAGTAAGGAGATTGGTATGAAAGTTCGCAACACCGCTTTTGCAGTCGCTACTTCGGCATTCCTGGCTCTATTCCTCGGAGCCGCTCAGGCCGCTCAGGCCGCTGAAACGCAAACGGTCAAGCTGGGTCTGGCTGCTCCGATGACGGGCGCGCAGGCGCAGTATGGCAAGGATTTTGAATCGGGCGTGCAGCTCGCCATTGACGACTTCAATGCCACGAAGCCCAGGATCGACGGCAAGGAAACGAAGTTCGTGCTGGAAGCCCTGGACGATCAGGCAGATCCAAAGACGGGCACCGTCGTCGCCCAGAAGCTGGTCGATGACGGCATCAAGGGCATGCTCGGTCACTTCAACTCCGGGGTGACGATCCCCGCTTCGGCGATCTATTCACACGCGGGCATTCCGCAGATCTCGACGGCAACCGCACCTGCCTATACGCGTCAGGGTTTCAAGACTACGTTCCGGATGATGACGTCTGATACGCAGCAGGGCAGTGTGATGGGCAAGTACGTGGTCGAGATGCTCCATGCGAAGCGTATTGCAATCATCGATGACCGCACGGCATACGGCCAAGGCCTCGCGGAGCAGTTCGAGACGGCAGTGAAGGCGGCCGGCGGCAACATCATCGACCATCAGTTCACGTCCGACAAGGCGGTCGACTTCAAGGCGATTCTGACCGGCATCAAGTCGAAGAATCCTGATTTCATCTATTACGCAGGCGCCGATGCGCAATCCGCGCCGCTCGTAAAGCAGGCACGCTCGCTGGCGATGAAGGCGACGTTTGCCTCGGGTGAAATGTCCAAGACGGAAGACTTCATCAAGATTGCCGGATCGGCGGCGGATGGCGCGATCGTCTCGCTCGCGGGACTGCCGCTCGACAAGATGCCAGGCGGCGCGGGTTTCACGCAGCGCTACAAGACCAAGTTCGGCTATGAACCGACAACCTATGCACCGTACACGTACGACGGCGCCATGGCGATGATGCAGGCAATGCAGAAGGCCAATTCGTCGGACCCGACCGTCTACCTGCCGGTGCTCGCGAAAACCGACATGAAGGGTGTCACGAGCGACCACTTCGCATACGACCAGTTCGGCGATCTGCGCGACGCGATCATCACGGTCTACAAGTGTGAAAGCGGACAGTGGAAGCCGATTACGGTACTCGGATCCAAGTAACCGAAGCAACGGTGGACGGCAGGTTTGCCGTCCACCTACGCAATACCTCGACTCGCGGAAATGACTCAGCAAGCTCAAAACTCCCGGACGACCCCCGACGTTGTGGTTATCGGTAGCGGAATCGTCGGTCTCGCCTGTGCGTGGTCTGCACTGCGCGACGGCGCTACCGTCACTATCATCGATCGCGACTTCGAAGGCGACCGTACGTCGCACGGAAACGCGGGCGGTATCGCCGTGACGGAGAGCACGCCCATTTCAGTGAACGGGCTGTATATAAAGGCTCTGAAGTGGCTGTTCGATCCTTTGGGGCCGTTGGCGCTTGACTGGAAACACGTACCGGCCGCCTTGCCCTGGTTCATGGAATTTCAGCGCTCGGGCAACAAGGAACGTTTCCGCGAAATTTCCCTGGCTTTGGCCCAGTTGAACAACCGCGTCTACGACGACATTGTCCCGATGTTTGAGGACATCGGTGCGATGGACAGTTTCTATCGCCGCGGCGCATTGACGGTCTACGAGACCGACGAAGCCTTCGCCGCGGATCAGCATGAGTGGGAATTCAAACGGGATCTTGGCGTGCGCTGGCACGCCATGTCGGCCGACGAGGTTCGCGATTGCGAACCGTCTCTCGCACCGGTTTTCCGTCATGGTGTATTTCTCGACGACTGGTCGCACATCGGTGACCCGAAGCGTCTCGTGACGCAACTGCGTGAGCGCGTGAAGCAACTCGGTGCCACGTTTGTTGCCGGCACGGTGAAGGCACTCGATCTCTCTGATGCCCTTGCGCCGGCAGTGCTCACCGAGACAGGCGAACGGGTAAAGGGACGCCGCCTCGTTGTGGCGACGGGTGCGTGGTCCGCCGCGCTTGCCCGATCGATCGGCGACCGCGTCCTGCTGGACAGCGAGCGGGGTTACAACACGACGCTTCCTGCGCATGGCATCAGCCTGTCGCGCGAAGTGATATTTGCCGAACGCAAATTTGTCGCCACCCCACTTGATATCGGTGTGCGCATTGGCGGTGCGGCCGAGTTTGCCGGTCTCAAGGCGCCGCCGAATTACAAACGCAGTGATGCGCTGCTCGCGCTCGGAAAGCGCTTCCTGCCCGGTATCAACGATCAGGGTGCCGTGAAGTGGATGGGGCACCGTCCGGCCACGCCGGATTCGCTACCTGTCATTGGCCGATCGCCGCGTGCGCCGTCCGTCATTTATGCGTTCGGCCACGGTCACCTTGGTCTGACGCAATCGGCAACGACAGGTGCGCTTGTTGCGGATCTGCTTGCCAATCGAACGCCCGGAATCGGACTTGAGCCGTACTCGATCAGCCGCTTCCGGAATTAACGGGGCCCCCGCGACCTCGATCGACTCGCGGGACGTCCCGCCTCTGATTATTTTTTTTTGGAAGGTGTAGCCATGCAAGTCAACTGGAAAGGTGTGTTCCCCGCTGTCACGACAAAGCTGAAGGACGACGGTTCTCTTGATCACGAAGCGATCAGGGCAGGTCTGAACCGCCTTATCGACAGCGGCGTCGGTGGTGTCGTCATGATGGGGATGGTCGGTGAAAACGCCCAGCTCACCTCGGAAGAGAAGCGAACGGTAATCAAGCTTGCCGTTGAAACCGTGAGCGGGCGCGTGCCGGTAATCGCGGGTCTCGCCGAAACCAATACGGCAAATGCAGTCCAGTACGCAAAGGACGCGGAAGCGCTTGGCGTTCAGGGCCTGATGGTATTCCCGGGACTGACGTACAAGTCCGACGCCCGCGAAACGGTCGCCTTCTATAAGACCGTCGCGCAGGCATCAAAGCTTTCGATCCTGCTCTATAACAATCCGCGCGGTTACGGCGTGGACCTCACGCCGGACCTGGTCGCGCAATTGCTGGAAGAGCCGACGATCGAAGCCATCAAGGAAGAATCGTATGACACAACGCGCGTCACCGATCTGATCAGCCGTTTCGGCGACCGCCTTGCCGTCGTGTGCGGTGTCGACGATCTGGTGCTCGAGTCGGTTGCACTGGGCGTGACATGTTGGGTCTCTGGCATGGCTAACGCTGTTCCGAAGGAATCGGTTGAATTGCTGAATCTGGCGATTGCTGGCGACTATGAATTGGCCCGCAAGCTGTACCGTGCACTGATCGACCTGTTTCATCTGGATACGCACGTGAAGCTCGTTCAGTACATCAAGCTGGCCGAGAACATCACCGCTGGCTATTCGGAAACCGTGAAGGCCCCGCGACTGAAGCTCGAAGGCGAAGAGCGTCAGAAGGTCGTTGCAATCGTGGAGAAGACGCTCGCCAACGTGCGTGCCTTGTCGAAGTAATGCGCACGGGCCTGCTGGATGATCCGAAGTTGCGCGCGGCGTATTTTGGGGAATGAGCTGGGTGAACAGGGACAGGCGGCCATCACCGGGCCATTTCTGTACGTAATTGTGGGTGGAGCAGGGTTATGAAATCGACATTCTTTTGCATCGATGGACATACGTGTGGCAATCCGGTTCGGGTCGTCGCAGGAGGCGCGCCGCTGCTGGAGGGAGCGAACATGATCGAGCGACGCGCGCACTTTGAGCGCGAGTTTGACTGGATCCGGACGTCGCTCATGTTCGAACCTCGGGGGCATGAGGTGATGTCGGGCAGCATTCTCTATCCGCCGACCCGTTCTGACTGTGACATTGCCATCCTGTTTATTGAAGTCAGCGGCTGCCTGCCCATGTGTGGCCACGGCACCATCGGAACGGTGACGACTGCCATCGAGCACGGTCTGGTGCGCCCGCGTGAACCCGGTGTGCTGCGTCTGGACACGCCGGCCGGCCTGGTGATTGCGCGCTACAAGATGGACGGAGACAACGTCGATTCCGTGCAACTCATCAATGTTCCGTCATTCCTTCATTCGACGGACTTGACGGTCGATGTTGAGGGGCTCGGCGAGATCCGCTTCGACGTCGCCTACGGTGGCAATTTTTACGCGATTGTCGAACCGCAGAAAAACTTTGGTGGCCTCCACACACTCAAGCCTTCGGATATCCAGCGTCTGAGTCCGATCCTGCGTCAGAAAGCGAACCAGAAGTATCAGTTCGTTCACCCTGAGAAGGCAGAAATCCGTGGTCTGAGCCACGTGATGTGGACAGGCGAGCCGACGGTCGAAGGTGCAAGCGCGCGCAATGCCGTGTTCTACGGCGACAAGGCCATCGACCGGTCGCCTTGCGGCACCGGGACTTCCGCCCGCATGGCACATCTGGTGGGCAAGGGCAAACTTAAGATCGGTGAACGTTTTGTTCACGAGAGCATTATCGGAACGATCTTCAATGGTGTGCCGGAAGAAGCGACCAAGGTGGGTGGCCTCGACGCGATTATTCCGAGCATCGAAGGGTGGGCGCGAGTGACGGGGCACAACACGATCTTTGTCGATGACCGTGATCCGCTCGCCAAAGGCTTTTTGCTGAAGTGATCTGCCACGGCCCGTGGGCCGCTCGAAAATCAGCAGGGGAATTGAAATGTTGATCCTGAAAAACGCGCGCATCCTGGACGTGAATCACGAAAACGACACTGCCCGCTATTCGATTGTCGTGGACGGGGAGGTCATCAAGGACGTCACCCGCGAACCGGTGTCGATAAGTGGCGCGCAGGTTATTGACGTTGGGGGCAAGACGATCATGCCCGGTATGATCGACTGTCATGCGCACGTCATTGCGTCGGTTGCGCACCTTGGGAACAATGGGCGTTTGCCAAATACCTTTGCTGTCCTGCGAGCAGTGCCGATCCTGAGCGGTATGCTCAATCGGGGCTTCACAACCGTGCGGGATGCCGGCGGCGCGGACTATGCGCTCTCGCGTGCGATCGAGGAGGGCGTGATCGCTGGGCCGCGCTTGTTCGTGGCCGGTAAGGCGCTGTCCCAGACGGGCGGTCATGGCGACTTCCGCGAGCGCTTCGACAACTCGGATCCCGACCCCTGTGGCTGTCACCGCAATCTCGGGGCAATCGGGCGTATCGTCGATGGTGTGGACGAAGTACGCAAGGCCGTCCGCGAAGAGATGCGCGCTGGCGCACACCACATCAAGATCATGGCGTCGGGTGGCGTTGCGTCGCCGACGGATCCGATTGGCAACCTGCAGTTTTCCGTCGACGAGGTCAAGGCGATCGTCGAGGAGGCTGCGTCGCACCAGACCTATGTCATGGCGCATGCCTACACAGGCAAAGCGATCGCTCGCGTCGTGAAGCTCGGCGTACGCACGATCGAGCACGGCAACCTGATCGATGACGAGGCGGCGGCTGTCATGGCGGAGTTTGGAGCGTTTGCTGTGCCGACACTCGTTACCTACGACGCGATGAACAAGGTCGGTGCGAAGGCCGGCGTGTCAGAAAGTGCTCTCGCGAAAAACGAGAACGTCCGTATTCAGGGACTGAAAGCGCTTGAGCTGCTCAAACGCAACGGGGTGAAAATGGGACTGGGCACCGACCTGCTGGGCGACATGCACCAGTATCAAAGCGACGAACTGACGATCCGTTCAGATATTCTTGGTGCTTTCGAGACTATCTGTCAGGCCACGGCGGTGGGGGCCGAAATCGTTGGGCAGCAAGGCCGTCTTGGTGTCGTCGCCCCGGGGGCCTTCGCTGATCTGCTCGTCGTTGACGGTGATCCGCTGGTCGATATCAGTGTCCTCACCGGGCAGGGTGAGCGCATCGCGGGCGTGATGAAGAACGGCGTGTGGGTACGGAAAGCGTTGCAGTGACGCAGTGCGGGTCATTGGATTTTGTATCCGAAAGCCGGCGGCGTGGTAGCATGTTCACTGCATCCTGAATCCTTTACTGAACCTGATCATGCCCCCGGTAGCTGCCAAACGTCGTACCAAAGAGGCGTCCTCGATGAGCGAAGTTATCGCGGACGAAAGCACGCGCAAGATTGTCCGGCCAACCACAGTCGAACTCGTCACAACGGCGGTTCGGCAGCGAATCCTGAGCGGCGACCTGGCGCCGGGTGAGGCATTGCGGCAGGAAGCGCTCGCCGAGGAGCTCGGCGTTAGCCGCGTTCCTATCCGTGAGGCCATCACCCGTTTGACGGCAGAGGGGTTGCTGACCAATGTCCCGCATAAGGGCGCATATGTCTCCGAGCTGTCGATAGAGGAAGTGAGGGAGACGTTCGACATCAGGCTACGGCTTGAACCGTGGATCTTTTCCGAAGCTATCCCGCGCATCAGCGAGGCCGAGATGGGGAAGGCGGAGCGGCTTGTCAAGGAAATGGACAAGGCCGACTCGGGCGTGTGGGGGCAATTGAACTGGCGTTTGCACGAGACGCTTTATCTGCCTGCGCAGCGGGATATCACGCTGCAGATGTTGCGGGTCTTGCATGACCGCTGCGACCGTTATTTCCGCTTTCAGGCCGTGCAGGTGCCGATCCGCGAACAGTCGCATGACGAGCACATGGCCTTGGTCCAGGCATGCAGGAAGCGCGACGCGAAGCTTGGGGCCAAACTGCTGGAGCAGCACGTCAAGACGGCCGCTCAGCAGATCATGTCGGTTGTTGAGGCGGTGGTGACGCGCTGATTCCGCTAGCCATCGTCTGTAATTCTCTATCCCGTCTACCCTATGGCAAGCTGGGAGCGCACATGAATTACAGAACGCGCTCTCTTCGCTCGTGCGAGTTATGGTTAGCTATCCATATTGAAAATGACTCGCAGATCAGGCTTGCGTTTTGACGTCCGTGCGTCGTAAGCGCGGCGTATCGTCTAGGGTAAACCTCTAGAATCCTCGGTTTTGTTTCGTGCTTTAATTGTGAATATTGGATCCAGGATACTTATTTACTTCTCTTGAAGACTGCAGGTGTCGCGGCATTTTTTTGGACGCCTTTTTTGGATCCAATATACACAATTTGCGCGAAGCGTCACGGACCCTCGACTTTAGAGAAGGAATGGATCATGGCTATCAATTGGCAAGGCGTCTTCCCCGCAGTTACCACCAAACTGAAATCCGACTTCACGCTCGACATCGAGGCTATCGGCGCAGGGCTTGAACGCCTGATCGCGAATGGCGTCAGCGGCGTGGTGATGATGGGCATGGTGGGCGAGAACGCGCAACTCACACCGGAAGAAAAGCTGACGGTCCTGCGTACGGCGAAAGAGGTGATCAAAGGCCGCGTGCCCATCATCTCGGGGCTGGCGGAAACGAATACCGAGAACGCCGTGGCGTATGCCAAGGAAGCCGAAAAGATCGGCATTGATGGCTTGATGGTCTTCCCGGGTTTGACCTACAAGTCGGACGTTCGCGAAACGGTGGCTTTTTACAAGACCGTTGCGAAGGCATCCAGCCTTGATATCCTGCTGTACAACAATCCGCGCGGCTATGGGGTGGACCTGACGCCTGACGTCGTCGAGCAACTGCTCGAGGAGTCCACCATTGTGGCAATCAAGGAAGAGTCGTACGAAACCACACGTATAACCGACCTGATCAGCCGGTTCGACGGTCGCCTCGCGGTGGTCTGCGGGGTGGACGATCTGATTCTTGAAAGCGCCGCACTGGGCGTAAAGGCATGGGTCTCAGGGATGGCGAACGCGCTGCCCAAGGAATCGGTCAGCCTTCTGAATCTTGCAGTCAAGGGTGATTTCGCGACGGCACGCAGACTGTATGCCGCGCTGACTCCGCTGTTCCACCTCGACACGGTGGCGAAACTGGTCCAGCACATCAAGCTCGCTGAGCACATCATCACGGGTTCGGCGGAAACGGTAAAACCGCCGCGTCTCGATCTGGTAGGCGAAGAGCGCGAGACCACCATTGCCATCACGCGCAAGACGCTGGAAGACCTCAAGGCACTCGGTTATTAACGAGGCCTGCAGACCCGGAGCCGCCGGGCGGCTCCGTTCAATCGTAGTCCGACAACAGCTCATCTTCCCGACACCGGGGCAGATTCCGCTTTTGCGCAAGCGGCCGTGAATTCGGTTTTCCACGGCTGCGGGGCGCCGTCCGTCGCAACGTCCATTCTCCGTCGTCGTCCGCGCTACCCCAACTTTTTTTGAGGATATCGACATGACCATTACTGGCGAAATGCTGATCGGTTTTTCCGCGGTGCGTGGCACCGAAGGCAGCCAGCGCGCGTTCAATCCCGCAACCGACTCCGAGATCCCGGAGCCATCTTTCGGTATGGGCGGTGCCGCGGAGGTGGAGCGCGCAGCCTCTCTGGCGGCTCAGGCCTTCGACGTTTTCCGGAACGTTCCGCTTGCGAAGCGTGCCGCATTTCTGGACGCAATTGCCGACAACATTCTCGGCATCGGTGATGAACTGATCGAACGGGCACATGCGGAGACCGGCCTTCCGATCGCACGTTTGCAGGGTGAGCGCGGCCGGACTGTCGGTCAGCTACGCCTTTTTGCGAAGGTCGTGCGGGACGGGCACTTTCTCGGTTCGACGATCGATCACGCACAGCCTGAGCGGCAGCCGCTGCCTCGTGCGGACCTGCGCCTTGCGAAGGTGCCGGTTGGTCCCGTCGCGGTGTTTGGTGCGAGTAACTTTCCGCTTGCCTTCTCAGTTGCGGGAGGCGACACCGCTTCGGCACTCGCAGCGGGCGCACCGGTAATCGTGAAAGCACACGGCGCGCATCTTGGAACATCAGAACTGGTAGGTCGCGCAATCCAGAAAGCGGTCAGGGAGCAGGGCTTGCCGGAAGGTGTGTTCTCGCTGCTTATCGGCGCTGGCCGCAAACTCGGCGAAGCGTTGGTTGCGCATCCAGTTATCAAGGCAGTTGGTTTCACAGGTTCCCGTCAAGGTGGCCTTGCACTCATCCGGATCGCTAACGCCCGACCCGAGCCGATTCCCGTCTATGCCGAAATGAGCAGTATCAACCCGGTGTTTCTGTTTCCGGGTGCGCTCGCGAGCCGCGCCGAGGCAATCGGGAAAGCCTTCGCGGATTCGTTGACGCTGGGTGCTGGACAGTTCTGCACGAATCCCGGACTGGTTCTGGCAATTGATAGTCCGGACCTTGATCGATTCATCAAGGCGGCAGGCGAATCGTTGGCGACAAAACCGGCGCAGACGATGTTGACACCCGGAATCTTCGATGCCTTCCGCAGTGGAGCGCAGAAAGTCGATGGAGTTCAGGGCGTGACGAAGGTGGCGCAGGGCGTGTCGGCGGGCGACCTTCCGAACGCCGCGCAGGCTGCCCTGTATGTGACCGATGCTCAGCGCCTGCTGGCTACGCCCGAGCTCGAAGCCGAGATGTTTGGTCCGGCGTCTGTGGTGATTCGTGCCCGTGACTTTGATGAATTGCTGTCGGTCGCGGAACACGTGGAAGGGCAGCTTACCGTCACGCTGCAGTTCGACGCTGTGGACCATGCGGACGCGCAGCGCCTGTTGCCGGTTCTTGAGCGCAAGGCCGGACGTATCCTTGCGAACGGTTTCCCGACGGGCGTGGAAGTCTGCCACGCGATGGTTCACGGCGGTCCCTTTCCGTCTACATCGAATCCGATGTTCACGTCGGTGGGTGCGACAGCGATCGACCGATTCCTGCGGCCTGTGTGTTATCAGGATTTGCCGGATGCATTGCTGCCGGCAGCGCTAAAGGAGGCCAATCCATTGGCCGTTTGGCGTCTGGTCGACGGCGAACTGAACGCGTAACCCATGCGGCGCCGCGGCAAGACCGGTGACGATGGCCTCGGTGATTGCCCAAGCGCCGATGAAACCCAGTCGTTCAATCATTTCGGACCATCCTGGATGAATGTGCCCCTTTACTGGAAAACACGCGTTGCCCATTGATTGGATACAGGATATTGTTTAACGATCAAGGGACTCTCGCTATCAATCGACATTCGTGTGAGGTGCAAATGACAGGCGAAGCACGCGACAACGGAGACTCCGTGGCAGGTCCGAACGACTGTGACAGCAAACCTCAGTTCCTGATCGTCTATCCGCGCAACGAGGAGAGCTACTGGCAACCGGTGCCGGCAAATGGCTACGCCGCCGTTCACGTTGCGCCCCACCTTGTATCGATGCAACGCCCGTTTTCGGCGGGCACGCAGACCGTGCCGCCTGGGGGCTTTGTTCGCCTGCACGCGCACGCCGAGTCTGAAGAGATGCTTCACTTCGTTCGGGGCAACGGCAAGGCGGTTGTGGAAGGGCGCGATTACCGGATCGAGCCAGGCATGACAGTCTTCCTGGGCCCACAGCAATCACATACATTGATAAACGATGGAACCGAAGATTTGCACTGGGTGTGGTTCTTCCTGCCATCAGGTCTTGAGACCTTTTTCAAGGCCGTCGGACGGCAGCGTAGCCCCGGCGACGACGCTCCTGATGCGTTCGCGAGACCTGAGAACGTCAGCGCGATTGAAGCGAGCACTGGGTTTTTACCGGCGGCGGTGAATCGTCCCAGGTAGCGTGCCTGCGCCGACTGTTTTCTCTTACTCTTTTAGGACATCACCTGTCATGGTAGACACCGGATTGTGGCACTCGTCTCAGCGGCAGGTCGTAGGCATTGCGCATCGCAAGGACCAAAGCTGCGCCGCGGTTGCGCTGGCTTCTTCTTATGTGGCACTGCTGACCTCGCCGCTATCGAGCCTTGTGGGCAGTACGCTTGAACGAGCGGACGTCGCATCGGTCGCGATTCTCGGATACAACTAGTTCGTTCATGTGACCGAGCCGCATGCCGGCGCCCTATGGATTGCGGCTCCCGTCACGTTCACTGCCTGTGGCGTAAATTCTCGCGGGGCGCGACGTATCGCCGGCGTCAATCTCCAGTGGTGCCGTGAAAGACGCAATTTGCGCGAACACGTTTTCGCCGACACTCACGACGGGAACGTGTAGGGCATAGAGTTCGTTGGCGGCGATAACGCCTATCGCAAGAATCAGGTCGCGTTCCGCCAGTACGATGCCGCTGGGGCCAGTCCCGTTGCGCAACGCTTCAGCCAGCACGCTGCTGCTGGAGCTAGACCCACGCGCCCGCGGCATCACAAGTATCCGGTGTTTCAGGCTTTGTCCGTAGCCCGCATGTGTCTTGTCGATGATCATCCCGCTTTCAGCGTCGTAGCCGCCCCAGAAGCTGAGCGGGGAGAGCGCGATTGCGAGGCCGCTTGCTCGCCCCGGCACGAGGACCTCGCCGTCAAAATCGAGAGTGGATGGGATCATGGTCGTAGGTCTAGCCGGCCAGTTCATCAATGCAAACTCTCCCTTCGAAGGCGGAGCGAACACATTCGCTCATGCTCCCGAACGCGACTGTGACGCCGATGTTCGCGGGGGCATAGTGAGCCCACTTCCCTGAGTTGGTCATCACCAGTCCGTTGATCTGTTTCATCACGGGGGTGATGTAGGTACAGGTGTCCACCACAATCTGAACGCCGCGCGAGGCCAGTCGCTGAGCGAGTCCTTCCTCTTCGATCTGCCAGAGAACGAAACGGCTCGTATTGACATAGAAATCGCATTGGAGCGGTCCTTTGTGTGAGTCGAACAGTTTGGCGAGGCGGCGGAACTCGTCGATCGAAAAATGTGGTGTTCCCAGACTGATCGCGGCGAGCGGCTCGCCGGAGCGAGCATCGTTCCATTTACGATGGATCGCGACAAGGTCCGCCTCGCTGACAATAATCGTCTGTTCCGGCTCGCCGCCCTGTAGTGCGGCGTCAAGCGTCGAAGCTTCTGGAGTAATTCCTACGGCGTGAAAGAGTGCCACTGAGCCGCTGGATGCGGCCGCGGCGCCAAGAGATTTCAATTCGTCTTCTGTCGTGTCCGCAGGTAATCCAGTGATCGCGGCTACCGTTGCTCCAGCTTTAAGGCCGAGAAGAAAGCCGAGAGCGGCGAAACAGGCGTCGCGCCGCGATGAATCACGGAGGCTGGGCGCCGCGAGCACGAGACGGGCGGCCCGGTTTTCGGTGACATGCAATCCGGCATACGGGACGCGGCCAGTAATTGCCGCTGCCAGATCAAGAAAATCGCCGTAGCGACTCGTTCGTGCGCCCAAAACCGAGTTGGCGAAAACGATCGCGTTCGATTCAGCCCATGCGATCTGATCGCCTAAGCGTGGACGGTGCTTTAGCTGGTACGGTGCGCATGTGAAGGTAGCTTCGCACCCGAGTTCCAGATGTGCCTCCATAAGGCGCTTGGCCGCGTTCGCCGTTTCCGGTTTGCCGCGATACAACTCCGGGTGTATGAGATCAAGCGATCCGACATTGAGTGTGGTCGGAACGGCGACCCGCGTTCCGGATGCGACAAAGCGCTCGACGAAATCGAGACTCACGGATCCGTGATACAGACACCCGTCGATATGAGCGGAGGAAATGTCGACAAGTCTTTGAGCGTTCATCACATGCGCCGTGGCGACGACTATACGCATCGCGAGCGCTGCACCATCACCCAATTCGCCACTCAGCATTGCTCTATCACGAACCGATAGTTCAAGCACTGTCGCCTCTCTGTCGTGGTCACTCGCAGTAGGAATCAGGATACTCCACGTTCGTATTGACGACCACGTATGGTCAAGTGGACGTTCGCTGAATTTGATGCCGCGCATCGAAGTAATTTGTCGATGGTCTCCCATGCTCAGGCGTTGCACGAGGCCTTTTTCTTGTGGAGGCTCCGATCGAGCAGGCGGCAAAGTGGCTGGCAATGTGTCGTAGCCTGGTTGCACGCAAAGCTCTGCAATTGACAGAGGACACGTCGACGAATCCTGAAGCCAGTCCTGGGCGGCATTGACGAGTGACCAATGCTTCGTCGGACGCGCGACGCCCACACAGGTATCAGCTGGTGAGGCCGCAATCACCTCGGAAATGGCGTAAAGGACAGTTCCTTCCAGTAGTTCTGCCCAATGCATCCCATCTTTGTGTCGCATCCGTTCTATCGAACCACGGCTCGATTCTATTCAATGCAGCTAACCTGAAACGAGGAGCTGGAGATGAATCGGTATTCGATTTTTAGCCTGGTACGACGTGCTGACGCGACTGAAGCGGTGTTTGCATGAACGGGTGCCGGACGAGTGGCGGCTTTCGCCAAGATGCACCGAAGTCTCGCGGTATGAGGGTATTCATCGATGAAATGACGGTTCAAACGTTCGTGGGCATCCATGCTCACGAACATCTGGAACCACAACCGGTCGCCGTTAGCCTTGAATTGCTCTACGGATGTTCCCCGGCTGAGGACGGGGATCGCCCCTTCGTCGACTATGAAAGGCTCTGTGAATGTCTCTCGCAGTTTCTCGCTGACAAGGCACACACGAGATTGCTCGAGACGCTCGCCATACAGATCGCGGACATTGTTTTCGAAGAATTCCCGGCTATCGAAGAACTGGTTGTCTCGCTTCACAAACCCAAGGTGCGGGAGCATAGCAAACGCTCAGGAGTCGAGCTCTACTGGTCCCGGCTGGACTGCGAGGCATTCAGGTCCGGCCAGGGCATTTGACTGTGGAGGTCAGTGGCGACGTCGGTTCATCGACGTCGCCACGGTTCCAGCCAGGTCTTTGAATATCTAACGAGGAACCCTGTTACCGGGAATTTCCTGGGCTCGGCGAAATGCTTTGCATAACCAGAAGTAGGGCAAAGCGCGCAGAAAACGTAGCTGGATATCACAAATTGGCTTGATATGCTCCGATCCGCACTGCGCCACAAGTTCTGAGCGGGATGACGAGTCCCCGCTATTGGCGGTTCAGCAATGAAGGGACGGCGCACTCGTGTCGAACGGCACGAGCGCATCTGGGCCGTGCCGGTACCGCGCTTGCGCGTATCCGGGATTCGGGTGGCGGCGCGGCTGTGACGAGGCCGATGCCGGAGTTGACGCCTGGTTTGTGCAAGACCTGATCTGTTCATGGGAGAGGCAGTGAAAAGTTTCGCGCAAGGCATCAAGCTCAAGATTTTTTCCGCGTTTGGCGCGTCCGTGGCACTGGTCCTGATAGTGGGAATTTTCGGTGTGGTGGGCCTGTCGAGAGTGAACTCGAACATGCGCGATTCCTATAGCGGCAACACCGGCCCGATCGCGGACCTGTCTGACTTGCGGGCGGCGCAACTTGATATCCGGCTGCAGCTCCACCTCATTGAAATGTTCCATGATTCTGGTCGGACAAAGGCCGCTCTTGAACAGATTCGCGTCGACCAGAATGCTATCGACAGAGCCTGGAAGCGCTACTATCCGGGTGGAATTTCGAGCGAGAAGGAACGTGTCGTCGCAGATCGAATAAAGAATCTACTGCCGCAGTTCAATACGTTGACCGCCCAGTTAATCACCGAGCTGGAGGCCGGCAGCTACTTTGGCGCCATGCCGATGGTGGATAGCCACGAAGAGATCGCCGTATCGCTGGCGAAACTCATCGATGAGGATGCAGCGTTGCACAAGGTTCAGGCGAAGGAGTTTGCGGAGGACAGCGATTCGACTTTCCGGACCTTTCTTGAGATTTCCCTTGCCCTTATGGGTTTGGCCATCGTCGCCGGAACAGGTTTGTCTTTCTATCTTTCGCGTGCTGTTACCAGACCGCTCGAAAGGGCGGTGTGGGTGGCGAATCGGATCGCGGATGGCACGTTGGGGAATCAGTTCGACGTGAAGCTTTCCCGGGACGAGTTCGGTCAATTGCTTCAGGCGTTGAAGAAGATGGACCAGCAACTCAGCGAGACGGTGAACGGCATCAAGGCCAGCACCGAATCCGTGAATGTGGCGGCGCGAGAAATCTCGAGCGGCAATATGGATCTGTCGGCGCGAACGGAAGAACAGGCAGCGTCGCTGGAAGAGACGGCCGCGAGCATGACTCAATTAACCGAGACCGTCAGACAGAATGCCGATAACGCGCGGCAGGCCAACGCCCTCGCGACCCGGGCAACCGGCATGGCCGATGCCGGCAATGATGCTGTGCAGGTCATGGTCGCGACGATGGGCGAGATCAGCGGCAGTTCGAGCAAGGTCTCGGAGATCACAAGCGTGATCGAAGGGATCGCGTTCCAGACGAACATTCTCGCGTTGAACGCGGCGGTGGAAGCCGCGCGGGCCGGCGAGCAGGGCCGTGGCTTCGCGGTGGTCGCCAGTGAGGTCCGTAGCCTCGCGCAGCGCTCGGCGGCGGCTGCGAAGGAAATCAAGGAACTGATTGGCTCGTCGGTTGCGATGATCGAGGACGGTTCAAGGCAGGCAACAGAGGTCGGCGCGACCATGAGCGATGTGAAGCAGGCTATCAAGCAGGTAGCCGAAATCGTCGGCGAGATTACGACGGCCTCGGAAGAGCAAAGCCGTGGGATCGAACAGGTGGGCCGAGCCGTCACGCAGATGGACACCGTCACGCAGCAGAACGCGGCGCTTGTCGAGGAAGCGGCGGCAGCAGCGCACTCACTCGAGGAACAGGCAGGCATGCTGAGGGATTCGGTCGCCGTGTTCAAGACCTAGGAAGTTCCACTGCCGATTTTACGAACCGCACGGTAAAGAAAGACCCAACACGCCAGCTGCGCGGCTACTTACAACGAAATCAGGATATCCCTACAAGCCTCCCCCCTGTGCCAACGCTAAGCACGCGCCGTATACCTGTCGAGAAGGTGAAAAAGTACAGGCCCATCCATGCGTAGCGTCACCCGACCATTACTCCTCTGGCTGAAAACCCGCCGCTATCGCCAGGCATCCGAGCAAGGTTTCTCCCACCTTGCCGAGAACGCTTCGCTGTACATCTGCCGCTACGATCGCCACGGCCGCTTTCTCTACATAAGCCCGAACATGGCCAAGGCATTGAACGTCGGCCCGGGTGACGTGATCGGAAAAGTCTCGACGCCCAAGCGTTATCCTGACGGCCGCTTCGACAATTACCATCACGCGCTCCAGCAGGTTCTCGCGACCGGCGAGCCGACTGAGTTCGAGCTCACCGTCCCTTTCGCCGACGGGAGCACGGCGATTCATCACGTGAGGCTGGTGGCGGAGCACGATTGGCTGGGGCGGCTGGCAGGTGTGCTCTGCATCGGCCGCGACATCACCGAGACCAGCCTTGTCGAAAGGTCGCTGCGAGCTCAAGAGGCGGAGCTTCGCTCGCTGGCGGAGGGCTCCCCCGACAACATCGTCCGCTACGACCGCGAATGTCGTATCACCTTCGCGAACCGCAACCTGATGCAGCGCGTGAACGTGCCCGTGGCGCCGATCGTTGGACAGCGGTCACACGATATCAGCTGGGGCGAGACGCTCGCGGCAGAAAAACGCCGCTACCGCGAAACGCTCGAGCGCGTGATTCGAACCGGTGAAGCGGAGACTGTCGAAGTCCTGATCGGTGCGCCCGGCTCGAGCGAGCCGCGCCTGCATCACATCAAGATGGTGGCCGAGCGCGACCAGGACCAGCAGATCAAGGGCGCCCTGGTGTTCGGCCGGGACATTACCGAACGCAAGCGCATGGAGGAGCTCCTGGCCGCCCGCGAGCGCGAGTTCCGCTCGCTCGCCGAAAATTTGCCGGACATCATCGTTCGCTTCGATTGTGAAGGCCGCCGCACCTACGTCAACGGCGCTCACGAACGCTTCACAGGCAGGCCGCCGGAGACGTTTCTCGGCAAGACGGTGCTGGAGATTTCCGCGTTCTCGATGGACTCGAGCATGTACCACGCGCAAATCCGACAGGCCATCGAGATGGGCAGGGAGTTCGACGTCGAATGGAACGCGCGCGGCTCTGACGGCGTTCAGCGGACTTTCCACACGCGGCTGCGCCTCGAGCGCGACGCCGACGGCAAAGTGCTGGGCTTGCTCGCCGTCGCGCGCGACATGACCGAAGTCTACGAATATCGGAGCAAGATCCATCAGCTCGCGTATTTCGACACGCTGACCGGGCTCGCCAATCGTGCCCAGTTCAACGAGTGTATTTCGCAGGAGTTGCAGCAGGCCGGCCAGGAAGGTTATAGGGTCGGCGTCCTGATGATGGACCTCGACCGCTTCAAGACCATCAACGACACGCTCGGCCACGCCGCCGGCGATCAACTGCTGTGCGAGGTCGCACGGCGGATCGAGGCGGGCGTGCGCGCCACGGACACCGTGGCCCGCCTCGGCGGCGACGAATTCATCATTGTCTCGCCGCGCGTGCGCGACGCCGTGGAACTGCGCGGCCTCGCCGACCGCGTGCTGTCGGCCGTGGCCGCTCCGGTGCAGCTCGACGGCCGGACGCTCGTGGTCCAGGCGAGCATAGGCATCGCCGTCTATCCCGACCATGGCGACGGCACGGAACAACTCGTCCGCTATGCCGACGGCGCGCTCTATCGCGCCAAGGAGGCCGGGCGCAACAACGTGCAGTTCTACACGCGCGACATCACGGACAGCGCCGCCGAACGCTTGCGCCTCGAAGCGGACTTGCGCCGCGGCATCGCTTGCGGCGAACTCGACGTGCACTACCAGCCGCTGATCGACCTCGCGACCGGCCGCATCGTCGGCGCGGAGGCGCTGCTGCGCTGGCTGCATCCCGAGCGCGGCTGGATCCCGCCGTCCGATTTCATCGGCATCGCCGAGGAGACGGGTTTGATCGTGCCGATCGCCGAGCACGTCATGCGCAAGGCATGCGGGGTCGTCTGCCGATGGAACGCGCAGCGCGGGGGCGACCGGCACATCGCCGTCAACCTGTCGCCGAGCCAGTTTCACCTGAGCCACCTGCCGGCCGTCGTGCAACAGGTCTTGCGCGACACGGGCTGCCGGCCGGAATGGCTCGCACTGGAGATCACCGAGGGGTTGCTGCTCGTCAATCACGCGACCACGCTCGATACGCTAAACGCCCTGAATCAGATGGGTGTGCGCATCGCCATCGACGATTTCGGCACCGGCTACTCGGCACTCAGCTATCTCACGCGTTTTCCCATCGCCACGCTGAAGATCGACCGCTCGTTCACGCAGCCGGCCACCGGCTCCTTGAAAAACCGCGTGCTGGTGGAAGCCATCGTTGCAATGGCTCACGGCGTGGGGCTCGCGGTGGTGGCCGAAGGCGTCGAGACGTGCGAGCTGGCCGACTGGCTCGCCGGCATCGGTTGCGACATGGGGCAGGGCTATCTATGGTCCAGCGCGGTTCCTGCGCACACGCTGCTCCAGATGGAAACACACGCGCGCGGCGTTCTCGCCAGTGGCCATGGCGCCGGGCCGGCGCAATCTTACGCGGCTCGCGAGACCTGGTAAGACCTCTCCAGAACGCTCCACGGATTGAGGCTGCCGTCGGGCTCACTCGCACTGGCGTCGGATCGCCGGATGCCGACGCGCAACCTGCCGCTCGAATACGCCCGCTTCAACCACAACCGCTCACCAAGTCACTCGGCACTGATGGTCGTCACAGGTTCCCACCTGGCGCCTTTCACCTGATAGAGCGTCGATGTCGGATGTTTCAGGTCACCGTACGAATCGAATTCAATCTTTCCCGTGATGCCGTCGTACTGCATGGTTCGCAATGCGGGCATGAATACCTCGGGTTTTGCGGAATTCGTCTGTTTCATTGCGTTGATCGCCACCCATGCACAGTCATAGGCGAATGGCGCGTAAGTCAGTGTATCCGCGCCAAATCTCTTTTTGAATTTTTCCGCGAACGCTTTGCCTTGAGGAAGGGACTCGACAGGCCGCCCGTACTCCCACGCCATTGCGCCCTCGGCAGCATGGCCCGCCACGCCGAGGAAGATGCTGTCGGCAATGCCTCCGCTTCCCACGAACTGCGTCTTCATGCCGAGTTGACTCATTCGCCGGGTCAGGAGCGCGGCCTGGTTATCAAGGCCGGCAAAATACAGCAGGTCCGCGTTCGCCGCCTTGATATTCGTGAGCTGCGCATTGAATTCGACAGCCTTGTCGTTGGTGTATTCCGAGGCGACGATATGGCCGCCCGCGGCGACGACAGCTTTCTTGAATTCCTCCACGGCGCCCTGGCCAAATGCCGTGCGGTCGTCCATCACCGCAATGCGCTGCGCCCTGGTGACCGTTACCGCGTACTTTCCTGCATTGCCGGAGTTCTGTGCGTCGGTGGCGATAATACGAAAGACGTTCTTCAGCCCTTGCCTGGTGATGGCCGGGTTCGTGGCGGCGGGGTCGATCAACGGAATGCCGGCCCTGGCGAATATCGGCGACGAAGGCAAGGCGACTCCGGAGTTGTAGTAGCCCACCACGGCGACCACACCGTCGTCGACGAGTTTCTGGGCGACTTGCACACCGATGCGCGGGTCGCCCTGATCGTCGACGGAGTCCAGCTCGAAGCGCACCTCCTGTCCGCCCAGCTTCGTATGCTGGGCGTTGGCCTCTTCGACAGCGAGGCGAACACCGTTCTCGATGTCTTTTCCGTTGGCGGCTCCGGCGCCGGTCAGCGGAGCTGACACACCGATTTTGACGACCTGTTGTGCAAACGACTGGCTGCCTGCAAGCGACATGGCGACGGCAACCAGCCCGGCAGCGAAATAGTGTCTTGAGGTGTTGGGCATCGGTTTACTCCCGGATGTGACAAGAATCGGCGTGAGCGGGCAAGCACTGACAAAGCGATTCGATGGGCTATGTTTGGCGCATTCTGCCGCCACGCAGCGTGCCCTGAATGCGCGACGTTCTCGCTCGAAGCCATGATGGACGGTCTGGCATTGCAGCGTAGCAAGCCAAATTGAATCTTCCCGCTACATTTTCTGTGTACTTTCCCATACCTTTGGTAATGCGAGGCGCTTGTGTCGTGCTCGCTGAAAAAGGCATCGAGGAGGGGATGTTTGCGACGTCAGCAATGGCACTCGTTTGCCGGAATTGGCTAGGGCAGCAGGGGCCTGAGGTCAACCGTCAACGATTGCGCGCACGGAAGTTATATGGCTAGAAGGCGTCAAACTGGGAAGTTGTCTGGTTAACTATCGGTTGCGAGTAGATCAGTTCCAGGGCGTCTAGACGGGAAAACGGAATTTATTGGGTTGATTTTCCGGAAACCAATCGAGTTCTTCTTCAGATATCTTCAGCAGACGTCCTCTAGTAGCCGGAGCATCCATTGGTGTTCAACGCGGCATCGTGGTGGTGTTCATCAGAGACCGAGCTAGTTGAAACCTTGCATGCGACGCTGACGGCAGTTCGCGAAGTGCCAGATTGGCGGCACTAATTGGCTGGTCGTACTGCCCACCTTGGCGCGAAGAATGCCAGACGGGGTGGCGGATGTCGCCACGTCTCTGACGGTTTAGCGCAAAAATTCCGACTGTAGTGCTGTACAGCAAGCAACGATCTAAAGTCGATCACGCCAGACATGCTGCACCGGCCAATGCTTGGATCGCGGACGCACACCTTTCAGGAACGGGGTATGCCGGCAAGTCACATATGTCAGCCGACGAGGCGAAAGACGACGGATAAAGCCAAACGTTTGTCATGGAAATTGCTGCGTTGCACGGTAGGATCGAGACGTCAAAATTGTTAAATCAAGTGGCGAAATATATGGTAATCGCACTTTCGGTTCTTTCGAAATCTTGTTTCGGCTGGACGCTTGTCTATCTGATCTTCAGTTTGCTTTCCGCTTTGAAGGTCGGGAGGCGGCACTTCCAACCACTCATCTTTCTTGAGTTCCAGCCGCGTCGCGCGCGCGGCCATTGGGAAGTTGCAAGGGCTAAGTTGATGATGCGGATGCGGCTATGCACGATCTTCATAGTGCCGGTCGGCATTGCGTCTTTTATCGCGAGTGCGTTTATTTCGTAGATCTACCGCATCAGCCGCCATCGAGCATTGCCAACAGCGTCAATGAAGGTTTCGCCGGCACGGGGTTCGCCTGACGTCCCGCGAAGTCATAAAAACAACCACTTGAAATTACAGAAAGACAGTTGCAATTCTCAGGCCGCTTCCGGAGTAGCAATTGATCCGATCGTAGGGGCGCACCTCAGATACAGCCTTCGGCACCGGATGAAATCATGTCTGTTGTGGCGGCAGTAGACCAAAGAAATGGATTGAGTCAGCCAAATACATGGCGCAATTTGCCATGGTGGTTTGCCCATATTTTCCTGGGCCGGTACACCGTGTTGACCTAAATTGCGATGTTAACCGGCTGTTGTATGTGAGCGAAGCATGATGCATGAGACACACGAATAGCCTATTCAGACACGTCAGAAGCGAATGGGCTAAAACGCCAACATGTTGGCGTTTTCCGTCAGTCACATTACGTCAGAAGGCAGCCTATGTATGATGCACTGCAACTGAAGCCGAGGCGGTTCTTTTAAAGAAGAGAAGCGGCGGTAGTGCTTGAGATCTAAGCTATTGAAGATAATTTATTCCGGAACTCGAAAAAAGCGAGCAGCGTTCATTGTGAAGAGATGACGCACATCAGCAGATTTTTGAGAAAGCGCAATCCTTTATGGCCGGTGAGAGAAGTGCGAATCTCATGTCAGGTTAAAACTCCACGCCACTGCCGCGTGTGGTGGTAACCGGCGCCGGTCGTTAGTCGCGCCACTCAATTCACTTCGCATTTGTTTGAGGCAGACGTTGTAGCGTCGGTGGGCATGATTTTGGCGACTGTGTACGGCCCGTGATCGGGGGGCACGTCAGGCCGCCGACAATGTACTAGGAAATTAAAAGTGCCGCTTTTCCGATCCTGTTGAAATGTCGAATAGGAGTACATATGGGTTACACGTCGGTGAATGATGCGGAAGTTCGTGATAGCGATATCAAGATCGTTCCGACCGAAGAGAGGACCTCTGCAGCGGCCGTGCGACTCGTACCTGTTGTACTTGCGGGAGGAGCGGGTTCGCGACTGTGGCCCATGTCACGGGAACAATATCCCAAACAATTGATTGATCTGCTCGGACCGGATTCGCTACTTCAAGCTACCGTGGAACGAATGAATGGGTTCCATGCCGGTGGAAGGACGGTGAGTGCGCCGATCATCGTATGCGGCGACGAACACCGTTTCGTTACGTCGGAACAACTCCGCGCAAAAGGAATCGACGCACGCATCGTGGTTGAACCAGCGCGACGCGACACGGCACCGGCGCTGACGCTCGCCGCCGCTGCGGCGTGTTCGGATGGTGGCGACGCGATCATTGTTGCAATGCCGGCAGATCACGCGATCGAGAACCTCGCCGCTTTCCAGTCGACGATTGCGTTGGCGGCGCGGCATGCGCAGCGCGGCGCGATAGTGACACTGGGCGTACCGCCAACGCGTCCTGATACAGGCTTTGGTTACATCAAGCTTGGTTCTGACCTTAGCGGCGGTGCGCATCGTATTGCGCGATTCGTCGAAAAACCCGCAGCCGAATTGGCCACGCAGTATCTCGCATCGGGCCAGTACTGGTGGAATAGCGGGATATTCGTCGTGCGGGCGAGCGTATGGCTCGCCATGCTCAAGATCATGCAGCCGGCGATGCATGATGCGTGCTTGTTAGCCCACGCTCAAGGTACTTGCGACGGGCTGTATTTCCGCCCAGGCGCAGAGGCTTTCAAATCTTCCCCGTCGGACTCGATCGACTACGCGGTGATGGAACGTCTCGGATCGGACGAACGATTCGCGGAAGGCGTGGTGGTGTCGCTTGACGCAGGGTGGTCGGATCTTGGGTCCTGGGACGCGGTATGGGAAGCGCTCGACAAGGACGCGGACGGCAACGCCGCGCGCGGACGGGTTGTGTTCGAAGGGGCGACGTCCAGCTTCGCCCACTCGCAAGGGCGTCTCATTGCCTGCGTCGGCGTGACCAACGTGGTCGTTGTGGAGACCGACGATGCCGTGCTGGTCGCCGACCGCTCGCGCGTGCAGGAAGTAAAGAGCGTGGTCAGCCGGATGAGAGCGCTGCAAGCGCCTGAGGCCGATGCGCATCGAAAGGTACGGCGTCCATGGGGGTACTACGACTCAATCGACCATGGTGAGCGCTTTCAGGTAAAGCGGATCGTCGTGAATCCGGGCGGTCGTCTGTCATTGCAATTGCATCACCATCGCGCCGAGCACTGGATCGTGGTGAGCGGCACGGCGCTTGTCACACGCGGTGATGAGGAATTCATGCTCAGTGAGAATCAGTCTACGTTTATTCCGCTGGGCGTAACGCACCGTCTGGAGAACCCGGGCAAGTTGCCACTCGAACTCATCGAAGTGCAGTCCGGATCGTATCTCGGCGAAGACGACATCGTTCGTTTTGATGACACATACGGGCGCGCGTGACGCTTCGGCGGAGCACGCGGTCCACCTTCTGGCGGGGAAGTCGCAACATGCTCGGACTACAAGGCTTACTGATGCGGCTCGTAGACGTGATTCTCATCGTGGCAGGCGCACTGCTGGCGTCGCACATCCGCTTTGAGGACATTGCGCAGACGCGGGTGGACGGCGCATTCATTACGTTTTCGGTCGCACTCGCCCTAGTCTCATTCCCGGTGTTCGGTCTCTACGAATCGTGGCGTGGACGCTCTCTATTGCGTCTGACCGGTCAGTTGTCGCTGGTCTGGTTGCTGGTCCAGATGGGCGGTCTCGTGTTGATGTTCTCGGTGCATCGCACGGACATAGTCTCGCGGCTGTGGTTCATCTATTGGACTGCGACGAGCGCCGCTGCATTGATTGGGTCGCGATTGGTGCTGCATACGGTGCTGCGCAGCGTGCGTTACGCCGGTATGAACTTACGCAATGTCGCCGTAGTGGGTGGTGGCAGTCATTGCAAGGAAGTAGTGGGCAAGGTGCAGGCCTCTCCGGCGAGCGGCTTTCGTGCTTCGGCATTGTTCGAGGTGGGCGCCGGAGACATTTTCGCGTCAAAAGGCATTGCCGTATTCCAGGACTTCGAGAAGTTCGCCGAGCACGTCCGCAGGAGCGGCATTCAGGAACTCTGGCTGGCGTTGCCATTGTCGGAAGCGGAGACCATGGCCCGCTTTGTGAGCGAGTTCCGCGACGATCTCGTCAATATCCGTTTCATTCCGGACGTGCGCAGCATGGCATTGTTCGACGCAGGCGTGGTGGATCTGATTGGTGCCCCGGCGATCAGCCTGGTTGCGTCGCCGTTGCCAGCGCGCGCGATGGTGCAGAAAGAGATATTCGATCGTTTGTTTGCCGCGCTTGCGTTGCTGGCATTGACGCCGTTGTTGGTGGTTATTGCAATTGCGGTGAAGTGTTCGTCGCGCGGCCCGGTTTTCTTCAAGCAGTATCGGAAAGGGGCTGATGGGCAGGTGTTCCGGATCTATAAGTTCAGAACTATGCGGGCTCACGCCGAGAAGGCGGGTGTCGTGACGCAGGCCACTAAGGGTGATCCGCGTATCACGCGAGTCGGAGCGATTCTGCGTCGAACGAGCCTCGACGAGCTGCCACAGTTCTTTAACGTGCTCCGCGGTGAGATGTCGGTGGTTGGGCCACGGCCGCATGCGATTGAGCATGATGAACTCTACCAAAAGGTTGTCGATGGATATATCCATCGTTATCGGATAAAGCCAGGCATTACCGGTTGGGCACAAGTGAATGGGTTCCGGGGAGAGACCGATCGGATCGAGAAAATGCAGAAGCGTGTTGAACATGACCTGTACTACTTGTGCAACTGGTCGTTTGCGCTGGATTTGCGGATCGTTGCGGCAACCGTGGCCAAGGGGTTTATCAACCTCAACGCGTATTGACATAGGTTTGGATGGATTGGGCAGTGGTAATGCGCGTTCAAGGCGCCGACGTTGACTGCCCAGTACCCACGGAGATTCCCCTGCGCGGGGGATCACGGTATATGAGACGGAGTGGACGGTGCGGATGCTGAGAAGGACAAGTCAAGGGTTCAATGTTGGAATAGAGTATTTCGGACGGCATGCCCGTCGTGTACTGACGACAATGACGCTATGTTTTGTGACCACTGCCTGTGCGTTTGCGCCCGGTATGCGAATGAGCAAACCGGCGACGTTGCCAGCAACCAGCGGCGATGCGGAGACACCGTCGACGAATCTCCAGGTGCCAATCACAGATATCAACATTGCGTTGATCACCCAGATGCGTGACTCAGCGCGTGACACTGGGATGGGGGAATGGGCGGGGCTGTTTGACGATCCAAAGCCGTACACGCTCGGCCCCGGTGACGTGCTGCAAATTACGGTATGGGACCATCCTGAACTCGCTGCGGCGCTGGGAACGCAGCCGCAAGCATCGACCCGCTCAGCCGACCCGGGAGCAGGATTTGTCATAGATCAAGAGGGAAATCTCATATTTCCCTACGTCGGCACACTACACGTTGAAGGATTGCAGCCCAGCGAGGCGCTGAGATTGTTTTCAGAGAGGCTGTCAAAGGTATTCATCAAACCGCAGATAACGTTGCGGGTCGCATCGTTCCGTTCGAAGCAGGTCTATGTGGATGGCGAAGTGCGTACACCAGGCGCTCAGCCGATCAACGATATACCGATGACGGTGTACGAGGCGATCAACCGGTCGGGGGGATTTAATGCGACTGCCGACCAAAGCCGCTTGGTTTTAGTGCGAGGCGGACGTCAGTACCCAATAAACCTGCCGCAGATGCTCGCAAACGGACAGAACCCGTCGCGAATCCTTTTGAGGAACGGGGACCTATTACGCGTGATGTCCCGCGATGACAATGGGATATTTGTCATGGGTGAGGTGAACAAACCTGCGATGGCGGTCCCTATGAAAAATGGCCGGCTCTCGTTAAGTGATGCAATTTCTCAAGCTGGCAGTCTTAATACGACGAGCGCGGACGCTGCTCAACTTTATGTGATTCGAGGATCAAACGATACGACGCACCCGCAAGTGTTTCATCTTGATGCCCGGTCACCTGTTTCGATGGTCCTCGCAAATCAGTTCGAGCTGCAGCCGAAAGACGTCGTGTACGTCGATGGGAACGGATTGGTTCGCTTCAGCCGCATTTTGAGCCTGCTGTTGCCGGCGATTAATGCCGGTCTCACGGCCGCAGTTGTCACGAAATGATGGTTCAAACGGACATGAGACGTGTGCCGAAGTGCTCTGCGTGTGAAGCACAATTCGTTCTGGCCAGGAATGAGATCGTCTTTGTGACACATGGTCAGAAGGGTGCTCTCTTCAAATTGGAAGTGCTATAGCTGTGATGATTCGATCGATCCTCACCGTCTGCATCGGCAATATTTGTCGAAGCCCCATGGCAGAGGCGCTGATAAAAGAGCGCTTGCCAGATGTGGAAATAAATTCTGCCGGAATAGACGCATTAGTCGGTCGCTCCGCGGACAAGCTTGCCATCGAGTTGATGGGAGAACGCCGGATAAGTATTGGGGGGCATCGTGCACAACAACTCGTGGCTCCGTTCTGTACGACGGCTGACATGATCCTGGCGATGGACGATTCTCAGGTGGCATACATCGGAAAGCGTTATCCGACATGTCGGGGAAAGGTATTCAAGCTAGGAAAATTTAGTGATTTCGATATTAAGGATCCGTATGGCGGGACTCGAACAGACTTCGAGGTATGTCTGGACTCGATAGATCGTGGCGTGAATGAGTGGGTCGAGCGAATAAAGCTATTCAATTAAATTAATGAATACTGTGCTCGAGTGACGAATTTATCGATATAGATCTGTTTAATTTCGATCCACCTTCAATGAATAAAGACGCAGATATGATAAATAGTCCGGAAGCGGACGAGACGCTTGATTTCGTGAATATTCTCGATATATTCATCGAGAATAAATGGATGATTGCGATCGTAACAGCAATTTTTCTATTGTTAGGCGCAGCGTATGCGTTCGTGGCGACGCCTATCTATGAGACTGACATTTTAGTGCAAGTGGAAGACGGTCCAGACGCATCAGCAGCGAAGAGTCTTCTTGGCAATGTCTCCTCGCTGTTTGACGTCAAATCCTCGGCTGCGGCTGAGGGCCAGATACTCAACTCGCGCCTGGTCGTGACGCGTACGGTCGAGAATCTTCGATTGTATATCGAGGCGTATCCACGTCGCTTTCCTATGCTCGGAAAATGGGTCGCCAGTCGGAACTCGGGTCTGCACCATCCGGGAGTTTTCGGGATCGGTGGATTCGCGTGGGGGCAGGAGAGCATTGACGTCACTGTTTTTGACGTTCCACCGAAACTCGAAGGCAAGAAATTTCGGCTCAAAGTAGTCGACCCGATGCACTTCATTCTGTCAGGTGACGGTCTTACTCATGATTTCAAAGGCACGGTCGGGCAAGATGAGCGGACGGAATCGGAGGATGGGCCGATTGTGCTTCAAGTAAAGGCCCTCAATGGGAATGCGAATACAGAATTTGAGCTGATTCGGAAATCGAAGTTTAAAACTATTGAAGAATTCAGAAAGAACCTTGACGTTCAGGAACGAGTGAAGGAGTCGGGGGTACTTATCGCTAGCCTGCAGGGACCGGACCCCGTTGCCGTTAGCACTCAGCTCAACGAAATTGGGCATCAATACGTTCGGCAAAATGTAGAAAGAAAGTCGGAAGAGGCTGCGCAGTCGTTGGAATTTCTGAATACAGAATTGCCAGCGATAAAAACTCGTTTGGAGAACGCGCAACTGCGTTATACCCAAATGAGAGATCGTCGTGGGTCAGTCGACCTTACCGAGGAAGCAAAACTCGCGCTTACCCAGTCGGCCGACTATCAAACCCGTCTACTGCAGTTGAAGCAGGAAAAAGCGGAACTGGCAACTAGATTTGCGCCGTCTTATCCCGGCATCCAATCGCTGGATACCCAGATTGCTCAGCTCGAGAGCTATGGCGATCAGGTGACGAAACAGGTTAAGAGGCTGCCTGACGTGCAGCAGGATGTCGTTCGCACCATGTTGGATGTTCAAGTCAGCACAGATCTTTATACGTCGTTGCTCAACAATGCGGAACAATTGCAACTGATCAAGGCGGGCAAGGTTGGAAGTGTACGTCTGGTCGATACCGCCTCTGTACCGGAAGATCCAATCAAGCCCAAAAAGGCTGTGATCGTAGCGGCAGCGCTTTTTGCTGGACTGCTCACTAGTATCACTATCGCATTCGTCCGGAATTTGCTGTTTAAAGGTGTCGCGGACCCCAATGAAATCGAGCGACGCGTTGGTCTTAGCGTGTATGCAACCGTTCCGTTTAGCGCAGCGCAGCGGGAACTGGTGAAAAAGTTGAAGAGGAATGTCGGGGAAACGAGCCTTCTCACAACGGATCATCCAACGGAGCCGGCCATTGAAAGTCTGAGAAGTTTGAGAACGGCTTTTCAATTCTCGTTGCTGCAATCCAAGAATAACGTGGTCTTATTCACCGGGCCGGCGCCAGGAATCGGGAAATCGTTTATTAGCGCGAATTTCGGGGCAATACTCGCCGCATCCGGTAAAAAGGTTTTGGTGATCGACGGAGACATGCGAAAGGGACATTTGCATCAGTACTTCGGTATTCCGCGCGATACAGGACTTTCGGAATTGATATCCGGAGCTATTCCAATTGAAAAGGCAATCAATAAAAATGTTATCGAGAACCTCGATATGATTCCGACAGGGATCCTGCCTCCAAATCCCGCAGAGCTTCTGCTGAATGATCGGTTGACAGAGCTATTGAAGGTGTTTTCGAAGGATTACGATGTTGTGTTAATTGACTCGCCGCCGATTCTCGCTGCTGCCGATGCTTGTATCCTGGCCCCACTGGCTGGAATGATTTTTCTCGTTGCTCTGGCTAACGTTACCAGGATTGGGGAAATTTCGGAGTCGCTGAAACGCCTAACGTTGAATGGCGTCCAGTCGAATGGACTAGTGTTTAACGGAGTAAATCCAAACTCCGGAAAATATGGATATGGGTACAAATACGGCGCCTATCGTTACACTTCGTACGAATACGAAGCATAGGCATCGCATTCAAATGGGCCATGCGCGAACTAACAGAGCGCGCATGTCTCGCTTATTGGCATCAGCTCTTCATGGGATTCAGCGTGGTCACCAAAACACTGGGACGCGGAACTGTTTTTAATATATTGGGCGGAGTCATCCCAATTGCAGCGTCCGTGGCAACGATACCGTTTCTGTTGACGCACATCGGTCACGCGCGATTTGGCGTGATGGCGATTGTCTGGACGATAGTTGGCTATTTTGGTGTCTTTGACTTCGGCCTATCCAGAACGATGGCTAATCAGATTTCGAAGCTCCGTTCAGCGGACGAAGAGCTCTCGGTATTCTGGACGACAATATGGCTGAACTTCATATTCGGCATGGTGGGAGGGGCTCTTCTCTATGCCACCACGGGTGTGATCATGAGCCATTTTTTAAAGATGCCGGATTCACTGCAAGCTGAGGCGCTGAAAAGTCTTCCGTGGATTGCAGCTTCGGTGCCGGTCTGTACCTTAAGCGGTGTCTGCGTTGGCGCGCTGGATGGGAAGCAGCAATTCGGTATTGCAAATGTCCTGCAAGGGTTGGGCTCCGTGTTATTGCAGGTGGCACCGATGGTGAGTGCGATTATTATCGGGCCCGAATTAAGCGTGATAATCCCGGCCACCGTGATCGGCCGCGGGTTATCAGGGGCTTTTCTCGCAGTAGCGGCGATAAGAGCACTGAAAATACAGTCAATCAGATTAATTGAGTATAAACAAGTCCCAGTTTTGCTTGGATATAGCTCGTGGGTCGCTGTTACGGGTCTAGTAGGTCCAATATTGGAGACCTTCGATCGGATTGTCTTGGGCAAACTGGTCGGGGCCGGTGCGGTCGGTTATTACAGCGTACCGTTCAGTATCGCCGATAAACTCCGAATCTTCCCGCGGGCGGTGTGCAGGACGTTGTTTCCCGTACTGTCGACTCAGACACGTGGAGACGCAAAGATACTCGCAGCACGTGCGACGCGAGTTATCGCGCTTGCCATGACTGCTGCCATTGCACCGGGGATCCAACTTGTTGGACCGCTGCTCAGTATATGGGTTGGTGCGGATTTCGCCGCCGTCGCGACACCGATAGCACAGCTTCTACTAGTTGGTGTTTGGGCGAATGGCCTTGCGAATGTGCCATACACGTTGCTGCAAGCCCAAGGGAAGCCGGGAATCTTGGCAAGATTCCAAGTGCTCGAATTAGTGCCTTTCGTTATTCTTGTTTACGCTTTGATACATAAGTTTGGTCTGATCGGCGCGCCGTTGGCGTGGGCAATACGAGCAATACTGGACTCCATATTGTTTTTCGCGGTAGCGGGAATAGGTTTTTCCAACCTGGTGAGAACGCTTCCGTCCGCAATTCTGATCGCGTTGTCGTTGGCGTCCGGATTGTTGCTTAAGCCTACTATTTTTCAGTCGATTGTTATAGCGGCTGCATTTTCGGTTTGCTCAGCAGCTTGGTTGATCTACACGGAGCCTGTGATGGCGAAGAAGGCGTTCAAGCGGGTTGGATTAGCTGGCGGTCAATAGATTCGGACATCGCTCTACGCGGCACCGAAGTTAGTTATCAGGAAATGTGCTCTGTTCATGCGGATAGGCCACGCCGTTGTTAGGCTTGAAACATATGAAAACTGAAATTTTAGTAATTCACGAGCGTGGAGCACCTGAACACTATCTCGGGCTTGAGACAGCTGCTGAGCAATTGGACAGCAGCGTCCGCTACGCAGAGTTTTCAGTGTTAAAAATGTTTGCGAAAGCACTCATTAGGCGTGACGTCAGTTTGCTAAAAAGGGTATTTCGAAATGTGAAAATCGTTCTTCCTTTAATTTTAGGAAGGAAGTGGTCTGGCCCGATCGTACTTGGTATCGCACCATTCGATCCCCGGATGGTGTTGTTATCGAGAATCATCAGGAATAACGAGGTCTACGTCCATTCGTCATGGCCCTACTGGGATCTGTCATTTCAACCTTACAACTACCGTACCGGGTTTGTCTTGTCGGCCTGGAGGAGAGCGCTTCAGAGATGGGTCACGGGCATGTACTTCGTGACCGATGAATGTAAGAAAAATTTTGAGCGCTCACAGTTCGCTGGAGTGCAATCGTCCGTAGTGTATCACTCGTACGACGAAATGATTTATAAGCCAAACGATTCAGCTGATATCTCTGATAAAAACACGCTTCATGTTGGCTATGTGGGACGCTTGGAAAGCGTGAAGGGCATTGACACGGTGTTGGAATTGGCTTGCCGTAACTATAAAAGAAAAATTGTTTTTAAAATAGCCGGAATAGGTTCGCTGCAGCGCGATGTGGAAGCGGCGGTAAATAAAAATGAAGGTATCGAGTATCTAGGTTACATCTCTGATAAAAATAAACTCGCCGAATTCTATAATTCGCTGGACATCCTTCTTGTTCCGTCGAAGAAGGTTGCCCGTTGGGAAGAATTGTTCGGTATGGTGATTATCGAGTCTATGGCGTGTGGCGTCTTCCCGATTGCAACAGATCACGTCGGTCCTCGCGAAATAATAAATCGTGCAGCCTTCGGGCGTGTTGTTGCTGAAGACTCCTTTGTGGAAACCGTATCAGAAATACTGGAAAAATACCCAGAAGATGTTGTTGAGCTGAAAGCGCGACGAAAAGCCTCAGTGGCTGCGGCTAGGCCATACGGGCGCCGAAACATCTCTCAGTATTGGTTGAAACAGCTGAAATGAGTTCTCTGTCGACGCTGGGATTGGTTATCCGAATTTTTGTCTGAGGGCAGTATGACTAGAGTTTTCGAGTTCATCCGAAGTATTCCGAAAACTATTTTTTTTAATCTTCGTTATTTGCCATTTCATCAAGCTGTCTGTTTGCCAATTTTTGTGTCGCATCGTGTCTGGCTTAAGCAAATGGGCGGAAGTGTGTTGGTGACCGGCAGTACACCAGGCACTGTGCGAATCGGGTTTGGCGACATCGGAATATTCGATCGACAAAAAGCTAGATCGATTTGGGAAGTTCGCGGCGCGGTTGAGTTCTCAGGAAGGGCGAGACTGGGGCACGGGTGCAAGATCAGTGTGAAAGGGAAACTTGTCTTCGGTGACAACGTGCAGATAACGGCGGAAACGGCAATCGTTGCACATCAGCAGATTTCTTTCGGGCGAAATGTACTGGTCTCGTGGGACGTTCTAATAATGGATACGGATTTGCACGTAATTCGCGACGACGGCGGAAAAATTATCAATTCACCGAAAGTGGTTTCGATTGGAGACAGTGTTTGGATTGGGTGCTCCGTATCGATATTGAAAGGGGTGAAGGTTGCAAATGGTGTGATTGTCGGAGCTGCTACGACCTTGACGCGATCGGTAACTACGGAGAGAAGTTGCGTCGGAGGCAGCCCACCGCGGGTGCTGAAAGAGCACGTTACGTGGGAGATCTAGCGGCAGGCCTGTGGTTTTTTAAAAAACGATCGAGAAGCAAAGTATTTAAATCGCAAGAATTTGCCAATCGGGTCATGCAAAAAAATGAATTACGCATTGAATAGCACAGCGAATATTAGGGTGTCTGCCGAGCGCGCTTCGGGTTGGCTCCCTATCGCCATATTTCTCGTGCTTTCGAGCATCGTCCCGCCAGAAATTACGACTTTACTGGCGGGAGTGTACATCTATGCATCTTTCCTGTTCAGAAAAAAAGTGTATTTGCAGGGCTGGAACCGCGTTTTGGCAATGCTTTGCTCAATCGCGTTAGTAGGCGTAATTCCCGGGTTCTTGGAGGGTGATATTTATCAGGTGATGAAGGATTGCTGGTATTTTTTAAAGCCTGTCGAATTTTTTATCCTTGGTGCTTATCTCGCATCCGGAACAAATCATAAAAATTTATTCAAGGCGATTTTGATCGCTGGAGCGGTTGTGTCTCTTTTTCATGTGATCAGGTTGTTGACTAGTACCGAAGCGTCTGATTCGAGCTTGGATTCTGTGCGCGATAACGTTGGCCACGGATACATGATTAGCACGCTTGCTTTATCGGTCGCATTATTCTATCTGCGTGCTGGCAGGGTCTCCATCACCACACGGTTTTTTTGCCTCATCGTATCCGGTTTGACTTTCGTGTCGCATTTCTCTGCGTACTCGAGAATTTTATGGATTTTTTCGGCGCTGCTTTTGTTATGTTTTGTAGGCGTCGCGACCAGATTATCGGCGAAGAATGCGCTGATTGTTATCGCGATACTATGTCTAGGACTCGGTGCGGTATTTGCTGTCTCGAGTTCTAAAGCCGGCTCAGGGGACGCCACTCAGTCGCTGGTTGCAAAGTTCGAAAATAGCTTCCAAGAAGTGAATATCAGAGATTATGATGATGTTGAAGGCATAAATAATAATTGGCGTGGTTATGAGAGTTTTGTCGCATTGAGACAATACTCACAAGCGGACCTATTGCATCTGTTGTTGGGGCAAGGATTCGGCTCATCGGTGGATCTCGGAATTGACATAACGCTCGGTGGCGAAAGAACGTCAACAGCCCCCATCGTGCATAACGGTTTTGTATACGTCATTTTCAAAGTCGGGGCAGTCGGTCTGGCAATGTATGGGATTTTTCTGCTCTGGGTTTTAAAAAAATCCTATGAGGTGGAGCGGTTCTACAGAGGAGCGCTAGGAAACATATCCGGTACATTGGCGGTCGCTATTGCATGGATATTTATAGTTACCTCATTTTTCATTACCGGAATCTTTAATAAAGCAATTCTTTCGTCGACGATAATCGTACTGAGTTGTATCTTCTCAATGTACGCGCGGGAATTGGCTTCGCGGAATCTGATTAATGCCGACGATGAGGGGGCGCGCCAGAAGACCAATAGGGATCCTGAGCGCATTGTGCCTGGATCTAACTAATTGAGCAGGGGGGGAGATGTCAAAAGTCGATATCGTAATTGTGAACTGGAATGGGCTTGCCTACTGCCAGTCTCTACTTCCTCAAATACGAGATTGCTTCGATGAGGAGGTCGGTGCCGTAATAATTGTAGATAACGCGTCAACCGACGGAAGTGGAGAATATATCAGGTCGTTCCATTCTTGGGTAACTCTTGTTCAGTCTCGGGAAAACGTCGGCTATGCTAGAGGGAATAATCTTGCATTGCCGTATTGCAAATCTAAATATATTTTATTTTTGAATAACGACACAGAGATATGTGACGAAAGTCTGTTGACGAAACTCGTTCAACATTGCGAACGCGATTCGACCATCGGAGCAATCTCACCGCTGCTCAATCTGAAAAATGGGCGATTTCAGACCGGGGCGGGTGGATACGACAGAGGCTTGAATTCGTTCCTTTCGTACTTTTTGGGGTTTTCTCGGATATCGCCGAATCGTGCGAAACCGTTCTATGTTGACCAGAGTCGCTATGCGGACAGCACTATACCGTTCGAGCTAGATTGGGTAACTGGAGCGGCTGTTTTAATGCGAAACGACGTTGTTAAGCGCATAAATGGATGGCCAGACGATTATTTTATGTATGCTGAAGACGTCAAAATGTGCCGGTCTATCAGGGCCATGGGTTACAAAATATGTCTGGCGCCGTCTTGTCGCATAGTCCATTTTCACGGTGGAACGGAGGATAAAACCCAGGTTAGCACCCGCTGGATTGATTCGACCTTGGGCGAATATGCATTTAGAAAAGGACGGACCTTGGGAAAAGTAGCCGCAGGAATATTTCTTGTGGGCTTTTGCCTAAGATGGTTTTTTTATTCGCTAAAAAGTATGCTTCGATCGGATTTGACTGCCGCATCTGCACGCAAAAAAATGCGTTTGTATGCGCTTGCCGCAATGCGATTCGTATACCAAAACTAAGGGATTGATATGAAAATCGGTGTCGATCTCCATGTACTTAATGGAATAAATCAAGGCAGCAAAACCTATCTCGACAATCTTTACACCGCAGTGCAAGAGTGGGAAAAGCCGAAGCATAATTTCGTGTTTTATTTTAATGATATTTCTGGAATTGATAGTAAGTGGGCAAGTTTTGGCGAAATTAGGAGATATAGAACGACTGGGCGAACCGGTCGATTGGTGTTCGGTGCGGCAATGGCTCAAATCGAGGATGGGTTGGATCTGTTTCATTCTCAATACATTAGACCTCTGTCGTCTGTATGTGGAAACATTGTCACAATACACGACCTCCTTTACGAGACGCATCCAGAATTTTTTTCAAAAGCGTTCGTTATACGATCCCGAACTTTGATCAAATGGTCGGCCGCTCGATCGAAACATGTGCTTACAGTTTCAGAATATTCGAGGCGACAGCTCATTGAGCGCTACAAACTTGCTCCCTCGCAAGTAAGCATTACCTCAAATGGAGTTGACCGTGACGCGTTCAAAGTCGATCGCTCTGCGGCAAAAGAATATGTGCGTAGTAAATATGGCTGCGCGGATTACATATTAACGGTTGGAAGGTTGGAGCCCAGAAAAAACCATCTTGGGCTTCTGAAAGCATACAAAATTTTGAAGGAAAGGCATTCGGATTTTCCAAAACTGGTGTTTGTTGGGCAACGCGATTTCGGCTTCGAGTCGATGCTTCGATACATAAGCGAGAACGACATTCAGTCTGACGTCAAAATTATCGAGGATGCGAAGCATGCAGATTTAATTCGACTTTATCGGGCAGCTTATCTTTTTGTGTACCCGTCCTTCGCGGAGGGTTTTGGGATTCCGCCTTTGGAGGCTATGGCCGCGGATTGCCCCGTTGTTTGCTCGAATACAACCTCGATGAACGAATTGTTCTCTTCGGGCGCCCGGATGGTTGATCCCCACGACATTGAGGAGTTGGTAAATGCAATCTTCGAAGTTTGTAACGATAGCGAGCTTCAGAATCGGTTGCGTGTTCGCGGCGATGCGATCGCTGAGCAGCACACTTGGAGGGCCGCTGCGCGGAATCTGGTCACTGCTTTCGATTCGGTTGATTGCTAGGAATTTGCCAATGATGGGTTTGGCGCTGCTCGTGTCAGCTCATGCAAGCGCGGATCCAGATTCCTATAACGTGGGTGTCTATTATTTTCCTGGTTGGTCACCTGGCGCAGGAAAGGGAAATTCGGACCCATGGAGTCCGATAAAACGGTTTCCTGAGCGAAAGCCATTGTTAGGTTGGTACGATGATTCGAATCAAAAGGTTATTGCGAAGCAGTTAGAGTGGATGAAGGATTACGGAATCAACTTTGTCACCTTCGACTGGTATTGGGAGGGCGGATCGAAACCAGTAGCCGGCGCGCCAATCAGCAACTATCTGCATGCGCGAGATAATCACGGCATCAAATTTAATATTCTATGGGCGAATCATGCAGTTTTTCCTCGGTCACTTGAAGAGTTTGACGTCATGGTGGACTACTGGATATCAAATTATTTTTCATCACCCAATTACTTGAAGATTGATGATCGCCCAGTTGTGATGGTGTTCTCGGCTACCGAATTGGAGCGCAGCGCGCAAATTCTCCATATTGATAGCGCGCTGCTGCTTCAAATGGCATCGAGGCGAGCCATTGAGCGTGGTTTGCGCGGGATTTATTTTGTGGCATCCACGCTTCCAGAAAAAGGCAGAATTTCGAATGCGCTGCCTAAGGCTGGATACGATGCACTCACCGCGTACAACTATCACGCGGGTATTCATGGGATGCAATATGGACGACGACTGTCTCATAGCTATAGTGAGCTTACGGGAGCGTATGCCGAAAACTGGAATTACATTATTGAAGAAAGCGAGCTACCTTATTTAGTTCCGGTTACCGCTGGTTGGGATAAGGCGCCTTGGGGTGGAAGCGAAGATCCAGCTCATGATAACTCAGAAGGAAGTTCGGAGGAGTTCCGCCAGCATTTGCTTGAGGCACGGGATGTGATGACCAAAAATCCTGAACGGACCAAGCGAACAGTAATAATCTGCTGCTGGAATGAATTTGGAGAGGGTTCTTTTATTGAGCCGACGAAGGCGCGGGGTTTTTCGTACCTCGGCGCCGTTCGAGATGTGTTTGGGAATAAATAAAGATGAAAAAGTTAAGTATTCTCGGTATTCGGGGCGTCCCCGCCGCGCATGGTGGTTTTGAAACATTTGCCGAACATCTCGCCATTTATTTGGTCTCTAAAGGCTGGGAAGTGACAGTTTATTGTCAGGAGTCGCGACCTGGCGGTGAAATCACAGAGGATTATTGGGAAGGAATCAGGCGTGTAATCGTTCCCGTCAAAAAGAGCGGAGCGGTTGGCACGGTCTGGTTCGATTTCTTAAGTGTAAGACATTTAATGAAGCAGCCGTCTGGGCTTGTTTTAACGCTTGGATATAATACCGCGGCCTTTAGTATCGCACTCAGGTCGCGTGGGTTTGTCAATATAATTAATATGGACGGCCTTGAGTGGAAGCGTGACAAATGGAAGTTCTACGAGCGCGCCTGGCTGTGGCTGAATGAACGACTGGGTTGTTGGTTTGGTGATCATCTTATTGCCGACCACCCTAAGATCGCGGATCACCTTGCGACCAGAGTCTCTCGGAAGAAAATTACTGTAATCCCGTATGGGGCCGCTGAGGTCGTCGATGCGGATTCGGATCACTTGGTCAATCTGAAGCTAACGCCAAAAAAATTTGCTACGATCGTTGCAAGGCCTGAGCCGGAAAATTCCATTCTAGAAATTGTCAGGGCGTTTTCGCGAGTGCCTCGCGGCATAAAGTTGGTGGTACTGGGAAACTATCGTCCATCCGAAAATCCTTTTCACAAGCAAGTAATGGAAAGTGCGAGTGACGAAGTGATTTTTCCGGGGGCCATCTATGATAAGACCGTGGTCGAGGCTCTTCGATTTTTCGGGCGGTTTTATATTCACGGTCATCGTGTAGGGGGAACGAACCCGTCACTTGTCGAGGCTTTGGGTGCGGGTTCTCCTGTGTTGGCCCACGACAACCATTTCAATCACTGGGTGGCTGGGGAAGGGGCGGTGTTCTTCAAAGAGGAAGATGATTGTAGCGAACAACTGGACCGTCTTGCGTCAGACGCGGAAGTGCTGTCGGAGCTCGCTAGCGGAAGCATAAATCGTTTCAGAACTACCTTTAAATGGGAGCTGATTTTGGCAGATTATGAGCGGCTGTTGGAGAAATGGCATCCATGATGAGGGAGCGATATTTTTCTGAGCGACATGACGCTGTATGTTATCTTCTCGGTGAGCCAATTTTATATTTCAGCTCACTTAGATTTTCTGTTTCTCACGAACAGATTGGCTATGCCCGTCATTCTTTTTTTCGTCGTTAGAAACACATGTTCGGCTATTAACGCGAAAACGAGCGCCGTAATGGTAAATGCCATTACAGGAATCGCTAATTTTTCTGGCAATTGAAGATTACGCATAGGGGCTCCCGTCGAGTTGAGTTAAAAATGAATGGCTTCGGGAAGGGCGTCTGTACGAAACGTAACACATCTAGCCAATGTGCCTGAGCTAGCGCTGCCAAGGCCTATCAAATTTACTGAACGGCCATTCTACCCGCAGTGGGACCGTGGCGCGGTCCATCAAGGTGCACGGAGGACAGGACATCCCCGTGTCTCCGTTGCAGGAAGCCAGCGTCCGCGACAATTCGCGTGAGATTTCTCGTCGGCTAAGGGTTCGGAGCGGACTCATTCGACTGTGCATTCGGGACGGGTTGGATTTCGTAATGCCGGCGCCGTTCGATGGTGCCCGTCAGCCCTGAAGTTGCGCTAAATCTGAGTGCGTGTAACGCCGTGTTCCGCAGCCGCAAGGCACGTGCCACTTAGAAAGTGGGAAACGGGAAAGTCAGGACGGGACTGACCTCCGTGCGCAGGGTGTGACTTCAACTGTGGTGGCTGGCCGTCGGAGGAGATTTAGAGATCCGCGGAGCGCGTTCAGACTGATGCGCGAACTGTGGAATAGGAGCCTTGGGCTTCAACCTGAAGTCCGAGGTTCCTCTTTTTACTGAGGATTACCGCTTCTAGCCTGAAAATATGGCGCTGCTAGGATAGCTCGCGTTTCATGTCACTGGTGACTCGTAGCGATTTGAGTTCCACAAATCGTCAGGACCTCGGCTTGAAGTTGCAGTCGAGCACGGCACGCTCTTGCGGACCCGCGCATTTTTAATATCCGTCCCATATGCGGGTCGGATTGAGCTGGGCGCAGAAAATTTCTCGGGTATCCATTACACGGCGCGCGTCGAGACGAGGTCCTTCTCAACCGGCAGTGTTTGATCTGTCAAACTCTCGAAATTGCACCGTCGAGGGAGAAAATCCCGAAGGTGGCTCGCAGGATTGAGGGTGCGTATAATTTCAACGCCAGTTGTCATGCTTCTATCTAACGATGATCTGGCTGATTTGTCGCTTTGATGTTGTCCGTTAAACGCGTTTCAAATAATAAAGTGTGTCCCTCAAAGACATCCCATCTTTTCCGGAAAATGTTTCGTCCTTGCGTTGCCCGTTTGCACGAACGCGCGACGCTCTTAAATCAGTTACGCGAACAGGCACGTTGGATTGATTGAGAGAAAAACGAAGTAACTTTTCACTGTGTAAAGGCGTGGTGGAGCGTTCAAGAAAGCTGTTCATTGATCGCGCGCGGCAACCGTAATCTCGAATCGCATCACGGCCACAAAAGGCAAATCGGTCATTGTAACCTCCCCACCATTGCCAGAAAGGGATGACAGCTCCATTAAATCTTTTCTTGCTGAAAAAGCGCAGAACCTTCTCGAACGAGTCGTGATATTCCAGGTCTGGGCGGCAGAAAATAACAAGATCCGGATCGAACTCAGTAGCCATCGACGTGGCGGTGTCGAGCGAGTGTAACTGATGAATCAAATTTTTCAACGAAGAGAAGCTATCGTTCCATGCGTCGCCGTATGACGCGATTTTATCAAACTGCCACTTCTCAAGACACTCTTGAGGTTTCTCGATGACCAGCTTGTCATATTTAAGTAGAGAGTGCTCGTTGGTATCAAGATCGAAATCCTCCCCCGTTCTGACGTTTTTTATGTAGGGGAGATCAAAGTAATGCGCGACAACGCTCACTTCTCCGTGATTTCTGGCAGGCGACAGAATGTTTTCTTTGATTGAGGAGACAGTGTGCTTCAAAGATCGCGTTATGCCAAAAAAGGAAATGACAATTTTCATTTTATAATGGCCCTTAATAAATTATCCTAAGAAATAAGCTATAGTGGAAAAGTGCACCTTATGGCGATTCCGGAACTGTGTTTTGTGGCGTGCTAATACACGATATATGCGACGCATGTTCAGTCGAAGCATTCTGCCGTTGAAAGGTGTTTGCCGGCCGCGTCCTTCGCGGCCAGCAGCGGCTCGAAGTCGATCGGCCACTCGATGCCGACCGCCGGATCGTTCCAGACGATGCTGCGCTCGTGCTCGGGGAACCAGTAGTCGGTGGTTTTGTAGAGGAACTGCGCCGATTCGGACAGCACGACAAAGCCGTGCGCGAAACCAGGCGGCACCCACAACTGCCGATGGTTCTCCACCGACAGCGTCACACCCACCCACCTGCCGAAATTCGGCGAGCTCCTGCGGATGTCGACGGCAACGTCGAACACTTTCCCTTCCACCACGCGTACGAGCTTGCCCTGCGCATGCTGGATCTGGTAGTGCAGGCCGCGCAGCACGCCTTTCGCCGAACGCGAATGGTTGTCCTGCACGAACGTGACGTCCTGCTCCACGTGCTCCGCGAACTCCACCGCATTGAAGCTTTCGTAGAAATAGCCCCGCGCATCGCCGAACACCTTCGGCTCGATGATCTTGACTTCCGGCAGCGCCGTAGCGGTTACTTGGATGGCCATGCCACTTGGTCCGTAAGAATGTCTTCTAAATATTTGCCATACGCATTCTTCGCCAGCGGTTTGGCGAGCGCCTGCAGTTGTTCGCCGTCGATCCATTGCTTGCGGTACGCAATCTCTTCCGGACACGCCACCACCAGACCCTGGCGTTTCTGCAGCGTGGCGATGAACGTCGCGGCTTCGATCAGCGAATCGTGCGTGCCCGTGTCGAGCCACGCATAACCGCGCCCCATGATCTCGACGTTGAGCGCGGCGTTGGCCAGATAACGCGAGTTGACGTCGGTGATTTCGAGCTCGCCGCGCGGCGACGGCTTGATGTCCGCCGCGATATCGCAGACCTGTTTGTCGTAGAAGTACAAACCGGTCACGGCGTAATTCGAGCGTGGCTTGAGCGGCTTCTCCTCGATCGACAACGCGCGGAACTGCTTGTCGAATTCGACCACGCCATAGCGCTCCGGATCGTGCACGTGATAGGCGAAGACGGTCGCGCCCTCGTCCTGCCCGTTCGCGCGATCGAGCTGCTTCGCGAGATCGTGGCCGTAGAAAATGTTGTCGCCGAGAATCAGCGCCGACGGGTCATGACCCACAAAGTCGCGGCCGATGATGAACGCCTGCGCGAGACCGTCCGGCGAGGGCTGAACCGCGTACTGGATGTTCATGCCCCACTGGCTGCCGTCGCCGAGCATGGCTTCGAAGCGCGGCGTATCCTGCGGCGTGGAGATGATCAGCACGTCGCGGATGCCCGCCACCATCAGCGTGGACAGCGGGTAGTAGATCATCGGTTTGTCGTAGACAGGCAGCAACTGCTTGGAGACGACGTGTGTGATCGGATACAGGCGCGTGCCCGATCCGCCCGCGAGAATAATGCCTTTGCGTGCCATATCCGTTTCCTTACGCGCGCTGCGCGTAGTTGGTCTCAACCCACTTCCGGTATTCACCCGAAGCGACTTCGTCAGACCACGCCTGATTGTCCAGATACCACTGGACCGTTCTGGCGAGGCCGGTCTCGAACGTCTCGGCCGGTTTCCAGCCGAGTTCGCGCTCGAGCTTGCGGGCGTCGATCGCATAACGGCGGTCGTGGCCCGGACGGTCCTTCACGTAGGTGATCTGGTCGCGGTACGAGGCGCCCGCCTTCGGACGCAACTGGTCGAGCAGGTCGCACAGCGTATGCACGACGTCGAGGTTCTTCTTTTCGTTCCAGCCGCCGATGTTGTACGTTTCGCCCGGCGTGCCGCGCGCGAGCACTTCGCGGATCGCGCTGCAGTGGTCGCCGACATACAGCCAGTCGCGCACGTTCTGACCGTCGCCGTACACCGGCAGCGCCTTGCCGCCGAGCGCGTTGGCGATCATCAGCGGGATCAGCTTCTCGGGGAACTGGTACGGACCGTAATTGTTCGAGCAGTTCGTGGTGAGCACCGGCAGGCCGTACGTGTGATGGTAGGCGCGCACCAGATGGTCGGACCCCGCCTTGGTGGCCGAATAGGGGCTATTCGGCGCGTACGGCGTGGTTTCGGAAAATTGCGGATCGGTAGCGGACAGCGAGCCGAACACTTCGTCGGTCGAGACGTGCAGGAAACGGAACGCGGCCCTGTCGGCCTCGCCGAGCGTATTCCAGTACTGACGGGTGGCTTCGAGCAGCGTGAAGGTGCCGACCACGTTGGTCTGCACGAAATCGGCCGGGCCGTGGATCGAACGGTCCACATGGCTTTCGGCGGCGAAGTGCAGCACGGCGCGCGGCTTGTGTTCGGCGAGGAGCGCATCCATCGCGGCACGATCGCAGATATCGGCCCGCACGAACACATGCCGGGGATTGCCCTGTTGCGACTTGAGCGTACCCAGATTGCCGGCGTAGGTCAGTTTGTCTACATTCAGCACCGCTTCGTCCGACGCATCGAGCCAGTCGAGCACGAAATTGGCGCCGATAAAGCCGGCACCGCCTGTCACCAGAATCATGGGCTTTCCTTTGAACTTTCAGGTCCGTGTTCGTTTGAGTTGATGATCTGTCTAAGCATGAAAAACTGTTGTCATTCGCGATGTCGCAATGGATTGACTATCTGTATGTTCGACCTTCGATCCGTAGACTCGAGACAATCGCTGGAGGCAACCGGTAACCTTATGGGGAACGTTATCTCGCAAGGCGGTTCGACGGAACTGCCGGATTGAAACAGATATACAGGAACGGTCGCGTTAATGTCGTGCAGCGCAAGTACTAATCCGATTCTGATTTCTATTTCGGGAAATTCAAATGAGTTCGCTTCCGTCTACTGGATCGGGTATCCATGTGGTCTAATTTACTGAGCCGCGCATGGTGGCCGATTAACTTTGGGAAACCGGTAGACTCGCATTTGGGTTGTCCACCAGCGGTTCGCGAACCCAGCTCACAACTGGAACTGAAAAGCTCCGATCACGTGAAGTCAAGCGATCACGCCACAGAGGCCGAGTCGCGTCCAATGGTGTAGTACGTCCACCCACTGGACTGCATCGCACCAGGATCGTATAGATTGCGGCCGTCGAACACGACCGTATCCTTCAAAGCAGATTTCATATGCTCGAAATCCGGACTGCGGAATTCCTTCCACTCCGTTAAAATTACGAGTGCATCCGCGTCCTGGAGTGTCGCGTCTCGGTCCTTGGAGAATCGAATACGCTTATAGTCTTCGGGGGCAAGATCTGCCGAGAGGCAGCGGCTCGCTTCATCAAGGGCCACGGGGTCATAGACGCTAACCGATGCACCGCCACGGAGTAGTTCGGCAATTAGCCGCCTGCTAGTGGCCTGCCGCATATCATCAGTATTGGGCTTGAACGCAAGGCCCCAAATCGCGAAGTGCCTGCCGTCAAGTGCTCGATCGAAGTGACGCCGAATCTTGTCGAGCAATACCGTCTTTTGGCGCTCGTTGACTCGCTCCGCAGACGCCAGGATGTTCAACTCCATATCGTGCTCGGCGGCGGTGTGTATTAGCGCTTGCACATCTTTCGGAAAGCAGGATCCGCCATATCCACATCCCGCATATAGAAAGCTGTAACCAATGCGCGGATCAGAGCCGATGCCGCGACGCACGTTCTCAATATCTGCCCCGACGCGATCAGCCAGGTTTGCGAGTTCATTGATGAACGAAATACGAGTGGCCAGCATCGCATTTGCTGCGTATTTGGTGAACTCCGCAGAACGGACGTCCATGAAAAGCGTGCGCGAGTGATTGCGATTGAAAGGGGCGTACAACTGTTCAATAAGACTTTTCGCGCGCAGCCCGGCTACGTCGGCACCGCAACCGATCACAATTCGGTCCGGACGCATGAAGTCTTCTACCGCAGCCCCTTCCTTCAAGAATTCGGGATTTGAGACTACGGCGAACTGCGTGTCGATTCCACGTGCTGCGAGTTCATTGGCGATTACGTCGTGGACCTTGTCTGCGGTACCGACCGGTACGGTCGACTTGTCGACAATCACTTTAAAGCTGTTCATGTGCTGGCCAATGTTCCGCGCGGCAGATAGCACATACCGCATGTCGGCGGATCCGTCTTCATCCGGCGGAGTGCCTACTGCAATGAACTGGATTTCACCGTGAGCGACAGCGTCAGCGATATCCGTAGAGAACGTGAGACGCCCTGCATCACGGTTGCGAGCGATGACATCTGACAACCCGGGTTCGTAGATTGGTACGTCGCCGTTGTTCAGGCGCGTGATTTTGGTTACATCAACGTCAAGGCACAGGACGTCGTTGCCCAATTCTGCTAGGCAAGCTCCGGTAACGAGTCCAACATAGCCTGTTCCGACAATTGTGACTTTCATAGAGCTTCTGTGGAAAGAGTCGACGATTTCGTAGGGAACGGTACACAAGGCATTCGAGCAGTGTGAGTTTCCGCTTGATCGTTGAGGATGATTACTGAACGGACTTGTCGGTAGGAAAAAGTGGCGAAGATTGACCAGATATTTGCATCTTTTGACAAGATCGATTCGATAGTAAGAATCCGTGTCGTTTGATCAACCACTGCGCTGGTCGTCACGACAGTTGCGGGAGCGAATCAACTCGATGCTGCTTGAGTGCAGCGCAATTTCACGAAAACCAGCAGAAGCGGTGCCGCACGACTTGACGCAACTGCGGCAGGAACAGTGCGTGTCGCCGGACGTACTGCTCAAAGATCCGTACGTGCTGGATTTCCTAGGGCTTAACGACCGCCATCTGGAAAAGGATCTCGAGAACGCCATCTTGCGCGAGATGGAGCAGTTCCTCCTCGAGCTCGGTGCCGGGTTCACGTTCGTGGCCCGCCAGAAGCGCGTGCAGATCGATCATGACGACCTCGACATCGACTTGCTGTTTTACAATCGCAAGCTCAAACGGCTTGCGGCTATCGAACTGAAACTAGGCGCCTTCAGGGCCGAGTACAAGAGTGAGATGGAACTGTATCTGCGTTGGCTAGCGAAGTACGAACAAGAGCCCGGCGGGCAGCCACCACTTGGGATCATTCTGTGTGCTGGCAAGAAGCAGGAACAGATTGAATTGCTCGAACTTGACAAAAATGGCACCCACGTTGCCGAATACCTCACCGTTTTACCGCCACGTGAGGCGTTGCAGGCGAAGCTGCGACAATCGATCGCGTCGGCCAGAGCGCGGCTGCAGGATCAGAAAAAAACTTAAGCGTTTGGGCGGCAGCGTTCTACTTGGCAGCGGCGTGCCAGTTCTTGTTACTCGCAGACCGGTTCAGTGAGACATCCAGTTGCCGATTTCGCTGTTAAGTAGCTGGTACTCGCAAGTCAAGCGTGTTCGCCGTGTCATCGGCCTTATGGAAAGCTTCTCATAAGGCCGATGACCGGTCGGACATGATCCGAGCGCGAGGATCAGTTGTCTGGACGAAGCCGAAGTTCGAATGTTCGTGTCGTCGGTAGACGACTGGTCTGCGCCTTTTGGCAAAAAGTAACATTCGATTTGAACCTCCCCGGGAATCGTGGAGACTGGTTGGTTTAAGTTAATGCCAGCACAGCGATGGTATTGCTGAATTGCCGGTAGTAGTTTGCCTCAGCTTCAGCAGGCGGGATATAGCCGAGAGGTTCCATTAGCCGATGATGGTTGAACCACGCCACCCATTCCAGCGTAGCCAGCTCGACAGATTCTCGAGTTTTCCACGGAGCGCGCCGATGAACCAGTTCGGCCTTGTACAGGCCATTGATCGTTTTAGCCAGCGCATTGTCGTAGCTGTCGCCGCGGCTGCCGACGGATGGTTCGATGCCGGCTTCGGCCGCAGCCGCTCGCTGTATCGAATGCTGACGTATTGCGATCGGTGAATCAACGTGCCGTCGTTGTCTGGTTGGCGAGCGTACAGGGCTTGTTCAAGTACATCCAGAACGAAGTCCGTGGTCGTCGACAAACTAACACGTCAGCCGACAATGCGCCGAGCGAACACGCCGATCACAAATGCGACATAGAGCCAGCCCGCCCAGTCGAGACGTACGTGAAATCCGAAACCCAGAGCTGGTTCGGCCGGTCGTTATTCCCGACTGGATAGCTGTCGTTTCGGGACGAGGAAAAGGTGAAGCCCGAAGCCGCAAAGCGGTGCGCCATAGGCGCAGGCTTGAGGTTCAACTCGTCCCGGAGAATCATCCCCCCTGATCGGGAGTGGACGGTATCTCCTCTGACATTGTCTGATCGGTCGAGTACCGGCCGGGCGCGATGAGCTTCATGGCCGCACTTGCGCTGTTGACCGATGCGGCGATGCGGGCACCGCGTAGCGGCTGGGACAGCCCGTCGGTGCTTGGCCTGCTGGCGGGCTCGATCACGCGGCGATGGTGGCGAGCTACCGTCGTCCTTTCAGCAGCCTCGTGTATGTACTGGCGGCGGTCATGCTGGTCTCCCCCGGGGATGATCTTCACCTTCCTGACACGAGCCCGGCCGGTAGCCGCTACGCGTCTCGGCCGTGTCGACTTGGTGACTGAGTAAGCCTCAACGGCAACACGCTGGCCGGCGTAGGCCGGCCATCTCCCATATGGCACGCCGCCTCCATGCATCAACAACCCGAGCGTGACCTGCAGGCCCATCCGGAAATCATAGGTATCCGAATGAGTTGAATAGCCCCGCCGAGCGCCATCTTGTCTACGTCCCTGTTCCGCCCGTTCCACCCGTTCCCCCCGTCCCGCCGGTCGGGTTAGTCGATCCGGTGCCACCTGAAATGGGTGCCGCAGCGCCTGCGGCAAGCGCCGCGCTTACAAGCGATGCAGCGGGCTGACCGTTACTCGTAATGGCGCCAGCGGCCAGCAGGGCGTCGAGATCCGCGTCCGCCCCAGGTTGCCCTGGCGTGAACGATACGGTCAGGAACGAGTTCGTAGACAACGTTATGCCGTACGTGCTTTTGATCAACTGAGCCACCGCGTTTTCTGCGTTGGTTATCACCGTGCTATTCGTCAGCGCACTCTGGTAAGTCGAGTTCGTCGTGATGCCGGCAAGCAGACCGTTGAGCGTCGTGCCGAGCTGTCCGGCAAGGTAGCTCAAAAGCAGCTGTGTGAGCGACGTAATGTTGTACGTGCCCGCACCGGCAGCAAAAGAATTGAGGACGATCGAACCGCTTGTGACCGTGAGCAAACATGGACCGTCGAAGTGGAACGTGCTCGAAAATGCTCCGTTCGAATCTGAAGTCCCACTACTGGAGCCGTTCTTGCAACTCATCTGGATGGTCCCGTTAGCCACCGGAGCACCGACCGCCGCCGTTCCTTTAATTGTCGAAGTTGGCGAATTGCCGCCGCCTCCACATGCAACGAGCGCGCTGCTCGCCAGCGCAATCGATCCTAACTGCAGCGCACGCCATGCGCGGGTATCAAGTAGCTTCATGATTTCTCTCCGAAAGAAAGTCACTCACCATGTGACCGGTGAAAGAGCCTGCACTGTCAATACATCCTGCAAACGGTTTTCACGGACTGCCGCGGCGTCACTTTTTACGGCGGAGCAGCCGGTTGTCTCTCCATGTCAATCCGACTTCTGCGGAACACCGTCCGGCTTTGCATAGCGGTCGTACGCGTCGCGCATGCGATACATTTGCGTCGAGAAATAGGCCGCGCTAAAGCGTCCCTGGTTCAGCAGATATTGCTGAGTGCTATAGGGGAAGTTGAGGTTCTCCGCTGCATTGGGCGACAGGTAGTTGGTCGATCCAACGCGCGTACGGAAATCCAGCGCAAACGACTGGGCGCCGTCGAGCTGGGTAATGCCCGGCTTCATACCTTGACGCGGCGTGAGCGGGAAGCTGATGCTCGCACCCACGAAGCTTCCACGGCCGCTGTGTTCGCCATGCACGCTGACGGATACGTCGTCGAACCAGCGCGTCAGCGTGATCAGGGGACCCTTGTCGCCCCCGACATAGCGCGCCACCCCACCCTCGATCCATAGGTTCCACGAAGGTTGAACCCATCGGTAGGTGATCATTGCGTTTTCCTGGTGCGACAGCATGTCTTGACCAGGCTCCTGGTGCAGATACGCGAGACGCAGTCGCACGATGTCCGGACGGCCTGGGACGAATGCCGTGGTTTCGTTCTCGATGCCCACGTAGTGGTAGTTGAACCTGCCCACGGCGGCCACGTTCAGGACTTGCGGCATGATCCAGAAACTCTGCGCCAACGCGGCAGTGGCCAACCCGCCGCGTAGGCGGTATTGGCTAAACACGCGGTGATCGTCCATATTCTTCGTGTTGTACAGCGGCGCGATGTAGCTCGCGTACAGTTCGGCGCCCCGCCAGAGCGGAACGAATCCTTGAATATTTGCCGCTAGCGAAATATCGAAGTTTCCATACTCCGTGCCATAGAGATAACTCGTCACGGGCGAGATCTGAATGCGCGTGAGTCCATGACGCCGATCGTCGCCATGCCATGCAATCGAGTCCGCGTCATAGGTCGGTCGCGTTCGCATCGTCATCGATGCGCTTGCTGCCGAAGGTGTCCCACCGGCGAGAAACTGTGCGTAGGCTTCGCGATCGACGGCGATGTCGGCGAGCGCATCATTGGCCTTCTTGACCACGGCGCGGATTCGCTCTATGCCATGCGGCGCGTTGATGCTCGCCACGCCCAGCACGATGCCAAGCGCGTCGGCTTCGTTCTGGTTGTACCGGTGGTTCTCGTATTCGACGATGAGATCCCGGCCGCTGATCCCCACTCGCACGCGTTCGAGACCAGCGGCAAACAGCTGCGCCGCAATCGAATCGAGCGCGGACGTGTCCAGCGACTCGGAAATAGCGGGCGCGCGCTCAGCGGACACCGCAGGGGTTGTTTCGGCGACAACGACAGTCGCCTGGGATTGCAGCGGCGGCACAAATGGAACCCCCTCTCCGGCAAGGCGATTCGGCTGTTCCGCCATTGCCGCCTCGGGTAGCGGCTGCAAGTTGCGCGACACGATCGCTTCGTTCGCGGCTGCGTCGGTTGGTGCCTGTTGCACCTGTGCGTGGGTGCCGTCGCACAGACCGTCTGCGCAGCGCTGCGAATTGAACCGGTTGCCGAACGGTATCTGGATCCCCACCGAGATCGACGTGCGCGGCGATACGCCGTCTGTCGATCTGACCGCGCGCGTTATCGTGCCGATTACGTTCGCGTCGGCTAGCCAGCTGATGCGAGGCGATTGATAACGGATGCCTACGTAGGGCGTCTTCGAATCATGCTCTGCCAGCAGCGATAGTCCCGTATGCCAAAGCGACAGCTGGGCACCTCCAAACAGGCCATCGAGCCGATCGCCTTGTCCATAGCCGATTGTCAGGTTGAGCGGCCCAACGGCCTGGGATACCGCGCCGTACTTCGAGCGAAAGAAATGGGTTTGACCACCAATGTCGGTCATGCCGAAAGCGATGGCCGGCTGATATTTGAAGAACTGCGGCACGGCCAGTTTGACATCGGCCATCAAATGACGAAGGACAACATGGTCCGCTCCGGCGAACGGCGCCGGCACATCTGCCGGATAGTTCGCCAGCCCGCCGGCAACCTCGACATACGGCAGGAGCCCGACCGCCCCCCAGTAGATCTGGGAACCCGTCGCCTTCTTGCCGTATCGAGGGTCGATATAGTCGTTGTACTGTGCTTCGCCGACACCTTCCGGCAACGGGTACGCATAGGGAATCACCAGGCCGCCTGCCTGGCCGAGAGAGTTCAGTGCCGGGTCGGCAGCATGCGCCGACGCCGAAAATAGCAGTGCAACGGCGAGCGCCAGCGCTTGCGGCGCGAATTGAGGTCGATATGCGCGCAATCTGCAGAGTCCCATTTGTGATGAAGCCGTTGAAGGACGTAGTAACAAAGCAGGGATCACATGACAGGACCGGTCGACTCCCCGGACTTCCACACACAATTCGCTTCTTTCGACGCTTCAAGGAATGCCGTCATCACGCACGAAGGCGCGCTACACAGCCACGTTACACAGCCACGCCGGCTGTCGTGCCGCAGATAGACTTCTGGATTCGCAACCGACCCGCGTCGAGCGCGGCGGCGGCCTTCCGGCTCGCAGCCCTCCTCAACGCCGCAGACTTGCCGAACGTGCGATTGCAACGAGGCGCTTCTGCAAAGAGACTCAAGAGTTGCCCGTCACGCGTCCCTGCTTCCCAATCTGTCGCCGCATCACTTCTTTATCGTTGAGATGTCCGGATCTTTACTGAAGTGCCTTGTTCACTGGAGTCGATCCTATAGAACAATTACAATTTCTGACACCGCGTGTCCGAATGGGACCCAATGTTGGCGAATGCAGTCATACGTGAGGGGCGCGCCCTTCTTGTATTGCCCGTGCAGACAATCAGCAGAAGTGCGCGTATCGCGCTATCGAAGAGAGACTCGACGTTGTCGATTTCCTGCCGTGCAGTTGAGCGTATCTCAGTACGCTATATACGGACCCACGCCGCCGGGCGTCGATTGTTGCTCGACGGCGGCATAGACGTTGCGCCCGTAGAAGAACGGCATGCCCCAGACGAAGATCGTCGGGGTGACGATTGCCGGACCGGCAAGCAGCGGCATCACTGAAATGCTGCCATGAATCTGCATGAGCTCAGCGCCATTGCCGACCTCAAATGAGACCGCACTGTTCGTACCATTCACACCCTCGATCATGGCGCTCAACTGCTGCGTCGTTGCGGGGCAGTAGTACGAGTTGTTCGGGCTCGCGCAGATCGGCAGCGCGCTGGTTTGGAAGAAGAGTCCGTTCGAGCCGCTGTCCATGATGCTCCTCGAATAGGTCGTGCCGTTTTGCACCGTGCTGAACGTGCCGCTTGACGGACTGACCCCGATCACCTGCGCATTGCCCAAGCCGTTATTGCTCTGCGTGCCGATGCCGAACACCAGTTGTCCGGTGAGCGATGTTTCGCCGCTTGCCGACGCGGTTGGCAGCATCAGGATCGAGCCGTTGTTATTGGTCGCGAAGTAGGGAATCGGATTGGCAACCTGCAGGCTCTCGGCGACGGCGATCGACGTGCAACTGTCCCCGACGCAGCCATAGTAGGTCGCCGGCACGGCGTTGCGCGCGCAGGCCGGGCCGCAATCGCGCTTGAACACGCCAATGCCGAGTATTCCGTTAGCCGCCATACTCGTCGGAGTATTGCGAGACGCGCCGAGACTGCTGCAGTCCGACGGCATGGCACCATAGCTCGGATCGATCACCTGAACGGGCAGCGACGCAGCTCTTTCACCTCCGATCAGTACATCGGCAAGCCGCACCGATCCCCACGTATAACCGTCGAAGAACTGCATGCACTCGGCAAGCGGATTGCCCGCACTATCCTTCTGCTGCGGCAGCAGGAGCGACGGTGGAAGTTGCGAGGCGAACAGGCGCAGCCCCGACGAGCCGGTGTCAACCTGGACGTGATCGACGGTTTGACACTGCGTCGTGCCCGGCACGCAGAGCGTAACGCTGACGAAGGGTATATTCGGCACGCCAATCACGCCGAAATCGACAGTCACCGCCGCGGCGTTAGACGCCAGCGCTTGCGGCGCGGGAGGCGCGCTCGTGAGCGACTGCGCTGGCGCCGATGTACCGGATGACCCACCGCCGCCGCCCCCGCATCCAACCATGAGCACCGCAAGCAATGTCGCCGCGAGCAGCTTAAGAAGCGAGCCTGAACGAAGGAGCGAATCTGGATCGCGCATGATTGCTCCGCTATTGAATGACGCTGGCGTCGACGCCGGCCGGCATTGCTTGCGGCAAATACGCGTAGCCCGCGAACGCACGCAAATGGCCGGCGGAGAACACCACCAGCGTATCGTTCGAGACAGCAAGCGGGGTTGCCCGGCGCGTCGCGATGGCCGCGACATATTGATCGAAAGCTTCGCCGAGCGTAGCCTTCAGATTCGGCAATGTCGGTCCTTCCCAGGCGACGCCGAACACGATTCCGCTCGCCGCGACATACTCGCGTAACACCGTGCCCGAGGGCAGCGTAATCAGATGCACGGTGTATGCGAGTTGCGAAGTGACGCTGTGGGCCGTGGCATGCATTCGAACCTGGTCGCTGCCTACGCTGCTGACCCTCCCGCCGAGGGTGGCCTGCGCGGGAAAAGGCAACGCGCAAGTCGCCACGAGCATTGCGCAAGCAATGCCGGTACGAAATATCGCTTTCACGAGTTTCTCCCCCCAAGTGAAAGCAGCCTGATTGGCCGTTTTCACTATCTATAATTAATTTTTAATGCAAACCGTTTAATCGGTCTTTCACGGCTTGATTTTTCAATGGACCCCACCGTTTGCGTCAAAAACGCATGGGCGTTCCCATGGCCACGCGTGCGAGGTCTATATCGCATCCCTGGATTGCTCTGGGCTTGATGTCGGTCGCAACAGACTCGCTCGTGAATCTCGTATCGCAATGACCGTGCCACAAGAGCGCAAACGCTTGCTGCGCGATAAACAGCATGGTCGCAATGCGGTCGGCAGGTGCCAGACAGGCGCCTAATGTTGCGCCTGCGTTACACGCAGGACGCTCGATCTAATTGGAAATGCCCGTTTCCCCAAGGGCGCGGGCGAGCCTGTGCTACCGCGCGTCCAGCGTGCATAAGGCTGACGCGGGGATCCCACGAATGTTCAGGCGCAACAAGGCGGCGACGAACGGGAGTGAGGTGCCGCAAAACCTGTCTCAACATTGAGACGGGATGGGGCCGCGTGGCCTTCAGCGTTTTCCCCTACCAGTCCCTGCTTGCATTCCCTCGTAAACAACTTATGATATATAACAAATATAAATCATAATCAAATGCAGGGCTGACAGGAGACACTTTCATGAGCATTACCACGCAACACGATACGACCTACGAGCGTAAGACACTTGTTCTGCTCGGCCTCGGGTTTGGCCTCGTCGGTCTCGACCGCTGGATCGTCGCGCCACTGTTTCCTCACATGATGCGCGATCTGGGGCTGAATTTTCAGCAGCTCGGCAGTCTGATCGGCATCCTGAGCGTCACATGGGGAATCTGGGCAATCGCGATGGGGCCCGTGTCCGACCGCATTGGCCGCAAGAAAATACTCGTTGTGACGATGGTCGCGTTTTCCCTGTTATCGAGTCTGTCGGGGCTCGCCACGAGCTTCGCTAGTCTGATGCTGATCCGCGCGGTAATGGGTATCGCCGAAGGCGCGTTCACGCCGGCAAGCGTCGCAGCGACCGGGGAAGCGTCGTTGCCGTCGCGGCGCGGTTTTAACCAGGGTTTGCAGCTCAGCATGTTCTCGCTGCTCGGTCTCGGCTTCGCACCCATCCTCGCGACGCAGTTGCTGCGGGTCGTTCCGTCGTGGCACTGGGTATTCATGATTTCGGCGGTGCCCGGGCTGATTGTGGCGTGGCTGATTGCCCGCACCTTGCGTGATCGGCCACGTAACGAGCCTGCGTCGTCTGCCGCGGGCGTAGCCAGGCCGCGCTGGACCGCGTTGTTTGCCAGCCGGAACGTATTGCTCGCGATGGCCGCGATCCTATGTGCGATGGCGGGCATCTTCGTCGTCAGCGCGATGGTACCGACGTATCTCGTCGAAGTGTTGCATCTGGATACGCAGAGCATGGGTTTCGTCGTGTCGGCGATCGGCTTCGGTGGATTCATCGGTTCTTTCGGCGTGGCGGGCGTCTCCGACTACATCGGACGTCGCAACGCGGCAGTCGTCGCGTTCGTAGCTGCAGCGGTGCTGTTGTACGTGTTCTCCCGCACCGGCTCGAATCCGCAACTGCTGTTCGTGCTCCTGTTCGGCATCTCGGTGTTCGCGCTGGGACTGCTCGGACTGCTAAGCGGGCCTATCGCCACCGAAGCGGCGCCGCTTGGACTGGTTGCGTCGTCGGTCGGGTTTGTGTCCGGCACGGGTGAAATTTTCGGCGGCGGTCTCGCGCCTGCGATTGCGGGCTTTATCGCACAACACTTCGGCCTTGCTTCCACGCTTGATTTCGCGCTTGGTGGCCTGATCGCCGGCGCCGCGGTTTCGCTGTTCCTCGTCGAGACCGCGCCACGCAAACTCGAGCGTCGCGCGGTGGTGTCCGGCGCTTCGAGCGACGCGGCCTGAAACGCCGGCACACCGGTTTTCGATGCGCGCCGTGTCAGCGGCGCTTGAGTTCCCGCGCGTCCGCACAGATCCGACCTTCCCGAGCCCGTGGCGAGCATGAACTGCCTCGTCCGGAGCCGTCGCATTCAGATCAGGTCGCGCCACAGAAGCAGCACTAAACCAAACGACGACGCGAAGTCGCAACTTTGATATCAGGTAAGGAGACAGTCAGTGAAGATGAAAGCGATTGGTACGGCGGCGGGCATGCTCTTCGCATGTCACGCGTTTGCCCAAAGCAGCGTGACGATCAGCGGCCTGATCGACGGCGGGGTGTCCTACGTCAGCAACGAGGGTGGCGGTCATACCCTGAAGTTCGATGACGGGATCGCGGTGCCGAACCTTCTGAAGCTCACCGGCAAGGAGGATCTCGGCGGCGGCACGCGGGCGGTTTTCGACCTGACGAATCAGTTCCAACTCGGCAGCGGCTCCTTCATGCCCGGACAGAGCCTGTTCAGCCGCACGGCGTACGTAGGTCTCGATGACGATCGTTTTGGCCGTCTCACGCTAGGCAATCAGTATGATTTCATGGTCGACTCGCTGTTTTTCGGCTACAACGACGCGGCCCTTTACGCAGCGGGTGTTTACGACTTCCGCAACGGGCCATTCGCGAAGCTTGCGTTACCGAACAATCCGACCGGCGCGTTCGACTGGGACCGGATGGCCGGCGAGCGGATCACCAATTCGGTCAAGTATCAGAGCGCGAGTTTCAATGGATTCTCGGCCGGTGCCATGTACGGCTTCGGCGGCGTGGCTGGATCGATTGGGTCGGGCAACGCGTCGAGCTTCGGGCTCAACTATGTGAACGGCGCATTCGGCGTGAATGCCGCCTATACGCTCGTCAAGACGGCGACCACCGGTGGTCAGGACAGCGTGCGTAACTGGGGTATCGGCACCCACTATCACTTGGGCGCGGTCACGTTGACGGGATTGTTCACAACCGTGCACAACAATCTGAACGGCGCTGGCGTATGGCAGATCGAGGCCGGCAGCGTGTGGCAGATCGGTAACGTGTGGAGCCTGAGCGGCGCGTATTCGTATATGAAGGGGAACGCGGTGGTTGACGACAATCACGCGCACCAGCTGACGGCGATGTTGCAGTACACACTGTCGAAGCGCACCAGCGTTTATGTCGCGACCGTTTATCAACGCGCCAATCAGGGGGCCAACGCGCAGATCAACGACGTGATGGTGGCGTCGAGCTCAGCTTCGCAGTTCATTGGCCGTATCGGCATGCAGACACACTTCTGAGCGGTGTTCAGCAGGTTCGCCTGCTTCAGTTCGTTCGTACCCGGTCGCGGCATTGCCGCGACTGGACAGCTGCCGGTTCAGTCGACAAAGATCTTTCTCAACAGCATTTTCAACTGCTCGCGTTCGGCTGTGGAAAGCCTGTCTACCGCAGCGTCGTCTGCTTCCGCCGCCGCTTTCAGGGCGCGGCCACAGAGTCGCGTGCCTTGCGCCGTCAGTTCGACGAGTTGCGCGCGCTTATCGTCTGGATTGCGTTGCCGGGTGAGCAGGCCACGCGCCTCGAGCCGGTCAAGCAGCGTTGCGAGATTGGGCGGCGCCACCACGAGCGCTTCCGCCAGTGCCTTCTGATTGATCCCGGGATTGTTTTTCACGATCGACAGCACGCTGAATTCCGCTTGCCGCAGGTCGTGTTTTTCCATCCGTTCATCGAACTGCGACTGGATGACGAGGTACGCCCGGCGCAGGTTGTAACCCACGAGGCCGAGCAGTTCGGCCTGGTCGGCCTGGTCGTCGGCAGTGTTGTCTGGAGCGGGTTTTGAGGCCATGGGGATAGACGTTTTCGCGCAAGAGAGGGCATATCGATCATAACACGCGCCTCTTCGAAAAGAGGCGTGCGGGCCTGCAACGCGCATGCCCAGGCTTGTCACCCAAATAGTTATGGTGTATAACTAATTCATTGTTTCAACACCGATGTTCAACGACCATGCACATGACGCAACCTGACTATCAGTATCTGAACGTCCAGCTCGAGGAATCGATAGCGCTGGTCTGTCTCAATCGCCCCGCCAAGCGTAACGCGATCAGCGATGCGTTAGTGGCGGAATTGCGCCATGCGTTCGAAACGATGCCGGAGGCGGTGCGGGCGATCGTCCTGCACGCCGAGGGCGAACATTTTTGTGCGGGGCTCGACCTGGCCGAGATGCGCGAGCGCGGCACGGTGGAGGCGATGCATCATTCACGCATGTGGCACGCCGCTTTTGAGCAGATCCAGTTCGGCCGGGCGCCGGTCGTCGCGGTATTGAAGGGGGCGACCATCGGCGGCGGTCTTGAGCTTGCCTCGGCATGCCACGTCAGGGTCGCGGAGGAATCGGCGTTTTACGCGTTGCCGGAAGGCAGCCGCGGCCTTTTCGTGGGCGGTGGCGCGTCGGTGCGGGTGCCGCGCCTGATCGGCGTCGCACGGATGGCGGACATGATGCTGACCGGCCGGGTTTATAACGCAAAGGAAGGGTATGACGCCGGGATCGCCCAGTATCTGGTGAAGAACGGCGAAGGCCTCGCCAAGGCACGGGAACTTGCCGGGCGGATCGCGCAGAACTCGCCGACCACCAACTACGCCGTGACACAGGTGCTGCCGCGAATCGCCGATCAATCGATCCAGGACGGTCTGCTGACCGAGTCGCTGATGGCGGCGATTGCGCTGAGCGACCCGCAGACGCAGGAGCGGCTGGCGGCGTTCCTCGAACATAAGGTCGGCCGCGTGCGCCCCACATAAATCCGCGCTCGCTCATCACGCAACAAGATCATCACGCAACAAGATGGCCGCACACGGCCACCGCAAACAGGATGATGGACGGAGACAATTGATGCCAGTACATACCTATCGGCGCGTAAATTTCGGCGTCGGTCCCCTTGAAGTGATCGAAACGGCCGACGGCGCGCTCCGCGTTCGCTCGACCACGCCGCTGGGTCCCTATCCCGAGCGCGTGATCGACCGGCTGTTCGAGCATGCCGCCGCCGCGCCCGAGCGCACCCTGATGGCGCGTCGTGGCCCCGACGGACAGTGGCAGCATGTCAGCTACGCGCAAGCCGCCGCTGCGGCGCGCAGTATCGGCGAGGCGCTGCTCGCGCGTGGCCTCTCGGCCGAACGCCCGGTCGCGATTCTGTCCGGCAACTCGCTGCAACACGCGCTGGTTGCGCTCGGCTGCATGTGCGCCGGCGTTCCGTATGCGCCGGTATCCCCCGCGTATTCGCTGCTGGACAAGAGCTACGGGAAGCTGCGCCACATTCTGTCGATGCTGACGCCGGGTCTCGTCTTCGCCGACGACGGCGCGCGCTTTGCCGCGGCCTTGTGCGAAGCGGTGCCGGCCGACGTCGAGGTCGTCGTCGGCGAGACGCCGCCGGCCGCACGCACGAGTACTTTGCTCGACGAACTGGCCGCCACCGTGCCGACCGACGCTGTCGAGCGGGCGCGGGCCGCGACCGGTCCCGATACGATCGTCAAGTTCCTGTGCACGTCGGGCTCGACGAAGATGCCCAAGGCGGTGATCAACACGAACCGGATGTGGTCCAGCAATCTCGTGATGGAAACCGCGGCGTGGCCGTTTCTTGCCGAAGAACCGCCGGTTTTTATCGACTGGCTGCCCTGGCATCACACGTTTGGCGGCAACCAGAATTTCGGACTGACGCTGTTCCACGGTGGCTCGCTCTACATCGACGACGGCAAGCCGACGCCGGACGGCATGGCGACAACGCTCGCCAACCTGCGTGAGATCTCACCGACGGTCTACTTCAATGTGCCGAAAGGGTGGGAAGAAATTGCCCGTGCATTGGAGCAGGATGCCGGGTTGCGCGCGACCTTCTATCATCGGCTGCGCATGCAGTTCTATGCCGGAGCCGCACTCGAACAACCCGTCTGGGACCGTCTTCACCGAACTGCCGTCGCGCATTGCGGTGAACGGATCGTGATGAATACCGGACTGGGCATGACGGAGACCGCACCCTCCGCGCTGATGATCGTCGAGACCGAAGTGGTGGCGGGGCAGATCGGCGTACCGCTGCCGGGGATGGAGCTGAAGCTCGTGCCGGTCGGCGACGGCCAGAGCCGCAAGCTCGAGGTGCGCTATCGCGGTCCGAACGTGACGTCCGGATACTGGCGTGCGCCGGAACAGAGCGCCGAGGCGTTTGACGAAGAGGGCTTCTTCTGTTCGGGCGACGCGGTACGCTGGCTCGATCCGTCGGACCCCAACCGCGGCTTCGTTTTCGACGGCCGGGTCGCCGAAGACTTCAAGCTGAATACCGGCACCTGGGTGAGCGTGGGTCCGCTGCGGCAACGCGTGATTGCGGCCGGGAGTCCCTATGTCGGCGACGTTGTCGTTACCGGACACGACCGCCACGAAATAGGCATCCTGATCGTGCCGAATCTTGCCGCATGCCGTCAGCTTGCCGGGGCATTTGTTGACGTGCCGGCGGCGCAGGTCTACGCGCATCCGGAAGTCGTCGAGATGTTCCGCGCGTTGCTGGACGCATTGTATTCCGAGGGCACGGGCACCTCGAGCCGCGTCGCGCGTGCCGCGCTACTCGATCCGCCGCCGTCTCTCGCGACCGGCGAAGTGACCGACAAAGGCTCGATTAACCAGCGTGCCGTGCTCTTGCAGCGCGTCGCGATCGTCGACGCGCTCTACCGCGGCGACGCCACACTAACGGTCTGGGTGCCGCGCTCGATCGCGGCCGCCGAAAAGAGTCTTTGATGGAGGAGCGCCTGATGGATATCGACAATCTGATCGCAATCGACACACACGTCCACGCCGAGGTGTCGTGTTGCCAGCCGCCCGATCTGTTCGGCAAGGAATTCGACGACGCGGCCGACAAATACTTCGGCACCGTGCTGCGCAAGGGGCGCCGTCCGACTATTCCCGAGACGATCGACTATTACCGGGAACGCAAGATCGGTTTCGTCATGTTCACCGTCGACGCCGAGAGCCAGATGGGCCGCCGCCGTATTCCGAACGAGGAGATCGCCGAGTTCGCCGCGAACAACCGCGACATCATGATTGCGTTCGCGAGCATCGATCCGCACAAGGGCAAGATGGGCGCACGCGAGGCACGGCGATTGATCGAGGAATGCGGCGTGCGCGGTTTCAAGTTCCATCCGACCGTGCAGGGTTTCTATGCCAACGACCGGATGGCGTATCCGCTCTACGAGGTGATCGCGGAATACGGGTTGCCTGCGATATTCCACAGCGGCCATTCCGGCATCGGCAGCGGCATGCCCGGCGGCGGCGGTCTGCGGCTCAAGTACTCGGAACCGATCCACCTGGACGACGTTGCGGCCGACTTCCCCGACATGAAGGTCGTCATCGCGCATCCCTCGTGGCCATGGCAGGACGAGGCACTGTCGATCTGTCTGCACAAGCCGAACGTCTATATCGACCTGTCCGGCTGGTCGCCGAAGTATTTCCCGCCGCAACTGGTGCAGTACGCGAACTCGCTGCTGAAGGAGCGGATGCTGTTCGCCTCCGATTTCCCGCTGATTCATCCGGACCGCTGGCTCGACGATTTCCAGAAAGCCGGCTTCAAACCGGAAGTGCATCAACTGCTGCTCAAGGACAACGCGGTGCGCCTGCTCGGTCTCGGCGCGAAGCCTGAAACGGCGCAGGTTGGCTAATCTTTTAAAGGAACCTGGGATATGCAAGCAGAAGGACAGGCGGCGCTCGTCACCGGCGCCGCATCGGGGCTCGGCGCGCAGACGGCGCGCGCATTGGTTGCAGCGGGCGCGCGAGTCACGTTGCTGGACGTGAACGAAGCAGCGGCGCACGCGCTGGCGGAAGAACTTGGCCACGCTCATGCGGTCGCCCAGCGTTGCGACATTACGGATGCAGCCTCAATCGAAGCGGCCCTCGACGCCGGCGAGCGCGCGCACGGCCCGGCACGGATTCTGATCAACTGCGCGGGGATCGGCGGCGCGAAGCGGCTCGTCGGCCGCGACGGTGCGCCGATGCCGCAGGAGGATTTCGCGCGGGTCATCAACGTGAACCTGCTCGGGACGTTCAACGCGATCCGCCTTGCAGCCGCCCGCATGACGGCGGCCGAGCCCATGGCGGACGGCGAGCGCGGTGTGATCGTATGCACAGCGTCGGTGGCCGCCTACGACGGTCAGGTGGGGCAGGCGGCCTACGCGGCGTCCAAAGGCGGCCTCGTCTCGCTCACGTTGCCGCTTGCGCGCGATCTCGCCCAGTACGGCGTACGCGTGATGACGATCGCGCCGGGACTCTTTCTCACGCCATTGCTCTACGCGCTGCCGGAAGAGGTTCAACAGTCGCTTGCGGCTTCGATTCCGTTTCCGAAGCGGCTTGGCAAGCCTGAGGAGTTCGCGGAGCTGGCGCTGCACATCGTGCGGAACGTGGCGTTGAACGGCGAAGTGATCCGGCTCGACGGCGCGTTGCGGATGGCGCCGCGGTAACGCGGAGCCATGGCGTGCATCGCACGGCTCGGCGCGGATCGTCGCGTCGGTCAGAATGAAAACGCAGTTCCGATATTCGCAAGCTCAACTGTTCGGGATCAACCATGCTGGATAAACAACTCGAAGCCATCGTTGCACAGGCGAGCGCGGCGGGTGTGCCTGACCTCTGCGATCTGCCGGTTGTCGCGTCTCGCGGCTTGTACCGGCAAATTCTCGCGGCCGCCGACGTTGCGCCGGCAGACGTAGACGTGTCCGAGCGCACGATCGACGGTCCAGGCGGACCGCTTGGTTTGCGCATCTACACGCCGCGCGGTGAAGCGCCTCACGGCATCGTCGTCTACTACCACGGTGGAGGCTTCGTGCTCGGCGATCTGGATGGCTATGACAACGTGTGCCGTCAATTGAGTGACGATGCGGGGGCGGTTGTCGTGTCGGTCGACTACCGCCTCGCACCCGAGCATCCGTTTCCCGCCGCAGTGGACGATGCGTGGGCAGCATTCGAATGGGTGGCGGCGCATGCCGCCGAACTGCTCCGCGAAGATGCGCGCATCGCGGTTGCCGGGGATAGCGCGGGCGCCTTGCTTGCAGCGGTAACGAGTCTGCTGGCGCGAGATCGCAACGGGCCGGCGATTGCATTCCAGGCGTTGGTGTATCCGCCGGCAGCGGCCGGCGTCCATGGCGACTATCCGTCGCGAACCCGCCATGCCGATGGGCCGACGCTGACCCTGCGTTCGATCGACTATTTCGCGCGCCACTATTTCGGCGAGGGCATCGTTCCCTCGGACTTCCGCGCCGCGCCGCTGCTCGCCCCGGACCTCGCCGGCCTGCCGCCGGCGCTGCTTCAGATTGCCGCGTTCGACCCGTTGCGCGACGAAGCCCTGGCGTACGGCGAGCGCCTGCTTGCGGCCGGCAATGCCGTGACGGCAATCGAATATCACGGGCTCGCGCACGGCTTCATCAGCATGGGCGGCGCCGTCGCAGCGGCCCGTCTTGCGCAACAGCAACTCGCACAGGCATTGCGCAGCGCACTGCGTTGAGCGCAGACGACAGCGGAGGGTTCGCTTCGCTCAAGCTGTCGCTCACGCTGCCGCTCACGCGCGGTCTCTCGTGATCTCGCGCGGTCATGTAACAGATCCAGATGACTTCGCATGCGAGCGCCGGGTTGGTGACCGGCGCTCGCACTCGTTTGCTGCGGGGACTTACATCCGGACGATCGGCTTGATCGTGCGCCCTTCGAGTGAATCGGCGATTGCCGCGTTGATCTCACCGAGCGAGTAGAACTTCACCATCCGGTCGAATGGAAAACGCCCTTGCCGGTGCAGTTCGATCAGTGTCGGAATAAACGCATCTGGGTTCGATTCGCCCTCGACGATCCCCATCAGGCGGCGTCCGCCGCTCATGAAATGCACCTCGTCGAGCACGATCTCGGTGCCGGGCGCCGATGCGCCGAGGATCCCGCAGGTGCCGCGTGGCGCGAGACTGTCGGCCGCCTGACGGATCACCCTGGCGACGCCGGTCGTATCGAGTACGTAGTCGATCCCGTAGCCCGTCAACGCGATGAGCGATCCCACCACGTCGTCGCGCTCGGGGTTCAGCGTATGCGTCGCGCCGACGCTGCGCGCGAACTCGAGCCGTTCATCGTGCAGGTCGATCGCGACGATCGTCGTCGCGCCGACCACGCGCGCGGCCATCACGGCCGAAAGCCCGACCGAGCCGGCGCCGAATACCGCGAAGCTGGCGCCGGCCGTCACGTTCAGCGCGTTCATGACAGCGCCGGCGCCGGTCTGCACGCCGCACGCAAGCGGGCCGAGCAGTTCGAGCGGCGCGTCACCGGGCACCTTCACGACGTTGCGTTCGTGACATAGCGCATGCGTCGCAAACGACGATTGTCCGAAGAAATTGCCGTGAATCCGCTCGCCGTCCTTCGAGAGCGCGCTGCTGCCGTCCGCGCGACTGGCGAAGAAGTTGCGCGGAAAGAACGCATGGCAATAGCTTTGCGCATGCGCGACACATGAAGGACATTGACCGCACGAATCGTAGGTCATGACGACGGCGTCACCGGGTGCAACCTTACTCACGCTGCGCCCGACCCGTTCGACGATGCCCGCGCCTTCGTGGCCGAGCACCACCGGGTGCGGCGTTGGCAGCAGGCCGTCGCGCACCACGACGTCGGTGTGACATACACCGGTCGCCACCACGCGCACGAGAATTTCGTCATCGCGGGGGTCTTCGAGCTCGAGTGTTTCCAGGGTGAGCGGTCCGCCCTTGTCCCGCACGACTGCGGCTTTGATTCTCATTGCTTGTCTCCTTGTTGTCGGTAGTCGTCAGAACGGCGTCGAGCTGGCAGCGCCTTTCACCGTCACCCATTGCCATTGCGTGTATTCGTCCAGGTCGGACGGACCGCCGACGCTGCTGCCATTGCCGGACTGTCCGCGCCCGCCGAACGGGTTGACGCATTCGTCGGCGACGGTCTGATCGTTGATATGCAGGAGGCCGCTTTTCAGCCTCTCGCCAATCGCCGTTGCGCGGCCAACCGATGCGCTGATCACCGCGCATGACAGGCCGTATTCCGTGCGGTTCGCCAGCTCGACGGCTTCATCGTCGGTGTCGAACGGCGTGATGGCCGCGACGGGTCCGAAGATTTCCTCGTCGAACGCGCGCATGCCGGGCTGAACATTCGACAGCACCGTTGGCTTGTAGAAAAGCCGTTCGTAGGAGCCGCCTGCTTCGAGCACGGCACCCGCTTCGATGGAGGCTCGCACGATTGCGTCCACCTGCGCCAGCTGCCGGGCGTTGATGAGCGGTCCGAGCGCGACAGTGCCGCTCGCCGGGTTGCCGACCGGCAAATGACTGGCCTTCTCGACGAGTCGCCGCGTGAGTTCCGCGGCGATCTTGCGATGCGCGACGATGCGGCCGGTTGCCATGCAGATCTGCCCCTGGTGAAAAAACGCACCGAACGCGGCGTTGCTTGCCGCGACGTCGAGGTCGGCGTCGTCGAGCACGATCAGCGTGTTTTTGCCGCCGAGTTCGAGCGAGACTTTCTTCAGATGGCGTCCGGCAAGCTCGCCAACCTTGCGTCCCGCAGCGGTAGAGCCGGTGAAGGCGATCATCCCGACCTCGCGCGCTTCGACGAGCGCCGCGCCCGCGTCGGCGTCTCCGGGCAGTACCTGCAGCAGGCCCGGCGGCAGTCCGGCTTCCTCGAACGCGCGCGCAATCAGGAAACCGCCGGAGATGGGCGTCTGCGGATCGGGCTTCAGCACGACGGCATTCCCCGTCGCGAGCGCAGGCGCCACGGAGCGCATCGACAGGATCAGTGGAAAGTTGAAGGGCGAGATGACGCCGACTACGCCATGCGGGACGCGCCGCGCGTAGCTGAGGCGGCCTGCTGTTGTCGGCAGCACGAGACCCTGCGGCTGCAGCGGCAGACTTGCGGCGATGTGCAGAAGCGTGGCTGCCTCGGCGACTTCATGTTGCGCTTTCGCGAGAATGCCGCCGGTTTCGCGGGCGATGTAGCGCGCGAGCGCATCGGCGTCGCGTTCGAACGCTGCGGCGGCGCGGCGAAACACGGCGGCGCGTTCGCGGGGCGCAAGCGCGGCCCATGCCGGTTGTGCCGCAGCGGCTTGAGCCGCGGCGCGCGCGACATCGGCCGGGCGCGCAAGGCCGACTTGCGCGAGGCATTCTCCAGTGGCGGGCTCGATCACGTCACGCGTTTCGCCGGCCGCATACCAGGTGCCGTCCGCGCCGCCGAACAGGCGGCCGGTCCATTGTGCTTGATCGATGAGCCGGTTTGGCTGGGCTTCTGCCATGTTGCTTGTCTCCTTGGTTTGAATAGATGCGCGGATCAGTAGGCGCACGAACTTCTACGCAATAGCCATGCCATTGCGGTTGCGCATGCTGGATGACCCTGCCTGGTCACGGCGGCCGGGCGCGGATGGCATGGCGTGAGGCACGCAGACGCGTTGTTGTCCGGGCATTCGTCAGCGCGGCGCGTCGGCATGGCCGGGGTATCTTCGGCTTGCGCAATTGATAAAAGTTATATCAAATAATAAATATGGTTTTTGATGATTTCATAAGATAACTATTTCCTGCTCCCGGCACAAACGAAGAGCGCAAGGAGACGCACATGTTCGATTCGACCACACGATCGCCGGCCGCTCCCGCCCGAGTTTCGCTCGCGGAAGCCGTGCGTCTCTCGGGTGCGCTGATGAAACCGGGCGACAGCGCGCATCTCGACGCCGGGGCTGCGCCGACGCTCGGCGATCTGGCCGAATGCCTGTTCTTCTCGCCTGGCGACGGCCGGATCTGGCTCAACGACCAGCGCATGCTGCTGCTGCACAGCGCGGCATTCGGCTCCCTGCGGCGCGAGTTGATCGAATGTGTCGGCAGCGAATCCGCGCGCCGCTTGCTCACTCGTGCCGGCTATGCGTCGGGCGCACGCGATGCGGCGCTCGTACGGCAGCGCTGGCCCGAAGCCGAGGGTGCATCGCTGCTGGCGGCGGGCACGCGTCTGCACGCGCTCGAAGGCGTGGTGAAAGTCGAGCCGCTGCACTTTGCGTTCGATGCCGCGAGCGGTCGCTACGACGGCGAATTTCTCTGGCATCACTCGTCGGAAGCGGACGAGCATATCGCGGCCTACGGAGTCGGCAATGAGCCGGCCTGCTGGATGGAGCTTGGCTATGCGACCGGTTATGTGAGCGGGCTGACTGGCACGTTGGTGATCTTTCGCGAGGTCGAATGCCGGGCGATGGGCAGCGCGGTGTGTCGCGTGACTGGGCGCAACGCGCTGCGGTGGGACGACGTCGCGGACGACCTGCGCTATCTCGACTGGCCGGCGGTGGACGGTAACGAAGGGACGCGCGAGAGTGCCGCGTTGCATGCGGAGACGACAGAGAAGGCGGAGACGACGGAGAAGGGCGGACGGATTCGCCGCCCGGCTGCGCGGGCCGCCTCCACGCTGGACGACGACGGGCTGGTTGGGCGCGCTGCCGCTTTTGTCGCGGCTCGCGATGCGATGAAGCGCGTCGCGCCGACCGACACCGCGGTGCTGCTGACCGGCGAATCCGGCGTAGGCAAGGAATTGTTCGCCGCAACGCTGCATCGGCGCAGCCGTCGCGCGGCGGGACCATTCATCGCCGTCAACTGCGCGGCGTTGCCCGATTCGCTCGTCGAAGCCGAATTGTTCGGTGTCGAGCGCGGTGCGTTCACCGGCGCGATGCAGTCGCGTGCGGGGCGCTTCGAGCGCGCGTCGGGCGGCACGTTGTTTCTCGATGAGATCGGCAGCCTGCCTTATGCGGCGCAGGGCAAGCTGCTGCGTGTGCTGCAGGAGCGCGAGGTCGAGCGCGTCGGTGGCGTGCGCACGCTGCGGGTCGATGTCCGCGTGATCGCGGCGACCAATGTCGAGTTGCGCGAAGAGGTGAAGTGCGGCCGGTTTCGCGAGGATCTGTTTTACCGGCTCAACGTGTTTCCGATCGTGATTCCGCCGCTGCGCGAACGCCGCGACGATATTGCGTTGCTGATCGACGGCTTCATGCTGCAGTTTTGCCGCGAGCATGGACGCACTACGCCTGGCCTCACGCCGCGCGCGCGACGCACGCTGCTGAACTACGCGTTCCCGGGGAATATCCGTGAGCTGCGCAACATGGTCGAGCGCGGCGTGATCGCCGTCGACGATGACGAGCCGATCGACCTCGCTCATCTGTTTCGCCATGAGCCTTTGCCGGCGGCCGAGCTGTATTCGGTAGACGGCGGCATCCTGCGCGCCGAGCCGGCAGTGAGACCGGCGAGCGGGTTGACGGAGGCTGCCGTGTTGGGCGCGCCGGTGTCCGCGCAAGCGCTCTCGCAGGCGCCCATATCGATCGGCGAAGTCGAGGCGCAACTTCTGGCCGACGCACTGTCGCGTGCGCGCGGCAACGTGTCGGCGGCTGCACGGCTCGTGGGTTTGACGCGCGCGCAGTTCGCTTACCGGATGTCGAAGCGCGGCGGCAAACGCTGACGTTCCGGCGGATGAACTCGCCGTGCGCATCGCCCGTGTTTACCCGCAAATGACGAGGAAAGATTAGACATCCCTCTCGCAATGTATACAATCGTCGTCAAATGAAGGTGTGTGATGTCATCCGCGTACGAAGGGTCATGCGTTTTATACCTTAAATCATGCATGTTCTGGCGTATGAGATCGGTGCGCCATCAATCTGGTTTTAATTTATGTATACAATGTGTGGTGGAGACATGATCCTGAAAAACACCTGGTACGTGGCGTGCACGCCCGATGAAATCGCCGGCCGGCCCCTTGGCCGCCGGATCTGCAACGAGAGCATGGTGTTGTTTCGAGGACCCGACGGCGCGGTCGCCGCGCTCGAAGACTTCTGCCCGCATCGCGGCGCACCGCTGTCTTTGGGGTTCGTGCGCGACGGTCAACTGGTCTGTGGCTACCATGGTCTGCAGATGGGCGCCGAGGGTAAGTGCGCCGGCATGCCGGGGCAGCGGGTCGGCGGGTTTCCGGCGATTCGCCGCTTCCCCGCGGTCGAGCGTTACGGTTTCATCTGGGTATGGCCCGGCGATCCATCGCTCGCCGATCCCGCAAAGATCCATCACCTCGAATGGGCGGAAAACCCTGAATGGGCATACGGCGGCGGCCTCTATCACATCGCTTGCGACTACCGTCTGATGATCGATAACCTGATGGACCTCACACACGAAACCTACGTGCACGCGTCGAGTATCGGTCAGGCGGAAATCGAGGAGGCCGCGCCGGAGACGAAGGTCGAGGGTGACACGGTCGTGACACGCCGCTTCATGGAAAACATCATGCCGCCGCCATTCTGGGCGGCTGCATTGCGCGGCAACGGACTCGCGGACAACGTGCCGTGCGATCGCTGGCAGATCTGCCGCTTCGCGCCGCCGAGCCACGTGATGATCGAGGTGGGCGTCGCGCATGCGGGCAAGGGCGGTTACCACGCCGATCCGCAGCACAAGGCGTCGAGCATCGTGGTCGACTTCATCACGCCTGAAACCGACACGTCGATCTGGTACTTCTGGGGCATGGCACGCAATTTCAACCCGCAAGATACCAAGCTTACCGAAACGATTCGCGAAGGACAGGGCAAGATTTTCGCGGAAGACCTCGAGATGCTCGAGGCGCAGCAGCGCAATCTGCTGGCCCATCCCGAGCGCAATCTGCTGAAGCTGAACATCGACGCGGGCGGCGTTCAGTCGCGCCGCGTGATCGAGCGCCTCATCGCGAACGAGCGCCAGCCTGTCGCCGCTGCATCCTGAGGTCCCGCATGGAAGTCAGAATCATCCGTAAAAGCACGATTGCCAACGACATCTGCGCGTTCGAACTGGCGAGCGCTGACGGTATGGCGTTGCCCGCCTTTTCCGCGGGTGCGCATATCGACGTTCATGTGGGCGATGGGCTCGTGCGCCAGTATTCGTTGTGCAACGCTCCCGGCGAGACGCATCGGTACGTGATCGGCGTGTTGCGCGAAGCCGGTTCGCGGGGCGGGTCGATCGCGATGCATGCGCTCGCCGAAGGTCAACTGCTGGAGATCAGCGAACCGAAAAATCACTTCCCGATCGTGGGTGGCACGACTCACGCACTGTTGCTGGCGGGCGGCATCGGCGTGACGCCGATTCTCAGCATGGCCGAGCATCTCGCGGCTTCGGGGGCGGCCTTCGAGATGCACTACTGCACCCGTGATCCGGGCCGCGCGGCGTTTCGTGAAAGGCTCGCCGATGCGCGGTTCGCGGGGCGGGTTCATCTATACTTCGATAGCGCGCCCGCGGACGAACGTGTGAATCTGCGCGCGTTGCTGGTTGCCCCTGAACCCGGCAAGCATCTGTATGTATGCGGGCCGGCGGGATTTATCGAGGCAGTGCTGAGCATCGCGCTCGCCGCCGGTTGGGATGAACGGAACCTGCATCGGGAATACTTCGCCGCGCCCGTGCAGCCCGAGGCCGCGAGCGACCACTTCCAGGTCAAGCTGGCCGGCAGCGGGCAGGTGATCGACGTCAAAGGCGGGCAAACGGTTATCGCAGCGCTGACGGCCGCGGGTGTCGACGTGCCGACCTCATGCGAGCAGGGCGTCTGCGGTACGTGTCTGACGCGTGTGCTGTCGGGCGAGCCGGATCATCGGGATATGTATCTCACCGACGACGAACGGAACGCCAACGACTGCTTTCTGCCGTGCTGTTCGCGTTCGAAGTCGCCGATACTGGTGCTTGACTTGTGACGGCGTGGCGACGCGGTGACGTACGGATACCGCAACCGCCTGGCCATTCCTGAAGCACAACGCGAGAAGCACAACGCGAAAAGCACAACACCAGAAGCACAACGCATGGAGCACAACGCGTGGAGCAAAACGATTCAACCCAACTCGATGCGGGCGCATCGAGTTCGGCGTCGCAAACGGTAAAAGCACAGCTAGGTCTGCGTGAGCTGATTCTCGCGGGTGAACTGGCGCCGGGGGCGCGCATCACCGAATTGTGGGTGGTCGACAGGCTCGGCGTTTCGCGCACGCCCGTGCGCGCGGCGTTGATGCGTTTGCAGGACGAAGGTCTGCTCGATCCACTGCCGTCGGGCGGTTATGCTGTGCGCTCGTTTACCGCGGATGAGATCTACGATGCGATCGAGCTGCGGGGCACCCTCGAGGGCTTGGCCGCGCGGCTCGCAGCCGAGCGCGGAGTCGATCCATCGTTGATGACGCAACTGCGCGACTGTGTTGCGCAGATCGACGACGTCCTGGGCGATACCAACCTGTCCGAGCCGCAGTTCTCCCAGTACATCGAGCTCAATGAACGGTTTCACCGCCTGCTGGCCTCCGCATGCGGTAGCAGTGTCGTCGAAAAACATTTATCCAAAGCGATGGCCTTGCCGTTCGCGTCGCCGAGCGGGTTTGTGAAGGTGCAGGCAGTCGCGCCCGATGCGTACAACGTGCTGATCGTTGCGCAGACTCAGCACCGCGCGGTGCTCGACGCGATCGAGCGCCGCGAGGGCGCGCGTGCCGAAGCGCTGATGCGCGAGCACGCCCGCATTGCCCATCACAATTTGCAGAACGCCTTAAAAAATCAGCAGACACTCACGCAGCTGTTTGGGGGCAACCTGATCCGGCAATGGTCGCGCTAGTCTGATTGGCGCGCGTCCAGGCAGCTCAATGACATGAACGAAGACTGCAAGACATGCGGTGCCCCCTGAGGTCAAGCGTTAGAAGCCGAACCCGCCGCCGTCGACGTTCAGCACCTGCCCGGTGATGAATCGGGCATCGTCGGATGAGAGAAACGCCAGTGCGCCGGTCAGGTCGTCAGGAACCTCGGTGCGCGGAATAAACTGGCGTGCGCGCACGGCGTCGAACGCTTCGGCCGGCAAATTTGCCGCGCTGCCCGCATGACGTGTCAGGCCAGGGGAAATGGCGTTGACCGTGATCCCATGCGCACCGAGTTCGGCAGCGAGAGCACGCGTCAATCCGATCACGGCCATCTTGCTGCTCGCGTAGGCGGACATGCCTGGCGGCGGTCCCCAGACGGTGCTGGACGCCAGATTGACGATGCGCCCCCAGCGCCTCTCAATCATGCCGACGGAGAATGCCTGAGCGAGCAGGAACGGTGCATCGACGTTGACGGTCATGATCTGCCGCCACAGCGTCGCCGTAATCGACGCTAGCGGCGCCATCGGCATGAAGGCGGCGTTATTGACCAGCACATCGACCTTGCCGACCTGTTCGAGCACTTGTGCGGCGAAGCGCTCGACATGGGCCGGATCGGCGAGATCGCAGGCGAACCTCGTAGCGCGACCGCCGGCCGCATTGATCTGCGCGGCCAGCGCGTCGCAGGGTTCACGGTCGGTCAGGACCAGTTCGTGGCCGCTTGCCGCGAGGCGCAGCGCGAACGCCTCGCCCAGTCCGCCGGCGGCGCCGGTAACAACGGCCACGCGGCCGTTGGCGTTATTCGATGTCGTCACGTCAGTGTGTCTCCGGTCCCATGCAAAACTGTGCGTATTGGAAAACGCGGTCTGTCAAAGCGGCGCACGCAGAGCCTGCTGCGCTTCGACCATCACGCGCGTATGTTCTTCACGCGAGCCACCTTCCTGCTCGATCTGCCCCATGCGGCCCGAGGCCGTGACCACCAGCCGCGCGCGGTCATAGTGACGGCCCGCGTAAGCGACCAATGCGCCCTCCAGAGAATGGCGGCGCTGCAGTTCCTCGGCCAGCACGATGGCGCCTTCGACGGCGATACCAGCCCCCGACGCCAGATGCGGCGTGGTGGCATGCACCGCATCGCCGAGCAGCACGATACGGCCTTTGTGCCACGGCGCTGCGACCATGTGACCGGCAAGCGGCCGGTACAGTATCCGATGACTCTTGAGCGAGCCGTTCAGCAGGCCTGCGCGGAATTCACCGATCGCTCCGCCGAACTCTTCCAGCAATCCGGCGAGCATCAGCGGCCATTGATCCGGTGCGATGAAGTCCGTCCCGTCGCGCTTGTCGAGCACGAACAGGTAGCATTCGGTCGCGCTGATCGGGTTCATTCCCGCCTTGGTGGTCTTGCCCATGCAGATCGTCGAGTTCTCCCGCAGGCGCGGCACCACCGCGCGCCACGATCCCTGACCCGTCAACTTCGGACCAGGGAAGTCCGGCATCACGAGCTTGCGTGTGGCCGAATTGATGCCGTCTGCGCCGATCACCAGATCGTAGCGGCCGCGGCTGCCATCGGTGAAGATCACGTCGACGCCGTCTTCATCCTGCACGATGTTCTCGAAGCTCAAGCCAAGCCGGACGTTCGCGCCGGCGTCGTGGGTGGCGTTGCCGAGGATATCGGCCAGCACCGTGCGCATGATGCCCGCAGCGCCCGGCAGATCTTCCGCGCCGATCGCCGGCGCTACGGGTACGGTCACATCCAGTTGACCGTTTGCGTCGCAGATATCGACGGCTTTCCAGGAACCGCCGCGGCGCAATACCTCGTCGATCACACCGACCTCGCGCAGGCCGCGTAGCGTGGGGCCGCTGATCGTGATGCCGGCGCCGTCCGGCGCCCATTGCGGATTGACTTCGACGAGATCGACGGCGATGCCCTGCCTGCGCAGCATGATCGCGGCGCACATGCCGCCAATGCCGCCGCCGACGATCAGGACTTTCTTGACCAGTGCCATAGTGTGTCTCTGTATGCGATGTGGAATCGTCCGGTCAGGCGACCGAACCGCCGAGCTGTTCGGCCAGCCAGTCGGCAATCTGGTTGCCGGCGTTCAAGGGGTTGTCGAGCGAACTGTGTTCGACGCCGCCCTCGCGGGCCGTGAAAATGAACAGGTCCTTCTTCGGACTGTTGACGAGTTGTTCATAGGTCTGGTGCGCATATTTCAACGGGATTTGCCGGTCGTTCTCGCCGTGCGTGACGAGAAAGGGCACGCGAATACGGTCGAGCACGCCGTTCAGGTGCATGTGCTGTGCCTTGGCGAGGAAGTCGTCCATATCCTTCGCGCCGAACACCCACTGCACGTGTTTCCAGTAGTGGGGCACCGGGTTTTCGCCTTCACGCTTCAGGCGCGCCTGCTGCACTTCGCGCCAGTCGTGGTTCGCGCCCCAGACGGCACCGCACGCGAAGCGCGGTTCGAACGCCACGGCGCGCGGGCAGTAGTAGCCGCCCAGCGATACGCCTAGCGCGCCGATACGCTGCGGATCGACTTCATGATGCTGCTGCAGCCAGTCGACGATGGGCGCGGCCCAGACTTCGGTGTTGTGCACGGCTGGCAGGCCGGCAAGGCGCAGGGCCTCGCCGGTGCCGGGCTGGTCGACGAAGAGGGCGGACAGCCCGCGCCGCGCGAACATCGTGCCCATCACGCTCTTCTGCAGCATTTCCTTGGTCGAGTCGAGCCCGTTCATCACGACGACGATCGGCGCGCGTTGCCCCGGCGCGAGACCTTCGGCGCGCACATACAGCGCAGCCAGGTGTGTGCCGGCATAGGGAATCTCCACGCGCACGCAGTTTTCCCGGGCCAGTTTGCGGCCCTGCTCGAACAGTTCCAGCGAACGCTTGTAGATCGCGAGGCGGGCCTCGAAACCGTGTGCCTGCATGCGCTCCGCAATGCCGTAATACAGGCCGGCGCGGCCAAGCTTCTCTCCTGCGGACAGCGTGTGGCCGCGCGCCAGATCGTCGTCGGCCAGCGCGATCAGGTTGTCGGCGCCGCCTTTCCATGCTTCGTAGAAGGCCTGCGTGCCGGGATCGTCGCCGGCGCGGGCCGCCTCGAGCAGGGGCGCGCACATCGCATCCACCTCTCCGATGTTGCCGCCGTGCGTGAGGGCGATCATCGTCGAGAGGCTCCAGACGTAATTGGTAGGGAAGTACTGGAACATGGTGTGGTCGTATCAGATATCAGTCGAAGATCGAAGGCAGCTCGGCGGGAATCCAGACCTGGCCGTTCTCAATCCGAGCCGGCACTTTCGTCAGGTGCCGGCCGGTGCAGGGGCCGGCGAAGCAGCGGCCCGTGCGGATGTCGAAATGCGCCGAGTGCGCGTAGCAGACGATGTGTCGTCCGTCGCCGGAAAGGAAACGGTCCTGACGGTACTCCATCGGCCGGTGCTCATGCGGACAGTCGTTGAGCCAGACGAACACCTCGTCGCCTTGCCGCACGACGCATAACTGGTCGTCGAGCCCGTGCCGCAACAGGCCGCGCGAGCCGCCGTCCGGCAGATCGTCCAGCGCACAGAGCACACGTTCGGCGCACGTCGTCATGTCGGGTTACTCGCCCGGTGCCCACTTGCCGCGGGCATCGAACAGGAAAATCTGCGAATTGTCCGAGCCGGGATCGCAGGCGCGCGGGCTCCAGTTATCGTCGTGCAGGTCCATGTCGGCATCGAACTCGATGGTCGCGCCGAAGGGGCTATTGAAGTACCAGAAGTAGTTGCTGCCGAGAATGTGGCGGCCCGGACCCCAGAAGCTCTTGTAGCCCTTCCTGACGAAGTTCCAGCCATGCTGCAGCACTTCGCTGGCCGAGCCGAGATGGAACGTGAAGTGGTTGCAGCCGATCATGTGATCGTTCTGGCTTTCGATCATGAACAGCGTGTGGTGATCATGCGTGCCGGCCGGGCGCATGAACGGGCCCAGATGATTGAAGCGGTCGGTGACGATAAAGCCGAGGCGGGCGTAGAAGGCTTCGGCCTTCCGTGCGTCTTCGACGAAATACACCACGTGCGAGAGCGTGCGCGGCTTGATCACGGTGTCGGGGTCGACGGCGCAGTCGTTGGGTGCGCGGCCGGGTGGCTGTCCCGGAACGTTGAAGCCCAGATAGCGCGTCTCGTACTTGCGGCGGCGCGTGACCATGAACGCGATCCCGAAGCCGGCATCGTCGATGCAGTGCAGTGTGCCGTCGGCATCGACGCTCACTTCGCGGTCGGCTTCGAGATTGGCTTTGATCGACGCGAGCGTGTCGGCATGGTCCACGCCATAGACGGTCTCGCGCAGGCTCGGGGTCGCGGCCTTCGGCGGCAGCGGCGGCAGGCTCGGGTCATCGGCTGCGCGCATGATGAGGCCGGTGCCGTCGAGCGCGGTGAAGATGCCGCCGCGCACCGGATCGTAGTCGACTTCGTCGAGGCCGTAGTCGAGCAGATACTGGCGCGCGCCGGCCATGTCGTCGATGCCGAAGACGAGGAATTCAAGTCCGACAATTTTCATGATGCCTCCCGCTGGGCCGCCCCGAGGGAGGCATCGGCCCCCTCGGGGGGCAGTGAACGATAGTGAGCGTGGGGGTAGTTCATGATGCCTCCCGCTGGGCCGCCCCGAGGGAGGCATCGGCCCCCTCGGGGGGCAGTGAACGATAGTGAGCGTGGGGGTAGTTCATGAGAGGGTTCCTTTGTGATGGGTCAGCGTGAGGCCCAGCGGTCAGTCCGCCATCGCTCGCGTGATGAGTTGATCGACGCTGCCGTCGTGGCGCAATCCGAGACGCTCCGCTTCGGGCGTCAAGAGAGGCGGATAGGTTGCGAAGAGCCGCTCGATGAAGGGATCGGGTGCGTAGGTCACGAGCGTCTTGCGGTCGGTGCCGAAGCGCGCGGCCAGCGCCTCGACAACCTCGCCCACGGTGAGACGCAGCACCGGCATCTGATAGCTGCGGCGCGCGTTGAAGCGGTCGGGGTCGACCGTGGCCGCGTGCAGCAGGTTGTCGACGCAGGTGCTCACGGAAATCCACCAGGCCACGCCTTCTGCTGAAACCGGCACGGTGAGCGGGACACTCGCGGCCAGTTTCCAGAACAGCAGGCTCATGAATGCGGACATCATGCCGGTGCCGTCGCCCGGTCGCGCGACGACCCCAGGCAGACGCAGCGAGCAGCCCTGCACCCAGCCGAGGCGCGACGCATCGGCGACGAGCGCTTCACCCATCAGCTTGTGCGCGCCGTAGCTCAACGCGGGTGCGGGCAGGGTCTGTTCGTCGACTGTGGCGGGCAACTGCTCGCCATAGACCGCGACTGTGCTGGCGAAAACAAAGCGGGGTGCGCGTGCCTGGTCGCGCAGATCTTCCAGCAGCCCGAGCGTCGCATCGAGGTTGATCGAGCGGCCGAGCGCGTAGTTCTTCTCCGCGGCACCGCCTGGGATGCTCGCCAGGTGGAATACGGCATCGACAGGGGATGCGTAAGCGCTCGCGCGAACGGCAGCGTCCGCGATACTGCCCGCCAGTTGCATGACGCGTGAATCCGCGGGCGGGGCATCGAAGCCGACGTCCATCAGCGTCAACCGCGAGACCGGCTTGCCGCCCAGACCCTCCGACAGCAGGCGCCTGACCAGCACTTGCCCGACGAAGCCTTGCGCTCCAGTGACGACAACATGCGTCATTTGGCGCCTCCCTTGCGGAACGGCAGCGAGGCGAGGAACGCGAGACGCGACGCCCCGAGCATCTTCAGCCCGGCCCGCGCCGATGAGGCATCGAGGCGAGCCTCCATCGGCATCGTGCCGAAGCTCTTGCCCTTGATGACGAGCTCGTCACCGACGCGTTCGAGCGACTCGACGTGCATCAGCTCTTCATCGGCGGGACCGCGCAGCACCATGCCGGCCTTCTTCGCGGCTGCCGCGGTGGCGGGCACACCCGTGTCCTGCCGTGCGCCTGCCGCGACGCTGCCGAAGTCCATGCCGAGCTGTTCGAACATCCGGATTGCCGTGGCGCGGCCTGCGCCATAGACGCCGCCGCCGGGGTGCTGAAACGGGCCCGCGAGGTACAGCCGTTCCACGCCCGGCACCGTGAACTGGCCCAGATCGGGCGTCGGGCGATGCCCGGCGCTCTGGTAAAAATACGGTGCGACACCGTGTAGATCGCCACGCATCATGCTATTCGGGCTGGAGCGTTCGAGGTCCACCGGGCTGACGATGCTACGGGCAACGATGTTGTCGCTCGTCAGGTTCGACACGAACTTGCGATAGTGCGCGAGCGACAGATCGCCGATCTCTTCCTTGAATTCGTCCCAGTGCCGGCCTGCCCAGCGCTTGTCCTTAACGTTGTACGGCGCGAACGCGATGCCGTGGAACATACCGGCGCCAGCCGGTACGCGGGTCTTGTCGCCAATGCTTTCGTCGCCGCCGGCGCACAGGCGGCGCTCGGTAATCAGGCCGCGCTTCAGATCGTCGAAGTCGGCCAGCATCTCGTCGAGACTGTCGGTGGCCATGAATTCGAGCATCGTCGCGTAGCCCACGTCTTCGCCCGCGTAGTAGCGTGCGTTCTCCTTCAGGTCGTAGTGGCTGACCATGATCGAGAAGGGGGCGAGCGTCGCGCGTTCGGCGCGCTGCAGAACAGGTTCGGGCACACCTTCTACGAACTTGCGGATCACATGCGGATGGATCGCGCCGATCACCGCGTCTTTCGCGACGATCTGCTCGCCGCTCGCCAGCTGCACGCCCGTGGCGCGGCCCGCGCTCGTGAGGATCTTCGCGACTTCGGCGTTACAGCGCACTTCGCCGCCATACGATTCGATGCAGCGCACGAGCGATTCGGTCAACTTGCCGCTGCCGCCGACGGGCTGCGACACGCCATAGGTGTGGATGATGCCCGGCATGAGGAGCACGCCCATGCCGGTGCCGAGTTCATTGGGCGCCTGCAGGTTTTCGCTGACGAGCCGCAGCAGGTGAATCTTGATCTTGTCGCTTTCATAGAGCTGGTTCACGAGATCGAGGCAATCCCGGTTCATGTAATCCAGCATCAGCCGCCCTTCGTCGCTGCGATCGAGCATGGCGACGAGTTCGCCAAGCGGCGGCGGAGGCGCGTACAGCCCCGGCATGAAGACCTGCAGGATCTGCTGGCTCATCTTGACGAAGTTGCGATAGGTCTCCGCATCCTTCGGCGAGACTTTGGCGAAGCACTCGCAGGTCTTGTCGATGTCCTTGTAAGTGAAGAGCACCGACTGGTCGGGAAAGATCGTTGCGTGCGGCACCGGCGAGTAGTGATAGTTCAGGCCGTGTTTCGAGAGCAGCCCGAGTTCGTCCTGGCGCAGCATCGGGTTGCCCTGGATCATGATGTGCACGCTCGAGTGCTCGTCATGCCAATAGCCCGGCGTGTTCAGTTCGCGCGTGCTGACGCCGCCGCCTGGCCACGCCTTGCGTTCGAGCACGAGCACTTTCTTGCCCGCCTTCGCGAGATAGGCTGCGGCGACGAGACCGTTATGGCCCGCGCCCATTGCAACGATGTCGTAGGTCTGGTTCATGGGCGTGCTCCTGCTTCCGCTCCTGCCTGCACTGCCTGTACGAAGCGATGATCGATCGCCCCGAACACCGACTGGCCGTCACGGTCCAGCATTTCGAAGCGCAGACGCTCGCCGAAGCGTAGCCACGGCGTCGACGATTCACCTGTTTCGATCGCCTCGATCGCGCGTTGTTCGGCAAGGCATGCAGAGCCGGTGCTGCGGTAGTCGAGGTTCGAAAAAGTCCCGGAGCCGAGAATCATGCCGGCGCGCAGGTTGCGGTTGTAGGTCATGTATTCGATCAGTTCATGAAAGCCGAAGCTCATTTCGCGGCCGTTCGGGTGACCGAACAGTTCGCCGTTGCGATGAACATTCATGTCGAGATGCACGCGGCCGTCCTGCCACGCATCGCCGAGTTCGTCCGGTGTGACCGCAACGGGCGCGAAGGCCGTCGCCGGCTTCGCGAGGATGAAACCGAAGCCCATCCCGAGTTCGCGGAACAGGTGCTTGCGCATGCTGACGTCGTTGAAGAGGACGAGGAGCCGCACGTGCGCCAACGCATCGCTTGCGCGCGTGCCGATCGGGGCGTCGCCCAATACGACGCCGACCTCGCCTTCGAAGTCGCAATTGTCGGCTTCGTCGGGGAACGGATAATCGTCGTGCGGTCCGGTGAAATCGTCGCCCTGGCGCTGGATCAGGATCGGAACCGATGCGTCGGATTTCTTCTCCGGGTGATAGGCCTGCGTCATGATCCGGCCGTGGTTCAGGAACGCCGATGCGTCGACGAACTGATGGGTGCGGGGCAGCGGGGCGGTGCACGCGTGCGGGTCGAAGCTGAACGCTTCCGGTGCGCGGTCGCGGTTTAGCGCGTCGTACAGCGCGGACAATGCAGGCCGGGTGCGCTCCCAGTCGTCCAGCGCGGCACGCAGATTCGGCGCGATGGCGCCGGCGCCGACCGCGTGACGCAGATCGCGCGACACGACGATCAGCACTCCGTCGGGATGTTTGCCTCTAAGCGATGCGAGTTTCATGCTGCCTGTCTCCTTTGTCCCATGCACAGCGGTCGACAGGAGTTAGCGCCTACTCTGATTCCATGGCGCTTACTCCAGTCCCACGTGTTATCTAAGCGGACGGCCGCCGTCGACGGGCAGCACACATCCGGTGGTAAAGCGCAGATCGCGTACCGCGGCGAGCACGGCAAGCGCGATCTCTTCAGGCTGCGCCAGGCGGCCGAGCGGGGTGCGGCTTGCCTGTTCGTCGCGCCAGGTCTGGTCCATCGACTTGACGAATTCGGTATCGACGAGACCTGGCGAAACCGACACGACGCGGATCGCCGGGGAAAGTGCCCGCGCGAGCGACCTGGTCAGGTTGTCGAGCGCGGCTTTCGACGCGCAGTAGATCACGTTGCTGCCCATCGCGGTCTGCGCGGCGATCGACGAGATGTTGACCACCACGCCGCCGCCCGGCAGTTCGCTGCGCTTGAGCAGACGCGCCAACGCGCGCACCATCGCGAAGGGACCGCGCACGTTGGTGGCGAGCACGTCGTCGATCAACCCGTCGTCGAGACCATCGAGGTCGTCGTGCGCGACGAAGCGGGTGGTGCCGGCACAGTTCACCAGCACGTCGCACCGTCCGTAGCGCGACTCGATGTCGCCAGCGAGACGGGCGAGGGCCGCACTGTCGGTGACGGGCGCCGCCAGCGCGCAGTGCCCGGTTCCGGTCAGTTGCTCGACCAGCCCGTTTGCCATGCCGGCCGAGCTGCGATAGCCGGCGGCGACGCGAAAGCCCGCCTGCGCCAGTGTGTGGCAGATCTGCGCGCCAAGACCGCCGGTCGCGCCCGTGACGACAGCAACCGGGCGTGCATCGGGAGCGGTTGTCATAGTTAGCCCTGCTTGCCGAGGCGCCGCACACGAATGTCGGCCTGCTCCTTGTGGCCGGAGAAGTGTTCGAGCGCGCAGAGCCGCGAGCAGACCTCGCCGATCTTCACAGACGCTTCATCGGTCAGGATGCGCTGGTAGCTGTGCGTCTTGATGAACTTGCCGACCCACAGGCCGCCGGTGTAACGGCCCGCGCCCATCGTCGGCAGCGTGTGGTTCGTGCCGATCACCTTGTCGCCGTACGAGACGTTGGTGCGATGACCGAGGAACAGCGCGCCGTAGTTGGTCATGCGATGCAGGAACCAGTCGGGGTCTCGCGTCATCACCTGTACGTGCTCGGAGCACAGGCGTTCGGCTTCCTGCAGCATTTCTTCATCCGTGTCGCACAGAATGATTTCGCCATAGTCGCGCCATGCGATGCTGGCGACCGGTGCCGTGTCGAGGCGGCCGAGCACGGTTTCGATCGCAGCCGGCAGTTCCGCGGCGATCTTCTTGCTGGTGGTAATGCAGTAAGCCGGCGAGGTCGGGCCGTGTTCCGCCTGGCCGAGCAGATCGACGGCGACCAGTTCCGCGTCGACCGAATCGTCGCAGATCACGAGTGTTTCGGTTGGGCCGGCGAACAGATCGATACCGACGCGGCCGTACAACTGACGCTTGGCCTCCGCGACAAACGCGTTGCCAGGACCCACGATCATGTCGACCGGCGCGATGTTTTCCGTGCCGATGGCCATGGCCGCGACACCTTGCACGCCACCCATCACATAGATCTCGTCGGCGCCCGCGAGCGCCATCGCGGCGATGATTTCCGGCGAAGGCTTGCCGTCGAACGGCGGCGCGCAGGCGATGACGCGCTTCACGCCGGCGACCTTCGCGGTCAGTACGCTCATATGCGCCGACGCGAGCAGCGGATACTTGCCGCCGGGAATGTAGCAGCCCACTGAATTGACGGGGATGTTCCTATGGCCCAGCACGACGCCCGGCAGCGTTTCGACTTCGACGTCGCGCAGCGACATCAACTGGATCTGCGCGAAGCGGCGGATCTGGGCCTGCGCGAACTTGATGTCCTCAATGGCCTGCGGGCTGAGCGAATCGATGCAGGCCTGGATTTCTTCAGCGGAAAGCCGCAGCGAGGGCGGATTCCATTTGTCGAAACGTTCCGAGTATTCGCGCACGGCGGCTTCGCCGCGCTGTTCGATGTCGGCGATGATCTTTTCGACCGTCGCGCGCACTTGCGCCTGGTTGTCTGCTTTCACCTGGGCGCTCTGGCCGGCCTTGATGTACTCGATCATGTCGGTTTCCCAATCGGTTAGGAGGTAGAGGGGAGCGGCGTTGGCCGCGAGTTCTAGCGTGCTGCGCGGTTCGCGAACACGAGCTGATAGTGCGCGGCGCTGGGCGGCGCGGCAAAAAACGGCTGAAGCAGCGCGCGCCATTCACCGAAGCTAGGCGACTCGCGAAAGCCCTGCGTATGATCTTCAACCGTGTTCCAGTGGACTAGCAGCCGGTATTCGCAGCCATCCTCGATGCAGCGATGCAATTCGTGATCGAGGTAGCCGGGCATGCTGGCGAGAATGGATTGCGCGGTGGCAAACGCGGTTTCGAAGCCGGTGTCGCCGCCGGGCAGGATGCGGAAATGGGCGAGTTCGAGAATCATGCCGTTCTCCAGTGCGCGAGCGGCAAACCGGCGACGGGCGAGCGGAAACTGGCAAGCGTCGTGCCGGCGAGACTGCCCAGATAGACCGTGCGCAGATCGGGACCGCCAAACGTGATGCTGGCCATCATCGGTGCGAGCGTGCCGCGGCAGGCGCCCATCAATTCGGGTGTTGTCGTGCCCTGCGCGTAGTGCTCTTCATAGCGGGCGAACGCTTCGGGATTGCCGTCATCGAGCAGCGTCAGCACGTCGCCTTCGGGCGTCAGCGCGATCAGCTTTTCGTTGAGGATCAGCGTGATCCAGAGATTGCCATGCGCATCGAAAGCGAAGCCGTCAGGAAAGCCGCCCAGATCGTGCGGGCCGTAAATTTCGCGGCTGTTCAGCGAGCCGTCCCCGCCGACGCGCAGCCGCGAGATGCGGCGTGCGTTCGTCTCCACCACATAGAGCCATTCTTCTTTTGCATCGAGGCGGATTTCATTGGTGCCGACAAAGCCATCGGCGACGATGCGTATGCCGCTTTCGTCGATCAGGCCGACGTAGCCGTCAGCGGTCTTTTCGTTGATCGAGCGGGTCCACGGTACCTGGCGGGTCGTGACCGTGAACCAGATGCGGCCTTTCGAATCGGTCAGGACGAAGTTGGTCTTGCCGAGCGGCGCGCCGTCGATGCTGTCGTACAGCGTGCGCGATGCGCCCTCGCGCGTCATCAGTTCGATCGCGTCGGTGCCGAAGTTGGCGATCACGATGTTGCCTTCGCGGTCGAATGCGAGTCCGTTGGGCAAAGTCTTGCCATTCACGAGCTGTTCGGCGTCGTTCGCGGCAGGCGCGCTAGCGGAATCGCTCTGCTGCGCAATCAGTGTCTGCATGCCGTCGGCATCGATACGCATGACGCCGCCGCGTGCATCCGCGGTCCATAGCGTGCCGTCGGGCTCGGCGAGAATGCATTCGGGGCGCAGCAGATCGCGGCCGACCATGCGGATCGCGTCGCGGTTCACCTGCCAGCCGCTCAAGGGATTGGATGATGAAGTCATTGAAGAATGGCGTGTGATGGATTGATCCGGTCGAGGCGCAGCGCGGTGTGTCGTGCGTGTCGCATGAAGCCTGTTAAGAAGCGCTGCGGTCAGCGGCAAAGGGTTCGAGCAGTTCGATCAGGTTGCCGCACACGTCGCGAATGAACGCGGTCGGATTGCCGTCGACCACCAGTTCGAACGCGATGTCGGCGCCCTGAGCGCGCAACGCGGCAACCGCTTGCGGCACATCCGGCACTTCGAAGCACATGTGCTTGTTGCCATGCGTGCGCAGATCGAGATTCGGCACCCGGCGTGTTTCCGGCAGCGGAGCCGCGCCCGGAACCTCGAAGATTTCGATCCGATAGCTGTCCCGGCGCACGAAAGCGATCCGCGCGGGAATCTTGTCGATCGTCATGCGCGATTCGAGCGTGAAGCCGAGCATGCGCCCGTACCAGTCGATCGCGGCGTCGAGATCGGGCACGCTGATACCGAAATGATGAGGGCGAAGCACGGGCAAAAGCGGCGTGCCTGTCCGCGGTTCATCCGGCGCGCTGGCGCGTCCGGCGTCTTCGGCCGGCGCGCGTTGAGGCAGCGTCAAGGGCGCTGTCGTCATGGTTCATGTCTCCTTCACTGATCCGATGCAAAGCCGTTGCTCGCGTCCGGCTCGGCGCCGGGCGGATGCTCATTGGTATGGTCGTACTGTAGAGCGGTTGATCTATCGAGACCATCAATTCCTAGTGGAAACACGCATTGATCGTATCGGATGATTGCTCGATAGTGCCGCCATGAGACTGGGTCACTTCGACATGAATCTGCTGGTCGCGCTCGACGCGCTGCTCGACACGCGCAGTGTCACGCGTGCGAGCGAGCGCCTGCATATCGGTGCGTCCGCGACGAGCAGCGCGCTTGGGCGGCTGCGGGAATATTTCGGCGACGAACTGTTGATGCAGGTGGGGCGGCGCATGGAATTGACGCCGCTTGGGCGCAGCCTCGCGCAACCCGTGCGAGAGATTCTGCTCACCGTGCAATCCACGGTGGTGGCGCGGCTCGAGTTCGATCCCGCGCAGGCACGCCGCAACTTCGTGATCCGCGCGTCCGACTATCTGACCACGGTGCTGCTGATCGACGTGGTGCAGCGGCTGCAGCGCGAGGCGCCGGGCATTACGCTGCATATCGCCAACATGGCCGACGATGTGCCGGACCGGCTCGATCGCGGCGAAGTCGATTTCGTCATTTATCCGAGCGTGTCGGTCAATCCGGCGCACCCGTCGCAGACGCTGTTCGAGGAGACATACAGTTGCGTCGTGTGGACCGGCAACACGCTCGTCGGCGAAGCCCTGAGCCTCGAACAGTACCGGCAGATGGGGCACGTCGCGGCGACGTTCGGCGACAGCCGCAGCGTCAGCTTCGAAAGCCTGGTGATGGCCAATCTCGGTGTGTCGCGCTCGATCGAGGTGACCACCACCAATTTCAATACCTTGCCGCAGCTCGTCATCGGGACGACGCGCATCGCGACGGTTCATAACCGGCTCGCCCAGATCTACGCGCATTACCTTCCCTTACGCCTGTTGCCGCTGCCGATGGATTTTCCGCCGCTGGTCGAGGTGATGCAGTGGCATGCGATCAACAACAGCGATCCTGCTCACGTCTGGATGCGCCGCGTGCTGCTGGAGCAGGCGCAGATGCGCTCGGGCGTACCCGCCGTCAGCCTCACGTGAGCCCAACCTGCGTTGCGTTCGTTTGACGCAGTCAAATGGTCCTATCAACGCAATCTGATTGTGTCGTACGGTGTCTGCCGGAATCATTCGTCTCACACAAACGGGAACCTCGTTGTTCGGGCGGCGTTACAAGCCGCCGGTGGAACGTCTGGGGAATACCCTTTATAAACGGAGACGATGTCATGTATGTTCAGAACAACCGGCGCGATGCCGCGCCGGCCCCTCGCGAAGCAAGCTTCTTTCAGGCGCTGATCCTGCTCAGCACGGTGATCTGCGGAACACTCGCGCCGACCGTGATCGGGCCTGTGCTGCCCGCGATGCAGCGGCATTTCGCGAGCGTGCCGGGGATCGAAACCCTGGTTCCGGTCGTCGTCACGATGCCGATGCTGATACTCGGCGCGCTGGCGATGGCGATCGGCGCCGTCAGCGACCGGGTTGGCCGCAAGCGCGTGCTGGTCAGCGCGCTCGTTCTGTACGCGGTGGCGGGTACCGCGCCGCTTTACCTCGATTCGATCTACGCGATTCTCGCGAGCCGCGCGCTCGTAGGACTTGCCGAGGCGGCAGTGATGACCGTCAGCACCTCCTTCATCGGCGACTATTTCAGCGGCACGCAGCGCGATCGCTATGCGTCGCTGCAGATCACGGTGGCCTCGACATCGGCGTTCATCTTCAACCTGATGGGCGGCGCGCTCGGCGCGTATGGCTGGCGCGTGCCGTTCGTGGCGTACGCGTTGCCACTGCTGCTGGCCCCGCTCGTGCAGATCTTCATCTGGGATACACGTAGTGCATCAGGTACGCCGGCAGCGGGCAGTCAGGTTGCCGCCGGCGAACCGGTATTCAACCCGTTGCTGCTCACGCTGATCTGCGCGATCGCATTCGCGGTCGGGCTTGTGTTCATGGTGGTGCCGGTTCATCTGTCGTTCATGCTGGTCGACCTCGGCACGCGCTCGACCGGTGAGATCGGCTTGGCCTACGCACTGAACAGCGTCGGCATCATCGCCGGTACGCTGGCGTTCGGATGGTTTCTCGCAAGCCGGCTCGCCGTGGTGCAGCAGTTCGCGATCGGCACGCTGGTCTGCGGTTCAGGCTTCCTGATCATGGGCGCCGCGCACGACTTCACGTTGCTGACGCTCGGCGCCGCGATCAACGGCGTGGGCTGTGGCGTGGTGCTGCCCGCACTCGTCAGCTGGGGGTTGCGTTCGCTGCCCTTTGCACGCCGCGGGTTCGGCACGGGCGCATTCACCGCGACCCAGTTCATCGGCTACTTCTGCAGTCCGCTGCTCGTAATGCCGCTAGTCGGTCATTGGGGCTCGCGCTTCGCGGTCATCGAAGGCTGGGGCATCGGACTCCTGCTCATTGCCGCGCTCGCTTTCGCCGGGTCGCTCCGCTCACGCCGCCTGAAGCTTAGCTGATCCGTCGCGAGGTCCGTCATGAAGTCCGTTTTCAAACATGCGCTCCCGGTGCAGGAAGGCCGGCGCCTGCAAGGCAAGGTTGCGGTGGTTACCGGCATCGGAAGCGGAATCGGCCGTGCGTGCGCACTGTTGTTCGCGGCCCAGGGGGCGCGGGTGGTCGGTTGCGATATCGATGCCACGGCCGCCGGCCAGACTGTCGAAGACGCTCGCTCGCAAGGTCTCGCGCTCGACAGCCTGCACCCCTGCGACCTGACCGATCCCGCTGGCGCCGCACGTCTCGTCGACTTCGCGCGAGAAAGACACGGCGGTTTCGATGTGCTCGTCAACGCGGCCGCGTACGGCGCTTTCGCGTGGTTGCAGGAGATGGACTACGAAACGCAATGGCGCCGGACGCTGACCGGCGAACTCGATATCGTCTTCCTGCTGTGCAAGGCCGCGTGGCCTGTGCTGATCGCGCGCGGCGGCGGCTCCGTGATCAACTTCGCATCGGCCAACGCTGCAGTCGCGCTCGAAGGATCGCCCGCGCTTGCTCACTGCGCCGGCAAGGGCGGCGTGCTCGCCATGACGCGCCAGCTCGCGATGGAAGGCGGCCCGCATGGCATCCGCGTGAACAGCATTTCCCCTGCGCTCGTCGAGACCGCGGCCACGCGCGCGCATATGCACGCACAGCCTGAGTTTCTCGAACGTGCGCTCGGCAAGATGATGATCAGGCGCATTGGCCAGCCCGAAGATGTTGCGTGGTGCGCGCTCTTTCTCGCCTCCGATGAGGCCGGCTGGATCACCGCCGCCGACGTCCCGGTAGACGGCGGCGCGACAGCCTGGTAGCGCACCGCCGCCCCTCGCTTTTCCTTTCCATAACACGCTCTTGACCGCGCTCCAGAAAGCGCGGCAGGCACCGCTTTGCCCTTTGAAATCAACAGGAGACAACAATGACATCGAACAGGTTTGGCATCTTCCATCGTCGCACGCCCGTTGCGATGCGCTTGTCGGCCATTGCGCTCGCAGCGATGCTGGCGAGCGGCACGGCTGCCGCGCAAGCAGAACCGGATGCATCGGCCGCGGCCGGAACGGCGCAGCCGGTCGACGCCGTCACGAAAGCCGTCACGAAAAATGTGTCAACTGGTGCCGCGCAGAAAACTGCCGGCGCCGAGCCGGCGGACAAGGCAGCCACGCACGCGTCCGCCGCCGAGCACCCCACCGCTACGACGTCGGCGCCGCTGTCGCTCGCGCAGGGCGGGGCGGCGATCAAGCAGGCTTCCACCGATCGTCCGACCGTGCAGCAGGGCATACCGTCGACCGATCAACTCGGCGTCTCGCATGTCGGCAACGCGGCGCCGGAACCCGCCGAAAGTCCGCGACAAGGGATCCTGTCCGGCGTTGGCGCTACGTTGAACGACTGGGGCTTCACGCCGGTATTCAATCTCGTGCAGATGTACCTGGCCAACCCGAGCGTCGGCCAGCAGACGGGCAATCATGAAGCGTTGACGTTCGTTTCCGTTGGAGGCGACTTCGACTTGCAGAAGATCGCGGGCTTCAACGGTGCAACGATCCACTTCCAGCAACTATTCGTGCCATTCACCACTAACCTTGGATGGGGCAAGCAGGTTGGCGACGTCCTTGCCGGACAGCCTGGCCCGTACGTGCCGAAAGTGTCGCACCTTGCCGTCTTCACCTGGGAGCAGAAGGCATTCAACGACCGGCTCGACGTGGAAGTCGGCAAGAGCAATCCCGGTCTGTACTTCGCGGCGCCCGTCTGCAATCAGGGATTCGGCTGCCAGAGCGCGATACTGCAGGACAACGCCGGAATGAATCCGCCCATCTACTCGAACTGGGGTGGACGTGTGCGCTATAACCTGACTCCCGCGTTGTCCGTGCAGGCGGGGGTGTGGCGTTCGAATCCGGCTTTCCCGTTTACCAACGGCTGGGAATGGACCGACAGCGTACCGGACAGCAACACGTGGCTCGCGAATATCACCTACCGGACGACGTACCAGACCGATCCGTATCCGAAGAGCTATGAGCTGCTGTTCTATCACAACACGGCGACGCAGACCGACCCGTTTACGGTCGCGACGCATAAGGGAACTTCGGGCATGTACGTTGGCGGCAGACAGGTCGTGTACCGGCCGGACGGCGGTAAGAGCGGCGCGAGCGATCCAACTGCATTCTCCGTATTTGGCAGCCTGACGACGAGCTTCGATGCGCACGCGAGCACGGGTCTCGCGATGACAGGCATCGCCGGTGTGATGGTGGAGGCGCCGTTTCGCAGCCGGCCTCACGACAGCTACGCATTGAGCTTCAACTGGGCGACCCTTACTCCGAACGAGCAGAACTACCTGAAGCAGCAGAATCTGGCCGCGGGCGGCACGGGCTATACGGTCGGGCGCACCCAATTCGGGCTCAAGCTCGACGCGAACATCGCAGTTACCCGCAGCATCATCCTGAGCCCCTATGTGATGCGGACGTGGAACACGAACACGTGGGGCAATCCTGCGTTCACCGGCACGCCCAAGAATGGGTTCGTCGCCGGCGTTCTCGCGAGTGTTTTCTTCGACAAGATGCTGGGGCTGACCGATCATTGATCCGTCACGCGCTTCGCGGCGCGGATTGCCGATGGCATGAGTCACGCGCCGCGAATGAGCCATAGCCCTTGGGAGGCGCAATCCGCACAGGGTAAATGGCGTTGACGCCTGATTATGCAAAAAATGCATGATGGAATGTTGCACTAGCATCACCTTTCTTTTGCGCTACCCGTACTATTCGACCTGACTCGACAGCGGTACGAAAGAAGCAGGGCGATTCACGTTATCCGACCACTTTCGAGCGTTTTGAGCGACTGCCACGGTAGCCTGGTGAAACGGGTAATTCGACGCTATATGGTTCAGCAGGGTGACGGTGCGATAGTCAATGTATTTATCAGGAAGCCAAAGTTAAAGGAATAATTCCATGCATGCGACCACGCGTATCGAACACGATTTACTCGGCGACCTTGCCGTGCCTGACGATGCCTTGTATGGGGTGCACACGCTGCGCGCCGTGACGAACTTCCCGATCACCGGAATTCCAATCTCGACCTATCCGGATCTCGTCAACGCACTCGCGAGTGTCAAGGAAGCTGCGGCGCTCACGAATAACGAACTGGGGCTGCTCGATGACAAAAAGACCGAGGCCATCGTACACGCCTGCCGGCAGGTTCGCTCGGGCGCCGCGCGCGAGCACTTCGTGGTTGACGTGATTCAGGGCGGAGCGGGCACGTCGACCAACATGAATGCGAACGAGGTGATCGCCAACCTGGCGCTTGAGCATCTCGGCTGTCGGCGCGGTGACTACGCGGTGCTGCACCCGAATGAAGATGTCAACCTTGGTCAGAGTACCAATGATGTGTATCCCACCGCGCTGAAGATCGCGACCTACATGGGCATTGCGCAGCTAGTGGATGCAATGGGCGTATTGCGCGCCTCGTTTGAGCGCAAGGCGGAAGAGTTCAGGGACGTCCTCAAGATGGGACGCACGCAGTTGCAGGATGCCGTGCCGATGACGCTCGGTCAGGAGTTCGGTACGTTCGCCGTGATGCTTGGCGAGGACGAGGAGCGGCTGCGGGAGGCATCGAAGCTGATCTGCGAGATCAATCTTGGCGCGACGGCGATTGGGACCGGCATCAACACGTCGCCTGACTACGCACCGCTAGCTTGCCGGCATCTCGCCGCGATCACCGGCATTGCGCTTACCACGTCGCCGAATCTCGTCGAAGCGACCCAGGATGTCGGCTCGTTCGTGCAGCTTTCAGGCGTGCTGAAGCGCGTCGCGGTGAAGCTTTCGAAGACATGCAACGACCTTCGTCTGCTGTCGAGCGGGCCGCGTGCAGGGTTCGGCGAAATCAACTTGCCGCCGATGCAGGCGGGCTCAAGCATTATGCCGGGGAAGGTCAATCCCGTGATTCCGGAGGTCGTCAATCAGATCGCTTTTGAGGTGATCGGCAACGACGTGACAGTGAGTTTCGCCGCTGAAGCCGGCCAGCTTCAGCTTAATGCGTTCGAGCCGATCATCGCTCACAGTCTGTTCAAGAGTGTTTCGCACTTGCGAGCGGGCTGCCTGACGCTCGCGTCGAAGTGCGTCGACGGCATCACGGCGAATCGCGAGCGGCTGCGTTCGCTTGTGGAGAATTCGATCGGTATTGTGACGGCGCTCAATCCATACATCGGTTACGTCAACGCAACGCAGGTTGCGCAGGAAGCGCTAGTGTCCGGTCGCGGCGTCGCGGAGATTGTGATCGAGAGAGGTTTGCTGACTCAAGCGCAGATCGATGAAATCCTGCAACCCGAAATGCTGACACAGCCGAGGCCGGGGCTCGCATTCGGCGATCGGTGAGCGGTGCTGAAAAGTGCGGCTGCAAAATCCGCCAGATTGATAGCTAGAGCAAAATTGATGAATTTGACACATGTCCGCCGCGAAACCTAGACTCGTCTGCATACATTTCAGGCGGGGACGACATGGGCAACATCCACATGCCAGCTGTGGTCTGCAGCCAGGCGCCGGGGCGTAGTGCCACGAAACTCACGTTGCCGGAAATGCTGGCCGCTCGTGCGGCCCGAAACCCGCACGCCGCGCTTTTCTCGGATCGCCTGGCGCAATGGACCGGCGCCGAGGCGCTCGACATCGCTGCGCGCCGTGCGGGTTCGCTCGCTGCTCAAGGCGTGGGACGCGGCGACCGGGTGGCGCTGCTTTGCACGAATCGCAGCGAGTTCATGGAGATCATTCTGGGGTGCGCGTGGCTCGGTGCGATCGCGGTTCCGATCAATACGGCTTCGCGCGGCTTGCAACTCGAGCACATTCTGCGCAACTCCGGCGCACGACTGGTCATTGCCGAAGCCCATCTCGTCGATGCCGTTTATGCACTCGATCCCGGCGGGCTGGCAGTCGAATCAGTATGGCTGATTGGGCAGAAGCAAGGCGCTGCACCGGCGCACAGCGTTCGGTCCGTGCCGCTGCCGCCGCGGGGCGAACCGGTCGCAGCCGCGGGGTTGGCCGATAGCGATCCGCTCGCGATTCTGTACACGTCCGGGACGTCTGGGTTGTCAAAAGGGGTGATCTGCTCACACGCGCAGTTCTATTGGTGGGGCAGGCATACGGCTGATTATCTCGGCGTCACGGCCGGCGACGTCCTCTACACCTGTCTGCCGCTCTTCCACACGAACGCGCTGAACTTCTTCTTTCAGGCTCTCACGTGCGATGCCGAGCTGGTTGTCGATCGCCGCTTTTCGGCGAGCGGCTTCTTCGACGCGCTGGTTGCGACCAAGGCGACTATCACGTCCGTGCTGGGCGCGATGGTGCCGATTCTGCTAGGCCGCGCCGCGTCGCCGAACGAACGCGCACACAGGGTGCGCATTGCGCTGGCGCCGGGCGTGCCGGGTCAGTTCCAGCATGAATTCACCGAGCGTTGTGGAATTGCGTTGCTCGACGGCTACGGTTCGACGGAAACGAACTTCGTGATCGGCGCCCACATCGACGCACAGCGTCCCGGCTTTATGGGCAAGCTGACGGAGGGATTCGATGCGCGCGTCGTCGACGGGTACGACCATCCCGTCCCGGATGGCGAAGCCGGCGAGCTTATTGTCCGGGCGGACGAGCCATGCGCGCTCGCAAGCGGCTATTTCGGCATGCCGGAGAAAACCGTCGAAGCATGGCGCAATCTGTGGCTTCACACCGGGGATCGCGTAGTACGCGAAGCCGACGGCTACTACCGCTTCGTCGACCGGCAGAAGGATGCGATCCGGCGGCGCGGAGAAAACATTTCGTCTTACGAAGTCGAGCAGGTTCTGCTGAGCCATCCTTCAGTTGAAATCGCCGCGGTATTCGCCGTGCGCTCCGAACTCGCCGAAGATGAAGTGATGGCGGCACTCGTGCTTTGCGATGAGGCAACGCTGGCGCCACTGGATCTGATCCAGTACTGCGAACCGCGTCTACCGTACTTCGCCGTGCCGCGCTTTCTCGACTTCGTGCGCGCGCTGCCCAGAACGGAAAACGGCAAGATCCAGAAGTACAAACTGCGTGAGGCCGGCGTGACAGAGAGCACGTGGGACCTCGAAAAATCCGGCTACCGGCTCAGGCGTTCGTAGCGGCATAGCGGTGGCGCGCTACCCATCTACGCCATCATCCTGGCGCGCTCGCGCGACGCGAGCCGCGCACGCTGAGCCGTCTTGCAGCCTATAGATCGTCGCACCGATCCAATTTCGTGCCGTATTGCGGCATACCGGAGACAGTATGGCAAGCACGCAAACCTTACCCGCGTCTGGCGTACAAGGTGCCAGCGGTGGGCTCGACCAGAAGTCTTTGCGGCGCATCGTCATGGCATCGGTGGCAGGCAATGCGCTCGAATGGTATGACTTCTTTCTCTACAGTACGGCGGCCGCGCTGGTATTCGGCGAACTGTTTTTTCCGAAAGGCACCGACCCGTTGATCGGGACGCTGGCTGCGTTCGCGGGCTTTGCCGTCGGTTTTGCCGCGCGGCCGTTCGGCGGCTTACTGTTCGGCCACATCGGCGACCGCTACGGACGCAAGGGCGCGCTGGTGTGGACGCTGTCGATCATGGGCGGCGCGACGTTTCTGATCGGCCTGTTGCCGACCTACGGCCAGGCCGGGCTGTGGGCGCCGGCGCTGCTTCTCGTACTGCGCGTGCTGCAAGGTGTCGCGTCAGGCGGCGAATGGGGCGGTGGCGTGTTGATGATCAGCGAGTCGGCACCGCCGGAAAAGCGCGGCATGTACGCATCATGGAGTCAGATCGGCGTGGGTGGCGGCTTTGTGTTGTCGGCCGCGGTTTTCTTTCTCGTGCAAAAGCTGCCACACGACACGTTCATGAGCTGGGGCTGGCGCGTACCGTTTCTGCTATCGATCGCGATCTTCGGCGTCGGCGTCTACATCCGCTCGAGGTTGCCGGAAAGCACTGAATTTGCGAAGGCAGAGGCGGCAGGCAAGACGACCCACACGCCGGTGCTCGAAGCGATCCGCCGCCACCCGAAAGAGCTGTTGATCGCCATGGGCCTGCGCGTTGCCGAGAACGGCGGCTCTTATATCTTTCTGGCCTTCTCGCTTGTGTATGGGAAGTTCATCGGCGTGCCGAGTTCAGTCATGCTCGCGGGGGTGATGGTGTCGATGACCGTCGAGTTGGGCATGATGCTGGTGTGGGGCCGGCTGTCCGATCGCATCGGCCGCAAGCCGGTGTACATGATCGGCGCGGTGGGACTCATCGTCATTGCGCTGCCGTTCTTCTGGCTGATCGATACGAAGGTGCCGGGGCTCATCTGGCTCGCTTTCCTGTTGGCCAATGGCGTGTGCCATGGCGCGATGATCGGAACGCAGCCGAGCCTGATGGGCGAACTGTTCAGCACGGAGGTCCGTTATTCCGGCATGGCGCTGGGCCACGAGATCGCCTCGGTATTCGCGGGCGGCCTCTCGCCGCTGGTGGCCACCGCGCTGCTCGCGAAATACCACGCGGCGTGGCCGGTCGCGCTGATGCTCATGGCGATGGGCGCGATCACTGTCGTGGCGCTTCTCTGTGCGCGGGAAACAGCGCAACGCGCCGCACACTAAAGGGGACATCGACTATGCAGTCACGCGACCATGCGGGGGTGTTGCTCTGCGGCGGAGTGGAAGTTCCGTATCGCCGGCAGGCTCCCGAAGGCACGACCGGCGATCTGCTTGCGCAGGCGTTTTCCGCAGCGCTGGCGCAATCAGGCTTCGCGGCACATGAAGTAGATGGTCTGGGTGTCGCATCGTTCACGCTTGCTCCGGACCACGCGATCGACGTGGCCTGGCGCCTTGGACTTTCGCCGCGCTGGTGCATGGACGACTGTCACGGCGGCGCCAGTGCAATCAACCTGTTGCAGCATGCGGTGCGCGCGATCCAGTGCGGCGACGCCAACGTGATCGTGCTCGTTTCGGGGGACCGCTTCGAACCGGCGGATTTCAAGCAGCTTGTCGATCACTACAACCTGACTACGCGCACCTGGCTGCGCCCGCTCGAAAGTGGGGGGCCGAATGCGCTGTTCGCCATGCTGACGCAGTTGCATGCGCGAAGTTATGGTCTGTCGCGTGCGGATTACGGCGCGCTGTGCGTTGCGCAGCGCGCGTGGGCGTCGCGCAATCCGCAGGCGGTCTACCGCACACCGTTGACCATCGGATCGTATCTGGATGCACCCATCGTCGCCGAACCGCTGGGACGCTTCGACTGCGTGCCTGTCGTTAGTGGCGCAAATGCGGTCGTTCTCGCGCGAGCCGACCTCGCGAAGCACGACCGGAATGTCGCGGTCCGTGCGCTGCGCTGCAGCTATAACCCCGACCACCAGACGGGCGACGGATTGCAGACGTCGCTTGCCGCACTGGCACCGGCCCTGTGGCGCGACGCGGGCATGACGCCCGCCGACATGGATCTCGTGTCCGTGTACGACGACTATCCCGTGATGGCGCTCGTTCAGTTGGCCGACCTGGGCTTCGCGCCGGACGGCGACATGCGCGCGCTGATCGCGCGCATTGCGTCGGAAGCATTGCCGGTCAATACGTCGGGCGGACAGCTCTCGGCCGGCCAGGCGGGTGCTGCCGGCGGAATGCACGGGCTTGTCGAAGCGCTGACACAGTTGCGTGGCGAGGCGGGCGAGCGTCAGCTAGCGGGTGCGCGGCGGGCGCTCGTCAGTGGCTACGGCATGGTCGAGTATCGCTATGGCATGTGTGCGAATGCGGTGGTGCTTGAAGCTGTCGATGGAGGCGCGCAATGAGCATCAACGTTTTCCGCTGTACGCTCTGCGGTACCACGCTATTTCCGGCTCGCTACCTGTGCCCGTCCTGTGGCGGCGCCGAGTGGTCGGTGATCGATGCGGAGGGTGGCACCGTGAGGGCGGCGACTGCGGTCCGGCGTCGAGTGGGTGCGGATAACGGCGGCGACATCCACCTGGCGAGCGTTGCCACAGAAGTCGGGCCGATTGTCGTCGCGCGTCTCGACTCTCCGGTGGAGACCGGCGATGCAGTCAGTCTTGCTCTGGATGCGCAACACCGAATCGTCGCCCGCCGGGGTTGACGTGGCGCCGCGTGGCCGCTTTCGCGGCGGGGCGCGGCGTGACTAGTCACTCGGAATCCGATAGAAATTCTGAGTTTCGCATTGACATGAGCGACGTCGGGCCGGCGCACGCCAGGCCACCATTTTCATTTCGGAATGTCCCCGATCCGGGACTGCGCGGGAGCTGCGCCGGGAGTTCGTAAGAAGTACGGATGCCTATTCGTCACGCCAGTCATCTTTAAGTGCAAGGAATCCATCGTGGTGGACTTCAACGACGTTGACCTGAACCTTCTGCGTGTCTTTCAGGCGATTCTGGAGGAGCGCAGCCTGACGCGTGCCGGGCAGCGGCTGGGTCTGTCGCAGCCTGCGGTCAGTTACTCGCTCGGGAGGCTTCGCTCACTCTTCGATGATCCGCTCTTTGTACGCACTACAGGGGAGATGCTACCCACCCCAACCGCAACGGAACTGGCCGCACCTGTCAACCGGGCGATCTCGTCGCTTCGCGAGGTATTCCGTTATGGCGACCGCTTTGATCCGGGTGCCAGTAGCCGTGAATTTCATCTGTCGATGTCCGACGTCGGCGAGCAGGTTTTTCTGCCGATCTTGTGCACCAGGCTGCAGGAAACCGCGCCGTCCGTCAGGCTCTCGGTGCAGCAGATTCCCATTGCCGACGCTGAAGAGAAGCTGCGGCTTGGACAACTGGATTTTGCAATCGGCAACATGCCGGCGCTCAAGGCGACGACGCAATACGCGCTGCTGTTTCATGAACCGTATGTTTGCATGACGCGCAAGCGCGCAGACCCGCCTGCGCGGCAGATCTCCCGCGAAAAATTTCTTTCTCTGTCGCACGTATCGGTTGGATCGAGTGAGAGCAGCCATCACAACATAGAACACCTGCTGCAGGCGGAAGGTTTACATCGGAGAATCGCGTTACGCGTGCCTCACTTCACGGTTGTCCCGCAGATCATCCGGCGCACGGAATGGATGGTCACGTTGCCGCTGCGGGTTGCACGCCTGTTCAACGAGCGTGGCGAATTTGTTGTTTATCCGCTCCCAGTCCAGATTCCGGAAGTTGAAGTCACCGTGCATTGGCACGACGCATTCGAGTCGGAAGAGGGCAATCGCTGGCTCCGCTCGCTGATTATCGATAGCCTTCACGAAGATTGATTGCGCGCGGCTGTCATAAGCGATTTTATGCGCGGCTCGAATTTGATTGATTGGGCCGACTCTCCGCCGCCACCTATACTGGGCTGCAATGAAAGGCGTGCTTCCGTGTCGATCCATCCACGAGTCTGGATTGACCGGCAGATGAAGGATTGCGCCGAAAGTCCCTGCGGGCATCTGCATTGCATAAATCTGGAAGGTAGAGAGACGCCATGGCCGAGCGGTCGTTTGTCGAAGAGGTGAAGAAGCTGCGTCTGGGCGCAGGCGAACTATTCAGCGGCGAGGGCATTCTGGCTGTGACCAAGGCGCTGCTGGAATCCGGAGTCGCGTACGTGGGCGGATATCAGGGTGCGCCAATTTCGCATCTGATGGACGTGCTGGCGGACGCGCAGGACATCCTCGGCGATCACGGCATCCGCTTCGAGAATAGCGCGAGCGAGGCTACAGCCGCTGCGTCGCTGGCCGCGTCGGTCAACTATCCGTTGCGCGGGGCGGTGACGTTCAAGGCGACAGTCGGCACCAACGTCGCATCCGACGCGCTCGCGAACCTGGCCTCGGGTGGTGTGACGGGCGGCGCGCTCGTCATCGTCGGCGAAGACTACGGCGAAGGTTCATCGATCATGCAGGAGCGCAGTCACGCGTTCGCGATGAAGTCGCAGATCTGGTTGCTGGACCCGCGGCCGAACTTGCCATGCATTGTGCAGGCGGTGAAAGACGGTTTTGATTTGTCGGAGGCGAGCAATACGCCGGTCATGCTGCAACTGCGCATCCGTGCTTGCCATGTGCATGGCCAGTTCATTGCTTCGGACAATCGCCGCGCGGCGTTCTCGATCAAGGATGCACTTGAAAACCCGAGTCGCGACGTCAACCGTATCGTGCTGCCGCCCGCGAGCTTCATGCATGAGCGCGAGAAGATTCATGCGCGCTGGCCGGCCGCGGTCAAGTTCATCGAAGAGCGGCAACTCAACGAGGTCTTCTCGGCGGACACCGGCGAGATCGGCATTGCGATGCAGGGCGGCAGCTACAACACGGTCATGCGTGCGCTGGAACGCCTCGGCCTCGCCGACGTGTACGGCGATTCAGAAATTCCGCTGTATGTGATGAACGTTGCGTATCCGCTCATCGATTCGGAATGGGAGCGTTTTTGCAAAGGCAAGCGCGCCGTGCTGGTGATCGAAGAGGGCCAGCCGAACTTCGTCGAGCAAAATGCGAGTTCGATTCTGCGGCAATGCGGTTCGACCGTGGCGCTGCACGGCAAGGACATGCTGCCGCTTGCCGGCGAGTACAGCACCGCTACGGTTCTCAAGGGCTTGCGCGCATTCTTCGAGCGCTATGGTGTGCTCGAACCGCAACCGGTTTCCCGGAAAGTTATTCCGGTATTGGCCGTCTCTTCCACGCCTGCCGCGATTGCAGGGTCCGCTGATGCGGCTGAAGCCGAATTTGCTCTGCACGAGCCCGTCGCGGCGCTCGACGCCAATGTGCATGCCCGTCCGCCCGGATTCTGCACCGGCTGTCCGGAGCGCCCGATCTTTACGGCGATGAAGCTCGTCGAACGTGAACTCGGCGCGCATCATGTGAGCGCCGATATTGGTTGCCATCTGTTTTCTATCTTGCCTCCGTTCAACCTGGGCGCGACGACCATGGGCTATGGCCTCGGCAGCGCGAGTGCTTCCGCGCTCAACGCGAGCGCTGACAAGCGTGCGATCTCCGTGATGGGGGATGGCGGTTTCTGGCATAACGGACTCACGAGCGGTATCGCGAACGCGGTGTTCAACAGGAGCGACAACCTGACGATCGTGGTCGACAACAGCTACACGTCGGCCACGGGCGGCCAGGACATTCTCTCGTCTACGGCACTCAATCCGACACGCAGCACGGGTCACGAGATCGAGCAGGCGGTGCGCGGAGTCGGCGTGAAGTGGGTGAAGACGGTGCGTCGTACTTATGACCTGAAGACAATGATGGCGACGCTGAAAGAAGCGCTCACCACCAGTTCGAAAGGGCCGAAGGTACTGATCGCGCAGAGCGAATGCATGCTGAACAAGCAGCGACGCGAGAAGCCGAAGACCCGCAAGGCGATTGCCGCGGGCAAGCGCGTCGTGCGCGAGCGCTTCGGTGTCGACCCGGACACCTGTACTGGCGACCACTCATGCATTCGCTTATCCGGCTGTCCGTCGCTGTCGATCAAGCCGAATCCCGATCCGTTGCGTACCGATCCGGTTGCGAGCGTACTCGACAGTTGCGTGGGTTGCGGGCTATGCGGCGAGGTATCGCATGCGGCTGTCTTGTGCCCATCGTTCTATCGCGCCCAGATCGTCAGCAATCCGACGCGCGTCGACAAGCTGCGTCAGCGAGTACGCACTGCGGTGATCGGCTGGTTGCAACGTCGCGATGCTCAGCGTCGCGCACGCTTCGTGTTTTGATTCGGGAAGAAAATCGATGAGTAACGCTCAACCCATCAAGGTTGCCATTCTCGCCATGGGGGGCGAAGGCGGCGGGGTGTTGGCCGACTGGATCGTCGATCTCGGCGAGCACAACGGTTACTACGCGCAGACTACGTCGGTACCCGGTGTCGCGCAAAGGACCGGTGCAACGATCTACTATGTCGAGCTGTTCCCACGCGAGTCGACCGATTTGAACAGCCGCGCGCCGGTGCTCGCGCTGATGCCGTTGCCGGGAGACGTCGACGTCGTGCTTGCATCGGAACTCATGGAAGCTGGGCGCGCGGTGCAGCGCGGTCTCGTAACGGCGGACCGCACGACGCTGGTGACGTCCACGCACCGCGTCTATTCGATCGGTGAAAAGGCCGCAATGGGCGACGGCCGCGTCGATAGCGATACCTTGATCGCCCACGCCAGGCAGGCGGCAAAGCGCTTCGTATGCTTTGACATGGCCGAGGCTGCCGAGGCGACCGGCAGTGTGATTAGCGCGGTGCTGTTCGGCGCGCTGGCCGGAACGGGCGTGCTGCCGTTCAGCCGCAAGCAGTTCACGGAAACGATCGAGCGCGGCGGTGTCGGTGTGAAGCCGAGCTTGCGCGCGTTCGATCTGGCCTATTTCCGCGGTGGCGCCGATGAACCGACAGAGCGCGAGAAAGCCGAGCTTGTACCGCCGGCTGCGCCCAGCCATCCGGTAGTCGCGAAACTGCTCGAGCGCGTGCGTGCCGAATTGCCGCCCGAAGCGCAGACCTTCGCGATCGAAGGGGTACGTCGCCTGATCGACTACCAGGACACCACTTACGCGGCGTTCTATCTGGACCGCCTCTCCGAACTGCGCCGCGCGTTTCAGGTCGTCGACGCGACGCTGCTGCGCGAAACCGCGCGCTATCTCGCGCTGTGGATGTCGTACGAAGACACCATCCGTGTCGCGGATCTCAAGACACGCGGCTCGCGCTTCGAACGAGTGCGCGGCGAAGTGCGTGCCGAGGAGAATCAGTTGCTTGCGATCAACGAGTTCATGCACCCGCGTATCGAGGAAATCTGCGAAACGCTGCCGGCTGCGCTCGGCCGTTGGCTCGCCCGGCCGCATTGGGTACATCGGTTGGTGCGGCGGTTCACACAGTCGGGACGCGTCGTGACCACGAGTTCGTTGCGCGGTTATCTGACACTGTATACGGTTTCGCGTCTGCGAGGCATACGCCGCAGCACGCTGCGCTACCAGATGGAGAACACTCGCATTGAGGACTGGCTGGAGCGGATCGTGGAGACCGCGAAGCTTAATCCGGCGCTCGCGATCGAGGTCGCACAGTGCCAGCGTCTCGTGAAGGGCTATAGCGACACGCACGCGCGCGGCCTGAAGAACTACCAGACGGTGATGGCGGCAGTCGTCAAGGCAGGCGGGAGAATTGCGCCTGCCACGCTGCGCGAACTGCGCGATGCCGCGCTCGCTGATGAGCACGGCAACCAGCTGCGTGAGGCGCTGCGCCGATACGCTCTTGCATGAGTGCGGCAGGAACGAACGACGTGCTTGCTCCGTATGCGCACAACAGATTCTCAGCCAAGGAGATTAACCGATGCATTCCTCTCTTAGTGAACTGGCCTCCGGCCTCGCTCGTGGCAATGTGCGAGTGATCGACCTGACGCAGACTCTGTCACCTGAGTTTCCCGCGCTTCAGCTCCCTCCACAGTTCGGACAGGTGTGGGCGTTCAAGATGGAGACGATCAGCCATTATGACGAGAAGGGGCCGGGCTGGTATTGGAACAATTTCTCCTGCGGCGAGCATACGGGGACGCATTTCGATGCACCTGTCCACTGGGTTACTGGAAAGGATCATCCGCATAACGCTGTCGATACGATCGATGCACGCAACTTCGTGGCGCCGGCGATCGTAGTCGATGCGAGTGCGGAGGTCGCTGAGAATCCGGACTGGCTGCTGACTTCCGCTTATCTCAGGAGGTGGGAAGAGCAGCACGGCCGGATACCTGCGGGCGCATGGGTCCTGTTCCGTACCGACTGGTCAAAGCGTACGGATCCCGCTGAATTTCTCAATCTGAAAGACGATGGGGCGCACACGCCCGGTCCGACGCAGGAAGCGGTGGAGTGGATGATTCACGAACGAGACGTTCATGGTTTTGGCGTCGAGACAATCAACACCGATGCAGGCCAGGCCTATGCCTGGCCAGTCCCTTATCCATGCCATACGTTGATGCACGGCGCAAATCGCTACGGTCTTCAATGCCTGATCAACCTCGATCTCCTGCCTCCCACCGGCGCAATTATCGTTTCGGCTCCGCTCAAGATAAAGAATGGCTCGGGCAGTCCGCTTCGAGTACTCGCTTTGGTGGCAAGTTAGGTTGGCGAAGTCAATCCGTGCTGTCTCGCAGACGCTTGCCGCCCAGGCTGACACAGCCCTCAAGCGCTTGCGAGCGGCTTCAGTCCATCGCCGCGGTTGACGCTGCATTGGACCGCCCAGCGGCCGCCGAGCGCGGGCGCAATATAGCCGATCTTTTCCACCGGTTGCCTGGTGACGGGATGCCGTCCGTTGAATTCGATCCAGCCGCCGCCTTGTTCGACCGCGCGCCAACTGGCCTCGCGGATCGCGGATTGATCGTCGCCCGGCAGCGCTTCTTTGCGCAGCTTGCCGGCCTTGCTCGGGTCGGAACCGAAGGCACGGAAATAGTCGTCGCGATCCGCGACCACGATATACAGATCGCGATCGCGAAAGCCGCCCTTCGGATCGTGAAATTGGCGCACGGCGGTTTCCGGTCCCTCGGTGTCGACCAGCCGGGCCGCACGCTCCGCCATGGCCCGGGCCTCGTTGGCACAGCCCTGCCGCAACCGGATATATTTGACCCCGTCGCTTAGCCGATCGGCGCGGGCTTGCAGCAGACTCGCCGTTTCCACCGACCCGCCGACCATCTCGCCGTTGCTATGGGTGATGTCGTCCAGCACCTCGACCGCCTGGGCAATCTCCTGCAAGCCGGTGGTCTGCTCGCTGCTCGACCGGGCGACGTCGCGTAGCAAGGCGGCCACCTCGCTGACCGCGTCGACTGCGCGCGTCAGCAGATTCCGGCTGCCTTCGATGGCTTGCACCCCGTCGTTCACTTCGTCGCGAGAATGCTGGATCAGTTTCTTGACTTCCGCTGCCGCTTGCGCGCTGCGCTGCGCCAATGCCCGCACTTCGGAGGCGACCACGGCGAAACCGCGGCCGGAATCGCCGGCCCGGGCGGCCTCCACAGCTGCGTTGAGCGCGAGAATATTGGTCTGGAATGCGATGCCGTCGATCACACCGAGCATCTCCCCCATCTCGTGCGAACGTTGCTCGATGCGCTCGATGCTTTCGACTGAAGCGCGCACCGCCGCTTGCCCCGCGACCGCATCGGCATGCGCACGGGTGGACCGCGCATCGGCTTGCTGCGTCTGATCGGTGTTATAGCGCACGGCTTCCAGCAAGGCCTGGAGCGAGGCACGGGTCTGCTCCAGGCTGGCAGCCTGCGATTCGGTACGCTGCGACAGCAAGGTGGCATGTTGGGTCGCTTGCGCGCCTCCCATGGCGATCAGTTCGGCCTCGCTGCGAATGCGCGCAACCACCTGCGACAACTGGTAAGCGAGCAGGCGGGCCTGTTCGCCCAGTGCCGTCAGTTCGTCGTGCCCGGACAAAGACACGTCCTGCACCAGATCGCCGTCGCATAGCGCATTCAACTGGGCCCGCAAGGTCGAGATCGCATGGATCAGGCCGGCCCCGAACAGCCCGAAAATCACCAGGAACTGCGCCAATCCCAACGCGGCGCCATAGCTGCCGTACCAGTGTGCCGCCGCGACGGCGCCGATGGCGCTCAGTGCGGCGATCGTCCACTGCACCCGCAGGTTCCAGCGGCGCAATGCCGACCTGAGAAGGAGGGAAGGGGAGTGTGCATGGGACGGGCTGGCCGTAGCCTGTGACGTCTCTTTGTGGGTTGACATGGATATTGCCCGAACCGTATGTTGGCTGTTGCCGTCGATCGCTGGACAGGTGCATGGGAATGCAACCCGGGAGCACGTCGCTGGCGTGCATGTTCTTGTGTGCCGGAAGACGCCTCCTTAGGCGCGGTTGTCGCGGAACGCATCGCTCCGGCAAACCACCATCTCCCGAGAATTCGCTATGCGTGATGGTCACCGCAAAAGGCTGCGTTCACGTGGCGATTCTGCCATGGCGGGCGTAGCGTGATTATCGAAAACACGCTCATTTCACTTCTATTCTGCTTATCGGATTCGCACAGTCGCTTCGCAGTTCGGAACAAGGGCCGCCAGTCGTTGCGCTTCTGTCTTGATGGCACGCGGCATCACGAACCCGGCGGCAGATGTGTCGTGCCGGTGTTTGCGCTATCGACGAAAATTCGGGCCCTGGCCTGGTCCGCCGGTTGCACCGCCTGCGAAACTACTTCCTCCAGATATGGAACCAACGCCCACAAAGGCAGCGGAACTTCCGTCCGGTAGATTTCGCGAGAAGGCGTCGGCATGCACACCGGGGACCCCTGCAGGGCGGCCCCGATTGGAATCCGCTTGAGGAAGGTTTGGCCAATGGCCATAGCCGTAAATCAGAGCCGATTGAATCATGACACTGACGTTCGGATTGCAGCCGTTATGCACGACAACGGTTTCTTCGGAAAACGCGCCCCTCGTGCCTATGCCTGTGGCGACCGTGCCGTTGGCACGTACCACATCGCACTGGGATGAGGCGAAAACGATAGCGTTGGCCGGGATGTCGACATCGACGATATCCGTCTCGCCGATACGAACGCTCAGCAATCTTCCCGCCGCCAGCACGCCGTCCTGTATCGGACCGGTCTTGACGAAGTCCACCTGGAGTGCGAATCCGGTTAGACGGTCCGCTTCCGCGGGCACGGCAACTTTGTAGGGTGCGGGGCGCGAAGTATCGTCGATTCCCGCAAAGTTTCCACCGCTTGCGGTGACACGCAAACCTACGCCGATAACGTTGGTAGCAAACACCCGGCTGAAGCCCGGCACGGGCGCGAAGGTGTCGGTGAGTTTTGCTTCGCGTACATTCGATATGCCGCTACAGACGAATGGAATATCGCGCTCCGTTGCGACGCGAACCGATCCTATCGTTGAACCCACGGGCATGTCCGGTGCAACGGCGAGCATTCTCGATGGGAGTACAAGATCCTGTGGCGCTGCGGCTTTGAGTCGACAATCGGCGTGCGCAGTTGCGGCACCCAGCAAACAGGCGGCAAGAATTGAAACCTTCCCGAGTAGCTGGATGCGAAGCGAAGTAGATAGTCGTTTCAATTTCAAGCTGCCTCATGCGCCGAATTTTCCTTACGCAATAGTACACATTCCACGTTGAACCAAGCATCGTTGATCCTTACCAAACCTGACTGGGTGGCGCTTGTCGTTGGGCCACGCGGTTCTTTTCAAATCGCTCTGTTGAGTCGACGGCCGCTGGATCCACCGCAACAGCGCCGATGATGTCCGCGGTGCGGAGCCTCGCCGATCAGGCGGTCATGAAGTGAGCGTTTCTTTCACGTTCTTTGCGGCCCCGCTGCCTGCGATACCGTCGTGCTATGGTGCGTCCGGAATTGAGAAATGGGCCTTCGAGGCTGACGGACACGGGGATGGAACAGTTCTTCATGCGGCGCGCCAGCGCCGTGATTTTGCTGCTATATCGCCGCCGCGACTGGCAGGGAAAGATTGCCGCTGCTACGAGCGGCAATGTCGAACGGGAAATGCTTGAAATCGAATCGATAGACCGGCTCGTGCTCAACATCCGCGCGGGCCGGATTCGTACATTCGAACTGACCGAACCAAAAGCCGTTGAAGTCAACGTCATTGACTAACGGCTGGTTAAAGGCACTTATCGCGCTGGGTTCCGCATTGCATTGCGCAATGCGGAGCACGGCTAGAAACGATACCCGATGGAAACGTAGGAAATGATCGGGTTAAGCTTGAGTTTCGTGCTACTGGTCACCGTTCCTACCTTGGACTGGGTAGTCAGCGTGGCACGCGTCGACAACTGCATATACGACAACGAGACATCGACCGACCAGTGCTTGTCGATGTTATAGGCAAAGCCGGCATTGACGACAGGCGCAAACGAGCTGCTCAACTTGGCGGTAGTGGTCCCTTCCAGCGCGGTTCCATAAGTTTGCGAATACAAAAAGCTGCCGCTCGATACCGCCGAGCTCAGTTTCACTCCGCTATACCAGACGTACGATCCGCCCGCGCCAACGTAGGGACGGAAGTTACTCTTTGCGTCGTTGAAGTAGTACTTCAGGAGCAGCGTCGGGCTCCATTCGTAAGCGGAGCCGATCTCCCCAAGCGCGGCGAGCGATCCGGTGCCGGTCAAACGGAACTTCGGCGGTGCGCCGAGTACAGCGGTCGCGGCAATGTGATCGGTAAAGAAATAGGTGCCTGTCAGACCGAAGGTGTCCGAATCATCCACTGACGCGCCCGTGCCGGTCTCTGTCACGCTCGTGCCGAGTGCGTTCACCGTCAGCGGCTTGCTCGAATCCTGCGGCGCGAGATGAAACCAGCCGAAGCCTGCAACGAAATCGCCGGCGCTCTGCGCCTGGGCGGCCGTACTCACTAACAATGCGGCAGCCACGCCGAATACCTTTATTTGCTTCATCTTATCTCCTCTGTCTTTACTGTTTTTGCTGATAGGCAGCGATGATTCTATGCGCACGTCCGTGCTATTCGCGATCTGTTCTGTCGAATGCGACCTCTGAAATTTGGTAAGGATTGAGCACGCAGTCGTTTCGGATATCGCATGCGCTCGACTGCGTTCAGCGGGCGTCAGAAAGCCAAAAGCCCGCTGGTTAGAGCGGGCTTCCGGTTGCCTTTTTTGGAAGAAATTCACTGTGCCCCGGCGCGTCGACAGCAACGCGATGAGGTGGAGTTATTTAACCGTAGGAGAAACGCCATACGCAAGGAGGAAGGCGAAGATATTGATGTCAATTTGCTTCCCTTGCCTTACGCGCTTTTGGAAAGAGGCGCAGGTGAATTAAATTGGGCTGCTTTTTAATGCGGCCTGTTGGCCGCTTTTTGTGAGCCGAAGATCTTGTCGGTCAGGCGCGCCACCAGCGTCGTGCCGAGGCCGAGCCCAATCAGAGTTGAGATCAGCAGGAGCCCGGTGGAAATCCGTGCGCGTGTCGGGTTCGGCGCGAGCGTCTGCATCGCAGCAGGTGAGTCCGGCATCGGGAACGGCGTTGTCTGTTTGAGCAGACGGAAGGCGTTCCCGCTGGTCGGAACGCGATCCCGCCGCCAGTAAGGGAGCCGGGCGAATTGATGGTGACCGCGCGTCCAGGCTCAACCGGTGCTACACCAGAACAAAAAAACTAACTAGATCGTACAAAATACGTACAAACCCTGAAAGACGTCGGATCGCGTTTGAACGACACTTCGGGCTGGTTTGCAAATCCAGGCGCCGCTCGGTGCTCACCCATCTTCGCATTTGTACCGGCATGCTGAGCCGGCCAGGCTTTGCACACCTTGGATTCCCGGGGCGATGACTGGTGTTAGAGATTAAGAAAAGATTTTTTACAGTGGAGCAGAAATGAAAAAGGCACTAGCAACCTCGGCCCTTGGGTTGGTCGCCCTCGGCGCGCACGCTCAAAGCAGCGTGACGCTGTACGGGATCGTCGACGCGGGGATCGGTTATCAGAGCAGCCAGACGTCGCTCGGTTCGACGACCGGTGGCCGTTCGGTCGTCAAGATGGTGAACGGCGTCTGGGCGGGCAGCCGCTTCGGCCTGAAGGGCGGTGAGGATCTGGGTGGCGGCACGAAGGCGATCTTCCAGTTGGAAGAGGGCTTCAACAGCGCAACCGGCGCACAGTCCGTTTCCGGTCTGGCGTTCAACCGGCAGGCGTATGTCGGCGTGACCAATGCCACCTACGGTACGTTCACCGCCGGCCGCCAGTACACGTCGTACTACACGCTGCTGTCGCCGTATAGCCCGACCACGTGGCTGACGGGCGCATACGGCGCGCACCCGGGCGATATCGATTCGCTGGATACGCTGTACCGCGTGAATAACTCGCTGGTGTACACGTCGCCGAGCATGCACGGCCTGACGGTGAGCGGCTCGTATGCGCTGGGCGGCGTGGCGGGCCGTCTCAATGCCGGTTCGACGTATAGCGCGGCGATCCAGTACCTGAACGGTCCGTTCGGGATCGCGGCAGGCTACCAGCGCATCAACAACTCGACGTCGGGCGGCGGTACGTGGGGCACGGACTCCACGACCTCGAATGCCGGCGCGCAGACGGCTGTGTCGGGTATCAACAACGGTTACCAGACGGCGCAGGCGCAACAGCGCGTTGCGGTGACGGGCGGCTATGCGTTCAGCTCGCAGTGGGACGTCTCGTTCTCGTACTCGAACGTGCAATATATTCCGGGCGTGAATTCCAAGTTCCGCAGCCAGGCTACGTTCAACACAGCTGGCGCCGTGCTGCACTTCAAGCCGCTGTCGGCGCTGGACCTGGCCGCGGGCTATAGCTACACGCGCGCTACGGAGTCGAACGGCATTTCGAGCGCAGCCCGCTACCAGCAGTTCAACCTCTCGCAGTACTACAGCCTCTCCAAGCGCACCGGTCTGTACGCGCTGGAAGCTTATCAGCGTGCAAGTGGCCAGACGATCGCCACGAACGGCACGAGCATCATCAACGCAACGGCCGATATCGGCGACGGCCAGAACAGCGCGCCGTCCTCGTCGCGCAGCCAGTTCGCGGCGGGCGTGGGCATCATTCACCGGTTCTGACCGGCGAGTGTAGCGAGCGTCGTGGCGGCGTGTTGTGATGCCGCCACGGCAATCCGCTTTTGATATGCGCCGCTGGGCGTCACCCGTTGACAGCCCGGCGCGCGCAAAATCCATCAGTTTATTTCTAGTCCCCAGTTCGTTGAAGACGGTCGCTACCGTAGCGGCAACGTCATCTAATCAGGACAACTGCGCTTGAACCGAGAACGCAGCCTGCCCCCGTCAACTTGACGGTGTCGTTTCAAGTCATCCCTCATGTCACGGACGTGCAACTAACCAAGGGTTTGTCCTGGGTCAGAAAGCTTGAAGAAGCGCGTTGTGAATGCCGTTAAATGTACCAGACGGTTAAGAAATTGAGGCGTTCACATGAAGTTGTCCACCAGATTGCTGGCTCTGGTCGTCGCGGCCTTGCTCGGCGTCGTACTCGTTGCGGCGACCGCCGTTCAGACTGTACGCAGCTCGCTTGTCGACAGCCGGCGGGAACAGATCGTTATTCTTCTGACGAAAGCCGAACATCTCGTCAATCACTACCACGACCTGCAGTCGCGTGGCGTGCTGACGCGCGACCAGGCCCAACAGGCAGCCAAGGACGCCGTCTCCCAGCTCAATGCGAACACGAAAAGCTACTACTGGGTCACCACGGCCGATGGCGTGAATCTGGTCCACCCGAATGCGAAGTTCATCGGGACGAGGGCGAAGGGCAACAAAACCACGACAGGGTTGACCGACAGCGAGGCTTACCGTGAGGGCATGGCGGCCTCGCATATTGCGCTCGTCGACGTCCTCGTGAAGCGCTCGCCGGATGCCGACCCGGAGCCGAAATTGCAGGGCGTGGTTGCGATACCCGATTGGGACTGGTGGATCGGCACGGGCTTTTTCTATGACGACATCAACGCTGCATTCATGAAGCTCGCCATCGTTCTGGGTTCCATTGCAGCCGTCATCTTCACCGCGGTTGGCGCGATCGCATGGGCGACGATGCGCGGCGTGAAGAGGACGCTCGGCGGCGAGCCTGCCTATGCGGCGCATATCGCCACACAGATCGCGGACGGCAATCTGGCCGTCGAGGTCGAAGTGGGACGAGCGTCACCGGGCAGCCTGCTACACGTGTTGAACGACATGAAATCGAAGCTCGCGGTCATCGTGTCCGAGATTCAGTCGGCGAGTTATTCGATCGCGACAGGGTCAGGCGAAATCGCGCAAGGCAACCTCGATCTGTCCCAGCGTACTGAAGAGCAGGCGGCGTCATTGCAGGAAACGGCTGCCAGCATGGAGCAGATTACGGCAACCGTTAAGCAGAACGCGGACAATGCAAAGCAGGCAAACGAGCTTGCCAATGCCGCAACCGAGGCCACGGCGCGTGGGGGTTCCGCAGTGCAGGAAGTGGTCGGGACGATGAAGCAGATCGAGAGCGAGTCGAAAAAGATCGCCGAGATTACCTCGGTTATCGAAGCCATTGCTTTTCAAACCAACATCCTCGCGCTCAATGCCGCTGTCGAAGCCGCGCGGGCAGGCGAGGAGGGGCGCGGTTTTGCCGTCGTGGCAGGCGAGGTCCGTGCCCTTGCGCAACGCAGCGCCGCAGCCGCGAAAGATATCAAGAGCCTGATCCAGGCATCGGTGGCGAATGTCAGCGGCGGCACCCGGCTGGTCGAGGTGGCAGGTGGCCGGATGGCCGAGATCGAGCAGTCGATTCGCCGCGTAACCGACATCATGGGTGAGATTTCCTCCGCGTCGGATGAGCAGAGCACGGGCATTGAGCAGGTCAGCCGGGCGGTGTCGCAGATGGATGAAGTGACGCAGCAGAATGCCGCACTGGTGGAGCAGGCGGCTGCGGCTGCGGCGTCGCTTGACGAACAGGCAGGGCGCCTGCGTTCCGTGGCGGCGGTCTTTCGGGTGGGCGGCCAATAGGTTGTCGGTGTGCGGCGTGAGGCGCTTGCCTCACGTCGATTTCAAAGCGACGAATCCGCACTGAAATGCCGCTCGCACGGCATCACCGCCCCCATTCGGTACGGGGTACATAAGGAATCTTTTCCTCCTCGTACAGCCGATAGACGAGTTCAAGCATCTCCCGAAGGTCCCGCGATTCGTCGAGCGCTCGCATGCTCATGATGATGGGGGAAACCAGCGTCGGGTCGTCCAGTTCCTTATAGCTCACGTCGTCTCGCTTAAGACCGTACACGCTGCTCGGCACGACAGAGATTCCTTCCCCCGCTGCTACCAGACCTAGCGCAATCTGCAACTCACGTACTTCATATATCCGGCGAGGCTTGAGAGCCCGGTCCTGGAATGCGGAAAGCACCTGGTCTGCGTAACTGGGCCGGGGCGCCTTCGGGAAGATAATCAGCGTTTCATTGACCAGGTCGCTGAGGGCGAGGACGGGCTTGACGCGTGAGAGTGAATGGCCCTCCGGGAGTGCCACGATCATCTTCTCCTCGCGAAGCGTCACCCGGCGGATGTTCGGGTCCTCGTGCCGAATACGACCGAACCCGACATCGATCTGCCCGTCTTTCAGGGCTCTAATCTGGTCCATCGTCGACATCTCGTGAAGGCTGAGTTCGACTGTCGCGTTCTCGTCGCGAAAGCGCCGGATGATTTTGGGCAGCATGCCGTATAACGTCGAACCCACGAAGCCGATAGAGAGGCTGCGCTCGATGTTGCCCACGCGCTTCGTCATTGATTCGAGCTCGGCTGTCTGAGCCAGCAGCTGCACCGCATGGGCATAGAAGAACTTACCGGTCTCCGTCAACTGCAACGGGCGCGAGTCGCGCTGGAAGAGCTGCACCCCAAGCAGCTCTTCCAGTTGCTGTATCTGGCGGCTCAAAGGGGGTTGCGCCATGTTCAGCCGCTGTGCCGCACGCGTGAAATTGCGTTCCTCGGCTACGGCGACAAAATAGCGAAGATGGCGCAGTTCCATTTCAATACCTCAGGGATATAGACCGATACTAAATCAGTGTTGGACGGGTCTTTCCAACGTCGCTTATTCTGTTTTCACACTCTGTTTTAGCACAGGATTATACCTCGCAGGCATATTAGGGCTGCTGCTAAACCGAGGGTTAACCCCAGAGAAAATAGAGAGATTCAGGAGACGACATGAGCGTGAAAGTGTTCGATACGACGGAAGTGCAGGACCTGCTGAAGGCCGCGACTAACATCGGTAGCGAGGACGGCAGTGCTCGCGCAAAACAGATTGTTCATCGCCTGCTGGGCGATCTGTTCAAGGCCATCGACGACCTTGACATGACGCCCGACGAAATCTGGGCCGGCGTCCACTATTTCAACAAGCTTGGCCAGGACGGTGAAGCGGCGTTGCTTGCCGCCGGCCTCGGTCTGGAAAAGTATCTCGACATTCGCATGGACGCGGCGGACAAGGCGGCTGAAATCACCGGCGGCACGCCGCGCACCATCGAAGGTCCGCTGTATGTTGCCGGTGCGCCGGTGCGCGACGGCATGTCGAAGATCGATATCGATCCCGACCAGGATGCGGGCACGCTGGTTATCCGCGGCACGGTAACCGCTCCAGACGGCCAGCCTGTTGCAGGTGCGGTGGTCGAATGCTGGCACGCCAACTCGAAAGGCTTCTATTCGCACTTCGACCCGACCGGCGCGCAGAGCGAGTTCAATCTGCGCGGCGCGGTCAGAACGGATGCCGACGGCAAGTACGAATTCCGTACCCTCATGCCCGTGGGTTACGGCTGCCCACCGCAGGGCGCGACCCAGCAACTGTTGAACGTGCTCGCCCGTCATGGCAACCGCCCGGCGCATGTGCACTTCTTCGTCACCACGGACAAGTACCGCAAGCTGACGACGCAAATCAACATTGAGGGCGACCCGTTGATGTGGGACGACTTCGCCTACGCCACGCGCGAGGATCTGATTCCGCATGTGGTCGAAAAGACCGGCGGCATTGCGCTGGCAATGAAGTCCGATGCGTATAAGGAAATCGAGTTCGACATCGTATTGACTCCGCTCATTCAGGGCAAAGATAACCAGGCCGTTCATCGCCTGCGTGCGTCTGCTACCGCCTGACCGCTGACGCGGCCGCTACGTCGTAGCACTGCTGCCGCTCAATCCTTCGCAAGAATCTTTCGATACCGATGCGCGTGTTCCATAACCTGGAGCACGCGTAGGGAGAGCACTCATGTCTGCAATTATCGACAAAGCCTCGCAACTTGATGAACTGCTGCACACCGCCGTTCAGGACGACAGGCAAAACGGTGTATTCCGTTGCCGCCGCGACATCTTCACGAACGCCGATCTGTTCGAGCTCGAGATGAAACATATCTTCGAGAGCAATTGGGTGTACCTGGCGCACGAAAGCCAGATCCCCAACAACAACGACTACTACACCACGTGGATCGGTCGCCAGCCGGTGGTTGTCACCCGCGACAAGAATGGCGAACTGCACGCGGTCATCAACGCCTGCGCACACAAGGGCGCGATGCTGTGCCGGAAAAAACACGGCAACAAAGGAACGTTCACCTGCCCGTTCCATGGCTGGAGCTTCGCCAACACCGGCAAGCTGCTGAAAGTGAAAGATGTGAAGACCACCGAATACCCGGTGCAATTCAATACCAACGGTTCGCATGACCTGAAGAAAGTCGCGCGCTTCCAGAGCTATCGCGGCTTTCTGTTCGGCAGCCTCGACGCGGACGCGATTCCACTGGAGGACTACCTCGGCGAGACCAGGGTCATCATCGACCAGATCGTCGACCAGACCCCGAACGGGCTGGAAGTGTTGCGCGGCAATTCCTCGTACGTCTACGACGGCAACTGGAAGATGCAGATGGAGAACGGCTGCGACGGCTACCACGTCAGCACCGTGCACTGGAATTACGCTGCGACGATGGATCGGCGCAAGGTCGATGGCACCAAGGCCGTGGATGCGAACAGCTGGAGCAAGTCGGTAGCCGGCGTGTACGGGTTCGAGCACGGTCACATCCTGCTGTGGACCAGGACGATGAACCCGGAAGTGCGGCCGGTCTATCAATACCGCGACGAAATCAAGGCACGCGTTGGCGAAGCAAAAGCAGAGTTCATCGTCAACCAGACTCGAAACCTGTGCCTGTATCCGAACGTGTTCCTGATGGACCAGTTCAGCACGCAGATTCGCGTGGTGCGCCCAATCAGCGTGGACAAGACGGAAGTCAGCATCTTCTGTTTCGCTCCAAAGGGCGAGAGCGCAGCCGACCGGGCTACCCGCATCCGCCAGTATGAAGACTTCTTCAATGTCACGGGCATGGGCACCTCGGACGATCTCGAAGAATTTCGCGCCTGCCAGGCCGGTTATGCCGGGACTACCGCGCCGTGGAACGATCTTTCGCGCGGGGCGCCGTTGTGGGTCGAAGGCGCCGACGCGAATGCGAAAAGCATGGGCCTGAAGCCGCTCATCTCGGGCGAGCGCAGCGAAGACGAAGGTTTGTTCGTGTGCCAGCACGAATACTGGGTACACGTGATGCGCGACGCGCTCAAAAAGGAACAAGGGGAGGCAGTGGCATGAGCTTCGATTACCAGACAATCTGCGCCGTGCTGTTCCGCGAAGCGCGCCTGCTCGATGACCGTCAGTGGGACGACTGGCTGGCCTGCTATGCCGAGGACGTCACTTACTGGATGCCGGCGTGGGACGACGACGATCAGCTCACCGACGACCACGAGAGTCAGATTTCGTTGATGTATTACCCGGACCGTGGCGGCCTGGAAGACCGCGTGTTCCGCATCAAGACCGAACGCAGTGGCGCCTCGATGCCTGAACCTCGAACCAGTCATAACGTCACCAATGTGGAAGTGCTGGCCGAGCGCGAGAACGAAGTGGACGTGCGCTACAACTTCAACACGCTCAGCCACCGTTACAAAACCACCGACCAATTCTTCGGCACGATGTTCGTGACGCTGCGCAAAGTCAACGATGAACTGTTGATCTCCTGCAAGCGAATTGTGCTGAAGGACGACTACATCCGCCAGGTACTCGACGTTTATCACGTTTGAGCGCGAACACTGCGGAAATGAGAAGTACAGGAGGCAAGATGTCCAGCTACAACATTGCACTGAATTTCGAAGACGGCGTGACCCGCTTCGTCACATGCAAGGCGGGCGAGAAGGTGCTTGATGCCGCCTTTCGCGCGAAGATCAACCTGCCGATGGATTGCTCCGATGGCGTGTGCGGTACCTGCAAGTGCCGCGCCGAGAGCGGGCGCTACGACCTGGGCGACGACTACATCGAAGATGCGCTGAGCGAGGACGAGAAGGACAGTGGCCTGGTATTGACCTGCCAGATGGTGCCGGAAAGCGACTGTGTGATTGCGGTGCCGGCATCGTCCACTGCGTGCAAAACCGAGCAGAGCAAGTTCGTCGCCACCGTATCCAGAATCGAACCGCACAACGATGCGGCTATCGTGCTCGAATTGGACCTGAATGCGGCCGCGCCTGTGTTCTTGCCGGGCCAGTACGTCAACATTGACGTTCCCGGCAGCGGTCAGCACCGTTCATATTCTTTTTCGTCGGCGCCGGGCGAATCGAAAATCAGTTTTCTGATCAAGAAGATTCCCGGTGGCGTGATGAGCACCTGGCTCGACTCCGCACAGGCCGGCAACAAAGTGGAGCTGACCGGCCCGCTCGGCAGCTTCTATCTGCGCGCGGTGGAGCGGCCGCTGCTGTTCCTCGCCGGCGGCACCGGCCTGGCACCGTTCCTGTCGATGCTGGAAGTGCTGGCGCGCGCGAATTCACAGCAGAAAGTTCATCTGATTTATGGCGTAACGCGAGACCTCGACCTCGTGCAGATCGATGCCATCGACGCCTACGTGGCGAGGTTGCCGAATTTCACCTACAGCACGGTCGTGGCCGACGCGGATTCGACCCATCCCCGCAAGGGTTGGGTGACGCAGCACATGCCGGCGGAGGCCGTCAATGATGGCGACGTCGACGTGTATCTGTGCGGGCCGCCGCCGATGGTCGATGCAGTGCGTAAGCACTTCGACGACAACGGCGTGAAGCCCAACAGCTTCCACTACGAGAAGTTCACTCCCAACGCAGCACCGAGGGCAGCATGAACACGCAACGATTTGCCGGTAAGGTCATGGTCGTCACCGGTGCCGCACAGGGCATTGGTCGCGCCGTCGCGCTTCGTGCAGCCGCGGAAGGCGGCAAGGTGCTGTTCGTCGACCGCGCCGACTTCGTCTCTGACGTTGCCGCCGAAGCGACTGGCGCGGACACGGCCGGCTTCGTGGCCGACCTGGAGACGTACGAAGGCGCGGCATCGGCGATGGCTTGTGCTGTTCGCAGGTTTGGCGGCATCGACATACTGGTCAATGGTGTCGGTGGCGCCATTCGCATGCGTCCGTTCGCCGAGTTTGAGCCTGCACAGATCGATGCGGAAATTCGCCGCTCCCTGATGCCCACCTTGTACGCCTGCCATGCCGTGTTGCCGCATCTGCTCGAGCGTGGTGGCGGGACCATCGTCAACGTTTCCTCGAATGCCACGCGCGGTATCCGGCGCGTGCCGTATTCGGCGGCCAAGGGCGGTGTCAACGCAGTGACGCAGTCGCTGGCGATGGAGTACGCGGAGCACAACATCCGTGTGGTCGCCACCGCGCCAGGAGGGACCGATGCGCCTCCGCGACGCGTCCCGCGCAATACTGCCGGCGATAGCGAGCTGGAAAAAGTCTGGATGGGCGAAGCGGTCAAGCAGGTCACCGATTCGACCTTTTTGAAGCGCTACGGCAGCATCGACGAACAAGTCGCGCCAATTCTGTTCCTCGCTTCGGACGAGGCAGGTTATATCACCGGCACCGTGTTGCCGGTTGCCGGGGGAGACACAGGTTGATGCTCGCATGCTGACCGTGATCGCCGCTTGCCCGTAATCTATCCCTTTTCTTCAAGGGCGATTGCAAAAAATTCCGGCATGCAGGAGATCGATCGCCAGCGGGGCGGATCATCTAATCCACATGCAAGGTCTCCACAAGCATCTCCCGAAACCAGCGGTTGCCCTCGTCGGCGTCGAACGAAGGATGCCAATACACGGTGGACGCAATGTGCGGCAGCTCCACCGGCACCGGATAAATCAGGAATTGCCCCGATTCGTTGAACACGCGCGCCACCCCGCGTGGCAGCGTCACCATCCAGTCGGTGCGCAGAAGGATTTGCGGAATCACGGTGAAATGAGGCACACGCAAAGCAATGCGCCGATGAAGACCGCGCGTGCGCAACGCATCGTCGATCTCCACGTGGCTGCTGTCGCTCGAGGCCACGGCCACGTGCGATAACTCGAGAAACTTTTTCTCCGACAGACGCCGCGCCGGCAGTCCAGGCCGCTTGCGTGTCATGCACGCGTATTCCTCGTGAAAGAGGAGCGCGGAATTCGTCACCCGCTTGAGGGCGGACATATTCCCAATCGCAAAGTCGAGCTGGCCCAGCCGCAGTCTTTCCTCGATCGCCGGGAGCGGCACCTGCTCTGCCGCGATACGGATCAGCGGCGCCACGCGCTGCAACTTCTCGCAGATGAGCGGGAGAAACACCTGGGCCCCGATATCGGACATGGATAGCCTGAATTCGCGCGAGCTGGCAGCGGGATCGAATCGTTCGCTATGGCCCAGTGTTTCGCGGATCGACCCGATTGCGCGGCCGAGCGGCGCAGCGAGTTGTTCCGCCTTTGGAGTCGGCAGCATGCCTTCGGTCGACCGGATGAATAGCGGATCGTCGAACAGGGATCGCAGACGTCCCAGCGCGTAGCTGACCGCCGGCTGCGACAATCCGAGCTGCTGTCCGGCGCGTGTCAGGCTGCGCTCCACGAAGATCACGAGGAATACACGCAAGAGGTTCAGATCGACCCTATCAAAATCAGTCATGTTTATCGATGTACAGAAATTGATTAATTTGACGAATAGTCTACCCGATCCTAAACTCGCCTCACGCACGTCGGAGGCGCGAACGAAAGGGAAACCATCATGAGCGGCGAGTTCATTCAGATCAGCGCAGATAACGGGGCGGCGTTTTCCGCTTATCTTGCGAAGCCCAAACAAGGTTCGGGGCCAGGCCTCGTCTTGTTGCAGGAAATTTTCGGCGTCAACGGATATATGAAATCCATGGCCGATCGCTTCGCGGAAGAGGGCTATGTGGTGCTGGTGCCGGATCTGTTCTGGCGCATGAAGCCGCACGTGGATCTGGGCTATGGCGAGGAGGACTTTGCCACGGCGCTCGACTACAACGAGCGGCTCGATCTCACGCTCGCGGTTCAGGACGTGGCGTCGACCATCAAGGCATTGCGTGCGCTCCCGCAACAGGCCGGCAAGGTCGGTGCGCTCGGATATTGTCTCGGCGGCAAACTGGCGATGCTCGCCGCTGCGCGAACCGATGTCGACTGTGCTGCGAGTTACTACGGTGTGGGTCTGGACGCATTCTTGCAGGAGGTGCCGTCGATTCAGTGCCCGATGGTGTTCCACTTTGCGGGCAATGATGCGCTGTGCCCGCCGGCAACGCGCGAGAAAATCCAGGCCGCGCTGCGCGCGAATCCGCGAATTGAGCAGTATCTCTATGCCGGTTGCGATCACGCGTTCGCCACGCCGGAGCGCGAGCACTTCGACAAGCCGGCCGCGATGATGGCCTATTCGCGCACGCTCGCGATGCTGCGCAAGGTGCTCGGGCCTGTCTACGATCTGAACGAGTTGTGGGAGTTGCACTGCTACTACGAGTTCGCTACGCGCGATGTCGACGCCGTGTTGCCCACGATGATTGCCGAGCCGTACGTCAATCACATTCCGACGATGACGGGCGGCGTTGGCCACGATCAACTCAAGCGCTTTTACAAATACCATTTCGTCCACGCCAATCCCGACGATACGCGGCTCATTCCGATTTCACGGACCATCGGCGCGGATCGCCTCGTCGACGAGTTTATTTTTTGTGCGACTCACGATCGCGAAATCGACTGGCTGTTGCCGGGTCTTGCGCCGACGGGCAAGTACATCGAAATCCCCATGCTCGCCGTCGTTCATTTTCGCGGTGACAAGCTTTACAACGAGCACATCTACTGGGATCAGGCGTCGGTGCTGGTGCAGGTCGGCGTGCTCGATCCAACCGGGTTGCCGATCGCCGGAATCCAGACCGCGAAGAAGTTGATCGACGCAAGCTTGCCGAGCAATACGCTGATGCGCAACTGGGCCAGCAGCGAAGGCAAGCCGGTTTGAAGCGTGGCGTCTAGCCGGCTTCGGCTGGGTAGGCGCGCTTTATCGCAGTGGCGAGGCGCGCGCCAACGAGCTATATCGTGCATTGCGCACGTGACACGGCCGCCGATACTTCTTGCAAAGTCGTGGCGCGCGCATCAGGCAGAACCGGTTCGCGGGCGAGGGTCTTTGCGAGAAGTGAGCCGTAGCGCGTGGGACGCTCCACAATTCCGAACCGGCACAGGCAATGCCAAAGCAGCGCGGCATTGCTCGTGATGACAGGAACCCCCACCTCGTTTTCAAGCGTCTCGATCACCGGGCTGACGTGAACTCCAGCGCAACTGATCAATAAGGCGTCAAAGCTGCCTGCCATTCCTGCCGCAAGATGGAGCCATGATTCCGGCGCGATGGCCGCCTGCTCCAAAGGAGTCTGGCATGGCAGGCTTGCATGGTCGACGACATCGATACCGTGTCCGCGCAGAAAGCTTATTTCCTTCAATACGACCTCTTGCCGGTAGGGCGTCAGCAACGCAATGCTTGAGGCCGACAGTGCTTCCAAAGCGGAGAGTACTGCATCGATCGTTGTCACGGCGGCAATGCCCGTCGCGTCCGTGATTCGCTGCGTGATTGCCTCGGAGCCATTGACCACACCTGCCGCCGTGCAATTCAACGCGATCAGATCGACTTCCGCGTCAGCGAGCAAGCCCGCATGGTATTCAAGGTTGTCGATGATCTTCGTGTCGGATTCGAGTGACGTATCGCGGAACGGCAGGCGCGTTGTCACGAACTGCACGCCCTCGGGCGCCATCAACTGAACCTCGAAGTCGCAGAGTCCTCCAGACGGATAGAGATGACCGATCCGCGCCAGGGTCCCCATGCCGATGCTCATCGCTTTGTCTCCGTGGTCTATTCAGGGAAAGAGTGCGGCTCTTCAATGCTGTCTGCCGCGCAAGCCGCGCATGCTTTGCAAATCCATTCAACCTTCCAGCGAAACGCTCGACGAGTCGACATGGGCCGTCCGTGACCGCGGTTTGCCGGTCAAAGCAATGGCCAGCGCGGCAACGAGTGCGGAGGCCGCAAACGCGTAGAAATTCCACTGAACTTCGACGTTGTGCGCGGCGAGCCAGGCGCCGACCATCGGACCGCTCATCGCGCCGAAACGTCCAATGCCAACGGCCCATCCGGTCGCGCTGGCACGCGCATGGGCACGGTAGAAGTTTGCGATAAAGGCCAACTGAACCATCGCGACGCCGATGCTGCCAAAGCCGGCGAGTGCGACGAGCGCATAGTTGAAGACCAGGCTTCCCTTGAGCGTGAGGCCGCACACCGCGAGCGCGCCGATGATATAGCCCGCCACGATGGTTTTGCGCGCGCCCAGACGGTCGCTAATCTGACCGATGAGGATGCCGCCCAATGCGGACGACAGCATGAATACCGCGAGAAACGACAGGCTCGAGCCGAGGTCATAACCGAGCTTGCGCATGAGCTGCGGCAGCCACGTTCCCAAACCGTAAATCACCAGCACGGCGGCAACCTGCGCCACCCACAGACAGACCGTTGTCCAGCAATTCTGCGGCGAGAACACTTCGCGGAACACGGCGTCAAGCGAGGGTTTCGGCGCTACGTTGCGGCTTGCACGTTGAAACACGGACGAATCGATACCCAGGCGCCGGGCCAGAGTCGTCGCCTGAGTTTCCTTGCCCTTCGCAAGCAGAAAGTCGAGTGATTCCGGCAGAAGCCACACGAGAAGAGGAAGCGCCAGCAGAGGGCTCGCTCCTAATGCAACGACGAAGCGCCACCCGTGCGATTGCACAAAGAAAATGCCGATCACCGCGGATAGCAACGCACCGAGCGAATAGCCCGAGTACATCAGCGCGAAATTCAGGTTGCGCTTGTCAGACGGCGAATATTCGACGGTCAGCGCCGCCGCCGCCGAAATGACTCCGCCAAGGCCGAGCCCGCCAATGAACCGGCTGACGGAGAACAGGAACGGTGTCGGTGCCCACGCTGCGCCGAGCATCGACAGCGAGAAGAGGGCGACACAATTGATCAGCAGCAATTTTCTGCCGACCAGGTCGCTGATCACGCTGATGAAATACGACCCAAACAAGGTGCCGAACAGGGCGGCGCTACCCATGGCGCCGATTTCCATCGGAGTGAGCTTCCAGACGGGATCGCTCAGCAGGGACGGGACGATCGTTCCCATTACGCCGATGTCGTAGCCCTCGGCGACGATCGTCAGGAAGCACAGAACCAGGACCCGATACGTGGTTCGGGACGGCGGGTTGAACGAACGTAATTGCGCGCTTTCAGAGATTGCGGCCATGCCAGCACCTCAGGCAAATAGTAACGCCATTGATTGCCAGATCACCTGATTGTCCGGCAGGTTCGATCCGCGCTCCAGCGCTGATTCAGTGTGCGCCGCAGCGAGGTCTTGCGCCTTGAACAATCAGACGATTAGGGCGTCCGGCTACTAAAAGCAGCAGCCTAAATACAGAATGGCATTCTTTTTTGTGTGCTGTCAAAGTTTTTCAAAATTCCGCTTCGTCGCGGATGAACGGCTAGCGCGCCTCCGACTCCTGCTCGCCTAGCAGCAGGTCGGCCATCATGCTCGAGATTTTGTCGATGTCGCGATCGTCGCCGATACGGTGATTGATGACGAATCCATCGAATGCCATCCAGATGAGGTGAGACAGCAAGTCGCCATGGACCACGCCGGCCCGTTCCGGCGGAAGCGAGTCGAGTAGAAGCTGCGTCACGAACACTTCGACAGGCTGCAGCAGATTGACCGGCTTGCGAAGGTCTGCGGGCGCGGTTGCCAGCGCGTCGATGAGCGAGTTGGCGAAAGCATGATCGGCAGCCGGAATATCCGCCCAGATTCCGCAGATGATACGGCGAATCTTGCTGCGCGGATTCGACAGCAGCATCACCTCGGTGCGCAGCGCGTGTAGTTGCCGCGTCAGCCACGGCTGATAGATCTCGTACAGGATGATCAGTTTCGAATCGAAGTACACATACAGGTTCGCCACGGTGGTCCCTGCCTCGCGCGCGATCTCTGTCATCGTGGTCGCCGAATAGCCTTTGCGGCTGAATGCTGCGAACGCCGACGCCAAAATTGCCTCGCGAATTTCTGCTTTTTTTACCTGCGGCACCGCGCCTCCTTCGGTAGGTGATTCAACTGATTGACTCGCCATTCTAACAATCGCCGGTGGGCCGGATGCCTCGCCGTCGATGCCGCTTCAAAAAGTTTTCACAAAGAGCTTGACAGCATTTTTCGTTGAAAACAGAATGGCATTCATTATTCAGCGATTCAGTTCTTACCCTACGAAGGACGCCGTTCATGAATGCGATTCCCGCCCCGGAGGGCACGTTGACCGCGCGCTACGCGGAACTCGGCTCTGGACTGATTCCCGTCGAGCCCTATATCTCGCCCGAGTACTACGAGCGCGAAAAGGCGCACATCTTCAAGAAGACCTGGTTGCAGGTCGGCCGGGTCGAGGAGATTCCCGAGGCGGGCGACTACTTCGTCAGGAAGCTCGACGCTTGCGACACGGAGATCATCGTTGTGCGCAACAAGCGCGGTGAGATTCGCGCGATGCACAACGTCTGCTCGCATCGGCTGAATCAGATTGCGTACGACAGGACCGGGCATACGCGCAAATTCTTCTGCAAGTTTCATGGCTGGGCGTACGACCTGGACGGCAACCTGACGGGCGTGCCGGACGAACAATGTTTTTTCGGGCTCGACTTCAAGGACTACGCACTGACGCGCGTCGCGTGCGATGTATGGCAGGGATTCATCTTCGTCAACATGGACCCGCTACCCGCGCTCTCGCTCGCCGATTTTCTCCGGCCGATGTACGAAGACGTCGAAGGCTATCCGTTCGACAAGCTGAAGGTGGGCTTCGCGTGGGAAACGGTGGTCGACTGCAACTGGAAGCTCGCGCTCGACGCGTTTCAGGAGGCGTATCACGTTGCCTATGTGCATGGCAATTCGATCGCCGACGCTATCGACAAAAGCGCGGGCGGCAGCATGCCGCCGCTCGACGCGCTGTGCGGCGAGTTCCATCGGCGTCTGTCGCTGGCGGGCAATCCGAAGTCGGTCTATGGGAACCCGAAGGCGGTGACGTCGGGTGGCGCGGCCGCGGCTGAAGCGTTGTCGGACGCAGGGTCGAAGCGTCCGATCGCCGCGGCCGCATTGCGCGCGGGTATCGGCAGCGCGCGTCATGAGTTTCCGCTCGATGCGTTGCCTAAGGGCGTCAACTGGACGAAGAGCGAGAACTGGCTGTTCGACATCAACGTGATGTTTCCGGACTTCTACCTGTCGCTGCGTCCCAACTACTGCCAGGCCTACAACTTCCGTCCGATCGCGCATAACAAGACGCTTTTCGAAGCGCGCGTGTACTACCCGGAAATGACGACGCCAGGTGGCCGCTTTTTCCTCGAGTACATGAAAGTGGCTTTGCGCGACGTGCTGCTCGAAGACCTCAGCACGCTCGAACGTACGCAAAGGGCAGCGGAAACCGGCGTGAAGAAATTCATGGTGCTGCAGGACAACGAACTGCTGGTGCGGCACAGCTATCACGTCATCGAACGCCTGTTGGCGAAAGCCGAAGCGCAAGCCGAGGCCACTGTGGAGTAAAGGTCATGGAACAGAAAGTCATCGTCGTCACGAAGCGCGCGGGCCTCACGAAGGACGCATCGGCGCGTGCTCCGCTGCCGGCTGCCTTCGAAGAACTGAACCGGTTTGTCGACGCATGGGCGTTGCCGACCGAAACCGAACGTACGACGCAGCGCCATACGGCGGGCATGGCCGCCATCGTCGAATTCAAGGACGCGATGCTTGCCAGGATCGACGACATCGTCGCATGGCTCAACCAGTTCGAACTGGACAAGCTTCCCGAAGACGCGCAGACGCTCATGTATCTGCTGCTGTCGCTGGCCGAAGTCGCGCCCGCTATCGAGTTCTACCAGCAGCCTTTCGTGATCGACGGATACGATCCCTTCCGCTTCGTGGCGGACGAAACGTTTTCGATGCGCCCAGCCCTCTGACGCTCACACGCTCAGTCAGTAAAGGATGAAATCATGCCCAAGTGCCGCATTTTCGGTGTCGACCATGCACTCAAGGAGGTTGTCGCCGACGGTCTCTATATGAAGACGATGATCGGCGAGACGCTGAGCGTCGCGGTCATCAAGTTTGTCGAAACGGCGGGCCACGGCCTGCCCGCGAAAGCGCATAGCCACGGCGAAGAGGCGTCCTTGCAGATCAAGGGCGGCTGTTCGATTTTCGAGGTGCACGGCAACGGCGAGGAGATCGAGCGGCGCCTGAACACGGGCGAGGGCATGATCATTCCCGCCGGCTTGAGTCACTACGGCGTCAATACCTACGAAGGTGCGGGCATAAGCATGCGTCTGAACGTGGTGACTCCGCCGCGCGCCGAATATCGTGGCGACGACGAGGCGCCCTATTACCCGCTGGCGGATCGGGAGAACGTATCGTGAGCGAAGCGATTCTGTCGAATGCCGGCGCCGTGCATTGCACGCTGTTGCCGGCCCTTCCCTCTGAAGGCGTGGCGTTGCCGGTCCAACGAAATGTCGCCGACGGTGCGGCGCTTTCGGCGTCGACTCAACGCATGCGATGCGACGAACTCATCGAATTCGAAGCAGATCTGTCCGGCGAGGAACTCGCCGCGGTGCTGGAAGGGCGCGTCGACATCGTCGCGGCTGATGAGCATTACGTCCTCTCGGCGGGAGAAGCCATTCTGATCCCGCCGCGCGAAGCGCGCCGCTATCGTTGCGTCACGCCAAGCTGCGTGCTGTATCGCGTGACGTGCAACACAGCGGCAAACAAGGAGCAGCAAGAATGAGCTCGCCACATGTCGCGATCGTCGGCGCGGGTCATGCCGGCGGGCGCGTCGCCCAGCATCTGAAGGCGCTTGGCCACGCCGGACGGGTCACACTGATCGGCGACGAGCCGCATGCACCGTACGAGCGTCCCGCGTTGTCGAAAGAACTGCTGCTGGGTACGAAGACGCAAGACAGCCTCGTGCTCACCTCGTCCGACTATTGGACCCTCGAGTCGCTGACGCAAACCGGCATCGAACGCGTGCGCGCGAGTGCACAGAAACTCGACGTCGATTTACGGCGCCTGCATCTGGACAACGGCGCAAGCGTGGACTTCGATCTGCTGGTCGTTGCGACGGGCGGTCTCGCGAGGCGTCCACGTTTTCTCACACGGCCCATCGAAGGCGTGCATGTTTTGCGCACGCTGGACGATTGTCTCGCATTGCGTTCGTCGTTAGAAGGCTGCCGCAAGCTTGCGATCGTCGGCGCGGGCGTTATCGGAATGGAGGTGGCGTCGACAGCGATTTCGCTCGGCGTGCCGGTGACGGTGCTGGAGGCGGGCGAAGGCATCATGGGGCGTTGTTTGCCACCGCAGGTCGCTGGATGGCTTGCACAGGAGCATGCCGGGAAGGGCGTCGATTTGCGAACGCGGATCAATGTCACGAACATCGTTCGCGTGGGCGAAGCGCATCGTAGCGCATTGGCTTTGCGCATCGACGCGCTGCAGGATGGCGTGCCGGTGAGCATCGATGCCGACTGCGTGTTGATCGCAATCGGTGTGGATTGCAATCCCGCGTTCCTGCACGGGACCGGACTTTCGGACGAGCGCGGCGTACGGGTCGATACGTTCTGCCGCAGCCCGTTCGCGCCCTGGCTTTATGCCGCCGGAGACGCGGCATGCACATTGGACAGCGCTTCCCGTCGCCATGTCAGACAGGAAACATGGCGCAACGCCGAGAATCAGGCGCGTGCCGTAGCCGAGATCGTCACCGGGCGAACGGAACCGTATACAGAGATTCAATGGATGTGGACAGATCAACTCGGCCACGCCATTCAGGTGACGGGCGTGCACGAACCCGGCGATGAAATCGTCGTGCGCGGCTCGCTCTCATCGGCGGACGCGACGGTGATTTCGCTGCGCGACGGTTGCGTGACCGCGGGCGTGACGGTCAACCAGAGCCGCGAACGGCGGCATCTGGAACGTCTCGTGAGCGCTCGCAAGCGAATCGATGCAGGCCGGTTGGCCGACACGTCAGTTCCCTTGAAGGAGCTGGCGTGATGGCAGAACGTAACTTGCCGGGACAGTCGCTAGAGGCGCGCGTCGCACGGCTCGAAGCGATCGACGCGATCCGCTCGTTGAAGGCACGCTACGCCGCGCTCGCCGATGCGAAATACACGAGCGACTATCAACGGCAGCCGCAACATGTGATGCGCGAAATCGCATTGCAGCAGGCCGCGTGCTTCACCGAACGCGCAGTGTGGATCGGCGGCGCGGGATTCGGCGACGACCTCGTCGGCCGCGCCGCTCTGTGCGAATGGTTTCAGCGTTCGCCCTGGCGCTTCGCCATGCATTACTACGTGAGCGAAGCACTCGAAGTTACCGGCGCTGCGCATGCGATCGGCACCTGGCGGCTCTGGCAACTCGCGCTGCGTGATGACGACGCGCATGCGGTGCTGCTCGGAGCGGTCACCGAAGAGAAGTATGAGCGCATGCCCTGCGGCACGTGGCTGATCAGTGAAATGCGATTCACGCAGCTTCACATGATGGAGCCCGACGACCGGATGTTGCCGCTCGCCAGTGATTTCGCTTCGTTGACCGCATTGCGCAAGCCGGGATTCAGCGAGACGACCCGAACCGTTTGATGGATGGACTTCTTATGAACACACTTTCGACAGACCCGAATGCGGCGCGAAGCGACACAGCCGCTGATCTCGCCGCCGTGCGTGTGATTGCATTGTGTCCGGATCGCGCGAATGCCGATGTCGCCCACACGTGCCAGAGCGCGGCGACAATCGCGGAAAACCAGTGCCAGGTGCGCTCGAACGCATGGGTCAACGCAGAGTACAAGCATCTCGTGCTGACGGCGCCTGGGCTCGCGCTGACGGCGCGCGCCGGGCAGTTCTTTCATCTCGCGTGTCCGGCTTCGAACGACGACACGCCTTATCTGCGTCGGCCAATGAGCATCTACTGCGTGGCCGCCGAAGACAGCCGGATCGAATTTCTCTACAAGGTGCAAGGCGCGGGAACCCGTGGCCTGGCCCAGCTTCATCCGGGCGATACGCTCGACGCGCTGGGTCCGCTCGGAAACGGCTTCGTGCTGCCCGCATCGGCGGAACCGGCGCACGTCCTGCTGCTCGGTCGCGGAGTCGGGCTCGCGACGATGGCGCCGCTCGCGCAGCAGGCGATCGCGGCGGGTGCGCATGTCACCGCCATCCTCAGCGCGCGCAGCGAGGCGTTGATGATGTCAGCCGATTATCTGAAAGCCGCGGGCGCCGATGTCGTCACCGTCACCGATGACGGGCAGACCAGCGACGTGGTTCAGGTCGAGAACCTGATCCGGAAAGTTCACGAGCAACGGCGCATCACATTCGTCAGCACATGCGGGTCGAACCGCCTGCTCGTCATGTTGCAACGCGTGGCCGCGCAGTTGAGCATTCCTGGTCAGGTTGCACTCGAACAACGCATGGGCTGCGGTTACGGAGCGTGCTATGCATGCGTGCGGCCATTTCGAAAAGAGGCCGGTTCACAGGAACTCAGTTACCGCCGCGTGTGCTGGGAAGGCCCGGTCTTCGATCTTCAGGAAACGACATCATGGTAGATCTCAGCGTCGAAATCGGCTCGCTCAAGCTTGCCAATCCGGTGATGCCGGCGTCGGGTACCTTTGCCGAAGGCACCTCGCAGATATTCGACCTCAACTGTCTCGGCGCAATCGTTACCAAGACGATTACCCATGACGTGCGCGAAGGCGTGCCGCCGCCGCGTGTCGCCGAGTTTCGCGACGCTACGCTCTTTTCGATCGGCATCCCCAGCAAGGGCAGCGACTACTACGTCGAGCAGACTGTGCCGTACTACCGGCGCTACAGTCCGCCGCTCGTCGCGAGCATCTCGGCCAACACGATCGAGGAATTCGGCAGGCTCGCGGAAAAAATCAGTGTGCCGGGCGTTGCAGCGATCGAAGCGAATGTCTCGTGTCCCAACCTGAAGAAGAACGGTCAGGCGTTCGGCATGGATCCGGACGCGACCTGGCAAGTGGTCAAGGCGATGAAGTCCGCGACCTCGCTGCCTGTCTGGCCGAAGATGACGCCCAATGCGGGCAACGTCGTCGAGGTCGCGCTGGCGGCTGAAAACGCGGGTGCGGATGCGCTCGTGGTGAGCAACGCGATTCTTGCCATGGCGATCGATGTCGAGACCTTCCGGCCGCGCGTGGCGAATGTCATGGGCGGCCTCACGGGCGCCGCCACGAAGCCGATCATGCTGCGGATCGCCTATCAGTGCGCGCAGGCCGTCAAGATTCCGGTAATCGGATGCGGCGGCATTGCCACGGCGGCGGATGCGCTCGAGTTTCTTCTCGCGGGTTGCTGTGCGGTGCAGGTCGGCACCGCGAACTTCGTTTCGCCGACGGCGATGCCGCGCCTGATCGACGATCTGACGGAGTGGTGCAAACGGCACGGCGTGGCAAAACTCACCGACCTGATCGGCGCGGTGAAGATGCACGAGCCTGTCAATCTTCAGCAACGGGTGGCGCTATGAACGCGGTGATTCAGATAAATTCCGCCGACGCGCGCGAGTATGTGCGCGGCGACGACGGTTGGTTTGCAATCGGATCGCTTGACGAGGTGTTCGGCGCGCGCGCGTGCCGTGGCATTGACATCGAGGGCGTCAAGATCGGGCTGTTCCGTGTCGGCGATGAGATTCACGCGCTTGACGACATTTGCACACACGGCGCGGCTTTGCTCAGCGACGGCGAATTCGAAGGGCACGAAGTGGAATGTCCGCTGCATGCCGGTCTGGTGGATGTGCGAACCGGCCGTGCGCTGGCCGCGCCTGTGTCGCGCGACACCCGGCACCACGAGACGAAGATGGAGGCCGACGTGCTGTTCGTGAGGGTGCAGGCATGAGCGGCGGTCAAGTGATAGAGGCGATTGATCAGGCGGTGTCGACCGCAGTTTCCGCTGCAATGTCCCCCGCAGTGTCCCCCGCAGTGTCCCCCGCAGTGTCCCCCGCAGTGTCCCCATTCATCGGCGAAAATACCGCGCCTGCCAAGCGTCCCCGCATCGCGGTGATCGGCACCGGCGGCACGTTCGCGATGCATGGCCGCCATCGGTTCGACTGGATCGAATACGCCGACAGCGGCGTCATCCATCCGATCGACGATCTGCTGCAACGCCTGGGCGAACTGGTCCCGCATGTCGAGATCGTGTCTGTGCCGTTTCGCAGTTTGGGGAGCGTGTCCATCGGTCCGCGCGATTGGCTGGAGCTTGCCACGCTGATCCGCGACACCGCGGCGAGCGATCCCGCGTTGACGGGTTTCGTGATCACGCACGGCACGGCGACGCTCGAGGAAACCGCGTGGTTTCTCGACCTCGTGCTGGAGATCGATCAGCCCGTAGTGCTGACGGGCGCTCAGCGCCCGGCCAACACGGACGGCAGTGACGCCGCGGCGAATCTGCGCGGCGCGGTTGCCTTGGCCGCCGCACAGGACTCGCGTGGTGCGGGCGTGCTGGTTGCGATGGGCGGCCTCTTCTTCGCCGCGCGTGACGTGACCAAGGCGGCGAGCTTCGAACTCGCGGCATTCGAGGCCGCGCCGTATGGACCACTCGGCAGGATCGATGCGGATGCCGGCGTGGTCTGGCGACGCCGCGTGTTTCGCGATCAGGCGTCGCGTTTCGCGTCGATACTGGATGCGGCAACCTCGACTGTATTGCCGCGGGTCGACATCGCCATGTCGTATGCGGGCGCGGACGGCGCGGCAATCAAAGCGTTTGTTGCGGCGGGTGCGCGCGGCATCGTTTCTGCGGGGCTTGCGCCCGGGCGTCCCGCGTCCGGAGAGCGCGCGGCGCTTTGCGACGCCGTCGCGGCCGGTGTGGTGGTCGTGCAGGCCACGCGTGCGCCCCGCGGCACGGTGCCGAAGCAGCGCTTCCTTGCCACCGACGGAATGGTCGCGGGTGGCGATCTTTCACCGCAGAAGTTGCGCATCGCGCTTATGCTGATACTCGCCAGCTTTGGCATGGGCAATGCGGCTCCGGATGATCGCGCCCAGGCGGATCGCGACACCGTGCAAAAGATTTTGCTCGAGCTTTGAAGCGAATTGCCCACACGCGCCGCCAGCCCATTCGATCGAATCACTCGGACCGAACATGCAATTTTCCTATCTCGTCACCTTCCAGCATCCCGACCCGAGTGCGTGTATCAGCGATGAGGACCGGCAGCGTATTCGCGCGTGCGTCGGGAATACCCCTGCATTGAGCCGCGCGCGGTTGTACACGCCATCCACGGCGAACGACTATTACACGGACGACGGTCCATCGCCGATCTTCGCCATGCAGCTCGACTTCGAACGGCTTGCGGATCTCGAGTCGGCGATAGCCTCCGACGGATATCTGCAGGTACTCGCGAAGGGCGATTACCCAAGCCTCGCGACATGCACGGTCGAACAGCAGGTCATGGCGAGGCGGCCGTTTCCGGTGCGCGATTCGCAAGCGCAGGTGCCGCAGGGTGCGCTGCCTTGTCAGTTCCTCGTTCATTATCCGGGCCGTGCCGAGAATTTCGACGAATGGCTTGCCTACTATCTGTCGCATCATCCGCAGATCATGAAGTTCTTTGACGGCGTGCGCGAAATCGAGATCTTCACGCGGGTCGATTGGGTCGACGCGATGCCATGGCAACGGGTGCACTACATGCAGCGCAACAAGCTGATGTTCGACAGCGCCGAAGCGATCACGCGCGCGATGAACTCGCCGGTGCGGCACGAGATGCGCGCGGATTTCGAAAAATTCCCGCCGTTTGAAGGCAGCAACATCCATCACCCGATGTGGGCGGAAACGCTCCCCGCACCGAAGCCCTAGCCGGCTCTGTCAGGGTCGTCGCGACGCGGGGTCAAGAGGCGACGGCCTTTCCCACACCACCTGCGGATCGCGGATCTCGCCGACGCCGCACATGTCACGGCTGCTGAGCCAGGCGTCGACTGGACCATGACTTTCGACCCGGCGCGAACACGCCGCCCCTTCAGAAACGGGGCGGCGATACGCGTTGCGTCTTCGTTCAGGCGTTCGTTGTCGCCTGACGCGTTTCCCCGCCTGTCTGCCCTCATGTCATTCACCCCACGCGTCGTGCGGCCGGTCGATCCGGCAAGGCCGCGCTTTTAGCTTTATTGACGCGGCAGACTGCATTACCTTTGCACCATGTTCCGTCACGTGTTCCGATACCGGGGACGATATCCGCCATCGGCACGCAAGGGACCCGTACCCGTTCGCATGCGCGCCAGGCGAGAAACGCTGCGACGGGCATCAATGGAAGTCAGCCCGTTCACTTTTGGTTGCGAACTGGATGTGGAGAAACCGCCCTCATGAAAATCCATCAGCTGCGCACGCTCGTCGCGATTTCCGATGCCGGAAGCATCCGGAACGCAGCGAAAGCGCTCGAACTCTCGCCGGCAGCGGTCACCAAGGCGATGCGTGAACTCGAAGCCCAGGTTGGCGTGGCACTGATCGTCCGCGAGGCTTCCGGGATCATTCTGACTGACGCCGGGCAGGCTTTGCTGGCGCACGCGCGTCTGATGATCCAGCAGTTGCGGCGCGCGCAGGACGAGATGGACCGCTTCTCCGGAGCGGGCAGGGAGCGGCTGACGGTTGCGCTGCCGACGTGGATCGCCATTTCGCTGCTGGGCGGCATCATGAGGCGTTTCGAGCAGGAAATGCCCGACACGCGGCTCGTTTTCTACGAAAGCCTGCTGAGCGTCGCCGTGCCGAAGCTGCGTGACGGCACGCTCGACCTCTCCGTGAATCGCGCCTGTCCGCCTTCATGCCGGGACGAATTCCAGCAAGTGCCGCTCTTCCTCACGAGTTACGCGGTGGTGGGGCGCACGGGGCATCCGCTCGCGAAATGCCGCACGTTGTCGCAACTGAAGGGCGCGAGCTGGGTATTGAACCGCGATTTCACGGAGAACGACGCCGAGGGCGACGGCCCGTTTGGAGAGTATTTTCGCCGCTACAAGCCACGCGTGCACGTCGCGCATTCCTCGTCGATGATGATCGGCCTGATCTGTAACACCGACGTCCTCTCGATCATGCCCTGGCCGCTCGCCGAACTGCTCGTCGCGAAAGAAGGGCTGTGCGTGCTGCCCGTAACGGAGACCATCCCCGACGTGGAAGTGAACCTGATGTATCGGCGCGGAACGCCGCTAAGCGCAGCAGCGAAGGTCTTCATTCAAAGCCTGAAGGACACCATTCTCCACGATGCCAGTGCGTCCGACCCACTGAGCAAACGTGTCTTCCATGCGGTCGAATGCGTGCTGAGCCAACCCTAGCAATGCACTGACCGCAGCACAAAGCAAGACCCGGACCACAGCAAATTGACGCGCGTTTCATGCGCGTCTTTTTTTTCGCGGTTTGACCCGTCAACGAATAAACATAAACATTTCTCACGCCGACGACAGTGCCTCGGCGTTTGTTATGAAGAGATGGTGTGCCGCGATCTTTTTCCTCGCCCAAGCGACGTGTCCACTCGTCTGAATCCTCATACCGCGCAAGTCATCGATCTTCGATCTTGCAGAGCAATCTCGCGCTGCACTGAAACACCTTTCAATCAGTCACATTATGTTGAAGCTGAACGAAGCAGAACGGGACGTGGTCGCTCGCATCGAGCTTTATCGCCCACTGTGCACGCACCTGAGCGACAGGCTCTGGGATCTTGCGGAGACCGCTTACTCGGAACACGAGTCCGCCGACCTTCAGATAAGAGAGCTGACGCGTGAAGGCTTTCGGGTGACGCAAGGCCTTGCCGGCATTCCGACCGCGTTCGTGGCGGAGTGGGGCGAGGGCGGACCGGTGATCGGCCTGTTAGGCGAGTACGACGCATTGCCCCAGTTGAGCCAGGTGGCGGGCTCCACGACGCGCGTGCCGGTCGTGAATGCCGGCAACGGTCATGGTTGCGGCCACAATTTGCTGGGCGGCGCCGCGTTGCTCGCCGCGCTGGCGGTTCGCGATCATCTGCGCGACACAGGTGTCGCCGGTCGCATCCGCTACTACGGTTGCCCCGCCGAGGAAGGCGGCGCGGGCAAAACGTTCATGACGCGGGCCGGTGTGTTCGACGACGTCGACGCCGCACTGACGTGGCACCCATCCAGCATCTATGCGATCGACTCGATGTCGACGCTCGCCACGCTGCACGCGCGGTTCACGTTTTCCGGCCGGGCAGCACATGCGGCCGCCGCGCCGCATCTCGGACGCAGCGCGCTGGACGCGGTCGCGTTGATGAACGTCGCGGCCAATTACTTGCGCGAGCATATTCCGTCCGACGCGCGTCTGCACTATGCGATTCACGATACCGGCGGCCGCGCGCCGAACGTCGTGCAGGCTCGCGCGGAGGTGCTCTACCAGATTCGCGCGCCCGAGCTTGAAGTCGTGCGGTCGATCCATGCGCGTCTGCTACGGATCGCCGAGGGCGCCGCGATGATGACCGAGACGGCAATGCACGCGCGCGTCGAGAAGGCGATGTCGAATATGCGCCCCAATCCTACGCTCTCGGACTTGATGTATGCGCGCATGCAGGCGCTCGGACCTGTTCCGTTCGACGACGACGACCGGGCTTTTGCGCGCGAGATGCAGCAAGCCATTTCGAAGGAAGAAGCGCGTGCGAGCCTCGTGATATTCGGCGCTGCGCATCTGAAGGGCGAACTCCACGACGCCGTCTTGCCGGCGGAGAGCAGTCCGCCCGTGCTGGCTGCATCGACCGACGTGGGCGACGTGAGTTGGGTGGTGCCGACGGCACGCTGCCTCGTGCCATGCTTCGCGCTCGGCACGCCGTTCCATTCATGGCAACTCGTCGCGCAGGGCAAGTCGTCGCTTGCCCACAAGGGGATGACGCATACCGCCAAGGTGCTGGCCGTCACGGCGGCAGCGCTGTATCACGATCAGGCCACGCTCGCCGCCGCGAAACAGGCGCTGCAGGAGCAGGTGGCCGACGCGGCCTACCAGTGTCCCATTCCGTCCGACGTCGAGCCGCCCGTCGCCGCTGCCGCCGGTGTCACCGGTGATGCGCGCCGGCGCGGCACGTTGCGCGGTGCGTTTCCGTCGCAGTACGCAGGAGTGCAATCGTGAGTCAGTTGTCGAATGAATGCGTGCTCGAAATAGCGGCTCTCGTCGATGCGAAGAAAGATGGCTTGATCCGGCTCTCCGACGAGATCTGGGGACTCGCCGAGACGCGCTGGCAGGAGTTTCAATCCGTTGAAGCACAGCTCACCGTGCTTGAGCGGGAAGGGTTCCACGTGACGCGCAACGTCGGCGGCATTCCGACGGCGTTCAGCGCGCAATGCGGAGAGGGGGGGCCCGTCATTGGCTTTCTCGGTGAGTACGATGCGCTTTCGGAGATGAGCCAGGTCGCGGGCGCGGTCGAGCCGATGCCGGCGTGCGAGGGAGCGAACGGTCACGGATGTGGCCACCATCTGCTCGGCGCCGGCGCGATGCTGGCGGCGATCGCGACGCGCGACTATCTTGCGCGCCACCGGCTTCCAGGCATCGTGCGTTATTACGGTTGCCCCGCGGAAGAGGGCGGTGCGGGCAAGACCTACATGGCACGCGCAAATGTTTTCGATGACCTCGACGCGGCACTGACCTGGCATCCGGGTCCTTATTCAGGAGTGTTCAGGTACAAGTCCCTCGCGGTCATTCAGATGGCGTTCCGCTTCGCGGGGATTGCGTCTCATGCGGCCGCGTCGCCGCATCTCGGTCGCAGCGCGCTGGACGCCGTCGAACTCATGAATGTCGGCGTGAACTTCATGCGCGAGCACATGCCCTCGGATGCGCGGGTGCATTACGCGATCACCGACGCAGGCGGATACGCGCCGAATGTCGTGCAGGCCCAAGCCGAAGTGTTGTACGTCGTGCGCTCTCCCAATCTCGACGACGCCCGTCAACTGGCGGCCCGCGTCGAGCAGATTGGACGCGCCGCGGCGCTGATGACCGACACGCAGGTCAGAATCGAATTCGATCGCGCCTGCTCGAACGTGCTGCGCAACGGCGCGATCGAGCGACTGATGATGGATGCGTTCGCGACGCTAGGCCCACCGCCTTTCGACGAAGTCGACCAGGCATTCGCGAGCGAACTGACGCAAAGCATCGCCGACGCCGATCTGCGCGAGTGCATCGAGTCGTACCGCGGCGATCCGAACGAGCGCGGCCTGAGCGTGCGCGCTCTCGCGCTGCATGATGAGCCTGGCACGCTGACGGGCTCGAGCGACGTTGGCGACGTGAGCTGGATCGTGCCGACTACGCAGTATCTCGGCGCCTGCTACGCGATCGGCACGAACATGCACACGTGGCAGCTTGTCGCGCAGGGCAAGCTGCCGGCTGCGCACAAGGGCATGACGCACGCCGCGAAGGTCATGGCCGGCACGGCGGTCCAGTTGTGCCTCGATCCCGTGCATATCGAGGCCGCGAAGGCCGAACTCGCACTTCATACGGGCGGGCGTCCCTACGTCAGCCCGATTCCTCCCGAGGTGCAGGCGCCGCCCGTGCGAAAGGCAAAGCATTCCTCAACCGAACAAGAGAAGGCCTGACGTCACCATGATTTCCTACTTCCTGACTGCCCGGGAACACACGTCGCCGGCGGAGGCCGACGTTTTTGCCGAGTTCCGCGCGGAGCTCGCACGGATTCCGCAACTGCGCTCCGCCGAATTGCACCGGCCGGCTGCCGTCGAAACTTATCATCGCGACGGCGCCGCGCCGCGCGCCGCAATGCGGCTCGTATTCGATTCGATCGAGGCACTGGAGTCGCAACTGATGCCCGGAGGCCAACTGCTCGAATTCACCGGCTCCGCGTTATGGCGGCATGTTGCAGGCGAACAGATGACGCAGCAGGCCATGCTTACGCGGACTTTCCTGCCGCTCGACCGCTTGTCGCTGGACGCTGGATGCGAGGAAGCATGCAGCTATCTCGTCCACTATCCCGGACAGGCGGAGGACTTCAATGCGTGGCTGCGCTATTACGTTAGCCACCATCCGCAGATCATGCTCGACTATCCCGACGTGATGCAGGTGCAGGTCTTCACCCGTCTCGACTGGTGCGACGCGATGCCTTTCGAGCGCGTCTCATACATGCAGCGCAACCAGTTGACGTTCCCTTCAATCGACGCGTTGATGCGCGCGCTCGAGTCGCCCGTGCGTGCGCGGATGCGGGCGGATAACCAGAGCTTTCCGGCGTTCTCCGGTGGCGCAAAGCACTTTGCGATGCGCACGTCCCTCGTGAACGGGATCTGATCGGCTGTAGGCAGTTAGCTTCAAATAATTATTAATCTTTCAATTGGTTTGGAGTGCAAAAAATGAAGAAGTTCGGGAAGACCGTCATTGCATTGGCCGTCGCGGAATTGATTTGCGTATCACACGCATGGGCCGGTCAGTCGTTTCAGATTCTGGTGCCGGACGCGTTCGTGGATACGAGTGGAACGATCCTGTATGGCGTCGCCGATGCCGGCCTGCAATACAGTCACGCGGGCAGCAAGGAAGTGCTGGGCATGGAAAGCGGCGCGGGGGCGACGTCGCGATTCGGTTTTCTCGGCGTCGAGCAATTGGGCGGCGGCCTTTACGTGCGCTATAACCTGGAGTCGGCCCTCAAGCTGACGAACGGCACGGCGGGCAGCACCACGGCGCAGAACGAGAGTACGTTCTTCAGCCGGGAAGCGAATATCTCGCTTATCTCGAACGATTGGGGGCGCATCAAGATGGGCCGCCAGTATCCGACCGAGCTTTCTCTTTCGCTCGACCCGTTCTATGGCGTCGGCGCGTTTTCTCCGTATGGCTCGCTGGCGGCACTCAGTCTGGATCTCGGCACGGCGGCGACGATCGGTGACTCCCGGATCAGCAATGCGGTCGCATATATGACGCCGGTCATTGGCGGCTTTCAGTTCGAAGTGATGGCCGCGCCGCGCGGCGTCACGACGCCGGGCTATCCGGAAAGCTATTTTCAGGGCACCCAGCTGGAATACCTGAACGGGCCGCTGTATCTCGGCGCGTTCTACGATGTCATCCGCACGGACCCGACGGCCGCCTTGCCTTCGGTGAAGAACAAGTGGCTGGGCGCTGGCGCAATGTACGACTTCGGCAGCGTCAGGCTGTCGTATGAGTTCAACATGACAGTTCCGGATTACGCGCACTATTACGTTGCCACGACGCACATGATCGGCGTGAACGCGCGGCAGGGGACCAACGACGTCAAGTTCTCCGCCGTCTATCGCAATGTCGCGGGCAGGTCCGCGTCGAATTCATTGGCGCTTGGGCTTGGATACGACTACAACCTGTCGAAAGTGACGGCCCTCTATGTGCGGCTTGGCTATGTCGTCAACCAGAAGAATGCGATCGCCACGTTGGCGAACGGTTCGTTGAGCCAGCCGGGCGACGATCAAAGCGTGGTTGCGATCGGTATCCGCAAGCGTTTCTAATCGGGCGGCGAGGGTTCTGAACAGGGCCTCGCCTCACGCGGTGGCGCGAAGCGAGCTAGCCAATCGGGCGATTGAACTTGAAGTGAGCTTAAGCAGTTATGGCTCGCGCTACAGGTGCGGGAGCGCCCGCAGCGCGTGCCGGCGGCGGGGTGACGTCGCCGGGTATCGGACATTGATACGGCTTCATGCCGCGTTTGCGATGAAGCTCTTCACGGGCCGCGCGCAAGGTCTCGGGTTGTCCCGCGAGGTCGATGCCGGTGGCGGCGAGTGTCCTGGCAGCGAGCAGCATGCCCTTGTGCGCCAGCGAAAGCTTGCCTTGTGAAACCATCTGCCATGAATGAAAGCCCGTACCCCATGCGTAGCAGGCGGTCAGGCATTGCGTCGTCGGCGCCGCCCAGCTCACATCGCCGACGTCCGTCGAGCCTGTAACGGGCCGCTCCGCGTCCGGACGATACGGCAGGATTTCGGGAATGATCGGGCGAGGATCGCGCAGGGCCGCCGCGAAATGCCGCGACGCATTCGCGAGATCGTCCGGGTTGATGGTCTTCTGAATTTCCGTGGCGAAAGCGACTTCGTCCGCCGTTACGTTCATGCTGCCGAGGGCTTGCATGTTCCGATCCAGCACCGTGTCGAGCGTGTCGTTGTGCAGCACGTTGGAGCAGGCCTTGTCGAACACCATCTCGACGCGCGTGCCGGTCATCAATGCGGCGCCCTCGGCGATCTGCTTCACGCGCTCGAATAGTTCGATCGCTTCGGGACTCGTTCGCGCACGGATCGTATAGAGCGTCTCGGCAAGCGCCGGCACGACGTTCGTCGATATGCCGCCGGAGTTGATGTAGGCGAAGTGGACGCGAGCCTGATCGGGCATGTGCTCGCGCAGATAATTGACGCCGATATTCATCAGCTCGGCTGCATCGAGCGCGCTGCGGCCCAGGTGCGGTGCGAGCGCGGCGTGCGACGCTTTGCCGTGAAAGCGGAAATACGCCTGTACGTTGGCCAGCGTCGCATTCATGAAGACGGAGTTGGCCACCGACGGATGCCAGCACAACGCGACATCCAGGTCGTCGAAGAGACCGGCGCGGGCCATGAAGGTCTTGCCCGCGGCGGCTTCTTCCGCTGGGCAGCCGTAGAAACGAACGGTGGCCTCGATGCCATGCGCCGCGAAGTAGTCGCGCGCTACGACGGCGGCCAGATGCGATGCGGCGCCGAGCAGATGGTGGCCGCAGCCGTGGCCGTTGCCGTTTGCCGCGCCTGAGGCGGGCCGGCACACCGTGGCGCCGCTCTCCTGGTTCAGGCCCGCGAGTGCGTCGTACTCGCCGAGAAAGCCGATGACGGGGCCGCCGTTGCCGGCTTGCGCCATGAACGCCGTCGGCATGCCGGCGACGCCGCGCGTGACAGTAAAGCCGGCCGCCTCGATCGCTGAAGCGTGCCGTTCGGCTGATTCGAATTCGGCATAACGCATTTCGGCGAGCGACCAGATATCGTTGGCCAGCGCGATGTAGTCGTCCTTCTTCGACTCGACGAGTTCCACCACCTTTGCAATATGTTTCACTACAGCTCCTGGCGTTGTTGCACGCGCCCACAGCACATGCGATGAGGGAAAAGGACGGCTTGTCGACGCCGCCTCTTTTCTAGCGTATTGCGTGATGGTGACAAGCGAAAGGACGGTTCCGGTGGCGCTGTTCACTTTTGGTTGCGCGTGGAGTGACCGGCTCGTGACGTGACTGGCGTGACGTATCGGTGCAAGCCGGCCACATGGATCGCGAGGTAGGCTGCCAATTCACGCTGACAGACACGTTCGCCGGGTTATGCAAGAGTTGCGCCAACGTTTCCTTTTCACGAGGAATTTTGGCGTTGCGTTGACAGTATCAATGCCGAATATCACTATTTTTTTAAGCGGGCGGCAGGGGTCGTCGGCACTTCAAGTAAATGGGAGACAGTTTGTGTCGCAACTTTCCGCTGGTACCCAGGCAGCGTCCGTGGGGCGATCCGAGGTTCGCGCTTCGCCATCCATGCGCGATGTCGTGGCAGTTGTCGCCGGCAACGCGCTAGAGTTCTACGATTTCACTGTCTACGCATTCTTCTCGGTATTCATCGGCCGCGCGTTTTTTCCGTCGTTCTCGCCGGCGACACAAGTCATCGCGTCCGTGGCCGTGTTCGGTGTCGGCTTCGTCGCGCGTCCGCTTGGCGGGGTGGTGATCGGCGCCTATGCCGATCGGCGGGGGCGCAAAGCGGCGCTGACGCTGACGTTTGGCCTGATGGCTCTCGGCACCGCAATCATCGCGTTCACGCCGACCTATGCGCGCATCGGCATCTTCGCGCCCTTGCTCGTTGTCGTCGGGCGTCTCCTGCAAGGACTTTCCGCCGGGGGCGAAGCCGGACCCGCCACGTCCTATCTGCTCGAAACGGCCGCGGCGGGCCGCCGCGGCCTTTATACGAGCTGGCAACTCGCGACGCAGGGCATCGCCGCGCTGATGGGCGGACTGGTCGGCTATACCGTGTCGTCGGTGCTATCCGCCGACGCACTGAGTGCATGGGGTTGGCGCATTCCGTTCATGCTCGGGTTGCTGATCGCGCCGCTCGGCATCTACATCCGCAGCCGGCTGCATGAGACGCTCAACGCCGACCACGCGGTGAAGAGCAATCGCGAACTGCTGCGCGGCATCGTCGATGCGCATCTGTCCGACCTGGTGCTGGCCTGTTGCGTGCTGATCGGCCCGACCATCACCGTGTATGTGGTCGGCCACTACATGACCACGTATGGCATCCGCGTGCTGCATCTGCCAACTTCGACGTCGATGCTCGTAGGCTTTGTCACGGGCGGCGTCGGCATTGTGGCGTCGCTGGGCGCGGGGATTTATTTCGACCGTTTTCCGCGCAGCCGCCTGCTGGTCGTGCCGCAGTTCCTGTCGATTCTCGCGGTATTGCCCATGTTCGTGTGGGTGTTGCATGCGGGCACTGGCAGTGTGTTTCTCGGCATGGTCGCGTTTCTGACCTTGCTGCGCGTGCTGATGTCGCCGTTTCACCTATGCGTCATTCCTGAAATCTTTCCGCAGGCCGTGCGCAGCACGTGCGTGTCGATCTGCTACAGCGTGCCGACGACGATTTTCGGCGGCACAGCGCAACTTGTGGTGGCCTGGCTGGCGACGATCACGCCCAACCCGATGGCGCCCGCGTGGTACTTGCTGGTGGCCAACGTGATCTCGTTCGTCGCAGTGTTCGTGCTCGATCGGCGCCGCCGCATGCGGCTCGCCGATGGTGCTTCGCAGTAGTCGCGCGGTGGATGCAAGGGTGGACATAGCTTGATCGTGGACATCCGGGCTGGCGGCATTTGTCGACGATTCGCCGGCAGTGGAGCGACGCGCTGATCGCAAGGGCATCCCGATTGGCGCGGTGGGCGCGTGTCTAGCTCGCGACCGCAGCGCGAATCAGGCGTATTCCGCTTTTACGATCGCGAAGCCGATTGCGTCGCCGCAGCAATATCCTTCGCCACGGACGAAAGGGCCCGACTGTATGCGTCGACCAGGCCGTCGTAACCCGGCGCGATGGCATTCTGATGAACGACAGAACGTCCCGCAATTTTCTTTCCTCCATTAGGCGGACGCACCGACCAGATAGCGACCAGCGTCACCGCACCATCCACCGACGAATCGAAGTTCTGCACATCAACGGTCACGCGATAAGCGTTGTCGCTCGCACGCTGCGGAAAAGTCGATACGACCGCTCCCGGAATGATCCCCGCCAGATCCGCTGCGAGTACGCGGGGGATCTGGCTCTTCAAGGGATCGGCCCAGCGCGCGAACTCGTCGATCCGGACGCGGTTCGCATCGAGCCGGGTCACCATTTGCGACCGGTCGACGAGTTCGGGAACCGTCACGGGATCAATCGCGATGGCGATCGGACTAGCGCCTGGCGACTGTTCGACACTCTGCACGGGGCTCAATGTGTAGAACGACGACGTGGGCGATGTCGCACAGCCGGCGCAAAGGGCCAGCGCGACTATCGTCACGGGGAATGCTGAACGTCGGCTCATGGTTTGTCCTCCGCTTTGCCACGGATCAGCGCTTCGGGATGACGTTCCAGATATTCCGCAAGCGAACGGATCGAGACGGCAGCCCGTGAGACCTCGCGCATTGTCTCTGTGGTGCTTTGCTGCAAAGGCGAATCGCTTTGCATCGTGCGATTGACGGACGCGAGTGCTTCGCGAGCCGCAGCCAAGGTCGTTTTTGCGTCAGGTGCAATATCCGTATTGATCGTAGTCAACAGCGTGTCCGCATCGACAAGTGTCTTGCGCATGTCCTTGGCCATTCCCTCAAACGGAATGCGGTTCAGTTTCGCGACAAGTTCGGTAATCGATTCCTGCAACCCCTGCAGATTGCCAGGCACCGTGGGCAGTTGCGGCGTCTTTTTACTCCAGTCCATGGTCACTTTCGGCGCGGAGGGGAAGAAATCGATCGCGATATATAGTTGCCCCGTCAGCAGGCTCGCGGTCCTCAGTTGTGCGCGCAGCCCCTTTGAGACCAGGTAGTCCGCAAACTCTTTTCGCGCCGAGAACATCTGACCGCCTTGGTCTTTCCATTCGTCGCGTGGAATGAGGCGCTCCGGGAAAATGCTGACTTCGACGGGGATACTGAATTCCCGCGTGGCCGGATCGAAGTGCGTGTTGATCGCCGATACCTCGCCGATGACGATTCCGCGGAAGTCGATGGGCGCGCCCACGGTTAGCCCGCGCACGGACTCCTTGAAGTTCAACACATACTTATCGGTGATGGAGTCGTGCCGCTTCATCGCCTCGGTTCGATTGAGAAAAAGCGGATACTGGTGCAAGGCATCGGCTTCAACCCCACTCTTTGCATCGGGCGAATTCTCGAACGCAAGACCCCCAATCAGGATCGATACCAGCGATTCGGTGTCCACCTTCACACCCGTCGTATCCACGGTCACATCCACGCCGCTTGCATGCCAGAAGCGGGTGTCGTTCGTCACGTACTTGTCGTAAGGCGCGTTGACAAAGACGTGCACGATCATCCCCGCGCCTTCGGGATCGAGTGCATAGGAGACAATCTGGCCAACCTGAAGCCTCCGGAAGAACACCGGCGAACCGATATCGAGTGAGCCGAGGTTGTCACTTTTAAGCACGAACTCTCGCCCAGGTGCGCCGGAGGCGAGCACCGGCGGTGACTCGAGTCCGACGAAATCGCGTCGCGCCTTTTTCGACGTACCGATATCCATGCCGACGTGAGAACCGGACAACAACGTACCGATGCCCGACACCGTACCGCCCGATATGCGCGGCCGAACGACCCAGAAGCGGGTATCGTCGACGAGCATGCTGGAGGCGTTGCGGGACATTTCGGCGCTTGCGAGCACCGTCTTGTGATCGTCGGAGAGTTCGACGTTCCTGATTACGCCAATATCGACGTTCTTGAACTTGATCTTCGTCTTGCCGGCCTCGATACCCTCGCCAGTGGAAAACCGGATTGTGATGGTTGGGCCGGTTTGCATGACGGACCGCACGGCCAGCCAACCGGCGATCGCTATGGCGATAATGGGCACCAACCACACGAGCTGCATGCGCCACTTCGATTGTTTGACAGCAACGGCGCCTGGAATACCGGACACATCGTGCTCCTCTTTCTGCCGGGACAACTCATTCACGTTCTGACTCCACTGGGTCCCAGATGAGCCGCGGGTCGAATGACAATGCGGCAAACATGGTCAGTACGACCACCGCGCCGAAGGCAATCGAACCGGGACCTGCGTCGATGGTTGCGATCGAACCGAATTGCACGAACGCGACAAGGACGGTGATCACGTAGATATCGAGCATCGACCAGCGGCCGACAAGTTCGATCAATCGGTAAATACGCGTGCGTTGACGGGGCATTCGAGGGGAGCGCAACTGGGTACTCCAAGCGAGATAGGCTAACGAAAGGATCTTGAGCACGGGCACCACGATGCTTGCGACGAAAACGATTGCTGCCAGCAACCACGACCCGGAGGTCCAGAGCAATGCGACGCCACTCAGGATCGTGTCGGATCGCGCGCCAAACAAGGTACTGGTGACCATGACCGGCAGCAGAATGGCGGGGATGTAAAGGACCATGGCGGCGAACAGGAATGCCCATGTGCGGACGAGACTATTGGGCTTGCGCAAGTGCAGCACTGCACCGCAACGCGGGCAGATTCCGGCGTGAACATGAGGGAAAAGCGGCTTTGAGAGCAAGCCGCAATCGCGACAGGCGAACAGACCGGCGCGTGCGGCGGTTGCTGCCGAGATATCTGCATTCGAAAGCGCGTGTGGCATGCAGCCGTGGCGTCGCATCGTGTCGATACGCGCCCATAGGTCGCGCGGGTCAAACGCAACGGTCGCAGCGGCAAGCAGAACCATCACGGCGCCGAACGCCCAGGCACCCGCCCCGGGCACGACTGTCGCTGTGTGCTGGAGTTTGACGAGCGCGACCAGCAGACTCACCATCAGCACTTCGATCATTCCCCATGGCGCAATGTGCCGCAGCACGCGAAGCACCACTTCAGGTTTGTGAGGAAGTCCGCCTGTGTGCAGCGGCAGGAGAAGATAGATCACCGCCGCTATGTTCAATGAAGGCATCAGGAGCGTTGTCACGAAGACAAGGCCTGCAATGGGCCACATGCCATCTGCGTAAAGAGCGGAAACGGCGCCGAAAAGGGTGGTTTGAACCGATGTCCCGTTGACCCCGAGTTCGAAGACCGGAAAGCGGTTGGCAACGGCAAAAAGGATCGCTGCGGCCAGGGTGAGCGCCAATGCCAAATCATGCGATGTCGGCAGACGTCGATACCGGTAGAGCGCGGCACCGCATCGCCGGCACCGCGCAGTACCGTGCTCAACCAGCGGCGTTTCTCGCTGAAGGTAGTCACATTCGTGACATGCGATTAAGTTCTCTCTATTCATCTTCTGCGTTCGCTCGCGGAAACACGATCCAGACACGCTTCCCAATCTGACTTTCTGGATGATGGTCGTAAGGGGTAGACATCGGTTAGCTCGACGGGGCTGAGCCCGATTGGCGGTTGCTTTCGCAGCTGTCCTGCTGGGACGCACCCGATCTGACGAGTCAGGTGAGGTCTCAGCTTAGCATCGCAAATCTTGGATGTAAACCGGATAGACGGTTTGTATTGCGGGCGAAGTGCCACCTCAACCAGGGCAATGCGCATGCGTTCGACGTGTTGTGCTCCCGACTCAACGGGTCAAGTCGCTCCGCGACCAGGGGCGCATGAAAACGCCCCCGATCGCCTGACTGGAATGCGATCGGTATGCAGTCACGCCGGATTACGCCGTCCAGAATGGTGCGCTCGGCGCAACTTCTTCAGCCAGTCAACGCTGGCCAATCATGTCGTTCTCTGCCCGCCCTGCGACCGCCTGCGGTGCTTAGCGCGTCGACCGCTTACGAGGCTTGGGTTGCGGAATCTGCGCCGGCCAACTCTCTTCGTCAAGAAGACGGTCGAATAGTCTGTTCCGCACCGAATTGCTCAATTGCGACAGCCCTAACAGGGAGTGAAATGCGAGACCGCTGGCCGCAAAGTATCGCAACAATGACAAGTCGAAATCAGGCGCCTCATCTTGCAACACCTTCATTTTTTCCGCGTCAGACGTCTTGATGCTTTCGAGCAGGTCAGGACTTTCGACGAGCGCCGCAAGAATGGCTCGTGCCACGGAGTGCGGTTGATTGGCGGATTCCCGATACATGGCGATCTGAGCCGCGAGCGTTGGCTCTGCCTTCGATGCGCCTTCGTTCGCCATATATTCGCGTCCGATCTGCTCGAACTGGATCTGATGCTGTTCCAGCAGCGCGCACAGCACGCCGTGCTTCGTGCGGAACTGATGAAGCAGTCCACCCTTGCTGATACCGCTTTCGCGCGACAGCGAATCGAGCGTAAGCCCGCCGACACCGTCTCGGGTAAGGATGGCGAAAGCGGCATCAATTGCTTTTTTGCGGGAAAGCTCCGAACGGGTCTGGTTGTCCATTTATCGATATTGATGACGTTGCGACGAATGCAGCGCGCGCCTGATCGCGGGCGCTCACCTGACGAGCCGTAATTGTACGCGCTCGTTTTTTTAATGTACAGACCGTCTGGACGGTTTACATTTTAAGATGACGATGCTACTGTGGCGACCTGATCAGTTCTCGCCTGAACTGAGCGCCACCTGGCACTTAACTGCGCTTTCGAGGAAACCTACATGTTCAAGAACAAACTAGTCCCGCTTCTTTTCACCGGAGTCGCGGTGCTAACCCTGACAGCGTGCGCGGGCGTGCAGCCGGTCGCTTACTCGGGGATCTCGTCTTCGTCGCAGTTGAAGCAGAACCGCGATGACGACGCAGGCAAGGTTCCCTACAAGTACACCACTTCTGTTGCCTGGGCCCAATACACGCAGGTGATGCTGGACCCGGTCACGGTCTATCAGGGCAGTGACAACCAGTTCGGCGACCTGAAGGAGGCCGACAGGGCGGCGCTCGCCGATTACATGGGGAGGACGTTCTCCGAGAAACTCGCGAAGCGGTTCAACGTTGCGAAGCAGGCCGGCCCGAATACGCTGCGGATCAAGCTGACGCTCACCGGCGCGGAAAAGACGACGATGCTCGTCGGACAGGTCATGCATTTCGACCTTGCGGGCAATCTCTATAACGGCGTACAGGCAATCCGTGGGGGGCAGGGCGCATTCAGCGGCTCGGTCACCTATTCCGTGGAGGTCTTCGACGGCGTCAGTGGCCGTCTGCTGAAGGCATACGTTTCGAAGCAGTATCCGAACGCCATGAATCTGCCGGCCGCTTTCGGTTCGTTGAGTGCCGCGAAGACCGGCCTCGACAAGGGCGCCGATGCCCTGGTGGATCAGCTTCGCTAAAGGGGGCTGTCTGTCACCCCGGGCGATGCGCGCGACTCGGCGGATATTGTCAGCGCGCATCAGCCCCAGGTGATGGGGCGCCTGAACTCGCTGCATCGAAAACGCGGCTGTTTCGGATGTCTACGAGGTTTGCGCATGCGGCCCCTTGCAGAAGTCGTTGTCTCGTTCGCGCCCCCGCCCTTGATGGTTGCCGTCGTGTTCTCGATCGCGTACCTGCTGGTGGGCATACCGGTTCATTTCACGCGAGGCGCAGCCGCCAGGGACTGGCTCGGCACCCTGGCCGGTATTTTCGCCGCGCTTGCATACATCGTGCTGGTTGTGGGGTTCTATCCGGCCGTTCAAACCGCGGCGCGATAGCCACCCTTCTCGCCGCGGCGTGATCAACCGATCGTTAGCGCGATTTTGGCAAATGAGCAATGATCGTATTGATCTGCATGTCGAAGCGTTCGAACCACAGCTGCGTCGCTTCCAGCTGCGCGACGACTTCCTGAAAGTGGACCTCGCTCGTTTCGATGGCGCGCCCGGCATCGGCAATCGTCTCGGGCGCGGTTTGCGCGCGAAGCGCAAGCACGGCGAGCGACTCGATTTCGCTGCGGGTACTCTGCGTCTGATCCATGAGTTCAGTCAGCAGCGCCCTCAGCATTTTCAACTGATCGTGCCAACCGCTCTCCGAGCGCCGCAGCTCTTCGATAAAAAGACCGGTATCGCCTTCCGGGAAAGCGCTTGCCGCGGCGGCGGTGCTCTGCCGCAGATGGTCCAGCACGGCGAGACAACCCTCCGCGCGTTCGATTAACCCCTTTGCCTGGTCATGCGCTTCGGTCGTACGCCCCTTGAGCGCTGTGGCGCGATCGCAAAGCCGCGCCTGTAGGACAAACGTCTGCGGGTTCACCTGTCAGCGTCCATCTGGAGGAGTTCGTGGATCGTCATGGATAACGTGGACATGGGGTTGCTCAACGCGCCGGCAGCGCGATGTCGCGACGGGCAGTCAAGGTGCTGCTTCCGGCGGCGCGCGCAGGTGTTCGTGCGGATTCCGTCTCGGCCGTGCTGAACACCCGGATGGCGTCCAGCAGCTTCGAAGATTGCTCTTCGAGGGATTGCGCCGCTGCGGCGGCCTGTTCGACAAGCGCCGCGTTCTGCTGGGTCACGTCATCCATTTGTGTCACCGCGAGGTTGACCTGCTCGATGCCCCGGCTTTGTTCCTCCGATGCGGCGGCGATTTCGCCCACAATGTCGGCGACCTGCCTGATTGCCTGCTTGACCTGTCCGATGGTGACGCCCACATCGGCCGCCTGCTTCGAGCCGCCCTGGATCATCGCAACCGATGTACCGATCAGCTCCTTGATTTCCCGTGCGGCAGTGGCCGAACGCTGCGCAAGACTGCGAACCTCGCTGGCGACTACCGCAAAACCGCGGCCTTGCTCACCGGCACGCGCCGCTTCGACCGCCGCGTTCAGCGCAAGGATATTGGTCTGAAATGCGATTCCCTCGATCACGCTCGTGATATCGCGGATCTTGCTGGAGCTGTCGCTGATCCGGCCGATGCTTGCCACCATATCCTGCACCGCCTCGTTGCCCGCGTGCGCCATGTCCGTGGCACCCGAGGCGAGTGCATTCGCCTGACGGGCATTGTCCGCGTTCTGTTTGACGGTCTCGGTCAGCTGCGTCATGCTGGCCGCGGTTTCCTCGAGTGAGGCTGCCTGCTCTTCCGTACGCGCCGACAGATCGAGATTGCCGCTGGCGATTTCGCGTGAAGCGACCGTGACCGACTCGGCCGAGGCCTTGATGCCGCGAACGGTATCGCTGAGTTTGCCGTCCATCGTTCTCAACGCGTCGAGCAGCAGCCCGAATTCACCGCGTGCATCGACGGTAATCCGGTTTTCGAGCTTGCCATCGGCGATCCGGTTGGCGATGTCGACTGCCCGGTTGAGCGGCCGGGTAATCACGCGCAAAAGGTAAACCGACATGCCGCCCGCGATCAGTACGCCTGCGCCGAGGAGTGCGACGGTCACCATGAGCAGCGTTCTGTAAGTCGATTCACCGTCGTCCGAAAACTGCTTGGCCTCCTGCACATTTATTTTCGAATCGTCGCTCAATGCCTGATTCAATGTTTCGGCAAGATCCGCCGTGCTGTTGATCAGGGGCGACGCCGCATCGAATTTTCCGGCTTTCAGAAGCGTAACGATGTTGCCTGTCTGCGTAATGATGTCCTTGAGTGCGCGGTCGGCGCGGTCGGCGGCCTCACGTTCGGCAGGACTCGATACCTCTCCAGGATAGTATTGCGGCCAGACCTGATTGATATTGGCGAGGTCCGTCAGAACACCCGGCAGCGTTTTTTCGACTGCGTCGGGCGTGCCAAGGGCCTGAATACGCCTGAGCTTGACTCTGATGTTCAGTTGCGCGGCACGTACCTCCGAGAGCTGCGCAAGCGGAACGACGGTACCGGAGTACGCCTCGCCCATGTTCGAATTCAGTCTTGCGAGCCCAACGATCGCCATCACACCCATCACGGTGGTCAATATGATGCAGGCGCCAAGGACGGCAATGACCTTGAACCGGATGGTGTGGAGGAATGTGTTCACGTTGTTTCCTTCGGAATGCTTACATCGGAAATGGTGTGGCGCCCAAGGAATTGACGGCGCCTGTCCGGGTATACGGCGCGGTCACAATCCGGCTTGATGTAAGGATTTCCTGATTTTCGATTAGGCATATCCTGCTCATCCGCGTTGCTGCGGGTTGAACCGGCGTTAAACTCGATAAGCCCCTTGCGAACCTGCCTGAAGCTGTCTGAACCTGACTGAAGCTGTCTGGAAAGCGCTCGCCGAGGCGCGGGCGCTCGTATTTGTTTCGTCGTGCGATATTTGGAGAAGTCCATGTCCACTCACCCAGCCGATAACGATAACGGCATTGTCACCGTGCCGACGCAGCGCACGGTCGAGCAAGCCGCCGACGCACTCGCATCGCTGATCGAAGCGAAGAACATTGTCTTGTTCGCCCGCATCGATTTCGCGGCGGATGCGCACCGCGCGGGGCTTGCGATGGCTCCGTCGCAGTTGCTTGTGTTCGGTAATCCGCGGGCAGGGACGCCGCTGATGCAAGCCGTGCCGAGCATGGCGCTCGATCTACCGCTCAAGGTGCTGGTGTGGCAGGACGGCGACGGCCGGGTGTGGCTCTCGTATAACGCAACGAGCTATCTACAGGCGCGGCATGGCGCGCCTGCGGAGTTGATGAAAGCGATCGACGGTGTCGGCGCACTCGTCAAGGCAGCGGCGACCGACTGAACCGACCGAGGCCGGACGGAGCCGGCAAGCATTCAGCGCTGCTGACTCCACGTGAGGCGGTTGACCTGCGCATTCGCCGCAAGATTCCGCTGCCCGGCCTGTTCGGACGCACAACCGGACGCACAACCGGACGCACAACTTTGACGCCGGTCATGTCGGTCGCTTCGTGCGCGTCATTCGGCGCCGCGAACGATTCGCAGATCGCGCTCGACTGCGTCGCCCAGCGCTTCAAGCGCCTTCTTGTAGGCATCGCTTGCGTATGCGGCGACGGCCTCTTCGTAGGTCGGAAACTCAATCACGACCGTCCGTTCCTTCAAGCCTTGCTCGCGAGCTTCCTCGGCCACGCCGCGCACGAGGAATTTGCCGTTGGCGGCTGCCACAGCGGGCGCGGCCAGTTGCGCATACGCGGCCAGCTTCGCGGGGTCCTTCGTTGCGCGGTATACGGTCACCCAATATCCCTTGCTCATCTGAATCTCCTTATTTTGCGGCGTGAAGGTAGTGGTTGCGTTGCAAGGCAACGACGCGGGGATTATGTCATTCATCGGCATGCCTATTCCCCATCAGCCCAATCCGCTTAGGGTCTTGCGTGGCGCCAACGCGCTCGAAACCAGAAATACGATTGCCCACGCATTCTGATCGATTTGATCGTTCTGATGATTGAACCGAAAAAAATCCTTGCAAACGATCGATTCGATCATTATATTGACTGAACCGGTCGTTTTGGTTGAGTGAAACGCTCACGTCAGCGAGCCTCGACTGTCTTCAAATGGCCGAAGCACCATGCCCCGCCATCAAGAAAAATCACGGAGACACAATTGAAGAAGCGTTCCTTCCAGGTCCTGGCCACATTGGGCGTACTCGGCGCGGCCACGACCGCCGCTCACGCGCAAAGCAGCGTGACGCTGTATGGCTTGATCGACACTTCGCTCGTCTATTCGAACAGCCAGAAGGGCCACTCGAATATCCAGATGTCGAGCGGCACACTGTCTGGCAGCCGCTGGGGATTGCGTGGTCAGGAAGATCTGGGCGGCGGCCTGAGCGCGCTGTTCGTCCTTGAAAATGGTTTCAGCAGCACCACGGGCACGCTCGGCCAGAACGGCCGTGAGTTCGGACGTGCCGCCTATGTCGGTTTGAGCGGGGGTTTCGGTAAGGTGACAGCGGGGCGGCAGAACGACACATCCGCCGATTTTCTGGGCGCGTTGACAGCGGCAAATCAGTGGGCGGGCGGTCTTGGCGCTCATCCGGGCAATACGGACAACCTCTACGTGAACGAGCGGATCAGCAACAGCGTGAAGTTCACCAGCAACGATTACGCGGGTTTTCGTTTTAGCGGCCTGTTCAGCTTCGGCGGCACGGCCGGCGACTTCTCGAATAACCGCGTATGGGGGCTCGGCGCCACGTATGCAAACGGCCCGTTCGTGGTCGCGGCGTCTTACGTGAACGCAACCACGCCGAACACCGGTCTGTTCGACGGCACCGCCGGCGCGGCGGCGATCTCGCCGAACAACACGCCGATCTACTCCGGCTACGCGTCCGCGCGTACGCTTCAGATAGCGGCGGTGGGCGGCGCCTACACCTTCGGTGCGGCTACGTTCGGCCTGATTTACTCGAACTCGAAGTTCAAGGATCTGGGTTCGGGCGCGGCCGCCGCCCCGGTGGCGCGTTTCGCCGGCGATACCGCGACCTTCGACAACCTCGAAGCCAACTTCCGCTATCAGGTGTCTCCGGCAACGCTGCTTGGCGTGGCGTACAACTACACCCGCACACACGGCGCCGGCGACGCGCACTACAACCAGGTGAACGCAGGCGCCGATTATTTCCTGTCGAAGCGCACCGACGTGTATCTGACCGCCGGCTGGCAAGCAGCGAGCGGCATCGATTCGACGGGCCACGCAGCGACTGCGGCCTTGTGGCCGATCACCGCGTCGAGCACGTCGCACCAGTTCGTCGCGGCGCTGGGTCTGCGTCACAAGTTCTGAACGATTCAGGCAATTTGATCAAACAGGAAGGCTCAAGGAAAACCTCAGAGGAAAACCCCAAGCCTTCCTTCGAAGAAGTGGAGTCGAGCATGACAGTTTTGTTCAAGGGGATCATTCCCGCACTCATCACGCCGATGACGGCGTCGGAAGACGTCGGCGAAACCGGGTTGCGCACGCTGATCGAGCGCCTGATCGAGGCGGGGGTGCATGCGTTGTTCGTGCTCGGCACCAACGGCGAGTTCATCGCCTTGAACGAAGCGGAGAAGCTGCAAATCGCGAAGATCGCAGTCGATCAGGCGCGCTCGCGCGTGCCGGTGATTGCCGGCACCGGCGCATACGCCACGCGCGACGTAATCGATCTGAACAGCAAGATGCTCGATGTGGGTGTCGACGCGGTGTCGGTGATCACGCCGTACTTCAACGGCGCGACGCAGCAGGAACTGTTCACGCACTATGAGCGGATCGCGCAGGCTACCACCTTGCCGGTGATGCTCTACACGATTCCCGCGAAGGCCGGCATCACTCTGACTATCGACACGGTGCGCCGCCTGTCCGAGATCCCGAACATTCGCGGCATCAAGGACAGCGGCGGCGACTTCGATCGTCTGCTGCAACTGATCAATCTGCGCCGCGACGACTTCGCGGTGTTCACCGGCACCGATTCGATGATTCTGTGGACCCTGATCGCGGGCGGCGACGGCGCGGTGGCCGCCACCACGAACGCGGTGCCGGGTGTCGTGACGTCGATCTGGAAGCACTTTCAGGCCGGCGATGTCGCGGCCGCCCGCAAGGCGCAGGAATCGCTGCGCGCGCTGCGCGACGCATTCGCGCTCGGCACGATGCCGGTGGTGCTGAAGACCGCGGCGGAAATGCTCGGCATGCCGGCGGGTCCGGCGCGTTCGCCCGCGCAGCCGCTCGATGCGCAGGCCCGCGCGCGTCTCGAACAGGCGCTCGCGGTGTACCGCGCCGATTTACGTTGAGACGCGCTGAAACGCGCTGAAGCACATCGGCCACACCACTCAATCGCTAACGACTTACCGCCATGACCTCGACCTATCACTTCCAGACCGTCAAGCACATCGTGCACGGCGCACACAGCCTCGACCTGCTGGCGGACAAACTCGCTTTGCTCGACACGCCGGTCAAACGCATCGCCTTGATCACTCAGCCCGCGATGGAAGCGCTCGGCGTGATCGATCGCGTGACGGCCGCTCTTGCCGACAAGGACATCGAAGTGCTGATCGTGCGCGATGTCGAACCCGAGCCGACCATCGGCAACGTGGAAAGCGTGTTCAGCGAGCAGATCGCGCCGTTCGCGCCGCACGCGATCCTGTCGATCGGCGGCGGCAGCGTACTCGACGCCGCCAAGCTGTTTGCCGTGCGTCTGACCAACGAGCAACCGCTGCGCGAATGGCTCGGCATCGATCTGATCAGGAAGCCCGGTGTGCCGTTGATTCTCGTGCCGACCACCGCGGGCACCGGTTCGGAAGTGACACCCAATGCGATCGTCACGTTACCGGACGAGGAGCTGAAGGTCGGCATCGTGAGCCGTCATCTGTTGCCGCAACTCGTCATTCTCGATGCCGCCCTGACGCTGAAATTGCCGAAGGCGATCACTGCGGCGACCGGCATGGATGCATTCGTGCACTCGCTCGAATCGTACATCTCGACCAAGGCCAATCCGGTCAGCGACATGTTCGCGATGGAATCGATGCGGCTGATCGGCGCCAACATCATCGAAGCCTACGAGCACGGCGACTCGATCAAGGCGCGCGAAGCCATGATGCTCGGCTCGATGTACGGCGGCCTTGCATTGACGGCGGCCGGCACGGCCGCGGTGCATGCGCTCGCGTATCCGCTCGGCGGCATGTTCAACATCACGCACGGAGTGGCGAACGCCATGCTGCTGCCGCACGTGATGGCGTTCAACATGGACGCATGCGCGGGCCGCCTCGCCGATGTTGCGCGTGCGCTATCGCTGTGCGCGCACGACGACAATGAAGAGACCGCTGCGCACAAGCTGATCGAACGCATCGACGAATGGACGGCGGCCGTCGATATTCCTCAGGATCTGCGCAAGTTCGGCGTCACGGAAGACGATCTCGACGCGCTTTCGGTCGCGGCGGCGAAAGTCAAACGGCTGCTCGGCAACAACCCGAAGCCGCTTTCGCTCGACGACATGAAGGCGATCTATCGCCGCCTGCTGCCGTGAACGTCGCCCGCGAACGCCGCTTGCGGCTCCTGATCATCGGCGACGATCTGTCGGGCACGGCGGATTGCGCGGTGACGGGCGCGCGCCTTGGCTTGCGCAGCGTCGTGACGCTGGATGCGCGCGCGCAGCCAGGCGCTGCGATGCGCGACGCGAGCAATACATCCGACGCGATCGACGTGCTCGCCGTGGATGCCGATTCGCGCCGGCTCGACGCAACCTCGGCGGCGCGCAGTAATGCAGACGTGTGGCGCGCACTCGGTCACGCGGAGACGAAGCTCTACAAGAAAATCGACTCGACGCTGCGCGGCAACTTCGCCGCGGAAGTGGCGGCGCTGGTGCCGCTCGCCGGCATGGCGATCGTGGCGCCGGCGTTTCCGGCCGCCGGCCGCACGACACGCGGCGGACGCCAATGGCTGAACGGCGTGGCGGTGGAAGAAACGGAGGTGTGGCGTAACGAGGGCATCGGCGGCGAGGCGAATCTTCCGGCGATGCTCGGGCAATGCGGTTTGCGCACGGCTGCGCTGTCGTTGGCCGATGTTCGTGCGGACAGCGCCGTGCTGACCAACCGGCTCGACACGTTGCGTCACGCCGGGATTCAGGCCGTGGTGTGCGATAGCGAAACGGAAGACGATCTGCAGCGGATCGCTCGCGCGTCCGCTCAATTACGCGGCGTGTTCTGGGTGGGCTCGGCAGGGCTTGCCCGCGATCTGATGAGCGCATTGAATCTCGCCGATGCCGATGCCGATGCCGATGCCGATGCCGATGCCGATGCCGATGCTGCGCCGCCTGCCGCACCGGCACAGCGCACGCCGGGCCAGCCGGTCCTGACCGTGGTCGGCAGCATGTCGAGCGTTTCGCATGCTCAGGTCGAACGGCTGAAAACAGAAGCGGGCAGCACGCTTGTTTCGTTCGAAGTCGACACGAGGACGCTGCTTGCCGAACCGCTTGCAAAAGCGCATGCGAATCTCACATGCAAGGTGAGCGAAGCGCTTCAACAGGGGCAGCACGTTGTCGTTTCCCTGAGTCAGTCCGATCGCAGCAGCGTCGCCGACGGTCTGCTGTTTTGTCAGCGCCTCGCGGCGTTGCTCTCACCGGCGTTGCCGTTCGCCGGCAGCGTGATCGCTACCGGCGGCGAAACGGCACGCGCGTTGTTGTGCGCGGCCGGCATTGGCCAGTTGCGGATCGTCGAAGAAATCGAAAGCGGGGTGCCGCTGCTGCACGCGGATCACAACGGCCGCCGCCTTTGCGTCGTCACCAAAGCGGGCGGTTTCGGCCATCCCGACACGCTTCATCTTGCCTGGCGGAAGCTCGCCGGCGTTCAACGCATCGCCCGGCCTAACGAGGCCACCATCAAAGGACTTACCACAATGACCTATCGTCCAGTTATCGGCATCACCATGGGCGATGCTGCCGGCGTCGGCCCGGAAATCGTCATGAAGGCGCTGGCCCATGCCTCCGTCTACGAACAGTGCCGTCCGCTCGTAATCGGCGACACAGCGCGTTTGCGCGATGCGGGCAAGCGCGCGGGCGTGTCGCTCGAGGTGCGCTCGATCAATAGTCCCGCGGATGCCGGCTTCGAATGCGGCGTGGTCGATTGCATCGATCTCGGCCTGATTCCCGCGGACCTGCCGTACGGCAAGCTCTCGGCGGTCGCGGGCGATGCGGCGTATCAGTACATCGCGCGTACCGTCAAACTGACCTCGGCGGGCGAACTGGATGCGATCTGCACGGCGCCGCTGAACAAGGAAGCGCTGCACGCGGGCGGCCACATTTTCCCCGGGCATACGGAAATGCTCGCGCATCTGACCGGCATCGACGAGGTGTCGATGATGCTCGTCGCGCCGAAGCTGCGCGTGATTCACGTGACGACCCACATCGGCCTGCTGGACGCCATTCGCCGCATCGAACCCGGGCTGGTGCAACGGACCATCGAGCGCGCGCATGAAACGCTGGTGCGCGCGGGTATCGACAACCCGCGCATCGGCGTATGCGGGATCAATCCGCACGCGGGTGAGAACGGCCTGTTCGGCTACGGCGAGGAAGAGGAAAAGATCATTCCCGCCGTGCAGGTGCTGCAGGCACGCGGCTGGGATGTGGAAGGCCCGTTGCCCGCCGATACGCTGTTTTTCCGGGCGGGCCGCGGCGACTTCGATGTGGTGGTCGCGATGTATCACGACCAGGGCCATGGCCCGGTCAAGGTGATGGGCCTCGAGGCCGGTGTCAACGTGACCGTCGGTCTGCCGGTGATTCGGACCTCGGTCGATCACGGTACGGCGTTCGACATCGCCGGCAAGGGTATCGCCGACGAAGGCAGCATGCTCGAGGCGCTGAAACAGGCGCTCGATCTCGCGACGCGGCGCTCCGAACTGGAAGCCTGAGCGCAGGTCGCAGTCCGCAGGACAGCACCGCTACGGCGGTAGCGGATTCCCGGCCGCCGAGAAGGCGGGCACACGCCCGGCGGCCGGATTTTTCGATGCGAAGACGTCGTCAAAATACATTGGAGACACCATGGCAACTTTTGGCTACTGGGACACAGCGATCATCGTCGGGATGGTCGTGCTCTACATTCTTCTGACCAGCTGGTTTAGCGTCAAGCTGCGCAGCCGCAATTCCGAACAGTTCATGGTGGCGTCGCGCTCGATGCCCGCCGTGGTCGTCGCCGTGTTGCTGATGTCGGAATTCATCGGTGCCAAGTCGACGGTGGGCACCTCGCAGGAAGCGTTCAGCGCGGGGATCGCGGCATCGTGGTCGGTGATCGCCGCCTCGATCGGTTTTCTGTTCTTCGGCCTGTTCATGGCCAAACGCCTCTACAGTTCCGGCGAATTCACGATCTCGGGCTTCATTGCAATGAAGTACGGCAAGCGTGCGAAGCTGGTCGTTTCGGCGATCATGATCTACGCGCTGTTTCTCGTGAACGTGGGCAACTATGTGAGCGGCGCGGCGGCGATTTCGACCGTGATGCGTATCAATCTGCCGACAGCCGCCGTGATCACGGCGATCGTCAGCACGGTGTATTTCGCATGGGGCGGCTTGAAGAGCGTCGCCTATCTGACCATCGTGCATAGCGCGGTCAAACTGATCGGCATCGCGATTCTGGTGTACGTGGCGTGGCAAATGACGGGCGGCATCAAACCGATGATGGCGCAAATGCCCGAGCATTACTTCACATGGAACGGTTCGCTCAGCAACGGTACGATCGGCGCGTGGATCATCGGCACCGCGGGCGCGATCTTCTCGACACAGTTCATCATTCAGGCGATTTCCGCAACCCGTTCACCGGAGGCGGCGCGCAATGCCTCGCTGCTGGCCGCGGCGCTGTGCGTGCCGATCTCGCTCGCACTCGGCTTTCTCGGCGTCTCGGCCAAGTTCCTGTTTCCCGACATCAAGAGCCTCTATGCGCTGCCGGTGTTTCTGCAGCATATGAATCCGCTGCTGGCCGGTGTGGTGACGACGTCGCTCGTGGCATCGATTTTCGTCAGCGTGTGCACGGTCGCGCTTGCCATCGCGTCGCTGGTGGTCAAGGATTTCTATGTGCCGCGCTACAACCCGGCACCGGATGTGGAACTGCGCATGACACGCTGGATTTCGCTCGTGGTCGGACTCGTGCCGCTCGTGTTCGTGCTGTTCGTGCCGCAGATCCTGGCGCTGTCGTTCTTCACGCGGGCGTTGCGGCTGACGGTGTCGGTGGTGGCCTTGATCGGCATCTATCTGCCTTTCTTCAACAGCAGCCGTGGCGCGATGGCCGCGATGATCATCGCGACGATCTCGACAACGGTGTGGTATCTGCTCGGCAATCCGTTCGGCATCGACAACATGTACGTGTCGCTGGTGACGCCGGCTATCGTTATCGTGCTGGAGAAGCTGCTGTTTCCCTCGGGCTCCAAGCCTGTCGGCGCGAGCGGCGAGCGGCTCCAGCATCGTGAATCACATTGACGTGACGTAATCAGGAGAACACCGCATGACTTCCATCCTCGCGGATGCCCCGACCTCGGCGACGTGGGACAACCACGTGCGCGTGGCGTATGCCGACGCGCAGCGGCGCGACGCGTATCTGCCGTCCCCGTGCGTGCAGAACCACGCGGCCAATCTGCATGCGCTGCCCAATGGCGATCTGTTGTGCGTCTGGTTCGGCGGCACGCAGGAAGGGATTCCCGACGTGTCGATCTACATGTCGCGCTTGCGTGCGGGCACCGGCGTCTGGTCCGAGCCCGAGAAGCTGTCGAACGACCCGACGCGTTCCGAGCAGAACCCCGTGCTGTTCACGGCGCCCGATGGCCGCTTGTGGCTGACTTATACCGCGCAGTTGTCCGGGCATCAGAACACCGCGATCGTGCGGCGGCGCATTTCGTCCGATGGCGGCGTGACCTGGGGGCCGATCGAGACATTGTTCGACCGCGCGGGCACCTTCGTGCGTCAGCCGATCGTCGTGCTGCCGGACGGCGCATGGTTGTGCCCGGTGTTCATGTGCCGAACCGAACCCGGCGAACGCTGGGTCGGCAACAACGACATCAGCGCCGTGCTGATCTCCGAAGACGAAGGACGCTCGTGGCGCGAGCATGAGGTGCCCGATAGCGTCGGCTGCGTGCATATGAACGTACAGGTCCTCGCTGACGGCTCGCTGCTCGCGCTGTTCCGTAGCCGCTGGGCGGACTTCATTTATGCCAGCCGCTCGAAAGACGGCCGCACGTGGAGCGCGCCGCAGGCGACCACGTTGCCGAACAACAACTCGTCGATCCAGTTCGTCTCGCTGAAGAATGGCCATCTCGCGCTGGTGTTCAACGAGAGCGACGCGTCGCACAGCACCGGGCGGCGCGCCTCGCTGTACGACGATATCGAAGACTCCGAAGACAGCGGCGCGTTGCGCGACCAGAGTGCATCCGCACGCGGCAGTGCATTCTGGGGCGCACCGCGAAGCCCGATGTCGCTGGCAATTTCCGAAGACGGCGGCCGTACATGGGCGCGCCGGCGCAATCTGGAAATCGGCGACGGCTACTGCATGACGAACAATTCGGCCGAGCAGCGCAACCGCGAGTATTCGTATCCGTCCATCGTGCAATCGGCCGACGGTGCATTGCACATTGCTTTCACGTACTTCCGTCAACGGATCAAATATGTGAGCGTCGACGAAACATGGGTGCGCGGTTGAGGCCGTCAATGCGGCTATCGGCGAAGCAGTAGGGGGAAGAGCCGGTTTTGAGCGGACCGGAAAGGGACACGGCGTACGAATGGAAATTCGCTACACTAGGCACACTTTTTCGCGCGCCGCCGGCGCGCCGTCGCTTAACCGGTTCCTCCGATCCAAGATCATGAAAGTTGCGAAACGCCGCGAGGCGATGCTTCACGCTGTGCTGGGCGGGATGACAGATGTCGGTACGTTGTGCGAGCACTTCGGCATGTCCGAGGCAACCGTGCGGCGCGATTTGCGGGCGCTCGCGGAGGACCGCCAGATTCTGCGCACCTATGGCGGGGCGGCGGCCGTCAGCGCGCACGAGCCGGAAGCGTCGCTCGACGAACGCAGCGAAAGTTTTCGCGAGCAGAAAGATGCGATTGCGCGCGCCGCGCTCGCGCATGTGCAGGAGGACGACACGCTGTTTCTCGACGGCGGCACGACCACGGCGGCGCTGGCGCGGCAGTTGATCGGGCATCGTTCGATTCATGTCGTGACGAACAACCTGCTGGTGGTCGGCGCGCTCGCCTCCAGCAAGGTGCGGGTGACGCTGATCGGCGGCGATATCCGCTCGTCGAGCATGAGCACGCTCGGGCCGCTGGCGCAGCTTGCGCTGAGCCGCCTGAGTTTCGACAAGGCGTTTCTCGGTGCCGACGGCGTGACCGCTACGCGTGGTCTGTGCGAGGCGACCGCCGAGCAGGCGTATCTGAAGGAGTGTGTGATCCGTCAGGCGGCGAGCGTGTTCGTGCTCGTCACCGCGGACAAACTTGGCCGCGCCAGCCAGCAGCATTGGACGCCGCTCGAGCGCGACTGGACGTTGATTACCGATAACGCGGCGGAGCCGCGGGAACTGGCCTTGTTCGACGAGCGAGGCGAGGTGACGGTGGAGACCGCGGCGGTTCGATAAGCATGCGCGACGGCTCTCCGTGACCGATTTTCGAGGGGAAACGGAGTGACAGCGAAATCGCTCGTGCAACGGCATGCCGTGGTGACGGGGGCGTCGTCGGGAATCGGCGAGGCGATCGTTCAGCGCCTGCTCGCGGAAGGGTGGCGCGTGACGGGCTTGTGCCGGACACCGGCGAAGCACGACACCGAGCGCCTGACGATCGTCCCCGTCGATGTGACGGACTTTGCCGCGCTGGAGCCCATCGCCGACGCCATCGGCGCTTGCGACGCCTTCGTGCATGCGGCCGGATTCATGCGCACGGCGCCGCTCGGCGAACTGGCCGCCGACGACGGCGCGGCAATGTGGCGGATTCACGTCGACGCGGCTGCTTTTCTCGCCAATGCACTGCTGCCGAAAATGTCCGCGGGTGGCCGCATCGTGCTGATCGGCAGCCGGACGGCGAACGGCGCCGCCACCCGCAGCCAATATGCGGCGACCAAAGCGGCGCTGGTCGGCATGGCCCGGTCCTGGGCGGCCGAGCTCGCGCCGCGTGGCATCACGGTCAATGTGGTCGCGCCAGGCGCCACCGATACGCCCTTACTCAGCAATCCGGCGCGAGCCGGTACACCGCCTAAATTGCCGCCGATAGGCCGCTTCGTCAGACCGTCGGAAGTGGCGGCGTTGACGGCCTTCCTGCTCGGAGACGATGCGGGCGCGATTACCGGGCAGCAGATCGTGATGTGCGGCGGCGCGTCGCTCTAGCAGTCTGACCTCGACCAGCGTGACCTCGATCAGCGACGCGTTGCCCGCCCGAGCCACATCGAGGTTGGCGTTGCTCGCGCCGCCTGATCGGCCCGCGGCGGCCGGCCTTGATCGAATCATGCGGGTGGACGAGCAGAAACATCGGGTAGAGCGTGAGCCTGGATAGCAGGGCGGCGTAGCTCAGAAAGCGGGTCTAGCTGCGGTAGTCGGATTGCGGGTCGTCGATCAATCGTAACGCCGCACGCCACGCCAACTCCAGAATTCCCGCGGAGTCGTCGCGAGCGAACTGGCTCGCGGTCAACTCGCACACTTCTCGCGGCGGGATGCGCAGTGCGCTGCCGCCGGCCAGTGCCTGGATTTGCGCCTGACAGGCCCGCTCGAGGAAATAGATCTCGTGGAACGCTTCGGCTGCGGTGGCGCCTGCCGCAAGCAGCCCGTGATTGCGCAGGATCATCGCCTTGCAGGAACCGAGATCGCGCACGAGGCGCTCGCGCTCGCCGAGTTCGAGCGCGATGCCTTCGTAATCGTGATAGGCGAGCTTGCCGTAGAACTTCAACGCATGCTGACTGATCGGCAGCAGCCCCTGTTCCTGAGCCGACACGGCTATGCCGGCGGCGGTGTGCGTATGGATCACGAAATGCAGATCGTCGCGCGCCGCGTGGATGGCCGAATGAATCGTGAACCCTGCGGCGTTCACGCGAAACAATGCCGGCTCGCTGCGTGCCCGCTCGTCGATGACGTTGCCGAGATGATCGATCTTCACGAGGTCCGATGCGCGCATTTCGTGAAACAGCACGCCATAGCGGTTGATCAGAAACGCCGGCGGCTCGCCCGGCGAGCCGGGCAGGCGCGCCGTGATGTGCGTGTCGATCATGTCGGTCATGCGGAAGTGAGCGGCCAGCCGGTAGAGCGCCGCCAGTTCCTCCCGTACCTGTTGTTCGGCAGACGGCGGCACCGGTTTGTCGCTCATGCGATCGGGTGTGGGCGTGGATGGCATATCAGAAGACTCCCAGGTTCTCACGTGCTGTAGTGCGCATAGTGTTCGTTAGTGCGTCAGTGTCCGTCAACTTCATTGTTCCAATGCCGATCGTTCGCGGCGTGAATACGTCATGGCATGAGGCATTGCAGGACTGCGCAAAGCGGCGTCCTGGCGTTGAGCCGAACCCGTATCGCGGACTCCACGTGGTCGGACGTCGGCGCCAGATCGACCATGGCGGCGAGATCGGACGACTGGCTCGGCTCGGCTCGGCTCGGCGAGTGCTCTGTCCTGTGCATAAAACAGTACCTTGCATTAAACAATACTGGGTGCTAGAGTTCGTTCGTCATCTCGCGGATCGGCGCATCCGGCACCAGTGCATAGCAAGGTACCGTGCTATGCACACTAATGTAATGGAATTGAATGAAAACGCAGCTCAAGAAGGGAACCCTCGACATGTGCGTGTTGGCTGTTCTCGCCGGCGGCGACAGCTATGCCTACGAGCTCGTCTCGACGCTTTCCGAAACCATGGAGATCAGCGAGGGCACGATCTACCCGCTGATGCGCCGCTTGCAGGCTGAAGCATGGGTGTCGACGTATTTCGTGGAATCCACGTCGGGGCCGCCACGCAAGTACTACTCGCTGACGGCGGCGGGCCGCAACAGCCTGGCGGAAATGCAAGGCGAATGGCGCAGTTTTGTCGATGAAGTCAACGGTGTGCTGGCCTTGTCCGGTACGCCCTCGGGAACAGGGGAAAAGCAATGACGCAGGACGCATTCATCCAGCAATTGCGCCACGAACTGCGGAGTTTGCCGAAGCAGGTCGTCGACGAAATCGTCGCCGACTATCGCGAGTATTTCGGCGACGCGCTCGCAGCGGGCCGCAGCGAGGCAGAGGTGGTGGCCGCGCTCGGCGACCCGGTCAAGCTCGCACGCGAACTGAAGGCGCAGGCAACCTTCCGCCAGTGGGAGACGCGGCATTCGTTCGGCAACCTGGTGCGGGTGGTCATGTCGATCGCGGGACTCGGCTTGTTGCAGTTGTTCCTGCTGATTCCGTTCATGTTCTATCTGCTGATGCTGACGGTCGGCTACATGGTTTCGGGCGCGCTGACGGTTGCGGGGCTCGTGACGGTGGTCGCGCTCGGGAGCCATCATCTGTTCGGGTGGCCGGCGTTCCATTCGGTGCCGTTCAGCTTCGAGAGCGGTGACGTGAAAGTGGACCGGCAGGCGAGCAAAAATGGCAACGACAAGGGCAACGACAAGAGCAGCGGCAAGGGCAACGCCAGCGCGGCGAAAGACGATGCGGACGACGCGTCAGCGCAGGGCGACGCGCGCCTGGCAACCGCCAATATGAAGGCATTCAGCGTGGTCGGCGACCGTTTCCTGCTGCGCCCGGATGCCGCCACGCGGATTTCAGTGGTGACGCTTGGCGGTCCGATTGAAATCAGGAATGACGGCGGCAAACTCAGGATCAATTCGGTTGGCGGCGCGCGCGATCTGTTCACAGTCGAGCCGGATGGGGCATGGTCTATCGCGTCCACCGACATCGTTGCGCTCGATCTCAAGGATGGCGAAGGGGACAAGGTATCGGTCGCGCGCATCGGAACCGGTGCGAAGTCGCTGGCGTGGGACATCAGGAACCACGGCGAACACGTGTCCTTTGTGCAAGGCGCTGACGGCAGCGGTAAAAGACTGGCGGTCCGCAGCGGCTCGGATTCGGTCGTGATCGATCACGATCACATCGCGATCAGGAGCGGTTCGGACAACGTCGTGGTGGTCGGGCCGCATGGCTCGGGTATCGGCGCGATGATCTACGGATTCGCGATGCTGGTTGCCGGCGTCGTCGGCTTGTGGCTGTGCCTGTGGTTGACACGCATCACATGGCGCGCCCTGGTCCGCTACGTTCAGCGGCAACTCGAACTGATTACTGCCCGGCTCGACGGAGGGCAATCCGCCTGAAGCGCGGCGCCGGTTGACTGACGTCTCCATCCTCATTCGATGAAAAGGAAGCGGTCATGACTATGCATTATTCAGGCGGTACGGCAGTCCCGGCACACCGGCAACCTGCATCCGGGCTGGGCTATCCGGACAGTCGCACGGTCAGCGTAAGGAGCGTTGCCGGCTGGCTCTCGGAAGGGGTGCGTATCGCTCGCGCAAATCCGCTGCTGTGGCTCGTGGCGATTCTTGGCTGCGCCGATTTTGTCATGCTGTTTGAACTGGCGCCGCCGTTGCGCGTGCTGGCGGTGCTCGTCGGGCCGGTCCTCGCCGCGGGTCTGGTGCTGATGCAGGAACGTGCGAGCAACGCGCGCCCGTGGTCGATCCGCGAGACGATCGAAGCCGTCAACGTGCATCGCAATGCGTTGATCACGATCGGGCAGTGCGGTGCTGCTGTTGCCTATGCGGGTCAACTGATCGCGTTTGTGGCGTTTCATGTGTCCGTGAAGGCATCTGTTGCACCGAACGGCGTACATGATCTGACGATCGTCTACGGCGCGCATAACGGCACGCGCAATGCGCTGGAGCCGGTGCTCAACATGCTGGCGTATGCGGTCGCGGCTTCGCTGGTATGGTTCGCGCCGGCGCAGGTCGTATTGAACGACGTCTCGCCTCTCAACGCGATGGCGGCGAGTGCGCGTGCCGTGGCGCGTAACTGGCGGGTCGCTCTGGTGTTCGGCATCGCCATTGCCGCCGACGTGTGGCTTGCCACCTTCGCGCCGCTTACATTGCGCGGATTGCTGGTGACGCCGCTGGTCAGCGCGCTGATCGTGCTGTCGATGTATGGCGCTTATCGCGGCATATTCGAAAGGGCGTAAGTGACGGGCCTGCGTTGTGGTGAAAACGATAGCTGCCTCGTCGAGATAACGATATCGCAATTGAATCATTCTCACGACGCGTTCTGATCGCTACGCTTGCAGACACATTGCAAGCGAGGGCATATGGCCGTTTCTGTTCCCACCTCTTTTTCCGCGCGACGGCGTACGCTGAAGCTGCTCAGTGCAGTGCCGGCGCTTGCCGCAACCGGCGCGTTTCATTCGCTCAACGTGCAGGCCGCCGATCTGGCATCGACCACGGTTGTGCTCGGCGACCAGGCCGGCGGCACACGGGCGCTCGCCGAGGCGGCCAAGGTACTCGACGGCACGCCGTACGCGTTTCGCTGGGCCAACTTCCAGGGCGCCGCGCCGCTCTTCGAGGCACAACGCGCAGGCGCCGTCGATCTTGCTCCAGCGGGTGATCTGCCTGTGCTTGCAGCGGCCGTTGGCGATCCGACCTTGAAGATCGTCGCGACGCGTGTGGGTTCGGGCGCGCAACTCGGCATTCTGGTTGCGCGCGATTCGCCGATTCGCACGGTGGCGGATCTGAAGGGACGCACGGTGTTCGTGTCGTCGGCGCGCGGCAGCATTTCGCAATTCCAGTTGTACGGCGCGCTCGCCGAAGCCGGACTCTCGAAGGACGACGTCAAGGTCCGGTTCATCCTGCCCGTCGATGCGTTTGCGGCGTTCGCGTCCGGTTCGATCGACGTGTGGGCAACATTCGATCCGTACTACGGCATTGCGGTTCAACGTGGGGCGCGCATTTTGCGCGACGGTTCCGGCATCAATAGTGGCCTTGGCTTTATCACTGCATCGGGCGCCGCGCTGGCGGACACGCGCAAACGCGCGGCGATCGCCGATGTGCTGCTCAGGCTGCAACGCGCGGGGGATTGGGCGCTTGCGAACCCCGATGCCTACGCGCAGATCTACTCGACATTGACGCGCTCGCCGCTCGACGCAGCCCGGCAGATCACGCAGCGCGCGGCATTGAAACAGCACTTCGTGACCGAAGCGGATATCGCCGCGCTCCAGAAAGTCGCGGATAGTGCGGATCGCGACGCTATCCTGCCGCGCCGCATCGACGTCCGCGCGATTGCCGAGACGCACATCGCGTAGCTCTGAAGCGAGCGGTGGCGCGCCTTGCGGCGCGCTGCTTCGTGCCCAATTAAGCCGGCGGGCGTTTGCCTGGCGTCTTCCATTCCCGGCGACGCCTTCCGCGCCGGCAACCCCCTCCACGCCGGCAACTCCCTCCACGCCGGCAACTCCCTCCACGCCGGCAACTCCTTCCATCCCCTGCAACCCTTCCCCTGCCTGCAACCCTTCCCCTGCCGGCAACCCTTTCCGACCGACACTGCGGGTGAACCCGAATTGCCACGCGGCCTCGTCACGCCTATCTTTCTACATCATACGTATGACATAGAGAGCAAATCGTGGCGACTTTGCACAGGCAGGTTCTGAATCAGATGGGCGAACAGATTTGTTCAGGCAAATTCATGCCCGGCGACATTCTTCCCGCCGAGCCGGTGCTTGCCGAGCAGATGCAGGTGAGCCGCATCACCATCCGCGAGACGATGAAGTCGCTCTCCGCGAAGGGCATGCTGCAGGTGCGCCGCCGCTACGGCACGGTCGTGCTGCCGCGTGCGCAATGGCAGTTGTTCGACCCGGACGTGATCATGTGGCGCGCGCGCGCAAGCGCCGTCGAGCCCGGCCTCATCGAAGACCTGATGGAGTTGCGCCTGATCATCGAGCCGAACGCGGCCAGGCTTGCCGCGAAACGCGCGACTGACGAAGACCGCATCGCGGTCCGGCGGGCTTTCAAGGCAATGGAGCGCGCGGTTGCCGGCCATGGCGAGTACGTTCCCGCCGACCTCGCGTTTCACGGCGCCATCCTCACCGCCTGCCATAACCAGTTTGTCCAGCAGATGCAGAACGCGCTGTCGGCGATCCTGCGCACCAGTTTCGAACTCAGCTCCGAAATCGCCGGCGGTCCGGCCCGTTCGCTGCCGATGCACGAGGCACTGTGCGTTGCGATCGAGAAGGGCGACCCGGCGGCGGCGGAGGAAGCGGTACTCACGCTCATCAGGCGCGCCGAGCAGGACTTCGAAGACCGCGCCGCGCTAGACCGAACCGCCAACGATCAACCCGCGTAGTAATCGCCGCAACCCATTTCATCGCGACCGCCTTCACGATCGCGAGGGGCGCACTCGCGCCTCGTTTCCGAACATCGAGAGGACACACGCATGACACAGCTATTCGATCTGAGCGGCCGCACGGCACTCGTTACCGGCTCGGCGCGCGGCATCGGTTTCGCGCTTGCCGAGGGGCTGGCCGCCGCCGGTGCGAACGTCATCCTGAACGGCACGCGCGCCGACACAGTGGCCGAAGCAGCCGCCCGTCTGCGCGACAAGGGTTTCAATGCGCAAGGCCGCGCCTTCGACGTGACCGACGAAAGCGCAGTCGCCGACGCATTCGCGCAGTGGGACCAGGACGGCGTGCAGGTCGATATCCTGATCAACAACGCCGGCATCCAGTTTCGCAAGCCGCTCGTCGAACTCGAACTGAGCGACTGGCAGCGCGTGATCGACACCAACCTGACGAGCGCCTTCATCGTCGCGAAGCAGGCCGCGCGCCGCATGATCGCGCGCGGCACGGGCGGCAAGATCGTCAATATCGGCTCGCTCACGAGCGAAGCCGGGCGCGCGACGGTCGGCGCCTATACGGCCGCGAAGGGCGGCATCAAGATGCTGACCCGCGCCATGAGCGCCGAGTGGGCGGCCTCGGACATTCAGGCGAACGCGATCGGTCCGGGCTACATCCTGACCGACATGAACAAGCCGCTGATCGAGAACGCCGCTTTCGACGCATGGGTCAGGAGCAGCAATCCCTCGCAACGCTGGGGCAAGCCGGAAGAACTCGTCGGCACGGCGGTCTATCTGGCTTCGCCGGCATCGAGCTATGTGAACGGCCAGATCATCTACGTCGACGGCGGCTGGCTGGCCGTTCTTTAAACGCAGGTCCACGCGAGTAGAGCAAAACAAACAGCCGCTCGCATCAGGTAGTTCGTGCGCCGTACCGATCCGGAGACATCATGGAAAGCGTCAAACCCGTAGCAACCCAAAGATGGTGGTATCTGATGCCCATCATCTTCATCACGTATAGCCTCGCCTATCTCGACCGCGCGAACTACGGCTTCGCCGCCGCGGCCGGGATCGACAAGGATCTCGGCATCACGCACGGCACCTCGTCGCTGATCGGCTCGCTGTTCTTTCTCGGCTATTGCCTGTTCCAGGTGCCCGGCGCGATCTACGCCCAACGCAACAGCGTGAAGAAGCTGATCTTCGTCAGCCTGATTCTGTGGGGACTGTGCGCGGCGGCGACCGGCATGGTCAGCAATATTCCGATGCTGATGGCGCTGCGCTTCACGCTCGGTGTCGTGGAGGCGGCCGTGATGCCGTCGATGCTGATGTACATCAGCCGCTGGTTCACGCGCAGCGAGCGCTCGCGCGCCAATACTTTCCTGATTCTCGGCAACCCGGTCACGGTGCTGTGGATGTCGGTGGTGTCCGGTTATCTGGTGCATAGTTTCGGCTGGCGCGAGATGTTTATTTTCGAAGGCTTGCCCGCGCTCGCCTGGGCGGTGGTCTGGTGGTTCACGGTGAAGGACCGTCCGGCCGACGCGTCCTGGATGAGCGACGCCGAAAAGACTGAACTCGACACACGCCTGAAGGCCGAGCAGGCGCATATCGCGCCGGTGCGCAATTACAAGGCGGCGTTCCGTTCGTCGATCGTGGTCAAGTTCTGCGCGATTCATGCGCTGTGGAGCATCGGCGTGTACGGCTTCATCATGTGGCTGCCGTCGATCCTCAAGGCCGCCTCGACGATCGACATCGTCTCGGTGGGCTGGCTCGCCGCTGTGCCTTATCTCGCTGCAATCATCCTGATGCTGCTGGCGTCGTGGCTCTCGGACAAGACACGCAACCGCAAGCTGTTCGTCTGGCCGCTGCTGCTCGTCGGAACCATTGCGTTCGTCGCGTCCTATCTGATCGGCGGCTCGCATTTCTGGATCTCGTTTGCGCTGCTGGTCGTTGCGGGTGCAACGATGTACGCGCCGTACGGCCCGTTCTTCGCGCTGGTGCCGGAGCTGATTCCGAGCAACGTGCTGGGCGGCGCGATCGGCCTCATCAACGCATGCGGCGCGCTGGGGGCGTTCCTCGGATCCTGGGTGGTGGGCTATCTGAACGGTGCGACTGGCAGCCCGGCGGCTTCGTACATTTTCATGGCGGCCGGCCTGCTGCTTTCGGTGATCCTGATGATGACCGTGCCCGCGAATGCCGACGAGCACGCGAGGCGTGACGCTGCACTGTCGTTGCGTCGCACGTAATAACGCGCAATCAATTGCACGCGCCAGCCCTGTGCTCCCGGTCCTTCAAGCCGGGCAGGGCTGGCAGCCGCCGACTCGTACGGCAGGCCATCCAATCAAAGGGATTGCTGATGAAATTCGAAAGCACCTCCACCTTGAGCACCGCAAAGGCGCGATCCGCGGTCGCGGCCAAAGCCACAAAAAAACGTTTCGTTGTCGGTTTCCTGCTGTTTCTCGGCATCGTGGTCAACTACATGGATCGCAGCAATCTGTCGCTGGCCGCTCCGTTGCTCGGACGCGATCTGAATCTGAGTCCTGTGCAACTCGGTCTGATTTTTTCGGCATTCGGCTGGTCGTACGCGATTCTGCAGATCCCCGGCGGGATGCTCGTCGATCGCGTCAAGCCGCGCATCCTGTACGCCATCCTGCTGTGCGGATGGTCGGTGGCGACGTGCCTGCAGGCGGTCGTGAATGGCTTCTCGACGCTGTTCGGCTTGCGCGTGCTGCTCGGCACGTTCGAAGCGCCTTCATATCCGACCAATAACCGCGTCGTCACCACGTGGTTTCCCGAGCGCGAACGCGCGACGGCGATTGCGTTTTACACCTCCGGGCAGTTCGTCGGCATCGCGTTCTTCATGCCGCTGCTCGTTTATGTTCAGGCGACGTTCGGCTGGCGCGGCATGCTGTTCTTCACAGGTGCTGCCGGGGTCGTGTATAGCATCGTGTGGTTCATTTGCTACCGCGACCCGAAAGACAGCAAAGCCGACGCCGCCGAACTCGATTACATCCGGCAGGGCGGCGGTCTGGTCGAGGTCGGCGAACATGCCGGCGCGCGGCAAGGCGGTTGGGCCGATTTCAAACATGTACTGAAGAACCGCAACGTCTGGGGCGTGTTCATCGGCCAATTTTGCCTGTCGTCGATCCTGTGGTTCTTCCTCACCTGGTTTCCAACCTACCTCGTCAAGTATCGTGGGATGACGACCCTCAAGATGGGATTCATGGCATCGGTGCCGTTTCTCGCGGCCTATGTCGGCATTCTGTGTTCAGGTTTCCTGTCGGACTTTCTGCTTAGACGTGGGTTCTCAGTCGGCTTTGCGCGCAAGCTGCCCGTCATCTCCGGACTAGTGCTCGCGACGTCGATTGTCGGCGCCAACTATGTTCAGGATCAGGCCGCCATCATTCTTTTCATGTCGCTGGCTTTCTTCGGCAACGGCATGGCGTCGATCACCTGGGCGTTCGTCTCCGCACTCGCGCCGAAGAGCCTGATCGGCCTCACCGGCGGAATGTTCAACTTCATGGGCAATCTGTCGGCCATCGCGGTGCCGATCGTGATCGGCGTGCTGGTCAAGGACGGACACTTCGAATCGGCGCTGGTTTTCATCGGCGCGCTGGCACTTGTCGGCGCGCTGTCTTATGTGTTTATCGTCGGCAAGATCGAACGCATCGTGCTGCCGGAATGAATCGCGGATGCCAACGGAATTATTGAAACGGGAGTTGTTCATGGAAGCGCGCGCCTGCGTATTGCACGCAGAAAAGGATTTACGGATAGAAGCCGTCGAGGTGGCGGACATCGGGGAGAGCCAGGTGCTGGTTCGCATCGGCGCTGGCGGAATTTGCGGATCCGACCTGCACTATTACCTGCATGGCGGTTTCGGTGTCGTGCGCGTGAAGCAACCGATCGTGCTCGGTCATGAAGTCGCGGGAACGGTGGAGGCCGTCGGCGGCAAGGTCACGCGAGTCAAACCCGGCGATCGCATTGCGCTGAATCCGAGCCGTCCGTGCGGACATTGCAAGTTCTGCCTGGCCGGAGAACAGCAGCATTGCGCGGACATGTGGTTCTACGGCAGCGCGATGCGCGTTCCGCACAGTCAGGGCGCGTTTCGCGAACGGATCGCGGCCGAGGAATATCAATGCGAGCCGGTCGGTACCGCGGTCTCGCTTGGCGAGGCGGCTTGCGCCGAACCGTTGGCCGTCGCGTTGCATGCGGTCAGTCAGGCGGGCTCCGTGACGGGCAAGCGCGTGCTGGTGACCGGTTCAGGCCCGATCGGCGCGCTGGTCGTGGCGGCCGCCCGCCACGCCGGCGCGCTCGAAGTGGTGGCCACCGACATCCACGACGCACCCTTGAAGAAAGCCACGGAAATGGGCGCCACCCGCACCCTCAACGTCTCGATCGAGCCAGGTCTGAAGGCGGACGAATTCACCGCGGAGAAGGGCTATTTCGATGTCGCGATCGAATGTACCGGCGCGGCGGCGGTGCTGAAAGATGTCATCCCCGCGCTGCGTCCGCGCGGCACCATCGTGCAGGTCGGTGTTACCGGCGACGTGCCGATTCCGATCAACGCGCTGGTCGGCAAGGAAATCCGCTTGCAGGGCGCGTTCCGCTTTCACGGCGAATATGCGCTGGCCGCGCGGCTCATCAAGGAAGGCCGCATCGACGTGAAGCCGATCATCACCGCCACGCTGCCGATCGAGCGCGCGATCGAAGCCTTCGATCTCGCTGCGGATCGCAGCGCGCAGATGAAAGTGCAGATCACGTTCTGATGAAGAACCCGGCAACGCGCGTCCGATTCATTGATTCGATTTTGGCAGACAGAACATGGCAACCCTGATTACCGATGTAAAGGTCATCCTGACCGCGCCGGAAGGCATCAACCTGATCGTCGTGAAAATCGAGACCAACCAGCCCGGCCTGGTCGGTCTCGGATGCGCGACGTTCGCTTACCGGCACGTGGCGGTGAAGTGCCTCATCGAGGAATATCTGCGGCCGTTGCTGATCGGCCGTGATGCCGAGGCGATCGAGGAACTGTGGCAACTGATGCATCAGAACGCATATTGGCGCAACGGTCCGATCGAGAACAACGCCATCTCCGGTATCGATATGGCGCTGTGGGACATCAAGGGCAAGATGGCGAACATGCCGCTCTACCAGTTGTTCGGCGGCAAGTGTCGCGAGGGCGTGCCGATTTATCGCCATGCGGACGGTCGCGATCTGAACGAGTTGTGCGAGAACATCCAGAAGTATCGCGAGCAGGGCATCACGCATATTCGTTGCCAGAGCGGCGGCTATGGCGGGGGCGGATTCGGCAAGGCGCCCGCGAGCGCGCCTGAAGGCGCTGCAAACGGCGTGTATCTCGACAGTCGAAAATACATGCGGGAGACGCTCAAGCTGTTCGACGGCATTCGCAGCAAGATCGGTTTCGACGTCGCGTTGTGCCATGACGTGCATGAGCGCCTGAAGCCGGTGGAAGCCATCCGTTTCGCGTGCGAGCTTGAACAGTACGAGCTGTTCTTTCTTGAAGACGCGATTGCTCTCGAGGAAGGCGAATGGATGCGTCAGCTACGCGCCAAAACAACCACGCCGTTGGCGCAGGGCGAGTTGTTCAATAACCCGTACGAATGGCGCTTTCTGATCACCGAGCGCCTGATCGACTTCATTCGTGTGCATCTCAGCCAGATCGGCGGTATCACTGCAGGCCGCAAGTTACAGATATTTGCCGAGCAGTTCGGGGTAAGGACCGCATGGCACGGCCCGGGCGATATGTCGCCGTTGGCGCACGCGGCGAACATTCATATCGATCTCGCCGCGCGTAATTTCGGCGTGCAGGAATGGTCGGGAACCGAGCCGCCGAACTTCGTGATCCAGGACCTTAAGGGGCCGGGAGAGGCCTTGCTCGATGTCTTCCCGGGGCTGCCGGAATTCAGGAACGGACACGTCTATGCCAATGACAAACCGGGCTTGGGCGTGGACATCGACGAAACCGAGGCCGCGAAATATCCGTGCGAAAACACCGTGACGACGTGGACACAAACCCGCTTGAAGGACGGCACACTGCAAACGCCGTGACGAATAGCGCTAGCTCGCCATATGTACTTGAAGGATGGACGGGAGGTTGGCGCCGAACTCACTCATCCCGAGCAGCAGCAATGCGCCGCCAAGCAACAGAAGCAGCGGGTTGATTCGCGTGCTGAGCAGCGTTCCCACCGACATGAGGGCAATCGCCTTGGCCGGAAGCCCGCCGTCGAGCGACTTCAGCAGAACCCATCCCGCGGCGAGAATCATGCCGGAGGCAACGGGGCGCAGCCCACGCTCGAGCGCCAGTTGCCACGCCGCGCCTTTATAGCGCGTCCAGATGTGGGTCACGCCGTAGATCAGGATGCCGGTCGGGGCGAGCAATGCCAGCGTGGCCACCACGGCGCCCCAGAACCCCGCAATCTGCCAGCCGATCAAGGTGGCCAGCAGCGAGCCGGGCCCGGGCGCCATGCGCGAAATGGCGAAGTCGACACCGAACTGGGCATGCGTCATCCATCCATGCACGTCCACCACCTGCCGTTGGATATCCGCGACGATGGCCTGGCCGCCGCCTATCGTCACCAGCGACAGGGGGGCGAAAACCGCCGCGAGCTGCAGAAGAATGCGATTCGACATGGTCAGGCTTTGCGCAGTTTGATGTATTCGAAAAACACGCTCAGGCCTCCCGCGCCGATCACGACCCACACCAAGGGCAGGCGCAGTATGCCGACCGCGACGAAGGTGCCCGCGAGGAACAGCAGCGGGAGGAACCTGCGCGGCACCCGGCGCGCGGTCGTCACACCCATCGACAACGACAGGCCGGTGGCCGCCGCCGCCGCGCCCGCAAGCAGGATGTGAGCGAGCGGGAACTGCAGCAGATGACCGAGAACGGTGCCGAGAATAACGATGAAGACGGCGGGCGGGACGATGATGCCGGCAACGGCCAGCAACGCGCCGCGCCAGCCGAGCAGACGGTGGCCGATCCAGATCGCCATGTTTTTGACGTTGATCCCCGGCAGCGCCTGAGAAATGGCCAGGCCGTTCAGAAAGTCTTCTTCGCTGATCCAGCCGCGATCCTGGACGAATTCGCGCAGGAGCCAGCCGCTCAGGCCGCCACCGAAGCTCGTGAGCCCAATACGGCTAAATATCAGGAAAAGTCCGGTGAGGGAGGGTGGCCGACTCGTGTTGGCAATTTGTTGGGACATCGAATCTTCCAGTCAGATTGACGGCTGAAGGGCGAAGTGTTGGCTTCCGGTAAGCGTGCCCGGCCGTTTGAGCCTGGAAAATTATATCAATCACGGTTCTTTCTGGACGAAAGATACGCAGATGGAAAGGGATCGGCCGGACTGAATTCATGCCGGCCGGTCTCGACGCAATGCGTGGACGATTTGACACCGCGAGCTTCAATCGGACGGCGTCGACTCCCGTATGGCACTTCAGCATGCTTAATTTTCCTGAACTGGCGACCGGGAAAGTCCCGCGACACAAAATGAATTCTGCTTAAAACGTCACCGTCCATGACGCGTGGCGCGTCTTCCTTGAACCCATTTCTTTTAAGAACGATTAAGGATTTCAACAAGGACTCTCAGGAAAGCCGTCGATAGACTGGGCTTCAGTTTCTCTCGCACTTCAAGCGAGTGCGGCATGTCTTCCCATGTTTACCTAACCATCAGGATGCACAAAGCCATGGCAAATCCGAAACTTGAAGTCCTGACGCCTGCAAACTCGCAGATCATCTTCATCGACCACCAGCCGCAAATGGCTTTTGGCGTCCAGTCCATCGACCGTCAGGTACTAAAGAACAACGTAGTAGGGCTCGCGAAGGCGGCGCGCGTGTTTAACATTCCCACCACGATTACGACAGTGGAATCGGAAAGCTTTTCGGGCTATTCGTACCCCGAGCTGCTGGACGTGTTTCCAGGGCATAAATTGCTTGAGCGCACCTCCATGAATTCATGGGATGACCAGAAGGTTCGTGACGCGCTTGCTGTCAATGGCCGCAAAAAGGTGGTGGTGGCAGGTCTATGGACCGAGGTGTGCAACAACACGTTTGCGTTGTGCGCCATGAACGAAGGCGACTACGAGATCTACATGGTCGCCGACGCTTCGGGCGGCACGTCGAAGGAGGCGCATGAGTATTCGATGCAGCGCATGATTCAGGCCGGTGTGGTCCCGGTGACCTGGCAGCAGGTGCTGCTCGAATGGCAGCGCGATTGGGCGCGCAAGGAAACTTACGAAGCCGTCATGGCGATCGTCAAGGAGCATTCGGGTGCGTACGGGATGGGCGTGGACTACGCCTATACCATGGTGCACAAGGCTCCCCAGCGCACGGCGGGGCAGCACGAGGTTCTGGCGGCGGTACCCGCAAGGAAGTAAGCCATTGCGGCGAGCACCCGCTTCCCATGAATCGCTCCGCGCGTGAAAAGCGGAGCGCTCCCCAACGAGGATCGCCATGACTTCCCATACTTCCGACCCGGCGCCGGCCGAGGTCGTCTTCTTCAATGGCAAGATCGCCACGCAGGACGACAAACGTTCCTTTGCCGATTCGCTCGCCGTTGCGAAGGGCCGCATCGTCGCTTCGGGCTCGCGCGATGCCGTGATGCGGCACGTGAACGACAACACGCGGCACGTGGACCTGAAAGGCCGCACGGTCATTCCCGGTCTCAACGATTCCCACCTGCACATCATTCGCGGCGGACTGAACTTCAATATGGAGTTGCGCTGGGACGGCGTGCCGTCGCTGGCGGACGCGCTCGACATGCTGAAGAAGCAGGTGGCCCGCACCCCTGCGCCCCAATGGGTGCGCGTGGTGGGCGGCTGGAACGAATTTCAGTTTGCCGAGCGGCGCGGCCCCACGCTCGACGAAATCAACGCGATTGCGCCGGACACGCCGGTGTTCATCCTGCATCTCTATGACAGCGCGCTATTGAACGGAGCGGCATTGCGCGCGGTCGGCTATACGAAAGACACCCCCAATCCTCCCGGCGGCGAAATCCAGCGCGACAGGCGCGGCAATCCAACCGGCATGCTGATCGCACGGCCCAACGCCGGACTCCTGTACGCCACGCTGGCCAAGGGGCCGAAGCTCGCGCCGGACGATCAGCGCAATTCCACGCGGCACTTCATGCGCGAGCTGAACCGGCTTGGCGTAACGAGCGCGATCGACGCGGGCGGTGGCTACCAGGCCTATCCGGACGACTACGCGGTCATCATGGACATGGCGAAGCACAATGAGCTGACTGTGCGCATCGCGTACAACCTGTTCACGCAGAACGCCAAAAAGGAAATTGAAGACTTCGCGAAGTGGGTGAAGATGACGAAGCCCGGCGAAGGCGACGATTTCCTGCGCGTCAACGGTGCCGGCGAAATGCTGGTGTTTTCCGCCGCCGACTTTGAAGACTTTCTCGAACCACGCCCGGATTTGCCGGACGTGCTTGAGGATGAACTCCATGCCGTCGTTAAGCTGCTGGTGGCGAACCGTTGGCCGTTCCGTCTGCACGCTACCTACAACGAATCGATCGAGCGCTTCCTGAATGTCTTCGAACGCGTGAACGCGGAGATTCCGTTCAACGGCTTGCGCTGGTTCTTCGATCATTGCGAGACCATCACGCAAAAGAATATCGAACGCGTGCGTGCGCTCGGCGGCGGCATTGCGATCCAGCATCGGATGGCCTATCAGGGTGAGTACTTCATTCAGCGCTATGGCGAAGAAGCCGTGCAGCGCACGCCGCCGGTGCGTCACATGCTGGATGCGGGCCTTCCGGTTGGCGCGGGAACGGATGCCACGCGCGTGGCGAGCTTCAACCCCTTCGTATCGCTCTACTGGATGGTGTCGGGCAAGACGGTCGGCGGCACTGCGATGTACACGGGCGAAAATCGTCTGGACCGGATGGAGGCACTGCGTCGCTACACGGTGGGCAGCGCCTGGTTCTCGAACGAGGAAGACCGCAAAGGCGCGCTGGTCCCCGGTCAGTTCGCGGACTTCGCGGTGCTCAGCGAGGATTACTTCACGATCGACGAGAGCCGCATCAAGTTCCTGACCTCCGCGATGACGGTGGTGGGCGGCAAGGTCGTGTACGCCGACGATGAATTCGCGCCGCTCGCGCCTCCTGATCTGCCGGTTAGCCCGTCGTGGTCGCCCGTTGCGGAGTTCGGCGGCTACAGCCGTTACAAGCCGGGCGCGGTGGCGTGCGTGGAGGGCTGCGCGAATCTGTGCGGTGTGCACGCCCATGCGCACGGTTGGGCATGGCGCAAGAACGTGCCGGTCAGCGATTCGAACGGTTTTTGGGGCGCGCTGGGATGCAGCTGTTTCGCGTTCTGACAACCCCTTTTCGTTGGATCCGTTCGCGACGCCGCATGGGATGACCCGCAACGCACGAGGATGTCCGGCACGGAGGAGGTGAGATGACGAAACGCATTGCGGGCGTTGATATTCCCGACGGTGCGATGGCTCAGGCGGCGACCGATCAGATCCGCGCCACGGAATCCGAGTTGATGTTTCATCACGCGTTGCGGTCGTTTCTGTTCGGCGCGCTGACCGGCTCTCGCGAGAATCTGATTTTCGACGCCGACCTGCTCTACGTCGGCGTGCTGTTTCATAACGTCGGTCTGAATGTGCAGTACCGGTATTCGCGCCATCGGTTCGAAGTGGACGGCGCGAATGCCGCGCGTGATTTCATGCGGCAGCACGGCGTTGCCGAGAGCGCGATCCAGGAAGTATGGGTTGCGATCGCACTGCACACGACGCCGTGCATTCCCGGGTACATGTCGCCGCTTATCGCGCTGGTGAGCGCCGGCGTGCAGATGGACATTCGCGGCGCCTGCTACGACGAATTCACCGCGCAACAGCGCGACGAAATCGTGCTGGCGTATCCGCGCGAATCCGGCTTCAAGAAGAAAATCATCGAAGCCTATGCGCGCGGCATGCAGTATCGTCCGGAGACGACTTTCGGCACCGTGAACGCCGACGTGTTGGACCGGTGCGATCCGAACTATCGCCGCCTGAATTTCTGCGGACTGGTGCTGGGATGCGACTGGCCGAATTGACGCGATTGATCGTGAAGTACGACCGCCTGACGGTTTGTCGAGTGTCTGTTGAAGAACAGAGCTGACGCGAACGCCGATGGCGGCTATTGAGAGGACAAGCACAATGGGATACATCATTTCACTCGGTGTCGGCTTTGGAATAGGACTTCTCTACTGGCTGCTCAAGGTGCAGTCGCCGGCGCCGCCGCTCATCGCGCTCGCCGGCCTGCTCGGCATGGTGCTGGGCGAGCACGCGATACCGGTGGTCAAGGCGCAGTTCTTTGCCCAGACGCAAACGGTTCAGGTCGCGGTTCAGGTCGCGGAGCAGATGAAGGAGGGCAGTTCACACAATGACAATGGATAACGCCATGTTCAAGTCGCTTCAACGCTTTCGTTCAGTCGCGCTGCTTTGTGCCGCGGTATTGATCGGCGTGTCGCGGGCTTCGTCCGCATTCGCCGAGGCGGGGCCACCGGAGGTGTCGGCGGGCAAAACCGCGCTTGCGGCCAGACAACCCGACGTATCGGTCGGCGCGCAGTACGACACGACCCATGTGTATGTGGCCTCGGCCGATCTCGACGCGTTCGTCACCAGCTTCCTCGCCACCTTCGGCGGCAAGGCGTCGCCGCGCGCGGTGTTTACGGTGACGCCTACGCCGAGCAGGACGGCATCGCAGTATGTGCAGACGCCGGTCGGCATGCTGTCGGTATTCGGCTTCGAAACGCCGATTCCGTATCCGTTCGGCAGCGAACGGACGGGCTATCTGGTCACCCGTATCGATCAGGCGGTGAGTGCCGCGCGTGCCGCAGGTGCGAATGTTCTTGTCGACACATTCGACGATCCGATCGGCAAGGACGCCATCATTCAATGGCCGGGCGGCCTGACGATGCAACTCTACTGGCACACCAAGGCGCCGAACTATGCACCGTTGCAGAGCGTGCCGGACAACCGCGTGTACGTGTCGCGCTACGAGGCGAACAACTTCGTGCGCCGCTGGCTGCACTTCTCGCACGGCAAGGTGGTGTCGGACAACCCACGCGCGAATGCCGGCGTGATTGGCCGGCCGGGCGAGACGATCCGGGAGATTCGTATCGACTCGGGCTTCGGCCGCATGGTGGTGTTCGTCACGGACGGCAAGCTGCCGTACCCGTTCGGACGCGAGACGACAGGCTACGCCGTGGACGATCTGGCGCAGACGCTCGAGCGCGCGCAAGCGGCCGGCGCGAAGGTCTTGTATGCACCGTATGGCAGCGAAGCGGGCAAGACCGCCGTACTCGAATTCCCGGGGGGATACATTGCCGAAGTCCACGATGGCCGGCAATGAGTACAGCGTGCCGCCGCCGAAACCTCGCGATGCAAGCCGATGCCGGCGGCGCCATGCCGCGCTGCGCTCAGTCCGCGCCTTGCTGGTCGGCACGAGCCTGGCTGCCGCGCTGCCGGCATCGGCGGCGGATACGGCGCTGGGCGGCGCCGACGATACCAGCACCACGAGCAGCGCGACGGCGACGTTAGCTGGCGCGAGTACGTCGTGCGCGCGGCCTGCGATCCTGTTCAACCGCTGGCAGGAAAACTGGTCGGCGTTGGCCAATCCGTGCGTGCCGGAAGCGCCGCTCGATTCGCTCAAGTACATTCCGTTGTTCGGCAATCCCGACGCGTATATCTCGCTCGGCATGGTGCTGCGCGAGCGGCTGGAGATCAACGACGCGCCGCTCTTCGGTCTCGGCTCGGGCCGTGACGACACCTACCTGCTGCAACGTCTGGAAGTGCATGCGGACGTGCACCTCGGCCCCCACGTGCAGTTCTTCGTGCAATTCGAGGACGCGCGCCCGTACGGCAAGGACAACGTGACGCCGGTCGACAAAAACCCGCTCGACTTGCGCCAGGGGTTTGTCGCCGTCACCGAGCCGCTCGGGCCGGGCACCTTCAAGTTCCGGGTGGGGCGCCAGGAAATGGCCTTCGACTTGCAGCGCTTCATCTCCGTGCGCGACGGTCCCAACGTGCGCCAGGCGTTCGACGCGATCTGGGCCGACTATGAAACCGGTCCATGGCGCTGGATCGCCTACGCGACGCAGCCGGTGCAGTATCGCGACAACGCGGATTTCGACGATGTCTCGAATCGGGATCTGACCTTCAGCGGCGTGCGCGTGGAGCGCAAGGACGTCGGCCCGGGCGATCTGTCCGCGTACTACTCCCGCTATAACCGGAGCAACGCGCACTTTCTCGATGCGACCGGCGACGAACATCGCGACGTATTCGATGCGCGCTATTCCGGCAACGTCAAACCTGTCGACTGGGACGTCGAGGCGATGGTTCAGTCGGGCCATGTCGGCAGCAAGACGATCGGCGCATGGGCGGTGGGGTCGCTCGCGGGCTATACGCTGACGGGCGCGCCGTGGACGCCGCGGCTCGGCATTCAGGTGGACGCCGCGTCGGGCGACCGTCATCCCGGAGACGGCCGTGTCGGCACGTTCAACCCGTTGTTCCCGAATGGCTATTACTTCGCGCTGGCCGGCTATACAGGCTATGCCAACCTGATTCACGTGAAGCCGACACTTACCCTCAAACCGAATGGCAAGCTGACGCTGCTGGCCGGCGTGGGTCTGCAATGGCGCGAGACCACCGCGGACGCGGTGTACCAGCAAGGCTCGGCGGTCGTGCCTGGCACGGCGGGGCACGGCAGTCCATGGACCGGTTTCTATACGCAACTGCGCGCTGACTGGGCGGTCACCGCGAATCTTGCCGCGGCGCTCGAAGCCGTGCATTTTCAGATTGGACCGTCTTTGCGCGAACTGGGCGCTCGTAACGCGGACTACGTCGGCGTCGAACTCAAATTCGGCTGGTAGCCGGCGTACCCACGCAACATTGTCATGTTGACGGGCTGGAGCAGGTCGTTGTTATGAGCAATCCGGACAGAGGCCGCGCGACCACTTGAGCGCATACGATCGCCAGGTTTCTGGCCGGCAATCACTCAAATTTTTCGAACGATAGGTTCAGTTTTTTCCGCGCATCGCGACGCTTCGTTGGTCTAGACTGCGGGGACACAACGCCGGGCGATCAGCCCTCCGTTGTTCCCCTACCCGCTGCGTCTTGGATACTCAGGCAATGATCTGCATTGGCCCGCTTCAGGTGGACCTCGCCGGCCGAGAACTCTTTCGCGACGGCCAACCACTGCGGCTTGGCAGCCGCGCCTTCGACATGCTTGCCGTACTGATTGCAGCCAACGGCGCGCTGGTGTCGAAGAACGACATACTCAAACAGGTGTGGCCGGACACATTTGTTGAGGAGAACAATCTTCAGGTGCACATGTCCGCGCTACGCAAGGTGCTGGGCGAAAGTCGCGGACTCATCCAGACCGTGTCGGGACGAGGCTACCGGCTGGTACTGCGTCATCCTTTGGCGGCGCATTCCCGTACCGGCGTTCGTGACGACGAGCTTGAGGCGGCAAGCGAAACGAGGCAGGAGCGCGCTGTTCCCACCAATCTGCCGGCCAATTTGTCGGCGCTGGTCGGGCGCGAGCAAGCGATGAACGACGTCGCGCTGGCGCTTGCTTCGACGCGTCACGTGACGCTGATCGGCTCCGGCGGTATCGGCAAAACGCGTCTGGCGGTCGAGGTCGCGCGCAGTTTGCTGCAGCACTATCCTGACGGCGTCTATCTGGTCTCGCTCGCATCCACGTCCGACGCGAACAGTGTGCTCGCGATGTTCGCCGCCAGCGTCGGCGTGAAAGCGGCGACCGGTCCGCTTACGCTTGCACGAGTGAGCAAAGAGCTCAGTGAACGGCGTGTGCTGTTCGTACTCGACAATTGCGAGCATGTGCTCGGGCCCGCTGCCGAGCTCGCCGAAACGCTATTGAACGCCAATCCGTCCGCCAGCATTCTCGCGACCAGCCGGGAGCCGCTGCGCGTCGTCGACGAGCAGCTGTATTGGGTTGCTTCGCTGGAGGTGCCTGCTCAGGACGAGGAGAGCCAGGACGTGCTGCAGCGTAGCGCCGTCAAGTTGTTCCTGGCACGCGCACGTTCGATCGACGCGCGTTTTTCGTCCGACGAGAGAAGTATCCATCTGACCGGCACGGTATGCCGTCGGCTCGACGGTATTCCGTTGGCGATCGAACTGGCGGCGGCGCGCGCGGCGATACTCGGCATCGAGACGCTCGCGGATCATCTCGACGACCGCTTCAACATGCTGACGGGCGGCAATCGCACCGCGTTGCCACGGCACCAGACCTTGAAGGCGACGCTCGACTGGAGCCATGCGTTGCTCGACGATACTGAGCGCGCGACGTTGCGCGGGCTCGGCATCTTCGTCAACGGCTTCACGCTGGACGCGGCGATTGCCGTGGTCGGCGGCGGCGCGCTGCGCGAACTCGACGTGATCGCGGCGGTGTCGGGGCTCGTCGAAAAGTCGTTGGTGGTCACGCAGGTGGAGCGTGGCAAAGCGCGCTACCGGCTGCTGGAAACCACGCGTGCCTACGCGCTGCAGAAGCTCGACGACAACGGCGAGCGTCGCGTTGCCACGCTCAATCACGCGCGCTACTTCGCGGGCTTGCTGGAGTGCGAAACGTCCGACCATGCAGACCCCGCGAGCTCGTGTTCCGACTCGTGGCATCGGCGGATGCGCGAATTGCTCGACGATTTGCGCGCGGCGCTCGGCTGGGCGCTGTCGCCGAAAGGCGACGAAGCGTTGGGCGAAGTGCTGGCTGTGAAAGTCACGTCGCTTTTCTACGAGCTGTCGCTGGTCGACGAATGTTGCGCCTGGGCAAGGCGCGCGCTCGGCACAGTGGCGGCGGCTCACCAGGGCTCGCGCTCCAGCCGGCATCTGCGCATGCGTATGCAATTGCTGGCGACGCTTGGCGGCGCGCTCGTGTACGTCAGCGGACCGAACCGGGAAACACTCGGTATCTGGGCAGAGGTGCTCGCAACGGCGATCGCGCTCGGCGACCAGGCGTTCGAAGCCCGCGCGTTGTGGGGCATGTGGAACGCGGGCCAATCGTCCGGCGCCGCGCGCAATGCGCTGGCGTTCGCGCAGCGCTTTGCTTCGCTGGCTTCCGAGTCGGGCGACGCGATGAGTGCGATTCTCGGCTACCGGTTGCTGGGCACTGCGTCGCATTACGTGGGCGATCAACAACAGGCGCGCGGGGCACTCGAACAGTTTCTGCAGCACGTGGATAGCTTGCAGCATCGCCTGCTGCTGGGACAGTCGGTCGATCAGCGGGTGGTCGGCCGCGCGACGCTTGCACGCGTGCTGTGGTTGCAGGGTTTCGTCGATCAGGCACTCGTCCTGGCGGAGGAGTGCGTGGCCGCCGCGTGCAGTCAGGGCCAGGCGATCGTCACGTGCTACGTGCTTGTCGAGGCGGAGATTCCGCTGGCGCTGCTGTCCGGCGAGCGGGACCGGGCGGCTCGGGCGATCGTGGTGTTGCAGGACGTGTCGAGGTGCGCCGGCTTGAGCGTGTCGCAAGCGTGCTGTCGATGTTTTGCTGAATACCTGCGCTCACTGGACGAAACCGGCCCGGAGCGCGTGCATGCCTTCCGTGCGGCGTTGAACGATCTCGAATCGCTGGAGTACGGTGCGCCGCGCGCGCTGCTCGCCGCACAGTACAGCCTCGCACTCGGGCGCGCCGGGCAGCGGAGAGCGGGGCTCGCCACGGTGGCGCGCGCATTGGCGCAGTGCGACGAAGCCGGCGATCATTGGTATACGGTCGAACTCAGACGCATCCACGGCGAGTTGCTATTGATGGAATATGCCGGCGAGCCGCCATTCGGCGACGTGGCGACGGATGCAGAGGCTTGCCTGATCGCGGCGCTCGAGGAGTCGCTGGCGCAAGGCGCCCGCTCGCTGCAATTGCGTACCGCAACGAGCCTAGGGCGGCTCTGGCATGAGCAAGGCCGGAACATGGAAGCCATGCAGGTGTTGAACGCCGCATGCGCCAGGCTGACGGAGGGTTTCGATTGGGACGACTTCAAAGCCGCGAGACAGGTGCTGCGGATCGCCACCGAAGCGGGCAAGCAGGCCAGCACGCCGGACACAGTCAGCCAGGGCGGCTAGTCACGCTTTATCCGTGCAACATCCTCTGTTGCGCCGCTTCGCCGATCAGGTCCGGCCGGTCCAGTTGCTCGACCCACCAGCGCAAGGCCTTACCGCTCTCATCGTCGCGCCACGCAAGATAGAAATGCGTGACGTCGCGCATGCCGAGCACTTCCTTTTTCACGAGCTCGCCCTGGAGCAGCGGCTCGACGGCGAGACACTCCGGGATCGTGCCCGCCGCCAGGCCCTTGATCTGCGCGGCGAGCTTGGCTTCGAGCGTCGGCACCGTCAGGACTTCCTGGTTGGCGGCGATCGCGATTGTGCGCGGCGCGAGCTTGCGGGACGTGTCGCCGATCGCGACCGCGCGATGCCGGGCGACGATATCCAGCGTCAGCGGTTCCGCGACGGACGCAAGGGGATGATGCGGCGCCACCACGAACACATGCCGCAGCGAACCGATTGGTTTGGCGACCAGATTGGGAATCGGCGGCGGGTCGCCCGCGGCGCCGACGATCAGGTCGGCGCGACGCGTCAGGAGCGCGTCCCATGAACCGCCCAGCACTTCTTTCGACAGACGCAGCCGCGTGTCCAGCCCGAGCTTGTAGAACTGGTCGACATGGCGCCACAGCAACTCGAACGGAATGATCTCGTCGACGGCGATGTGCAGATCGGATTCCCAGCCATGCTGGATTCGCTTCGCCTTGCGTTCGAGATCTTCCGCGGCCTCCAGCAGACGGCGGCCTTCTTCGACCACCACGCGCCCCGCATGCGTGAGCGTCGCACGCCGGCCGGAACGGTCGAACAGCTTGACGCCAAGATCGAGTTCGAGTTTCTGAACCAGATAGGTCAACGAAGACGGGACCTTGTGAAGCGTTTCGGCCGCACTCGCAAAGGTGCCGGTTCGATCGATCGCATCGAGCACCTGCAGGACTTCAAAAGATAGGTTCATGGCGATCAGCGAGAGCGTCGGCGGTTTCGGCAGGATGACCAGCATACTGGATTTCACACCGTCCGCAATGCCCGCTCTGCCTGCGCCGCGCTTTCAAGCCGGGTTCCTTCAGGTATTTTCATCCGGCTTCAGGATATTTTCGCCGCAGTCTTCTGGCTTGACCGGATGGGACCCGCCTGGGCCGCGCTGTCCTTGCCTCAGCTATCCAGCCGATCCAGCAGCGCAAACGGAATGCTCTCCGCAAACAGCTCGCGGTCCCCCGTCGCGCTCGTCTGCGTATTCAATTGCAGCGCGAAATTCAAACCGGGGCTCTGCGTGCTGGTCGTGCGTTCCTTGACCTTCAATTCAACCGCCATCCACGAGGCCGGTTCGTTGAGAATGCCGTTCACCTTTTCATCGATCTTCGCGCGTCCCGCAACGGCCTCGCCAGGCGGCAATTGCTTCGACATCGCCGCGAGCATGTCGAGTTGTTGCGCCGCGCCGCGCCGCAACCGGTAGCGGTGGAAGTAAGTCTGATTCGGCCGCCGGTTCGCCTTCACATCGCCCAGGTGCCGGTCGAGCCGTTGTTCCGCGAGCGTGCGCGCCGCCGGTAGCTGCGGCTCGGGCCGGCCGTTCAACCTTGCTTCCTGACGCTCGCCTTCCTGCTCGGCATGCACCTGCTCCATGAACAGATCGACCCACTGGTCGCGGCTCGCATCGAGCGCGCGCGTATAGGTTTCGGCGCTCGAATACTCCGTGTCGAGCAGGCACGCGCGATGCATCAGCACGCCGTCCTCGCGCACCAGCTGCACTTTGGCGAGGTGGCTGTCGTCGTTGAACGTCATGGTCGCGGACGGCGCGTCGAGCGAGACGAGTCCCACACCCACGCTCGTCGCCTTCGCGCCGACCGGCTGCGTCGCGCTGACGGTGCCGCTCAGCCGCCCGATCAGACGCGAGCCGGCGCCGACGCGATGTTGCTCGATCTGCATGCGCCCGCTTTGCTCGTTCGAATCGAGCGTCTGCTTCGCGGTCTTCTCATAACCGATGCCGAGGTTGGCGCCGGCGCGAAACGGCGAGCCGATTTTCGGCACCGTCACGGACAGGCCGACATCGGCGGAGGCCCCGCGTTTGACGGTGCGCGCCACGGTGTCGGTCCAGCTGATCGACACATCGGGGTCGTCGAAATAACGTTCGGCGAGCCGGTTCCAGGTGCCGCGCGAGCCGCCCGAATTGGCGCCGTGCGCCTCGGTCGTTTCGTCGAAGACATGATCGATGATGCCTTCGAGTTTTTCGCGCATCGCGCTATCTTCGTAACCGGTGCCGTTCGGATTGACGCGGCGTGCCACGCGCAGCGACACGCCGCTCGGTTCGGACAACTCCTGCGAGTGCAGCACGGCCTGGGTGGTCAATCCGGCGCGCAACTGGGTCAGCCCGACATCCATGTCGTAGCCGACCAGCACGCCGACGCCCGCATGCCGCACCTGCGTTTTCGCGGTGCCGACGAACATCTCGACGCCGTGCGTGCCGCGGCTCAATTCGACCACGGCTTCACGACTCTTCGACGCACGCAGATCGAGGCGCGGTGCCATCGGCACGCCGCCGGTGTGCAGCACCTTGCTGAGATTCGCCGACAACCCGCGCGTGCTCAGCCCGATGCGGCGGCCGTCGGTAAGACGCAGGCGCGAGCTCGATTGCAGATCGTGCGCGACCTCCTTGAGCGTTTGCCGGACCGCGTCGGCGCTGTCCGCATTGGCGGCCGGCGCGGGTGGCCGTGCTTTGTCCTTCAGGTCCGAAACATGGGTCCAGAACGGCGAATCGGCGGGTACCTTCGCGACCTTGCCCCACGAGGCGAGCCGTTCCAGATTGAAGGTCTGTTTCGCGATCGACCGGAACGGTTTGCTGCGCGCGAGCGTGTGCGGATCGGTGTTGGCCCAGCGCGCGGTTTCGGTTTGCAGGCGCTCGAGCGTCGCGGGCGACGCGACGTCGCGCGGTTGCAACTCCGCGCACAATTGCTGCGCGCGTTCCGTGACCTTGTGCAACTGATCGGCATCGAGCTTGCCATTCGGAAAGCCGCCCGACTCGAGCCAGACATGCAGCGCCGCGAGTTCTGCGATCGACTGTTCCGGGCGGGCATGCGAAAGGGCCGAAGCGGCGCGCATCTCGGGACGCTCGCACAGCGGCGCCAGCGTTTCGCGCATGGCCGCATCGAGCTTTCCCTGCTCGGTGCCGACGGTTTTGCGCGGCACGCCCTGCGTGCCGAAGCGCAGCGCCGACAAGGGCGAGCTGAGTTTGCCGACGAGCCGCGGCAGGAACGTCTTCCATCGGTTTTCGCCGACGCGGTCGATCGTCTTCGCCGAGAATTTGTTCAGACGTTCGCGTGCCTGCGACAACTCGCTGCCGCGTCCGTCCTCGCGAAAATTCTGGCGCCACGCGAAAAACGCCCCTTTCTGATCGGCGCTGAGCGCGCCGCGGCCTTGCGTGGTCAGTGTCGACGCCGCGTCGTAAGCCTGCCATGCAAGCGGGGTTTCATTCAGCGGCGTGCCGGCCGCGGGCGCCGAGCGCGCGGCGACCGCGGCCGGCGCGGGGTCCTGCGCCGGGCCCGTGCCGTGGCGGGGCGGATCGAGCGCGTCGGCGGCTTGCAGCATCATCCGCTGGGCGAGCTGCGTCGACGCATCGCCGGGCGGCGGCCGTCCGTGATGGCGCAACTGGTTGAGCGCGTCGAAACCGGCGTCGGTGCGCGCCAGCGTGCGAGCGACTTGCCATGCGCCGGCTTCGGCCGGCGTCGTCGAGCGGGCCGTGTGCATCTGCGCGAAATCGAGGTGTTCGAGAGCGTCGAGCACCTCGTTGGCACTGCGCGCATCGCCGATATGGGCGCCGTGCAACGCCTGGGCGAGCAGTGCGCCGCGATGCGTGTCCGTGGCGGCAGCGGGGCCGCTCAGCGCGGCCAGCCGATGCGAAAGCTCGCCCTGGGCGAGCAGGTCGCCGGGAGAGCCCGGCAGTTGACGGCCCACATAGTCGCGCAGCGCGGCTTCGCCGGCCACCGCGTCGAGCGGAATCGCCGATATGTCGTTTTCGCTTTCGTTCCCGTGCTCCGCGGCAAGTCGTGCCGCCGAGGAAGACGCAGTGGACGAAGACCGCGCCGTCTTGCCGAGCGCCTGGCGGATTTGCCGCTCGCTCTTCGCCAACGGCGTGCCCGCCGCGTTCGACGCCGCCACCGGCTTGGCGGGATAACGCTCGCCATTCGCGGTGAAATCGGCGGGCGCGAACGGCTTGCCGTGCTGGCTTGTTTGCGAGAGCGCGGTGCTGATATCGAACTTGCTCGCGCGCAGCCGTGCGCCGGTGCGCGACAGCGTGTTGCCGAGCCTGCCCAGCAGCGTTTCGTCGACCAGCGGCCGGGCCTGCGGCGCGCCCGTGGGCGGCACCGCGGGTGCGCCGCCAGGCTGATGAGCGGGCGCTCCGGTCGTTCCGGTCGTTTCAGCCGCTTCGGCATCGGGCGTGCGGAGCGGGTGCTGCGGTACGGCGTGGATGTCGGACATGGCGCGTGGCGTTCAACGAGCAGCAGTTGAAGTCACGGTATGGAGCGTGTGTGACACGCCCAGGCAGGGGGCGAAGCGAGGTCACCGCATGCGAAGCAGCCCCAGGGAGGCCGATGCGTCGAGTGATTCGAGATCGACGGTGATGCGCAACTCGAGCCGTCGTGCGCCGTGCTGCCGGGCGCGCCGCAGCGCGTCTTCGAGCAGCGGCCGCACCGCCCGCGGATCTTCGCCGCCGCGCAGACGCAGCATCGCGTTCAGGCGCAACAGCTCCGGCACGTACCAGAGTTCGCCGGTGCGCTCGCTGCGGCTCACCGCTTCGCGCAGCGTCGCGCCGAGCGCGGCCGCGAATTCCGGTTCGTCCTGCAGCGCGATGCGCGGCAGCAGCGTGGCGATGAAGGCGATATCGGGCACGTAGATGCGTTCGCGCGCGATCCGCTTCATCGCGCCGGTCATCAGCCGCTGCGCGGCGTCCTGATCGCCGCGCCGGGCGTCGAGCCAAAGCTGAAAATCGAGGCCGAGACGCAGCCAGCGTTTGACGCCCGCCGCTCGCGCTCGCGTCACCAGCGCCGCTGCGCAGGACTCGGTGAGCGGAATGTCGTCGTCGAGCGCGGCAAGCGAGCAGGCGTGGCCGAGCGCGATGCAGCCCGCGAGCGGTTCGCTTTCGTCGGCAGGATCGCGGATCGTGACGCGCGGCGGCGCGGCCAGATGCGGTTGGCCGACCAGCCAGAGCGCGACGGCATGAATCGCCCGCGCCACGAGATGCAGCGACAGCCCGTAGCTGGTGGCGACCGCGTTGGCCTCGCGGCTGACGTCTTCGTCGATCTCGTCGGCCGCTTCGTCGTTGAGTCCGACGACCGGCGCGAGCAGGCGGATCGCGGTGTCGAATTCTCCCGCATACGCCTTGACAATGCCTTCGATGCGCCGCGCGTTGATGCTGACCGCCTGGCTGTGCGCCACCGGCGCAATTTCGCTGAACGCGCTGGAGAGGCGCCGGCAATGCTCGACCTCGCCGGCGTCGAGCGCGCACATCACGAGGCAGAACAGCGCACGCAGGCGGTACGGCGTGTCGGCGCAGATATTGGCGAGCTCGTAGGTGCGCTGCCAGTTCTCGACGATCTCGTTCGACGCGCTGCGCTTGAGCGTCAACGCGCGCGCGAGCACGGCACGCAAGCGCATCTCGTCGCGGATACGGCGCATCGACACACTGTCCACGCGCGCCAGCACCGCGCGCACCCAGCCGATGTATTCGTCGACGAGCGCGAGCGCCCCCCACATTGGCGCCGTGTTGTCGAGCAGCTCGGTGCACAGTTCCACCTTGTCGGCCGAGACGGCCCATTCGAGCGCCGCGCGCAGCGCGTCGATATCGTGGCGGCTATGCGCGGTGGCCACGGCAACACCCGCGCCGAAACGGCGCGCCATATCGCGGGCGACGAACTGCGCGTGATGCAGATCGGCCTCGGCGCTTTCGCGGTTGCGCTCCAGCGCGTCGAGCGCGAAGCGGCGCACGGCGGGTGGCAAGCGCAGCCGCAAGGCGCCGTCGCAGTCGACCGTATTCACTAGGCCCGCGTCCATCAGCGTATGAAGCTGGCGTTCCAGCAGGCGCGGCTCGGGAGGTCCGAAACCGTAGTCGCTGCCGAACGCGCCGAGCATTTCGCAGGCGGCCTCGTGCGAGAACGCGGTGGCGAAAATGCCGAGCCGGCGCAGCATGGTGCGGGTCGGGGCTTCGAGCGCGGCATACGAGAGGTCGAGCATCACGTGGACGATCGCCGCCCGCGGCAGCACGATGCGGCGGCCGCCGCTGCGATGCGTCATCACCGTATCGAGTTCGCGCGCGAACGCCACGATCGCGTCTTCCGGCGGCACGCCTGCGCGCACCTGGCCGGCGATCGTCGCGGCAGCGAGTTCGAGCGCGAACGGCACACCGTCGACACGCCGGCAAATCAGCGCGGCCGCCGCGAAAGTGGCCGGCGCGATGCTCTCCACGTCGGGCAGCGGCGCATGCAAGGCGGCCGGCTTCAGGCAGTGCGCGAGCCGGGTGAAGAGCAGGCGCAGCGCGTCGTAGTCGAGCGTGGCGGGCGTGCCGTCGATCTGCTCGGGCGGCGCGCGCAACGCGGCCACCGGCACGGCCGTTTCGCCGCCGATGAAAAGCGGCGACTCGCACGTGGCGATCACATGCAAGCCGCCGGTGTTCGCCACCAGCGTATCGATGAGTTCGGCTGCCGCTTCGCTCAGATGATCGCAGTGATCGACGATCAGCAGCATGCGGCGCTCGCTGATCTGCATGGCCAGATTGGCCGCCATCGCCAGCTCGTTGTCCGGCTCCAGGCCGATGGCCGCGCCGATCGCGTCGGCGATGCGGTCGGGCTGGGCGAGCGAGGCAAGCGCCGCGCAAAAATCGCCGTCTGGAAAATGCGGCCCGAGGTGGCTGGCCGCTTCGATCGCGAGGCGGGTTTTGCCGACGCCGGACGCACCGGTCAGCGTGACGATGCGCCGCGTGGGCACCAGCGCGAGCAATTCGGACAGCTCGGCATGACGGCCGATGAACGGCGACGGGTCGATGATCTGCGCGCGCAGCGACGTGACGGCGCTGGTCGGCATCAACGGCGCCACCGCGGAGGCGGCCGGCGCAGCCGCGGCGGCGAGGCTCGATGCGGCGGTGACCGAGGTCAGCGTGGCCGACGGAGCGGCGCGGGAATACGCAGTGTGCGGCGAGGCCGGAGCGGCGCCGCGCCACGGCGTGCCGTAGGATGAGCCGTACGGCGAACCGGACGTGAGTCCGGCCGCGGTGAGCGGGCCTGCCGCGCTTGTTGCCGTAGTTGTTGCCGCAGTCGTTGCCGCGAACGAGGTGGCGAGCGATGCGGCGATGCTGCCGGCGTTCGCCACCGGAAAATCCAGTCCGGCGTCGGGTGTGTCGAGCACGCGGATTTCACCCGCGAAGCGGTAGCCACGGCCGGCCACGGTGACGATCAGATCGCGGTCGTCGTCGAGCGCGCGGCGAATTGCGGAGATCTGCGCCTGCACCGTGTTCGCATCGACATTGCTGCCGGGCCAGACGATTTCGCGCAACTCGGCGGTCGACACCACGCGGCCACGGGCCTCGAGCAGGGCAGCGAGCATCGCGAAGGGGCGCGCGCCGAGCTCGATGACGGCGCCGTCGGAAATCAGCAGGCCCACCTCGCGCGCGAGCCAGAATCGCGAGAAGGCGATCACCTGACCGGTAAGTCGCGGTAGCGACATGATGGGTCTCCGGCGTAGTTGTGTTTCGGTCCACCGGCGAGGGGTACTCGCGAGGCATGCGTAACGAATGGCCGCGGTGCGGTATTCGTCTGACCTTTGCATTATCGCCTGAGAAGTGAACAATTGCTGGTGTTACGGACACTTCTTCGTTCCGACTCGGTGCGTCTCCGCTGCGTCGCCGGTGCGTCTGGGTGGCGCTCCCAATGGCTTCAGGCGTCCGCGAGACTCCACTGCATCGTGTTGCGCAGCCAGGCTACCCCCTCGCTGGGCGGCTCAGGCGGAACCGGCGCGGGGCGCGTCAAGGCATAGAGATAGCTGTCGGCGGCGGCGAGGCCGCGGTTCGGACGCGGTTCGTGATTCGTCAGCTGCGCTTCCTGGACGAAGCCGAGGCGCTCCATCGAACTGTGCGCGGCGCCATCCACGGCGCAGCACGCGAAGACCCGGTACACGCCCGGCTGCTCGATTAGCCAGTCGATCAATTCCTGCAGCGCGAGTACGCCGGCCCGGCGGCGCCGAGCGCCGCCATGCCGGCTGATGATCACGCCGATCTCCACGCGCGGCAGGGTTGGCTTCAGTTCGATCAACGCGGTCAGGCGGCCGGTCTCCTTGCATTCGAGCGTGTAGCGAATCAGGCTGCCGTCGTCCCAGCCGCGCAGCGCCTCGTCGACGAATTCGGCGGTTTGCGCCACGCCGGTATGGCGCGGCATCGGCAGGTCGCGCATCGTGTCGGCGTCGCCGAGCATCTGATCGAACAGGGCGGGGGCGTCGGCCAGGGTGAGCGGGCGCAGCCGCAGATACGGCGTTTCCATGCTGTCGAGCGGGATGAAGCGCATGAGTCGGACTCCGAATGAGCGACGAACCCGCGCAGTGTGCCGCCCGTGTGTGACTCACGCACGACGGCCCGCGAACCGGCGTAAGGGGGCGCGAAGACCGCGCCGCGGACGGCCCGCGCGCTGCAGGCGTGCGGCCGATCGTGCTCGCGGCGATGCGCTTCGTCCTATCGTGCGGCTGACGGTGCTCGCGCCGATGCGCTTCGCCTCATCGTGCGGCCGACGGCGCTCACGGCCATGCGATTCGCTCCGTCGATTCCCGTATTTGGCTTCGCTTCGTTGCACACCGTTTCGCGCCGTGACCGCGGGCGTCGTACGCGGGTTGTAAGGTCGAGCAGAACGCCTGTCCGACGTCCTCGTCTCGTGCGTCGTCAACGCAGCGCGCATTTCCTTCAGGAGCCTCGCACCATGCCGGATTCTCCGTCGATTTCACGCCCGGGCAGTACGCTGCCGCTATCCGACGCCAGCACACCGTCGTCGCCTGCCACCGGCGGCCGCCAACCCGCCGATGGGGCGGCGCACGCCAGTCAGCAAGCGGGTGCGAACCTCAGCCAGCTGGCCGCCAACGGCAGCAATGAGGCAACCGGCAAGCGCAGGGGCGCGTCGTTCTCGGCCAACACCTCATCGGCGGCCAGACCCTTGGTGGCTCAGCAAGGTGCGGGCGGCGCGCCCGGCCCAAGCCGTCCTGGCCGCTTCGGCGGGCTGGCGCAAGGCGTGGGGACCGTTGCAAATGACGCCACCGGTCTGGCCTCGGCAGGTTTGAACGTACTGGGCGGCGTGATGCAACTGGAACAGGCGGCAGTCAACCAGATCGCGGAGTTGATCAAGCAGGGCGCACGCAATATCGAAGAGGCGTCGAAGGGGTGATGCGGGCTTTAAGCCCGCAGCCAGAAATACTCCCCTGAAGCGATGCCTTCGAACATCTCGTCGTTCGATTCGACGATGTTCTGCCGCCAGTAGCGGCCATGCTCCGCGTAGTGCGCGAGCAGATCGGCGAGCGCCTCGCCGTTCAGGCCGTCGGCGAACGGCAGGCGCAGCACCAGCACCACGCCGCCGGTATCCGTGTCGAGCCCCAGTTGCGCCTGATCCTGCGCATAGATCAGCAGGTTGGCTTCGAGCATGAGCCGGAAGACGACGAGCGTGCGCCCGGCCGTCACCGTGCCGAAATGAAAATTCGCGTACATCGCGTCGAGGTCGCGCTCGAAATAGTCGAGCCGCACGTCGAACCCTTCGACCTCGATCGACCGCGTGCGCAGCACGTGGTCCGCGTCGCCGAGACCGACGGTCGCGCACAGGTCCACGATCAGGCTGGTGTAACGCTCGCTGCTCATCCTCGACCCTTGCTTGGGCGATGCGCCCGATGTTCAGTGCGGTGCGGATGCGAGTCGCGCGGTGCATCCGGCGAATACCGGGAATGCCGCACGAAACACGGCCGGGTCCCGCGCGAAGCAGGAGACACAGGACCGGCCGTGCGTGGACCGCCGCCGACGGCGAGCGGCCCACGTTTGCGATGCTTAACCGCCGCGCGAAGCATCCTTGACGTTGCTTGCGCCGCTCTTGGCAATGTTCGCCACCGATGCATACATGCTTTGCTCAACTTGCATCTGGGCGGACATCATCGTCATCTGGTCCATTTCCTGCGTGAGACCAGCCATCATTCCGCCTGCGCTTCCTACGGACATAAAAACCTCCAGTGACTATGGGTAGAGAGTGAGTGGCCTATATCGAGACCTGCCGCCGCGCCGGCTGCTCGTGAGAGCAGGCCGCCGCAGCAAGCGCGTTGCCCGCGAGCCCGGTGCGCGATATGCCGCCGGACCCAGCGGTGAGCCGTCGTCGCGTCGCCGTGTCAGGCGTGCGCGCCGGCCTGTTTTTCCTGCAGCCGCGCAATCACGCGCGACGCAGCGAGAAAGCCGCGATACAGCTTCGCCAGATTGTTGCGATCAAGGTCGGTTGCGCCCTGCGTTTCGCTGATCCGCTGCGCGGTTGCGTCGAGCGCCTGACGGATCGCGTCCACTTGCGGCGCGCCGGCCGGATCGGCGAGCGTCTTCTGCAAGTCGTTGAATTCGCTGGCGTGGGCTTCGAGCTGCTCGTACATGTCGATCTCCTGATTGAACGGGGCGGTGTGCCGGTGAGGGGTCAGCTGGACGGACCGCGCGGCTGCGCGGTCCGCAGTGTGGCGGGATTGGGTAGCGGCACGACGCTGGCCGCGCTGCGGCTGATGGTGTCGTTGTCGACGATCGAGGCGTTCGCCGGGTTTGTCGGGTTTGCTGTGTTGGTCGCGTTCGCCGCATGGGCGGCTTTTGGGTTGCCGTTCGCATTTGCCGTCGCGGCGCCGCTGGTTTGAGCGGCGGCGTTGGTGTTGCCGTTTGTATTGGCGCTTGCATTGCCGTTTGCGTTGCTGTTTGTATTGCCGTTCGCATTGCCGTTGGCAACCGCCGCGCCGCTCGCGCCGCCTGCGCCCGAAGCCGCATTCGCAGCCGCCGCCGCATCGCTGTCCGATGCCGGCGGATCGACCGCGTAGATATGTTTGACGCCGTCGGGCGTCTGCGCGTAGCGGACGTCGTCGGAGGAAATCATTTCGGAGTACGATGCCGTGGCCGGGTTGCCCGCGGCGACGCTGGCGTTTTCCGCGGCCTCCACGATCACGTTTTTCACGTTCGGATCCAGGTCGGCACGCACGCGCGCCAACGCGGCGTCGAGATCCGCGCGGCTGCTGACGGCGCCGGTCACCGCGAAGTTGCCGTCGCCGAGATAGCGCACGTGAGCGCCCGCCACGCCGAGCGAATCCTCGATGCTGCGCGCGTCGTTCTGTGCGACGTCGTAGTTGCGCGAGATGCCGGTGGTCGAAATCCGCGCGAGCAGGTTGCGCACGGCGTCGTCGTCGGCGGGGCTCGTGACCATGCCGGTGACCACCACGGTGTTGCCGACCGCGTGCGCCTGCAAGCCGCTCACGTGGGCCGCGGCCAACGCCTCGCCGACGCGCTGCGCGCGGTCGTCGGCATTGCGCGGCAGCGCGGCGCGGCTCATCTGCGTGGTGGTCAGCAGCGACACCGCGACGATCACGATGCCGAGCGCGAAGCACGCCACCACGGCGCCCACATAGCGGCGGCGTTTCTTGCGTTCGGCCGCGAAGCGCGCTTCGGCGGGGCGGGTCAGCAGCATCGACAGCAGGTCGAGGTCGGATGGCCACACGGCATCGTCCGCGCCGACGCACAGGATCATGTCGTCGAATTGCATCGGCACGAAGTCCACCAGCAGCACCACTTCTTCTGCAATAGCCGGCTGCGCGGGTTGACCGTCTGCCGGATCCTCCGTTTGCGCCGCAGCAGCCGCGACGCGCTGCGCGCTGACCACGCCGCTCGCGTCGACGTGCAGCAGCGCATCCGCGCCCCGCCAGTCGGTGAGGCGGATGTCGGCATCGTCGTCGGCGCCGACGCGATGCGTGCCCGGCGTGAGCTGCAATTGCGCTCCCGCGTGAACGCCCGTCAGTATCCGCAGCAGTTTCATCGTGCTCGCACAGGGTGGATGGGAGGGCGCCGGGGCGCGCGTGGTGCGCGGCGCGACCGGCCCGATCGACCCTAATGTAGCCGCCCCTCATGGCATGTCCGGGAGCGGATGCGAAGGCGCCGCATGGGATGCGAAGCCGCGCGGCAAACCGCCTAGCGGCTGCCGCTCGGGAAGGCGCGGCGCGGGCCTGGCGGGGGGGATGGCCGGTCTGACTGAGTTGGCGGCGCGCCGGGCGAAGCAGCATGCGTGCCGGATGCGCGAGCCACGCCAGACGTGCCGAGCGCGTTAAACGCCTCAGGCGTGCCGGACGCGGGTGAAGCGACACGCTCGGTCGCCGCCGCGGACGCCGCCGCCCGACCAAGCGCGCCACTGCGCATTACGCACAACGTGTCGATCGAGCGGGCGCGTTGCGGCGCGCTCGACGGCATGTCCGCGTGCAGCCACAACAAGGGAAACAACAGGTTGAAGCGCTGCACCCGGTCGGGCGCGGGCAAGCGCGTCACGCCCTGGCTACCCCGGGCGTCCGACCCGCCCGCGCGCTCACGCAACGCGGCCACACCGGAACCTGCGCCCGGCTGCGACGTGGCAAGGCTGCCGATCTTCTGCTGCACGCCAAGCAGATCGATCGCCTGTTCGAACACGCGGGCATCGAGCGGCATCTGCGGATTCGCGGCCAACTGCGCGCGCAAGTTCAGCATGTCGGTGCGCCACGCATCGCGCACCGCGGCGGCGCGCGCGCCTTCCTGCCCCGGCTGTGCAAACTGCGCGGCCACTGCGTCGAGCCGTCCGGACGGCGGGGGCGGCACGATGCGATCGCCGCGCGCCTTGATCGCCGGCGCCGTGCCGCTGCCGTGCTCGTCGCCATGGTCGCCCTGCGAATGACCTCCACCGCCGCCGCGCCCGCCGCCGTCGCGGTTGACCTTTTGCCCCTCGGCGTGATGCGCTTCGGCGTCGTCCGGGCCGTCGTCGTCGAGTCCGCCTGCATTGCTGCGCTGCTTTTTGGCGGCGCGACGCTTGCGAGCCAACTGATCGGCCATTCGTTTGGCGCGGACCGAACTCACCGACGGGCCCCGCTGCGCGTCGTTGCCGTAAGTGAAATTGGTGGTGCCGCGATACAGCGCGGCGAATTGCGCACCGTTGCGCGCGCCCTGCGCATTGGCGGCTTTCTGCTGCGACTGGGCGACGTGCTGCGCCTGGGCCGCCGCCGTATCGCTGCCCTGATGAGAGATGCGGCTCATGTCGATCGCCTCGTGCGTCGGTCAGGCAGGGCGGCGCCTTACAGCGGCACCGCGGCCTGCATCATTTCGTTGGCGAAGTGCAGAATCGCCGCGCACGACAGCGGCGCGGCGACCACGATCACTACCGTCACCGCGATCAGCTTGACCGCGTGCGACAGCGTCTGGTCCTGCATCGACGTGATCGCCTGCAGGAACGACACGCCGAGGCCGACCACCGCCGCGACGATCACCGCCGGCAGCGACACGGTCAGGCACAGCAGCATGCCCTCGGTGGTGAAGCGGATCAGCGAATCGATTTCCATGTGCGTTTTCCTCGCGGGTTTTCCTGCCGCGTTTTGGTGACGAGTTTTCCCGCCGCGTTTTCGTGATGGGTTTTACTGACGCATTCTCGTGAACAAGGCGCTATTTGTAGGACATCACGAGACCGTGGATCAGCGTCGACCAGCCGTCCATCACGACGAACAGCAGCAGCTTGAACGGAATCGCGACGTTGGTCGGCGTGACCTGGTTCAGGCCCATGGCAAGCAGCACATTCGCGATGATCAGATCGATCACGATGAACGCGATGTACAGCAGAAAGCCGATCTTGAACGCGTCGGTCATTTCCGTCAGGGTGAAGGCGGGCGCCAGCACGATCAGATCGTCTTCCTTGATCTGGGCGGCTTCTTCCTTCGGCCACACCACGGAAGCCGAGCGCAGGAAGAAGCGTTTTTCGCGCTCGTTGGTGTGCTTGACGAGAAACGCGCGGAACGGCTCGCGCGCTGCGCCGAACGCCTGGATCAGCGCCTGCGAGGGCTGCGACGCGAGCTGCTGGCCTTCGAGCGATTTCGCGGCGAGCATGCCGATCGGCGCCATCACGTAGATGGACACCAGGATCGCGATGCCGTTGAGCACCATGTTCGGCGGCACCTGCTGCACACCGAGCGCATTGCGCAGGAGGCCCAGCACCACGACGACTTTCGCGTAAGACGTCACGACCATGGCAACGAAGGGCAGCAGGCTGATCGCGACGACGACCAGCAGCAGCCCGGTGATATCACTGAATTGGACCATGCCTGTGCGCCATGCGAATGATGCGGATGCCAAGATGCTCGCCGACCGTCACCAGCTCGCCATAGCCGATGGTCTGTCCGTGCGCGACGAGCCGCAATTGCGCGTCCGCCACGGGGACGGGCAGCTCGAGCACGTAACCGGGGCCGAGCGCCGACAATTGGGCAAGCGGTAGTGCCACCGTGTCGATCTCGAACTGCACCGGCAGCTCGAGTTCGCCGATCCGGATCGGATCGGCGGGGTCGTCGATGGCGAGCCCGGCGTCGGTGCTCGCCGGGTCCAGCTCTTCTGACATGTTCGGCTCCTTGACGATGACGAGCGACTGCCCGTCGATTTCCACAGCGGCGCACACACGGGTGAGCCCGGGGGTTCCCCACGCGGCGACGGCACGAGGCCGCGCGTGGGGCGAAGAGGGGGCGCTCGAGGCGTCGAGCAGCGTTGCGTCGAACGAAGGAAAGGCGGCGCGCAGCAGTACATCGCCGGGTTCCAGCGCGTGCAGCGTGTCGACGGGTAGGCGTTTGACGCCAAGGATCAGGCTGCCCGGGACGGTGAGGCCGGCGGCGGTGTCCAGTGCGTGATCGAAGCAAGCGGATGAAGCGGATGAAGCGGCGGTTGCGGTTGATCGAACCGAAGCAGGCGTGGCTTCGGCATGCAACAGCCGGTCGAGCAGGTCGTAGCACGCCGGCTCGGCGCTGAGCGCGGCCTCATAGCGGCGTTCACCGAGCTGGAACGAGAGTGCGACGACAGGCATGTCGGCGCTGGCCTCGCCCATCGGTTTCCGCGCTGTCGCAACCTCGCTCAGACGCCCGCGCCGGACCGCGGCGACACGTGGGCCTTTGAAACCCGCGCGAATCAATCGCTCGAACAGCGGTTCCAGCACGACGCCCGCGACGGCCTGACGTAACGCGACGTCGGCGGGCGGCTTGGCTGTGAGCGCGTCGCGGTCCGGCCACGCGGCGATCGAGAGCGGCGGATAGGCATGCAGATCGAGGGCAACGCGCACGGCGACAGTCGACACGTCATCAGCCGAAGCGAGTGTCAGCTCGATGACGCCGGGGTCCACGCAAGCCGCATCGAAGTCATGCGCGTCGATCAATGCCGCGTGCCATTCGGTGACGCCGAGCGTCGCATGCAGATGACCGGCGACGCGCGCATCGCAGACCGTACGCGTTACGCGAGCGGCGGCGCGAGTGACAGCCTGCAGACGCAGTGGCGCGATCGGCGCGATTGAAGCGATTGAAGCGACTGAAGCGACTGAAGCGATTGAAGCGATTGAAGCGACTGAAGCACCGGTAACTGCCGCGCCGAGTCCCTTTGTCATTGCCGCTGACGTTTCAGCGCTAGCGTTCAGTGACCGTGAGTGACCACGCTCGGCGTCTCCCGGCATGCTCGTCAGTTTCTTTGCCGCCGCATGCTCCGTTGCGGTATCTCCCGACGTGCCCGACGGTTCACTAGCAGCCGCGCGCTCACGCACACTCTCGCTGGACATGCGCCCCACGCCCGAGCTCCGCTCGCGCGCGGCGTGCGGATCGGTCGCGGCTTCGTCCTCGGTTGTCGGCTCGTCGAGCGGATAGATCATGCGCAGGGAATCTGTCACCAGACAGTGAGTTCGATTTCGCGGGCTTCACCCCACGCGCGCAGCAAGCTATCGAGTTCTCGCTCGAGCAGTGCGCTGTGTTCCAAGAGTAGTTGCCTCGTCGCCGTATCCGGCGTGTCGAACCGAAGCTGCAGACTGAAACGCGAAAGCGTCAGATACAGCGTGGTCTGCGGCAGCAGTGTCTGGTCGAGCGGCAACTGCACTTCCCAATTGCCCGCTTCGGCAATCGAAGGATCGCCGCAGAACGCGCCGATCTCCCGCGCGAGCGAGCCAAGCAGTTGCACGAAACGTTGCTGCTGCCGGTAGACGGCCGTCACGACCGGCGCCGCGGCATCGGCCACGCGCGCGCCAATCGCAAGACGTTCGGCCGAGGGCGTGCTATCCGCGCCGGCCGAAGGATTCGCGTCGGCGTCAAATGCGGCGTTCGCGGACGCGTCCTCGCCCGCGTCGCCGCCGCTGCGCGCGAACGGGCGCGGCGCGGACGGAGTAGGCGCATCCGCGGCGTCTTCGGTGGCATCCGCGTCGCTGCCGCCTTGCGAACCTGCATGCGTATCGGTATTCGCATTGCTGTTGAGCCGATGCAGCGCGCGGCGTCGCCCGAGCAGCGACGCGTAGTCGAAGCCGCGCCCGCCTGATTCCCGCGAGCCTGTGCGTGCGTCGATTTCATCGGACGTCTCGCTGTCCGCCTCGCCGGGAATGACGCGCACGTGGCGCGAAACGATATGCGTCATTGCCGGCGGCCTCAGATCGACACGCGGCCGAGCGGCCGCAATTCGACGTGCTCGCCGAGTTCCTGATACGAATACACCGCGAGCCAGCCGAGCCGCGCCTCGATCATGCGCCGCACGTAGCGGCGAATATCCATCGACGTCACCAGCGCCACCCCTTCGCGCGGCGCGGCGCCGACGAAGGACTGGATCTTGTCGATCAGCAACGTGGCCTCATCGGGCGGCAAGGCGAGGAAGTTGCCGGTCGGCGTCTGCTTGATCGACTGACGGATATGCTGCTCGACCGGCATGTCGAACAGCACCGCCGACAAGGTCCGCTCGCCGCTCGCGGCCCGATGCGCAAGAAAGCGCGAGAGGTCGCCGCGCACGTACTCGGTGAGCATCAGCATGTCTTTTTCTTTCGGCCCCCACGTGATCAGACTTTCCATGATCGTGCGGACATTGCGGATCGAAATCTGCTCTTCGAGCAGGCGGCGCAGCACGTCGGCGATCCGCTGCGGCGGCAGCACCTTCTGCACTTCCGCCACGAGGCCGGGATAGTCGCTCGCCAGTTGATCGAGAATCCACTGCACTTCCTGTATGCCGAGAAAGAGCGGTGCGTGCCGCCGCATCAGCGCCACCGATGCATGCGCGATGGCCTGTTCCGCACGCCATACCGATGTTTTCGGCGGCACCGCACGCTCTTCGAGCCAGCGCGTCGGCGTGCCGCTCGTGTCGATTGGCGGTCCCGGTTCGCTTTGCGCGATGAGCGCGTCCAGTGCCTGGCTTTCCTCGCTCGTCAGCGTGACAGGGGCGGCCGAATGCGCGAGACGGCTGGCTTCGGGCAACATCACCTTGCCGACCGGGAGTTCGAGCGTCAGTTGCGGTACGTCGTGCACGAGGATCTGGCAGGTGAATGAAGGCAGCGCGGCATAGGTCCACATGGTGATGCCCGGAAACGGCAAGCCCAGTTCTTCCTGCAGGCGCGCGCGCTCGGATTCGAACGACTTGTCGAGCGCGGGCATGGTCAGTCGAGCGACGAGGTCCGGTGCGATGCGAACGCCCAGCGGGCAGGTGAATTGCGGTGCGCGCGCCAGAATCGCGGGCACGTCGATCTTCGAGCCCGAGCGTTGCATGGCGTGCAGCGATTCGCGCTCGTGGTTTTGCTGCTGCGGTTTTTTGGCGTTCAGCCGCCATGCGGTGAACGCAAGCGTGCCGGCGAGCAGCAGGAAGAGCGCAGCCGGAAAGCCTGGCACGGCGGCAAAGCCAAGCAGCAACACGGCCGCGAAATACAGCGCGCGCGAACTGGAACCGAGCTGGCGGCCGATCTCGTCGCCGAGCGAGCCGGGCTTGGCTTGCCGTTCATCCGCCACGCGCGTGATCATCACGCCGGCCGCCACCGACAACAACAGCGACGGAATCTGCGACACCATCGCATCGCCGACCGACAGGATCGAAAAGCGGTTCGCCGCTTCGCCCGCGCTCATGTTGTGATACGCAACGCCCACCGCGATACCCGCGACGATATTGATCATCGTGATGATCAAGCCCGCAATCGCATCGCCCTTGACGAACTTCATCGCACCGTCCATGCCGCCGTGCAACTGGCTTTCGACCGCGAGCGTCGCGCGTTTGCGGCGCGCCTCCTCGGCGCTCAGCAGATTGGCGCGCAGGTCGGCGTCGATACTCATCTGCTTGCCCGGCAGCGCGTCGAGCGTGAAGCGCGCGCCGACTTCGGCGACCCGTTCCGAGCCTTTCGCGATCACGATGAACTGCACGGTGGTGATGATGACGAACACCACCAGCCCGACCACCAGATTGCCGCCCACCACCAGTTCGCCGAAGCTCTCGATGATATGGCCGGCCTCCGCATGCAACAGAATCGACTTGGTCGAGGCGATGTTCAGCGACAACCGGTAAAGCGTGGTGAACAGCAGCAGCGACGGAAACGCCGAGAGCGACACCACGTCGGGCACGTACATGGTCACCATCAGCAGGGTCACGCTGATCGTGATGTTCACGCCGAGCAGGATGTCGATCAGCGTCGGCGGCAACGGCAGGATCATCAGCGAAATGATCGCGACGATCAGCGCGACGATGCCGATTTCACCGCCGGCAGGAAGTTTCAGCGTCTTCAGCATGGTGGGTCTCGTCAGTGGAGGGCGGGTGGCGGATTGGGGAGATGCGGGGTGGCGCCATCGGCATGCGCGTCGGCGCCGGCCGATGGCTCGCCCTGCACGCGCCGCGCGCCGATGGCGTCGACCCAGCGCAGAATCGCCGCGACCGTCTCGAACAACTCTTCGGGAATCGGCTGATCGACACCGACCTTGTACAGCGCACGCGCAACCGGCGGATTGCCGATGATCGGCACGCCCGCGTCGCGGGCCGCGCGCCGCAGTTCGGCCGCGCTCTCGTCCATGCCTTTGGCGATCACGCGCGGCAGCGGATGTTCGTCCGGCACGTAGCGCACGGCGACCGAATAGTGGGTGGGATTGACGACCATCATGTTGGCCATGCCGACTTTCGATTGCGGCGGAGCGTTCAGCATTTCGCGCGCGAGGCGCCGCCGCTCGCCCTTGATGCGCGGATCGCCTTCCTGATTCTTGTGCTCGCGTTTGACCTCGTCCTTCGACATCTTCATCTTCTTGAGGAACATGAAGCTTTGCAGCTTGACGTCCGCCGCGCCGACCAGCACGAACACCGCCGCGGCCACCATGAAGAGCTTCAGCAGCAGGTCCCAGAACATGCGCGCGAGTTCCGGCAGCGGTTGATACAGCGAGCCGACAATCAGCGGAAACAGCCACTTGATGGTCTGCCACATCACGCAGAACACGATCGCCGCCTTCACGATCATCTTCGCGCACTCGATCAGCGTGCGAACCGAGAAAATGCGCTTGAGGCCCGCCATCGGGCTGACGGCCTTCGGATCGGGCGTGATCGGCTTGGTGGCGATCTGCATGCCGACCTGGCCGATCGAAGCGGCGATCGCGGCGAGCGCCGCGATGCATACGCACGGCACGATCGCCGACAGCGCAAGGCCGCCGATCTTGTAGAACTGCGTCTGCAGATTGGTCAGCGAATGGTCGCCGTCGACGAAACCTGTGGCGATCAGCACCGCTTCGCGCATCGCATCGCTGAAGTGGCTCGCGCCGGCCATCAGCAACAACACGACCGCCGACATCGAGATCGAATCGGTCAAGTCGCTGCTGCGGGACACCTGGCCTTCCTTGCGCGCGTCCCGCAGCTTTTTCTGAGTGGGCTCTTCGGTTTTTTCGTCGCTCATGTCGGCTCGGTCGCGATGGGAGGAGGGGCGTGGGCGGGAAGCGCGTTCACGAAGCGGGCGGCGCGTTCACGAGGCGGAACAATCGGGCCAATCGCACGTTTTGCAGGCACCTTATGCAGGCACGTCATGCAGGCGCCGCAGATCCCGCCTGACAATAGCGCTCGCGCCAGCCCCGCGCGCCGGGCGAGGCGAAGCGGTTGCGCGCATTGCGAAGCGGGAGGCCGGCTTCGCATCCCATGCGCTCACTTCGCGTCCAACGGTTTGTTGCCGCGCGCCGGTTGCTATGTTTGCGTCATCCTTCCCGACCGGCTGCGAGCGGCCCGGTCGACCTCAACGCTTCTGTCAGGAGCCCATCGCCATGACCGTCAGCACGCCGGAATACATGAATTGCAGCCCCGATGTCGTCGGCGGCCTGATCGAAACCGTTTCGACCGCTTTGCTCAGCAACTTTCCGAAGGTGTCGGCCGATCCGTACGACATCGAGCTGGTGCTCGATGCGCTGCGCGTGCTGCGTCCGCGCGTCGCCGAAATCGATACGCTCGACGGCATCCTGCACATGGTGCGCGGCCACTGGGACGACGCCATCCACGTGCTGCGCCAGGTCGGCGAGAACGCGCCGCGCTTCGGTTATGCCAAGGCGCTGCTCGCTTTCTGCCTGTCCGCGAAGGGCGACCCGGACTGGAAACAATGCGCGAGCGAAGCCATGGAAAACAACCCGACGCGCGACACGCAATCGCTGGTGCGCGCGCTCGAAGCCCGCGAGGACCTGTTGAACGCGATGAAGGTCAAGCGCGCCGGCGGTCAGTTCGTCACGCCGAAATCGTTGGAGGCGCTGGCGGAGTTCGATGCGGAAACCGCTGAGGGCGCCGAACCCGAGGGCCAGCCGGCTGTTCAACCCGCGGCTGCGCCCGCGTCGGCTGCAGCCGCGCCGGTTACGACCGACTACGCGCACCAGTCGTTCCTGCGCGCCTGAGTCCGGAGCCGCACATGACCGTCAATGCCACCACGACCGCCTTGCAGGCCTCGCTCGAGCAGATGTCGCAAGGCGCGGGCGCCGCACCGGCCGCGCAAACCACGCCTGAACTGGCCGACAAGTTCCAGTCGCTGATGCAGAAGGCGCCGATGAGCGCGCCCGCCACGCCGCAGCAGGACGGCACGGCGGTTGCCTCGAAGCTGGTCGCCTCGCAGGACGCCGAGTTGCAGCACACCGTCAACGACGCGCTGCAGCTCGCCCAGCAGGCGCCCACCATGACGATGAACGAAATGAGCGCGGGCACGATTCGCATGACGCTCGAACTCGCCAGCACCCAGCTCGATCTTGAAGCGAAGATGGGCGTGGTGGATTCGTCGAAGTCGGCGATCGAAACGCTGATGAAGAACCAGTAACGCGCTTGCGCACGCCACCCTGAAGGTGGCGCCGCGCCTGCGCGAACCTTGTGCACACGATGCGAGACGCCGCCACCATGTTCGACCGACTGCCGACCCGCCGCCGCGCCGCCTCGTTGCTGTGCGTGCTTGCGTTATGCGCGACGCTAAGCGGCTGCAAGAAAGAGCTGTACGGCAACCTGTCCGAGCAGGACGTCAACGAGATGGTGGTCGCGCTATTGGAGCGCGGCGTGGATGCCTCGAAAGATACGTCGGACGCCGGCAAGACCTGGTCGCTCGACGTCGACGACGCCCAGATGGTGCGCGCCATGGAAGTGCTGCGCGCGCGCGGTTTGCCGCACAACAAGTTCGACGACCTCGGCGCCCTGTTCAAGAAGGACGGACTGGTTTCCACACCGACCGAGGAGCGTGTGCGTTTCATCTACGGCACCTCGCAGGAATTGTCGTCGACCTTGTCGAAGATCGACGGCGTGCTGGTCGCGCGCGTGCAGATCGTGCTGCCGAACAACGACCCGCTGGCGCAGACCATCAAGCCGTCGTCGGCGGCGGTGTTCATCAAATACCGGCGCGACTCGGATATCGGCGCGCTGGTGCCGCAGATCAAGACACTCGTCATGCATAGCGTGGAAGGGCTCACCTACGATCAGGTCAGCGTGACCGCCGTCGCGGCGGACCCGGTCGAATACTCGCAGTTGCCGCAGAGCAATGGCCTGCCGGTGTGGCTGATCGGCGCGCTGGCCGGCGTGGCCGTGCTGGCCGCGACGGCGCTGCTGGTGCTGGCGCGCCGTGGCGTACTGACGGGACGGCCTGCCGGCGAAGCGGCAGGCGCAACCGGTGCGCCCGCCGGCGGCCGCTTTGCTGGATTGCTGGCGCGTTTGCGCCGTCTGCGCCCCGCGAACTGATCCGGCGACGCGGCTACGATGAACGCGCCGACCGATTTGCCTTTCATGCGGGTGGCCGCGGCGCTCGATTCGTATCGCCGCAACCTCGCGAGCGCGGCGCATTGGGCCGATCCGTCGTGGAGCGCCGTGCTGCTTGGCGCGAACGCGGCGCAACTGGAACATTGGCGAGGTGCGCTCGAGCGCGCCGGCGCCGCGGCAGTCGAAGCCTGTTCCCAGGCCCTTGCCGATGCTGCCGGCGTCAAGCCGCCTTCGTTCGCCTCGCTCACTCAAGCCGCGCTGAAATCGACGCCTGCGGGCGCCGCACAGCCGAATGCCGTGCTGCTCGACGTGCTGCCGGTCCGTCATGCATTGCAGGTTCTGCGCATGCGCGCACTGTCGTTCCGGCGCGCCGAGGTGCGTCGCCTGATCGACAAACGCACGCGTTCGCAACTGTCGGCGTGGACGGGCGTGGGCATCGACCGTCTCACTCAGGACGCCCATCTTGCCGATGCGCCCGATATCGCGCGTCTGGCTGCACGCGCCGCGATGCCACCCTTGACGGCGCTGGATGCCGGCACGCTGGCGGTAGAAGGTTGCGCGCTCCTGTTGCGCGATCTGGGCGGGGCGAACGCGCCAAACGTAGCGAGCGGCGCGAGCTTCGCGAACGAAAGCACGCGTGTGCCGTTTCCGCTGCTGCGGCTCGCGCTGCCGCGTGCGCTGCCCACTCCGGCATGGCTGACTTCCTTGCCGGAAGGGCTCGATACGCCCGGCTCCGCCCGGCTCTTCGCGCGTCTATCCGATCTGCTACCGGAGTTTGCATGGCTATTTGGTTGAAGCACGCGCGCTCCGCCTTTGGCGAAATCGATGCATACGGGGCGTCGGCCCGAGTCGGCGCGGCCGCGGATGTGATTCCGCGCGCGACCTTCGGCGAGCTGGTCTCGATCGACGCCGCCTATGCCGCGCTCGCCGCCGAACGCGAGGCGCTGCTCGCTCATGCGCGCGACGAGGCGGCGCGCATTGTCGACGCCGGCCACGCGCAGGCCGCCGAGATCGCGGCGCAGGCGCAGCGCGACTACGACACCGCCAGCGAGCAGGGCTACCGCGACGGCTGCGATCGCGCGCTCGCCGACTGGATGCAGCGTCTCGCCGACGTTGCCGATGCGCAGAGCCAGTTGCAGATCCGCATGCGCGAGCGGCTGGCGCAGATCGTCGCGTCGGCGGTCGAGCAGATCGTGCGCGTGGAGCGGCACGAAGCGCTGTTCGAACGGGCGCTCGCAACCGTCGATCGCATCGTGGAGGGCGCGACCTATCTGCGTGTCGCCGTTCATCCCGACGACTACGCCGAGGCCAAAGCCACCTTCGACCGGCTCGCCTCGCGCTGGCGCGATCTCGGCCAGCCGATCCCGCTCTCGGTGATCGCGGACAAACGGCTCGATCCCGGCAGTTGCGTGTGCGAGTCCGACTTCGGCACCGTCGACGCGAGCCTCGACACGCAATTGCGCGCCATGCGCAGCGCCGTGTCGCGTGCGCTGAAACGCTCGGTCGAAGAGGCCGATGCGCACGATGAAACGCCGGCATCAAACGATGCGGATAACAGCGCGGATAGCAGCGTGAATAACGACGCGGACAACGACACCGGCGGCTACGACCTGCGCAATGACGAGGAAGCCGCATGAGCACGCCATGGCTCTCCCGCACGATCGATTTCGACCGCCTGACCGACGAGATCGAACGCGAGATTCTGTCCGTGCCGGGCGTGACGCGCACCGGCAAGGTACTCGAAGTGATCGGCACGCTGATCAAGGTGGCCGGTCTCGATCTGTCGCTCGGTGAGCTGTGCGAGTTGCGCGCGCCGAACGGCACCTTGCTTCAGCATGCCGAGGTGATCGGCTTCACGCGCGACGTTGCGCTGCTGTCGCCGTTCTCGCGCCTCGAGCACATTTCGCGTTCCACGCAGGTGATCGGCCTTGGCCGCTCGCTCGCCGTGAAAGTCGGCGACATGCTGCTCGGCCGTGTGATCGACAGCCTCGGCGAACCCGTGGACGGCGGTCCGCCGATTCATTCCGACACGCTGCGGCCGATCTTTGCCGCGCCGCCCGATCCGATGAGCCGCCGGATGATCGAGGCGCCGCTGCCGACCGGCGTGCGCGCGGTCGACGCGATGATGACGCTCGCCGAGGGCCAGCGCATGGGCATCTTCGCGCCCGCCGGGGTCGGTAAAAGCACCTTGCTCGGCATGTTCGCGCGCGGCGCTGCGTGCGACGTCAACGTGATCGCGTTGATCGGCGAGCGCGGCCGCGAAGTGCGCGAGTTCGTCGAACTGATCCTCGGACCGGAGGGCATGGCGCGCTCGGTCGTGGTGTGCGCGACGTCGGACCGTTCGTCGATGGAGCGCGCGAAAGCGGCTTACGTTGCGACCGCGATTGCCGAATATTTTCGTGACCGCGGGCAGCGCGTGCTGCTGATGATGGACTCGCTGACGCGCTTTGCGCGCGCCGGCCGCGAGATCGGTCTGGCGGCCGGCGAGCCGCCCGCGAGACGCGGCTTCCCGCCGTCGATCTTCGCCGAACTGCCGCGCTTGCTGGAACGCGCGGGCATGGGCGAGACCGGCTCGATCACCGCGCTCTACACCGTGCTCGCCGAGGACGACAGCGGCAGCGATCCGATCGCGGAAGAAGTGCGGGGGATTCTCGACGGCCACATGATCCTGTCGCGCGAAATCGCGGCGAAGAACCAGTATCCCGCGATCGACGTGCTCGGCAGTTTGTCGCGCGTGATGCCGCAGGTCGTGCCGGACGCATACGTGCAGGCGGCGGCGCGGATTCGCGAATTGATGGCGAAGCATCGCGAGGTGGAGATGCTGTTGCAGATCGGCGAATATCAGCCCGGCAACAATCCGCTTGCCGACGAAGCCATCGCCAAGGCCGACGCGATCAAGGCGTTCCTGTCGCAACGCACTGGCGACTACGCCGCGCCGAACGACACGGAAGCGCTGCTGTACGACCTGAGCGGGCTCGGCTGATGGCGGCAGGATCGATGGGTATGCAACAAAGGCGCATCGTGGCGCTGGAGAGATCGTGCACGCGACGGCGGCGTCTCGACGAGACCTTGCGCGCGACGCTGACGGCGCAGCGCAACACACAACTGCAACTCGACGCCGCGCGTGACGCAAAGGCGGACGAGGTCGGGCACGAGGCCAGCGTGCTGCAGTTCTACCAGCATCGCATCGACGGCATGATGACGGGCACCGAGCCGTTCTCGCTCGACGATCTGAACAACTGCCGTTTGTATATCGGCGTGGTGAACGACCGGCTGCGCGTGCTCGAAGCGGAACTCGCGCAAGCCGAAGCCGCCGTGCAGGAAAATGCCGCCGCGATTGCACAGACGCAACGCGACATCGGCCTGAATCAAGGCCGCATCGATCTGTGCGGCGAGCGGATTCGCGATATCCGTCGCGTTCAGGAAAACGCCGCCAGCGACGCGAGCGACGAAGAGGCCGAGGAAACCGCGCTCGCGCGACGTTTTCAGGCGCGTGGTGCGCCCGCATGAACGACATCTTTTCCGCGCTGCCGCAACTCGGCACGCTGCTGGTCGGCTACATCACGTTGATCGGCGTGTGCTCGCTGCGCCTCTTCATCGTGATGTTCATTTTTCCGCCGACCGCCGACGGTTTGCTGCAAGGCGTGGTGCGCAATGCCATCGTGCTGCTGTTCAGCTCTTACGTGGCGTACGGTCAGCCGGTCGTTTTCATGCAGTCGCTGCACGGCGTCATGCTGCTGGAAGTCGGCTTGCGCGAGGCGCTGATTGGACTCGTGATCGGTTTCGCGGCCTCGATCGTGTTCTGGGTCGCCGAGGGTGCGGGCACCTATATCGACGATCTGACCGGCTACAACAACGTGCAGATCACCAATCCCACCCGCCAGGAGCAATCGACGCCGACCGCCACGCTGCTCGGGCAGATCGCCTCCGTCGCGTTCTGGGCGCTCGGCGGCATGACCTTCCTGCTCGGCACGCTATACGAGTCGTATCACTGGTGGCCGATCGTGTCGGCGGGGCCGAACGTGTCGAACATACTCGAATCGTTCGTGCTCAGCCAGACCGACACGCTGATGCAAACCATCGCCAAGCTCGCGGCACCGATGATGTTCATTTTGCTGCTGGTCGACTTCGCTTTTGGCTTTGCGGCGAAGTCCGCGTCGAAGCTCGATCTGATGACGCTGAGTCAGCCGGTCAAGGGCGCGGTGACCGTGTTGATGCTGGCGTTGTTCGTCGGCATCTTCGTCGACCAGGTCCGCGATCAGGTGACCTTGCGTGGTCTTGAGGCGCAGTTTCGCGTGCTCAGCGAAACGACGAAGGCGCCGAATGGATCGAACGCTTCAGTGCCTTCGAACAGGCCGAACGCTTTGAGCACACCGGGTGCATCGAGTCCGCCGAACCTGGCGGCTCCGTCGGGTAAGCCTTGAGTTTATGTTGAGAATGTCCGGCAAAACGCCGCTGCGCGGGCGCGCCGATGCAAATCTCAAACCTTCTCAAATGGGCCGCAAATATCAGATTAATTGAAACTTCGTTTCATGCGCCTCGTTACATTGACTCCACTCGACGCATCGCGCTTGCCGCTTGCGACGCGTTCCCGCACTCAGAGGAGTCGTCCATGTTCTCGATGCTTTACTTCCCCGTGGTATCCGCGCTCGCGACACCCGCACCGTGTGCCCACACCGCACTGTCCAGCCGCTTTCTCGATACGTTGCTCGACGGCAAGCTGAACGCCGCGAGCCAGCTTGCAAGCCGCTGGGCCGACGAGGCCGGCAACGCCGAATTCGCGCCGCATGCGTTGCAACTGCACGCCGATCTGCAACTGATGCTCGGTATCGAAGTCGAGGCCGAGGAGAACTACCGTCGTTCGCAAAAACTGATTCGTTCGTCGAAGCACGCGATCCGTACCGCGTCGTGCCGCAACGCCGCATGGCAGGCGTTGTTCCGGCATCGCCTCGGCACCGCGCTCGCGTGCTTCTCACGGGTTGCCGACGAGCCCGACATCGAGCCGGCGCGCGCCGTGGAAGCGCACTTCGGCATTGTCTGCGTACTCTACGAACTGGGCCGCACCAGCGAAGCCGCCGACGCGCTCGACGATCTGTTCGAACGGGTGGAGCGCGATCTCGACGATGCGGCGGGCCATTGGCACGCGCTGCTCGCGACGCTGCGCTTCGACCTCGCCGTGCAAATGGAAGTGCGTAATGCGACGGCGCTGCGCGATCACGTCTACTGGCAATCGGGTTTGTCGAGCGAACGCGTACCGCGGCCGGGCCAGGGCGCCGATGCGAGCGTCGACGGCCTCGCGCGCGCGGTGTTCGGCGTGCGCTCGCCGTTGCTGCGCGCGCGCATCGACTATCTGCAGCAATTGCGTCTGGCCGCCTGCGCGGATCGCGACGCGATCGGCGAATTGCAGCGTCATTTGCACTGGTCGCGCGAGCAGGGAATCGGCGACTATCAGCGCACGCTGCGCCTCGAAATCGCGCTGGCGACGCTGGCCGGCGCGGCGCCGCATCTGGCCTGCTCCATTCTGGAGCCGCTGCATCAGATTGGCCGCAACGGCACCACCGGCCACCGTCAGCTCGAATATCTCTACTGCAGCGCCAAAACGCGTCAGGCCGAGGGGCGCGCGCAGGAGTCGCTGCAACTCTATAGCCGCTACGCGCTCGTGGCCATGCAATGCCTGCGCGAAGACTCGCAGGTGCGTGCGCCGTTCCTGCAGCGCAGCGCGAAAACCTCGCCGCAACTCGACGACGTCGGCGCACGCCTGCCGGCCAAGTACCGCCGCGCTTACAGCTACGTGCTCGACAACCTGGAGCGGCGCGATCTGTCGGTACGCGAGGTGGCCGCCGAGATCGGCGTGACCGAACGGGCGTTGCAGAGCGCCTTCAAGAATTTCCTCGGCCTGTCGCCGACCGAACTGATCCGCCGTCAACGCATGGAGCGGATTCGCGCGGAACTCACCGACCGGTCGTATTCGAGCGATCGCGGCGTGCTGGGCGCGGCGAGCAAATGGGGCGTGCAGAACCGCTCGACACTCGTGAACGGCTATCGCAAACAGTTTCACGAGGCGCCGTCCGAGACGCTCGAACGATAGCGCCGCCGCCGAGGTTGCTGCGCTTGTTGCTGCGCTTGTTGCTGCGGTCGCCGCTACGGTTGTTGCTGTGGTTGCGCGTTACCTTATTCGCGGTTTTTTCCATCACCCTCACACAGTCGACTCCATGAAATCGAAGACGCTGTTCTGCGCCGCGTGGCTCGCGGCGTCCCTGACGTTGAGCGCGCTGCAACCTGCCGGCGCGGCTCCCGTGCGATGGCGCGGCACCACGGTGCACATCGCCGTGGAAGGCAAGGATCTGAAAGACGTGCTGCGCGATTTCACCGCGAGCCAGGGCGTGGCCACGTCGATTGCGGGCAATGTTCAGGGCGCGGTGACGGGCCGCTTCGACATGTCGCCGCAGCGCTTTCTCGACACGCTCGCGTCGACCTTCGGCTTTGTCTGGTTCTACGACGGCAGCGTGCTGTCGATCAGCAGCGCCAACGACGTCACGCATCAGGTGATCAAGCTCGATCACGCATCCGCCGCCGATCTGCGCGCGGCCCTGCATACGATGAGTGTCGACGACGCGCGCTTCCCGGTCGTATACGACGAAAGCGCGGGCACGGCGATCGTCAACGGTCCGCCGCAATATGTCCAGATGGTGAGCGAGATCGCCAGACGCCTCGACGAGAACGCGAGCCGCCGCAGCGGCTCGGTGATTCGCGTGTTCAAGCTGAAGCACGCATGGGCCGCGGACCACAAGGTGCAGATCGACGGCAACACGATCACGGTGCCGGGTGTGGCCACCGTGCTGTCGAACATGTATCACGCGAAGCAGGAGAAGGGCGGCGGACAGTCGCAGACCTCGGTGTCGCCGAACATGCAGCGCGTGCCGCCGATGACCGACGTGAGCGGCGGCAACAACGGCGGCGCGCCGGTCCTGAACCCGCCGTTGCCGCCCAATATGGCCGATGGGCAAGGCTCGGCGCTCGGCGGCCTGGTCGGCAACGCGCAGCCGTCGAATTACGGCAGCACGGGCAATGTCGGCTACGGCAACGCGCCAGGCGCCTCGCAGGCGAGCCAGCCGAGCGGTGGCGATCTGACCTTGCCGATCATGCAGCCCGATCCGACCACCAACTCGGTGCTGATCCGCGATACGCCGCAGCGCATCGACCAGTACGCGTCGCTGATCGATCAGCTCGACACGCGGCCCAAGCTGATCGAAATCGAAGCGCACATCATCGAAATCGACGACGACGTGCTCGCGCAGATCGGCGTGGACTGGCGCGCGCACAACAGTCATCTCGACTTCCAGACCGGCACCGGAACGTATCAGCAGAACAGCTACGCGAACGGCCAGATCAACCCGAACTTCGGCACCACGACGCTTGCCGACGGCACCACGGTGGTCTCCGCCACGCCGGTGGGTGCCTCGATCACCGCCGTGCTCGGCGACGCGGGCCGCTATCTGATGGCGCGCGTCAATGCGATGCAGTCCACCTCGAAGGCGAAGATCGACGCGTCGCCAAAGGTCGCGACGCTCGACAACGTCGAGGCCGTGATGGACAACAAGACCAAGTTCTTCGTGCGCGTGTCCGGTTATACGTCGGCGGATCTGTACAGCGTGTCGACCGGCGTCTCGCTGCGCGTGCTGCCGATGGTCGTGCAGGAAGACGGGCAGATGCGCATCAAGCTCGAAGTGCACATCGAAGACGGCCAGCTCACCGGGCAGCAGGTCGACAACATTCCGGTGATCACCAGCAGCGAGATCAATACGCAGGCCTTTGTCGGCCAGGGCGAGAGCCTGTTGATCGCGGGCTATAGCGTGGATAACAACTCGAACGGCGTGACCGGCGTGCCGGGTTTGTCGAAGATTCCACTGATTGGCGCGCTGTTCCGCAATAACAACGACTCCCGCTCGCATATGGAACGCGTCTTCCTGTTGTCGCCGCGCGTGCTGGATCTGTAATCGGGGGACTGTTGCGAAACGCGGGGCAGGCGTGGCGCGTCAAACGCGCGCCGTGCTTGCCCCTGCGTGCGGTTGAGGCACCGCTTCAGCAGGGGGCTGCCAGTGTCGTGCGTTCCTTTGGCCGCGGCTTAGCGGCGCCGTGCGTTGCTCCCCAGCAGCGCCGCGGGAATCGAGAACGACGTCAATGCTGTCGAAGAACCGCTGCCCGGCGATTCAGCGCCGCGCACGGTGAAGTCCGCTACCGGGTGCACGATGTGCGCGGCGCCGCCGTGCCACATGGCTGCATACTGCCCCCACGGTTGCGCGCTGCGAGCGGCTTCACTGTCTTTTACGTGGACGTCGAGCGCCCGGGAAGGGCGCGCGGTTTTCCCGATGCGCTCTCTGTTTGCTTCGTGGCGCGCGATATCGACCACTTCAGTGATCGCCGCGATCGCATCGGCGGCCTGCCCGACCTGGGCGATCCCCGGCATGATCGCGTCGGCATCCGCCTTGCCGTCGCACAACTCGACGCGATATCCATGCGCATACATCGTGCGTAGCTGGACGCCCGACGCACCGCTCAGTCCCAGCTTCTTGCGCAGTTTGTAGATGTGCTGTTCGAGCGTGCGTCCCACGATATCTTCCGTGCTGCTCCAGATCGCACCGGCAATCTGCCGGCGGCTCACATACTCGCCGGCGCGTGAGAACAGCAGCCACGCAATCGCGAATTCGCGCACCGTCAGGCGGATTTCGCGTTCGTCCACCAGTACCGTGCCGGTCCGCCGGTCCAGCCGATAAGGACCGAGTTCGGCACGATCCTCGGATTGCAACGGCGGCGGCGACTGGAAGCGGCGCAGCGCCTGGTAGGTGCGTACCTCGAGCTCGCCCTGATCGATGGGCGACAGCACCACGTCGTCGGCGCCGACCTCGAAGGCCCGCTCGATGCTGTCGCGATCGGCAAATGCGCCGACCACGATCAACGGTGCGCGGCGGTCGCCATAGCAGGCGCGGCGCGCGAACACCGCGCGCGTCGCATCGATTCCCGTTGCCGCGTCGACAAGGATGGCGTGATAGTCCTCCCGATAGATCGCCCGCGATAGCGCGACGTCATCGAGGAAGCGGCAGCATTCGATCGTCTCGTCGCGAAAGCATTGGCAAATCAGATTGAACAGACTGCTGCTGGTAGTCATCACGGCGAATTTCAACATGCCCTCCCGGGACTGAAGCCTAAGGTTGCTTCTCAAACCACATTGCACGTCCCGCAAATTACGGCCCTTAAAATATCAGGGCTGTAACGAATTGTTTCTTCGTGGGATGAATTGAAATTACATGAAAGATGATGAATTTGTTTCGCATCGTTTCGATCCGCTCAATAAGCAGACAGATCGCGGCTATTAGCCGGGAGATGCACTTCTAAACACGATTTCGGCATCAATTACCGTCGTCTGTGCCGCGACGGGTAAAAGAGACCCGCATCGCCGGGAATCGCACGCGAAGCAAGGTTCGCAATACCTTTCAGCGTTGCAAGCCATATTTATTTTTGTTGAGAATCTGGAATGCGCGTTTTAAGAAGTGCGGCTTCGCATTGCCATGAGCTTTGTTGAATCTGTGGAATGACCGGCTATTTACACTCGCATGAGGTGGCCGCCAATGCGGCGCCGCACCGTGTCTTTTTTCGTGCCGATTCCATTGCGAGTGCGCTCATGTCCTTTCTGTTAAACGCGTGGTATGTCGCCGCTTTCGCCCACGAGGTCCGCGCCGACGTGCCGTTTTCGCGCACGCTGCTTGGGCGGCCCGTGGTGCTGTATCGCGACGCGGAACAGCGTGCGATCGCGCTCGACGATCGCTGCGCGCATCGTTTCGCGCCGCTGTCGCAAGGCCGGATCGTCGACGGCGTGCTCGAATGTCCGTATCACGGTCTGCGTTTCAGCGCGAGCGGGCAGTGCGTGCACAATCCGCACGGCGACGGCAGGGTGCCTTCCGGTGCGAAGGTGCGTGCGTACCCTTCGCTCGAACGATATGGCGCTATCTGGTTCTGGCCGGGCGACCCGGCGCGCGCCGACGCGGCCTTGCTGCCGTCGTTTCCGTTCGTCGACCCCGCAGCCAACGTCACGCACGACGGGTACCTGCATACGCGCGCGCACTATCAGCTGAGCGCCGACAATCTGCTCGATCTGAGCCACTTCCAGTTTCTTCATCCCGATACGCTGGGCAGCGAGGCGATTGCGCGCGGCGACGTGCAGTCGGGCAGTCTCGGCGATATTGTCTGGGTTCGCCGCAGCGCTTACGACGAAGCGCTGCAGCCGTTCGTCGCGCAAGGCTTCGGGATTCCGCCCGGCACGCGGGTGGATCGCTGGATGGACGTGCGCTGGACGCCGCCTGGATTGCTTTCGATCGTGGTCGGCGTGACCGCGGCGGGCATGCCGCGCGAAGCGGGGCTGATCGCGCCTTCCGCGCATTGGCTGACGCCCGAGACCGAGCGCACGACGCATTACTTCTTCGCGTTCGGCTTGCCGAAGGAGATGGGTGACGCGGCGCGCGGGCTGGTGCGCTATGCCGTCGAAGGGTTGATGAAGCCGTTCGAGTGCGAGGATCTGCCGATGCTCGAAGCACAGCAGAAGAATCTCGGCGACAACGAATTCTGGGCGATGCAGCCCGCGCTGCTGCCGATCGATGCCGGCGCGATTCGCGCACGACGTGTCATGGAGCGGTTGATTGCGGCGGAGCAGGGGGCAGTGGGGGCAGTGCCGCCACAGGCGCGCACGATTGCGATTACGCCGGTGGCGGACACGTCGCAAGCGGTGGCTTGATGAGCGCCGTTCCTGATGTTCCCGCGACAAGCGGTGAATCGCTCAACGCGATATGGGTGGAATTCATCGTCGAGATGTTGAGTATGGCCGGCGTGCGTCATGCCGTGCTCTGTCCTGGCGGACGCGCGAGCGCCATGTGCCTCGCGTTCGACGCGCATCCGCGCATTACTGTCGAGATGGTCAGCACCGACGAGCGCAGCGGCGCATTCGTGGCGCTCGGGATCGCGAAAGCGAGCGGCGAACCGGTTGCGATCGTCACGACTTCCGGTTCGGCGGTGGCGAATGTCTTGCCGGCGCTGACCGAAGCGGACGCATCCGATGTGCCGCTCGTCGTGCTGACGTGCGACCGGCCGCGTGTGTTGCGCGGCACCGGTTTTGGACAGATGGCGGATCATCTCGGCGCGACCCGCGCGTTCGTGCGCGCGCAGGCGGACCTGGCCGATCCTGACGATTCCGTGCAGGCCCTGGAGCAGGTCCGCGACGAGCTCGCAGCAGCGCTTGCTGCGATGTTCGACGGCGTGCCCGATCTCGATGGCAGCTTGTCGCGCGCCGATGCGCATCCATCGTCAAAGCGGCCGACGCGCGGTCCGGTGCACCTGAACGTCCCGCTGGCGGGTGTCTACGATGCGGTCGAGACGCAGCCGGTTTCGTTCGAGACGGTCCGCGCGGCACGAGCGGCGACGGCTTCGCATGATGCCGCTGGCGCGGCGCGAGCAACGATGGCGCAAAGTGATGCTATCGGCGCTAGACGGGCAGCGACGGCGCCGCGCGATGCCATCCACACCGCACGGGCAACGCGGGCTTCGCACTTTCGCGCCGTGTCTCCACGCGCCGGGCTGCCCGCATTTGAAGCGTCTCCCGCGCATATCGTCGGACGCGTCATGGCGCGCGTGCTGGCGAAGCGCGGCAGCCGGCCGCTCAGTGGCGGCATCGACGGGTTGATCGTGGTCGGCCCCGAACCGGGCGTGTCATCCGAAGCGATCTTCGCGCTGGCCGCGGCGAGCGGCTTCCCGGTACTCGCCGATGCGGGCAGCGGACTGCGCTCGGGGCCGTCCGCGCTGGCGCCGCAAGCCGCCGCACGTGGCGCGGCGGGTGCATTGATCGTCAATGCATTCGACGTGCTCGGCGGCGCGGCGCGGATGGCGGCGGCGCGCTCGGAACTGATCGTGCGCTTCGGCCTGGCACCGGTCATGCCCGTGCTGCATGCCTACCTCGAAACGCATGCCGACGTGCCCACGATCAAGATCGCGCCGTGCCGCGTGGCGCATGACTATCTGCACCCGGCGCTGGATCCGCGCGACGTGCTGGTTGCGCCTTCCGCCGATACGTTGAGCGAACTGGCTGAGGCGCTGTGCGGAATGGTGGATGGCGAGGCGCCCGCAAAAACGCTCGCCGCAGCCGGCAGCGAAGCAAATTCCACCGCTCGCGGCGAAGCGCATCCGACTGCCGGCGATGAAGGACACACCAACGCGACCGCCAAAACACGTTCACCCGTCGCCTTTTCCTGGCGGGACCGCTGGGCAAGCGTCGCCGGCTACGGTGCACGCGAGCGGCGCGCGTGTGTCGCATCGCTCGCCTGGGGCGAAGTGTCGGCGGTTCATCGCGTGCTGGCGGCGCCCGGTTTCGCCTTCGTCCATCTCGGCAATTCCATGTCGATGCGTCACGCCGATATCGGCTACGACGTGCGCGCCGCGCGCCAGGACATCTACGTGAATCGCGGCGTGAGCGGCATCGACGGCACGATGGCGACGTTCATCGGCGAAGCGCTCGCGCGCCGCGATACGGGTCTGCTGCTGCTCGGCGATCAGGCGTTGATCCACGATCTGTCCTCGCTGGCGAGCGCGCAACGTGTGAGTACGCCGGCCTGCATCTGCGTGGTCGACAACGGCGGCGGTGCGATCTTCGACTTTTTGCCGATCGCGCATGCACCGGCCTATCGGCGCACGATCCGCAATCCCTGCAAGATGGAGTTCGGCGCACTGGCGCAGGCGTTCGGGCTCGCGCATCGGCGTGTCGAGGGGCGAGACGCACTGGACCAGGCGCTCGCCGAGGCGCGCGATCACGCCGGCGTGACGATCGTCGAGGTGGCGGTCGAGCCGTATTCCGGCGCGCTGCAAATGCAACACCTCGCGCAAGCTTTGGGAGCGGCATGATGGATTGGGACATTGTCGACAGCCCGTTGCAGCGTTCGCTTGCCGCGTTGAACCGCTATGCAGGCGCACCCGCGCCGGACGAGGTCTTTCTCGACGACATGCAGCAACGCATCGACGCGGCACGGCGTGTGGCCGGCCGCAGCGGTCCCGGCGCGCGAAGAGACGCGAATGGCGACTTGAATCTTGCCGCGAATGGTGACTTGAAACGTGACTCGAATCCCGGCGCTAATGGCGACCTGAAACGTGACTCGAATCGTGCCGCAAACCACGAAGCAGATCGCGCCGAGCCGCGCGTGCTGCTGCTCGGCTACAGCGGCGCCGGCAACACCGGCGCCGATTTGCGCACCATCGAAACGATCGCCCAGCTGCGCCGTCTGCTCGCACCGCGCGAGCCTCGCATCACGCTGTTTGCGCTCGGCGACTGCTTCGATCATCCGCTGCTTGCCGGCACGCCGCGGCTCACCCCCTCACTGCCTTATCTGCCCGATGCGCTCGACGCCGCCGTGCGCGATGCCGATCTCGTGCTGAACGTGGAAGGGTCGACCTACACGTCGAAGTTTTCCGATTCGTTGGCGGGCGTGCTGATCGGCGGGATTGCGCTCGCCCATGCGCACCGGCGGCCGGCGATGGCTTACGGTGTCGATAGCGGCACGATGAGCGCGGCGCTCACGCGCTTTGTCGAACGCAATGCGCAAGCCGGCGAAGTCATTTGCCGCAACGACGCGGCGCGTGCGCAGCTCGCTTCGCTCGGCGTGAGCGCGCAAACGGGCGCCGATACCGCGTGGACTTATCGGGCGCGCGCTGACTCGCACAACGCGGCGCCCGGCTCACGACGTGCCGCGCTCTGTCCGAACAATCCGTTCTGGTGGCCGGTGCGTGCCGACGCCGCGCGGGCGCGTGAACTCGATGCGCGCGGCGAGGCATCGCCGCTGCGCTATGGACCGTTGCATTTTCACAGTTGGGACGCGGCGCGCGCCGAGGCCTATCGCGCCTATCTGGATCGCTTCGCGCAGATCGCTGTCGGTTTGAGGGAGCAGGGTTACATGCCGGTGCTGGTGGGCATGGAGCAACTCGATCGCGGCGCGTGCGCCGATCTGGCGGCCCGTGTGCCATTCCCGATCGACATCGTCGCGCGCGGCCCGCATACGCTCGACGAAGTGGCCGCCACGGTCGCGCATGCGGCATGTGTGGTGACGACGCGTTATCACGCAGCCGTGCTCGCGATCTCGCATGGCGTGCCGGTGTTCGGGCTCTCGATGGACGCGCGCATCGAGCGTCTGTTGAGCGAGATGGGTTGCGGGCCATGGCGCGCCGCATGCGATGACGACGACGGCGCACAGGCCGCGCTCGCGGCCATCGCGTCGCTGCAGGACGGCGGCGTGCGCGGCGCGTTGATTGCCGCCTACGGCGATTACGCACGCATGCAGCGCGCCCGTTTCGACGCGATGGGCGAGCGGGTGCGCGCCGTGCTCGAAGGCTAGGCGCGCTCAGCTCAAATCTGCGCCGGCAAGGAGCTGAGCTCCCGCTGCGCGCTGACCTGCTTGACCGCCTGCGCCGTGCCGACATACGAGAGCCCCGACGTGCGCGACGCCGAATTCGACTCGTAGCTGTACAGCACGTGATTCGTCCAGCTTGTCGGCGAGTCGAGCAGGCGTGCGATCTCGCCGCGAATCCGCAGCATCTCGTTCTGCTCGTCCTGGGTCGGCGTGCGTCCGCCTTGCTCGAACATGCGCAGCGTGCCGCGATACGCGTTGATTTCGGCGGCGGCTTGCGGCACGATGCGCTGCCGTTCGCCATAGAACTGATTGCCGCGCGTCGCGTTGAGCTTGACCTTGGTCTGATACGTGTTCAATGCCGCCTGGTCGCCGTTCATCGAATGCGCCCATTCATCGTTGCGGCTGTCGATGTATTGCAGGTATTTGCCGACGCTGGTGAACTCGGTGTCGCGATAGGTCCGCTCGGGCACGATGTCGCCGCTCTCTTCGTAGAGCCGCAGCGTCGAGCCGGTGCCGGTCTGCATCAGGGTCGTGCCGAAGCCGACCAGCGGCGCGCTCGAAAACGACAGCGAGTTGAACGGCCCGGCGTTGCCGATCGGCACGGGAGGCGCGCTTGAGACCAGCGTGGCGCTGCCGTTGATGGCGAACCGATGGCCGCTGCTCGATTTGTCGACGTTGCGCGCGCCGCTCTGATCGGTCGAGTGAGCCTTGCTCGAACTGAGGACGGCCTCGCCCGTCACGAGCGGCCCGAACTTGACGTTGGCCGGGGTTACGTAACGCGCGCCGCCCGTCACCGCAAACGAGCCGTAGTTCGAACGGCTCTTGTTGTCGACCCAGCCGATCGACACGTCCGGATCGGCAAAGAACTTGTCCGCCATGCCGTTCCACATTTCGTCCTTCGTGCGCGGCAGCTGTCCGCCGGGACCGGAGCCGCCGAGCGTGCGCACCACGTCGGTCATCTTGCCGCGCCAGGCCTCGGGGTCGTTGTTGCCGGTCTGGTCGAACGGCGTGCGGATCACCACGCCGCGCGGATTGCTGGTGTCGCGGCCGCCGATCAGAGAGCCGTAGCCGCTCGCCATTGCCTTGCCGCCCGCGAGCGACCAACCGATGAAGCCGCCGACGCCGAGATGCGCGGACTTGCGGTTGTCGGTGCCGATGAACATTTCGCCGTGATGCGAGGTGGAGCCGACTTCGAGCACCGCATGACGGCCTTTCAGATAGCGCACGTCCGGCGCCACCGACGCGCTCGGCGCGCCGACGAGCCCGAGCGCGGTCGCGATGTTCTCCGAGATGTTCGCGTCGAGCCCGTAGACGCCGCCGCTCGACATCTGCACGCTCCACGTTTTCGGCACGTTTTCGACCAGATGGCACAGCGAATCGATATTGCCTTGCGGCGTTGCCGGCGTCGCCACCGGATCCTGCCGGATCGCCTGCATGCGGTCGAGATTTTCGCCGAGCGTGCGGCCGGTCGCGCCGATCTGCGCGTTCATATTCGCGCCCGCGCCGGTTGCCCAGGTGCGCAGCGTCTCGGCGTTCATCTTCGGCAGATCGCGGAACGCCGGGCTGTTGCGCACCGTTTCCTTGTCGACGTTCAGCGCGCCCGCAACGTCGCGGGCAATCTGATTGCGTTGCAGGCGGCCGAATTTCGTGTCGTCGCGCAGCCAGCCCTTGGTGCCGATGCTCGCCTTCCAGTTGCGCAGCGCGGCGGCGCGCACGGCGGCGTTCATGGTGGCGTTGTCCGGCGCTTCGCCGCGCCGCCGGTGCGGCGCGTTCACCACCTGCGTATTCAGCGCGTCGACCACCGTGTCGATGGATTGCAACGTGCTGAAGTCCTTGTCCGGATGATCCATCAGACCGCCGGCGGTGCCCATGCCGAGCGCCGAGATCGGATCCTTCTCGTGGCCGAAGCTTTGCTTGACGCCGCTGCGAAAACGCTGCGCGGTGCGGTTCATCCACGAACCGGTGCGCGCCGACGTCGCGTTGCGTTGCGCGTGCTTGACCACGGAGTACATGCGGTTTTGCACCTGGCCGACATCGGCTTCGGCGATCCCGTTGCGATGCGCCAGGTACGCCGAACGAAAACGCGTTTCCGGCTGCGCGCGCGGATCGTCGAGCAACGCGTTGCCGCACAGCATGGCCTTGGCGGTCTGCGTATGCGGCGTCAGCGCCTGGCTGATCGCGGGTTGCTGCTGGCTTTGCGCGACCTGGGTGTGGGTATCGCGTTCGGCGGCGGGCAGCATGGCGTTGGCCGACTCGCCGAGTTCGCGCAGCGAGGCGGGTTTTTCCATGCCGGCCGGCCATGCCGACAACAGCGTGCCAGCGGCGCGCCACGTTTGCCAGTCGGCTTCCGCGTGAACCTTGCGGTCGCGGTCGGTGGGCGCCTGGTGATTGCCGCCCATCGGCGGCGCCGCCTCGACGTCGCGCAGCGCGCGGAACGCGGCGCGCGAGCGCGCCATCGAGCAGCGCGTCGCGAAAGCATCGCGCGCCTGCTGCGGGGTGGGATTCTGGATCGTGCCTTGCAGCACGCCGAGCACGTCGTTCGCGCGTTGCACGTTGCCGCCCGTCGCTTCGGCGAGCGCGTGACCGAGATAGCGCGCCTTCGCGAGCGGCGGGTCGCCGCGCTGACCTTGCGGAATCGCGTTGCGGATGTTGGCCAGCAGCGCGTCGCGCTGGGTTGCGAACTGGGTGCCCGGCTCGGCCGGAAAGCTTGCGGCGAGATGCGCGTCGGCCGCGGCCGTGTCGCGCAGTTCGGTGCTCGCTTGCGACGCGGCGCGCTCGTTTTTGCCGACCGCGGTCTTCACGTTGGTCTTGTTGTGCGAGTTGACGCCAAGCGGCGTGCTCGCGTTGGCCTTCGGCGTGCGCATCTGCTCGGCGCTCGGCAGGACCTCCGGCGCGGGCCGCGACGCGCGCACGGTGGTCCGCGCATGGAACGGCGTGTAGACGCGGTTGGCGCCGCTGCCGGTCAGGTCGTTGAGGGGCGAGCCTTGCGGCATCGGGTCACTCTGCGTCTGCCCTGGTGCAAGCGGTGTCTGCACCGGTGCGCCCGGCAGATGGTTGCGCAATGCGCGCAGCTTGTCGAGCGGGCCACCCACTACTCTCGTCTCGGGCAGTGGCGTGTTGGTCTGCCGCTGATTGGCCTGCGCAGCCGCGGGCTGCTGTTGTTGAACTGGCGGCGCGCCGCGTGAGAAAGGGTTGCGAATCCCGAATGGCACGAGCGGTCTCCCATGTGAGGACGGTCGCATCGGCTGATTGCCGACGATGACGAATTTTCATCGCCACGTCACATTGCGGTGAGCGAAGTCCGAAGTGAGGGCCGGGGATGCGAACGTGGCGGTTGCGAATGGCTTGCGCACGAGCGCATGCCATGCGTGCCGAATGCGTTCACCACGCCAGGGTGGATTCCCATTGCGGGCGCGATGCCGATGCTTGCGGTGTGTCTGCCGCCGCGGCTTCGCCGGCGAATGCGGGCATCACGTCACGCGCGAAGCGGTGCATCGATTCCATTGCCATCTCGTGCGGCATCGAACCGAACCAGAAGCTCGCGCTGAAATAGTCGCAGCCGAGCCCGCTTTGAATCCGGCGCAGTTGGCGGATACATTCGCCGGCAGTGCCGATCACAAGGAAATCGTTGCGCAGCACGTCGTCGGACGGTTCGCCGGGTAGCGGTTGCGCCGGCACGATGCCGTCCACCACGTCGCCCAGGTCGTGACGCAGGCGCAGCGTCGCGCGTCCGTTCCAGCGCGCATGCTCGACGGCCTCGCGGGCCTGCGCTTCGTTTTGCGCGACGAACACTGGCCGCTGTGTGCCGATGCGTACCGTCGAGAGCGCGCCGGCGAGGTCCGGATAGTGGCGCCGCACGTCGGTCAGCTTCGAAATGGGTTCAAGCACGCCGGTGAAAAGGTTCGCGCGTCGCCGCACCGCCTGTTCGACCGACGCCCGCCGGCTCGAATTGACGACGAGCCACACCGGCATCGCGCGTTGCAGCGGCTGCGGCACGAGGCCGGTGCGGGGAATGCTGAAGTGCTCGCCCTGGTGCGAGAACAAGGGTTCGCGCAGGGCTTGCAATAGCACGTCGATCGCCTCGTCGTCGCGGGCGGAGGTGGCGCCTTTGACGAGCTGGAAGCGCTCGTACTGATAGCGCTGATAACCGCTGCCGAGGCCGGCTTCGACGCGTCCGCCGCTCAGCACGTCGAGCGTGGCGAGTTCTTCCGCGATCACGAGCGGATGATGCAGCGGCACCGGCACGATAGCCGGGCCGAGGCGCAGATGACGGGTGCGTGCCGCGATGTGCGAGAGCAGCATCAGCGGCCGCGACGAGTGCGAATAGTTCGTGAAGTGATGTTCGGCAAGCCACAGGTGGGTGAAGCCGAGCGTATCGGCGGCTTCGGCCATCGCAAGCGCACGTTGGTAGAGCTCGGCTGCGGGCGCAGGCTCTGGGGCGGGCAGCGTCATGAACAAACCGAATTGCATCGTTGACTCCTTTTGTCGACCGGAGTTAGCGCTTTAGCGCTTACTCCAGCCCCATAGCGCTTACGCCGGTCCCATGCAAGGCCGGGTCACTGTGTGGCTCGGCTCGCCGACAAGGCGACCGGTGCGTGGCCTTTGGCGCGGTAGAACATATAGGTCGCGCCGTACGGCACGAGCAGATGCGCGCCCTCGAGTTCGCAAGTGGGCTGCGGCGGCAAGCCGCCCGAAGTGTCGATGCGCTGGATCGAGCTGACATCGGCGAAACGGCCCTCGCCGGGGCGTGGGGCCGCGACGAAACGGGTCGTGTAGCGCGCCCAGGTCAGTGCATTTGCGCCCACCTGGCTTTCGGCGTCGACCTTGCCGATCACGTAGCTGCCGTCGTAGGAGAGAAAGTAACGGCCCGGCGCGACGGTGCCCGCGCTTTGGCCGGCGGCGTCGACGAGGATTGCTTCGGAACCCAAAGGATCCCAGAGCAGTTGCGTGCCGTCACGGGCGACACCAGGGAGCGTGTCCGGCAGCGCAGTCGCGCCGATCTCGGGCGGGCTCGCCTTGATGCGCCGGCACACATAGGTTTCGTCGCCATGGGTGGTCATGACTTCCTGGAGCACCTCGTCCTGGCTGGCGCGCAATGCCACGGGCAAGGATTCGTCGGCGGTCGGCGGTGGCGGTTTAAGCGGCGTCGCGCAGCCGGCGAGTGCGAGCAGGCAGCTTGCGGCGAGGCAGATCATCGGCAGGCGCGGCAACTGCGCGGGGCGGGGCGGAGAACCAGTCATGGGGAGAAGGGGGAGGCGGGCGATGTTGCCATCACACCTGATCCGGCACGGTGCTGTAGGGCGCGACACGAACGAGTGCATTGAAAACCGCACGCAGTGAACCGGGCACATATGCTGGTCTGCGAAGGGGCGAAGGGGCGAAGGGGGGAAGGAGGGAAGGAGCGAAGGAGCGAAGGAGCGAAGGAGCGAAGGAGCGAAGGAGCGAAGGGGCGAAGGGGCGAAGGGGCGAAGGGGCGAAGGGGCGAAGGGGCGAAGGGGCGAAGGGGCGAAGGCATGAAGGCGCAAACGCACGAGGGCGCGAGGACGCGAAGGCGTCGAGGCACCTACGCGTCAACTCAGCAAACCCCGGTGGTTCGCATGAGCATGCATCCGTTCGCGATTCAGCCGAACTGGGTCCCGCGTCGGCCGATACTAATTCGGGCTGGCCGCCGCGCTCGGCCTTGTGCGTGACGGTCTTCCCGCACACATATCTTCCGATAAACGCCCGAGCCCAATAGCGGCCCGAGCGCCCACCCGAACCGGCGATGGAATTGAATCTTCCGAATCCTCCGAGTTTTCCTTTCGCTGCTTTGTCCGACGTCGAGCCGCAGCCCTTCATGCCGCCCGCCGATGACGCGCGCGCCGATGCCTATCTGGCGATGATCCGCCGCTACATTGGCGGCGCGGCCGATATTGACCGCCCCACGCAATCCGCCACGGCGCGAACCGCGCCGATCACCGCCGACGATTGCGCCGAACGGCTCGCCGATGCGGACCGTGTATTCGCCCAATGGCTCGCGCCGCTGCGCCGTCCGGCGGCCGAGGCCGCCGGCATCGAACCTGCGCGCATGGCGGACGCGCTCAACCACATGCACCACGAGTCGCGCCGTCTGACGATGTGCCACGACGTGCTGCTCGATAACGTCGTCGAGTTGGCGCGTGTCGTGATCGACGAGCGCGTGCCGGGCGACTTCATCGAAACCGGCGTATGGCGCGGCGGTGTGACGATTCTGATGCGCGCCGCGCTGACCGCGTTCGGCGACCTGGGCCGCAGCGTATGGGTGGCCGATTCGTTCGCGGGCCTGCCCGCGCCAGACCCCGCCACGGATCTGCGCGATGCCATCTGGCATCACCTGATGCGCGCGGTCGGCCTGCTGCGCAGCGATCTGGCGGCCGTGCGCGAGGCCTTCGCGCGCGCGGGCCTGCTCGATCGCCGGGTGCGTTTCCTGCCGGGCTGGTTCGCCGATACCTTGCCGGAAGCGCCGATCGCGCGCCTCGCGTTGATGCGGCTCGATGGCGACTGGTACGAGTCCACCCGTGTCGCACTCGACGCCCTGTATCCGCGTTTGTCGCCGGGTGGCTTCGTGATCGTCGACGACTATGGCCTGCCGACCGGCTGCGCGCGCGCCGTCGACGAATACCGCGCCGCGCATCGGATCGACGCGCCGCTGACGCGCATCAACGCACAGGCGGTTTACTGGCGCAAGCCATGGTGAGCATGATTGCGCATGCCGAACTCATCGCGCTTCTGGAGGCGCGGCTCGGCGAACATTACGTGGCGCCGCCGCACGTGAGCGCCGTGGATCTGATCGTCAGCGATTGCACGGATGCCAGCCGCCGTTTCACGTTCGGTCCACGGATCGAGTCGATGCCGATTCCGCTCGACGGCATGCACCGCGCCGCGGCTCGCATCACGCTGAGCCGCGCTTTGTTGAGCGCGATGCTCGACGACCCCACCGGCTTCGATCCGCGCAGTGCGGCGGCAATGACGCTCGGCGGCGTGCGAATCGACGGCGCCGAGCGGCTCGCCGCTTACTGGCTGCAACTGCTCAAGCGGCCTTCGGCGGTGGCGCGCATGGCCTTGGAGCGAGCCCGGCGGCGCGCACCCGAAGCGCTGGCGACGGTACCGGCGCTGCAGGCCGGCGGCTGCGACGGCAAGTACCTGCACGCGGCACTCGCGGACACGCTCGATGCCTCCGTGCCACTGGTGTTGCGCGGCATGCTGAACTGGCCCGAAGTCGACTGGACACTCGACGATTGGCGCATGCAAGAGGGCGCGACGGTGCTGCGCGCGGATCCGTCGAGCGGTCTGCCGCAAACCGTCGCTGACTTCATCGACGGGTTCTCCGCCGATCATGCTCCCGCCGCCGGCGCCGCGAACTACACGGAAGGCTGCCTCTTACCGCCAGCATGGGAAGCGCGTTTCTCTCTGCCGATGCTGCCGCCGCGCATGTTCGGCGCCGGGCAACTCTGGTTCGGGCGGGCGAGCGCCGCCTCGCTGGTCACGCGTTTGCACTGCGACATGGCGAATTCGTTTCTCGCGCAGATTCATGGCCGCAAGCGCGTGCGGCTCTATGCGCCCGCTCAGGAAGGCGCCGTCTACGCGCTCGATGCATTCAACACCTATCGTCCCTGCCGCGTCGACGCAGCGGCTCCCGACCTGACACGCTTTCCGCGCTTTGCCGGAGCGCCTGGCGTGGACCTCATGCTCGAACCGGGCGATCTGCTGGTGATTCCAACCGGCTGGTTTCACTGCGTCTGGGCGCTGGACCATGTGCTGTCGATCAGCCGTTTTGCCGACGACGAATCCGCTGCGATGCTGCTCGACGGCACGCTTTCAACATCGAACACATCGAACGCATCGAACGCATCGAGCACATCGACTACATCGAGGACCGCATGATCGTCGTAACCCGAAGCGACTCACTACGCGCCCCCTTTCTGCCATTCGCACGGGGCATGGCCGTGACCGTGCTGGTGGTCGCATCGGCTGCGGCGCTAAGCCCGCTGTCCGCGCATGCACAGGCTTCGTCGGCGATGACACAGGTCTGCACGACGCGGGCGAACAACGCGAAGCTGATCGCGCAGGATCGCGATGCGGGCGTCAGCAAAGAAGACGAGTTGCGCAAGGCGCAGCGCGTGGCGGCGGCGATGCCGATTGAACGGCAGTTGTACGCGCAGGCGGAACTGACCACCTTTGTCGACCGTCTGTACGGGCAGTACGCCAAAACGCCGCCGCAGCAGGCCTACGATAAATATCTGGCGTACTGCGAGGGACAGGCCGCACGCGGCGCCGCACAGGTCCAGTGATGCGCGGCACGCGGGCTCGGTCGTCAACGTCTCGCTTCGGATGCCGCGTATTTCCTCGCGCACGGACATGGCTTCGCATTTTCAGCCCGCTTTTCGCGTGGACCGAAACCGGCCTGGTCGGCCCAATTAGCATTAGACGACTCCGGACCGCCGCAGTGTTGCGTTTCGCACTCGCTTGACCGATGGCGGTCTATCTTTCCTTGCAGAGGACTCCATGACCGCTATCGCCAACGACACCGTCTCCAGTCTTGCCACACCCAGCTTCGACTCTTCGTTCTCTTCGGAAGACCAGTCCATCCAGCAGTTGGAGCAGCAAGTCGATGCGATGATCAACCAGGCGCTGCAGCAGAGTTCCTCGTCGGTGGGACAGAATGCGATGGCGCAGAACGCGTCGGGCACGCTCGCCAGCTACATGAACCAGAACGGCATCAAGTCGCTCGATCCGAATCAGCTCTATCAGCTGGCCAACAATCCGCCGGCGGGCACGCCGCCCGACGTGTCGTCGGCAGCGGCGTACATGTTGCAGAATCCGGATGTCTACAAGCAGATCGAGACGCACGACGTGTCCGGTGCGGACGGCATTTCCGGCGTGGGCAACTTCGAGTGGGCCGCGCAAGGCGGGCTCGATAGCGAGCCGTCGCCGAGCACGACCGATACGATGAATTCGACCACTACCCAAGGCGCGATGATGGACACGCAAAGCGCGGCCGGCGCGCTGTCGAGCTACATGAGCCAGAACGGCATCTCGTCGCTCGATCCGGACCAGCTCTACCAGCTCGCCAACAACCCGCCGGCCGGCACTCCGTCCGATGTGTCCGCCGCGGCGTCGTACATGCTGCAGAATCCGGACGTCTACAAGCAGATCGAGACGCACGATGTGTCCGGTGCGGACGGCATTTCCGGCGTGGGCAACTTCCAGTGGGCCGCGCAAGGCGGCCTCGACCAGACGGCGTCCGGCAACGGTTCGTTCAATTTGCCGAACCTGAACACGGATCTGGCGTTCAATTCGCCCGATCTGAACCTTCAGCAGACGCTGTCCGTCTGATCGCACGCCGCACGCCGCACGCCGCACGCCGCACGCCGCACGCCGCACGCCGCACGCGGACCGGGCGGCTCGCCTGCAGCATGCCGCCCGACGTGAAGAAACGGGGCGGCTATGGTCCGGCCCCGGCTGAGCAGGGCATTTTTAACCAAGACGACCTCCCATGGGACTGAGTATGCTAGGCGTAATCAGTCATTCCATGCGGGGACATCAAGGTGGCGCACTATCTTTGCCATGAGCAGCCGGATTTACTCGAGTTCGAAACGAGCGTGATCGCCTCCCGGCCCGGCGCCGTCGTGCTGGGCCGCTCGGCCTTGCACCCGGGCGGCGGAGGCCAGGTCTCGGATGCCGCGACCCTGACGCACGCGCAGGGCGCCGTCCGCATTACCGGCGTCGCACCGGAAGGCGGCATGCTCTGGCATCTGCTCGACGAGCCGCTCGAATTGAACGGCGATGTTCACGTGGCCGTCGACGCGGCCCGGCGCGCCACCGTCGCCCAGCTTCACACGGCCACCCATATTCTCAATGCCCTCGTCTACCAGCGCTTCGCCGGCGCGCTCGTGACCGGCGCGCAGATCAATGCCGACGGCACCGCCCGCATGGACTTCGATCTGCCCGAGGCGGATAACGACGCGCTGCGTCTGCTGGAGGAGCCGTCCAACGAGGTGATCCGCAGCGCCATGGACGTGCGCACCTACTACGTCAGCGCATCGGAGGCCAAGGCGACCCAGGGTCTGATCCGCAGCCTCTCGGTGGCGCCGCCGCCGACCTCCGACGGCACGGTACGGATCGTCGAAATCGGCGACCTCGACCGGCAGGCTTGCGGCGGCACGCATCTGACCAACACGGCGCAATCGAGACCGATCCGCATCGTGAAGATAGAAAACAAGGGGCGTCGCAATCGCCGGGTGAGAATAGAACTGGTTTGACGTTTGAAGGGCATCCCGGGAGAGCCACCCATGGACACATCGGATAAAAGCGAGCCGGAAGTGGTGTGCTGGCGAGACGGCGCGCTCGACGGCGCCTGTCTGGCGACCGCCCGCTACGGCGAGCACAAGTTCGACCGCCATCTGCACGACGAGCTCGTCATTGTGATGACGCAAACCGGCGCGGGCCAGTGCCATACGCGCACCGGCAGCGAGGTCGCCGGACCCGGCAGCGTGCTCGTGTTCGGACCCGGCGAATACCACAGCGGCGAGGTGTGGGAAGGGCGCGAATGGAATTACCGCGCCATCTATCTCGACATGGAGGGCCTGGGCGCGCTGGGCGCCGTGTTTTCGCCCGACTCGCGTGCGGACAAACCGCTTCTGATTCCGCCGGGACTCTATCAGGATGCGCACCTTGCCGGTCTGCTGGTCAAGGCGCATGCGAGTCTCGACGAACACGGCTCGGTCTCGCTGATGGAGCGGCAGGCGAATTGGTGGGCAGCGATGGGGATGCTGGTCGGGCGCTATGGGCAATCGCGGCACGAGCTCGGCGAAGCGCGGCGCGAAGCCCGCAAGATGGCGCAGGTGCGCGAGTACGTCGCCGCCAACTACGCGCGCGATATTCCGGTCGACGAACTGGCGGAACTGGTGGGGCTGAGCCGCTATTACCTCACGCGAGCCTTCTGCAAGGAGTTTGGACTGCCGCCGCACGCGTATGCGACGCAGGTGCGGCTACTCGCCGCCAAACGGATGCTCGCGGCGGGGCATAGTGCGGCGACCGCTGCTGCGGCCGTCGGCTTTTACGATCAAAGCCATCTCAACCGGCTTTTCAAGCGGGCCTATGGGATTACGCCGGGGACGTATGCGGCGCTGAAGCCTGGGCATTAGGTTGGGGCATGGTGGGGATGCGGCTGCCCACCGCGCGCCCTCGCTAGCGCACCGGCGTCTCCTCAAAGACGCCGCAGCGGGCAGCGGATCATGAAGCCCGCTACGGCTCCTTAATCCAGCCCGCCCTGGCACAGGTACTTGATCGACATGTAATCGTCGAGTCCGTACTTCGACCCTTCGCGCCCGTAACCCGATTCTTTCACTCCGCCGAAGGGCGCCGCTTCGCTCGATACGGCGCCTTCGTTGATACCGATCACGCCCGCCTCGAGCTGGCCCGCAACGCGATTGATGCGCCGCACGTCCTGCGTGTAGAAGTAGGCGGCGAGGCCGAACGGCGTGTCGTTGGCGAGGCGGATCGCTTCGGCTTCGTCGTCGAAGCGGAACAGCGGCGCCACCGGTCCAAAGGTTTCCTCGCAACAGACGAGCATATCGTCCTGCGCATCGGTCAGCACGGTCGGCGCATAGTAGTTCGGGCCGAGTTCGGTCAGGCGCTTGCCGCCTGTCAGCACGGTCGCGCCGTGTTTGACGGCGTCTTCCACGTGCCGGGCAATCTTGTCGATTGCGCGTTCGTTGATCATCGGGCCGATCTGCGCGGCCGGATCGGTTGCGGGCGCAACCTTCAGCGCGCCGACGCGCTTCGCGAGCAGATCGGCGAAGCGCGCATACACGCCCGCCTGCACGTAGACCCGGTTCGGGCACACGCAAGTCTGGCCGCCGTTGCGGAACTTGGCGGCCATCAGACCGGTGACCGCCGCGTCGAGATCGGCGTCGTCGAATACGATGAAGGGCGCATTGCCGCCCAATTCCAGCGACAGCTTCTTCAGCGTGCCGGCCGATTCGCGGGCGAGATGCTTGCCGACCGGCGTCGAGCCCGTGAACGTGATCTTGCGCACGCGCGCGTCGGCGAGCCAGTCGGCGACCGCCGCAATGCCCTGTTCACGCGAAGCCGACAGCATGTTCAGCACGCCGTCCGGCAAGCCCGCTTCCTGGGCGAGCGCCGCCAGCGCGAGCGCCGTGAGCGGCGTGTCTTCGGCAGGCTTGGCCACGACCGTGCATCCGGCTGCGAGCGCGGGCGCGATCTTGCGCGCAATCATCGCCAGCGGGAAATTCCACGGCGTGATCGCCGCGATTACGCCGACCGGTTCCTTTACCGCGCTCATGCGTTTGCCGCGCTGTTGCTGGGGGATCAGATCGCCGTAGATGCGCGTCGCCTCGTCGGCGAACCAGGCGACGTACGAGGCGCCGTAGGCGACTTCGCCACGGCTTTCCGCGAGCGGCTTGCCCTGTTCCGTCGACATCAGCTTCGCGAGGTCTTCGGTATTGGCGACGATCAGCGCATGCCAGCGGCGCAGAATCTCCGCGCGTTCGCGCGGCAGCTTGTCGCGCCACGCGGGGAAAGCACGGGCTGCGGCGTCGGTGGCGGCGCGTGCGTCCAGTGCGCCGCTGTTCGCGACTTCGACGATCAATTCGCCGGTGGCCGGGTTGGTGACGGGAAAGCGCGCGGCGTCGGCGGCGTCGATCCACTTGCCGTCGATCAGGTTCTGCGGACGAATCAGTTCTTTGCGGGTCAAGGCGAGAGACATCGAGGTTGCTCCTTCGGGTTGCCCTGGACGTAGCGAGGGCGAGTCATCGATCCGGCGGCGCGGCCGCGCACATTCGGTCGATTGCGGACGATTAACACGTTGATCCTACGCGTACGGCGCGGTCAATGAAATCATCACATCGGGCCCTTGACCGTACGCGGCGCGTTTTTTTTGCGCCGCCACAGCATTTTCTGCTGAATGCGGGGTGAAGCGCGCTGCGCCGCGAAGCCTGACGGCTTGGCGACGGCCCTGCCGCGCGGACTGCTGTACGTGCAGGCTCGCGCCTCAACGCACCCGCCGCGGCCCCGTCGAAGCGCGGACGACGAGTTGGGGCGGCGGCGCGAGCACCATCGACGGCTGCTGTTCGGGCGCCTGGATCAACCGGATCAGACTCTCGATCGACAACTCGGCAACGTCGGCCGTCTGGATCGCAACCGTCGTCAACGCGGGATGCACCTGGTGCGCCAGCTGAATGTCCGTAATGCCGATCACCGACACATCGTTCGGCACGGCGCGGCCAAGCGTGATCAACGCCTGTGCCGCGCCGATCGCCAGCAGATCGTTGGTCGCGAAGATCGCCGTGAGGTGAGGGCGGTTCGCCATCAACTGCATGCAGGCGGCGTAACCGGCGTCGATCGAGTCGCGGATCTGCAGCACCGCGGCTGCGTCGGTTTCGATTCCGGCCTCGCGCATCACCGCGCGAAATCCGTTGGAGCGTGCATCCTGCAAGCCGCCGCAGCCGTCGCCGATCAGGAGGCCGATCTCGCGGTGACCCAGTTCGAGCAGATGGTTTGCGGCAAGCGCGCCCGCGTGAGCAAAATCCACGGCGATGCAGGGCAAGGCGGGCGGCGCTTCGGGGTGCTCCCACATCGCCAGCAGGATCGGTGCGCTGTGTGTGGCCGACGCGCACAATTCGTTGAACTTGATGTCCGTGTTCATCACGAGAACACCGTCCGCGAGTGTGCCGGCGATCTGGTTCAGATACGCACGGCCGACCTCCGCATCATCGTCAGTATTGCAAACCATCAGGAAGTATCCCGCTTTGCGTGCCGCTCGCTCGGCGGCCAACACGAACTCGGGGTAGAACGGGTTCGAGATGTTCGACAACATCAAGGCCAAGGTCGACGAATGGCCCTCCGCCAGCGCGCGGGCGTTCAGATTGGGGCGGTAGCCGAGATCGGCGATCGCCTTGAGCACGCGTTCGGCAGTCTCCGGGCGGACTTTCTCGCGGTTGCGCAGGACATTGGAAACGGTGGCGGCAGTAACGTGCGCACGCTTCGCGACTTCGGACAGGGTGACCATTTTCTGTTTATCCCAAATTCAGGGAATGTGATTCAAATGTTGCAAGCGACTGGCGACGTTGATAACTTGCTGAAAAATACACAGCGGAGACACTCGCCATGACTTTTTTCCTCGAACTCGAATTTAAGCGATTAAATGCCTGCTGCACAAGAGCTGGCCGTTTATTTTTCATAAAAATTTAAGCGGTTAAATCCAGGAGGAAGCAGCATGGCTACGATTCGTCTTACGAACGTGCAGAAGTCGTACGGTGACCATCCGCCGGTGATCCGGCGCGTGAATCTCGAGATCGCGCAGCATGAGTTCTGCGTGTTTCTCGGACCCTCGGGTTGCGGCAAGTCGACCCTGCTGAGAATGATCGCCGGTCTCGAAGACCTGAGCGAAGGCGAGCTGCACATCGGCGGCCGCCTCATGAACGATGTGCCCGCCGCCGGGCGCGGCGTGGCGATGGTGTTCCAGAGCTACGCGCTGTTTCCGCACATGACCGTGTTCGACAACATGGCGTTCGGCCTGAAGCTCGCGAAGCAACCGAAAGACGTCATCGGCCGGAAGGTGCGCGAAGCCGCGCGCATTCTGCAACTGGACGCCTTTCTTGACCGCTATCCGAAAGCGCTCTCGGGCGGGCAGCGGCAGCGTGTGGCGATCGGCCGGGCGATCGTGCGTGAGCCCGGTGTGTTCCTGTTCGATGAACCGCTGTCGAATCTCGACGCCGCGTTGCGCGGCCAGACGCGTGTCGAAATCGCTCGTCTGCACCAGCGCTTCGCGAACGCGAGCGTGGTCTATGTGACGCACGATCAGGTTGAGGCAATGACGCTTGCCGACAGAATCGTGCTGCTGCACGCAGGCGCGGACGCCGAGCGCTTCGGCAGCATCGCGCAGAGCGGCGCGCCGCTCGAGTTGTATCACCATCCGAAGTCGCGCTTCGTGGCGGGCTTCATCGGTTCGCCGCGCATGAATTTCATCGATGCCGTGGTCGATTCGATCGAAGCGGGCAAGGTGGCCGTCACGCTGACCAGGAGCGGTGAGCGGCTGACGGCGAATGTCGACGGCCAGCGTCTTCAGCGCGGCCAGCCCGTCACGCTCGGCGTGCGCCCGGAACATCTGCGTCTCTCCGGCGACGAGCAGTTCATTCAGTGCGTCACGGTGCTATCCGAACGGCTCGGCGAGCACAGCTATATTCACGCGGATCACGAGGCGGGCACGCTCATCGTCAAGGCCGAGGGCGATACGCCGATCGGATCGGGCGAGCGCATCCGCGTTCACGTTCCGCCTTCCGCGTGTCACTTGTTCGATGCGGACGGCGTGGCACTGCGGCGCAGTACGTTCGAGCCCGAGCGGGTTGCCGCTTGAGGCGCCTCGGGCATCCAAAACACCAAAGCACCACCGGATTCACCCGACCCTATTCCGCCACAGAGCGGGTACATCGTCTGGCAGCGAGCCGCTGTCAGCCAACAAGGTAGTCAAGGAGACATAAGATGATTTCTCTTCGCCTTCGCCGTCTGGCATACGCGTCGATCGCCGCCGCGCTGGTTGCAGGCACGCTCTGCGCCACCGCGGCCGACGCGGCCACGTTGACCGTCAACGTATCGGCGCGCGGCAATCAGCGCTCGACGTGGCAGGACGCGTTCGACAAGTTCAAGAAAGCCAATCCCGACGTCGACCTCAAGGTGACCTACGTCAGCGAGGAAGCATACAAGGTGCAGATGGGCGGTTGGCTCGCCACCGACGCGCCGGATGTCGTGTCGTGGCATGACGGCGAGCGCATGGCGTATTACGCGCAACGCGGCTTGCTGGAAGACCTGTCGTCGGACTGGAGCAAGAACGGCTGGTCGCAGCAGTACGCGTCGGTGAAGGATGCTTCGACGTATAAGGGCAAACAGTATGCCGCGCCGCTCGGTTACGACGCCTACGGCTTCTTCTATCGCAAGGATCTGTTCGAGAAGGCCGGCATCAAAGGCGAACCGAAAACGTGGGATGAATTTCTCGACGCCTGCAAAAAACTCAAGGCAAGCGGCGTTGCACCGATCGCCGTTGCCGCACGCGATAGCTGGACGCTTGCCGCGTGGTTCGACTATCTCGACCTGCGCATCAACGGCAACGCATTCCACCAGCAGTTGATGGCCGGCGAAATTCCCTACACCGATGCACGCGTCAAAAAGGTCTACACCGCGTGGAAAACGCTGATCGACGATCACTACTTCATCGACAACGCGCTCTCCTACGACCTCGATTCGATTGCCCCGTTCCTCGTGAACGGCAAGGCCTCGATGATGCTGATGGGCACGTTCTTCTCGGCGAGCATTCCGCCATCGGTCAAGCCGCAGACCGGTTTCTTCCGCTTCCCGGTGATCGACGCGAACGTGCCGATGGCCGAAGACGGTCCGGTCAACGTGCTGCTGATTCCGGCCAAAGCAAAGAACAAGGCCGATGCCCGCAGACTGCTGGCCTTCATGGAACAGCCGCAGATCAACGCCGATCTCGCGAAGGGTTGGGGGACGTTGCCGTCGAACAGCCAGGCGGCCGAACCTGACGACGAGATTTCGAAGGTCGGCTTCCAGACGCTTGCCAACACGAAGGGCGGCATCGCCCAGTTCTACGATCGCGACATGCAAAAGGAAATGGCCGACGAGGGCATGAAGGCGATGCAGCAGTTCTACAGCGATCCGTCGCAACTCGACGCCGTGCTCGTCCGCCTCGAAGCGACCCGCAAGCGCATCTACAAGAAGTAAGCCCCGGAGCGCCAGCAGGGCAGCAACCGCTGGCGCTCGCCTTCGATCTCCCTCGATCTCCGACCAGGCCCGATCATGTCTCATTCCGTAGCGCGCCGCCTGCCCGCGGCGCGGCGCCGGCACGTCTCCACGACGCGCCGTCATCAGCACCGCGCGGCGCTTTTCTTCCTGTTGCCGGGTTGCGCGTTGTTCTGCCTGTGCGTGATCTATCCGATCATCAGCAGCATTTCGCTCAGTTTTTACAACTGGGACGGAATGACGCCGAAGACGTTCGCGGGCTTCGATAACTACATCGAGCTGTTCCATGCGGACACGTTCTACACGGCGCTCAGGAACAACCTGATCTGGCTCGCGCTTTTCCTGCTGGCGCCGCCGCTCGGGCTGCTGTTCGCGCTATATCTGAACCAGCATATCCGTGGCATGCGGGTCGTGAAGTCGCTGTTTTTCGCGCCATTCGTGCTATCGGGCGTGGTGGTCGGTCTCGTGTTCAGCTGGTTCTACGATCCCGGTTTCGGCCTGCTGCGTCTGATTGTCGGTCACGGCATTCCTGTGCTCGGCGATCCGGGTACGGTGACCTTCGGCATCATCTTCGCCGCCCTCTGGCCGCAAACGCCGTTCTGCATGGTGCTGTATCTCACCGGGCTAACGGGCATCAATCCCGAAGTGGTCGAGGCGGCGCGCATGGAGGGCGCGAAAGGCGTGCGCCTGCTATGGCACGTGATCCTTCCGCAACTGCGGCCCGCCACGTTCATGGCAGTCGTGCTGACCGTGATCGGCGCGCTGCGCAGCTTCGACCTGATTGCGGTGATGAGCGGCGGCGGTCCCTTCGATAGCTCGACCGTGCTCGCTTATTACATGTACGACCAGGCGATCAAGTACTACCGCGAAGGCTATTCCGCGGCGATTGCCGTCGTGCTGTTCGCCATCATGCTCGTCTACATCGTGTTCCACCTGCGCCGCATGCTGCGCGAAGAACACTGATTTTCAGGAGTCACGTGTCATGTATCCGCTTCCCGTCGAACGCTGGAAACCGCTCAATCGCACGCTATACAAGGCGTCTTTGCCGCTCGCGCTGCTCGTATGGCTGCTGCCGATGCTGGCCGTGCTCGTCACGTCGATCCGCTCTTCGGATGAGTTGTCGCAAGGCGATTACTGGGGCTGGCCCAGGCATTTTGCGTTAATCGAAAACTACGGCACGGCGCTCACGCAAACGCCGATGCTCCATTACTTCGCCAATAGCGTGGTGATTACGGTGCCTTCGGTGATCGGCGCGATCGTGCTGGCGTCGATGGCGGGCTTCGCTTTGGCGACCTACCGGTTTCCGGGCAACACCGCTGTGCTGTTCGCCTTTGTCGCCGGCAACTTCGTACCGATCCAGATTCTGATGATTCCGGTGCGCGACATGGCGTTGAAAGTGGGGCTCTTCAACAGCGTGTGGGCGCTGGTGATTTTTCACGTGTCGTTTCAGACCGGGTTTTGCACGCTGTTTCTGCGCAACTTCATCAAGCAGCTGCCGTTCGAGATGATCGAGGCGGCGCGCGTTGAAGGGGCGAGCGAATGGACGATCTACTGGCGCATCGTGCTGCCGCTGATCCGGCCCGCGCTCGCCGCGCTGGGCATCCTCGTATTCACGTTTGTCTGGAACGACTATTTCTGGGCACTGTGCCTCACGCAAGGCGATGAGGCCGCGCCGATCACCGTGGGCGTCGCCGCGCTCAAAGGTCAATGGACGACGGCCTGGAATCTGGTCGCCGCCGGCTCGGTGCTCGCCGCATTGCCCTCGGTGCTGATGTTCTTCCTGATGCAGAAGCATTTCGTCGCGGGCCTGACTTTTGGTGCAAGCAAGGGCTGATCGCCCTGTTTGCCGTCATCTAACAAAGAGACTCTCTCATGCAACTTGGCGTTTGCTACTACCCGGAACAATGGCCGCGTTCGATGTGGGCCGACGATGCGAAGCGTATGGTCGAACTCGGTATCACGCATGTGCGGATCGCTGAGTTCGCGTGGAGCCGGATGGAACCACAAGCCGGCGAATTCACTTGGGGCTGGCTCGACGAAGCCGTCGAGACGCTGGCGGCCGCGGGGCTGAAGCTCGTGCTCGGTACGCCGACCGCGTCGCCGCCGAAGTGGCTGATCGACGCGCATCCGGATGTGTTGCCGGTGCGCGCGGACGGCGTGCGCTGGAATTTCGGCTCGCGCCGCCACTACGATATATCCAGCGACACCTATCGGCGCGAATGCGTGCGCATTGTCACCGCGATGGCGGAGCGCTACGGAAGGCATCCGTCTATCGTCGCGTGGCAGACCGATAACGAACTCGGCTGCCACGAGACCGTGCCGAGCTATTCGAGCGCGGCACTGACGCGTTTTCAGACGTGGTTGCGACATCGCTACGAGCGCGTCGAGGCGTTGAACGACGCGTGGGGCAACGTATTCTGGAGCATGGAGTATCCGTCGTTCGAGACGATCGGCCTGCCTAACCTCACGCCCACCGACGCCAATCCGATCCATCTGCTCGACTTCCGGCGCTTCATGTCGGACGAGGTGGCGAGCTTTCACCGCGAGCAGATCGACGTGCTGCGCGAGCATGCACCCGGGGCGGATCTGCTGCACAACTTCATGGGCTTCTTCACGACCTTCGATCATTACCGTTTCGCCGAAGACAACGCGCTCGACGTGGCCGCGTGGGACAGCTATCCGATCGCGCGCACGGAATCGATCGCTCTGCCTGAAGAGCAGAAAGCGCGTTACGCACGCACCGCGCATCCCGACGTCTCCGCCTTCGATCACGACCGTTACCGCGCGATCGGCGCCGGCCGATTCTGGGTGATGGAGCAACAGGCAGGGCCGGTGAACTGGGCAGCGTGGAATCCTGTGCCGGCGAAGGGCATGGTCAGGCTGTGGGCGTATGAAGCACTCGCGCACGGCGCGGAACTGGTGTCGTATTTCCGCTGGCGCCAGTGTCCGTATGCGCAGGAACAGATGCATTCGGGTCTCAACTTGCCGAACAACGAACTATCGCCTGGCGGTCTTGAAGTGCAGCAGGCGGCGCGTGAAATTGCCTCGTCCGCGGCGTTGTCCGGGCTCGGCGCACCGGCGCGCGCGGCCACCGCGCTCGTGTTCGACTACGAGACGCAATGGATGTTCGAGATTCAGCGTCATGGCAAAACCTTCGACTATCAGACGCTGGCGTTCGACTACTACGAGGCGCTGCGTGAACTCGGCCTCGACGTCGATATCGTGTCGAGCAGGGCCGACCTTTCGCCGTACCGGCTGGTGGTGGTGCCGAGCATTGCCGTGATCGACGACGCGCTCGTCGAGCAGATCGAGCGGAGTTCGGCGCAGTGGGTCTTCGGTCCGAGGAGCGGTTCGAAGACCACGACCTTTGCCATTCCTTCGAGCTTGCCGCCCGGCGCGTTGCAACGCGTTTTGCCGATGCAGGTGCTTGAAGTCGAAACGCTGCGGCCGACGCTCCAACCCGCGCTTTCGATCGGCGGCACGCAAGGTGTCGCGTTGCATTGGCGCGAGCACGTTCGCGCCAATGGCGAGACGACCGTCGACGCGCAATTCGACGACACGTGGCCGGCGATCCTCTCCCACGGAAAGGTTCGCTATGTGGCGGGCTGGTTATCGCACGCGTTGCATCGCGCGGTTTTGCAGCAGGCCGCGAACGATGCCGGCATCGAGACGCAACATCTGGCTGACGGCTTGCGCATTCGCCGGCGTGGCGATCTGACTTTCGCGTTCAACTTCGGTCCGGAGCAAGTGCAGGCACCCGCACCGGCCAATGCGATTTTTGTGCTGGGACATTCGCAGTTGAAAACCGGCGACGTCAGCGTTTGGAGGAGCGCGTAGCGCTTCGCGTCAATGCAGTTGACTTGAGCAAGTACGAAGAAGGCGTTATCGGAGGCAGAAATTCAAGCGCTTCAACCCGGAACAGGCGGCCTTCAAAAGAGCCGCCATTCAATCGATGGAGGGTGACAAATGAACAGAAGAGAAATGCTCGGATGGCTCGCGTCTGCTGGGGCCGCAGCGGGTGTTGGCGCAATGGTCGGCTCGCCGGCTGTTGCCGCTGAACTCGACCTGGCAGGCCGCGGCAACCGGTTTGCGAAAGGCGCCGATATATCGACGTTGCTGGAACTCGAGGCCAACGGCGCGAAGTTTTACGAGCACGGTGTGCCGCTCGACTGCCTCTTCATTCTGAAGAGTCACGGCGTCGACTCGATCCGCATCAAGGTGTGGAACGATCCTGGCAATCCGAACTTTTTTCCGGCCGACCAAAGCCCAGCAGCGGGTTACAACAATGCCGAACACGTACGTGTGCTGGCTCGCCGCGCCGCTGCGCTCGGCATGCGCGTGCTGATCGATTTCCACTACAGCGACTGGTGGGCCGATCCGGGCAAGCAGTATCCGCCTCACGACTGGGCGGGCAAGGATATCGTGCAAACCTGTGCGCTGCTGTCCGACTACACGTCGAAGGTCCTCACGATGCTCAAGCGCGACGGTGTGCATCCGGAGTGGGTTCAGGTCGGCAATGAAATCACCGGCGGCATGCTGTGGCCGCTCGGCAAGTACGATCAGTGGGACAATCTCGCGCAGTTGCTGAAGGCCGGGCACGATGCGGTCAAATCCGTCGATGAACGGATCAAGGTCATGCTGCACCTCGACAGCGGCGGCAACAATGCGACGAGCCGTTGGTGGTTCGACAGCGCCGTACAACGCGGCGTCACGTTCGATGTGATCGGCCTGTCCTACTACCCGCAGTGGCAGGGCTCGTTAAGCGACCTGCAGAACAATGCGAACGATATGGCGACGCGCTACGACAAGGATGTGATGGTCGTCGAGACTGCGTATCCGTGGACCACCAGCGACGGCGATTCGGAACCCAACTCGATGACCAATACCGGTTCCACGACCTTCCCGCAGACACCGGCCGGCCAGGCGCAGTTTATCGGCGCGGTGACGGACATCGTGAAGGCGATACCCGGCGGACACGGCAAGGGGGTGTTCTGGTGGGAGCCGGAATGGATCCCGACACCGAACGTAGGATGGAAAGTCGGCGCGGGCGATCAGTGGGACAACAACACGTTGTTTGATTTCCACGGGAACGCGTTGACGTCGCTGGATGCGTTTCGGAAGCGGTAGTCCTCGCTCCAACCGCTAGTGCGGCGCAATGGCCGTGCGGATAGCAGGCACTACTGCGTGGGTGCCTGCGATTTGTGCTGGTTCGCACAGTCCGACGTGAACGCCATGCTGGCCTGATCGGGCGTCATGTGGGGGGCGTTCGGGCTGTAGATCTTTTCGACGATGGCGGAGACGGCTTGCCGGTCGGATTCACCTTTGTAGTACCTGGCCGCCTGATCGAGTGCCTGCGCTTTCGTCTTCTTGTGCGCACGCCACGAGGCCACCTGTCCGGCAATATCGCCGATCGCAAAACACTGATCGCTGACGGTCTGTGCAACGGCCTCAACGGCCGGCTGGGCAAGGCACACCGCGAGCACGGCCGATACGACTACGCGTTTCATTGTCAAATCCTGTTGTTAGATGGGCGACGGTTCGGCTGAGACGGTATCCACCATCGCGGCAACCGGTCGAATCAAATAGCGGCGTAGTTTATCAACATCGCCCTGCGATCCGAGTGGCTCGAACAATTCCACTTTCCTCACGGCGCCGCGTGGCCTGTGTGGCCTGTGCGGCAGGTTTGATATTGAATCTGAAAGCGCGAATCGGAAAGGAGCGGCGACAGGCGGCTCTTGATCCGGTTGATCGTGCGGATTCCTTCAGCTTGCAAGACTCGAAGAACGATAAAACGCACACCGGGTGTACTGACGAATACCCCATTGCAACGATTTTTTTTCCATGAAACACTGCGTCTCATCTGCTGTGTCGGACACCATTCCGGTATATCAGACAGTTGAGCGTGAGCGCACGATCATTCCGATCTAACCCGTCGGAGCATGCTGCGTACGCCATGCCGATCGCTTTTTTCCCCGCACCGACTCCTTACTTCAGATCGGACCCGAAAATGAGATTTGTCAGAGAAAGCGCAAGATTTGCTTGTTTGTTCGCCGTGACCGGTCTGCTGGTGTTGGCCGGTTGCACAAAGATCGCCACGCCCGATCAGGGAGACTCGGCCAATTCGACGTTGAAGCAGGTTCTGCAACGCGGGACGCTGCGAGTAGGCGATTGTCTGACCTTCGCACCGTTCGGCTTTTACAACAAGGACGGCCAGCCCGATGGTTACGACGTCGACCTGGCGAAGGAACTGGCGAAGCAGATGGGCGTCAAGCTCGAGGTTGTGAATACGACAAGCGCCAATCGCATTCCGAACCTTCAGACCAGCAAGGTTGACGTGGTGTTCTGCAACTTCACCCGCAACCTCGAGCGCGCGAAGGAAATCGCGTTCACGAATCCGTACGTTGTGGCGAGCGAGGCGCTGCTCGTGAAGAAGAGCAGCGGCATCAAGTCCGTCCAGGACATGTCGAACCGTACGATTGCGACCGTCAAGGGTTCCACGAACGGCGACGAAGTGCGCTCGCTGAACATGCAGGTGAAGATTCAGGAATTCGACAGTTCGGAGGCTGCAATTCTCGCCGTCAAGCAGGGCCAGGCCGACGCGATGATCGAGGACAACAACTTCCTCGCCTATCAGGCATCGCTCGATCCGGATCTGACCGTGACCAACGAAGCGCTGGTTCCTCTCGAATACAACGCGTTTGGCGTGAAGGCGGGAGATCAGGTCTGGCTCGATTACCTGAACCTGTTCCTGTTTCAGGTCAACGCGTCGAAGATGAACGCGCAGCTCTACAAGAAGTGGTTCGGCGCCGACCCGCGCTTCCCGCTGAATCCACAGTATTGAATCCGCGCCCGCTCCATGCCGGTTGAGAGACGGAGGAACCATGAGCTATGAATGGCTGACCCTTGCGGGTTACTGGAATGATTTCGTTCACGCTGCCTGGCTGACACTCCAGATTACGCTGCTGGCTTTCGTCCTCGCGCTGCTGCTCGGCTTGCTGACGGCGCTCGCCAGCACATCGCGCGTTGGGTTGCTGCGTGCCATTGCGAGCGTCTATATCGAGGCGATCCGCAATACGCCAGTACTACTGCAGATATTCATCGTGTTCTTTGGCTTGCCGTCTCTCGGCATCACGCTCAACGCCTACACGGCGGGTGTCATTGCGTTAGGGGTGAACGTCGGCGCGTACCTGGCCGAGGTATTTCGCGCGGGCATCCAGTCCGTCTCGCGTGGTCAGCTGGAGGCGGCGTCGATCCTCGGCCTCTCGCGCTCGCAGATCTTTGTCGAGGTCGTTCTGCCGCAGGCCGCGCGCGCCGTCTATCCGGCGATCGTCAACAACCTGATCCAGTTGCTGCTCGGCACATCGCTTCTGTCGGCGATCGCGCTTCCGGAGCTGAGCGGAACAGCGACGGTGATCAACGCACGCACGCTGCTCTATATTCAGACCTTCACGATCACACTGATCGTCTATCTGGTGTTGAGCAACTTCCTGTCGTGGGTGGCGGACCAGGTCGGTGTGCGCATTTTTCATCCGCCGCTGGTCATGAAGAAACGCACGCGCCGGTCGTTCCTTATTGCGCGACAGGCCGATCGCACCTGAGTGCCCAAACCGGAGATCGAAGATGTCAAGCGAATTGCTGATGACGAGCCTCGCGATCCTGATTCAGGGTCTGCTGGCGACACTGCTTCTGTCCGCGGCGGCGATTGCCGGCGCAACGTTGATCGGCTTGCTGGCAGCCGTGTTGCGTTCATTCGGGCCCTGGGGTACGCCGCGCATTGCAAGACTCTATACCGAACTGTTTCGCGGCACGCCTGTGCTGATCACGCTGATGTTCATCTATTTCGGCGTGTCGTATTTCGGCTATGCGATCGATGTGTTCGCAGCGGGTGTGGTGGGCCTGAGCGTCTATCAAGGTGCCTACATCGCGGAGGTGTTCCGCTCCGGCATCGAGGCTGTTCCGAAAGGTCAGTGGGAAGTGTCGCAGATCCTCGGGCTCAGCAGGACGCAGGCTTTCTTTTCAGTGGTGCTGCCGCAGACCGGAAAGATCGTGATGCCCCCGCTCATCGGCCAGTATCTGTCGCTTATCAAGGACACGTCGATCGTCAGCATGATCGGCATGTCCGAATTGATGCATGGGGGGCAGGCCATCGTCGACCGGGTTGGGAAGCCGGTGGAAATCTATGGACTCGTTGCCGTGCTGTATTTCGTCGTGTGCTTTCCACTGTCGCAGTGGGTGCGCCACCATGATCGAAGAAGGAGCCTGTTGTCATGAGCGTTGCTACTACTACCCCGGCCAGACCCATCATCAATCTTGCCGGTGTCAGCAAGTCCTTTGGCGCCACGCAGGTGCTGAAGGAGATCAACCTCGATGTGCGGCCGGGCGAAGTGCTTGTGCTGATCGGGGCATCCGGTTCTGGGAAGAGTACGGTGCTGCGCATCATGAGTGGCCTGGAAACGGCCGATGCAGGCGAGGTCTGGGTCAACGATGTGCCGCTGCACGACGCGCGGCGAGCGCGAGAAATCCGCGGACACGTCGGCATGGTGTTTCAGCAATTCAACCTGTTCCCGCATAAGACCGCGCTTGGCAACGTAACGCTCGCGCTGATCAAGGCGCGCAAGATGAGCCCGGCGGATGCGCGCAAGCGGGCGATGGACGCGCTCGATCGTGTCGGTCTCGCCGATCGCGGCGAGCACTACCCGAGCCAGCTTTCAGGCGGCCAGCAGCAGCGCGTGGCGATCGCAAGAGCGCTGGCAGTCGAGCCAGGCATCATGTTTTTCGACGAGGCGACGTCCGCCCTCGACCCGGAACTCGTCGGCGAAGTAACCGAGGTCATGCGAGGCCTGGCGCGCGACGGGATGACGATGGTGGTCGTCACGCACGAGATGGGTTTCGCGCGCAAGACCGCCGATCGTGTCGTGTTCATGGATAAGGGAGTGATCGCGGAGCAAGGCGCTCCCGAGCAGATCTTCGTGAACCCGCAAAACGAACGTACGCGCCAGTTCCTGCATCGCGTGCTCGACCATTGATCGCGAAAACGAAAGAGTGCTTGTCGCAGCCGGGCCCGCGAATGGAGAAGAGACGCTCGTTACCCGCTAAACTCACGTCACACAAAAGATAAACCGCGAACCCTATTGTCGACGGAGTTGAAGGAATGTCTGCACCAGAATCATCGAGGGCCAGGGGAGTTGACCGCGTCATCGGAATTTTCAGGCAGTTGCATATCGCGCGGCGTCCAATGACGATGCGTGAATTGATTGAAGCAACCGGGGCGCCGCGCTCGAGCATCTATGAACTGGTCACCATTCTCGCGGAGGCGGGATGGCTCGAAACCGCGGCGGACGGCAGTGTGTTTTTTGGCCGCGAGATGCATTACTACGGCGCCGATTACGCCGTACACAACGATCTGATAAGCCGCGCGCACCAGGCAATCATCGCGCTGGTCAGGGACCACGATGAGACCGCGCAGTTGTGCATGCTCGAGGGTAACAAGTACACCGTGGTGCTGTCGGAGAACAGTTCGCGACCGTTCAATATCAGTTCCGATATCGGCGTGAAGGTGCCGATTCCGTGGACCGCGACAGGCCGCCTGTTGCTCGCACACCTGCGCGCGGACGAGATTCGCGCACTGATTCCAGACGAGGACTTCATTCTCGACAACGGCAGGCGTGTTGAATTCGAGAACTTTCTCCGCGATGTCGGGCGCGCGGCCGAACAGGGTTACTGTTGCACCGAAGGTCTTTCGCACACGTTTCGATACTGCATGGCCGCGCCCATCCATGACCGAACAGGGCTGGCAGTCGCCGCGCTTTGCTTTATGACGAGCCGCGATACGGCTCCGGAAAAGCGCACGACGATGCTGGAAGATCTCATCAGGTCCGCAAAGGCGTTGTCGCAGCCTTACGCGCGGCTGTAGTGAACGGGTCGATCGCAGCGCCGTACGTGTCGACCCTTCGGCTATCGGCGCTGGGAAGGCCTATCGTCGACGGCCCGACTCAATGCCCAAACGATTCCGCTTTCGCCCCAGCCTCCACCGCGACATGTGGCCGCGCCGCCTGCTTGATCAGCAAGGCCACGCACGAAATCAGACCCGCCGCCGCGACCATCGCGAAGATGCCGCCAAACGTAAAGTGGCGGCGCGTCAGTTCAGCCACGAGGAACGAGCCCGCGATCCCGCCGAAGCGGCCGATCCCCAGCATCCATGCCACGCCCGTGCCGCGACCTTGCGTCGGATAGAACGCGGCGGCCAGCGCCGGCATCGACGATTGCGCGGTATTCATCAGCACGCCCGCGACGAACACGATAAACACCAGCGCGCCGACATTGCCGACCGCCTGGCCGATGAAATACACGCTCACCGCGGTCAGCGCATAGCAGGCCGCGATGATGCGGTTCGCGTTGAAGCGGTCCATCAGCACGCCGCACAGCACGGCGCCCACGCCGCCGAGCGGGAACAGCGCGGAGATCAGCGTCGCGCGTTGCGGCGTGAGTCCGGCGTCCTTGAGCAGAATCGGCATCCAGTTGATCGACGCGTAGAAGATCACGAGGCCCATGAAGTAGGCGATCCACAGCATCACCGAGCCGATGATGTAGGAGCGCGACAGCACCACGGTCATGCCCTTGCCGCCGGTTTGCGGCGCGGTCTCGGTCATGACGAAGCTGTCGGCCTGCGCGGCTTCGCTCGAAATGCGCGCGAGCGCTGCACGAATCCGTTCGACCGGCTTGCTGTTGGCCACCATGTAGCGGACCGATTCCGGCATCTTCACCACCAGCACGATCAGCAGCAACAGCGGCGTAATGCCGCCGAGCAGCAGCACGCTGCGCCAGCCGAAGTGCGGGATCATCCATGCGGCGAGAAAGCCGCCGAAGGCCGCGCCCAGCGGGAAGCCGCAGAACATCAGATTGATCACGGTCGCGCGGCGGCGATCCGGGCAGTACTCGCCCATCATCGTCACGGCGTTCGGCATGGCCGCGCCGAGGCCGACGCCGGTGATGAAGCGCAGCACAGTCAGGTGTTCGATGCTGTCCGAAAACGCCGAAGCGAAGCAGGTCACGCCGAACAGCAGCACCGAGCCGAGCAGCATGGAGCGCCGCCCGAGCCGGTCGGACAGCGGCCCTGAGACGAGCGCGCCGCACGCGAGGCCGAACAGCGCCGCGCTGAGCACTGGCGCAAGCGCCGGCCGGGTAATGCCCCATTCGGCGATCAGCGACGGTGCAATGAAGCCGATCGCGGCGGTGTCAAAACCGTCCAGCAGGACGATGATGAAACACATGAAAAAGATGAGCCACTGGAACGGCGAGAAGGGGTGGTCGTTGATAAACGTTTGAACGTTCACAGCGTTGCTGCGGCTCATGATGGCCTCCTGACTGCACAATACTTAAAGGCTCGCCGTGACGAGCCTTCCTTTCTTTTACGATCGTACGCCGGTTGGAAGCGGAGCACGATGCCGACCGCCGGCAGCGCACAGAGGCCGGTACGCTTCGACAGTGTATGGCACTCGGACTGGTTGGCCTGCCTTGACCTGCAAGACGATACCGGTGCCCCGGGCGCCGATAATTTCATCCAAATTGTTCGCATAAAGAACCCAGATTCTCTATAAGAACACGCCGAACTGTAAGTAGTTTGACAACGAGGAGCAACGCGGGATTACCCGACCATGGCGCCGATACCCATCGAATGGGGCAGAGCGAAAGGACCGCGCGAATGGCTGCGGATGCCGCGGCGCAGGTTGCGCCGGGAGTGGGGTGGCGTGGAAATGTGGAAATGGGCGGAAGACGAGCGCCGGAAGGCGGCGCCCGGAGCAGTCTTTCAGGCCGTGCTCAGAAGATCACATACACCTTTCGCATGGTTTCCTCGACTTCCCAAAGCCCCTCTGTATTGGCTTCGAAAAAGAGCGTGTCGCCGCCTTCGAAATGAATGGTCTCTTCGTTGTCGGGCGTGAAGCGGCCGCGCCCCGCGAGGAAGTGCATCACCTCGGCCTGCTTGACCGAGCGGCGATACGTGCCCGCCGTGCATTCGAAAATACCGGTGTCGATGGCTTCGCTGCCCCTGATCACACGCTGCACGCCCGACACCTGAAGCGGCGGCGTGCCGGGCAGCCCTGCCGTGCCCCAGTCCTCGAGATTCTGCAGATTCACGCTTTGCTTGATGCTTTGAACCTTCATTTTCACGTTACCTTTTGAATGTGCATGAGCCGAATCACCGGCCGTTCGTGTTCGTGCTTGTGCTCGTCACGGTGTGTTCGATCTTGCCGAGCCGCACGACGGTGACGCCCGGACGCAACTGCCGCAGCGACGGCATCACGAGCATGCAGTTGTCGTAAGGCGTGGTCACGGCCTCGCCGTTCGACCAGCCGATGACCGCACCGGCGTCCGGAAAGATTTCCAGGCCGGTATAGGGCGCCGCGAAACGAAAATCCATGCTGGTCGCGACCACCGGCTGCGTGACGCGGACGATGTGCTGAGCGGGCGGCAGCGGCGCCAGCCAGCCTTCCGGCAGATCAGCTTCGTCGATTACGCCTGCCAGCAGCAGGAAGCGCGCCGTCGTGTCGCGGGCCACGGCTACCGCGCTCTGTTCCCAGTGTTGTCCGCATTCGATCAGCAACGCGTGTTTCGGGCTATCGGCCGTGCCGAAGCCTTCGTAATCGCGCATGCGGCGGCCTTCGGGATGGCCCTCGTCGCAGATCACCGTGGCAGGCGTGCCGAGACGCACCGCAAGGTCGATGCCCTTCTGCAGCGGTCCCGCCACGATCAGCGGCTTGCTTTTTTCATGCATCGAATGCAGATCGAGCAGTGCGTCGACCGTGTCGATCACCGGGCGCATCTCGCGTGCACGGGCCAATTCGCTCGACGTGCGCGACGTGTCGTCGAGCACCGCGGCGGTCCACACACGGTTGAAGTCCTGATCGACGAAGCGGGCGGCGTCGGGCTTGGCCGGGTCGAAGCGCCGATACGCTGCGACGTTCGCAAAGGCAAGCGTGAGGCGCCCACGACGCGGCCGCAACGCGCGGCGCAGCAGTTCGTCGACGACGATCGCCCCGCACACTTCATTGCCGTGCGTGAGCGCGTTGATCATCACGTGCGGTCCCGGCACGCCCGAGTCGAACGTATGAACGTAGGCGACGCCGGACGGCGATTGCTCGTGAATCGAAATATCGGGGAACTCGACCTCGATGGGATAGGCTTCCATGCTCATTCGAACGTGTCCTCGCAGAGGGTTGGGGTCGGCAGATCGACAGGCTCAGCCGAGTTTGGCCGCGATGGCCTGGCCGACTTCGGTGGTGTTCGCCTTGCCGCCGAGGTCGCCGGTATGCGGACCTTCGATCAGTGTCGCTTCGATCGCGGCGAGGATCGCGTCATGCGCCTCGCGTTCCTTGCCTTCGTGATTGCCGAGGAAGTCGAGCATCATGGCGGCCGACCAGATCATCGCAATCGGATTGGCGATGTTCTTGCCGGCGATGTCGGGCGCCGAGCCGTGCACCGGTTCGAACAGCGAGGGAAACTTGCGGTCCGGATTCAGATTGCCCGAGGGCGCGAGGCCGATGGTGCCTGTGCAGGCAGGACCGAGATCGGAGAGGATGTCGCCGAACAGATTGGTCGCGACCACCACGTCGAAGCGATCCGGGTTCAGCACGAAGCGCGCGCAGAGAATGTCGATGTGCTGCTTGTCCCACGTCACATCCGGATACTGCGCCGCGATGCCGGCCGCGCATTTGTCCCACCACGGCATGCTGATCGCGATGCCGTTGCTCTTCGTGGCCACGGTGATCTTCTTGCGTTCGCGCCGCTGCGCGAGATCGAATGCGAACTTCAGCACGCGCTCGCTGCCGTGCCGCGTGAACACGGATTCCTGCAGCACGAATTCACGCTCGGTGCCTTCGAACATCACGCCGCCCACCGACGAATACTCGCCCTCGGTGTTTTCGCGCACGATCCAGAAATCGATGTCGCCCGCCTTGCGGCCCGCGAGCGGCGAAGGCACACCCGCGAAAAGCCGGGCCGGGCGCAGATTGATGTACTGGTCGAATTCGCGCCGGAACTTCAGCAGCGAGCCCCACAGCGAGATATGGTCGGGCACCGTGTCGGGCCAGCCGACCGCGCCGAACAGAATCGCGTCGGCGGATTGCAGTTGGGTTTTCCAGTCGTCCGGCATCATCTTGCCGTGCTTCGCGTAGTAATCGCAGCTCGCCCACTCGATGTGCTGATACTCGAGTTCGATGCCGAAGCGTTTTTTCACGGTGTCCAGCACGCGAATGGCTTCCGGCATCACTTCGACGCCAATGCCGTCGCCGGGTATGACCGCAATGCGATAGGTCTTCGACATGTTCCTGCTCCTCCGTTGGGATTTTCGACGTTTCGATAGCGGTTATTTTATTCCTGCTGTTTGAGCTTAAAATAGTCGCTTTAGTTAAGCCACTGTGCACGAATCGTGTACAAACTCACCACGATCGAGCGACCCATGAACGCCGTCCCATCACCCGATCTAGGCGATTTGCGCGTGTTTTGCGAAGTGGCGCGCAAATCGAGTTTCAGCGCGGCGGCGGAGGCGCTGTCGGTGTCCGCGGCGTACGTCAGCAAACGTATCAACGTGCTCGAGACTACGCTCGGTACGCGGTTGTTGCATCGTTCCACGCGGCGCGTCGCGATAACGGAGGCCGGCGAACGCGTCTACACGTGGGCCGAAAAGATTCTCGACGACGTCGAGCAACTGGTGGAAGACGTCTCCACCACGCGCCGCATTCCCGGCGGCAAGCTGCGTATTTCCAGCAGCTTCGGCTTTGGCCGCCGTTTCGTCGCGCCCGCGCTGGCCCGCTTCTCCGAGCGGTATCCGCAACTGAGCGTGCGGCTCGATCTGTTCGACCGTCTCGTGGACGTGGGCGGCGAAGGCTTCGACCTCGATATCCGCATCGGCGACGAAATCGCGCCGCATCTGATTGCCAAACGGCTCGCGTCGAATCATCGGGTGCTGTGCGCGTCGCCGGAATACCTCGCGCGGCACGGCGCGCCGCGGCAACTCGCGGACCTGTCGTCGCACGCCTGTCTGGCGATCAAGGAGCGCGACCATCCATTCGGCCTCTGGCGTTTGACGGTGCGGGGCGAGGCGGCGTCGATCAAGGTTACCGGACCGCTCTCGACCAATCACGGCGAGGTGGCCGTGCAATGGGCCCTGGCCGGGCGCGGAATCGTGCTGCGCTCGATGTGGGATGTGCGGCCGTTGCTCGACAGCGGCCAGTTGCAGCAGGTCTTGCCGGATGTCACGCAACCCGCGAACCTGTGGGCGGTGTATCCGGCGCGGCTGGCTCAGTCGGCGAAAGTGCGGGTGTGCGTCGACTTTCTGAGCGAGGAGTTCGCGCAATGGAGTCCGCCGCCTGACACAGCGGCGACGGGGCAGGCGAGCTGAATTCGAAAACGGCTGGCGCGCGGAAGGAACGGCATGGCGGCGTCCGATCCCGTCGATCAGATTTCCAGACGGTAGCCCACGCCGTACACGGACGCGATAGGCTCGCTGTCCGGCCGCGCGCCCTGCAGTTTGCGGCGCAGGTTCTTGATATGGCTGTCGATGGTGCGGTCGGTGACCACCCGGTGATCCGCGTACAGATGACTCAGCAGGTAGTCGCGGGAGAAGATGCGTCCCGGCGATTTCATCAGCAGCGCGAGGAGCCGCAATTCAAGCGGTGTGAGCTTGAGCTCCTTGCCGTCGAGCAAGGCATGATGAAACTGCTCGTCGACCTGGAGACCTTGTGGACTCTGTTGCCCCTGTTGCCCCGGCAAGCCGTCCGCCGCCGCGGCGGCCGGCATGGCACGGCGCAGGATCGCCTTGACGCGCGCCACCACTTCGCGCGGACTGAACGGTTTGCAGACGTAGTCGTCGGCGCCGATCTCGAGACCCAGCAGACGGTCGATTTCGTCGATGCGCGCGGTCAGGATAATCACGGGCAATGCCGAAAATTGCCTTAGCTCGCGGCAGATGTCCATGCCGCTGCGCCCGGGCAGCATGAGGTCGAGCAGCATCAGCGACGGCGGCGTCGAGCGAAGGAAGGGCATGACTTGATGGCCGTCGTCGAGAATCGTGGTGGCGAAGCCCTCGAGCTGCAGATACGCTTCGAGCACGGCGGCAAGCTTGGGTTCATCCTCGACGATCAGGATGTGCGAAGGGCGCCCTTCGGTCATGATGTCAGGTCTCCTTCCGGTGGAAAGCGGGCAGTGATCCAGACCCCGCCGAGGGGCGAGGCCTTGGCGCCGATCGTGCCGCCATGCGCCGTCACAATGGCGTGGCACAGCGAGAGGCCGAGGCCCGCACCGCCGTTCTGGCGGCTGCGCGATTCATCCACGCGGTAGAAGCGGTCGAACAGATGCTCGAGCGCGGCCTCGGGCACGCCGGGCAGCGAGTCCTGCACGTCGAGTTGCCAGCCGCTCGCGCTCCGCGAAAGCGACACGCGCACGTGGCCGTCCGGATCGGTATAACGCAATGAATTCTGCAGCAGGTTTTTCAGCAGTTGCACGAAACGCGCGGGATCGACCGCGAAAGTCGTGTCGGCCATGTCCTGCATGCAGGTCAGGTCGAGCTCGATTCGTTTCGCCTTGAACGACTCCCGCATGGCCTCGATCGAGGCGCGCGCCAGTTGCCCGACGTGGGTCGGCGTCTTGCGATAGCTGAGCGCGCCGACATCGCTCAGAGAAAGCTCGTATAGATCTTCGATGAGCTTGTTGAGCATGTTCACTTCGGCTTGCAGCGAAGTGAGCGAGTCGCGGTTGAACACGTGCACGCCGTCTTCGATGGCTTCCAGTTCGCCGCGCAGCACGGCGAGCGGCGTGCGCAGCTCGTGTGAAATATCCGCGATGAAATTGCGCCGGGAGCGCTCGGTTTTTTGCAGCGAATCGGCCAATACGTTGAAGTCGCCCGCAAGCCGGCCGAGCTCGTCGCGTCTGCCGGCCGGCACCCGGGTCGTGTAGTCGCCGCCGGCCAGGCGGTGGGTCGCATTCATCAAGCGCTTGACCGGCGCGAGCACGATGCGCGCAAGGCCCAGCGCGACTAGCGCCGCGAGCACGATAGCCACGCCCGCGATCTCCCAGGTGGCACGCTTCTGCTGGGCCTGGAACGCGATGTCGGCGGCGTCCGAAAGGGTGTCGGGCCCGTTCACGGCCAGCCAGCCCACGACCTTGCCGGCGTACACAACGGGTCTCATCGTGCTGCCGGGCGGCGGCGGCTGGCCGGTGCTCGCCACGAGTTCGTGGCCGGCATCGTAGAGGGTGACGGGCGGCCCTTCGGGCGGCGTGTCGCGGTTCACGCCTTCACGCGACGGCGGCGAGGCGGGAGACGAAGCCAAAGGCGCTAAAGGAGGCGGCCGGTCATAGCGGCTGTCGCCGCTCGCGACACCGCTTGCCGACACACGGTCGCGCTCCATCGCCATGTCGGGACCGGACGGCGGAGCCGGCGGCAGGCGCATGCCCCAGTGCGGTCCTTCGGACGGACCGGAGAGCGGCCCAAGCAGTTGCTGAACGCTGCCGCTCCCGGGAAAGGTTCTCCAGCCCGGCAGCTTGCCCAGCTGCGCCGTGGCGAGTTCTTCGCGCAGGGCGTCGTGTGCGGCGCCGTCCAGCAGCGCGACCCATGCTTCGGGATGCTCCCGCAGGAAATTCCAGTTGCCGTGAGCGGCGTATTCGCTCGTCACCTTCGCCATGACGGCTTTGATGCGCCCGGCGTTGCGCTCCCGAACGTAGTGCAGGAAACCGTTTTCGAAGCTCACGCGCAAGGCGTAACCCATCGTCAAGGAAATCGCCAGGCAAGCGACGAGTACCGCGAGAAACATTTTCCAGGTAATGCCAAAGCGCACCGTCATTCGCTGCTGCCGCGCGCGAGAGAGAAGGGTCCAGAAAGGGCGGCTCGGACGAATTCGGATAGTTTCACTTTGCATGGCTGAATTCTAGATGAATGCGGCGTCCATCCGCAGTAACCGGCGAATCTCCACAACTTCTCCATCCTTTCTTCGTTGTGTCTGCGTGTTGTCTGGCTATGATGGTGTGGCACTTTTACAGTGGCCTTGGCCTGATAGCGAGGCTAAGGCCGGTGGTCAGATCCGTCAGTGGAGCAATCCCATGCAAGTCTCCTCATCTGTGAACCGTGCCGAGTCGCGCGGTTTCCGGCCCGGCCGAAAGACAGCTGCCGCGGCCGCAACCCGCGGCGCGGCTGAAAACGGCGTTCGTACGCCACTGGCAACGGACGTCGTGAAGATACGCGGCTGCCGCGTGTCCGCACCGCTCATGCAGCCGTGGGGCGAGTGCTGCCGGATCGTCGAATGGATCAACCGCAACGGTGAGTACTCGTGCATTGCCGTGCGAGGCGCGGCGACCGTGGCCGAAATCAGGGAGCGCGTGCGCGTGCATCGCAACGGCCAGCGCCACACCATGGCGGACGACGCCACGACGCCTGCGGGCCGGGTGCGGTTGCGGCGCGGCTGAGCGCTGCGGAACTTCGTTTCCGCAAGCCGGCCCGGTTGCCCGGAAATGGCGTGTAATTGAATCGAAAAAACTTCGGTATCCTATGTCTGTCTGACTTGCAGGATCAACTTTGAACATTTCCTTATGCGCATTCTCATCGTCGTCCTGGTCGTGGCATCGATCTGTTGTCCTTCGATCCGCCATGGTTTGGGCCAGGAGAGCGTCAGTGTTTTTGCACCCGGCAAACACAGCATTCCTGCGGGTGTCGCCGACGATCTGAACGGGTGCATCTCACGGGCGCACTATGCGTCGGGATTCAGGCCAATCGTTCCGGCGGATTTCCACTACGGGTTCGGTGGCCTGCTGGCGGCGACCAGTGACCTGTATTCCAATTATGTCGACGATATGGACATCGTCGACGTGATCGACGCGGCGATGACGTTGCCTATCATGCAGCTCGCAATAGAAGAAGGTCGGGAGTAGCCCGGCATGGCGGCAAGCACGCAATGCAGCGTGCAATGCCGCTCGCTTTCTCCCGCGCCCGGGCAAGGGTAGCTAAGGGTAGCTAAGGGTAGCTAAGGGCGACTGAGGGCGACTGAGGGTGATCAAGGCTGGCTACTCGAGCGACGGTACGAACATATAGCCTCGTCCGCGCAAGGTTTGAATAAACCTGGGATTGGACGGATCGTCCTCTATCACGCCGCGCAAGCGGCAGACCGCAACATCCAGACTGGCCTTCTGGCTCTCCGCTCTTCCTAGCTGACTGTTGACCATCGAGCGCGTCAGGATTCGCATCGGGTTGCTGGCGAACAGCTTGAGCAAGGCAAACTCACCGGAGCGCAGCGAGATTTCGCAGCCGTCCTTGAGCAGACGCCGCGTAGCGAAGTCTATCTGATAGCTGCCGAACACGACCTTCTCACGAATTTCCGGCGCGTCGCAAAGCGACCGGTTGCAGCGTTGCACGGCACGCTTGATCCTGGCGGTCAGTTCGTATGGATCGACGGGGTCGACGACATAGTCATCCGCACCCAACTCGAAGGCGACGATTTTGTCGACGACCTCGTCGGAGGTGCTCTGTACGAAGATGGGCATGTCGTAGCCCGCTAACCGCAGTTGCCGGAGCGCTTCTCGCGCCTCGCTCATCGGCGACTCCGCACGCAACAGAATCGCTGACGGACACTCCAGTTCCACCCGGCTGACAAGCTGAGCCGCGCTGTACAGCACTGAGAGCGCGATCTGATTCTTGTGAAGGTGAAAGCGCAACTGGTCCCGGACGGCTTGATCCGGTTCGACTACAAGAAGGCTGATCGTCATAAATCTGCGTTAGCTCCCAACCGGAATCGACGGTTGCAATCCGTGCGATGGTCACGTTCAACCCATTCATCCATTTACGGCTTCGGTACGACCTGTCGAACTCAAAAAAAGCGGACCGGACAGGGCCGCTCTGATGATGAGCGAATGATAGGTATCAATGTCGGAGCAAGAATGGTGAAATTGAGGAGACTTTGTGAAATTGGAGCAGGAGGACGGAGATGCGGTGCGTTGAAGGGGCTGCGAACCGGCTCATGCCGGTTGGGCGCCCTGGCGCGACTGAAAGCGCGATTGAGAGGGAGATTAAGAGGGCGACTGAGAGGGCGACTAAGAGCGCGACTGAATGAAGCAGGCGATGCCCGCGGTCCTCATGCCGTGACCGCGGGTGTGGGTGACCAGAACGATGCGATCAGAACGATGTGCCGATCTGAAACTGGAATTTCTGGTACTTGTCGGTGGAGTGTTTGATAAGCGGGAAGCCAAGCGACAGCTTGAGTGGGCCAATCGGTGAAATCCACTCGAGACCCGCGCCGTAGCTGTACCGCAAGCCGTTGGCGCCCGTACTGTTGCCTTCGTTGCCCCAGACGTTGCCCGCGTCCATGAACGTGAAGATGCGCAGTGTCCGGTCCCAGCCGCTGCCCGGCAACGGAAACGTCATCTCGACATTGGCCACGACCATGCGCGAGCCGCCGATCGGATCGCCGGTCGTCTTGTCGGTCGGGCCGAGCGAACCCGATTCGTAGCCGCGTACCGAGCCGATACCGCCCGCGTAGTAATTCTTGAAGATCGGATAGGCCTTTCCGGCAAAGCCGTTGCCGTAGCCGCCCTGAAGATTCAGGCCGAGAATGAAGCCGCGCGAGAAGGAATAGTAATACTGCGCCTGAACGTCCGCCTTGTAGTACTCGGTGTTGCCGGCCGGCGTGCCCACTTCACCATTGGCTTGCACGAAGTAGCCCCGGCTAGGCACCAACGCACTGTCGCGATTGTCCCGGGCCCAGCCCGCCGTGAGCGGCACGTTGTTCACCACGCTGCCGAATTCGGCTACGTAGTCCTTGTAGCTCTGCGGCGTGGAAGAATCGATGGAGAGCCGGTTCTGTTCGAGGCCGGCGCCGAAGTAAACGGTGTCGGCTTCGGAGAAGGGAATGCCGAACTTCAGGTCCGCGCCGACCGTGATGATCCGGAAACTCGTGTCGGTATAGTAGTAAAGGGGATAGGAGGTTCGGTAGTAGACGTCGGTGATCCGCTTGATGCCGTCCACCGTGAAGTACGGATCGGTTTGCGTCAGCGTCAGCGTGCGATAGGTCTTCGCGGTGTTCACGTTCAAGGCGAGGCTGGTGCCCGAACCGAACACGTTGTCCTGCGAAATCCCGGCCGACAACACCACCTTGTCCGTGGACGAAAAGCCCGCGCCCAAGGTAATCGCGCCAGTCGGTTTTTCGCTCACCTTGACGTCCACGTCGACCTGGTCCTGCGAGCCTTCCACCGGCACCGTGGTGACGTCGACATCGGTGAAGTAGCCGAGACGGTTGACCCGGTCCTTCGACAGCGCGAGGCGATTCGAATCGAACCACGAGCTTTCGAGCTGGCGCATTTCGCGGCGCACCACCTCGTCGCGCGTGCGCGTGTTGCCGACCACGTTGATGTGACGCACGTACACGCGGCGGCTCGGATCCACTTGCAGCGTCAGGTCGACCTTGTGGTGTTGCTGATCGATCTGCGGCTGCGCGTTGACGGTGGCGAACGCATAGCCGTATTCGCCGAGTTTGTCGACGATCGCCTTGGTGGTGGCTTGCAGTTTTTCCGCGGAGAAACGCTCGCCCGGTTTGATATTGAGCAGCTTCGTCAGCTCGGCTTCGCGATCGAGCAGGTTGCCCGCGAGCTTGATCGACGAAACCGTGTACGGCTCGCCCTCATGCAGCGCGACCGTGAGGTACATCTCCTTCTTGTCCGGCGTGAGCGATACCTGGGTCGACTCGATGTTGAACTCCAGATAGCCGCGGTTCAGATAGTACGAGCGAATGCGTTCCAGGTCCCCGGTCAGCTTGTCTTTCGCGTACAGGTCGTTCTTCGTGTACCACGAGAACCAGTTCGGCGTGGACATCTGCATTTCGTCGCGCAACGTGTCCGTGCTGAAAACGTCGTTGCCGATGAAGTTGATCTGGCGGATTTTCGCGCTCGGGCCTTCCACGACGGAAAACAGCACCGCGACCCGGTTGCGGTCAATCGGCGTGATCGTGGTGGTGACTTCGGCGGCATAGTAGCCGCGCGTCAGGTATTGGCGCTTCAGCTCCTGCTCGGATCGATCGACCAGCGCCTTGTCGTAGTAACGGCCTTGCGAGAGTCCGACCGCACTGAGCGCTTTCGTCAGGTTTTCCTTGTCGAACTCGTGAATGCCGGCGAAGTCGATCGTGCCGACCGCCGGACGCTCCTGAACGTGAACGATGACGACATTGCCTTCTGTCGAGATGTTGACGTCGTTAAAGAAGCCCGTGGCGTATAGCGCGCGGATGGCTTCGGAAGCCTTATCGTCGCTAAACGTGGCGCCCTGCTTGATGGGCAGGTAGGCGAACACGGTGCCGGGTTCGACGCGCTTCAATCCCTCGATCCGGATGTCTTGCACCACGAACGGCTGCGCGGCGTGGGCAGAACCGCTGGTCAGCGCGACACCGGCGAGCGAGAGTGCGCCGGCGATGCGGCTCGTTAAAACTTGAAGTTTCATCTTGGGTTTTCAGTCCTGATGCAGCGCGCGGAGCGCAGATGAGAGCGCTCGAAGGCAAGCGACGCATTCGAAACGACGTTCCATGGCTCTGGAAAGCGCGAAGTATAGGGACGCGTCTCTCGCCGATCGTTACGGAAAACTTTCCAACCATTCAGGCAGTTAACGTGCGCAGCGTGCGGATGCACGGGCAGACGCCGATTGGCGGGCGAGTGTCGAAATAATGCGTTACAGACGCAAAAGAAGCGTAGTCCGCGCGTAACCTGGCGGCGCCCTTGCACTGCTATCGTCAAATTGTCGATTCCGCTACCTGCGTAACGCGATCTGGAGAAGTGCTCATGATTGAATTTTTTTCCCCGGCGGTTCTTGCGGCTGTCTTGCGCGTCAGTTCCTCACCGATCTTTTCAGTCCATCTGGCGATGGCGTCGACGCGCGCGCTGCGCGCCGTGCCCAGCAGCAGGGCGAGCGGGGCGGCAGGCCGCGCCGAGCTTACGCCGGAGGGCACACGTCATGTCTGATCCGTCGACCTTCATGCTGAATTCGATCACCGACATGCAATTGACGGCGGACGGTCAATATCTGCTGATCCACGGCAATCAGCCCACGGCGGCAATCCACCGTTCGGTGCTCAACGATCTGCTGGTGGCGCTGCCGAACGCCATCGAGCACGCCGACCGCGTGATTCATAACAATCAGGACATGGGCTTCGCATTGCATTGCCAGGGCTGGGAAGTCGGCCGATTGAACGGCATGGAGATGGTGGTCATCCGGTTTCGTCTATCGGGCAGCGCGGGGCTGTCGTTTTCATTGCCGGCCGAGCAGATTCCGTATCTGCAGCAGGCGCTGAGCGGCGCTGCGGGCGCGGCAGGCGCAGCCGGCCTTCGCTCTCACGACGCCACACTCCAATAGCGCCGCGTGCATTCGCCGCTGTTCATCCTGACGCAAGTCAGGGTCTCCGTTCGCCTTGATGCGCCTGACTTCCTTTCCGATTCTTATCTGTTTTGATACTACGCGGTGTATTTCGACGCCTACGCTTAAGGCCTCTCGTTTCTTTCATGCTGGGTACGGCGGGATGCGTGCCGCTCGCCGGATATGCGCAACTAGTCGGCGCGTCTGCGATTCCTGAACCGCTCGACGGCGTCTGGGGTCTGCGGCTCGATCCGCAACTGACCGAGCAACCCTTGCGGCCGGGCGATAAACCCGTCACCGCGGCCATCGCCGATTCGGTGACCACGACCGCCGACACGGACGTTTCGCTGAAGGGGCACGCGCAACTGCGGCGTTACGCGTCGATCGTCAAAGGCGATGCGCTGCACTACGACGTCGATACCGACAAGGCCGACGCCTACGGACAGGTGCGGCTGGTCGACAACGGCAATGTGTTCGATGGACCGGACGCGCATTTCTACGTCGAAGCGAATGAAGGCTATATCAGCGTACCGAAGTACCGGTTTCATCTGACGGGCGGGTGGGGAAGCGCTCAACGCGCGGACCTGGTCGACAACGAGCGCACGGTCGTTCATCACGGTACGTACAGCACGTGTCAATGCGAGTCGGAGCCCGCGTGGTATCTGAAGGCATCCGAATTCGATATCGACACCGGCAACGACGAAGGGATTGCGCACAACGGCGTGCTCTTCTTTCAGGGCGTGCCGCTGCTGGCGAGTCCGTGGCTGTCGTTTCCATTGTCCGGCGCGCGGCGCAGTGGCCTCCTGCCGCCCACGTTCTCGATCAGTTCGACCAACGGCATCGACGTCGCGTTGCCGTACTACTTCAACCTCGCGCCGAACTACGATCTCACCCTGACGCCTCGCATCATGTCGAAGCGAGGCGAAATGTTGACGGCGGACTATCGCTATCTGCAACCGAACGATTCGGGAACGATCTCGCTCGCATGGTTGCCCCATGATGCGATCACCAAAACCGACCGCTACTCGATTGCGCTGAAGCAGAACTGGAATTTCGGCTCGGGCTTCGGTGCTTACGTCAACTACAACCGGGTGTCGGACTCGACGGTGGTGACCGATCTCGCGTCGGGCGTCGCGTTTCCGACGGGGTCCACCACGCTGTATCAGCAGGAAGCGGGCTTGACTTACTCGGACGGGCCGTGGAGCGTGCTGGCGCGCGAGCAGCGTTGGCAGGCCTTCACAAGCGACTCGACCTATAACCGCGAACCGCAGGTCAATGTCAAATACGCGCGCTATAACGTGGGAGGCTTCGACTTCGGCGCCGAAACGGACGCGACGCGCTTCACGATTTCGTCAGCGGATGCGACGCAAGGCAGCCGCTTCGTTTTCAACCCTTACGTCAGCTATCCGATCGAGCGTCCCGGCTGGTTTATCACGCCGAAGCTCGCCTGGCATTTCGCTGCCTACGACCTGACGACGATCGGATCGGATGCGCCCGCCGGGCAGCCCAAGACGTTCGACGTCAACGTGCCGACCTTCACGCTCGATTCGGGCCTGCGCTTTGAGCGAAGCGTGCGGCTCTTCGGGCAGTCGTACATCCAGACGCTCGAACCGCGGCTGTTCTATGTGTACACGCCTTACCGCAATCAGTCGTACGCGCCACTGTTCGATACGGCGACGGCCGATTTCGGGCTGGCGGAGCTGTTCATGCCCAACAGCTTTGTCGGCAATGACCGGGTGTCCGACGCCAACCGCGTTACGGCGGCACTGACGACGCGTTTCATCGATGCCGCGAGCGGCGACGAGCGATCGCGTTTCGTCCTTGCGGAGCAGTACGATTTCCGCACGCCCCGCGTGACCCTCAACACCGACGACGCAGTCGGCACCGTTGCGCGCACGGCCGTGATTGCCGGTGCGTCGTACAAGCTGGGCGCGGGTTTTTCAGCGGAACAGGCGGTGGAGTACAGTCAGGCCAACCACTATCTGACGAATGCGGAAGCCGGCTTTGGCTGGTCGCCGGCTTCACGGCAGGTGTTGAACGTCGCGTATCGCTACACGCGCGCCAACAGCACGCTCGACTATCAACCGGTCAATCAGTTCATCGTCTCCGAGCAATGGCCGCTCATGCGCAACGTTGTCAGTGTCGCGCGTGTCAACTACGACATGAGCGCCCATCGGCTGATCGCGGGCCTGCTGGGACTTCAATACGACGCGGATTGCTGGTCGCTTGGCGTGGCGTTCGAGAAATACACCAACGCCACCAGCTCGACCACGTCGCCCAGCACCGGCACGCGCGTGTTGATGCAACTTCAGCTCAAAGGCTTTTCGCAGGTCGATAACGGTCTGCTCAATCAGTTTCGCGCGAATGTGCCGGGTTATACACCGGCGACAACGGAAACCGAACCGACATCCCGGTTTAGCGATTATCCGTAACAGGCTGCTGTGCTAGCTGTGATTCTGCGAGAACAGCGTTTCGAGCGGATAGTGACTCTTCACGAACGGCGACTTGATGATGACGTAGCTGAAGTACTTCTCGATGCCGATATCGCGTTCGAGCAGTCCCTCGATGATGCTTTGGTAGTGGCTCACGCTGCGCGTGACGAACTTCAGCAGGTAGTCATAGCCGCCGCTCGCCAGATGGCACTCGACGATCTCGTCGACGTCCTTGATCGCGTTCACGAACTTGATGAAGTCTTCCCGCCGATGATCGGCAAGCGTGACTTCGGTAAACACGATCTGGACGTCGCCGAGCTTTTCGAGCTGGATCTGCGCGCCGTAACCGATGATGTAGCCGGCCTTCTCCAGGCGCTTGACCCGGATCAGGCAAGGACTGGGCGACAAGCCGACCGCGTCGGCAAGCTCGACGTTGGTTATGCGGCCTTTCTTCTGCAACTGGGAAAGTATGCGCAGGTCAATTCGGTCTAGCTTGCTGTCGCTGCTCATCGTAACGTTATCGCTCCGGCGATGGGTGAAAGGGTCTGGAACAGTCCTCTACTCTAGCACGCAGCGGCATGAATCTTGACCTTCAGCGCGGCCCGGACATCGGCTTGCGCCAGAACGTCGTCGAGGGTTTTTTCGAGGCGTTCGAACATCAGATCGAACTCGGCCTCGGTGTACGACAGCGCCGGTGCAAAGCCGAGAATATTGTCGCCGAAGGCGCGGAAGATCAGGCGGTTTTCATACGCCGCAGCTGCGATCCGCTCGGACAGTTTCAGCGATGGATCGAAACCGGCCTTGGTGTCTTTGTCCGAGACCAGTTCGAGCGCGCCGAGCAGGCCGCGATGGCGCGAGTCGCCCACCAGCGGATGCGCGAGCAAAGCGTCGAGGCCGCGGGCGAAACGCGGGCCGCGCGCCACGCCGTTCGCGAGCAGGCCGCCTTCGTGGTACAGGCGCAGCACTTCGAGACCGATCGCCGCGCTGACCGGATGCGCCGAATACGTATGGCCGTGGCCGACGATCGCCTCGGCGTCGCCGTCGGCGATACCCTGGTAGATTTCGTCAGACATCAGCACGGCGCCCATCGGCGCATAGCCGGCGGTCAACCCCTTCGCCACCGTCATCAGGTCCGGTTCGACGTTTTCGCCCTGGCACGCGAACAACGGACCCGTGCGTCCGAAACCGGTGATGACTTCATCGGCGACGAACAGAATGCCGAGCTTGCGGCAGCTTTCGCGCATTGCTTTCAACCAGCCGACCGGCGGCACGACTACGCCGCCCGAGCCCTGGATCGGTTCGCAGAAGAAGGCCGCGACGTTGTCCGCGCCGAGTTCGGCCACCTTCGCTTCGAGCGCGGCCACCGAGGCGGCGATCAAGGCGGCGTCGCTGGCGAAATCGTTGCGGTACGCGTACGGCGACGGCAGATGATGCTGGGTCGGCAGCGGCAGATCGAAATTGCGGTGAAACGCGGGCAGCGCGGTGAGCCCCGCGCCCATCGTCGAGGAGCCGTGGTAGCCGCGTTGCAGCGCGATGATGTGCTTCTTCGACGGCCGCCCGGTCGCGTTGAAGTAGTGCGTGATGAAACGGATGGCCGAATCGACGGCATCGGACCCGCCGAGCGTGAAATACACGTGTTGCAGCGAAGCGGGCGATACCTCCACCAGCTTTTGCGCCAGTTCGATCGCCGGAGCCGAGCCGAAATGGAAATAGCTGGTCGCGTAGGGCAGTTTCTTCATCTGCTCAGTGGCGACGTCGACAATGCTTTGCTGGCCGTAGCCCACATTGACGCACCAGAGGCCGGAGAAGGCGTCGAGCAGCTCGTTGCCGGCCGCGTCGCGCAGGAACGCGCCACTGGCGGACTCGAGCACGGTGACGCCGCGGGCTTCGTGCTGACGGTAGTTGATGACGGGGTGAATCAGATGCTTGCGGTCGGCTTCGATGAGCGAATGAATCGGCATGATGGTTTCTCGTCGCGGGGAAGGGCTGTTGACCGTTCCATACTACTGACCCAGGGCGATCGCCTGCTCACCTAAACAATTGTCCGAAAAGCGCGTCCGACGCGTTTTGATGCGCGGCCTCAGCATTTTCTGCTGCGGACGCTGAAAAGCCGCGCCGGATGGGCGCTCCATTGCGCGCCACTTTCAATATCCCTGCGCCCGGTCAACTTGGCCGAGCATCGGCAGGCCTTCGCGATGGCGGCGCAGATTCTCGAGCACCACGTCGACCGCGCTCTCGGGCCGCGTTGCGCTGGCGATATGGGGCGTGATGCGCACACGTGGGTGCGTCCACAACGGATGACCGGCGGGCAGCGGCTCGGGATCGGTGACGTCGAGAATAGCGTTGTGCAACTGGCCGCTGTCCAGGGCCGCGAGCAGATCGGGCTGATTCAGATGCGGACCGCGTCCCGTTTGAATCAGCGACGCGCCGCGCGGCAGCTTCGCGAACAGATCGGCATCGAGCAGGCCGCGTGTGGCGGGCGTGAGCGGCAACAGGCAGATCAGGATGTCGGTGCGGGCAAGAAACGCATCCAGCCCGCCTTCACCCGCATAGCAATCGACGCCCTCGATCTCGCGCGGCGAACGGCTCCACCCCGCGCAGGCAAAGCCGAAGAGCCGCAGCTTTTCCAGCACGGCGGTGCCCAGCACGCCGAGCCCCAGCACGCCGATGCGGCGTGCGCTGGCCGGCTTGGCGGGCACTTCGCGCCAGACCTGCTGCTGTTGCTGGAGACCATAGTCGAACAGATCGCGATGGATCGTCAGCACGGCTTGCGTGACGTACTCGATCATCCCTTCAATAATGCCCGGCTCGATCATCCGCACGACCGGGATATGGGCTGGCACGCCTGACAGGTCGAACTGGTCGATGCCCGCGCCGACCGAGAACACGATCTCGAGGTTCGGGAAGGTGCGGGTGGGGTCCTCCGGCGGCTGCCAGGCGGCGAGGTAGCGGATCGCGGCCGGGTCGCCGAGATCGGGCCAGACGTGGAACGGCAGGTTCGGTGCTTTCTGCGCGAAGAGTTTGGCCCATTGCGCGCCGCGCGCCGGGTCGGCTTTATAAAGGAAGGCCATGATGGATCAGCAGATCGCCTGATTGATGATGCCGTATTGCAGATAGGGCGCGTTCTTGCCGGCGGCGCCACGGGTGCCGGCATTGCCTGAAGCCGCAAGGTCGGCGGGCGCCGCATGCCGAACCATTTTGACGACCGTATCCACGCGCGGCAGCCCCAACTGTTCCAGCCATTCGGTCAGCCCGCTCTCTCCCGGCGTATCGATGCGCACGAACACGCCTTCGTTCAGCGCGAGCCAGTGGCTGATCAGCGCTTTGGCGCGGCTCGAATCCTCCGACTCGGGCGCGACCACCGGTCCGATCGCAAAGCCCCGGCCGAAGCGGCGAAACAGGGCAAAGCCGACCAGTTCGCCGTCGCGGTCGAGGGCGATGCCGTCGGCGGCGCTCAATAGTGCCGGCAAGACTTCTCCTCGGTCCAGGCCGCTTGCCTGCGAGGCCAGTTCGACCAGCCGCGCCGTATCGCTCGAACCGAGCGGGCGCAGGCGTTCGCCGGGCGGCAACGAAACCAGGGGCGGCTGGAAGGCGGCGCCCTGATGCTGATCGAGCGTGCCGACCGCGCGAAAGCCGAGCTTTTCATACAAAGGCTGGCCGGCGGTGGTGGCGTGCAAAAACGTGACCCGGCCGCCGAGTTCTTCCAGCACCAGCTCCATCAGTTTCCTGCCGATGCCGCGCCCCTGCTGCTCGGGGGAGACGATCACCATTCCCAGCGAGGCGCGGTCGGCGCCGTATTTCCAGCACAACGCCGTGCCGATCACGCCGCTCGCATCTTCCGCGACGAAACCCACGCCCAGCAGCGCCACGAATCTCCAGTCGTCCGCGCGATGCGGCCATTTGAGCTCGACCGTCAGCGCGTGCGCGGCGGCGATGTCGTCGTGGGTAAAGCGTCTGTAGGTAATCGAATCGGACACGCCGTACTCCCTGGATGGCTGAAGGCTTACGCCGTCACTTTGTCATCCGGTGCGCGATGTGACTAGGACGATCTTTTTATCCGGGCCGCCGGAAAGGGCCGCATCGAAAATCGATGCAAAACGCCGCGTTTCACCGCGTATTACAAGCGTGTTCTGCTGCGCGGGGATTTTTGTCGGCGATATATGCCGCGCCTGCGGCTCTACGATTTTGTCATGGCGGCGGCGTGGCGAGGATACGTCGCCCGGGATTATCAGCCAGTCACACAGGAAACCTTTCTCATGGACAGCTTCAATCCGGACGACGTCGCGATTCGCAGCGGGCATTTCATCGGCGGCGAGTATGTCGACGCGAGCGAGCGCGGCGGTGAACATGGCGGCCAGCACGGCGGCGAGCGTCGCATCGAGGTGGCGCGCCCTTCTGACGGCGTGATCTACGCCTCCGTTCCGCTGGCCGGCGCCGGGATGGTGGACCGCGCGGTGGAGAACGCCTGGCAGGCTTTCAGAACAAGCGGCTGGGCGCGCATGGCGCCGCGTGAGCGAGCGAAGATCCTGCGCCGTTTTGCCGAGCTGGTCGAAGCCGACGCGCCGTACCTGGGCCGTCTGGAAGCGCTCGGTTCGACGCGACCGATTGCTCAGGCGATTGGCTGGGACGTGCCGTTCACCGCCGAAGGCATCCGCTTCTATGCCGAGTTCGCCGACAAGCTGGGTGGCGACGTGGCCGCGACCGATCACGACCACCTCGGCATGACGATCGCCGAGCCGTACGGCGTGATCGGGGCCATCGCGCCATGGAATTTCCCGCTGGTGATGGCGTCGTGGAAGATCGCGCCCGCTCTGGCGGCGGGCAACGCCGTCGTGCTGAAGCCATCGGAGATGACGCCGTTCTCGGCGTTGCGGCTCGCCGAGCTGGCCGTTCAGGCGGGCGTGCCGGCCGGCATCTTCAACGTGATTCAGGGCGACGGCCGTGTCACCGGCGACGAGCTGGTGCGCCATCCGAAGATCAGCAAGGTGACCTTCACCGGTTCCACACGCACGGGCGCCGCGATCATGGCGGCCTGCGCCAACAGCGGCACCAAGCCGGTCACGCTCGAACTGGGCGGCAAGAGCCCGCAAATCGTGTTCGCCGACGCCCCGCGTCTCGACGACGTGGCGCGGCGGATCGCCGGCGCCATCACCGGCAATGCGGGCCAGGTGTGCGTGGCGGGCTCGCGGCTGCTGGTCGAGCGAAGCCTGGCGGAGCCGCTTGCCGAGCGCATCGGCAAGGTCTTCGCCGAGTTGAAACCCGGTGCGACGTGGGCTGCCGGCACTACGCTGTCGCCGATCATCTCGGCGCCACAGGCGGCGCGCATCGAAGGGATCGTGGGACGCACGCTGGAGGCGGGCGCGACGCTGCGCTTCGGCGGCGTGCGGGCGGATAGCGGGGCGGCCGGTGCATCGAGTGGCGCGTTCTATACCCCCACCTTGCTCACGGACGTCACCGCCCACTCCGAAGCCGTGCGCGAAGAAGTGTTCGGCCCCGTGCTGACGCTGCAGACCTTCGATACCGAAGAAGAAGCGCTCGCGCTCGCCCAGCATCCCGAGTATGGCCTTGCGGCCGGCGTGCATACCGCGGACCTCGGCCGGGCGCTGCGCTTCGTGCGCGGCCTCGAAGCGGGCACGGTCTGGGTCAACCGCTACGGCCGCACCTCCGATTTCATGATCCCTACCGGCGGCTACAAGCGCTCCGGCATCGGCAAGGACCTCGGCCGCCAGGCTTACGAAGCGAACCTGCGCTTCAAGAGCGTGCTGATCGACCTGCGGCCTTGATGGTAGCAAGGCTTCCTAAGCAGAAACCCGTACACGGCTCGATGGGTTTGGGCTTCACCGGCCCGCCAGCGAACCGCTCAGCACGAATCCGGCAACGCCAATACGGACGGGGCTTCCAGCCCGTCCACCGCAGACTGTGCTGCGCAGCGGCCTCAAAACGCATGGTTTGTGTCATCCGTGGCGCCCGAATCAGGAACATCTATGTTTTTGCGCTGATTAAATCTTTTACAGGAATGAGCTATCCCTGTCGGGCGGAGTGAGTGGAAAGCACTGACTCCGGTCCCATGCAACGCTGTTTTCGCCACTGAACTCAATGTGGGTTCACCACCACGATAGGACTGCACCATGATCGATTTCGAACCGAAGTACATCACCTTCGACTGCTACGGCACGCTCACCAAATTTCGCATGGCTGACATGACCCGCGAAATGTTCGGCCACGTGCTGCAAGGCGACGACCTGGAGAAGCTCGTTGCGTTCTACGCGGGCTATCGTCGCGACGAAGTGCTCGGCGCATGGAAGCCGTATCGCGACGTGGTGGTCAACGCGTTGCGCCGCGCATGCAAGCGCATGAACGTCGCGTTCGACGAGCAGGAAGCCGAGAAGATCTATCTGGCGGTGCCGACCTGGGGTCCGCATCCGGATGTGCCGGAAGGCGTCTCGCGTCTGGCGAAGAAGTACAAGCTGGTGATTCTGTCGAACGCGTCGAACAACCAGATCCAGAGCAACGTCGACAAGCTCGGCGCGCCGTTCCACGCAGTCTTCACCGCCGAGCAGGCGCAGTCGTACAAGCCGCGCATGCAAGGTTTCGAATACATGTTCGACCAGCTGAACTGCAATCCGGAAGACGTGCTGCACGTGTCGTCGAGCCTGCGCTACGACCTGATGACCGCACACGACATGGGCATCAAGCACAAGGCCTTCGTCAAGCGCGGCCACGAACCGTCGACGCCGTACTACCAGTACTACGAAGTCAACGACATTCCGCATCTGGCCGCGGAACTCGGCCTGTAAGCGTCGTTTGCCTATTGTTCGCCTCGCTTATTGCCTATCTCAAGGACAGACCGGATGAAGCTCGATTCCTATTGGCTCGACACCGCGCCGCCGTTCGTTTCGGCGTGTGAAGGTCCGGTCGAGGGCCAGGCCGATGTCGTCGTGATCGGCGGCGGCTTCACCGGGTTGTCGGCGGCGCAGGCGTTGGGCAAGCGCGGCGCCTCGGTGACGGTGCTCGACGCGGGGCGCATCGGCGGCGGCGCGTCCGGGCGCAACGGCGGTCAGGTCAATACCGGCGTCGCGCAGGACTTCGTCGCGCTGGTCGCGCAACTCGGCGTGGAGCGGGCCAGTGCCTGCTACCGCGCGTTTTCGGATGCGGTCGACACGGTCGAGCGTCTGATTCGCGAGGAAAACATCGATTGCAATTACAGCGCGACCGGCAAGCTCAAGCTGGCGTCGAAACCGCATCACCTGGCGCATCTGGAGAAGACGGCGGCGTTGATCCGGCGCGAAGTCGATACGGATATCGAACTGATCGGACGTGAACAGATTCGCAGCGAAATCCAGTCGGACAGTTTTTACGGCGGATTGCTGCAACGGCACGGCGGCCAGATGCACATGGGCAAGTTCACGGTTGGACTCGCCGATGCCGCGGTTCGCCGCGGCGCGAAGCTCTATGAAAACGCGGCGGTTAGCGCGATCGCGAAGGACGGCAGCGGCTTCAAGGTCACCACGGCACGCGGCGAAGTGCGCGCGAAGCAGGTGCTGATCGCCACCGGCCCGTCCCGGCATGGTCCGTTCGGCTGGTATCGGCGGCGGCTTGCGCCGGTCGGTTCGTTCATCGTCGTGACGGAACCGCTCTCGCCGGAACTGCTGGCACAGGTGTTTCCGAACCGCCGCGCGTACACCACCACGCGGTTGATGCACAACTACTTCCGCGTGACGCCCGATTCGCGGTTGCTGTTTGGCGGCCGTGCGCGCTTCACGGCGTCCGAGCGGCCCTCCGATGCGAAGAGCGGCAGGATTCTGCAGCAAGGGCTCGCCACGATGTTCCCGATGCTGGCCGATGCCCGCATCGACTATTGCTGGGGCGGCCTCGTGGACATGACCGCGGACCGCCTGCCGCATGCCGGTCAGCACGACGGGATTTACTTCTCGCTGGGTTACAGCGGCCACGGCACGCAGATGTCGACGCACATGGGCCAGGTGATGGCCGACGTGATGGACGGCCACGAAGAGCGCAACCCGTGGCGCGAGTCCGAATGGCCCGCGATTCCAGGCCACACCGGCAAACCCTGGTTCCTCCCGCTGGTGGGGACGTATTACCGCATCAAAGACATTTTCTATTGATTCTTCACTGTTGCACTTGCCATTAAAACCACGCAGCTATCCCTGTCACCCTCGCGGAGAAGTTCGATGAATAAGGAAACCTCACAACATGACGCTTTTCAACTCGGCACCGAGCTGGAGCGGTTGACGTCAAAAGGCGCGTCGCGGCGCGGCGTGTTGCGCGCGATGGCCGCGGCCGGGATGATGTCGGTGACGGGCGCCGGTCTTCTGACGGCGAGCGGCGCGGCATTGGCGCAAGCGAAGCCGAAGCAGGGCGGCAAGATCCGCGTGGCGACGCAGTCCGCTTCGGCCTCCGACACGCTCGACCCGGCAAAGGGCGCGCTCGGGACCGACTACGTGCGCGGCTTCATGTTCTACAACTGCCTGACCGAACTCGATTCGCATCTCGGCGCGAAGATGGCGCTCGCCACCTCGCTGGATACGAAGGATGCGACGGTGTGGGTCGCCAAGCTGCGCACCGGCGTGCAGTTCCACGACGGCAAGCCGTTCACGCCGGCGGACGTCGTGTATTCGATCATGCGCCATAAGGATCCGGCAACGGCGTCGAAAGCGAAGACGCTGGCCGATCAGATCAAGGAAGTGAAGGCGACGGGCCCGAACGAAGTGACGATCACGCTGGAAGGTCCGAACGCCGATCTGCCGGTGATTCTCGCAACCTCGCATTTCCAGATCATCAAGGACGGCACCAAGGACTTCAAAACGGCGGTCGGCACCGGCCCGTTCAAGCTCAAGGAGTTCTCGCCGGGCGTGCGTACCGTCGGCGTGAAGAACGCGAATTACTGGAAGCCGGGCCTGCCGCACCTGGACGAAGTCGAACTGATCGGTATCGGCGACGAATCGGCGCGCGTGAACGCGCTGCTCTCGGGCGACGTGCAACTGATCAATGCGGTGAGCCCGCGCTCGACCGCCCAGATCAAGAGCGCCGGCGGTTTCGGCGTGCTGGAGACGAAGACGGGCGAGTACACCGACCTGATTGTTCGCGACGAAGGCGGCATTACCGCCAACGACGATTTTCGGCGAGGCATGATGTATCTGCAGGATCGCGAGCAGATGCGCCGCGCGATCTTCCAGGGGTACGGCGCGATCGGCAACGACCAGCCGATCGATCCGACCAACAAGTACTACCTGGCCGATTTGCCGCAACGCGCCTTCGATCCGGACAAGGCGAAGTTCCATTTCCAGAAGGCCAAGGTGGGTAGCGCGCCGATCCAGATCTTCGCTTCGCCGGCGGCCGAAGGGTCGGTTGAAATGGCGATGTTCCTGCAGCAGGTGGCGCCGCAAGCCGGTCTGAATCTTCAGGTGTCGCGCGTGCCGTCCGACGGCTACTGGTCGAACCACTGGATGAAGCATCCGCTGGGTTTCGGCAATATCAACGCGCGTCCGAGCGCCGACGTGATCTTCACGCAGTTCTTCAAGTCGGACGCACCGTGGAACGAAGCGAACTGGAAGAGCCCGAAATTCGACCAGATGCTGGTTGCGGCACGCGGCGAACCGGACGATGCGAAGCGCAAGAAGATTTACGGCGATATGCAGGTGCTGGTGCATGAAAACGGCGGCGTCGGCATTCCGCTGTTCCAGAGCGCGCTCGATGCCTACACGTCGAAACTCAAGGGCCTCGGCTCGATTCCGCTGGCCGGGCTGATGGGCTTCATGTTCGCGGAAAACGTCTGGCTGGACGCGTGAGCGGCGCTGCCTGACGCGCAGTAACGAAGGAAGGGTTTCCAGTCCGACGAACTGGACAGTTGGCCCCGGCAACACGCACGCCGCTTATCGAGCGGCGTGCGGCTTCAACCTGAGAGGCGAAATTCGATGAAAGCACACGCGCAACGACTCATCGCCGCGCGCCTTGGCCTCGCGCTGCTTACGCTGCTGCTGGTCTCGGCGGTCGTGTTCGCCATCACCGGGCTGCTTCCCGGCGATGCCGCTCAACAGGCGCTCGGCCAGGCGGCAACGCCGGAAGCCGTCGCGGCATTGCGGCATCAGTTCGGGCTCGACCAGCCGGCGCTGCAACGCTACTTCGAGTGGCTCTTTCATATTCTCAGCGGCAACTTCGGCACCTCGCTGTCGAACAATCTGCCCGTCAGCGAGTTGATCGCCACGCGCCTGCCGAACTCGCTGGTGCTGGCCGGTCTGACAGCGCTGGTCTCGGTGCCCGTGGCCTTGCTGATCGGTATTTCGTCGGCGATGTTCCGCGGTTCGCTGCTCGACCGCACGCTCAACGTGCTCACGCTTTCGACGGTCGCCGTGCCGGAGTTTCTGATCGCCACCATCGCGGTGCTGATCTTCGCCGTCAAACTGCGCTGGTTGCCCGCGCTGTCGTATCTCTCGGAGGTCCATTCGTTCGGCGCGCTGCTGCGCATCTACGCGATGCCGGTGATGACGCTGTGCTGCGTGATCGTCGCGCAGATGGCGCGCATGACGCGCGCCGCGGTGCTCGATCAGCTCAATTCGTCGTACGTCGAAATGGCGGTGTTGAAAGGGGCCTCGCCCGCCCGCGTGGTGCTGCGGCATGTGTTGCCCAACACTGTCGGGCCGATTGCCAATGCGGTGGCGTTGAGCCTGTCGTATCTGTTCGGCGGCGTGGTGATCGTGGAATCGATCTTCAACTATCCCGGCCTCGCCAGTCTGATGGTCGATGCCGTCACCAACCGCGATATGCCGCTCGTGCAGGGCTGCGTGATGGTGTTCTGCGCGGCGTATCTCGGGCTGGTGCTGATCGCCGACCTGTGTCAAATCGTATCCAACCCGAGGCTGCGTCGATGATGAGCCAACCTACCAATCCTCACGTTCCTCATGTTCCCCACGCCGGCACTGAGCTGTACGACCTGGACCTTGGCGAACCCGTAATCGAAACGCCGGTCGTCGAATCGGCCGCGCTCAGGCAAGGTGTGTTGAAGCGGCTGGTTCACCGCTTCTCCGTACTCGGCCTGATTGGTCTCGTGCTGGTGGCGTTCTGGCTGATCGTCGCGTTCATTGGACCGCTGGTCGCACCGTACAAAGGCGGCACGCTGACCTCGACGGAGATTTTCGGCACCTATAGCGCGGCGTATCCGCTCGGCACCGACTATCTCGGCCGCGATATGTTGAGCCGGATTCTCTACGGCGCGCGCTACACGGTCGGCCTCGCGCTGGCGGCCGCGGTGCTCGCCAGTTTGATCGGCACGTTCTTCGGTTTGCTCGCGGCGGTGTCCGGACGCTGGGTCGATGAAATCCTGAGCCGCCTGTTCGACGCGCTGATTTCGATTCCGAGCAAAGTGCTCGCGCTCGTGGTGATCGCCGCGTTCGGTTCGTCGATCCCGATGTTGACGACCGTCGCCGCTTTGGCCTATATCCCCGGCGCATTCCGTATTTCGCGCTCGCTCGCGGTGAACCTGATGGGCCTGGAGTACGTGCAGGTAGCGAGAGCGCGCGGCGAAGGCATCTTCTATATCGCACGCGTCGAAGTGCTGCCGAACATGATTCATCCGATGCTCGCCGATTTCGGTTTGCGCTTTGTGTTCATCGTGCTGCTGCTGAGCGGGCTGAGTTTCCTCGGCCTTGGCGTGCAGCCGCCGAATGCGGACTGGGGGTCGCTCGTGCGGGAGAACATCGGCGGTTTGTCCGAGGGCGCGCCTGCCGTGTTGATGCCGGCCGTTGCGATTGCGACGCTGACCATCGGCATGAATCTGCTGATCGACAATTTGCGGCGTCGCGGCCGTAGCCATGGAGGTGCGTGATGGCCGAGCGGGACATGATTGAAGTGAAGGGCCTGCGGGTCGTCGCGGGTGCGGCGCCGGGGCCGGTGACGGAGATCGTCAAGGGCGTCGATTTCTCGGTGAAGAAGGGCGAGGTGCTGGCGCTGATCGGCGAGTCCGGGTCGGGCAAGACGACCATCGCGTTGTCGCTGCTCGGTTATGCACGGGCGGGATGTTCGATCAGCAGCGGCTCGGTGCGTGTCGGCGACGTGGATGTGCTGTCGCTCGATGCCAAGGGCCGTCGCGCCTTGCGTTCGCGAACCGTGGCTTACGTCGCGCAGAGCGCCTCGGCGGGTTTCAATCCGGCGCGCACGATCATGGATCAGGTGACCGAGCCGGCCTTGCTGCATCACCTGATGACGAAAGACGCGGCGCGCACGAAAGCGATCGGCCTGTTCCGTTCGCTGGCGCTGCCCGCGCCGGAGAGCATCGGCGAGCGTTATCCGCATCAGGTATCGGGCGGCCAGTTGCAGCGCTTGATGGCCGCGATGGCGTTGATCACCGATCCCGCTGTGGTGGTGTTCGACGAACCGACCACCGCGCTCGATGTCACCACGCAGATCGAAGTGCTCGCGGCCTTCAAGAAAGTGATCCGCGAACTCGGCACGACCGCCGTGTACGTGTCGCACGACCTGGCGGTGGTCGCGCAGATGGCGGATCGCATCGTCGTGCTGAATGGCGGCGCGGTGAAGGAGAACGGCGTGGTCGCGCAAGTGCTCGATGCACCCGTGGATGCTTATACGCGTCAACTGCTCGCCGCCACGCGGCGTCCTGAGGTGGAGCTGGCAACGCCGCAGCTCGGCAAACACATTCCGCCGCTGCTCGAAATTCGCAGCCTGGCGGCCGGTTACGGACGTATCGATCGCTTCGGCTCGCCCGCCGTGCGCGTGCTCGACGACGTCAGCCTGTCGATCCCGCGCGGCAGCACGCTCGGGGTGATCGGCGAATCCGGCTCGGGCAAGACGACGCTCGCGCGGGTGGTGGCCGGTCTCGTCGACCGCGCGAGCGGCGAGGTGTTGTTCGACGGCAAGCCGTTGCCCGCACAACTGTCGCGCCGCACGCCGGAGCAGTACCGGCAGATCCAGATCGTGTTCCAGAACGCCGACACGGCGCTGAACCCGAGTCATTCGATCGCCGATATCCTTGGCCGTCCGCTTGCGTTTTATCACCATCTGAGCGGCTCGGCCGCGAAGAAACGCATGCTGGAACTGCTCGATCTGGTGAAGCTGCCGGCCTCGATCGCCACGCGCACGCCTGCCGGACTTTCCGGCGGCCAGAAGCAGCGCGTGAATCTGGCGCGCGCGCTGGCCGCCAACCCGGCGTTGATTCTTTGCGACGAAGTGACCTCCGCGCTCGATACGGTGGTCGGCGCGGCGATTCTCGACCTGCTGGCCGAATTGCGCCGCGAACTCGGCGTGTCGTACATGTTCATCAGCCACGACATCTCGACCGTGCGTGCCATCTGCGACGAAGTGATCGTGCTGTATGCGGGGCATCGCGTGGAAGCCGGGCAGCGCGACGTGCTCGCGGCGCCGCCGTATCACCCGTACACGGGCTTGCTGGTCGATTCGGTGCCCGCGCTGAAGCCGGGCTGGCTCGACGCGCGCCGCGCCGTCGGTTGTGCCGAGTTGCCGGCGATGGGCGAGAGCGCCGACATGCCCGAGTTGTGCTCGTTCCGCGCACGCTGCCCGGTGCGCATCGACGGGAAGTGCAATATGACGCCGCCGTCCTTGAAGAAACTGCCTTCGGGCGCGGAGATTCTTTGCCATCATCCGGCGGCTGAACTGAATCGTCTGCAGACCGCGGAGGCGACCCCGGCATGAACGGACGATTTGTGCGGCTCGCGGAAACGGGCCGCAAGACCTTTCCGATTACCGTCGACGGCGTTGTGCGCGAGGCGGCCGAGGGCGACACGCTGATGGTCGCCTTGCTGACCGGCGTGAGCACTTTGCGCGACTCCGAATTCGGCGATGGCCGCCGTGCCGGTTTCTGCTTGATGGGCGCGTGCCAGGATTGCTGGGTCTGGACGGCGCAAGGCGAACGCGTGCGGGCATGCAGTACGCCCGCGGCGCCGGGCATGTCCATCGTCACGAAGCTGGCCGAAGCCGGGGAGGGCGTATGGCCCCGCGTGTAGTGATCATCGGTACCGGGCCGGCGGGCGTGCGCGCCGCGCAGGCGTTGGTCGAAGCGGGGTTGCGGCCGACGGTCATCGACGAAGGACGGCGTGACGGCGGCCAGATCTATCGGCGGCAACCGGAAGGCTTTTCGCGCAGCTACGAAACGCTGTACGGCACCGAGGCGGAGCGCGCCGCGTCGCTGCATCAAAGCTTCGATGCGCTGAAGAGCAAGATCGATTATCTGCCGGAGACGCTGGTCTGGAATATCTCGCCGGGTGCCGTGCATCTGGCAAGCGGCACGCGCTACCAGACGCTGACGTTCGATTCGCTGATCGTTTGCAGCGGCGCGACCGACCGGCTGATGCCGGTCAAGGGCTGGCACCAGGCCGGCACGTATAGCCTGGGCGGCGCGCAGGTCGCGCTGAAATCGCAGGGCTGCGCGATCGGCTCGCGCATCGTGATGATGGGCAGCGGGCCGCTGCTGTATCTCGTGGCCGCGCAATACGTGAAGGCGGGCGCGCAGGTGGCGGCGGTGCTCGATACGTCGACGTTCAGGCAGCGTGTGGCCGCGCTGCCGCGTTTGCTGGCGATTCCCGCCGCGCTCCAGAAGGGCATTGCGTTGACGCGCGTGCTGGCAAAGGCGCGCGTGCCGGTTCATCGCGGCGTGCAGCCTTTGGAGATCAAAAGCTCGCCGCAAGACGGTGTGAGCGGCGTTGTGGTGGCTATGGCTGACGGCGAGCCTTTGGAGCTTGCCTGCGATGCCGTCGCGCTCGGGTACCACCTGCGTCCGGAGACGCAGCTCGCGGACCTCGCGGGCTGTCGCTTCCTGTTCGACGACACCACGCAGCAGTGGCTTCCGCAAATCGACGA